>VGFQ01000001.1 GCA_016868815.1 Bacteroidota bacterium
CTGGCGACAGAGCTGGGCAAGGCATTGGCAGACAAAGGCCATCATATTCACTTCATCACCTACCGCCAGCCAGTCCGGCTGACCGGCTTCAGCGCCAACATCTTCTACCACGAAGTGCATGTGCCCACCTATCCCCTCTTCGACTACCCTCCCTATGAGTCCGCCCTGGCAAGCACCATGGTAGACGTCATCCGCAACAACCAGCTCGACCTGCTGCATGTACACTATGCCATCCCACATGCAGCGGCAGCTTACATGGCCAAATGCATCACCCGGCAAGAAGGCATCCGCATCCCGGTCATCACCACTTTACACGGGACAGACATCACCCTGGTCGGAAGAGATAAGACTTATACCCCCGTCGTCACTTTCTCCATCAATGAAAGCGACTCCATCACCGCCGTCTCAGAAAACCTGCGCCAGGAGACCCTTGCCAACTTCCGGGTTGAAAAGCCCATAGACGTCATCCACAATTTTGTAGACGTCCGCCGGTTTGCCAAAAAAGCGATCGACGCCTTCCGAAAGGTCATCGCCCCGGAGGAAGAGCGCATCGTCCTGCACGCCTCTAACTTCCGGAAAGTCAAACGCATCGAGGATGTGGTGCGCATCTTCGCCGGCATCCGCCAACAGATCCCTGCCAAACTGCTGCTGGTCGGCGATGGCCCGGAACGGCCAATGGCAGAAGAGCTGGTCCGGCAACTAGGCCTCTGCGATGATGTCCGCATGCTCGGTAAACAGCAGGATATAGAAGACATTTTCATCATCTCCGACCTGTTCCTGCTGCCCTCCGAACACGAGAGCTTCGGGCTAGCAGCCTTGGAAGCCATGGCCGCGGGCGTGCCGGTCGTAGCGACCGACGCTGGTGGTATCAAGGAAGTCGTCATCCCCGGCGTCAATGGCGAGCTCGGCAGCGTTGGAGACGTCCAAGGTATGGCTGCCAAGGCCGTCGCCATCCTGCAAGACCCGGCAGTGCTAGAGAAATACAGGAGTGGTGCCAAGGCTCAAGCCCAACACTTTGACATCAGTCTTATCGTACCTAAATATGAGGAAGTTTACGAGCGCTGCCTGCGGGCATCGCAAACAGCATGATGAGGCATTGCTCTGGTCGAGCGCCATGTCATGATCACCGTGGCTTCAGCCAGTTCATGGGATCCACAAAGTCTTTCTCCACATTCACGACAAAAATGATCTCCCCGTCACCATAGTCGTTGGTACCGGCCTTACCGATCGTCTGTCCCATAGACACGCGATTGCCTTTGGCGACACTGACGACCGAAAGGTTGTAGTAAGTCGTGAAGTACTTGCCATGCTGGATAGTCGCCGTGGCGCTGCCATCTACATCAAAGACTGAGGTGACAACCCCTTCAAAGACCGCCTTCACAGCCTGCCCCTCCCGTGTCTGTATGGTGATGCCGATATTCTCTTCATAAAGGCTGGTGCCTTCGATTTTCTTACGCCCGAAACCAGAAGTGACGATGCCCAGGTCGACGGGCCATGGGATGTTTCGACGGTTGTTTTCAAAGCCTACGGATACGCGGGTGACTTCCGGGCTATTCTCCAACTCTGTGGCCTTACGCACGAGTGATGCAGATGGCAGTGGCTCATTGCGGACAGTCGTCAGCGGTGGGGCCGGCTTTCCGGCAGCCACTCCTTCGGACCTGGACGCATTGGTCTTGGCA
Organism: Bacteroidota bacterium; assembly: GCA_016868815.1. GTDB lineage: Bacteria > Bacteroidota > Bacteroidia > Chitinophagales > Chitinophagaceae > Pollutibacter. The sequence continues at coordinate 1,680 of VGFQ01000001.1, forward strand.
GCAAGGGCAGCCTCCTCCCGAAGACGGCGCTCCTCCGCCTCCCGCTGCAGGCGGTTTCGCTCGATTTCTTTTTGGACAAGTACGCGGATAGACCTGGAGAGATCTGTCAACGTCCTCCGCTTGGCTGTGAGCTCTTTGGAAAGATCCTTCTCCCGGACTTTAATCGCATTGACCACGCGGGCTTTCTCCTTCTTCTCCTCTTCGAGCAGCTCTTTTTGCTGGGTCTGCTTGATCAACGCATGATTCTTCATTTGTTTGTTTAGGGAGAGCTTGTCGATGGTCGACTGCAGTTCTTCGCTGGTACGAATGATGCTGCGCACCTGGTCTTGACGCGACCGTCGATAGGTTTTCAGATACGCGGCTCGCTTCACCGCATCGTTAAAGCTGGCCGCAGTGAAGATAAAGTTCAGCATGTCGTAGCTGCTGCGGTTCTTAAAGGAGTATTCAAGGGTACGGGCATACTGGTCGCGCAACGTGTCGAGGTGCCGCCTGAGGCGATAGATTTCTCGGTTGTTAAGAAAGATCGTCTCGTCAATGAGCCGCAATTCATCGTTGAGGTTTTCAATCATGGCAAACCGACTGCGCAGCCGCGACTGCACGAGGTTGAACTCAGCAAGAGACGTCTTCTTATTGCGCGACAGCTCCTTTTGTTGTACCTGCAGCTGCGCGATCTCAGATTCTATCTGGCGGCGCCGGCGTTCCAGCTCATCCTTCTGCTGCGTCTGGGCATAGGAAAGGCAAGACAACAGCAAAAGGCCTAAGATCAGACCATGACGGAGGAGACCACTCATTCGCAACATCTTGCGGGAATGGATCGAGAATTGTGCCAAGGTGGAGGAAATAATCATACTGCGGGATGGACGACCGTTAAAATTATTTCAATTTATAGTTGCGGGGGACAGAGAAGGGGAAGCCGATAGGGAGGTCGAAGTCGATCTGCCGGAAGTCGAGCGAAATATCAACTTTCTGCTTATCGGACAGGGTGATGCGGCGCAGGTTGGGGAAGTTACGTCCCGACTTGACCACGAACTGGTCAAAGGAAAGGATGGCGGTGCGGTGGCGCTGCGGGTCTATCTCATCGAGGCGGGTCGTCCGCAGCACCGGGCCAGTAGCATCATAGCTGAGGTAATGGCGGAAGCCACCGTGTTCGTACGCCAGGAGAATGGAAGCGTCTTGATGGCGCAGTGCAGCAGGCGAGGTGGCCGGTCCGATGGGGTTTCCAACGATTAGCTCCTGCAGGGCGTTGAAGTCGAAGGGCAGCTGTGTAATCTCTTGCAATTCGGAGCCCGCCGCGTACTTGACCGTCTTCTCTAGCTTATCCATGATGCGTACGCTGTCGGGCGTAATGAGCACCCGGAAGGCTTCGACCCCCAAGGAAGCGACGATGGAGGCCCAGATGGCGCTGTCGCGGCGAATGCGTATGAACGCATTAAACTCCAGGGCCTTGTCGCGCGAGTCAAGGTAATCGACTTTCACCTTGGCGGAGAAGGTCTGATACTGAATGCGGCTAGCCTGTATGCTGAGGATGGAGGCGGCAGCCTTGCGGATGGAGTCAGCCCTGGCCTGTAGAATCTTTGAAGAGTCTACCACCAGTTGCTTGGATGCCTCGGTGTCGATGACCGGGACGGCCTGGGCGACTTTCCGAGCGGTTTGGCAACCGGCTATGGCAGCGAAAAGAGAGGCGATGGGCAGGAGCCGTCTCATGGGAGGATGTTTGTCGTCATTGAAGGCCTGTATGTCCGAAGCCGCCCTCTCCTCGCTCTGTTTTGTCAAGGGCCGCCGACTCGGCCCACATGGCCCGCTCTACGCGTTGCAGCACCAGCTGCGCGATGCGGTCGCCATGACGGATTGTTTGAGGATCTTCGGAGAGGTTGACGAGTATCACTTTGACTTCTCCTCGGTAGTCGGCGTCGATGGTGCCGGGCGTGTTCAGGCAGGTGATGCCATGGTTCAGAGCCATGCCAGACCGCGGGCGCACCTGCACTTCAAAGCCCCGGGGTATGGCCAGCCAAAGGCCGGTAGGCACGGCTGCCCGCTGCAGGGGCCGCAGGACGAGCGCCTCTTCGAGGCAGGCGCGGACGTCCATACCGGATGCCCCGTCGGTGGCATAGGCCGGCAATGGGTTTCCAGAGCGGTTGATGATTTGGATCGGAACAGGCTGCATGTCGTCGAAGGTTTCGGTCTATCCGATAGCTGTCTTTCCTAGGTCTTCCGCTCCAGCAGCACGGTGGCATAGGCCACCAAGCCTTCTTGACGCCCTACGAAGCCCATCTTTTCTGTGGTCGTTGCTTTGATAGACACGTCCTCGGCACCTATGCCGAGGATGCTGGCTATGACGCGACACATATCTGCCACATAGGGCCGTATCCGCGGCGCCTCCAGCGTCAAGGTGCTGTCGATGTTCACTACCTGATATCCCTTGGCGGTCACCAGCTCCAGGGTGCGCCCCAGCAGCACCTTGCTATCAATGTCTTTATATGCCGCGCTAGTGTCCGGAAAATGCAGGCCGATGTCTCCCAGGGCCAAGGCCCCCAGCATAGCATCGCAGATGGCATGGAGCAGCACGTCAGCATCACTATGCCCTTTGGCCCCGAACGGACTGTCGATCTTGACACCGCCCAGCCAGAGGGCGCGGTCCGGCGTCAGTTGGTGGAAATCAATGCCAAAGCCAACACGAAAGGCCATCATACCATTTTTTCAAAGGTAGGCTTTCCGATGGGAGGAGCGGCGGCGGAAAAAATGGCTTTAGAATCCTATTTGCCGGCGTCGAAGTCGAAGACCAGACTGAAGCGAATGGTATTCGACAAAGGGTTGCGGTTCACCCCGGCCCCGGAAGGCAGCAGGTAGGAAAAGTTCAGTCCAAACACATTGTATTTTATACCGGTGCCGATGCTAAAGAATTGACGGTTGCCCTTGGTACGGTCTTCGTAGAAATATCCCATGCGGAAGGCAAACTGATCATTATAGGTATACTCCATGCCGGCGGAAAAAGAAAACTCCCTGAGCTCTTCAGCAAAGCCACCTGGCGCGTCGGCAAAGGAGCTGAACCAACTGCCGACGACGCCCTTGCTGCGATAAGCAACTATGCCGGCGGAATCGCTGAGCGATGGGGGTGTCGGCACCATCATCTTGTGGATGTCTAATCCTAATGAAATCCGGTTCACCTCATTGGATACTCTGGAATAGACCCCCCCCAGCGAGAGATTCGCAGGGATGAAGTCTCGTGCCGAGGCATCGTTGGTGTAGCCGATCTTAGAGCCCATGTTGGTCATAGCCGCCCCCAGGCTGAGGCTGCTGCTTTCTGGAAGGCCTTTGTTATAGTAGAGGCCGACATCCCCAGCAACGGCGCTTCCGGGCTTGTATGAGACCCCATTGACAGAAGCATTTCCGGCGAGGTTGGAAAAGATATAGCGCATCGCCACCCCCAAGCTCAGCACATCCGAGAGTTTGCGGGAATATCCTGCATCGAGGCCGAATTCCCGGGGTCTGACCATTTGCAAGTCCTGCCCCAGGTTATCGGTGAACTGAATATTCCCCAGGCTGAAGTATCGAAGGGATCCGGAGATTGCCTGTTCCGCGTCCACTTTCACATATCCGGCGGCGGTGGTGAGGTATACGTCTGTCAGACCCAGGTCTTTAAGCCAGGGCGTATAGGTGAGGGCAAACCCGCTCTTCTGGGGGGAGAAGGCGTACTTCGCAACATTGTAAAACTGGGCATTCGCGTCGGGCAGGGTCGCTACGCCCAGGTCGCCCATGCCGCCTGCCCTGGCGTCGGGGGAGATGCGTAAGAAAGGGACGGCCGATGTCACCACGTTCAAAGTGTCGGTTTGTGCAAACAGGAAAGGGGAAGTAAATAGCAGTCCACCCGAAAGGAACCCCCGGAAGGTTCTTCTCATAACAAGGCTTTTGAATTTGGCAGTATAAGGTTGGGTAGAAATCTATGCCATCGGGTTGATTTAATATGAAGCTACACCATTTTGCAGACAATTTACAGTATGACAATTTTTTCGAGTTTCTCAGCCTGCTTTCCATCGCTGGTGCGAACCCGCAGTCGATAGAGATATACGCCTCGCCCAAGGGGAGCACCCTGGTCGTCGCGGCCATCCCATTCCAGGTCATCGGAGCGGACCCCGCTGGTCAGGATGCGCTGTGAGAGCATACGCACCACCTTGCCTGTCACGGTCATGACCTGTACGGTCACGAGCAGTTCTTCGCCGGGCCGGTTGTGTTCGAACCAAAATCGGGTCCGGGTGGTGAAGGGGTTGGGGTGGTTTAAGACGCGGTCGATGAGCAGTGTCTGCCGTTTGACGACGCGGCATTCGAGGGTGTATTCACTGCTGTTGTTGAATACATCCCAGGCACGGATGCGGATGCGGTGGGGTCCTTCTTCGAGGCGGGGCAGCTGGAAGCGGACACTGCCTTTACGATCGCTATCGGTGTCGGCGGTGAAATAGTCGTTCAGCACCAGGGTCTCTTTGGTATTCTCGTCGATGACAGCGGTGACATCGTGCCCGATGCCAGTGCCGGCGGCGTTGATGCCGGTGCTGTCGGAGAGTTGGAGGATGAGCAGGGGGTTCTCGTCGGTGAGGCCACCGTTGACGAAGCGCTCATCGTTTAGCCAGGCCCGGATGACGGGGCCGGCACCATCGTCACGCAGGCTGTTGCCGATGCCGCCTATGAAGATGGCATCGGAGGCCCCTGCCCCTTCCATCATTCCGTTTTCCGCGTAGAGGCTGATGCGGCCGCGGCCTGTGCTGAAGTTGATGTCTCTGGGCATGACGAAGCTGAAGGTATAGCGGCCGTTGGCCACGCGGGCCTTGCCTTGGAAGACGGGGTTCTCACGGAGGCGGAAGCTGACAGGGCGGCTGCCGGGATCGTTGACGAGGGTGGGGATGGTTTGTTCTTTGTCGTACATCGAGAGGTAGGCCAGCCCCTGGAAAGATGTCTGCACTCTTCCGGCAGCGTCGACCACCTCGCCCGTGAGGCTGTGGCGCTCGAGCGCGCGCAGCGTATCGCGAAACTGGTCGATGGGTTGGCCGTTGACGGTATTCACGCGCAGCGAGAGGGTGGGATAGCCCAAGGTGAGGGCGGGGTCTCCCAGGAGGGTGAACTTTCGGTTGTTGATGATGTCACCAGAAGTCTGGGTCGTTAGATTCTTTGCTCTGCGCACAGCCTCTCCCAGCGAGGGGTAGCGACCGCCGGCGCCTGGCTGCAGGGCCTTCTGCAGGTAGTTGTAGTTCATCACCCGGTTGCTGTAGGCAAAAACCAGTCTGGTGGTGGTCATCAGGGCGATGCCGCCGGAGGGCCTGGCCAGCAGGATTTTCTCTCCGATAGAGGCTTCGATGGGATTGTCATAGGGCGCGAAGTCGCAGGTGGCCGTGATGAACAGCGGCAGGCGGTCTTCGTTGCGCCAGACCCGCACCATCTCATCGTCCAGGATCGCCTCTTCCGCCAGCCGCTGGCTGCCGCCATGACCGCTGTAGTTCCAGATCAGGGTGCCGGAGAAAACGCGGCTGTCGATGGCGGCTCGGACAGCCGGGTAGCGGCTACCGCCGGCCCCACTCTCCTGCCGGAAAGCATCGAGGTAGATTTTCCCGATGTTGAGCAAGGGTGCAGTCTGTCCGACCATATTGGCGTGAAATTCCGCATCGTCGAGGTGGATATTCTGGTCCTCATCATCGGCCACGAAGGTGATGCGATTGCGCCAGGGCCCAAGGGAGGCAGGCTCATGGTATCGGAGGATCTTGTCGACCATCGTCTTGGCTTCTGCGGCCGTAGCAGCCGGGATGCGCCCGATGCCCAGGTCTAGGCTGCCTGGGAAGACAAGGGCATTGATATCCTCCCCGGTCTCCAGCAGTCCGTAGAAATCATCGGAGGTGTAGGTCGAGAGGGGGTCGAGGGAGGACTGCGACTGCCAGGCAGGGACGGTGGCCAAAGGCTCTCCCCCCAGGCGGTTGCGGTAGTCGTAGGTGGCGTCGCCGAACAGGAGCAGATAGCGGGGCTGCCGGGACGTGTCGCCGCCAGCGCGATCGTAGCACATCCGTACATAGTCTCGGACTGCGGTGGGGTCAGGGATGCCGCTTGAGAATTCGTGATAGACCTGGCGAATGTCTGTCACCAGGGAGCTAATGCCGTCACGCCGCTGGTGGTAGTCGGCCAGTCGCCGCGCTTGTTCCAATAAAGGTGTACTGGCGATGATGATCATCTGTGCCGGCTGTGGGCGGTGCAGATTCTGGTTGGCCAGGCGACCCACCACCCTGGGCAGCGGAAAGCTGCTGCCAGAGAAGGCGAGATACTCCCGAAGGCGGGACGCATCCTGTCGGAAGCGGACTTCGGTGCCATTGACAGCCAAGGCCATGGAGACGGGCTGCAAGGGGTCTGTCACATCCCATACGCGGGTGCCTGGCGCCGCATTCCGGATCAGATATTCCCCTACTGAGCCCGTGGACACGGCCTGCCAGCTGCGGAAGGCAAGGGATGAGAGGCCCGTGAGGTCCAAGGAGCGGGTCCATAATACCTGGACTCGCTCCAACCAGCCTTGGCTGTTGACACTGCCCGGACTGAAGCTAAGGCTCAGCCGCAGCGGCTGCAGAGGAGCGGGCAGGCTGGCCGATGCCAAAGCAGGAGTGGCCACCGGCTCATAAAGCAGGCCTGCCAGGGCTGGGGGTGCCAGTCTATGCACAAGGGCGCCATTCAGCCGCAGTTCAAAGGCGGCAGGCGTGCCATTGCTGCGGGCGATGACATCGGTACGGACCGTCACCTGGGAGTTGGCTACCGCAAGGGCTGAGGGCAGTGTATACTCGCGGGATAACAAACGCCCCGGGCCGGTGCCAAACTCATCCCCATACCAGCCCTTGCCGCTCGTCAAGAAGTTCAGGCTATCGGGCTCGCGGACGTATCGCTCCGTAAAACGATCGGTGCTGAAGGTGGCGGGTCCGGGAACTGACTGAACGCCAACTCTCCTACCCCCCGGGGCGATGTTCAGATAGTAGAAAGATTCGCCGGAATAGAGGTTTCGGATAAAAGAAAACGACTGCTGGCTGGAATCACCGACCCATCGGTCTGGCCCTTCTGCGTAGAAAAGGATGTAATCAGGGCCGCTGAAGCTTCCATCCCCTCCATCCTCTACGAAGATGGCATTCTCCTGCAGGTCGTCGGTCCGGGTGGACAGGTTGGCCTCCGGCAGCATGCCCCCGCCGTTGCCATAGAGCCGGATGGAGGCAGAAGGAATCGGCAGAGATATACCCAGCCGGGAAAAGATGCTGGCATCCAGCCGGTAGATGCCTGCAGTGGCGACCGCCAGCTGATACCAGTCGCCCGTCGCCAACACCGACTGGGAAGCATATACCCTCTGGCCACGGGCGCCCGTGGCCAGCAGGACGCAGGCAAGGAAGGCCCCAAAACCCTTGATGCCCAACATGCCCCATAAAATTAACGATTCCCGCAGACAATAGAGCCCAGGAAGTGGTGCGCTGCAGGGACTAAATGGGCTGCCCACCCCTATAATATTGGTGAATTGACTGTTTTGGTATAATAATTGATACTATATATCGTTACATTACTGTAAAAAAGAGCATTATGCAGATCGTGCGTATGAAAAATCTTTCCTTCCTGATTGCGATGGTCGTCCTGACGGCTTCCTGCAAAAACAGTAAACTGTTTGGCAAGAAGTATGAAAAATCGACGATCACTGGATGGAATTACAACGACAAAAACATGGCCGGCTTCAGCGTGGCCAAAGAAAAGGAACAAAATACGGGCCCCGGCCTGGTGTTCGTACAAGGTGGCACCTTCACTATGGGGGCGACCGACGAAGATGTGATGAGCGACTGGAATAATGTGCCCCGGCGGGTCACAGTAGCTTCCTTCTACATCGACCGAACCGAAGTCGCCAATGTGCATTACCGCGAATACATGCATTGGGTCAATAACGTGTTTGACGACCCCATGTATGCTGCAGTAGTTACTGCAGCCATGCCCGACACACTGGTCTGGCGCAGTGAGCTGGCGGCCAATGAGCCATACGTCGAATACTATTTCCGTCATCCTTCCTACAACAATTATCCGGTCGTCGGCGTATCCTGGAAGCAGGCCAATGACTTCTGCATGTGGCGCTCTGACCGGGTCAATGAACTGCTGCTGGTACAAAAAGGCCTTGTCAACCCCAACCAACTCAAGACCATCCAGGGGCAAGGCGAAGAAAACTTCACCACCAAATCATACCTTCTAGGTCTCTACGCTCCGATGCCCGGCAAGCCCAACGCCAAAAAATCAGGGCTGGTTGATGCCAACGGAAAGCCTAGGAACTTTACAAAGCTCGAAGATGGCATCCTGTTGCCTAACTACCGGCTCCCGACAGAGGTGGAATGGGAATATGCCGCTCTAGGCCTAATCAACCAAAACCCCGCCCCAAAAACCAAAGACCAAGGCCATGGTGAAGAACTGATTTTCGAACGCCAGGTCTATTCCTGGTCCAAAGGCATCAACGGCCTCCGCGATGTTCGCACCGGCAGTTCGCAGGGTAAGTTCATGGCCAACTTTAAGCGGGGCTCCGGCGACTATATGGGTGTAGCCGGTGGCTTGAATGACAACTCCGCCATTACCTCAGAAGTTGTCTCCTTCTACCCCAACGGATTTGGTCTCTATAATATGTCCGGCAATGTCAACGAATGGGTAGCCGATGTTTTTCGCCCGATGTCAACCATGGACATCGACGATCTGAACCCATATCGCGGCAACAATTTCCAGAAGCTGTATAAGAATCAGAACAACGAATACGAACGCGACAGCCTGGGCCGTATGAAATATGTCGACGTGCCCGATTACGAGGCTATGAAGCGCCGTAACTACCAGAAAGGCAATTTGGTCAACTACAAGGACGGTGACTCCCTGTCGAATGCGCAGTACGGCTATGGCAATACGACTTTGATCAGCGACAAGTCGCGCGTCTACAAGGGCGGCAGCTGGAGCGACATGGCCTATTGGCTTAGCCCTGGCACCCGCCGTTTCATGGAAGAAGACCAGTCCAGCGCCACCATCGGTTTCCGCTGCGCGATGGACCGCATGGGCAGCCAAGAAGGCAACGGCTTCCGCAATGGCAACCGCTTCAGCAAAACCCGTCAAAACTCCAGAAAATAGGCGAATTCGAAATGTGTTGAGATAAGGGCCGCCTATAGCAGGTGGCCCTTATTGTTTGGCGCCTGCCCGCGGGCCGAACGCCTTTGTATTTATTTTCTCAAACAGCCGGGTGGTCTTCTCCCTGCTGCGAAGTACATTCGCAGCATGGCCATCCTTGAGTTGTACGAACACTTCCGCAGGCATCCGCAGGTCTGCACCGACTCGAGACGGCTCCAACCGGGAGATATCTTCTTCGCCCTCAAAGGGCCATCATTCAATGGCAACCACTTCGCTGCTCAGGCCCTGCAGCGGGGGGCAGCATATGCCGTCTTGGATGAAGAAACCGGCATCCGGGATCATAGGATCCTTCAGGTGGACGATGCCCTAACCTGCCTCCAACAATTGGCCTTGCACCACCGCCGGCAGTTCGTCATCCCCGTGCTAGCCATCACCGGCAGTAATGGTAAGACGACCACCAAAGAGCTGATCCATGCCGTCCTCTCCACCAGGTATCGGACCCATACCACCCGCGGAAACCTAAACAACCATATCGGCATACCCCTCACCTTGTTATCCATGCCTGTCGGTACGGAGGTTGCCGTCATAGAGATGGGCGCCAATCACCAACGGGAGATCGCCTCCTACTGTTCCTTCACTGAGCCGACTCATGGACTCATCACCAACTGCGGAAAAGCGCACCTGGAGGGCTTTGGCGGCGTAGAAGGCGTCCGGAAGGGAAAGGGGGAACTCTATGATCACCTCCGATCGACGGGCGGCATGATCTTCCTCTGCCACGACTACGACTACCTGCGCGACATGAGCCGTGGCATTACCCGCCTGATCACCTACGGCACGGCGGATGCAGAGGTCGCCGAACAATGCCTGCACAGCGAGCCCTTCCTGGCCGTCCGCCTCCAGGGCCGGACCGTGGAAACGAGGCTGGTCGGCGCCTACAACCTCCCCAACATGCTGGCAGCCGTAGCCGTGGGGCGGCATTTCCAGGTGCCGGAGGAAGATATTTGCCGCGCCATCGAAGCCTATGAACCCTCCAACAGCCGCTCCCAGCTAATCCACACCGCAGCGGGCAATGACGTGATCCTGGATGCCTACAATGCCAACCCCACCAGCATGCGGGCCGCGATAGAAAACCTCGCCCGCCAACAGCACCCCCGGAAGGTCGTCATCATCGGTGGCATGATGGAACTAGGGGCAGAAAGCCTGGCAGAGCATGCCGGCATTGTCGAGCTGCTGAAAGCCTCGGACTGTGACCAAGTGGTGCTCGTAGGCGGCGATTTTCGCCAGACAGCCCACCCCTACCTGTTCCTTCCAAATGCGGAGACGGCGACCCAATGGCTGCTGGATCATCCGGTGCGGTCATCGCTGGTGCTCGTGAAAGGTTCCCGGAGTATTGCGATGGAAAAAGTTTTGCCCTCCCTCTGAGCGTGACGAAAGTCACCCGACTGCCCCAGTGGAGGTTCCGGTGTCCCGGATGAAGTCTGGCGTCCATGACAACAACGGAGCCTGGACAACCGTCGCCCCAAGGCTGATATGGTGCCCTATGGCCCACATTTTCATATAGCGTGAAAGCTTTCGCAACCATTTATGCGTCTTAATTACACATTTTTAAATTTTGCATCTTTTTTTTCATCCGCTAATAGGGCTGCGATTTATTTTGGGCTGTGGCGTGGATCATCCGTCAGGCGGGAGATCGCAGCTGGATGGCACCAGATGCAACGAATGGGGGAGCTGTAAAAGGTATGGCGCCTAGGCTGCCGCTGGGGTTCGGGGTTCCCGGAGAATGCAGCCGGTTCAGAAGAGGGAAAAGGCCCGCAGCCGAAGTATATGCTTGCGTTTTTTTATCACCGAATGGAATATACACCGAAGGCGAAAGACAAGCTCCCGTATTTTATTGGCCAGGGGGTTGCCGAAGTCGAAACGCCGGGACTGGCGGGTGAGGAATAGCCAAAGGTCTGCGTTCTTATGCAGGTCGTTGAGGTGATGCACGGCGTCTGTAGACCCATAGCCATAAGATGGGTGTTCGTGGTGGATGATGACCTGGTCTAAAAAAGTATGTTTTCCCAACCTGTCGGCCACCAAGGTGAATTCTTTGTCACAATACATCGACTGATACCCCGGGTAGTAGATATATCCGAAGCGTTGGTAATATTTTCTTCCCAGGATCGAGAGTGTATTCAAGTCGGAGCGGTTTCCATCATTGAACCAAAGGACTCCATCCGTGTCAGGATAATACTGACGCATCTTTTCTCGGATGATGGCATCATACCCTTGCACCGCCGGTATCATATCGTCAGACGCAAGCAGCAGGATATCCCAGTTACTGAATAACAGGTCACGATTGATGGCATGAACCTTATTCCGGCTATGACCCAGGCTGATCGTGACACCTGGATAAGAAGAGAGCCGCTCGAGCACGGCCGGCTCGTTCATGTGCGGATCGTCCTGGTCGATCGTCACCTGAAACTGAATGGAATGCAAGTCTTCAGCTCTCTCATGATAGAGATCAAAAGCCCGAAAAAAATTTTCAGGCCTCCCTCGAGTAGGAAATTTCACCAGGATTTGCATAATCAAACCGTCAGGAGCAGGTTGAGGGCATGTACCAAGAGAAGGGTCGGCTTTTCTTCCCACACAAATCTATTGCAAGTGGGGATCCGCAGTACATGGAATCAGTCGCCAGCAAGCTAGCCATCCGCCGTTGTCTAGAACAGCGTATAGATAAAGGGGGCTACCGCACTGCTGCCTCCAAAAACGATCAGAAGCCCAAGGATCAGCAATACGATGATGACAGGAGCGAGCCAGAACTTCTTTCGTTCTTTCATGAACAGCCAGAGGTCATTTAGGAATTCCATGATGCACTTTTTTACGTGTGGTAGAGGGTCGGGTATGCCCGATGAATTGGTTAGACCCACAAAATAATACCTTTCACATATTTTCGCAAGAGACCGTCGGCGATGCAATCCGATGGTCGGACATCCGTGTCATTCATCAACTGACTTTTCAACATGACGCCATCCAAAGTCTTTATCGAACAGGCAGGGCCACAAGATGCAGCGGCCATCTGCAACTTACTGAACCGCTCCTACCGCGGGGAGACATCCAGGAAAGGCTGGACAACAGAGGCCGACCTGATCGGGGGGGAAGTCCGGACGGAGACGGAAGAAGTCAGCGGTCTGCTGACCCGCCCTGAATCTGTGTTCCTGATACATCGAGATGCGGATCATATCTTGGATGCCTGCGTCCATCTGCAGCACCGAGGTCAGAAAGCATACCTGGGTATGTTTGCGGTGGAGCCTGTGCGACAAAACCAAGGGCTGGGGAAAGCCTTGCTCCGGGAGGCGGAGGGTTGGGCCAATGGCAGAGGATGTCAGGCGATCTTTATGTATGTGATTTCAGCGCGGTTGGAGTTGATCACCTGGTATAGAAGATATGGATATAAAGAGAACGGTGAAAGAGTGCCATTCCCGGAAGACGGCCGCAGCGGCCATCATCTGCAACCGCTGGAGTTTATCATACTGGAAAAAAAACTCTGAAGGCAACAGGCTGTGTCAGGAGCCAACTATCGGATTCGAACCGACGACCCTTTCATTACGAATGAAATGCTCTACCAGCTGAGCTAAGTTGGCATGGGGCAATGAAATTAATGCAAAACGATGAATCCTGATGCCATACATGCCATCTGATCAAGCAGGCAGCAACCATAAAGCATGCGATCCGCCTCACAGATTACTTCGTGTTCATGCGTCTGCTGAGCGCCGCATCCGATGGCGAAGTGAATCCATCATGAGGCAAAGGCCTGATTGAAAGACAACCAAGGAGGCCGTTCCATAGGCAAACCAGGGCTTCCCTTGAAACCGAGTGATGCCGGCATCGATGCAAAGGCTCAGGCCCGCACCGGTCAGGACAAGTCCTGTAATCGCCTTCAACAACCACCATAGCTGTTCGCTGTCTTTTCTTGCCATAGGTAAAATATTTTGATTTGATGGGATTAATAGTTTGCTCCCCAGTCAGCCTTGAGCTCCAGGCGCATCCTTCTCCCTGAAGCCACCACAATGGGATTCAAAAACCCGTCTCCATCGATGATGTTGGTATAGAATAAACTGTCTTTGCCAATGAGCACGGAATATCGGCCTGGGGGCAGTCGTAGCCGGAATAGCCCTCGCTCGTCAGTCGCCACACGGGCGACCAACGGCTGACCGATCCGGTCAAAAAAACCGGGTACTGACATCCTCCTGGCATCCTGAGGGCTGATTGGCTTGAAGAAGTATACATTCGTAGGGTAGCCTGCATAGCTGAGCGGCGGCAGGTCGGGCGAGGGCATTTGATTGCCGGTCACCCTCGAAATATGACCCACCAACAGGATCTGACGGATGGAGCATCCCGAAAAGGACAGGCAGCAGACACCCCATACTACAATCCTATGCCAACGACGCCAGCCGCGCAGGGAAAGCACTGAGTAGTCCTTGGTACAAGAATCAGCAACAGACAATAAACGTGGCCACATACAGAAGGCTTACATGAACAATGGAAGATACGGCAACTTTCCGTCCGGTACGACCGCCTCTATACAAAATGTACATCCCAGCGGCGAACAGACATCTATATTAAATTGTTATATCGCAGACGTCCGTATTTATACCTTTACGGGACTGTACTTTCACATGTATCTATAAAAAAATGAAGCAGACATCCACCCTCTTGTTGACAAGTTTTGCGAGCTTAATCAGTCTCTCCACCCTGGGGCAGGCATTCCCTGAAGCAGCCGTCACCAAACTCAAGGACCTGAGTGAGAAGCAATCCGTCAAGGACAGGGATAACTACGCCATCGCTCTTGAAATGGCTTCCAAGAAAAATTGGCCTCTCGTCATCGAAGGAAGGGGGAAGATGGCCCGGCTGGTGGGTGTGGACGCCTTCGGCTTTCCGATGTATTTCGAGACCACAACCAATAAGGCAGCCGCTGCGACCATCGGAGCCAATAAACTTTGGATAGGCAGCAGCAGCGGCCTCAACCTAAGCGGCAATCAAACGAACTTAAAAGACAGACTCGCCATCTGGGATGGCAGTGGTATATTGGCAACCCATCAAGAATTGGTTGGACGCATCACGGCACGCGATGCCCAGTCAAGTATCGAAGCCCACTCCACCCACGTAGCCGGGACCATGATCGCCAGCGGCATCAACCCCTTGGCCAGAGGCATGGCATATGGACTCCCGGGGATGCTTTCCTATACCTTCGATAACCACCTCTCCGAGATGTCGGCAGCCGCATCCACCCTGCTGTCATCCAATCATTCCTATGCCACCATCGCCGGCTGGAGGTACAACTCCGGACAGTCGCGATGGGAGTTCTACGGTGCCTGGGGTGAAAATGAAGACTTCAAGTTCGGATACTACGATGCCCAGGCACAGCTATGGGACTCCATCGCCATGCTGGCACCCAACTACCTCATCGTCAATGCCGCCTCCAACAACCGAAATGAGACAGGCCCTGCCGTCGGCGCCAACTACTGGCGCCTCAATGCAAATGGATCGCTGGTGAGCGCCGGTGTCCGGCCCGACGGCATCAGCAGCCAGGATGGATATGACCAGATCCCGACCTATGGCACCTCTAAGAACATCCTCACCGTAGGCAATATCCTGCCCATCCCCGCCGGCTACAGCAAACCCTCCGACGTAGTGCTGAACTCCAGCAGCAGCGTAGGCCCTACCGATGATGGGCGCATCAAGCCCGACATCGTCGCCAACGGCACCAATGTCACGTCAACCTTCTCCTCCAGCAATACCGCCTACATCACCTATTCAGGCACTTCGATGGCAAGCCCGACTATTGCAGGCTCTGTCATGCTCCTGCAAGAGCTCTGGATGCGGAAGAACAGCAACATCCCAGCCTGGTCTTCCACCCTCCGGGGACTCATCATCCACACGGCAGAAGAAGCGACCGGCATACCCGGGCCTGACTACATGCACGGATGGGGGCTGGCCAACATAGAAAAAGCAGCACAGGCCATCGACAAACCCTCCGAGAACCTCATCCAGCAGCGCACCCTAACCAATGGCAGCACTTATACCTTCAACGTCGTCGCCTCGGGAAAGGGCCCCCTCAAAGTATCCATCTGCTGGACAGACCCTCCCGGAACGGTCATCACCGGCCAGCCCCTGAACAATCGCAGCCGAAAGCTGGTGCATGACCTCGACCTGCGTGTGAAAAAAGGGGGGCAGGTACATCAACCCTGGAAGCTCGACGTATCCCTGCCTTCCCTGCCGGCGTCCAGAGGTGATAATGATGTAGACAATATAGAAGTGGTTGAGGTTGACTCAACCATCGTGGGAGAGACCTACACCATAGAAGTCACCCACAAAGGCAGCCTGACACGTGCAGGCGTGCAAACCTTCTCGCTGATCGCCACCAGCGTGGGGGGCACATCCTATGAAGCCTCCACACCAAGCTCCAGCGCTGGCAGCCGAATAGACAGCCTGAGCATTGGCAAGCTCACCAACCAAAATACGACCGGCTGCAAGACATACTCCGATTTCCGCCAAATCACCGGCAACGTCGAAGTGGGAAGCTCCAATGCCTTCTACCTGAAAACAAACAGCTGCGATGCCAGCGACGCAGGGCGCTTTGCCAAAGTGTACATCGACTTCAACAGCGACGGTGACTTTCTAGATGCAGACGAGCTCGTGGCTACCAGCCCATCCATCACCAACAACGGGATATTCTCTGGGACCATCAGCATCCCCAATACCATCCCGATCGGAAGAATCTTAGTCATGCGTGTGATTCTTTCCGAAACATCTGCTGCCGCCAACATAGTACCCAACGCCACGTATACCAGAGGGGAGACACAAGACTACCAGCTGCTCATCTCAACGCCATCGAACGATGCCTCCGCCGGCGTGGTGGAATATCCGGAGAATGGAGAATGTGCCAACCCATCTAAATACGTGACCGTAAGCATTCGAAACACCGGCTCGGTCTCCAAGAACCGGATACCCGTCGAAGTAGAAGTGCGCAATGGCACCACCCTCTTAGCCACCCTCCGAGATACCTGCAAGTTGACCATTGCAGGGGGAAAGGAATCGCTATTCACCCTTCAGACGCCCTTTAAGATGGAAGCCGGCAAAACCTATGACCTCCTCACCCGGCTGAATATGCCTGGCGACCAACTTCCAGCCAACAACGAATTCACCACCCAAGTAGTGGCGACCGCAACCGGGGCAGCCCCTACCAACATCAGCTCAGTCGTCTGCAATGGCCAGGAAGTGATCCTGAAAGGCACGGTCGATGGCAATGCTGACAGCCGCATCACCTGGTACACCTCCCCGACAGCTCTCGTACCCTTTGCCACCTCTCCTTCCGGCACACAGGTATCTACGCCCACGATCACACCGGACCGAAAGTATTATGCCTCATCGAATGAATTCAGTGGTAAGGCAGGACTCACCACCAAGATGGACTATCCTAGCGGTGGATACAATGAGTTCAACGGAAACTTTGTACGGTTTTCCACCACCACACCCATCCTCATAGAGTCTGTCCGCATGTATACTTCCAACCCAGGTAACATAAACATCATCAATGCTGACCTGGCGCAAGAGCCAAACGATCAAGGCCAGTACTCTTACTACAACCGCGGCAGCCTCAAGTTCCCCGTTACAAACAGCCGACCCATTGCACAGTCCGGTGCCTTGACAGAAAACAACGCCAACGACCCCGGCCTGGTATACAACCTGAACTTTGCCGTCGTGGAACCCGGTAACCACATCCTCATCATGCAGGCGACCGATGGCGCCAGCGTCTTCCGAAACAACAACATCCCGTTGCCGGGGCCATATCCGCAAAAGCTCAACGGCGGGAGTGATGCCTTCGCCATCAACGGCAATGGTGTGACGGCACCGAACGATCCCAACAACTTTTATTATTTCTACTACGACATCAAGGTGAGTCCACTCGCCGCGTGCCCCAGCCCTCGGGTAGCCATCACTGCGCCGAATAACGTCATCCCCTCCATCAACCAAAACGGGAACGTGCTCACCAGTTCCTCCACCAATAACAACCAGTGGCGGCTGAACGGAGCAGACATTACAGGCGCGAACAACCAACAGTATACGGCAAATGTTAACGGCCTCTACCGCGTAGCCGTCACCGATGAGCTTGGCTGTGTCAGCCTCTCCAATGAGCTCAACGTGGTGCTGACATCCATCAATAACATAGACCCCGCCACCATCGGACTCTCCTTGTCGCCTAACCCCCATCAAGGCATGTTCCATCTTCGCTTCCGTGTCAGCGGACGGGAAGACCTCCAGGTAGCCGTGCTAGACATCACCGGCCGCCAAGTATACCAGAAAGCCTATCGGCGTTTCTCCGGAAGCTTTGAAGAAACGATTCAGCTGCAGGAAGTACCACGAGGTGTCTACTTGCTCCGCATCATCCATGGCAACGACTGCTATCTCCGAAAGATGCTGATCGACTGATGCGACTCCCCTAGCTACTGTGAGGGCCAGCCACCCCCAAGCTCTGGCAGTTGCAAGTCCGGTCTAGCATGGGGAGCTGTTCATTGTCAGCGCGCAGCTTTCTGCCATGAACCTGTCTGACGCCCATTCATGTAGCGCAAGAAACCTATCCACATACAGACATGCATCATGTCAAAATAGAATGGCAGATGCAGCAGGAATGACGAGGGCTTCACCTGCCGAGCACGCAGCCACCCGAGCCATGCCAATACATGAAAGATGGTCTGAGCAGAGAGCGTGGACACATAAAACAGCTGGGTAGGGTTCCCTGCCACTAGGAGAAGGTTCGAGCCGTACAAGACGGGGATGGCCAATGGACAAATCACCCAGCGGAACAGGCGACGCGAGATGAACTGGAATGCCAGCAGCGGATCTGGCCAGGGCAGCACGACGGGCCAGCAACGACGCAGGCACTGAAAGGCGCCAGCCGCGATGCGGACCTTTCGAGCCACTTCGTCTTGCAGGTGAAGGGAGGGTGACTCCTTAGCCATGGCCGCGGGCTCATAAGCAATCCGGTAGCCTTGACAGCACACCTGCAGCGACAAGTATAAGTCATCCAGAATCATATCTGCCGGAAGGGTACGCAGCAAGTTCCTCCGGATGCAGAAGAGCTCGCCCGCCGCGCCAATGGCAGAATGCATCGCCGCATCCAGCCGCTTCATCGCCGACTCATAACGCCAATAGACACTCTCCCCCCCCAGGAGGGTCGCCGCATCCCGACGAACGTGCTTTTCCCCTGCCACCGCGCCCACAGACGGATGACGGAACCAGGCAGCCATGGCTCGCAGCGCCCCTGCAGAGACCTGGGCATTCGCATCGCTGAAGCAGACCAGCTCAGTGTCCCCCAGGTGCAGCATAGCGCTGTTGAGGGCGGCGGCCTTCCCAAGCCGTTGGGGGTTATGCAGATGGAGGATGCCCGGGATCTGAGAGACGAGTGCTGCCGTGCCATCTGTTGACCCATCGGTCACCACTACAACCCGCAGGCGCCCAGGTGGATAATCCAGCGATAGGGTTTCCTGCACCTTGGCCACAATCCCTTCCGCCTCCTGAAAGGCGGGGATGACAAATGCCATCGAGGGATATGCCAATGCCTCAGCCTCTTGGCTGGCATTTGCCGGCACCCAAAGGCTTCTGCCCTGCGACCATGCCCATGCCAGCAGCCCATACCCCAGGTAGGCATAGAAGAGGCAGGCAGCAGATATCCAGAAAAGGGTTTCCATCCGTTTTGATCTGGCTAAATGTAGGCATTGGTTGCTGAAATTTGAGGACATTTACCACATGAGAGCCCCGCTGGCAGAGCGCGTCCGTCCGCAGTCGCTTGATGAGGTAATCGGGCAGGAACACCTGACAGGACCGGGCAGCATCCTCCGCCGTACGCTCGCCACGGGGGAGCTACCTTCCATGATTCTTTGGGGGCCACCCGGCACCGGCAAGACCACCCTCGCCACCGTACTGGCAGGCATGGCCCGGCGCAGCTTTTTCCCCCTCAGTGCGATCAGCGCCGGCGTCAAGGAGATCCGGGAAGTGATAGCAGCCGCCGCCGCCGCCGAGGGAGGCGTACTGTTCATCGACGAGATTCATCGCTTTCATAAAGGTCAACAAGACGCCCTGTTGGGCGCCGTCGAAAAAGGGATTGTCACGCTGATCGGGGCGACGACAGAGAACCCTTCTTTTGAGGTCAACAGCGCGCTGCTCTCGCGCTGCCAAGTTTTCGTGTTAAAACCGCTCACAGCTGAAGGGCAGGGCGAACTGCTCCGTCTGGCCATGGCACGCGACGAATGGTTGAGAAAGGCCGCCCCTGTCTTGCACGAGACAGGCGCCTTGCTGCAGCTCTCCGGCGGCGATGGCCGAAAGCTGCTCAACCTCTTCGAGCTGGCTGTCTTATCGGCCCCCACCAGGCCACCAGAGGTCAACGACCTGCTCGTGCAGGAAGTCGCTCAGCAGAAAGTGGCCCTCTACGACAAGCAAGGAGAGCAGCACTACGACATCATCTCCGCCTTTATCAAATCCATTCGTGGGAGCGACCCCAACGCCGCCGTCTACTGGCTGGCCCGCATGATGGAGGGCGGGGAGGATGTACGCTTCATCGCGCGGCGCCTACTCATCCTCGCCAGTGAAGACATCGGCAATGCCAATCCCAACGCCCTGCTGCTGGCCAATGCCACCTTTGACGCTGTCGACCGCATCGGCTGGCCAGAAGCCCGCATCATCCTCTCCCAATGTGCCATATACCTGGCCAGCAGCCCAAAGAGCAACGCCTCTTACAAAGCCATCGATGCCGCGCTGGCAGATGTGCGCCTGCATGGCGACCTGCCCGTCCCACTGCCCATCCGGAATGCACCCACCCGACTCATGAAAGACCTCTCCTATGGAAAAGATTATCAATATGCACATGACTTCGACCAAGCATTCGCCGCCATGGAATTCCTACCAGCACAGATCTCCGGAAGCTGTTATTATCTTCCCAGTAGCAATCCGCGGGAAGAGGAACTCCGACGTTTTCTGAGGGAAAGATGGAAGCAGAAATATGGCTACTAACTCTAAGTATATGCAGACGCCCATCCACTGGTCCCTCAAGCCTTTCCGCGACCTCAGCCCCCAGGAGCTCTATGACATCCTGCAGCTACGATCCCAAGTCTTCGTGGTGGAACAACAATGCATCTTCCAGGACCTGGACGGTAAAGACCAGTCCTGCTGGCACCTTACGGCTTATGTAGAAGATCATTTGATCGCCACTGCCAGGTTGATGCCGCCGGGACTGGCATACCCTGAAGCATCCATCGGAAGAGTGGTCACATCCTTCTCCGTCCGCGGACAGAAATATGGCAAGCAATTGATGGAAAGGTCTGTCCAGGAATGCGCGCGACTTTTTGGCCCTGGCCAGATCTGTATTGGGGCTCAATGCTACCTGCTGGCCTTCTACGGATCTGTGGGATTCATAGCGGAGGGAGCCATGTACATGGAAGATGACATTCCTCATGTAAAGATGCGCCACCCGGGCGCCGGATATCAGCTGCCAGAGGTCTTGTAGCTCTTCAAGAGGCTACCCCGGATAAAATAAATCAGGCAAAGAAGCGTTAGTGTAGGGTCCAACCCTACGAAAAAATGACGACTTTCCTTTGCCTTATCGGCTATGGCCGACTGCGCCCCTACCTGACCATTGTCATCGGCCTGCTATTCCTGCACAACTCCAGCCACGGACAGATGCGTGTGGAGGCCGGCGTCACTGTGGGCCCTTCCAACATTCTTGGAGACCTTGGCGGACGCTATGGGCGTGGCATGACTTTCGTGAAAGACAACAATATAGAGATGACCCGCATCATGTCGGGCGCCTACGTTTCTTTCGCCCCCACCCCGCATCTTGTCTTTCGCGCAGCCGTAAACGTCGGAAGGCTGGAGGGGGCTGACAGCATCATTGCTGCCAAGGGTGGGCATGAGCTCACCCGCATGGAGCGAAACCTGCATTTCCGCTCTCCCCTCGCCGAAGCCTTTCTGGCAGCAGAGGTCTACCCCACAGTCTGGCTGGAGGGAAATCCAACGGAGACGATTCGGAAGATAAGACCCTATTTCCTCATCGGCATGGGCCTATTCCGCTTCAACCCACAAGCGCAGTATACAGACATCAACGGCGCCAGCACCTGGGTCGACCTCCAACCCCTGCGCACCGAGGGACAAGGGATGGCGGCCTTCCCAGACCGCAAAGAGTACAAGCTAACACAGATCAATGTGCCGTATGGCATTGGCCTCCGCTATTTTTTTTCCGAAAGCTTCTACCTGGGCATGGAAATCGTCAACCGCATCACCTTCACAGACTATATCGACGACGTCAGCAATACCTATATCCCCGACCACCATTTCTATGACCATTTTGGCACCTCCTCCTTCGAGGCAGAGCTGGCAGCCAAAATGGCAAATCATTCCAACCTGACCATTCGCGCCAACACGCGCTCAGGCTTTCAAGGGAATGAACTCCGGGGTGATAATAAAGAAAATGACTCCTACTATTCCATGAACCTCCGGATAGGCATCCGGCTAAGGGGGATCCAGCCCAGCGGCAGTCCTAGGAGGTTCGTGCGATACAAGCGTCGCACGGGCCAGACCCGCTGTCCGCATGTGGTCATATGGTAATCGTCGGCTGAGCCCACTTTTCTTTGGACCGATAGATAGGCTTTCATGCCTATCTCTTTAGCTCCTGCTGCAGGTAGCGACCCGTATGGCTGGCTTTGACTTTTGCAAGTCCTTCAGGGGTACCTTCATACAGTAAGGTACCACCGCCCCTGCCACCCTCCGGACCCAGATCGAGGATGTAGTCAGCCATTTTGATGACATCCAGATTATGCTCAATTACCAGGACCGTATTGCCACGGTCCACCAGCTTTTGTAAGACCCCCAGTAAGTGCCGGATATCCTGAAAGTGCAAGCCTGTCGTAGGCTCATCAAGGATATAAAAAGTTCTCCCTGTATCCCGCTTGGAGAGCTCGGTGGCGAGCTTCACACGCTGTGCCTCGCCACCGCTAAGGGTGACGGCCGACTGCCCCAGGGTGACATATCCCAGTCCCACCTGCTGTAGAACCTGAATCTTTCGGTAGAGATAGGGCACTGGCATAAAAAACTCACAGGCCTCATCGACCGTCATGTCCAGGACGTCACTGATCGACTTTCCTTTGTAACGGATCTCCAGCGTCTCCCGGTTGTAGCGGCGGCCGTTGCACTTCTCACAGGGCACATAGACATCTGGAAGGAAGTTCATCTCTATCACACGCATGCCGCCACCCTCGCACACATCGCAGCGACCCTGCTTCACGTTGAAAGAAAAACGGCCGGGTGTATACCCCCTCACCTTTGCTTCGGGTACGGCGGCAAAGAGCTGCCGGATATCATTGAAAAAACCACAATAGGTGGCTGGATTACTGCGGGGCGTCCTGCCGATGGGCGACTGATCAATCTCTATAACCTTGTCGATGTGCTCCAGGCCTGTCACCTTCTTAAATGGCATCGGCTGGGCCTTCGACCCATGACAATGCTGCGCCAATATTGGATATAGGGTCTCGTTGATGAGGGTCGACTTCCCACTCCCGCTCACCCCAGTCACCAGGATGAACGTGCCCAGCGGGAGGTGAATGTCGACCTTGCAGAGGTTATGTCCAGTAGCTCCTTTGAGGATAATCTGCTTACCATGGCCCTTGCGGCGCTCGGTGGGAACTTCCATCCGCTCCCTACCGTCCAGGTAGCGGGCAGTTTCTGAGGGCTCGCGCAAGACTGCTGACGGAGAGCCCTGTACAACGACTTGTCCACCGTGTTTTCCGGCGCCTGGCCCGATATCGATCAGGTGGTCGGCAGCCAGCATAATGTCTCGGTCGTGTTCTACGACGATGACCGTATTTCCGATGTCGCGCAGGTGCTGGAGGGCCTTGATCAGCCGATGGTTGTCGCGTTGGTGCAGCCCGATGGAGGGCTCATCAAGGATGTAGGTGATGCCCTGGAGTTGAGAGCCGATCTGCGTGGCCAGCCTGATTCGCTGGGACTCGCCCCCACTCAGCGTACGGGTTGGGCGATTGAGGGTTAGGTAGTCAAGACCCATATCGAGCAGAAAGCCAGTCCGTTCAGAAATTTCTTTGAGCAGGTCGCGGGCGATGGTGCGCTGCTTGGCCGTGAGGGATTTGTCTAGACTACTGGCCCAAGCACCGAATTGGTCGAGGTCAAGGTCCCCCAGCTCTGAGATGTTACGTCCTGCCACTTTGAACCAGAGGCTGTCTTTTTTCAGGCGGGTGCCCTGGCAGAGCGGGCAAGTATCGAGCAGCATGAACTGCTCCGCCCATTCGCGGATGGCATCGCTGTGGCTGTCGTTGAACCAACGTATGACCATCCGTACAACTCCTTCATATTCTCCTTCTGAGACTGGCTCTTCACTGCCCGCCATCAGCTCCTCAGGGGCAGGCTCCACTTCACTTCCATACAGCACTAGGTTGAGGTGTTTGTTGGAGAGGGCTGAAAGAGCCGTCTTCACACTGAAGCGATTCTTTTTAGCCAGCTGTTCCACTTGACGGAATACCTGTGCCTCCCTTGCCTCACCCAACGGGATGATGCCTCCTGACTCGATCGAAAGCGAACGGTCGGGCATGACGGCCTCCAGGTCGACACGATAGATCTGTCCAAGCCCCTTGCACTGCGGGCAGGCACCATATGGGGAGTTGAAGGAGAAGGTGTTGGGAGAGGGTTCTTCATACGACAATCCAGTGTCGGCACACATCAGCAGCTTACTGTATTGTACAGGCTTTGCCTGTTCGGATGGCAGGATGAAGATGAGGTCCTTCCCCAGCTGCATGGCCTTTTGAAGGCTCTGTGCGAGTCGCACCCGCATATCAGGTGCCACCTGCAGGCGGTCGACCACCAGCTCAATGTCGTGGATCCGATATCGGTCCACCTGCATGCGCGGCACAAGATCCTTCACCTCTCCATCTACCCGCACTTTGAGGTATCCCTTCTTGCGCATGTCTTCGAAGAGTTCCCGGTAATGGCCCTTGCGGCCTCTGACAAGGGGCGCCAGCAGCTGGATGCGTTTGCCCGTGAACTTGCGGAAGACATCTTCCAGTATCTCATCCTCGCTGAACTTCTGCATCGTCTTGCCCGTGTGGTAGGAATAGGCCACGCCGATACGGGCGAACAGGAGGCGCAGGAAATCGTAGATCTCCGTCACCGTACCCACAGTCGAACGAGGGTTGCGGTTGGTCGTCTTCTGCTCGATGGAGATGACGGGTGAGAGGCCGGTGATGCTATCTACATCTGGCCGGTCCATATCTCCAATGAACTGGCGGGCATAGGCGCCAAAGGTCTCCATATAGCGCCGTTGCCCCTCCGCGAATAAAGTATCGAAGGCCAGCGACGACTTTCCACTACCGCTGATGCCCGTTACGACCACCAGCCGATGCTTAGGGATGGAGACGTCCATATCCTTCAGGTTATGGACACGGGCACCAAGAATCTCGATAGCATCCTGCATATGGAAACGGAATGGGCGGCAAAATTAGCGACTGGCATTGATTAGCGCCGCGGCAAAAACCACAGATAAAAAATAAATTTGGAGATATCGCAGACGCCAAGCTATTTTTACACCAGTTCTTTGTCGTCTTATCCAGAAAGGCTGAGGGTTATGGCCCTGCGAAGCCTTGACAACCTCTCCGCTCCTGGCGGAAAAGGTGCCAACTCCATCTCACTACGGTGAGGCAGATAAGTCAGATCCCCGCTTTCCAAAAAAAAATTCTGAAAGCCCGTCTGACTCTGACGGGCTTTTTTTATTCCCCGACCGGCCGCGAGGCCCGGAAGGGGAGTGTGCCCCCGGAAGGATATTGTCGACTGAAAGAATAGACTGATAAAGATCTTTCATCACAAAAATGGATAAACCATGAGCCAGTATCATTTCGAGACATTGCAATTGCATGCAGGGCAGGAGATCGACCCGACGACAAAATCGCGGGCGGTCCCGATCTACCAGACGACCTCCTACGGGTTCGACAATGCCGAGCACGCCGCCAACCTCTTTGGCCTCCGACAGTTCGGAAATATCTACACCCGCATCATGAACCCGACGAACGACGTCTTCGAAAAGCGCGTCGCAGCCCTGGAAGGAGGCGTAGCGGCACTGGCGACCGGCAGTGGCCAGGCAGCACAGTTCCTGGCACTCAACAACATCCTGCAGGCAGGTGACAACTTCGTCAGCACATCTTACCTGTACGGCGGCACGTACAACCAGTTTAAAGTCGCCTTCAAGCGACTCGGCATAGAAGCCCGCTTTGCGGAGGGAGACGACCCGGCGAGCTTTCGGTCGCTGATCGATGAAAAAACTAAAGCCCTCTATATAGAGACCATCGGCAATCCCAGGCTGAACGTCCCCGACTTCGAAGCACTGGCAGCCGTAGCGCGCGAACACGGCATCCCGGTGATCGTCGACAACACCTTCGGGGCTGGCGGCTACCTGGCAAAGCCGCTGGCGCATGGGGCCAACATCGTCGTTGCCTCTGCCACCAAGTGGATCGGCGGGCATGGCACATCCATCGGCGGCATCATCGTCGACGGCGGCAACTTCAACTGGGGCAACGGCAAGTTCCCGCAGTTCACAGAGCCTTCCGAAGGCTACCATGGGCTCAAATTCTGGGAGGTCTTTGGGGAAGGCAACCCGCTCGGACTGCCCAACATCGCCTATATCATCCGAGCGCGTGTGGAAGGACTGCGCGACTTCGGGCCGGCCCTCAGCCCTTTCAACTCTTTCCTACTCCTGCAAGGCCTCGAGACACTGTCGCTCCGCGTCGAACGCCATGCACAGAATGCACTCGCAATGGCACTATGGCTGGAAGGCCATCCAGCAGTTGAATTTGTCTGGTACCCGGGCCTGGAGAGCAGCCCCTACCACACCCTCGCAAAGAAGTACCTTCACCATGGCTTCGGGGGCGTCCTGCAGTTCGGCATCCGGGGTGGCAAAGAAAAGGCGGCAGCCTTCATCGGCGCACTGAAGCTGGCGTCGCACCTGGCCAACGTAGGCGATGCAAAAACACTCGTGATCCACCCAGCCACCACCACACACGAACAACTGAGCGAAGCAGAACAGCTGGCTGCCGGTGTACTTCCCAACCAGATCCGCGTGAGTGTGGGCATCGAGCACATCGAAGACATCAAAGCCGATTTCCAGCAGGCCTTCGAAGCCGTCAAAGCTTGACCGATGGAATGAACCTGACAAAGAAACTATGTCAACCCGCACATACGAGCATCCCCATCCCTTTCAGCTGGAGTCTGGCGCGGTGCTTCCGGGCTTCCGGCTGGCCTACACCACCCTAGGCCAGCCGGAACCGGACGGCAGCAACACCGTCTGGATCTTCCATGCACTCACAGGCAGCGCAAATGTGCGGGACTGGTGGCCAGGACTGGTAGGTGCTGGCAGGCTCTTCGACCCAGCAAGACACTATATCGTATGTGCCAACATGCCGGGTAGCTGTTATGGAAGCACCGGCCCACTCGACGTCGACCCGGCATCCCGTGAGTCCTGGTACCACGACTTCCCCTTTTTCACCCCCAGGGACATGGCGCGTGCCTTCATACCCCTCCGAAAGCACCTGGGTATTGAACACATTGCTGTCGGCATCGGAGGCTCGATGGGCGGGCAGCACTTGCTCGAATGGGCGGTAGAAGAGCCCACCCTCTTCGGACGCATCATCCCCATCGCCACCAATGCTTGCCATTCTGCCTGGGGGCGTGCCTTCAACGCCTCGCAGCGCATGTGCATAGAGGCCGACCCCAGCTGGAAAGAACGTCATCCGGCGGCAGGCCTGGAAGGCATGAAAGTAGCACGCTCCCTCGCATTGCTGAGCTATCGGCACTATCAGACCTATTCCATAAAGCAGGCAGATGATCCCGAAAAGATCGAAGAGTTTCGCAGCGAATCCTATCAACGCTACCAGGGCGAAAAGCTGGCCGCCCGCTTCAATGCCTTTAGCTATCACACACTCAGTAAAGGCATGGACGCTCACCATCTCGGAAGAAAGCGTGGCAGTATCAAAGACGTGCTGGCAACCATTCAGGCAAAAACACTTGCGATAGGTATTGACACAGACATACTCTACCCACCAGAAGAGCAGGAATGGATCGCAGCACACGTGCCAGGAGGTAAATTTGAGCTGATCAAATCAACTTACGGACATGACGCATTCCTGATAGAGAACGAGCAGCTGGTGGAGGTTATATCCCCATTTCTAAGTTAAATCAAAGGCATCCCATTAAACGATTTCATTGCTAGAATGGATGCATCAAATGTATAACCAACCGTTTACGACACCCATCGACTTACAGCATTTCAAATGAGGAAATCCTATCCTTCAAGGCAATCTGCCCGTTGTGTCAGGTGGCCATGATATGCCTCGAAACTGTCCTCTTGCGTCTTTTGTCAAGCCGGCAGAGAAACATCATCTTTCAAGTCTATTTTTTCGGGCCGAGCCTTGTGAAATACAGCCGCATGTCAGTATTTTGTAAACATCCAATGTTCCAACTGAAGGAATAGGTGATGGTGAACTTGCTGATAGCTCATCAGATATTTTTGATTGGATTTATTTCTCATCATCCCTTCATTATCCAAAAAGTCAAGGCTCTTATATGTCCCTGCTTCCATTTTTAGGCTCATGTGTACTGACTTTCTTCGCATTTATGTCTGCAGGAGATGGTGGCATTAAACGCAGCTATCTCCTCACGGTTCTGACTTTTTCATGCGCAGTCGTTTGTATAACAGAATTATTAAGCATCTTCAATCAGCTGACCTATATCGGTCTGTTGGTCTCTTGGTCTTCTCTGGCCGCGTTTTTACTGATTTTCTTTTTCTCCAAAGTCAGCATTGGTCTAATGCGTTTTCAATCGGGGCTTCATAAAGCAGCCTTGGGATTTCGGGATTCAAGTCTATTCAAAAAGGCCATCATCTTCTCTCTGTCGGTGCTGCTATCCTTGGTCTTGGTGCAGGTGAACATCCTGACATCCAGCGATACGTTCAGTTCTATGGTGCAGCTGTTCTTCCTGGTCTCCTGCCTTGCCCCAATCCTCTTGATATCCATAGAGTTTCTTTCTTTATCCAGGACCCTTACAGTCATTGTCAGTGCGCTGACGCTGACCATACCCATGGCATTGCTTCAAGGTTCGAATACGAAGTCAGACCTTGTCCTTTCGTTCTTTGTGATGTCTGCAGTCTAGTTTTACGTTCTCTTCTATCCACTCAAAGCAACGACCTAATTATCTGTTTATAGGCATCTCATTTGGCTTAGCCATGCTGACAAGGGGGACATCCTATATTTTCCTGACACCTGTGGGCATACTGCTCATTTGGGATATAGCCCTTCGGTTATTCAAGCACAAACAAATTGATGCGATCTACCATGCGACGACGGCAGGGATGATTTGCCTTTTGATCAATGCGGGTCATTTCTCCAGAAACTACCAATTGGCAGGGCATCCCTTTGGCATGGACCCTGCCGAGTCGAAAACATACTCTAACGAGCAGATGTCACCCAAATTGCTTGTTTAGAAAAACTTCATCAATGGATGCATCTCCCCATGAACAATCCATGGACGCACTACAGGAACATGGAATACAGAGGAGCTCCTTCCACCTATGACTATGAGGAAACGACACCCAACTTCATGCACTTACATGTTTTTCTCATCTGCCTCTTCCTATTGCCTATCCTGTATTGTACCAGAAAGCCTCCACCCAGACATACCCTGATCTTGCTTGGAATCATCTTGCTGCAATCAATTCTTTTCAGTGCCCTCTTGCGATGGCAGCCCTGTCACTCAAGACTGTTGGTTCCCGTTTTTATGTTGACCGCTCTATTCACTGCAAGCATCCTGGCATCCTATCGGTTGAAGCGAACCGTTGCGCTTCTACTGGTGGTCCCATTTATCATCTTCGGCTTCTATGTCGTCATCACCAACAGAATGCGGCCGCTGTGGATTCGGGATGAACAAAAACAACGATTATTTACAGAGGGGGCATTCGCAAGGCAATTCATGGGTGCTGACAGAAAAAAATTTGAGGAGTATCGAGCCGTTCGTGAGGGGATGAGCCCAGTCCAAAACCTGGACCTGGGATTACTTTTCAACAACAATGTTTTAATCTACAACCTGCTGCGGGACACTTATGACAGCAGTATCCACCCCACCTTCCTTTTGTTGGACAAGGACTCAAATATCATCAAAAAGCCTGGATATCAGCCAGGCTGCATCATTTCCAATCAATTTAACAGACCTTCTATTTACCTGGATGGTCGAACATTCACCAATGCCACGCCTCAGAATAAATCAATCTGGCTGTATAAGGCAATGCCGTTGGCAGAAGGACAATAGAAGTGGCGATTCGTTTGGTAGCGTAATGTGATGATTCACCTTTGTCGCATCGTCTCAAAGTATGGCACCCCATCATTCGGCACAGCCTCTTTCTGTAGCCAATAAGCCATCGTCACGACCCTTCCCTCCGGACTGCGCAGCAGCCTACCAAAGATGGCATTGACCGTGTTGAAAGTCACATCAGTCACTCCAACGGTAAATGTGGCAGGGGGAGCTGGGACTGGCTCTAGGGTTCCCTCCCCCTCTGCCGGCGCTGCAGCGGGTGCATCCTTGGGTGGTGGCGAAGGCGCCACCACGACGGTATAGCCGTTGCCTTCGAGGATATACCTAATGAACTCAACCCTTGCGGGTGAGACGTTGCGCTCCACAACGGCGCACCGCCTGCCGTCGAGTTCCTCAAAGGGATGGTTCGTGTTGATGGCCATAGTATCCTTTCTTTTTGTCAGTTCAGGGTGGAGATATGATCATAGATCCAGCTGAGCAGGCCAGCCAGCACCATCCCGACAGCACAGACCAGCAGGCCCAAGCGTTCTGAGGGAGCCGGCACCAGGGTAGGTATCGATTTCTCGGGTTCAGAAAACAGAAGCCGGACAATGCGCATATAGTAGTACAACGATACGGCAATGTTGATGGCCGCTGCCACCACAAACCAATAGTCGCCCTGCCAGGCACCTTCTACGATGAGGAACATCTTGGCGAAAAAACCGGCCGTCGGAGGGATGCCGGCAAGAGAGAATAACGAGAGCGCCATCATCCAGGCAAGGAAGGGGTTCGACTTCGCCAGCCCCTTATATGAAGGGATGTCTTCGATACCTGTACGGGCAGAAACTAGGGCCGCCACCCCAAATGCCGCAAGATTGGATAAGATATAGATCAGCACGAAGTAGGTGACCGCCGATGGTCCCAGAGGCCGGACGCCCGTCATACCGAGGAGGATGAAACCCACCTGTGCGATGGAGGAGAAAGCCAGGAATCGCTTGATGTCCTGCTGGCGTAGTGCGAACAGGTTGCCAACCACTAGCGTTGCCAGCACGACTACCATCAGCAGGTGATACCAAGCACCGCTCATGCTGCGGAACATTCCATGCAAGAGGTTGACAAGTACAAAGGCCATGGACCCCTTGGAGACCACAGACAGGTAGGCGGTGACCGGCATCGGAGAACCCTGGTAGACGTCGGCCGTCCAGAGATGGAAGGGAACGGCAGACATCTTGAAAGCAAAGGCTGCAAACAGGAACATAAATGCCAAGGTCTGCAGGGGACTTCCGTCGATGCCTTTTGCGATGACCCCGAAGTCGAGGCTGCCAGTCGTCCCATAGACCCAGGATATGCCAAAGAGCAGCACGCCTGAAGAGAAGGCCGAGGAGAGGATCAGCTTCATGGCACCCTCGGAGGAACGCTTCCGCCCTAAGTCGAGGTTGGCGGCGGCGGCCATGGGGATGGTAGCCAGCTCCAGCGACAGGTAGAGCATCAACAAGTTCCCTGAAGACACCATGAAACACATACCCAGCAGCGAGGAAAGCAGGAGGATGAGGTATTCCGAGAGGTGCGACGACTCTCTTTGCCAGTCGCTGAACAACAGCGATATCATCCAGGCGGCAAAGAGCAGCACCGACTTTTGAAAGGCCGCCAACGGCCCGTTCAGGTACATCCCGCCGAACAGTGGGGTCGTTGAATCCCCCGTCAGAGAGAGCGCCGTCGAGAGGAGTAGCAGAAGTTGTACCAGAGACAGAAGGGTCGACTGTGCAAGCCCTCTGCCGAGGCGGAAGAGCAGCACGGCGAGCAGGATGGCCATCACCATCCATTCCGTCTTCATACCCAGGAGCATTTCTTTCATATCTGTATTCGATGGCCGGGGAGGCCGATGGATATATTTATTGAGTGGTCAGGGTGCAGCCAAACGGTCTGCAATGGCGGCTGCATCGGGTCCGACCAGCTCGTTTAGCCATTCGGGTGCAAGTCCCATCGCGAGCATGCCTGCCGTCAGCACGAGGGCCGCCACCCGCTCATACCAGGCCGCATCGGTCAGGGAGGAATGGGCTTCCTGACGCAAAGGACCCATCATCGTCGCACCAATGGCTCGAAGCACGTAGACAGCCGTCACGACAATCGACATCGCCGCGAGCATCGTAGCCGCCTGGTGGAAGTTAGTCCCCCGCTCCCATCCACCAACAAAAATCGACATCTCTGCCACGAAGCCGCTGAGACCGGGCAAGCCGAGTGAGCTCAGTCCTGCCAGAAACATCAACACGGCAATGAAGGGCATGGCCCGCATCAAGCCACCCATCTCAGACACCTGACGGGTATGCGTGCGCGCATAGACCATCCCGATCACAGCGAAGAAGAGGGCCGTCATCAGCCCGTGCGAGACCATCTGCAAGACGGCACCCGCCACCGCCGCCTTCGTCAGCATACCAATGCCGAGCAGCACGAAGCCGCAATGGCTCACAGAAGAGTAGGCATTGATGTATTTAAGGTCGGTCTGCATGAGGGTGACAAAAGCGCCATAGAGGATGGCCACCACCGATAATACGACAATGGTATCCCCATAAGCCACCGCTCCCTTCGGAAGCAGCCAGACGGCTGCACGCAGGCAGCCATATCCACCCAGCTTCATAGAGATGCCCGCCAAAAACATCGAGCCGGCGGTAGGTGCTGAAGAGTGCCCATCAGGCACCCATGTATGGAAAGGAAACAAGGCGGTGAAGACGCCAAAGCCGATAAAGATCAAAGCAAAGATCGTCGTCTGGGTGTCAGCCGGTATCTCCCACCCGGCGATATGCAGCATGTCGAAAGACCACTGACCGCCTGGAGCAGAATACATCAGCGCGATGATTCCCATCAGGATGGCAACAGAAGCCCCCATCAGCATGATGGCTAGCTTATTGGCACTGTACTCCTTGCGACCGCTGCCCCAGAGCGCGATGAGCAGGAACTTGGGCACAACGGCTACCTCCAGGAAAAAGAACATGGCAAACAGATCGAGCGAACAGAAGAAGCCGTAAGCACCCAGACCAAGCAGTGTTAGAAGGCCAAAGAAGGTCTTCGACATGCGCTCCTCTTCCCAGGAGACAAGCACGCCGGCCACCACCACCAGGGCCGTGAGGAGGATCATCGCCACGGAGATGCCATCTACACCCAGGTGAAATTGGATGTTCCAATCGGCATACCAGGCATGCTGCCACTGGAAGAGAAAACCGCTATCTCCGGAGGACCTTGCCTCGCGGAAATGGACCAGTAGCCACAAGGAGGCAGCCAGCTGAGCTACGGCGCCGGCAAGGGCTGCCCAGCGCGCCTGACGGGCCCTTGGCACCAGCAGAACAGCCAGAAGGGTGAGGGTTGGGATGGCGAGGATGGCAGTCAGGTTCATGTCGTCATTTTGGCGAAGCGCTCCTGGTTATTTTCATTAAAATATGTACATCAACAGCAGCCCGAGCAATAGAAGGCCGCAAAGAAAAACAAGCGCATATTGTTGCACCCGACCCGACTGCAGTCCCTTCACCGTCTCGGAGAGCTTTAAGGCAGTGTTGCCGGTGAAGTCGACCAACCCGTTGACGACATGTCGGTCGACCCAGGCTGCAGGCGCCCCAATACAGCGGAAGACGACTTGCTTGGTGACAAACTGGTAAAGCTCGTCCACATAAAAACGGTCGTACACCGTCTCATAAACCGCTCCTAGCCTGGAAGCAATCTGCCCGGGCAAGGGAGAAGGCTTGCGGTACAGCAGGGCAGCCAGCCCGATGCCTGCGAGCCCCAGCGCCACCGGCGCGATGGAGAAGCCGAGGTGTAGGTGTGTCTCCAGCGGCAACCGGTCGGAGGTGACAAACTGCCCGAAGGGTACAAAGCCAGCCCCTATGGCACCCATGGAGAGGATGACCAGGGGAACCATCATAAAACCACCGCCTTCACCGTGGCCATGATGGCCAGTCGCCCCCCCCTGCCCCCAGAAGATGTTGAAGTAGAGGCGGAACATATAAAAAGCCGTGAGGCCGGAAGTTGCGAGGGCCAGGTAGAAGACGGTATGGTTGCGCTGATACGCAGCCAGCAGGATCTCTTCCTTGCTGAAGAAGCCCGCCAGTGGGGGCAGTCCTGCGATGGCCAGGCAGGCGATAAGAAAGCAGGCGTGCGTCACAGGCAGCCGATGGCGGAGGCCACCCATATCCTTCAGCTCGTTGCTATGTACGGCATGGATGACAGCGCCGGCACAGAGGAACAGCAGCGCCTTGAAAAGGGCATGCGTAAAAAGATGGAACTGCGAGGCCATATAGCCCAGGCCCGCCTCGCCTCCATAACCGGAGACGCCTAACGCGAACATCATAAACCCGATCTGAGACATGGTCGAATACGCGAGCACTCGCTTGATGTCGGTCTGCGTGCAGGCAATAACGGCAGCAAACAGTGCGGAGAAGACCCCAATGAGCGTGACCCACGACAACAACTCGGGAACCGAGACCGCATAGACCGGGAAGAGGCGGGCGACAAGGAAGACGCCGGCCACCACCATCGTGGCGGCATGGATCAAGGCGGAGACGGGCGTGGGGCCCTCCATCGCATCGGGCAGCCAGATGTGCAGTGGAAACATGGCGCTCTTGCCCATGCCACCGATGAAGACGAGTCCAAGCCCCCAGCCGATCACAGAAAAGCCAAGGAAGGTCGGGGCCATGACAGCGGCATAGTTGGGATCCATGGTGGCCGTGAGTCGCTCGATGATCGTCAGGAAGTCGTAGCTGTCGGCCCCCTCACCCAGGATCAGGATGCCGATGAGGAAGCCGAGGTCCGCGAAGCGCGTCACGATGAAAGCCTTCTTAGAAGCTGCCACGGCGGCAGGGCTGCTGAAGTAAAACCCGATCAGCAAGAAGGAGGAGACGCCGACGAGCTCCCAGCAGATATACATCTGGAAGAGGTTGGACGACATCACGAGCCCCAGCATCGAGAAGGTGAAAAGCCCAAGGAAGGCAAAATAAGTCGGCAGCCGATCCGCTCCTTTCAGGTACCCAAGGCTGTAGACATGCACCATGAGGGAGACAAAGGTCACGATGCAGATCATCATGACAGAGATCGGGTCCAGCAGCACACCCAGGTGGATGGCCAACTCCTCGGTGAAGACCAGCCATGGTACATCGATGGGCTGTAAGGATGCATAGCCGCCACCCTCCCTTCCCCAGTCGCTGAAATAGCCAAAGGCGGTGGACAGCGCCATGGCGGCAGAGACAGCGATGCAGGCGGTGGCCAGCCAGCCTGAAGTCTGCCCAGGGAAGCGCCGGCCAAAAAGACCGAGGCAGGCAAAGCCTGCTAGCGGCAGGAAGGGAATCAGATACAGGTAGGTCGTGTCAGGCATATCGGCTCACTTTCATTCTTTCATTCAAGCCTATAGTATTAATGCTTCATGTCTTCCGCAGCCCCAACGTCGATGGTACGATGCGACCGGTAGAGATGGATGATGATGGCGATGGCGACGGCCGCCTCTGCAGCAGCGATGGCAATAATGAAGATGGTGATGAATACGCCGTCTAGTCGCTCCTGCCAGAGGTATCGGTTGAAGGCGACAAAGTTGATGCAGACGCTGTTTAGCACCAGCTCCACGCTCATCAACATAGTAATCAGGTTGCGACGCGTGAGGAATCCAAACACTCCAATGAAGAAGAGGGCAGCGCCGATAAACAGCAGGTGTGGGAGACCGGGCTCTGTCATAAATTCTTGTTTTTGACACGCATGGCAATGACTATACAGCCGACCATGGCTGCAAGCAAGAGAATGCTGACGACTTCAAAAGGTAATGCAAAGCCGCCCTCGCCCGTGTGCAGCATGCGGCGTCCGAGGTCAGCCACGGTAGCCGTGGATGGCTCGAGTATGCTGACAGGAAAGGCATGCTTGAGCACATGAAACATGACCAGCGCCAGACCGCTCAGGGTAGCCAGCCCTGCCACCAGCATCCGACCGGTTGAAGGCTTTGGGAGGTCTTCGCCGGAGCGTTGCGTCAGGAATACCGAGAAGATGATCAGCACTGCGATGCCGCCCGCATAGACGACAATCTGTACAGCCGCGACGAACTCATAATGCAGCCAGAAGTAGATGCCTGCCACACCCAGCAAGCTGAAGAGCAGGTAGATGGCCGCACGGAAGATCTGCCGCGAGGTGACCGCGAGCAGGGCCGTGCCCAGCGTGAGGGCTGCCAGCAGCCAAAAGATGATCGTCTCTCCTTTCATCATTCTACCCCGTCCTGGAGTTTAGATTCGGGACGGTTGAGGATCTTGGTAAGCTGGCTCCGGTCGTATACGCTGTGCTCAAAATGCTGCGCCATCTTGATAGCATCTGTCGGACAGGCCTCGATGCACAGGTTGCACATGGTACAGAGCTCCAGGTGGTAGATGAACCGGTCCACTGCCTTCTTTCGCTTGCCTTCGGCGTTAACCTCAAATTTGGTCACCACCTTGATGGTACCGTTGGGGCAGGCCAGCTCACAGGCCGTACAGCCGGTGCAGCGGTGTTCGTTCTGCTCATTGTGGGGCATGACAACTTCTCCGCGGAAGCGCTCCGGCAGGCCCATGTGGTCGCGATTGTCCGGGTACTGCTGCGTGATGGCTTCGCCACGGTGCAGAAAGTAGTAGCCGGTGCGGCGCATCCCTTTGAGCAGGGAGCCGACGGCACCGGTGATGTCGGATATGTATTCTTTCAGGAACATGTCGATTTTAAGATTACACCATCCTCAGAAATGCCATCCTAGGATCGCCACCGCCGTTACGAGCAGGATGTTGACCATCCCGATGGGCAGGAGGTATTTCCACTCGAGGTCGAGCAACTGGTCGATGCGCAGCCTTGGGAAAGTCCAACGGAACCACATGATGACAAATATGAGGAAGAAGGTCTTTCCAAAGAACCAGATAGAGGAAGGAATCCAATCCATCACTTGGTTGAAACCCGCCCAATGTCCGATATGCAGCGGCATCCACCCACCCAGGAACAGGGTCGCGCCGATGGCACAGACGATGAATACGTTGATATATTCCGCCAGGAAGAACAGCGCGAACTTCATGCCTGAATACTCCGTATGGAAGCCCGCGGTGAGCTCCGATTCCGCTTCCGAAAGGTCGAAAGGTGCTCGATTTGTCTCCGCCGTTGCTGCGATGAGAAAGATAACAAAGGCCAGCAGCGCTGGGACGTGCCCTTTGAAAACCCACCAGCCATCTGCCTGGGAGGCCACGATCTCAGACATTTGCAGGCTGCCGGCCAGCACGACGATCGTCAAAACCGAGAGCCCTGCCGATAGCTCGTAGCTGACGATCTGTGCACCGCTGCGCATCGCACCCAGCAGTGAGTATTTATTATTGCTGCTCCATCCCGCCATCAAGATGGCGATCACGTTCAGCGAGGAGACAGCAGAGACATAGAGGACGCCGATGTTGAGATCCCAGATCTGGAAATCACGGGCAAAAGCGATGGGTGCCAGCAGCAGCATGGCCGCAATCATCGCGATGAAGGGGGCACCGTTGAACATGAGGCGATCGACTCCGTTGGGCGTGATGCCCTCTTTGACGAGCAACTTAAGTGTATCTGCCAAGGTCTGCAGCAAGCCTGCAGGCCCGACCCGGTTGGGGCCTAAGCGTATCTGCATGAAGGCAGAGACTTTTCGCTCCATCAACACCAACACCAGCCCCAGGAGGGCGAAGAGGCCGATGGCAGAAAGGCCAACAAGGATCATCTCTACAGCCAGCACCCAGGAAGGGTCGAGCTGGGCATTGAGCTCCTCATGAATCAGGTCGGCCAGTGCTGCAAAACTCCACATAGTATGTTGTTCAAATCGTGCATGCATCACGGGCGATGCATGCACGATTGGTTATCGATCGATATCAGGTATGACCAGGTCGAAACTCCCCATGATGGCCACCAGGTCGCCGATCTTCTGACCGCGCACCACATGGTCAAGCGCACTCAGGTTGGAGAAGCCGGGAGATCGGTATTTGATGCGGTAGGGCGTCGTGCCGCCTTCGCTCACAATATAGACTCCGAATTCACCCCTGGCAGTTTCGACGCGCGAGTAGAACTCACCCTTTGGAAGTTTCAGCACAGCCTTGGTCTTGGCCTGGAAGTCCCCTTCCGGGATGTTGTCGATGAGCTGCTCGAGGATGGAGAGCGACTGCCGCATTTCATGCATGCGCACCATGTAGCGATCGTAGGTATCTCCTTCTGTCGCCAAAGGTTGCTCGAATTGAAGTTTGCCATATCCCTCATATGGAAAGAGCTTCCTGATGTCGCAGTCAACGCCGCTGGCGCGGGCTGTAGGACCGCTGCAGCCATAAGAGATGGCGTCCTCCTTGGAGAGCACGCCTACGCCGCGGGTCCGCGAGCGGAAGATTGTATTGCCGGTGACGAGCTCGTCGTATTCCGGCAGCTTCTTGTGGAACTGACGAATGAATGCTTTCACCCGCCCGTAAAAGTTGGGATGCAGGTCGAACATCACCCCGCCGGGCACCATATAGTTCATGGTGAGGCGGGCGCCACAGGTCTCTTCCATGATGTCGTTGATCATCTCACGCTCCCGGAAGGCATGGAAGAAGGGGGTGAAAGCTCCGATGTCCATGGCCATGGCTCCCCACCAGAGGACATGCGATGCAATGCGTGTCAGCTCGTCCATCAGCACACGGATAACCTGGGCGCGCCCCGGCACTTCGAGTTGCAGGGCCTTCTCCACGGCTAATGCGCAGCCATGGTTATTGATATGCGAAGAGAGATAATCCATCCGGCTAGTCGAATAGATGAACTGCCGGTAGGAGAGGCTTTCGCACATCTTTTCGATAGAGCGGTGAATATATCCTAGGTGGGGTTCTACCTTCTTGACGGTCTCCCCGTTGAGAGTGATCACGAGGTGCAGCACGCCATGGGTGGCGGGGTGCTGCGGGCCTACGTTGATGATGAGGTCGCCTTGTTCTGTCGTGCCAATTTCTTCGACCATGCGGCCTTCGTTAGAGTTTAATCATATTGACGGGGTCCTCATAATCCTTGCGCAGCGGATAGCCCTGCCAGTCGTCGGGCAGGATAAGCTTGCGTAGATCGGGATGTTCCTCGAAATGCACGCCGAACATCTCAAAGACCTCCCGTTCGTGAAACTCGGCGGTACGCCAGATGTCAGATACGGTTCGGATGGAGGGCGCTTCCCGGTCAAGCTTCGACTTGACCACCAAGTGATGCCGGTGTCGGGTCGATGTGAGGTGGTAGACCATAGTGAGATGTGTCTTCCAGTCGACACAGGTCAGGCAGAAGAGATAGTCGAAGGCCAGCTCGTCGCATAGTCGTAGGGCAGGTGCCAGGACAGGCCAGGCGGTCGCCTCTATATGGGCATTCGGCCATTCCCCCGCATCGACAGAGATTGATGGGTCGATGTCCTGTAGGCGGGCGATGAGCTCTTCGTTTGTCATGTGGTTGTTTTCAGCAGGTCTCGGCCGCCTTGCATGCTCGTCCCCCTCAGATCTTGGTACCGTCGATATCGACCCGTTCGCGTATCCCGAGACGGATTTTCTCTTGCAGCGTAATCAAAGCATGCAGCAAGGCTTCGGGGCGCGGCGGGCAGCCGGCGACGTAGACATCGACCGGGATAACATGATCAGCTCCTTTGACTACGGAGTAAGTATTATAGAAGAAGGGACCTCCGCTGATGGCACAAGCACCCATCGCGATGACGTATTTGGGGTCTGCCATCTGGTCGTAGAGCCGTTTGAGGACAGGTGCCATCTTGTTGACAATGGTGCCGGCGATGATGATCACATCGGCCTGCCGGGGCGTAGCCCTGGCCACTTCGAATCCAAAGCGGGCAAAGTCATATTTGGCCGCAGCCGTCGACATCATCTCGATGCCGCAACAGCTGGTGGCGAAGGTGAGCGGCCAGAGGGAGTTGCTGCGCGCCCAGTTCACCACATCGTCCAGGGGGCCTGAGAGGATGCCGCCACCCGGCGTCTCCTGCACCAGCCCTGGGAACTTGGCAGGCTGCTTGTCTGTATAGTTCGTCACTGTTTGTGTCATATCAGTCATTTTCCGTCCACATCATGCATGCTTACGATGATTTACTTCCAGGTCAGTGCCTTCACCTTATGGGCATATAGAA
The DNA here is from genome assembly GCA_016868815.1 of Bacteroidota bacterium. Classification (GTDB taxonomy): domain Bacteria; phylum Bacteroidota; class Bacteroidia; order Chitinophagales; family Chitinophagaceae; genus Pollutibacter. Next base: position 41,296 of record VGFQ01000001.1, read on the forward strand.
ACCCCAGGAACAGAATGACAAAAAAGATCACGATCTCTACGAGGGCCGGCCAGCCGATTTCTTTGACCACGACCGCCCAGGGATAGAGGAATATGAGTTCTACGTCGAAGACTAGGAAGATGAGTGCAAAAAGGTAGTAGCCCACCTGGAATTGTATCCAGGTCTGCCCCTGCGTGGGGATGCCGCACTCATAGGCCTCACCCTTCTGCGGGTTCCAGGATCCTTTCACCACCATGCGGGAGGCGAGGATGGCTATTACGGAGAAGACGATGGCAGCAAGCGTGAGGATGATCATCGAGGCCGGTCCCATGAGGTTCGTCGGTTGGGTGGCTGTTGCCGGGCAACAGGTAGAAGATTACGGCGAATATAGAGCATGCTGCCCAAAATCTTTCCGGCCCCGCCCCTGCAGACAATCGTGGGTGGTCTACCGCTCCCGGCGGGGGGCATCCGGCAGGCTCAGCTCTAGCTGCTCGCAGGCCAAGCGATATTCAAATTGCAAGTCTTCATGCAGGGCCTCGATGGCAGCCCGGGCCTTGCGGGCCTGGACATGGCAGAGGTTGAGCACGACCAGGTTGGTGGATAGATCGATGCCGCTGTCTAGCACGAGCCGGATGAAATGCAGCAGCAGGTCGGCCTCCGCCTGTCGGGAGGAGGAGAGCCGGATATGCTTCATAGCGATGCGTAGTGTCTTGCGGATGGTCTTCTTGGCGAGCCAGGACTGCCAGGGGCGGATGTCCAACATCCCCTCCAGCATTTCCTGACGGATAGCCGTGAGGTATCCGTCGAGGTCCGTAGATTCAAAAAGCAGGTAGGTCAACAGCTCCTTATTGTCTTTCTTGAAACGGGCCAGGCGTTGCAAGAGTGCCACCAGCTCCTTGTGTGGGAGGGCAGACAGCTCGTCTTTGATCTCCTTGACGGTGGCAGATCTCATCGAACACAAAGCTACTGGAGATTCAGGATGCGGTCGCTAGTCGGCCGGACAGCTGCCGTCCCCCAGACAACGACGGGGACAGAGGAAGCCGCAGGTCAACAGGACAGAGTCGAAGAGAAGGCCAGGGACTTTCTTAAGTCTGTTGAGCAGGAAATGGGGTATGACAACTGCGGGGAAGTTTCGGCTTCTATGTTTTTTTGCATTCATCCTATGCCGGCAAGTCACCAACTGCCGCCTGCACCGCCCCCACCGAAGCTGCCGCCGCCAAAGCCCCCAAAACCCCCACCACTGCTGCCAGAGCTGCTGCCAAAACTACTGGGAGGAAAGAACGTCGAAGGACCATTCCAGTTGCGATAGCCACGGCCACTCATAAAAGAGCCACCTCTAGCCTTTTGCCGAGCTCCCATGATGACGAAGAGAAAAATCAACACAAAAACGACCAGGACTCCGATCAAGCCCTCGTCATCGCCCTGCCCACGGTCTTTGTAGCCTGGAGGAACGGCGTATTCTCCGGCTGCGGCCTGCATGATGGCATCGGTTCCGTAGTCGATGCCTCGGTAGAAATCATTTTCCCGGAAGTTGGGCTTGATCTGCTCTTCTATGATATGCCGGGCGGTAATATCCGGAATCGCCCCTTCCAGTCCGTATCCAGGGGCGATGAACAGCTTCCGGTCGTCTTTGGCGATGAGCAGTACAACTCCGTTGTTACTTTTGGCATTGCCGACGCCCCATGTGCGGCCGAGTTGTATAGCTACTTCGGAGATGTCATAGTCGCCGGTCGTAGGGATGATGACGACCGCCACCTGATTGGAGGTCGTGTCATCATATTGCTTGAGCTTCTGCTCTAGGGCCTGTTTTTGGTCAGCTGAGAGGGTGCCGGTGAAGTCGTTCACCAGGCGCTGCGGACTGGGTCTTTCAGGGATATACTGCTCGATCTGGGCCGTGATGGTCTGTGCCAGCAGGAGCAGCAAGGGTAGTAGCGTCTTTCTACTCATGCGCCGAATACGAGGGTGTCTGAGAGTTCGTTCCGATCCTGGTCGTGGTAAGGGAAATGGGTCACCAACGCCTCCCCCAGGTCGCGCACGATGTCTACTAGCCCTTCTACTTTCTTGTCTTCCCGGAAGGCGGAGAGAATCTTGGCGACTTCCTGGTTCCAGAATTCAGAGCCGACTTTCTGATGAATGCCCTCATCGCCGAATACGGCCAGCTGACGGTCTTTCATGGCAAGGTAAAGGAGTACCCCATTGCGCTCCCGCGTCTGCTCCATCTTCAGCTGGAGAAATACCTCCATCGCGCGGTCGAGAGGGTCAACATAGCGGCAGCGATGTTCGATATAGACGCGGATCTCTCCGCTGGTGCGGGCTTCCGCTTCGCGAATGGCCGCCACGACCCGCTCCTCCTCGGCAGGAGAGAAATTGCGTTTTGCGCTGCGCCCGCGGAAGAGGTCAAGCAAGGCCATCGGCTGGAGATTATTTGCTAAAGTTGACGGTGGGAGCCTTCTCTGCTCCAGCATCGGCACTAAAGTAGCCTTTCTCGGTGAAGCCGAATATGCCGGCGATGATCACGTTGGGGAAGGTCTTGATGGTCGTGTTATAAGATTTCACGGCGTCGTTGAAATCATTCCGGGCCGTTTTAATACGGTTCTCAGTGCCTTCGAGCTGTGCCTGCAGGTCCAGGAAGTTTTGATTGGCTTTCAAGTTGGGGTACTGTTCGACCGTGACGAGCAGCCGGCTCAGCGCTCCGGACAACTCTCCCTGCGCCTGCTGGTACTTAGCGATATTTTCCGGGTTAAGGTTGGCAGGGTCTATGACCGTCTGCGTGGCCTTAGCGCGTGCGCCGATCACGGCTTCGAGGGTTGATTTTTCAAAATCTGCTGATCCTTTGACCGTGCTCACGAGGTTGGGGATGAGGTCGGAACGACGCTGGTAGTCGCTCTGAACTTTGCCCCAGGCGCTCTTTACATTCTGATCCTGGGAGACCATATTGTTATAGCCAGAGCAGCCACAACCGCCCAAGAGAAGGATGCCGCCGATGATGGCCAGTAGAACAATGTTTTTTGTGTTCATATACGATGGAATAAGTTTATGTACATTAAAGATAGGCGGAAAGGCGGAAAGGTTGCATGACCCACGTGCAGATCGGCCGGACAGTGCTACCTGATGGCTGCGATGCCCGGCAGCGTCTTTCCTTCGAAAAATTCGAGCATGGCTCCACCGCCAGTGGAGACGTAACTGACCTGCCCGGCAAATCCGAAGCGGTTGACGGCGGCGACGCTGTCGCCCCCTCCTACCAGCGAGTAGGCACCTTGACGGGTGGAAGAAGCCACTGCTTCGGCGATGGCAAGGGTCCCCTCCTGGAAAGCTTCCATCTCGAAGACGCCCATAGGTCCGTTCCACAGGATTGTCCGGGCCTGATGGATTACCTCGGTGAAACTACGCCTGGCCTCCGGGCCGATGTCAAGGCCCATCCATCCGTCTGGGATGGCTGCAGAAGGAGCCACCGATGTTTGGGCAGCGGTGTCAAACCGATCTGCCAGGATGGAATCCTGGGGGAGGTGCAGGCGTACGCCTTTGGCGGCTGCCTTCTCTAGGATCTCCCGAGCGGTGTCGAGGCGGTCAGTCTCGCAGATGGACTGACCGATGTGTCCGCCTTGCGCTTTCAGAAAGGTGTAGGCCATCCCTCCACCGATCAAGATGTCCGTAGCGCGCTCCAGCAGATTCTCAATGATGAGGATCTTATCAGAGACCTTGGCCCCGCCGATGATGGCTGCGAAGGGCGATTGAGCTTGGTGTAGAACACGCTCAGCACTGGCGACTTCTGCCTCCATCAACAGTCCGAACATGCGGCGCTCCCGTGGGAATTCGGCTGCCATCACAGCCGTAGAGGCATGTGCGCGGTGGGCTGTCCCGAAAGCATCGTTGACGTATACGTCTCCCAGGCCTGCCAGGGCACGGGCAAAGGCCGCATCACCCTTTTCTTCTTCTTTGTGGAAACGAAGATTCTCAAGAAGCAGCACCTCGCCCGCCTTCAGGGATGTTGCGGCAGCCACTGCCGCCGGACCGATGCAATCGGTGGCAAACAGCAGATCGGCACCGGTGAGAAGCGAATGCAGGTGAGGCATCAGATGCCGTAGGGAATATTTGTCGGAAGGCCCGTCCTTAGGCCTTCCCAGGTGGCTCATCAAAATCACACTGCCACCATCGGAAAGGATCTTTCGGATCGTGGGGAGTGCCGCCGTGATGCGGGTGTCGTCGGTGATGCGGAAGGCCTCATCGAGTGGGACGTTGAAATCAACGCGTAACAAGGCTGTATGGCCGGAAAAATCGAAAGATGCAAATCGGGACATGGAAAGCGGATTTACTTGACGAGCATATAGTCCCCGTGGGCATCCCTTGTGGGTGCACTCGAAGCATGGCTGGAATTACTTTGAGATCAGTTTGGCAAAATAGTCCACCGTCCGGACCAGCTGGCTGACGTAGCTCATCTCGTTGTCGTACCAGGCGACCGTCCGGACCAGCTGTGTGTCGCCCATCGTCTGGACCTTGGTCTGTGTGGCATCGAACAGGGAGCCATAAGAGATGCCGATCACATCACTGCTGACGATCTCATCCTCAGTATAACCGTAGCTCTCATTGGCGGCCGCCTTCATGGCAGCGTTGATTTCTTCGGCTGTAGTCTTCTTACCAAGTACGACCGTGAGCTCTGTCAGGGAGCCGGTCAGGGTGGGCACCCGCTGGGCGGTGCCGTCGAGCTTACCTTTCAGGCCAGGAAGTACCAGACCGATGGCCTTGGCTGCACCGGTGCTGTTTGGCACGATATTCTGGGCGGCAGCTCTTGCGCGGCGGAGGTCACCTTTGGCATGCGGGGCATCTTGGGTGTTCTGATCGTTGGTGTAGGCATGTACGGTCGTCATCAGTCCGGTGACAATCCCGTAAGTGTCATCTAAGACCTTGGCCATGGGGGCTAGGCAATTGGTCGTACAGGAAGCACAGCTGATGATGGACTCTGAACCATCGAGCGTATCGTGGTTTACATTGAAAACAATGGTCTTGAGGTCTCCGGTCGCAGGGGCCGAGATCACTACCTTGCGGGCGCCCGCCGACAGGTGGGCAGCTGCCTTATCACGGTCGGTGAAAAAGCCAGTACATTCCAGGACCACATCAACCCCATGAGAACTCCATGGAATCTGAGCAGGATCCTTCTGTGCATAGATGCGGATCTCTTCTCCGTTGACAAGGATAGAACCCTCGCCTGCGGTGACTGCCGCCTCAAAGCGGCCCTGAGCGGTATCGTATTTCAGAAGGTGTGCCAGCACCTTAGGGCTGGTGAGGTCGTTGATGGCCACCACGTCAATCCCCTGGAGGTTGTAAATTTGGCGGAATACAAGACGGCCGATGCGGCCAAAACCATTGATAGCAACTTTAACACTGCTCATGCGTGGGTCGTTGTTTTCGATTGATAAATGGGAGACAAAGGTATGGGATTGACCGCAAAGCTGCTCTAGACCTAGATGCGTGATCCCGACCTGATGTGGTTTTATTCGCTAGGATTTTGGGTTATGTACAAGTCTGTTGTATCATTGCACACCTATTCAAACAATTTGGCCCGTTGGTCAATCGGTTAAGACGCCTCCCTTTCACGGAGGAATGAGGGGTTCGATTCCCCTACGGGCTACAAACATCCCCGGCAATTGCCGGGGATTGTAATTTATACTTGCAAAGAAGAACAAAACATCCAGATGGGCAATTACTTTATTTTCTAATCAATACTTAAGAGCGCTCTTAATGTCTTCAATCATTACTTAACTTCTAGCCCACCTGCCTTTGCGATATCTTTCCAACGATAAAAATGAAAAGTACCCTCAGTACTCATTGCAGCTAACATGCCGCCTTCAAAACCGGGTAAACTCACTGAAGTAATTTCACTCCCATCACTTTGATTAGCAGCCACAGCGATACTAGTAATAAATTTGTGTTCGTGCTTGTTGTACTTAGTACCGATACGACTATACACTTGAAATGAATTATTAGATTGGTCGGATACTAATATATAACCTGTGCTGGAATCCAGCGTATAAATTGAAATTCCTTCATTATCTTCCTTAAATACTCTTTTACCAAAAACTGCCAACTCTTCATCACCCTTCTTCGGGTCGGCGTGATACTTTCTAATGCCAAACTGTTCATCACTATAATACAAATAGCCCAAATCATGATCAACTGCAAGTGACTCTATTTCTTTTTTACCAGAAAACTTTCCAAAATGGCGTTCCATTATTCCAACAACGCGATCACGACCATCAAACTGAAGTTTGTATTGGGCTAAGTATCCATCACGAGGACCATTTTTTCGACTAACAATAGCAAAAACAGCTTTATCAGAACTTCTTTTATATAATGCAATACCCATAGGACTACGCTCTTTTTCTCCAACAAATACCTTAATACCGTTACCATCAATCGGCTTCATTTCAGGCAGTTTGAAGACCCGTATGCAATTACGATCGCGCTCGGTAGCTACGGCGATATCAATGGTTGAATCTCCCCATACAAACCCATTAATTACATCCACATTATTAACCCTTTTCATGCCAATTCTGGTGCGACTGCTATCTATCTTCCCGTTTAAAAGAAAAACATATAATCCCCCATTTACACTGTGCTTATCTGTTCCTATAACAAGAGAACGGCTCAAATCGGTGGGATTAATCCAGATGGCAGGATCATCACTATCATCATATACCTTCTGGGTAATTACAGCAGGCTGTACTGGACTATTTGCATTGACCGGTTTCTGCCCATAACAACCAGATGAAATACATGTATTGATCAAAAAAAAAACGTATGAATGCAGTATGTGTATTTTCATAAAAAAAGACCCGGATTATTTTCCCGGTGTGGGTGTAAAATATTTTACTTATTTAAATCAAATTTTAATCCAGCATTAAAGCGTGAACCATAATACTCGAGCTGAGCTGTTCTCGAGCGATCGCCCTGAAAGTAACGCAAAGGTTGATTAGTCAAATTATTTGCTTCAGCAAACAAACGTAGTTTTTTTGAAAAAGCATAGGAAGCATTAGCATCCAGAAAAAATTGCTGATCATAGTATCGGTCGAAGAAGGGATTAGCATTATAACCTGCATCATCACTATCATCTACATAAGATGAAGTATAGTTAGCGGAGATACGCAGAACAAACTTCTTTGTTTCATATGAAATAGATGCATTGAACATATGCGGCGCTGCCCCTGGTAATTTTACGTTGCTTCTGATGAGTGAACCACTGCCATTATAAATACCGCTTGCCTTTGAGTAGGTATAGGTATAGTTCAGGTAAATACCTATACCTTTCCAGAAACCAGGTAAAAAGTCAAGCTGACGTTGTATGGCAGTTTCAAAACCGAAGACATCGGCACCATCGCCATTTCTACGCTGTGAAAAAGCCCAATTTTCACCCGGTTCAATTGGATTGTTTACTCCAGGAAAGTCTGTAACAAACTTCGATTGGGTGTAATTATTATCTATGTAAGTATAGAAGAAGCGATCAATACTTTTATAAAAGACACCTCCCGAAATAATACCCACAGATTTAAAGTACTTTTCGAACATCAGATCCAAGTTTGAAGATCGCACTGGACTCAAGGAGGGATTGCCCGCCGAAAGTTCAAGATCATTAGGATTAAGATTAAAATAAGGAACCAAATCGTAATATTTAGGTCTTGCCAACCCGTTTGTCCATGCCGCTTTGATTATAAAATCTTTTTCAGCTTCATAGCGTAAATTTACAGATGGAAGCACGTCGAGATAGCTGTTTGATAGCTTTACCACACCCTTTAAGTACTTTTCTGCTTCAACAATATTTCCAGTGTAGTTGATTGAGGTATTTTCTAACCTTAGACCAAAACGAGCAGAAAAACGATCACTAAAGCTTTGATTAAACTCCAAGAAACCTGCAGTAATGATTTCATTTGCGCTATAATTTTCTGCTAAATACTTTGAAGGCTCATCAGTTTCAGTAAATAATAATGCATTTTTAAATTGAAGGCCGCCAAGATGACGTGGATCAATAAAGTTACCAGCTACAAATGCACTACCTACATAAATATTAGGATTAGTTTTATCAATCAATGGCACTACGCTAATATTTGGAATTGTAGTGACAGGCTTGTAGGAATAAAAACTGTTATCCCTAATTTTTTCTTTCGTTCTCAACCGCAATCCGAATCGAAACTTACCCTTTCGATTCTTAACCAGGGTAGTAGGAAGTTCAAAATTGAGCTTTGCGTTCACATCACGCTCATATTGATCCTGAAACTCTTCCGTAAGTTCCCCAAGGCGTGTATAAGCAGATAGCGCTGTATTATCGAATGCCTGGGGCTTTCTTGGATCGTTTATATTTTGAAATACCTGAATGCTACGACGACCCATCGCAAAATAGCGTTCATTAGGTCTAACTTCAGATGCTTTAGCCCACTGAATACACCAGTCAGATTTAAGTTTTCCAAATACGTGATTACCATTTACAGCAAAAGAACGAACGCGTTGATCCTCCAAACGTCTACTTTCATTTCGGATATTATCGATACCCCCCTTTGTTTGACGCAACACCTCTCCGTTTTTATATCCTGAAATATTACCTGCAGCATCATAAATAAGATCAGCAGGAATTGGATTTTCGACATTACCACGATAACGATGGCGCAAACGAAAGCGGTTTTCTTTATCATCGCGCCAGTTATATGAACTAGTAAAACTGATATTGTGCAGTGGGCTTATTTTATAATCCAATGTAGTTGCCAAACTACGCCGAATACGAATTAAATCATAGATGCGTATGTCATGATTACTAACAAATGGTTTACCATTGGCATCCTTACTCCACACAGCTTCAACATTATCTGAACCAAATACATTTCTGTTATGTGAACCACTAATCATATATCCCAACTTACTGTTGGCTTTACGATTTCCGATGATAAAATTGTATGTACCAATCATACCATCCCTTATGGGGTTAATACCACCAGCCATAGTGCCGGAAATACGTAAACCATTTGGAGCTTGGCGGCTAACCATATTTACGGAACCACCAATTGCATCGGCATCCATATCTGCAGTTAATGTTTTATTCACCTCAACCGTTTGTACCATGTCGGCGGGTATTAAGTCCATTTGAATTCGGCGATTATCCCCTTCGGCTGATGGTATGCGCTCACCATTAAAAGTTACCGCATTAAACTCTGGCCCCATCCCTCTTATGATAATATTTCTTGCCTCGCCCTGGTCGTTTTGCATCGTAATACCAGGTACCCGTTTAACCGCATCACCAATGTTTGCATCCGGAAAACGGCCCATCTGGTCGGCGCTGATAATGTTTGTGATGTTACCACTATTTTTTTGCTGACTCAGTGCTTTTGACTGACCTTTCAAACGATCTCCCATCACAACAACTTCGCTATTAGTCACAGCCAAATTGATGATTTGTTCAGAAAAGATATTGTTTCCGTTCTTTAGTACAATCTCTTTTTCCAACTTCTCAAATCCGATATAACTAATTGATAATTTATAATTACCCGGTGGCATATCAACTAAAAATAATTCCCCCTGTGGATTTGTGACGCCTCCCCACTTTCCTGGATTGAGTTGTACTGAGGCCCCAGGGAGATTTAAATTATCGATATCCTTAATTTTCAATTGAAAATTAGCACGCTGCGCAACGCTGCTCAAGCATATAAATAAGACAACGCTGAGATTATAGATCTTACGCAAAATAAATGTATTTTGTGGGCGCAAAATATTCCTGTCATATTAGGAAATTGTTTCTACTACGTTAATAAATCATTAACTAATTGCTCAAAACTGAAATGAGATATTTTTTGTATATATGTTTCGATCCCTCAATTCTCGAATAAAACAGATTTCGAATTTTACTTAATTGCATGAATATTATGCGCTATTTTATTTGATATCAAACTCTTATGGACTACAAAAAAGGAGGCAACCCTCATGTTGCCTCCTTTTTTACAGTAACTTTCTTTTATAAGTATGACCTTGACTTATATGTCAAAAAATCAATACGCCCGAACATAAATAAAACCAGAGCCCTAGTCCTAGCATACCATGAGAAGTAGGTAGTTGTTGCTATTAGCGGCCCAGCCCAAAGGTGCACCACATGGTAATTTTTAGAAAAGCCCTTTTAACCCTCCTTGCCAGCCTTAGCGTATGGCAAGCTCATGGGCAGTCTGATACCGAATTCTGGTTCGCCGCTCCTGACCTTCAACAAACTCATGGCGACCGACCCATCCTTCTCCGGATCGCCTCTGCCGACAACCCTGCAACCGTCACCGTCTCCATACCTGCCAACAGCAGCTTCATACCCTTGGTCGTTACCCTCCCCGCAAACAGCTCTACCTCGGTAGACTTGACGCCATTCATCGACCTCATTGAAAACGGCACGGTAAACACTGTTTTGAAGAAGGGACTGTACATCGTCGCGAACAATCGCATCTCGGTATACTACGACATCAACCACGACAGGAACAGCGACCTCTACGCCCTCAAAGGCCTGAATGCCCTTGGGAAGGAATTCACCGTGCCATTACAAATGGATTTTCCCAACAGGCCCAGCACCGCCACAGTCAACTATACAGCAGACATCATATTGCTTGCCACGCAGGATGGGACACAAGTTTCAGTGACAGCTCGCAACCTACTGACAGGGCAGCCCTTGGATTTCATCATCTCGCTGAATCGGGGAGAGACCTACGTACTGTCGTCGGCATCCTCTGTAGGCTCACTAAAGCCAGGGGGTACAATGATTCGATCCAACAAGCCCATAGCCATTTCCACCAAAGATGACTCCATATTCCTACCTGGCCAAAGTTGTGGGGATACGGCTGGCGACCAGCTCATCCCCGACGCAATTGCCGGCAAGGAATATATCCTCACCAAAGGTTACCTCGCATCAAACCCTGACGCGTACTACGTTTTTGCCACTCAGGATAACACCATCATATCCGTAGACGGCGTGATAGTCGCCAACCTTGTCCAACGGGGGGATGTCTACAAAGGACAACTCTCTGCGTTGTCTACCTATGTTCAATCCAGCAAGCCTGTCCAGGTCTTCCACATCACAGGCATCGGCTGTGAGTTGGGAGGCGCTGTCATCCCCTCCATCAAGTGCACGGGCTCAACACAAGTAAACATTACCCGCGCCTCCGCCAGCCAGAACTTCTACCTCAATGTACTATCCCCTTCATCGATTGTAAATAGTTTCTTACTCAACGGCTCCAATACCTGGATCGATGCGACCCAGTTCCAGCCGGTACCTGGTACAAGCGGTCAATGGTCTGTAGCTCGACTCTCGGTGCCTACCAGTGTCGCAGGCACAAACAGCCCCGTTGTGATAGAAAATACTGCGGGCAAGTTCCATATCGGTGTGATTCAGGGAACCTATATCACAACCACGAAATATGGTTACTTTTCCGAGTTCAGCCCGAACCTGATCAACTTCCTTGATCCGAACAGGCCCCTCTTAGATGTGCGGGATTCTATCGTGTTCTGCTATAAGGCCCCACTGGCACTGCGTGCACAAAGCTTCGAAGCCACAACATATGCATGGGTAGGCCCCAACAACTTCTCAAGCAGCGATATGACCCTTCGAATTCCTTCCTTCACCGTACGCGACACTGGCGTTTATACAGTCACAACCACCACTGCAGGTTGCGGCGTATCCAGCAAGTCGATCCGCATATCCATCGATCAACCCAACGCTGATTTCACCATACAAACAAATGGCTGCGAAACCGACAGTGCCCGATTCACCAACCTCTCCAGTGGAACAATCCGAGCCCTCTGGAACTTCGGACCCAAAGGAGTCATGGACACGACAGCAGCCTTCCAGCCACGCATACGATTCGGCCAGCCGGGCAGACACTCCGTTAGCCTTCGCGTACGGTCCGCCCTAGGATGCCTGTCCGATGATACGGCCAAAAGCTTCCTCCTCTCCGCCGTGCCGCAGGCGCGCTACCTCACGCCCGCCGTCACCTGCGTGAACAAGACACTCACCCTCTCCGACGCCTCTACCATCATACAGGGCACGATCGTGAAGTGGAGATGGGACCTGGCCGACGGCGGCGGATTCCGAGAATTCAACAATCCCACCCCACAGTCAACCTCCTACAACACCTGGGGTGCCAAGGACATTCGGCTCGTTGTCGAATCACAAACGGGCTGTGTGAGCGACACCTTCCGCGCAGCCGGCTTCACCGTCACCCCCTTTCCTAAGCCAGGATTCATCGTGCCCAAAGTGTGCTTGGACGACGCCAGTGCCCGCTTCATCGACACCACCCGAAGTCCGGATGGGTTCAATGCTTTCACCTACCGGTGGGACTTCAACGCTGGCGCGACGCCGGTCAGTCCAGGGCCAGTCTTCACTAACACCAACACCACCGAGAAGGACCCCGCCGTGAAGTACCGGAAGTCGGACTTATACTCCGTGAAGCTCATCGTCGATTCTCGAGGCTGTACAGACTCCCTGACACAGACTTTCAAGGTAAACGGCAGCAACCCACTGCCCAATTTCATTATCCTTCGGCCCGACACGCTCTGCTCAAACGACTCGATACGCATCCGCAACCTCTCGCTGGTAGACTTTGGTGATATCACTCGCCTAGAGGTCTTATGGGATGTAGCCGACCCCTCGATCAAGACAACCGACGAGGACCCTTATGTGGGCAAAGTCTATGCCTACAGATACCCCGACTTCCAAACACCCATGTCCAAAAACGTCAACATCACCTTGCGGGCATATTCGGGGGACGCCTCCTCGTGCAGCAAAACGATGACGAAGTCGGTCACGGTGCTCGCCAGCCCGAAAATTCGCTTCGACAGCCTGCCTAGTATCTGCCTCAATGCTCCGGGCCGACAGATTACACAAACCAGTTTCAACCCGAACGTGCCGGGCGTTGGCATCTTCTCCGGACCAGGGGTTAGCATGACCGGTTGGCTCGATCCCTCACAGGCGGGTGTGGGGTTGCATCCGATCATTTACCGATTGGTTACACCACAAGGATGTCGCGACTCGCAATGGATGCCCATCCGAGTATGGCCCTTACCCATAGCTGGCTTTAGACCGGCCGACACCCTTTGCGAACGCAACATTATTCCCTTCATAGACCGGTCCTCTCCTACAACGGGATTAATCACCCGATGGGTTTGGGACTTTGGGGACGGTTCCCAACCTGATACCCTTACAACAGGTGGCGTACACAGACATGTGTACACTGATTGGAAAGATTATCGTGTACGTCTATCCGTAACTTCAGAATATAGCTGCACTTCAACTCCTTTCGACAGCACCCTGAAGATCAGACCTCTGCCAAAGCCATCCTTCTCGCTCCCACAGGTATGCCTGCCGGTGGCTGCAGCCGTCTTTACCAACAGCACTACAATCGCCCACAACAGTGATGCTCCCCTGGCTTATCAATGGAATTTTGGAGACCCGGCTGCGCCTGGAGGCTCGATGGCTCGGGATGGAAAGCATACATACTATGCGAAGGGAAACTACCCAGTTACGCTATTCGCCACCAGCCAGCCAGGCTGCCGGGATTCCTTGACACGCAATTTCTCCGATATCTTCGACAGACCCAATGCTCGATTTTATAGCGATGATTCCGCATGTACAGGCATAGAAGTAAAGCTCCGGGATAGTAGTATTGCTGGCTACGGAAGCATTTTAGAATGGTACTGGAGCCTTGGCGACGGTTTTACAGCAAATACATCTACACGGCAGCATCGTTACCAGACAGAAGGTACTTACCAGATTACGCTGTTTGTAAAGACCTCCATCGGATGCCTTTCTGACACTTCAGTGAAGTCTGTACGCATTTATTCATATCCGAAGGTAGATGCCGGACCTGACCTTTACGTTCTTGACGACGGACAGAAACGCATGGGCTCGACTGCCAGCGGTAGCATCGTCTCGTACCGTTGGTCTCCGGAAGATTTTCTTAGCGACCCAACTGCACTTACACCTACCATCATACGTCCAAAAGATGACCGTGAATATCGACTTTCCGTCACTGGAAGAGGCGCCTGCATCTCACAAGACGAGATGCGCATGACCGTACTACGACTGCCTTCTCCGCCGAACACATTTACACCCAATGGAGACGCCGTCAATGACACTTGGGATGTACGCTTTCTAAATCAATACCCAGACTGCCTTGTTGAAGTCTTCTCAACAAGCGGTCAGCTGATATTCCAATCTACTGGATATAATAAACCATGGGATGGTACGCAACGGGGCATCCCAATTCCTACTGGTACGTACTACTATATCATAGATCCGAAAAACGGCCGCAAACGGATGGCAGGATATCTGACCATCTTGCGCTGATGCAGTGCGCACCACTTATGTTGCATATATTATATGAAAATTTACTTCATGGTATGTTTAATTTAAAGAATCGATATTTTATTTCTGCAAGAGCCATTGGTCACATATTAGTGCTCTTAGGCTTTGGACTGGCAGCAAGCACGCAGGATTTCAACTACGACGAGTCGAAGGTCGGCAGTCATGCATTGCCCGAGCTGCTGCGCAACCGCGACGGAAAGAAGATCCGCGACAGCCGCCAGTGGGAGCGAACCCGTAGGCCAGAGGTCCACTCACTCTTCGCCACACATGTGTACGGCCGTATGCCGGGCCGTCCGGTGGCAATGCATTTCGTGTCGGTGAAGGATGATAACATGGCACTGGGAGGAAGGGCCACGAGGAAAGAGATTGATATTCATTTCACATCAGATGCCGGCGGGCCGGTCCTGCACCTGGTCGCCTGGCTGCCGAACGCAGTCCCGAAGGCGCCCGTCTTCATCGGCCTGAACTTCATGGGCAACCACAGCGTGCATGCCGACACGGGGATAACGGTGACGGACACATGGCGCTCCCTCCATCCGGACAAAGAAGCTACCCGCGCCTTGCAGACGGAGCGGTGGCAGGTCGATACGCTGGTCGCACACGGCTATGGACTGGCGACGGCCTGGTACCAGGATCTCGAGCCCGACCGCGTCGATGGATGGCGGACAGGCATCCGCAGCACCCTCGCCGAATCCCTGGGCATCCGCCCAACGGAATGGGCCGCCCTGGCTGTCTGGGGATGGGGGCTCTCCCGCATCCTCGACTGGCTGGAGACGGAGCCCCGGGCCGATGCCATGAGGGTCGTCGCCACCGGTCACTCACGCCTGGGCAAGGGTGCCCTCTGGGGTGCGGCCAACGACACACGATTGGCCATGGTCGTCTCCAACGAGTCGGGCGAGGGCGGTGCGGCGATATCCCGCCGCAACTTTGGAGAGACGGTGACGCGCATCAACACAAACTTCCCGCACTGGTTCATAGATGCCTATAAAGTATACAACGGCGCTCCCGAGCGACTGCCCGTCGACCAGCACATGTTGCTGGCGCTCATCGCACCCCGTCCGCTCTATGTCACCAGCGCCGCCGAAGACCTCTGGGCCGACCCCACCGGCGAATACCTCGGCGCCTGGCATGCATGCTCGGCCTACTCGCTTTATGGCAAGAAAGGCCTGCCCTCACCTACCCCACCCGGTGTCAACCAGCCCATAGGGGCTACCGTACGTTACCATAGACGTACGGGCAAACACGATGTCACGCTGTACGATTGGCAGCAGTACATCGCGTTTGCGGATGAGATGTTCGCGAAGTGATGGGATGAAGCAAGGTTTTGTAGGGACGCGCCTGGACACTGCAACCGTCAATCCCCCGCAGTCTTGGAATCACGGAAATCCTGGTTCAGACAACTCAGCGTCTGACCACCTCAAGACAGATGGATATCCGGACAATACGTAAAGCAGCATCAACCAGACAGCGGTTCAGTTGGAGAACGTAGTCGTGAAGCTTGCCGTGAAACCATAGGCCGCGGGCACGAAACGGCAGACGCCGCCGACGCAGAAGAGACCTGGCCGCTGGCGACCGAAGGAGAGACTGAAGCGTCGGCCACGGGTCGAATGTGCGAAACCGAGGTTGTAGTAATGCGTGTCAGTCCGGCCGTAGTTGTAGAGATCACTCACATAGAGCAGCCAGGGGTTGCCGATCGAGAGTTCGGCCAGTCCGGCCGCCCAGTTGCCGTCGTCCTGGCGGGTGGAGAGGTGTTCGAACATGAAGCGGACGGACCGCATGGCCTTCCACTTCCAGGTGCCACCGGCGGCGGCTACGATACCGTTCATGTCCTTCCCCGCGGCCACGCGTATGACCGATGTGTTGTAGAAGAGGTGCTGCAGGTGGAAGACACCTTCGAACTTGCGCGACCAGCGCTTCCGCACTTCGATATTGGCGTCGCTGAAATACCGTTGCCCGGCGGTGAAGAGGCGCTTGCCATCGAGTCCGCTCCAGGAGGAGAGGTTGGCGTTGACCTTCATCCCGTACTTGCCGCCCCAGCGCGTGCGGGGTCGGAAGTTCCGGAACCAGTCGGCCTGGAAGCCGCTCTCGCCGCGGAACTGCGCCGCATAGACGTAGATGTTGCTCGTCAGGAGGTCGTGCTGTTTGGTGAGGGCGGGGATGTAGTTGACGGGGGCGACGGTCACGAACTCCTCGTTGCGCTCGTTCTGGAAGTCCATGTTGTAGAGCGTGCGGTAGGAGGCCGTGAGGCCCTGGTCCCTGCCCGTCCACGACGCGTTGAGTAGGAAGGCGCGGCCCTTGTCGCGGCGGTTGGCATTGAGGAGGTGCGGGTCGGGCCCCTTCGACACGAACTCGCCGTCGAGGGAGAGATCGCTGCGGGTGAGGGCGAAACGGAGGGCGGCGGCGTTGACGGTGGCGGGATAGCCGTCGACGGGACCGGTGTATTCCTGGTACTTGCCGACCTGGCTGCCGCCGAGGATGACACGTGTCTTCGGCTCGCTGTATCCCGCCAGTTTCGTGAGGTCGACCTCGGCATCGACCCCGCGCGTGATCGCGGCACTATGCTCGAAGAATCGTCGCGTACGCCCGTAGAGGGCCTTGACGGCGAGCCATGACGTCGGATTCCCCTGGATGTTGACGCCTTCGATGGCGTTGTTGATGCCGATCTGTCGGTTCTCCCAGGAACGGAGGATGAGGCCGCTGCCGAACTGCTCGTAGAAGTCGCCCGCCGTGATCGAGAAGCGCGCTTCAGCATAGCGGACGTATCGGTTGACGATCTTGCTCCCGGCCTTCACGGGCACGGGATAGTAGCCGAGGATGGGCGGCAGGTAGCTCTCGAACTGCAGGCCGCCCGAGAAGCCGCCATGCGTGTAGTCGAGCTTAAGGAAACTGTTGGTGCCGAAGCGGTCCTGCGGCACCACGGCACCGATGCGGGCATCGCGGAGGTAGTTCTGCGCGAGACCCTCGTAGCTGCCGTTGAGGTGCCCGCGGATCAGCCCGCCGGGCGTCTGCGCTTGCGAGAGGCAGGGCACCATGCAGCAGAGAAGGAGTACGTGTTGGAAGGCTTTGCGGGAGTGGGGCATCCGGTGGGGATTGAAGGATGGATGGGTCAGCGGCTGCGCAGGGCCTTGTAGAGTTCCTCCTCGGCACCTGCGGAATAGCCGGTACGCCGGTAGATCACGCGGCCGCCGCGAATGACCATCATGTGCGGGACGTCGGTGATGTTGAGTGCGCGCTTGAGTTCGCTGTTGGTGTCCATGAGGATCTCGAAGTCCCAGCCCTTGCCGCGCACGAAGGGCTTGACACGTTGGGAGGTGCGCGTATCGTCGATGGATACGCCGACGAGCCGGAAGGGGGTGTCGGGACTCCGGTCGGCCAGGTCGTCGGTGATATTGTCGAGCTCGGCGATGCAGGGCACGCACCAGGTGGCCCAGAAGGAGACGACCAGGGCCGTGTCCCGGCCACGGGCCGCGAGGTCGGCGAAGTCGACCGTGCGCCCGTCCATGTCGCGCAGCCGCACGGAGGGGAACTGCTGCTGCGCACCCGCCGAAAGGCATGCCAGCAGCGATAGGATGATGGGGAATCGGAACGTCATGTGAGCGAATTACGCCAATTATCGGGATTCTCCGGCGGGATTGCCGTCGGTAACACTTATTTTGTGCTTCCAAAAAACAAACCATGCGACCCTTTGACAGACGCCTCCTTCCCGTCTTCTCGGCCCTCCTGATCACGCTATCCTGCAAGAAGGAAGGAACGGACCTCGGCGGCGGAGGCAATCCAACCGCCGCCACCCTCAAGCTCACCCTCTCCACGCAGTCGGTGGAATTGAACGGATACGACTATGTGGACATCGTCGTGAAGGACGGCAACGGCACCGACGTGACGGCTTTCTGCAGCATCTTCCTGAACGATACGGAGAGCATCTCCAACAACTTCGTGCCCAACGCCCTCGGCACGTTCAAGGTCACAGCCAAGAAGAGCGGCACCGTCTCGGACGAGAAGACGCTGACCGTCGTCGCGCGCACCGCCTCCCCCTTCCCACAGAAGGCGCTGGTGGAGGACGTGACCGGCACCTGGTGCGGATACTGCACGCGGGTGGCCTGGAAGCTCGAGAACTACGTGGCCGCCAACCCGCGCTGCATCGTCGTGGGCATCCACGGCGGAGGCACCGACCCATTCAACTTCCAGTACTATCCCACCTACAACACGCAGTTCAACATCACCGGCTATCCATCGGCCATCGTGAACCGCCGGCGCAAATGGACGGAGAGCAACTCCGAACTCGACGCGGCCCTGCAGCAGTGGGCGCCCGTGGGTCTCTCCATCACCAGCGGCGTGAGCAGCAGCAGCATCACCGGCACGGTGAAGGTGAAGTTCAACGTGACGACGCTGCGCCCCATGCGGCTGGTGGTCGCCCTGGTGGAGAATGGCCTCGTACACCCGCAGGTCAACTACTACTCCCCGCAGTACGGCACGACGCCCTATCTCTACGGAGGGGTGAGTCCCATCAACGACTTCGTGCACAAGAGCGTGCTGCGGCGTACGGCCACCGACCTCTTCGGCGACGCGATCCCGCAGAAGGAGATCGTGAAGAATAGCGAGTATTCCTTCCCGTTCACCATGCCCGTGGCGGGCAATGTGTACGGAGGGGCCGCCTATACGGCCAACACTGCCAAATGCGCCATCGTGGCCTTCGTGATCGACGGCTCCTCCGCCAACGAAGGGGCCCTGAACACGCAATATGCCGAAGTCGGCAAGACGGTGGGCTACACCAACTGACATCCACGCATCATGAACGCGACAGCCGCCGACCTCCACCGGCGGCTGTTCGATGTCCATGGACAGCCATGCCAATCGGGTACAGCCAATCGCCAATGGAGGGATCGGGCGGTTGAGGGGCAGTCAGTACCTTCTCCTGCAAACCCGGTACGCATGAAACCCCTCATCCTACTGCTTTCCTGCCTGATCGCATGTCCATCTTTCGCGGGTGGCCCACAGGACCCATCCCCGGTCCTGCGCATCGCCCGGAACGAATAGAAGTCGCAACTCGGGATGGCGGCCCGTGGGATACAGACCTCCTATGGCATCGATAACCGTCTGGCCGACGGCGCCTTCGCCTTCCGCATCTACATAAGCCGGGGCTGTATCAAGGTGCAGGATACCGGCCTCCAATGCCATGTGTATGGTGCGCAGCGCTTCCCTCCGATCTACGGGTCCCCAAAGACCGGCAAGGCCGGCCGTGCCAAGGGCGATGCGTGTGGTATCAAAGCCCTGAGACACGAGGTCAGGCGATGAGCGGTCCTACGACAGTTCCTGAGACGTCTGTCAGTCGGTAGCGCCGCCCCTGCGACTTAAACGTAAATCGCTCGTGGTCGATGCCGAGCAGGTGCATGATAGTGGCCTGGAAGTCGTGGACATGCACCCGGTCCTTCACCACGTTGTGCGCGAAATCGTCTGTCTCGCCATAGACAAGTCCGGCCTTAGTGCCGCCTCCGGCCATCCAGATGGTATACGCACCGGGATGGTGGTCGCGGCCGAAGCCCTCCTGGGTGAGTTTCCCTTGAGAGAAGCTTGTACGCCCAAACTCTCCACCCCAGATCACCAGGGTGTCTTCTAGGAGACCGCGCTGCTTGAGGTCTTTGACGAGTGCTGCGGAGGCCTGGTCGGTCTGCCGGGTAGCCCGTCGGATGCCGGACCGCAGGCCGCCATGGTGGTCCCATCCCAGATGGTAGAGCTGTACAAACCGAACATCGCGCTCTGCGAGTCGGCGGGCGATGATGCAGTTATGTGCGAAGGTGCCGGGCTTGAGTACATCGTGGCCGTACATATCCAATATATGCTGCGGCTCATCTGACAGATCCGTGATCTCTGGTATGGCCATCTGCATGCGATACGCCATCTCGTGTTGGCGGATCTGGCTTTCTATTTCAGGATCCTGCCATAGGTTGTTCTGCAGACTGTCGAAGCGCCGGAGGTAGTCGAGGGCATGACGCCTGTCCATTCGGTCGACCCCGTCAGGGTTGTTCAGATAGGGCACGGGCTCTTGGGTCGACATAAACTGTACCCCTTGATGATGGGAGGGCAAGAAACCGTTGCTCCAGGATGCGTTGGAGATGGGCTGGTCGCCGCCACCCTTGGAGAGCATGACGATGAAGGCGGGCAGGTTTTCATTGAGACTACCAAGCCCGTAACTCAGCCAGGAGCCCATGCAGGGCCTTCCGCTAAGCTGGTTGCCGGTCTGCGTGAAGATGACAGCCGGCTCGTGGTTGATCTGCTCGGTAAACATAGATCGGACGACGCAGAGATCGTCTACGATGGAAGCCGTATGGGGGATGAGTTCCGACATCCATGTCCCGTTCGCGCCCCAACGGCTAAAGTCAGCGGCCGGCATCGCCAATGGGAAGCTATACTGATTGCTCACCATGCCCGAGATGCGGTTCTTGCCGACGACCGACTCGGGAATCTCCTGCCCGTGCATTGCATAGAGCCGGGGCTTGTAGTCGAACAGCTCCATCTGCGAAGGGCCGCCCGCCTGAAAAAGATAGATGACGCGCTTGGCACGGGGAAGGAAATGGGGATGTACGAGGGGTTGATTCACATCGTCTGTAGCAGTCGCGGGAGAGACTACCTTATCCCTTGCCCGACCACAAGACAACAGCCCTTGCAGGGCGATGCTACCCAGCCCGAGGGCCGAGCCCTTTAGAAAATCCCGTCGGTGCGCCGACTGTCGTCTTAGATACTGCTCCTCCATCATACGCTTATTTTCGGGTCAGGAACTCATCCGTATTCATCAAGGAATGAGAGACTTCGGCAAGGCATGCAAGGCTCAGCGGGTCATCGGTCTGGGCAACTTCCGTACCGACGGAAAGTCTTGCCTTCACCTTGTCCGGGGCAGCCTTCAGCCGTTGCAGCACATCGCTGTACATCTGCTGCATGAGGTGGGATTCGGCCTGTGAGGGCTTCCTTCCTGTTATCAGGCGGAAGCCAAACTCCAGCTTGTTGCCCAGCGTCGACCCGCCTTCCCGCTGCATGCGAAGTGCGATAAAACGAGCAGCCTCATAGATCTGGGGGTCGTTCAGCATCGCCAGCGGCTGCATCGGAGAACTGGAAACCGTCCGTCGGACAGTACAAAAGTTTCGGTCTGGCGCGTCAAAGATCTGCAGGAAAGGCACGATGCTGGTGCGCTTACGTACGGTATAGATGCTCTTACGGAAGCGATCCTCGCCAGAAGATGCCTCATACTGATATCGCCATGATTTATCGCTCAGCTCTTCCCAGAGGCCGGCCGGCTGGTAAGGGTATACGCTGGGGCCTCCGAGCTTCATGGATAGCAGTCCCGCGGCTGCCAGCGCGTTGTCGCGCAACATCTCAGCAGGCCATCTATAACGGGGATGTCGAGAGAGCCAGCGGCTGTCGGGGTCTGCCCTTCGGGTATTCATATCCGTTGTGGCTGACTGTCGATAGGTAGCACTTGTGAGGATGTACTTCAGCAGCGCCTTCGTATCCCAGCCATGTTCCCGATACCACACAGCAAGGTGGTCCAGCAGTTCGGGGTGTGACGGCTGTGCGCCCTGACTGCCGAAGTCGTCGGAGGTCGACACAATGCCTTTTCCGAAGACCAGCTGCCAGATGCGGTTGACGGCGACACGGGCCGTGAGAGGATTTCGATCATCAAATAACCATCGGGCCAGCCCCAGGCGGTTGCGCGGAAGGTGCTCAGGGAATGGTAGGATGGCAGTAGGCGTGGAAGGATTTACCTCCTCCCCGTGTATGTCGTAATTGCCGCGCTTCAATAGAAAGGTCTTACGTGGCCGGGGCAGGTCGCCCATGACCATAGACTCCTTCAGCGTATCGTATAGGGCATTGAGCATGACGCGTGCTCGTAGCAGGTCTGTCGTGTCGGATATTTTGTGTGAAAGGCCCTTTGAGAAGGGCTTGAGGGCATAGAGGTGCGAGACCTCGCGAGGTGTGAGCCTGCCGTCAAACAAGTGAAATTCATCGACTTCTCCGCCGGGCATCGTCTTGTCCAAGGCCTTCTCCCCAAAGTTGAGGCCGGGGAGACTGTATTTGTGGTTGCTGTAGCGTTGTCGGATATTCTTGTAGAGATGATCGTACTCGACCGCCAAGGGTACGGGCCTGCCATCGATATAGAGGCTTACCCCGGCGGCGCGGCTACTGCCATCGTATACCACAGCGACATGGTTCCAGCGTACCGAGTCCAACTCCACCCGGGATACCACGCTCACAGCATCGTGCGGGTAGCTATGGACAAGGCGGAACATAGGCTTGTTCTCCATCATTAGCAGGTCCCATCCCTGATAGCCATAGCGATGATTCTCGGAATGATAGAGGACGGTGGCCTTGGGGTCGCGCCGGTTGGGCTTGATCCAGATGTCGAGGGAGAAGGGGTCGTGACGTTCGTAGTAGCCGGTCTTCGGGGCAGGAATGTTGGCCAGTGTTTGGTCATTGTAGCGGAGCGACCTGCCGTTCACACCTTTGCCAAATTCGGCTTTCCGGTACTTGGCTCCTGCCAGCGGATCGCAACCATTGCGGAAGACCCCGGTGGCGGAATCTTTGGCAGTGGCAAGGTCGAAGTCGAGGTGGGCGACAATTTTGGAAGACAGAGAGGCGGCGATGGCCATGTCTGGCAGTCCGGCCTGATGCACCCTATGCGATTGGAACTGTATTTCGTCGGCTTTTTCTAGCCGAAGTACCTCAGCCTTCCAATGGGCTATGGCCCGATCCTGCTCAGGAGTCGAGAGTCGTACGGTGGGGCCAGGTACGACATCGGCTCCTCCGTAGTTGGGGCTGCCCTTCTCAAAAGTGCTGTTGAAAAATGCAAAAAGCGAGTAGTAATCCTTTTGCGAAACAGGATCGTACTTATGGTCATGACACTTAGCACAGCCAAGGGTCATGGCCATCAAGGCTGTCCCCAGCGTATTGGTCCGATCGGTCACATACTCGACACGGTATTCTTCTTCGATGATGCCTGCCTCTGAGTTTTGCTTGTGGTTGCGGTTGAAGCCGGTGGCCAGGACCTGCTCCTGCGTGGCATTGGGCAGAAGGTCACCGGCAAGCTGCCAGGTCACAAACTGATCATAGGGGATGTTTCTGTTGAAGGCACTGATGAGCCAGTCGCGCCAGGGTGACATATCGCGATGCTTATCGTCAAGATAGCCATGACTGTCTGCAAACCTAGCCACATCGAGCCAGTAGGCAGCCATCCGCTCCCCATAGTGAGGACTGGCGAGCCAGCGATCGATCAGCTGTTCGTAGGCATTGGGGGCCTTATTGGAGAGGAATGCGTCGATCTCATCAATAGAGGGTCCGAAGCCTCTGATATCAAAACTCAAGCGTCGGATCAGGGTCTCCCGGTCCGCTTCAAGCGCGGGCTTAAGCCCTTTTTCATCTAGCGTATGGAGGATAAATCGATCCAAATCGTTGCAGGGCCAGTCCTTTTGCTGCACAGATGGTACCTTGGGTTTTTCTGCCGGGACGAAGGCCCAGTGGGGTTTGTATTTGGCTCCTTGAGCAATCCACTTCAGCAGTACGGCCTTTTCATAATCTGTCAGCATGAGGTGGGATGCAGGTGTGGGCATCAGGTACTCGGGGTCTGTACTTAGAATCCGATGAGCCATTTCACTGGCGGCTGGACTGCCCGGGCGGATGGCCTTGCGTCCCGACTCCGTAACCTTACTATAGGCAAAAGATGAAATATCCAGTCGGAGGTCGGCCTTCTGCTTGGCTATATCGGGTCCATGGCAGGAAAAACATTTATCGGAGAGAATACCCTTGACGTCACGGTTAAAGTCTATATCATCTGGTAACAAATCATAGGCATGAGCAACCCCTGCAGGCATATCAATAGCCGTCGAGAAAACACTGTATAGGTACCAACAAAGTCCCCCAAACAGCATGGCCAGAAAAAATCGCCACCACATAATGAGGAAAATGTGTTTATTAAACTAAAGTAAGAAATAATAAGACTCATAAAGCATAGGGATAGGTGGGGTAGTGTATTTTCCCGTCGAAGTCGGAGAGCGCCGTTCTCCTTGAAAATTTGCCTCTATTAATACTATTCGGTTAATACATAAATCGGGCCGGTGTTCAGCATCTTGTATGTCAAAAAATATGGAGCTTATGTTCTACTCAAAGAAAGGTCTGGTCAGAAGCGCCTAATTACTGAAAGACATTATGGAACCTTGAAGAGGATGGAGGAGACCAATCGGGTATACTCCATATCTTTTGAATTACGCACATGCAGTTGATCTTTAAAATAGATAGTATCCTTATAGATGTTGGATAGGTCGTAGTACTTGATGCCAGATTTGGCAATGGCCTTCTTGAAATGATGCTGATCTGCCTGCGTCTCTCCCCAGGCAGGAATATATGGTGGCGAATAAAGGATTAGTTCCTGCACACCATTTTGCAGCAAATAGTTCTTTAGAGTGATGATATTCTCGATTCTAAGATGATCCTGCGTGAAATCTACATCAAGCCTAGGATTGACAACGTAATGGTTCATTTTGATATTTACAGTATCCAAATACTCATTGAAATCAAAGCCCGAGAGTATTTTTTTGAAGCTGTTCAAAACAAGGGAGGGGGTGATATTCTTATTATTTTCAGCATAAAAGCGAAATGGATATCTGGCTTGTATCCATTGCTCTCGGAAAAGATATGGCTGATAAATAAACTGTTTTTTACTCTGCAGTCTGGACCCAAATTTTTGATCTACCTGTAAAATTATCTTATCGGCTTTGTTCCCTGAACGGAAGAAAAAATATAGTAGTTCGATGATATCATCGAGAACGTATGCGGGAGAAGAAAAATTAAGTACTTTTTTCCCGGTCACGAAAGACACATAGGGTGCCCTCAACGGAAGCGTACGTGAATCTCCAGCAATGATATAATCAACTTTCTGATTTTTTGAAATGCCATGTACTGGAACCTGGGAAAGCGTCCAAGTATAAAAAATGTCTGTCAAAATGAGCAAGACATGAATTGATATAATGATAATGAATATTTGACCGACAAATCTTTTCATACTTCTCAGAATTGGAAATAGATGAATTCTACACTTCCAAAATTTCCGACCGTAAAAATCAGTAGACCCAAGATGAGGGACTCCAACAATAAAAAGAAAGTATTATAACGCCCTGAAAAATAACCCTTCTGCGCCAAGATGTCAATCAGGATACTAGACAGCAATAAAAGATTGATATTCCACTTTACGAAATAACCTCCAAGTGACCATGGGTGTGAGGCCATGCCTGAAAAATAATCAATTGCCTGCTGGAGGTCAACTGACCTGAAAAAAACGTAACCAATACAGACCAAGGAAAAAGTCAGCAGGATGGCAGGTAGATCCTTCCAGGAAAAGGCACCCTGGCTTTTTACCGCTAAACTCCTAACCCCCTTTTTACGATAGACATGAGGTAAGTAATACAACCCGTGTAAAGCGCCCCAGATAACAAAATGCCAGGCCGGACCGTGCCATAGACCCGATATGATAAATGTGATCATGACTGCTAGCATGATGCCATGCCGACCCATACCCCTCCATTCAATGGCGATTGGTGTAAACACGTAATCATTCAGCCAGGAGGACAAACTGATATGCCAGCGGCTCCAAAATTCAGGGATCGAACGGCTGAGATATGGTGAACGGAAATTCTCTAATACCTCGATGCCAAATAACCTTGAAACGCCCCGTGCGATATCGGTATAACCGCTAAAGTCAGCATATACCTGTATGGCAAAATAGATACTCCCTAAGATGAGTGCCACACCCCCATAAATGGTATGATCCTGAAATATTCGATCAACCTCTACTGCCACTAAATCTGCTATCACCAATTTTTTGAAGAAGCCCCACAGGATGATACGAAAACCATCGATGGCCATATGATAATCGAAAGTCCTTCTCTTTTGTAATTGAGGAAGAAGGTGGGTGGCCCGCTCTATGGGTCCTGCCACGAGGAGGGGGAAATAGCAGACAAAAACACTATACACAAAAGGGTCATTAATCGACCGAATTCTGCCAAAATAAATATCTATCACATACGAGAGACCATGAAATGTATAGAACGAGATTCCAATCGGCAGTATGATATTAAGGGTCCAGGGGTTGACCTGAAAGCCGAGTGTCTCAAGTAAAGATGTTGCAGAACTAATAAAGAAATTGAAATACTTAAAAAATCCAAGGATAAGCAAATTGAGTATAACAGTCGTCCAGAGGATGAGTTTTTTTCTTCCTTCCCAGGTAGTAGTTTCAATTGCCATACCTGCGAGATAGTCCAATAATGTGGAGAAGGCAAGTAATAAGAGAAAGCGCCAATCCCACCAGCCGTAGAAAATGTAGCTAGCGAATAACAATACGGCATTTTGCCATCTTTCTTTTCGCTGAATGTTCAGCCAGTAGAGGAAGAAGACAATGGGCAGAAAGATGAGAAAGGATATAGAATTAAACAGCATGATATTCTAATTGTGAATAAATACTGAGGGCGATATGATTGAGCACAATCAGTTTTATTTATTCAAATATGATGATTGCCTTGAATCTTTTTTACCTGTAGTACTTTAAAAGATACATAACTGGCATGGTCAAAATCCTTTTTTTCGGTGATATATACTTGGTCTATAAAATTGGATGTATCATGGTAGAGACTATAAAATTCAAAATACCGGAACCCTTCGTGGGAAACAATATATTTGTATCATTCTACATTTGATTGGATTTTTCACATCCGGGGGCATTGGGAGGGATATACAAGATAATCTCTTTAATGCCATGCTTCTGTGTGTATTTTATCAGTGCGAGAATGTCTTTTATTCAAAACTTAATCCTGGAGTCATCCTATTTCAGCCTCGAATTATCAACATAGCTGCTGACATTTATATAGACAGAGTCGATGCATGCATCCACCCGCTCATCCAAGATATCGTGGATAAAATTCCGCTCCACATAAGGACTTTTCAACCCAGTGCATTCAGATCCCTGAGGATATCCCCAACGCATTTCCAACTTTGAATCTGTAATGACTTGAATTTAACCTTGAATTTTTTTTCAATGGCTACCACTATATAAATATGATTCAACGAATCCCATCCAGGAACATCTTTTGCAGCCGATTGCTCGTTCACTTCTATTTCATCATTTTCCAGCACATCACGAAATATGGGTAATAGGTCATTGATCGTCTTCTCCATGGATTGAAATTTTTGATTGCAAAAAACGGTGCGTTGAGATATCAAGACGATAGTGGTTTTCACCGGATGCCTGGAACCCTAGCTTGGGGAGCAGATCCTTTACCAACTTGTTTTTAGCTGTTGGAAGATATTCTCCGTGCAAAGTTGATATTCCCCGGGAACGCAACCGTTCTACTACCTGATTTAGCAGCAGCTCTTCTACCGTCCTTTTGAGGACCCGGCAAGACATGATCCAGGTATCAATAGATGCCTCCCCGTTGCCCAGCAACTGGATGATCACAAGACTAATTAATCCATAATTTCCGTAAGTATCCTTCAACTCCACCGAAAATGTTTCATAGCCCTCATCCTGTATGAGTTGCTTTACTTCGGCTACGCTATAACGTACGGTGCGCAGGTTGAACTGATTGGAGCGAAGGGTCAGTTGTGAGATCCGCTCTACCTCCTGCTGCCGGAAGCAGGAGATCTTTGCCACCATTTGTAACGACTCAAGGAAATCGTCCATATTGGTGACGGACTGCGCCAGCTGCTGCCGTTTACTCTCCTCCTGGTATTGACGGGTACGCTCATGATCTGTACCTGAGTAACTGGGTGTCTCAAAAAGATTCGCAGCAATCATAAATGGCAGATACAGAGCCGGATCTTCCGGCAGTTCGGGGACAGTCACATCTGGCAGGTGCTTGCGGACGATGTCCCGCTCAGCAGGATTATCGTCCAGGAAAACCATCGCATCAAAACCAATGTTCAATACCTGCTGAATCCTGGCGATATTATCTGCTTTACTGTCCCAATTGGCCATGAATACCGATATATCTTCCAGGCGCAACACCATCTCTGGATGATGCAGAAAAGCCATCTTAGCAATATCTTCATCATTCTTTGAGCATACCGCCAGAATGATTCCTCGGTTAACCAACTCTTTGAGCCATCGCTGGAACCGGGTAAATGCCTTACCGATGCCTAAACTTCCTACCTGTATACCCTCTATGCCATCATCACCTATGATCCCCCCCCAGAGGGTATTATCGAGGTCAAGGATAACACATTTATGAAACTTACCTTGCTGGCTTCTGATGATGGAGATCGAAGCATCTGACACCCAGTCCAGATAGGATAAACTGTAATGTAGATCAGCATTCACAGTCATAGGGAAATCAGTCAGCGACTCCAACATTTCTTCCGGCCGCCCATTTACCAATATCAAATTATCTATTACTGTGGCAAGCTCATGCAATAGGTAGTTGACCTTAGTACTTTGATATTGCCAAGATATAGTGAGCTTATTGCCAAAATGTCCGAATATATTATCCGTGAGATGGACGGCATGGACGGGTATAATCACTTTACAGGAAGGCAGAAATCTGGCTATCCTATCCAAATGTCCACGACATCTTTCTACATACGCTTGAGCAAAAAAAGCCCGCTCGGAATTCCCTAAGGCATAAAATTGATCCCTTAGACCTAAGGTAGACTCGTGCCACAATACAAATGAGGGTTGAAAAGTATAGAGTCCTGCACCCGGATCTAGCAATTCCATATCAGTAGTGCCATATTCTGCGACGTATGACTCTACGGAAAGTCGGTATCTCCTAGCGGTCATTTGAATACATCGTTCCATGAACTGCATGGCATAATTCCCGAGGATGGCAACACGTACCGGCGCTGTGATCTTATTCATCTCAATACTCAAGACTATCAATTATCATGTGGGAATTGACCCAATACTTTTAGCGTTTTGATCAGACGCACAAGATGTAGACTTATACAAAATACAGCCCATCAAGTATGGGCATGTATTTTTAAAGAGCTAATCACAGTCGTCAAGACCATACTTATTCATAGGGTAAATCTTGCCAGCAGATCCGCTTCCATACAATAGGAAACGTCCTGATCTGAATGTAAAACATAGACAAAATACGGCACTATTTCGCTCATTGTCAATACGCTTTGAATCAAAGGACCCTATTTGAATGGACTTAGCGAAAATGGCAAATAGACAGCAGTACGGTGTTCGTGTTTGTAAAAGTCTTAAGAAGGATTGGAAGAAAAGGTCCTCTCGCGGGGCAGAACATCTATTCGGTTGCTCAGTCCAAATCTTATGCGAAACATATCAGCAATACTCCATATCCTTCACAGCCTTTAGATGTAATTAGTCGAAAAAAAATAATATGCCCCTGGTATAGGTTCGAAAAATTCAAAGTAGATAAGATGGATCATTAAGACCATCGCCAACTCGTACGATATAATAATTTTAGAATATTCATAATAATCAATGAGTCTGTAAAAAACAATTTATACTATATCAACAAAGAAAGTATTGTTACGTCCTCATATTTTCATAAGAATCGTGAAGATAAAGAATGGTTCGGTGGTTAAGTCTTGCATTTGAAAACGCTCCACAAGAACTTTTAATAAACGAGCTCAATGAGAAACCCAAAAAATAAGGGTTTTGTATTTTTTGCCCTAGCATATATACATCCTAAAATAGACGACTGCCAAGACAAGTATATCCCCTTGTTGCTCAGCGGGATTTGAGAAAAATTCCATCTACTGGCCCGACAAGACCGTCGGCAAGGACAAGCTTCTTAAAAGAACCCCAGGAGGAATCGTCTTCTATGCATGTAAAAAGCTTGGAGCATGAATGTATAACATCCAACGAAAGGGGCCGGTGACAGGAAGTAGCCATCTGGAAAATGCGAGGCTCTGCGATATCCCGAAAAATGATACCTTAACCGCTGCAATGAAACAAATGAAAATATGACGATATCCGGGAAGAAAAAAGGAAGTCTGCTGCCCGCGCTGATCGTAGCGGGCATGTCGCTCGGCACGGCCTGGGCCATCCGCGGGCAGTTCGGACATGAGCACGGTGCCGCCTGGGCGGGCGCCATCGGCACCTTGGCCACACTAGTGATTGCGGGTCGCCGCGACTGGCTGGCGAAGGGCTTCTACGCCACAATGGCGGGCGGCCTTGGTTGGGGCATCGGCGGCATGATGAGCTACGGACTCCTGGTGGGCTATGGCCAGGCGAACGATATCGGCAATGCCTCTTACGGACTCGCGATGCTCTTCATCGTCGGCGGGCTCTACGGCTTCATCGGCGGCGGACTCCTGGGACTTGCGCTGAGCGACAGTCCCCGCAAAAAAGTCTCCTGGCATCTGGTGCTGCTGGAGATGATCGGCGGCGGTATCCTCTTCTACTTCTTCCTCACCGAGCAATTTGGATGGCTGGCCAACCCGCCTCGCTCCGAGCTGTGGACAGCCTGCCTGGGTATGGCCTGCGCACTCGCCTGGCATCTGCATCGGTATGGCATGACGGCCGCCCTCCGCACCGCCGTTTACGCCGGCCTCGGTGGCGGCTTCGGCTTCGCCTCCGGTAATTTCCTGCAGGTACTAGGACAGGTGTCCGGCATCGCGTTCAACTTCTGGAATGTAATGGAGTACTCGCTGGGCTTCTGGGGCGGCGTGGGACTGGCCTATGGAGTACTCACATCGGCATGGGAGCAGCCTTCGGAAGACCCATTCGACAAACGCCATGCACAGTCCTTCCACCTCGTGATGCTGGTGTTCATCGTCCCCTTCGTGATGTGGCAGCAGAACTTCGAGCGCGACAGGATTGTCGAAACCTACGGGCGACTGCTCTCAGCAGCACAAGCGATCGAGTTCTATCCCCTCGTATGCTGGCTCCCGATCGCCTGCACCTTCGCAGCAGGCCTGTATTGGTGGCGCAGGCAGCGGGCAGCACCGGGCAATCCCGACCCCGCCGAGATGCGCAGCTTCCTCTTTGCGCACTGGGGCCTCTACATGCTGCTAAGCTGGGTCATCACCGGTGCAATCGTCAGCCCCTACCGCATCGAGCAATACCTCTACTTGGCCAACTTCATCGCCGTATGGTGGTGGATCGGTAAGGTGGGTATGGAAAACCCGAAGCTAGGCCTCGAGCCTCGGCGCTACCTCGTCCTGACAGGATCGATCGCTATTGCCATCGTGCTCATGGCAGCGATTGCCATCTCGACGCGTGGTACGTACGAGAACTCCAGGGTCCGGTTTGAAGTGGCTCCAGCGGGGGCCGACACTACAACTAGGCAGTAATCACCGGCCGACCCGCAGCAGCCACACGTCAGATACCTTCGAGTGCTGACGCCAATTGAGATGAGATTCTTCGGGCACATCGAAGGTCACACGCATTTCGCCGTCGCTGTAATATCTTGGGTCGATCAGGAACTCCTTAAACTCTTCCATCCCCTTGCCATAGAGAATCGGCTCTATGCGTCGGCCGTCAACGCGCAACAGGGCATCCCCATATCCAGCGATGCGGAGGATGTACTGAGCGCGGGGGTCGAGGTCGGTGTACTCCAGCACCGGGAAATTCTGATAGGTCTGCGTCGACAGCCGTCTCCGGCTGCGGCCGTTCTCCCAAAGGAAGTCAGTGGCGTCTTCCACGATGCTCTTCACACGTGGACTGGCGGAGCTGTTGGAAATATCATCGTAGAGACTACCATCGCCGGGCTTCTCCCATTCGGTGATGCGCCGAATTGCTGCCAGACGTGCTTTATCGTCATTTAGAGCAGCGATCTTCTTGAACTCATCCTCCAGCCACCACCGGTTGTTTAGAGGATGGTCGAGTTGATCGAGGATGGCGCCGCGTTCATAGCTACTTGCTTGATACCTGGATACGCTGGTCTGTAGTCCGATGGAAGTATTAAGCCGCTCGCAATCCTGCACGATCTGCGCACGCAGAAGGGTGTCATAGGGCCGCGTCACAGCCTCCTGAACTTTAGCCAGCGCCTGTTTCAGGGCACTGTCGACGCCGATCACAGACGCAGCATCCAAGACAGCCATCGCTGTGCGCTCAAGTCCCTGCTCATAGGCTTTGCGACCCTTCTGCCAGGCATCATAGCGGGCGCGCATGACGAGTAGCTGCCATCGCCAATCGCCCGACCGAGCAGGCAATCGTCGCTCAAGGGTCGTCCAATGCCGCAGTGTGAGGCCTATACCCCCGTTCTCCTCGACCGGTCCGGCCCAGTTGCGCTCAAGGACTAAGATCCCCTCTGCCACCTCAGCAGCCGCCTCGGCACCGAAATGATAGCGAGCGTAGTCGTTCATCATCTCGTCGACGGGGGCCTGTGGATCCCAAGCCCGGCGCGTCCATACGAACTTGTTGACATCATCGTGCACGCCGTCCGAATAGCTTAAGAAGCCATCTGTGAAGCCGGCCCATCGGGCATGGACTGCCGCCTGGAATACGGGACGCGGGTTGCTAGCCTCTCGGCCGAGCGTAAGGGCAAAGGCCTGATCCCAGCCGATCACGGGCAGCTCGCAGCGCACATTGTGGGTGATGTCGGCATAATGCCGATGCTTATACTTGGGATGCAGGCGGTAGCGGGTCGTCGACAGCGGCGGACTCCCAGGGCCCGACACGACGCCCCGCAGCCAGTTGGGCTGCCCCTCGCGCTGCAGATAGTCAAAGAAATAGTTGACCTGCTCGTCGCTGAAACCCTGCAGCGAGACCCAGACACCTGCACTGGGATGGTGCTTATGCAGCACTTGCGCAATCGCCTGGAGGAAGGGCATGACATGTCTGGGATGGTTG
The DNA here is from genome assembly GCA_016868815.1 of Bacteroidota bacterium. Lineage (GTDB taxonomy): Bacteria > Bacteroidota > Bacteroidia > Chitinophagales > Chitinophagaceae > Pollutibacter. Next base: position 74,442 of record VGFQ01000001.1, read on the forward strand.
TCGCCGGGGTCGCCGCCGGGCACGAAGACGTTGTCGAGGTAGGGGGTGGCAGCATAGAAGTCGGCATGCTTGCGGACCTCCCCTTGGAAGAGGGCGGTGTCCGAAAGATCGGCCTTACAGGGCGTCCACACCCAATAGTCAATGTCGTAGGCATGGCAGGCCCGGCTCATCACGCGGTTCATCGAGTCGGGCGTGATGCGGAACAGTGGGCTGTCGTCCACATTGGTGAAGGGAATATTTTCGATGGCATTACTGCCCGTTAGCACTAGGTCGAGGATGTAACGTTCCATCTGCGCGGGTGTCCAGGCATCCCAGGAATTGGCGGTGTTGCGGTAACCGACCTGGTGGCCCCGCAGCGAGTAGGACGGAGCGGTGGCGATGGATATACCGGCTCGCAGCCTAGCCTTACCCACGCCCCATTCCAGCAACGAAAGAAAGCGCCCGATGGCATAGAGCATGCCGCGGGTGTCTTGACCGATGAGCCAGACGATATCCCGAGCACCCTCCCGCACATGTACAATGCGAAAACCTTCAGGCCGGTCCCAGTCGGAGGCTCCGACCACAGCTGGCAATGCATGCCCCTGCACTTGCTTGTCTTCAGCAGCAGACAGGATCAGAAGAGGCTGCACCGATGATTTCCCCGAAGTATCCCAGGAGAATCCGGTTCTACGTTTCACCTCAGCAGTGAGGACGTGAAGGCTGCGCACGCGATCAGCCGCTCGGATGGAAGGTGATACGATAACCGTAGCCGTCCGTAAATCGAAGGTCTGAGCGGCATAGGCCCTAGTACCCCATAACAGAAGCGCGCATGCGGCATAAAGGCATCTTTTCCCCATATTCTCCAGCAATTTATGCTAGGGTTGAAATAGAACTGAATAATATGTAATGGCGGGGATTACTGCACCGGTGCACTGATCACGCCTAGGTATCGGCCCATCCAGTATGGCAGCAGCCAGATATCGCCAGCACTGAACTCTGAATCACCGCTAGTGCCGCTTATATGATCTAGCTGGAACATGTTGGCATTATGACGCTTCACGGGCAGCTCGTCCGGTGGCAACACTTCTTTGATCGTCTGCCTCCGGTAGTTGGGCGTTATGGGTTCGATGTCTTTCCGATGGCTATTGGAGATGAACCAGTCGATCAGATCCATCGGGTGCTCCTGCAGATACCAAATAGCCTCGGTGAGGTCGAATGACCGGGTGCCGGTGATGGCGGTAAAGATATTCCAGAGACCTTCCTTTTCCGGGCGTTCTACCTGCCAATGATCGATGATGGCTGCGCGGAAGTGACGCCTAAGGGTGTCATTGAAGGCATAGCGGTAGAGGCCCCAGTAGCCAAGGAAATACATCTCGTCATCGGAATGATTCCAGTCTCCTGAGAGCTCCTTCGCATGCTCATCGGCGGTGTCATTTGCCGCACCGATGAAGCGCATGGGCCTCATTAAGTTTTCGAAATACCCATGACGCTGCATAAGTTCGAAGGCCTTGTCCCGATAGATGGGCTTTCGCGTGAAGCGATATGCCGTCTGCAGCATAGCGACGATGTTACTTGCGTTGAGCTTTCGGTCGCCCACGACGATGGGGAACCCATTGACATATACGGGGTTCCATTTACCCCAGTAGGTGGGCTTGCCGTCATAGTCGACCAGGTACCAGTCGTTCTTGATGATGTGCATCATGAGCGTATCAAGCAGGGCGATAGCCCGCTTGCGGAGGGAGGGCTCTTCCACCAGCTCGGCAATGGCGCCGAAGACGAAGACATGGCCGATTGCTTCGTCAGAGGAGGTGGTGGCCTTCCAGTCCCACTCAGGGTCGGGCGCATGCTGCCAGCGCTCGGGGTTATTCAACGCCTTTATAAAGCCTCTGCGCTCAAAGGAGCGCGATGGGAACCCGGGCACGGGGTTGATGGTATAGAGCCTTTCCATCGCATCGAGAGATTCCCGGATATTTACCAGCGCGTTCGCAGAACGAGTGACGGCATAGCGGAACACTTCGGCACCGAGGTACATGGAGGTCCAGAGGCCGTCGTTGTCGGAGTCGGAGAGGTAGCCTGTAGACAGGTCGCCTTGGCTCATGCCCGACAGAGAGGCATTGAAGCCATTGCGGATATGCCGGTCACGCACCTGACGCTGGAAGAACTCGGCTTTGTCGGCCAGCGTCATACTACGGAAACAAACCTGCCCGAGACCAGCCTCTGTTAGAAGCAACGCGGACCCGTCAGGACCTTCCCCGATATGCGAGACCACCTGCCCAGGCATCCAACGCTGGCCCTGGTAGTAGTCGAACCTTCCATCGGGGCGAAGGGCAAAGGCGCCTTTATCCGTCCCAAACCATACTTTAGCGCCGATGGCACGTACACATCGGATATTTGTAACTGGTAGTTTTCGGAAAGGCCCTGCGACGGCCATTGACCGAAGGTCTACCGTCAGGTAGCCATCCTGCGTTCCAAGCCAGACCTTGTCTTTGGAAAGGTCGAAGGATGTGAGCCCTTTGCCTTGATACATTGACTCGAGGGCCAAGCTGCGGTGATTAAAGCGAAGCACGCTGCCAGATGTCAGTATAAGGAACCCACCGCGGGCATTGTCGTGGCGGATGTCGAGGATATTTCCTTCGACGGCTTTCTGGTATAGAGTGCCTTTCTTCGTGACATAATGGATGATGGAGCCGTCGCTGATAAGGAATTCATCCTCAGCCCCACCAGCCAGCAGGCGGGCGCCTGGCAATTGGTGGGGAAGGAACAGGGAGCCGGCCCATGCGTTGCTGAAGACGGCCTTGTCATCGACCAATACGAACTGACCCTTATGGGCTGACAGCCCTTGTATCTTCTTGGTGACGGTCGTCCGGTAGCGGTTGTCGGTTCGTAGGGTGCCCGGATAGAGAAACTGCCCATCGTGCGTCAGGAGAAGACCGGAGGAGGAGAAGACACGGATGCCTCCGTTACGGTCAGCACAGACGGAAATCAACGACGTTCCGGGCTGGATCGGCGTGTACTTGATGCTGTAATCCTGCAGGAATGCGCGATCGATATGCACCGGCTGGCCAAGGCGGTTTTGGGCGGAGGTCCTGCAAAGGGACAAGAGAAAGGCAAATATGATTAAGGTATGTCTCGCAGGCATGAGGAGATTTTTCTAATAATATATAGAGAGGGCTAACAGATAGGTATATCTACTATTAGGTAACGTAAAAAAACGGGCCACTGTAGGCCACAAGCCCCAGTGGTCCGTTTCGTCAGAAAAGAACATTCGTCACCATGGCTTGCCGGTACCCTGCAGCAACCAGGACTTTGCCCACTGGTTATTCTTGCCGCGGTTGGCACCATAACTTACCTCCAATTTGTTAATGGCCTTATTGACTTCGGTGGCGTTGAAGTTGATCTCATTATTACCGTAGGTAAAGCGAAGCGGCATGACCGGCTCCGTGGAGGAGGGTCCTACCTTGAAGTTGGGCAGGCCGGTACGGCGATAGTCGAACCAGGCTTCGGTGGCCACCGTCCAGGAGGCAATCCACTTCTGCTCCATCAGCTGGGCGAGGGTGCCGTTGTATGCCACGCCCGGGCGGGCAATGTAGGCAGCGTAGCCTGGGCCTACGCCCCAAGTCTCAAGCGACAGCCTGACAGCCGTCTCGTACTGCGTCTTAGCCGTCCCGGTAGCCCATCCGCGCTGGGCGGCTTCGGCAAGGATGAAATGCACTTCGGAAGCCGAGATGATGCGCGCGCGAAGCACTCCACCGGACTTGCCGCGGTAGACATCTGCCAGCTGTGAGACATGCTGGTTCTCGAGTTGTTGACCAGGCGTTGGGTTCAGATTGTACTCGCTGGGCTCTATCATGGCGGGGGGTACGCCAACATACTGTCGTGTATCGAGGGTTCTTCCCAGACGCGTTGGATTATATTTTTTGGTAAAGACGTTGCCTGCAGCAATCTCGGTCAGATAACGCGAGTCAGAATACGAGACGACACCTGGCAGCAGGGTTCCATTGCGACGAATAGCCGGATCGATGGTGGTCGCCAGCGTATTGTCGTCCACCCAGCGGCAGTGGACGGGGCGGAACCACACAGGCACGCGGGGATCGCTGTACTGCACCATCTTGTCGAGCAGAGTGGTGCAAGGCTTGAGGCGGCGGAAGTTGGAGCCTGCGTCAAACTCAGTGGCGGACGGCCAGGAGTCACCGGAGGCAGCGCCGATGTAGTTCATGGTCACATCCTGGCCAGCCGTCTTGAGGTATACGCCCGAGCTGAAGACAGCTTCGATATTGGCCTTGGCGACGTCGGGCAGCTTCGCAGAGATGCGCATGCTGTAGCGCAGGATCAGCGAGTTGGTGAAGGCGTACCAGCTGGCGGCATTGCCGGCAAAATACAGGTCGTAGGCCGCGACGACGCCGGTGTTGTTGCCAGTGGCGAAAATCTTAGCGGCCGCCTTAAGGTCTTCCAGCACGCCGCGATAGATCGTCTCCTGGCTGTCGTAGGCGGGATATTCGAACTCGGCGCCCAGCTGATCGCCCTTTAAGGCTTTGGTATAGGGCGCATCACCCCAGAGGTCGGTGATAGTGCCGAACATGAAGGCCTTCATCGTCAGATGCACCCCCTTGTAGAAGGGTAGCCCCATGACATCAGCCCGTTCGCCGAGGAAGCGATTGGTGCGGAGCAGGCTATACCATCCGGACCAGTCGACCAGCCCCCACTCATATTGATTGTGGCCGGTCCACCAGCCGTCCTTCTGCGTATGCTGCACCGTGCCCGCGATGTCCTGATATCCTAGGTTCAGCATGCTCAATGCCACGCTACGCTGGATGCCGGGCATCAGCAGGTTGGGGTTGGCCTCGGAGGTAGCCACTCCGTTGGGGTTCACGTTGAGATCGTCCAGCTTCTTACAGGATCCCAATACTGCCATCGCAAGGAGGAGGATCGTGAAGCGGTTGATGGGTTTACGTATCATATTCACTCGTTTGGTATGAATGGGTTTAGAAGGTAACGTTAAGCTTAAAGCCGAAGGCCATCGACCAGGGGATGACATTTTGCAACTCGATACCCTGCCTGAATAGGTTCTGCGAGTCACCATTCTTGCTACCGGTGACCTGGAAGGCCCGCTCGGGGTCGATGCCATTGTTCCCCTTGGTCCAGAGGATGAGGTTTCGGGTGAAGACCGCCAGGTTGGCATTGCGCACCCCTTTGACTTTCGGCAGGTCGTATCCGATGGAGAATTCACGCAGTTTGAGGAAGTCGGCGTCAAAGGTCACCTGCTGGCTGTAGTTCCAGGAGAACATGTTGGAGGCAGGGCGGAACTGGGTGCCGGGCCCGCCCAGGTGCTCGACATAGACGCCGGGGCGGGTCTCGATCACACCAGGGATAAAGACGCCGTCGTTTCCTGTGCCAGTCCCCAGCGGGATCGGGAAGCCGCCCGCGGCCTGTGTATAGCCGCCCACACGGGGGAAGTTACCGTTCTGCGGGATGATATAGAGGCCGGGGTTCGACTTCAGCAGTGCCACCAGGTCGGCAGTGGAGAGCAGTCCGCCAGCAATCAATTTATCCATCTGCAGCTGCGACTTCCAGTTGGAGCCGCCATAGCGGTAGGTGAACGACTGGTACTGTCCACCGATGCGCCAGTCAAAACTCGTATTCAGTGTCCAGCGCTTGTAGCGGAGGTTCGACTGGATGCCGACAATGGCGTCGGGGTTAAAGTTACCCACCTTTAGGCGGGCCTCACGTGTATTGTCCGGGATCCAGCTGCCTTGGGCCGTCAGGATGGGCCAGTTATAGTAGGGCGACTTGGGGTCCATCACCCGGCGGTAGCCCCGACTGTAGAGGTCACCGATGTCTTGTCCGACGAAAGTCTGCGCACCGCCGTTGTTGTCGTCCCACAGCGTGATGAAGTTCATGCCCGGCGTGAGGCTTTCCAGACGGGTCCGCATGCGGGTGACGTTGGCGCTGAGTTCCCATGTGAAGCCCGAATTAGTCTTGATGGGGGTGCCGCTGACCATCAGCTCCAGGCCCCGGCTCGAAATCACGCCCGCGTTGATCTGCTTGGCGGAGAAGCCGGAGGATGCCGGCGACTGGATGTTGAGGATCTGGTTGGTGTTCTCCTGGCGGAAGTAGGTACCCTCGAAGCGCAGCCGGTTGTTGAACAGCGCTAGGTCGAGGCCAAACTCCTGAGAGGTGTTGATCTCAGGTTTTAGGTTCGGATTGAGCAAGGTACCAGGGTATGAGTTGAACACCAGCGTACCCCAGGTGTCGGTGCCGAGCACTGGCTCGAGGGCGTAGGGATTGGTATCGTTGCCAACCTGTGCCCAGCCAGCCCTGAACTTGAGGAGGTTGACCACCTTGGGCAGGCGGAAGGTCGAGTTGGCCAGCCAGCTCAACGAGGCAGAGGGATAGAAGTAGGAACGGTTACTAACGGGCAGGGTACTCGACCAGTCGTTCCGCGCGGAGAAGTCTACGTAGACCTGGTCGCGGTAGCCCAGCGAGGTGGTGGCGAAGGCACTGTAGATGGCTTTGCGGAAGGTACTGTTGGAGTAGCGGACGCCCGCGGCAGTGATGTTGCTGACGCGGTAGAGGTTGGGGATGACGAGACCTACGCCCGGGGCACTACCCACGTAGTTCTCGCGGAAGTCCTGCATCATCACGTTGCCACCGGCGGAGGCGTTGATGCTGAAGTCGCCCAGCCTCTTGCGGTAGCTGTTCATGAACTCGATGTTCGACTCACCCCAGCCGATGTCCTGCAGATGATAGGCGCCTCGGCGCTCCCGTGTATAAGACCAGGGGATCTTGGTCTCGCGGTCCTCGACATATGTGTCATAGGCCAAGCGCAGATGCGAGGAGAGTGCCTTTGAGAAGTTGTACTCCAGTTTGACGTTGCCGAACACCCGGTCGCGCACATAGGAGTTGCTGATGCCGTATGCGATGAAGTAAGGGTTGTCCATGTTGTCGGAGGGTGCGAGCTGCTGGATGCCTTCCTGGCCCGATACCCAAATGGGCTTCAGGTCCTGGATGTTGACGTGCGACCAGTTATAGACTGCCTCCACCTCGTTGGCGCCGCGGTTGCCAGTCTTGGGCCGGTCGTTGGATTTGGAGCGAGAGAGGTTGGCGTCAATGCTCAGCCGCAGCTTGCTCGTGAGGTCGTAGCTGCTGGTGAAGCTGAGGTTGTGGCGGAACAGGTCCGAGTTGGGAATCATGCCCTTGTGGGTCATGTTGGTATAGGAGAGCCGGTAGGTTGATCGGTCGGAGGAGCCCGACACGGAGAGGGCGTTGGTGGAGGTGACGCCCAACTCCAGGAAGTTCTTCATGTTGTCCCTATATGACTTCATCTCCAACGGTACCCGCTGCCCCGTTGTCCCGTCTCTCGGACTATTCCACTGCACGGCCTTTATGCCCTTGTCGAGCTCAATACCTGCCCAGTATTCGGAGCGCTCGTCGAGCAGGCTGACGCGATTGCCATTCGAAAATTTATAATGCAAGTCGAGATAACGATAGGGCGTCTCGAAGACATTGCTTGAGGAGAAATTGACCGTCAGTGCCTCACCCTTGCGTCCCTTCTTGGTGGTCACGATGATGACGCCGTTGCCGGCGCGGGAGCCGTATAGCGCCGCGGCGCTAGGCCCTTTAAGGACTGTCAGGCTTTCAATGTCTTCCGGGTTGAGGTCGGAGATCGGATTGCCGTAGTCGACCTCATTGCGGTCACCCATCCCTCTCATGTTACTCATGGAGTTGGATACGGGCACGCCATCGATCACGAACAGCGGCTGATTGTCGCTGGTCAGCGAGGTCGCCCCTCGGATGACGATGCTGGTGGAACTACCCACGCCGCCGATCTGGTTGACAGTGACACCCGCCACGCGGCCCGCCAGGGCGTTGATGACGTTCTCCTGAGTCACAGTGCGCATGGCATCGCCCTTCACCTTGCCGACGGAATATCCAAGCGACTTCTCTTCGCGTGTGATGCCGAGGGCGGTTACGACCACCTCGTTTAAACGGCCTGCAGCAGACGAGAGCACCACATCCAGCATGCCGCCAGTGGCACTTATCTCTCTGGGGTCAAAACCTGCATATGAAAATACCAGTGTGGGCGAGCCACCAGACACCTCTAAGGAATAGCGGCCAGCAGCATCCGTCACAGATACTAGGGAACTTCCCCTCTGTTGGACGTTGACGCCCGACAAGGGCTTACCATCCTCTCCAGATGTAACCTTGCCTGTGATAGTCCTTGACTGCGACAACGCACCCAGCGTCGGCGCAGCGACTAAGGCCAGGATGGTCATTGAAAGGCTGAGCCTTCGCATCATCGTTTTCAAATTCATAAGCGTTGGTTTGGGGTTAATCGGTAGGCCGATATGGATGTAAGATATGTAGTTCAAATTAATCACCTATCATGAGATTGGAAATAACTGAATTCACAAATTATTAAAGTATTTTGGCATTATTTCCTTATCAAGCTTCAAAAGCATGCCAATCCTTAAGCCACACCTGCTTAAACTCCAGCCGAAGGCCTTACAGTCGTTCAGCATCCGGCAAGACATCCTCCCGCATTTCTATCATCGCTATCACTATCATCCCGAGGTGGAACTGCTGCACATCGAACAGGGTACAGGCACCTGGTTTGTGGGCGACCATATTCAACGCTTTGAAGGCGGAGAGTTGATAATCATTGGCTCAGGACTCCCGCACTATCTGCGGAGCGACGAGTCGTATTTTAAGGGTCAAGAGAGGATGGAAGCCCGCGCACAGGTCGTGCACTTCCTGCCCTCTCTTTTTGGCGAAGCCTTTCTGGGACTAAACGAGAACCGAGCCATTGCACATCTGTTGGAAGGAGCACGAAAGGGATTCTCCATCCATGGAAAGACAAAGATACTCGTCCTCGACCAGATCTGCTTCATGCTGGGTGACGGGCGGATGAACCAAGTACTGCAGCTCTACCAGATCCTCGACCTGCTATCGACCTGCGAGGACCTTACGCCCCTCTCTCGGCTGGTGGCAGAGCCCGTGGGACAGGCGGGCGAGTCGGACCGGATGAGCCGCATCTATGCATACGCAGCCAAGCACCTCGACCGGCGCATCAGCATCGAAGAGATCGCCCGCGAGGCGCACATGAGCCCACACTCCTTTTGCCGTTACTTCCGCCATCAGACAGGCCGCCGGTTCTCCGACTTCCTCAACAACTTACGGGTCGATTTCGCCTGCCGGCTCCTCCGGGAGCAGGACCTCAGCACCAAGCAGGTCTATGCACGGGCAGGCTTCAACAATGGCACCCATTTCAACAACATATTCAAGCGGATCATAGGTCAGACACCCCATCAGTATGCAAGGCAGTTCATCGGTTGATGACACCAGCGTGTCATAGATCCTCAATGATAGTGGGGCACTGTGTTATCATGTACACGTTCCGGCGTGGCGGGCATACGCTCCCGGAAGCGGGCCTCCCGACCTTTCTTGCGCTTGCGTAGCTCAAAGGCATCGTAGGGTTCGCCGGCGGCGGTGATGGACCGGTAATGAAGGCGTTTTCCATCTATGTGCACTGTCTGGAAGAGCTGCGTGTTCTCTGCCTTGCGTTCGAGTTGGGCATCATAGTTGTCCCAGCCGCTCTTTTTGAAGTCATACATTTTTCCCCCGCTTACGCTGACGACGTAGACAGTCCCCGCCTTCCGGTCGCGTCGGTTCACACCGGTGCCTGTATTGGAGGGGAACGACCAGGCACGGCCCCGGCCATAGGTGTGGTCGTGACCCTGCAGTACGAGGTCGACATGATACTTTTCGAACAAGGGCTTCCATAGCTCCCGCAACTCGCGGTTGTCGCGATTCCCAGAAGTGGAGTAGATGGGAAAGTGGAAGGAGACGATGGTCCATCGGTTGGGATTGCCGCGCAGCAGCGAGTCTAGCCAGTCACGCTGCCGCTGTTGATGCATCATCGAGTTGAGCACAATGATGCGCGCACCCTGATAATCGAAAGTATATGCTGTTTCCTCCAAGCCGGCCGGACCGTTCTCCGGCAGGGTGAACTGGTGGCGCCACTGGACGGACAGCGAGCGACGCCCGGCCTTGTCATCTTCGGCGGTGAGGGGCCTGTACTCATGGTTGCCGGTGACGGGTACACTGGGCAGCATGCCGTGCAGCCACCCACCCGCCATGAACCACTCACTCCACTGCCGTTCGTCGTGCGCGTCTGAGACAAGGTCGCCCGCGTGGATGATGAACCGAGCATCCGGGGCGTTGCGATAGCCCTCCCGGATCACGCGCGACCAGAGCTCGAATATGTAGTTCTGCGCATCGCCCACATACAGAAAAGTGAAAGGCTCCTCCCCCGCAGAGGCTGTGCGGAACTGCAGCCATTCGCTCCAGTGCGTGCCGTCACCAACCCGGTAGGCATAGCGCGTGCCCGGCTGCAGCCCCGTGAACGTCGCAGTGTGGTAGTGCGACTTCACTCCGGCGGTGAGGACCTGCCTTCCGTCCATCACCGTCGTCTGTACAGGCACTTCGATGGCTGTCTTACGCAGACGGGGTGCACCATGTGCGAGGCTGATCTGCGCCTTGGGGGCATTCACTGAGGTGTCGGTCCGCCAGGTGACACTCTGCGAACGGGAGGGGTCACCCGAGAAGGTTAGGATGATCCGATCGGGCTGCGGTGAAGGCGCACCCCATCCCGGGGGAAATTGGACATCCTCTGGATAGGGCTGTGATTGGGCCATGGCAGCCGTTGACAGAACAATGGCCATTCCTAGAACTTTCCAATTCTTTTTCATAAACACAATGAATTAAAAATGAAGATGGTAATTTTTATCCTATCTTCTTTCGGGTCTTGCCGGCCGCTCCAGCACCTGGCCCGTCTTCAGCAGTTCTGCACGCAGCTCGTCATAAGGCAGTATCTGCGGGTCTATGCCCTTCCGGATCGACAGCACAGCCGCGGTGGCGGCGCTCTGTCCCAGGATCATGAAGACCGGCTCCATGCGGATCGAACCATAGGCGATATGGGTGCTGGAGACGCAGACGGGCACCAGCAAATTGATGCAGTCTTCGCGCTTCGGCAGGATGGAGCCGTAGTCAATGCTGTAGGGCCGCTTCGGGCGCACGCCGATATCGCCCTCGTTCTGTACGAGTCCCTCTTCCGTGACGTAGCGTTGTGCGTTGTGCGAGTCGAGGTGATAGGAGCCCATGCCAACAGGTCGCTCGATGTTGGTCGTCCCCAGGGCGTCCTGCTCGCGCATGACGAACATCCCCTTCATGCGCCTGGCCTCGCGGATGTAGAGCTGATGCGGCCAGTGGCCATTGTCGGTGAACTCGTCCTTCGCAAGTCCGTAGAGGTTGACCTCGGCGCGTATTTCCTCGGGCACCGTGGGATCGTTGGCCAGAAAGTATAGATACCCTTTCTGATACTGTTCGTGCGCGCGGATGATCTCTCGACGACGCGCATAGCTGGCTTCAGGATAGTCGTAGTTGCCGCCGATGTAGTCGCTGCTGAAAGGTCCGTGGTTGTTGGTGTCGGTCTTGCGGTTGGGGATGCTGTCAAACTTGGAGAAGACGTCGCGCCAGCCCGCCGCGAAGAGGCGGCCCAGCAGCTCGTACTTCGACCGATCGTAGCCTTCGGGCTTGGGGAAGGGGATGAGGTTCCGGGCCTCGAAGCTCATGCAAACACGGAAGCAGTAGGCCTGCAGGCGCTTGTCGGCCGTGCCGTTCTCTCCGGGCGGATCGGAACTAACATACGGCAGTAGCCCGCTGCGCGGGTCCCCGGGCGTTCGATAGGGATCGACGCGGTGCTGGAAATGATGGCGGTGGTGGAACACGCCTTTCTGGACGCCGTTGAAGGTCTCGCCATAGTCGGCATTGGCCTCGCGGCCCAGCGTATAGGACACGCCCGCGGAGGCCATCAGGTCGCCCTCATAGGTGGCGTCGATGAACATCTTCGCCCGAAACGACTTGCCGGAGAGGGTGCGCATGCGCAGGATCCTGCCGTCTTTTTTCTCGATGCCAGTTTGGTCGCGGTCCAACCATTCGTCTCGCAACACCGCCAGGCCTTCTTCGGCCACGAAGCGTTCGAAGACGGCCTCGGCGACGTGTGGTTCGAAGATCCACATTGTGCGGTAGCTGCTGTCGAGCGCAACGGTCGCCTGTCCGCGGTTCCCATAGGCGCTGCGGGGCTCCCAGCGCCAGTTGCTATCGGCCATGTAGTGCCGCCAGAGACGGTGGTAGAACTCGCGTGCCAAGCCGCCGATGACGGTCTTGTCGCCCGTGTCGGTGAAGCCCAGTCCGCCCGACGACATCCCACCGAGGTGCCGGTCGGGAGAGACGACGATCACCCGCATGCCCATCTGTTTCACTTGCACGGCCGCCATGACGGCGGCGGCAGTGCCGCCGTAGACGACGACGTCGGCCTCGTATATCGTATCGGCGCCTTCGGGAAGGAAGGAGGTCTGCGTCATCAGCAACAAGGCACCCATGACTGTCAGAGCTGCCAAACGGAAGGAATGTCTCATCATTTGGATCGATAATGGAGACGGAAAATAGATCTTTTTCCGGATCACCCTCCATTGCCCATCCCCGGCACATCCATGCGGAACATGTCTTCTGACTCCTTCTTCCGGATACCAAAGTTGTAGCGAAGATTAATCCCGAAGCGTCGTGTGTCGGAACGCCGCTCACCCTCCGCCGTGACACTCCCCTGCTGCAGCCGGAATGCATAGCGGTTGGTATAGAAGAGGTCGTTCACGCTGGCGGTGAGGGAGAGTTTCCTTTTGAGTAGGTTCTGCGTGAGGTTGAGGTTGAGTTGCCCGAAGTCGCCCAGCTCGTAGAATTGCAGCTGCCCGCGCATCCGCCAGAAGCCGTTCATCGTGGCTTGTGTGTTTTTGCCGAGCTTGAGCATGTGGAAGGTGAAGAGCGTCCAGGAGCCGCGCTGGAACGTGAGGGGACTCTTCTCGTACACGCCGTTGTAGGCGTTGAAGTTGTACTGTCCGCCGACGACGAAGAAGTACTTCCCGCCGGGCGGGATCGCGCCGATGACGCGGAAATAGTCCTCCCGGTTGGAGCCCAGGTTGTCCTGCGTGCGTACCGCCACATTACGGTTGCTATCGCTTGTATAGAGCACCTGTGTGAAAATGTCGCGCGTGAGGTTGCGTCCCAACGCGATGATGGGCCTGTCAGCCACCGAGATGTTGATCTCATAGTTCTGCGCGAATTGCGGCCGCAGCCTGGGGTTACCCGTCTCATAGAGGTACTGGTCGACCACGCGGACCGATGGGTTGAAAAGGTCGTAGGACGGCCTTGCGATGGTGCGACGGTAGACAAGGTAGGACCGCAGCTCATATCCCGCGATCGACACCACTTTGCGGCTCAGGTAGGCATAGGGGAAGAGGTCAGTCCGGCGGATGCGAAACGAAGTGTCCGAGGGAAGCCGCTGGAAGCCGGTCATGTGGGTGTTCTCAAGCCGCAGCCCCGTCTTCAGCAGGAAGCCCGCAAAAGGCTTGGAGGCCTGTGCATAGGCGGCATGGATGTGCTCCGAATAAACGTACGCGGAGGTCCGCTGCCGATCAGATACGCGCGTCGATCCGAGGATGCGGTCGAAGCGCGTATCGTTGGAGAAGCGCACGTTGCTGGACTTAACGCCCGTCTCGACGGTGACCTTACCCTTAAGCTTGCGGGTCAGGTTCGACTCGAAGACGAGGCTGTAGGGCCGGTTTCGGATGTCGCCCTCTGTCTGGAGAAGATAGGCAACCGGTAGGCTATAGCGCGTGTCGATGTCCTGCCGGCTGCGGCCGGGATTGTGACCCAACGACAGTGTGCTGACCCATTCGGAGCCGGTACTGTCGATCCGATACTTCAGGTTGAAATCCTGCGAGTAGCTGAAGCTGCTGCCGGTGTTCAACACATCGTTGTCATTGGCCGACAGCAAGCGGGCATTGGAGACCTTCGCGATGGTCGTGGGGTTACTGCTGCGGCTCTCGGATGCACCCGCACTAAGGCGCGTATCGAAGCCGTAGTCCCATCGGTCCTTTGTCCGGTTCATGCCGAAGCCCAGATACAGCGAAGTGCCGGGCTGCACGGCGTGGGAGGTCTGCCGCAGGATCGTGTCGCCGGTCACCTGTCGCGACGAGGAGATGTCGTCGAACCCGTTGCGCGTGGAGCCCTGGAGGGTGATATAGGCCCCTTTGCCATCCTGGCTTCGGGAGAGGTTGAAGCCGAGGAACCGGTTGCTGTAAACGCCCTGGTTGAAGCCTGTCGTAACGCTGCCTGTGATGCCCAGCCGCACATTCTTCTTCAGCACGATGTTGAGAATGCCGCCACTGGCGGAGGCGTCGAAACGGGCAGAAGGCGTGCGGAGGATCTCTATCTTCTCTACGGCGTTCGGCGGCAGGCTCTTGAGAAGGGTGGCGATGTCGGCATTGGATATCTTCTGCTCGATCCCGTTGATGTAGATCCGGGCGGGCGAAGTACTGCTGAGGTAGACGTTGCCGTCGGGATCGGCGAACACCCCCGGCACCTTCTCCAGGATCTCATAGGCATTGGTGGAGCTGGCCGCGACGGGCTCAGGGTCTACGATCGTCTTATCATCCTCCTGCCTCATCAGGGGCTTGCGAGCCACCACCACGACGTGCTCCAAGGACCGTTTGTAAGGCTCGAGCCGAATCACAAGAGTCATGGACGTGTCGGATGACGAAACCCTCACCTCCTGCGGAAGGTAGCTCAGCGCAACAGTCCGAATCCGGAGAGAAGATCCCTTTCGACGTGCCAGCAACGTAACCCCTGAGCTGTCTGTCACCCGCCCGACGCTGTCGCGCCCCGTCTGGTAGACCACCAATGTGGCGAAGGGAACGGGACCGCCGTCAGCAGCCGTTACAATCACCCTGAGGAAGGACTCCTGCGCCGACGAGTCATGGACGGACAACAAGAAAAAAATGAATAGGAAAAAGGAGGATGGTCTCCGAAGATTCATCGAATCAATGATGTGTAGAGGACATAAACAAATATTGGGAGAGATGGTTCATAGATATGCCGGAATCGGTTGGAAGATCCCCGATATGAGTACGGCTGATGAAAGCCTAGAGGCTGAGTCCGACGGCGAGCGCGAGTAGTGGCAGTATTTTTTGGATTGTAGACGTATTTTGGAAATTGTTAAAATAAGCAGCGTCTGTGCATGACTGGAGCATACTCTGGGAAACTGTATTAGATGCAGATTAAACGGGTCTCCTTTGAGATCAGTGTAGCATATAGGATCACGACCGTATTGTGGATGACATTGTTGAACACGTTGGTATACCCCGGATGGAAGCCGTTGCTGATGACGACGAAGCCGAAGCGTTTTCGGGGATGCCAGAATATGGCGCTGTAGAGGCCTTAGGCGCTGCCAATATGTCCGTGCATCATCTGGCCGTTTCCCACGACTTGCGTACATTAGTGCACCCAAAACCCAGCTTATGCGACTCCTCTGCCTCCTCCCCCTTCTCTGCACATTCGCAGTTGTACAAGCCCAAGACACACTGCCGATCTACCACAAGCTTGCCGAGATCGCCGTGATCGATCAGAAGGTCATGATCCCCATGCGCGACGGCGTACGCCTAGCGACCGATATCTACCGCCCCAAGGGCACCGGACGCCACCCGCTCATCCTCTCCCGCACACCCTACAACTTCAACAGCTGGGTCGACGGCAGGATGACCGCCCGCAGCTTCATAGAGGCCTATGAGGCGGTCAGCCGCGGCTACGCCTTCGCCGTGCAAAACGAACGCGGACGATTCTTTTCGGAAGGTGAGTGGGACATCCTCGGCACACCCCTCACCGACGGCGACGATGCACTGAGCTGGTTCGCTGCGCAGCCCTGGTCCAATGGAAAGGTCGGACTCATCGGCTGCTCCTCCACTGCCGAATGGCAGATGGCCGTTGCCGCCCGCAAACACCCCGCCCTCGGCGCCATAGTGGCCCAGGGCTTCGGGGCCGGAGTTGGCAAGGTGGGCCGCTTCCAGGAACAAGGCAACTGGTACCGTGGCGGCGCGCAGCAGATGCTCTTCACCTCCTGGCTCTACGACACCCAGAATGACAGGTACCGGCCCACGCTGCCCAAGGATATGACACAGCAGGACCTCATCCGCATCTCCCGCTTCTACGACATGGCCACTGAGATGCCCCGTGTCGACTGGACGAAGGCCTTCACACACCTGCCCGTGCGAGACATCATTCGGAACGTCGACGGCCAGCAGGGCGTATATGAGAAGATGATGGCCCGCAAACCCAACGACCCTGACTGGTACAAAGGCGGGCTCTGGCACGAGACCATGCCCATCGAAGTGCCAGGTTATTGGTTCGTCTCCTGGTTCGACGTGTCCTCGGGTCCTAATATTGAACTCTTCAACCACGTACGCAACAATACTAAGGACCGTAAGATGGCCGACGACCAATATCTCATCATTGCCCCTGTCCTGCACTGCTCTTTCAAGCGTGCCACAGCTGATACCAAGGTCGGTGACCTATCCGTCGGCGATGCGAGGCTCAACTATGACGAACTCACCTGGTCCTGGTTCGACCGACACCTCAAAGGAGAGGCCAACAACTTCAAACAGCAGAATCCCCGGGTTCGCTACTACACCATGGGCTCCAACCAGTGGAAGTCGGCCGATAGCTTCCCGCTACCGGGCACGCAGATGCAGGATCTCTGGCTGTCGAGCGGGGGGCATGCCAACACCCGCAACGGCGACGGCCTACTCACTGCCAAACAGCCCGCAAAAGACGCGCCCGACACCTTCACTTACGACCCCATGAACCCCGTACCATCCCTGGGCGGTAACGTATGCTGCACCGGCAACGCCATCCAGGGTGGCTCTTTCGACCAGTCGCAGCAGGAACTGCGCAACGACATCCTCGTCTATTCCACTGAACCCCTCACAGAAGGCATTGAAGTGACGGGCTTCATAGAAACCATACTCTATGTGTCTTCAACCGGTCTCGATACCGACATCAGCCTTAAGCTCATCGACGTCCACCCCGACGGGAAGGCTTACAACCTCGACGAGACCATCCAGCGGCTGCGCTTCCGCGAAGGCTTCGACAAGGAGGTCTTCATGGAAAAGGGAAAGGCGTATAAAGTAAATATGAGCCCGATGGCCACCAGCAACTATTTCGCCCCCGGCCACCGCATCCGCATCGAAGTGTCCAGTAGCAACTTCCCCCGCTTTGATCGAAACCTCAACACCGGGGGCAGTAACTACGACGAGTCGAAAGGCATAGTCGTACAGAATACCATACATCACTCCAAAGCCTATCCCTCCGTGATACGGTTGCCCATCGCGCCGAAGTAATAGCTAGCGATGCCATCGTCCATACGGACAAAGCCGTCTGTAGTTTGATACCACATGCTTTACTTTAACTTCACACATAAGGGCCGTTGGACCGGAATCGATGCCTTTCACCATTAACTGCATCCACATGAGACCTTCTACACTGCTGGCAACGTTTAGTGGCCTGCTCTACACTATCGCAAGCCTGGGACAGACCAAAGACACCCTCTGCCTCCTGCAGATCAACGACATCTACGAGATCGCCCCATTGCAAGGCGGGCGTACCGGCGGCATCGCCCGCATTGCAACCGTGATCGACGAACATCGCAAACGATATCCTACGACCGTCCTTGTGGCGGGTGACTTCCTCAGCCCCTCCCTCATGGGTACGGCCGTGGTCGACAAGGAACGTCTGAGTGGCAAGCAGATGATAGACCTCTTCAATAAGATCGGGGTCGACATTGTGACCTTCGGCAACCATGAATTCGACATCGGAGAGGCTCCGCTGCAGAAAAGGATCGACGAGTCGAACTTCCAGTGGGTGAGTGGCAACGTCCGCAGAGACGATGGCAGTCCGTTCTTCAAGAATCGCCATGATGGGAAACAATCCTTCCCCAGCTACCTCCGCATAGAGGCGCCGAACGGCAAGTTCAGCGTCGGACTTTTCTCGCTCACACTTCCTTCCAACCGCCCGCCCTATACTAAGTTCTTGCCCTATGCGGATGCCCTGCGCGAGACGGTCCCTCAAGAACTTAGCAAGCGGGAAATGCTGGCCGGCATCACCCATCTTTCCCTGCAGGAAGACATGGACATATTGCAACAGAACCCGCGCATCCGGCTCGTTATGGGTGGTCATGAGCATGAGAATATCTACAAAGAGATCGGCCAGGGTCGTATCACCAAGGCCGATGCCAACGGCAAGACCATCTATCGCCATCTCATATGGAGGCAGGGCCGTCGCGGCTTTGGCATTCAAAGCACGCTGCTGCCGATCGACGTTACCATTGCTGCAAAGCCCGAGGTGACTGCAGCCGTGAAGGCATGGGAGGATAAGGCATACACTTCCTTCCGCAACGCCGGCTTCGAGCCTTCCCGCAAGGTGGTAACGGTCACGGATACCCTGAACGGGTTGGAGAATTCCATCCGATACCAGCAGAACTCGCTGGGCAAGGCCGTGACGCAAGGTCTCATGATGGGTGGTAAGGCCGACGCTTCGATCATCAACAGCGGCTCGGTGCGGATCGACGACGTCGTGACCGGCTCCCTCACAGAGCTCGATGTCATCCGGATCATGCCCTTCGGCGGGCGCGTGGTGGAACTCACCCTCAAAGGCGACCTAATACTGCGCATCTTGCAAGGCAACGAGGGGCGCCAAGGTCTCGGTGGCTACCTGCAATTACACAAGCGATTCACGCAGTCGGCCACGGGTACCTGGGATCTGAATGGCAAGCCTATAGAGCCAGGTCAGACCTACCGCATCCGCACGATCGAATACCTCGCTGAAGGCAAGGAGAACGGACTGGAATTCTTCAACGCCAAAGACCCGTCCTTCCTGCGTTCCGAGCCTGTGATGGATGCCAACGGCAAGCCCCTTGACATCCGCATGGGACTCATGGAATACTTGCGAAGTCAGTTCGGCGGCTGAGGCGGACGAAGTGATACAGAATCCTTTTCGTACATCTCAACCGATATGATGGTACGCACCTGGCCCATGGCTATCGCCATTTCCATCGCCACGCATCTGCTTCTGGGTACCTACCTGTATGCACAGCAGCCAAGGCTTTCCGACCTCGTCGAGCCCATGGTTGACGCCGCCAACTCGCGGTTTTTCTATTTCAACTCGGCCACCCGCCCCTTCGGCATGGTGAACCTGAGTCCGGACATGAACCTGCGTGGTGTCTGGAACACCGGATATAAATACAATGAAGACACCATCCGCTGCTTCAGCCACATCCATTGCTGGGAGATGTCAGGTATCCCCGTCCTGCCCACTACGGGTACCTTCCAGGGCCACCTCGGCCCCGACGTCTACGGCTCCACCTACACCCATGCAAACGAGATCGCCAAGCCTGGCTACCACCGCATCTCGCTCACGCGCTATCACGTGACGGCGGAACTGACCTCCACGACCCGCGTGGGCTTTCATCGCTACACCTTCCCCGCGGCAGACTCATCGAATATCCTTTTCGACTTCACCACGGTACTAGGCTCAGCGGAAACGAAAGAAGCTGACGTCCGCCGCGCCTCGGACAGGTCCATCGAGGGTTCTGTCACCATGGAGGCGACCGTGCGGCGGCCCAAGCCCATCACCGTGTATTTCACCGCCGTCTTTGACAAGCCCTTCACCCGCTTTGGGAGATGGAAGGACGGCCGACGACTGCCCGACGCCAAAGTGGTCTCCGGCAGCCACACTGGCGTCTTCGCTGGCTTCAAGACCTCCCAAGGCGAGCAGCGGATGATGAAGGTCGCCATCTCCTATGTGAGCGTCGAAGAGGCGCGCCTCAACATGGCGGAGGAACTGCCGCACTGGAACTTCGACCGCATCGTCCGCGAGTCGGCCGACGAATGGGACTACTGGCTCGGCCGCATCCGCATCGAAGGCGGCACGCACACCGAACAGCGCCGTTTCTATACCGACCTCTGGCACGCACTGCAGGGACGGCGCATCCTGAGCGACGTCAGCGGCACATACATCGATAATACCGGTCCCACCCCCCGGACGCGCCGCGTACCGCTCGATGACAAAGGGAGGCCCCGCTTCCACATGTACAACTCCGACTCGTTCTGGGGCGCGCAGTGGTCGCTCAACACGCTCTGGCATCTCGTCTATCCCGAAGTCACCGAAGTATTCGTGCAGTCGATGCTGCAGATGTACGACGATGGCGGCCTCATACCCCGCGGACCCTCCGGCGGCAACTATACTTACGTGATGACAGGTGCGGCCACCACCCCCTTCATCACCAGCGCCTGGCTAAAGGGCATCCGAGGGTTCGACATGCAAAAGGCCTACCAGGGCATGCGCAAGAACCACATGCCCGGCGGCATGATGAGCAAGGCGGGCTACGAGCACAAAACCTTCAAGGGTGGCGGCATCGAGGAATACATCTCCAAGGGCTACATCCCCTTCCCACTCCACCCTATCAAATATGGTTATCACCAGGACGGCGCAGCCCTCACGCTCGAGTACGCCTACCAGGACTTCGCACTGGCACAACTTGCCCATCAGCTCGGCAAGGAGGAAGACTTCACGCTCTTCTCGAAGCGATCGCAGCACTACAGAAACCTCTTCCACCCCACCATCGGATGGATGTGGGTGAAAGACAGAGCAGGAAAATGGGCAGAGCCCGTCGACATCCTCCGCTACGAGAACGGATGGAACGAAGGCAATGCCGCCCAGTACACCTGGTGGGTGCCGCATGATGTGAAAGGACTCATCGAACTGCACGGTGGCAACGATGCCTTCACCGCCAAACTCGACCGATCTTTCCGCGAAGCCCGCAGCCATGGCTTCGTATCGGGCATCTCCGAGAACCCTGTCGACCGCGAGATGAAGCGCCGGGTGTATATCAACTATGGCAACCAGCCCTGCATGCAGACGCCCTTCCTCTTCAACTACGCCGGAAAACCCTGGATGACGCAGGCATGGACGCGCGAGATCATAGACTCCGTCTACAGCGGCCTTTCGCCGCAAAAAGGTTATAGCGGCGACGAAGATCAGGGCCTCATGGGCTCACTGGCCGTACTCCTGAAGATTGGCCTCTTCTCCACCGACGGTGGCACCTCCGAGAAACCCTTCTACGAAATCACGAGTCCTATCTTCGATCGGATCACCATCGCATTAAACCCAGCCTACTACCCAGGCAGACAGTTCGTCATAGAAGCCAAAGGCAACGGCCCCATAAAAAAATATATCCAAGCTGCCAGCCTCAACGGCAAGCATCTCGACAAGCCGTTCTTCCCGCATGAAGAGCTCGTGAAGGGCGGCACATTGCAGTTGACGATGGCAGCTCATCCCAACACGGCATGGGGCAACGCCGCGACCACAGACGCTGCAGCTGTACGCCGCATCACTGACTACGGCGCCATCCCTGACGGTACAACCAACAACGCGGCAGCCATCCAAGCTGCCATCGACGCTGCCAGCTCAAACGGTGGCGGGCGCGTCCTCATCCCTGCCGGCCGCTTCCTGAGCGGTCCCATCGGGATGAAGTCGAACGTAGAACTACACCTCGAACGGGAAGCACATCTACTTGGCAGCCCACACCGAAAGGACTACGGCAACGGACAACCGATGGCACTCATCCGTGCCCAAGACGCCAGTGGCTTCTCCATCACGGGTAAAGGCACCATCGACGGCAACGGCCGCGCTCTCGTGGCCGATATCATCCAACTGCTGAAAGACGGCCGCCTGCAAGACCCTGAGTGGAAGACCAAGCGGCCCACCGAAGGCAGCCGCGCCAATACCATCCTACTCCAAGACTGCAATAACCTCACCATTCGCGGGGTGACCATAAAAGACGCCTCGGCCTGGACCTGCAAACTCGAGCGCTGCCGCGACCTCTGGATCGACAGCGTGCACGTCGAAGCCCTCGCCTATTGGAACAATGACGGTGTAGACCTCGACAACTGCGTCAACGCCAAGATCACCCATTCCGTCTTCAATACGGCCGACGACGCCATCTGCCTCAAATCTGGCGACGCCCGCGGCCTCTGTGAAAACATCCTCATAGAAGACTGCACCGCCCGCTCCAGCGCCAGCGCCTTCAAGATGGGTACCGCCTCGGCCGGAGGCTTTAAAAATATCACTGTACGCGGACTGCGTGTGTACGACACCTATCGCTCAGCTATCGCCCTGGAGGCCGTCGACGGTGGCATCATAGAGAACATCGACATCTCCGACGTGAAAGGCTTCAATACAGGCAATGCCCTCTTCATCAAGCTCGGTAAGCGCAACCGCGACGACCGGCACTCCCGCGTCGACGGCATCCGCATCCGCGACGTCCACGTCGAAGTGCCCGCCGGCAAGCCCGACGCCGGCTACGAGATGGAAGGGCCACTGCTCAAATACCCACCCGGCTATCTCCCTCCCAAGGACCGCATCGTAAGCGTCAGCCCCTCCAACCATTCGACGAAGCAAAAAGACGTGATTCTCTACCCGCACAACACCATCCCCGCCTCTATCACAGGGCTGCCTGGCTACCCCGCCCGCAACATCTTACTGGAGGACGTGGAGGTCGTCTATGCAGGTGGTGGCCTTGCAGAGAGGGCCTTCCTGCCTATTGACTCGATGCACATCGTCACCGAGGC
The DNA here is from genome assembly GCA_016868815.1 of Bacteroidota bacterium. Classification (GTDB taxonomy): domain Bacteria; phylum Bacteroidota; class Bacteroidia; order Chitinophagales; family Chitinophagaceae; genus Pollutibacter. The sequence goes on from VGFQ01000001.1 coordinate 96,992, forward strand.
GGCCAACCGGTATCCCGAATTCAGTATGTTCGGAGAACTGCCCGTCTGGGGCCTCTACCTGCGGCATGCCGAAGGTGTAACGCTAAAGAATGTGCGGCTCACGCTGCGTCAGGACGACTACCGACCCGCCCTAGCGGCAGACGACGTACAGGGACTGACCATCGACGGACTGGACGTGAAAGGCTCAGGCGTAGCACCATCCGTGCAACTGCGACAGACAACGGGTGTAGACATCAAAACCCTATCCGTACCCGGGGGACGGAAGAGCGGCATAAAGATCCGATAGCAGAGATCGGGGCCTAGCGGAAAGTGACTAGATCGTCGATCTCCTCAAAAGTGAACATCCGCTTCTCAAAATTGCCAGCGTCACGCAACTTAAAGGTCCTCGCAGGCAGCTGCAGCCCAATTCACGAGGTTTACATGGAAGAACAGCTTCTAAGAACCGCCTATATCGCAGCATGTCAGAAGACTGCCATTCATCGAATGACTTCAGAGACTGGGATCGGTACGAAATAGAGATCACCCCTGCCTTCGTACAGCAGTCCGATCGTCTCCGCATCGATCTGCACCAGCGAGGAGTAGCCGTAGCACAGACGCTGGTCGACCAGCAGCCGATGCGCATCTGGCCAGCTCTCCCCAAGGTCGGAACTGGCCTGTATGGTCATGTTGAGACGATCCTTTGTGCTGCGGGGATTGCTGAAGAACAAGATGTCTCGCATCGACCCCGAGACCTTGACACGCGTACGGATGAGGCTGGCCATGCAGACCGGTTCCGGCAGGGCGCTACGAGAGGTAGGATGCTCTGTCCAGCTCATGCCGAAGTCGCGCGTGACCGCGACGCTGCGGGACCCACGGCGATTGTCGCGCATGTTGAGCATGAGGGTGCCCGGGGTCGTCTCGACGACCTGTGCCTCCGTCGTATTCGACTTTGGTCCACGGATCGAACCCTTCCAGCTGGCACCCTGGTCTCCACTATAGATGATGGTCGACCAGGGCATGCGTTGCTCGTCCCAGTATTGCGCAGCAAACACGAGCCTACCATCCTGCAGTGCGATGCCGTTACCGGGCCCCTGGAAGAAGAGGTGCCAGGCGGGGTCTTTAACCTGCGGGGTGATGCTGTAGGGTGCCGACCAGCTGAGGCCGTCGTCATCGCTGTAGGAGAGGACAAATTGACCCGTGGTATCCGGAGAGAGGCCCGGCTTCGAGCCGGCGATGGAGCGATTGCCCTTGCTCCATAGCGCCGCCACCCAGGTGCGCTTGCGGACAGGATCGAAGAGAATGGCGGGGTCTCCAATGCCGTTTTGCTCATGCGGTACACCCATATCCATGATGACTTTCATGGGCGCCCAGGTACGCCCGCCGTCGGTGCTACGGCTCAATCCCACGTCGACATCCCCTGGCAGGTCGCGGCTGTTTCGGTAGCGGATGTCATAGACGGCCAGCAGCGTGCCTTTGTCGGTAGACACGATGCCGGGGATGCGGTAGGTATGTACTCCATCGTCTCCCGCCTGGCGTACCACCGAGCCTACCGGATATATGTGCAAAGGCGCATCGAAGTGGATCTCTTGGCGAGCCGCGCCGGGTCGCTGGATCTTGACCGACGAGCAGGTGAAGCTGATGCGGTCGCCCGTCTGTGCCTGTGGTGATGGATCGATCGTCAGCCACAGGTGATGGCGGCCCGGACGGAGCCGCTCGCCGGGCTGGAGAGTGACGGAACGGCTGGAAACAAGGGCGGTGGCGAGGCGCTTCGGACGGATAAAGTCGGCAGTATCGGTCTGCCAGAGTCCGACAGCAGCGACCCGTTCCTCGGACCCCTTGCCCAACGAACAGACCACCACGTCCAGCATTCCATCTGCCGAGCCGACGGGGATGTCCACCTCCAAATGCTGCACTGGGTTCTGCGGTAAGCCTTTCAACACCGGCACGTACATGGCTTTGACACGGGCAGAAATCAAGAGCGCGCTGTCAGCAGGAGGCCGGGAATGACATCCGGCCACCCAGCAAGCGCTGGTCAGGAGCATGGTTTGTGCAAAGCGTTTCAAATGTCTTCTACAGGTTTTGAAGGTGATTCATGAGGCCAGGGCCGCCTTAGGTCGTAAGAAGGCGAGTTGAAGGGCCAGTGCGACGACTACCACGCAGCCCAGGATCGCGAAGTCGCGGCCCAGGTTGCCCGCATCGGTCGACTTCCCCAGGAAGTCGGTGATCAATCCGCCGCAGAAGATGCCGCAGGTATTGAGAAAGCCATAAGCCGTGGCACGGCTGCGTTCCGGCACAAACTGGCAGAGGATGGGCATATTGTTTGTGTCGAACATGCCGAAGCCGAAGCCGAAGAGGGCGGCCGCCCCCAGGACGGGCCAGAGGCTCTGCCCGTAGCCAAGCAGCAGCATCGCAGGGATGGTGAGCGCCAGGCCAATCGCACCAGTAAAGACCCGTCCGCGCAGGTTGCGCTGCACCCATCTGTCCGACAGAGAGCCGCCGATCAGTACCCCCAGAAGGGACGAGATATTGATGGAGATGGTAGCGATGGGGCCAGCCACAGCCATGTCGATGGATAGGGTCTCTGAGATGAGTGTGGGGGCCCAGTTCTTGATGGCCCAGCCCGGCAGGCTGGGGATGGTGAAATAGAGTACGATGATCCAATATGCGAAGGAGCGCCAGAGGGCGAATAATCCAGAGAGGGCGCTGGTCCTTGGCAGGTTCCGGCGGGCATGCGCAGGTACTGTGGTATTCCGGAGGAAGGCGATGAGCACTAAAGCATAGGCCATGCCGATGAAGCCAAAGATGCCAAAGGTCTGCCGCCAGGAGAGCTCCTGTGCGATGGTGGAGCCAAAGCCACCCAGGGCCTGTCCGGCGTAAAGTCCAGACATATGAATGCCTACAGCGAGCGAACGCGTCTTGTCGCTGTGGAGGTCTGCAATCAAAGCGAGTCCGGCAGGGATATAGAGTGCTTCGCTGAAGCCCATCGCAGCCCGCAGCAGGTACAGCTGCTCAAAGTTGCGGGCGAAACCCATGGCGAAGGTCACCGCCGACCAGACGAAGAGGCTGCTGATGATCAGCCACTTGCGGTTAACGCGGTCGGCCACCATCCCGGCGAATACGCTCATCGCGCCATAGATATACAGGAAGACACCCATTAGCCTTCCGAAGTTGGCTGCTTCCCGCAGCTCCCCGATGTCCACCTGCATCGCCGGCCGCATGGTGGCAATCATCTGCCGGTCCATGTAGTTCAATAGGGCCACTCCCCATAGCAACCCCACCACCAGCCATGCATACCCGTCCGTCTTTTTCATATAATCTCATTTTTCTCGCGTCTCGACCTGCTGCCGAAAAGGGCGCAAGGTTAAGGTGACTAAAGATAACCTATGCAGCCATACAGCAGCGGAGTGGGCGAAAAAAAAGCGGTCCTTCCATAGGTGGCAACCTGCACGGTGTCCCGGCTTCGAGCGGCAAGAGCCAGGAGAATGGGTATGATTCTGTATTTTTGAAGATAGCCAAACACCTATGCTCAACACCAAGATTCGAGGAAACCTCAAAGCCGTAGACACCCGCTCGCTGGTAGATCGAGTCGAAGCAAAACTGGTCGAACTCCTGCAAAATCAACATCTGCGGGTAGGCGACAGCATCCCCAAAGAAACAGACCTAGCAAAGATGATCGGCGTGAGCCGAACCGTCGTCCGAGAGGCCATGCTGCGGTTGCGTATGATGGGACTCATTGAGTCGAAGAAGAAGAAAGGAGCTGTCATCACCAGCCCAGACATTTTCGAGAACCTCAGCAAGAGCATGAACCCTTACCTCTTAGACGAGAAAACGCTCAGAGACGTATTCGAGCTGCGGCTCGTATTGGAGGTCGGGATGGCAGACCTCTTATTTCACAATATCAGCCCGGAAGACATCCGCGAGCTGAAGATGATCGTGCAGGATGAGCCGCCCGATACCGAAGACAGGATTTTCCATGTGCAGCATGAGATCGACTTTCACGGCAAGCTCTACGAGATCACCGGCAACGAGACCATGCGCACCTTCCAGAAGATGCTGCTGCCGGTGTTCGAATATGTACACAACAGCGGACTCCTAAAGAAGGCTGCCGGCCCCAGGAAGTTCATCTCGCACCAATGGCTTGTAGACCTACTCGAACACGGCAGCCCGGAAGCCTTTCGGAACGCGATGCGCAATCACCTCGACAGCCATTTCTCGCGGTTATTGGAATGAGCCATTGACAGTCCCTGACGAGCTACTTGCGGACAGAAGGCCCCTGACATTACCCCTCATCAGAACAATGCTTATGAGACACGCCTTACTATTGAGCACCTGGATGCTCCTGTGGATGTCCGCCGGCTTTGCCCAGCGAAAATGGGAGCGCAGCCTCCAGCCCTTTGAGATCTCGGCCATGCCGGAGGGTCAGATTCCCTCAGGTGCTGAAAGACTAGCCAGGGAGATAACGATGGCTGGCAGGATCGGCGTGGCGGCCGGTGGACCTTTCATTGCCTTCTCAGCCGGATGGGATGAGCCAGGGGTGGCCACCGCCAACTCCAGCCTGCGGATAAGCACCTCATCCGACAGCCTGACATGGACACCCTGGATGGAAGTGCCCATAGACCCACACAGTCTACAGACCCGATGGCAGGCCTGCACCGAGCTGGCCTTTCTGCCGGCCGGCACGCGCTTTTACCGCCTGCAGGTGCTGAGCAACCAGCTCGGGCAGGGCCGACTGATGAAACGCATCCAACTCAACTTCTTCGACCCGGGGCCCCGCCCCACGACGACGGCCCCTTCCACGCAGGAAGTCACCTCCACCAGTGGCTGCCCCTGCGACAAGCCCGCCGTGATCACCCGGGCTGGATGGAACTGTCCGCAGACCAATAACCCCGGCTACGCATTTACCACCGTGACACACCTCATCGTACACCATTCCGCCGGGTCGAATACGTCGAGCGACTGGCCCGCGGTCGTACTCAGCATCTGGAACAGCCATGTAAACACGAATGGCTGGGCCGACATCGGCTATAACTATCTCATAGACCCACAGGGGCGCCTCTATGAAGGCAGAGGTGGAGGAGACAATGTCACTGGCGCCCATTTCTGCGGCACCAACGGGGGCACCATGGGTACCTGCATCCTGGGCACATATACCAGCACCAACATGCCCGACACCGCCCGCAAGGTGCTCACCCGTCTCCTGGCATGGAAGGCATGCGGGAGCAGTATCAACCCCATCGGCAACAGCTGGCATGCGAGCTCCGCAAGGAACCTCAGTCATATCTCCGGCCACCGCGACGGCTGCGCCACCGAATGCCCGGGACAAAGGACCTACAACGAATTGCCGGCATTGCGTACCGCCGTCGCAGACCAGATCGCTGCCTGCAATACCACCACCTCCCTGCCGCAGATACCAGGCCTTCAGCAATTCCGCTTCACCCCCAATCCCGTCCGACATGGCAAGGCCCTTGCGTTATTCGACCTCGCCATGCCCAAGCGTCTACTCTACGAAGTGTATACGGCAGATGGAAGGCTGCTGTATACTTCCCCATCCCGCAGCATACAAGGGACAACTTCGATCGACATCAAAGGCTTGGACCGGTCTGCAAAAGGATCCGCATACATCGTGTTCCGACTGGACAAGTCGAGCTTTGTGCAACGCGTATTGGTGGAGTGACAGATGATGGAAGCAGCATTTTTTTGAAAAACAGAATGAAACTTCCGGCATCCTTCCGGCATCTAAAGGAGTATCGTGTTTTGGAGAGAACAATATGAAGATTAGCATTTATCACGCCTCAGGCATCAAGCACTTTTCTGAATATTTGAAGCATCTTTTGATTCGTTTTTTTATCTTTTATGGCTATCCGAATGGTGTGTTTATTAAAGTTTTTCCCCATCGAAGAAACATCTCGAAGATAGAGCCCCATTTCTCTGCATTTCGACACCACAGTGGCAGCATCAGGTCCGGATTCAGGAAGATGGCAAAGCACGAAATTCACCATACTGTTTGTGATCTCTACTGACTCGATTGTAGATAATTGTGCAGAGAATGCATCCCTCAATATATGGGTTTTGGCGTAGCATTTCTGATAATACCTATCATTTTTTAGAGCGATCAGTGCTGCCATCTGGGCAGGGAGACTTACTGACCAAGGCGGAGAAATAGATCTTAACTTTTCCAATTGAAATGTTGCTGCACATAAATATGCAGCACGTAGTCCGCTTAACGCATAAACCTTCGACATCGATTTACAAATAATCGTATTGAATGTACCTGCAGCGAATTTCTCCATAGATTGATCTTTACCGCAGTATTCGACATAGGTTTCATCAATCCAAATTCGTGTATGGACCGGTATTTTCCTTATGACATCTTCCAAGTTTTTTTGTGGGATATGCTGGCCTGTGGGACTGTTCGGATTTACAAGTACAATTAGATCATAGTTATTTTCAGCCAGCCTTGACAATTCATCTAAGTCTACCGAATAATGATGATCCCTTCGCAGGTTGATGCGATCCACTCGACATTGAATAATATTTTCAAGAATATGGACATATTCACCATAGGTAGGGTCAAGAATCAATACCCTGGATGCAGGTACTAACCACGCCTGAAAAGCAAGAAAAATCAAATCTGAGGAGCCTGCTCCCGGAAGAATATTGTCGGGATTAACTCCTCTTGATCTAGCTATTCCCACAGCCATCCCTGCACAATCTGTTGGGGGGGATGTTTTAAAAATCCATGCAATGTGACTCTTTATGTCATGTATCAGCTGTGGTGCCGGATCAAACCAAGCATCCAGTACATCAGCATTTATGATATTTTGCCGTCTGTCAAGGTCATCAAATTCGGTTCCTATGGCATCAAAAAATGCCCCACCATGATAGCATTGCGCCGGCTTAAAGAATTCAATTGCCAATTTCCAATCACAATGGTTCCTTACTTTTTGAAAAAGTAGTTTATAGTTATTATCTATGAAATCATTTAATTCATCAACTTTCGCATGTATGACATTGAAGGTTACTTTGCCGGAGTGAACTTCTTTTTTCGTGTCGTTAAAGCCTAATTTCAAATATATATCCAATACGCTCGTTCGTCCGATAGCTATAATTTTCACGCCACCACTTGACTGAATCCATCGAAAAGCTGCCCACATAAGCGACAGAGCAATAGGTCTGCCGCGAAAAGCTTTTAGTACGGTCAATAATCTTATTTCAAATGTCCGCTCATCGATCATGAAAGGTATTTCCTCTCTCATAATGTATTTATCAATTGAATACAGATTTTTATTCGGAGGAGTAATACTGACAAATCCAGCTATTTCTCCATTTATTTTTGCGACGATGTATATATTAAAATCATCTAGATTGTCACGAAGCATTGATGCTTCATTGGGTGGATGCTGCATTAATTCAGATGCGTACACTTCATAGCGTAAACGATAGATATGATTTCGATCAGCATTTGTTGCAAGTGAGATTTCAATTGAATAATTTTTTGTCATTTAAATCAATATTTACGCTTATATTTTCAACTATTCCTTTACCTGTTCAAGTTAAATACTCGCATTGAATACCACTCATCCTAATAATACTGTTCCGGGACACTCGAAGGCAGCCCCCCTTTATCTGAATTTGACTTAAAAAAGAAATGCTGGATTACGTATTTAAAGGTCCCACCTCATCGCCGCACCAACCATCGTACCAGCCGATAGATCAGGTAGCCGATCCCCCCCAGGAAGGCGATTCCCAGCAGTACGCCTCCCAGCAAGACCCAGATGAAATCGGGCATAGGCGTTGAGAAGTCTTTCTTATCGAGCAAGGGTAGGTCTCGAATCGCCAGCAGCGCCGTATCGGCTGCCTCTACGACCTGGAACAAGGAATCGGCATTCAGCGCGCCGGGTGCTGTTTGAAGGCCATCATACCAGATGATCAGATCGTTGTGGGCGGTAGGTCGCAAGTCGGAAAAATGGTAGAGCAGTTGCGCTCCAAGATAGGCACAGGACTGAGGGGGGTAGATACCTCGGATATCCGCGGTGGCCAGTCCGTCTCGGAGCGTCACCAGTACATTCCCGGTAAGGATGCTGTCTTTCCAGGCCGAGCCTGTCTGCAGAATGTATGTGAAGGCATTGGCCTCTCGCTTCCCATAGCCTTCGGTCAGGCTGGCAGGCGTATGGACGACGAACCAGACTTCTACCTTCACCTCCCGATCAGCAGGGAAGTCCATCTCCCAGACATACCAATTACGCGACTCCTGCACTGCTGTCGGCGCGTCTAAAGATCGCATCAACAGAGTTGTGTCGGGGTGCCTGTCGAGGCGGTAGGCAGGGACTGCCGCACCTTCCACCTGGACCCGGAGATGGTAGAGGTCTTCGAATTTGACAAACTCCCGCGGTGGCTGGGCCTTGACCGAGCCGTTGACGGGATAGCCTGTATGAATGCGGTGGCTAGCCTTGCCGTGATTATAAAACCAATATGTTCCCTTGACGACGGCAAAATTCCGGTAGAGATCGATCCGAATAAGTTCCCGCCGCATCTGTACCTCCGAGATGGCGGCCGCCTCCGAGGAGAACAAAGGCGTCAGCGTGAGGCCGTGTCCAGAGCCCCATATGCCAGGCGCTCCGACATTCGCCATGGCAGACATTGTCAGGCAGATAGATATCCAGGAGGCTGCAAGAAAGCGTGTCATAGTCTTATCTGTTTATGGAGTATGATAGATGGATGCATCAGGCCGCCTGCCACTATTAAAGTAAATAAAAATAACCGATATCCATCAGCATTCCTACAAAGAGGGATAGGCCGTATACCCCAATGATGAAGCTGATACTCCAGATGACCCTGGGGAATTTCAGGTTTCCATGCCTCAAGCGAAAGTATGAGAAGAGACATAGGCGGTGATGAACAAGGCATAGGCATCTGAAAGGAGCAGCTGGAATCCATTCACGGGAAGGGCTTTCTGCAAGGCGAGGAATAAGAGGTTGAAGGCGAGCACATGGCCCGACAGATAGGCGTTGGCATAGATATGCCCCTAGTGTGTAATGCCCGTTGGGAAGTCGCAACCAGGTCAGGAAGCCTGCGATGGGGAACTGCAAAATCATCATCATATTGAAAAAGGCGCCAATGTCGTCGATTACAAAGGCCATGAAGGCCTTCTCTTCTGCCATGCGGAGTGATTCCGCCTTCCTGCTGTCGAAAAGGGACTCATTCAGGAACAGGGAGAGCAGGATGGAGAGGCCTCCCATCAGCAGGGCGTAATCGACCGGGTTGTAATAGCCCTGGCAGGTTCCGCGGAGGTAGCGGCGGATGGTAGTGCCGGGTCGTAAGGTCAGGTCGCGAGAGGTGTGCAGCAGGCGGTTCGACTCAAACTCGACGAAGATCTCTGCAAACAGCGCCAGCAATTAGCGGACAGTGATTTGATCGGGCTGAAGGTCCTCGCCGCATTGGCTGCAATACGCTCCTTCGCCTGGCTTTCGGCAGATTGGGCAGTCGCGCATCGTCCATGATTCGGGCAATGAAAATAATCCGTTATCGGTACCGGGGAGACGGGCAGTCTCAGAGATCTACCCGGTATCCGGCGACGGGGATCCGCCCCAGCAGATAGGAGTAGCGAATCGACTGGCTGCCGACATCATAGTACTGCCGGACCGGGTTGCGATGCCCCAGCAGGTTCTGCACCCCTACGATGAGCGCGCCCGTACGATGGCCATACTGTACCCGCCATTCACCCTGCAGGTCAGTCCGCGAGAAGGGCTCGAGCTTATCCTCATAGAGGCGGCCCTGCTCAAGCACCTGCCGGCGCAGGGCAATAGACTTTGGCAGGTCGATGGGTGTGACGCGGATGCCGCCGCCATACATCACCTTTAGATCGATGGCCAGTGTATGGGTACGCTTCCCTTTCAACACCCATTCACGGCCGGCCAGGAAGGTGGACATGGCATTGCTGTTGTAGCGGGTGTTCCGCCAGATCCCGTCGGAGCCACGGTAACGCGAGTCGAAGAGGCTGAGGGTGGCGAGGAAGTACATCTGGTCGTTCCAAAAGCGTTCCAGCGTCATCTCGATGCCTTTGTTCCGGCCGGTACCGTTATTGGCCAGTGGCTCGATGGCATAGTCCTCATCTTGGTTCACCATGCTGAAACTGCTGGGGCGTAAGGCGTGAACGGGGATGCCATGCAACCGTTGCCAGTAGAGTTCCGCCTTGAAGTTCCAGTTAGGGGACAACGGATACCCATACGCGAAGACATAGTGATCGGCCCGGCTGAACGACAACCCTTTGTTGGGCTGGACACTGTCGTTCCCCAGCTTCACCCGCGCAAAATAGTTGCCCAGGGGTTGTATCTGAGCATGGCGGCCCATCCCCAGCGAGTAGCTGCGCCCCTTCCCGTCCATCCACCGAAAGGCCAGGCGTGGCTCTGCCACGGCGGTACCGTTGAAGGCGAAGCGTTGCCCGTGCATCCCGGCGATGAGGGAGATCCTTTCCCGGGGCGTCCATTTCCATTGCAGGAAGGCATGGGCTAGGCCGGTCCGCCCGGCATCCCTGACTTTGTCGCGCAGGGCATTGCCAACCCATTCGCGCTGCAGGAGGTCGAAGCCTTTACGCGTCCCATAGACGCCCGCCTTGAGGAGATGCCTGCCATCTAGCTTGTGGGTGAGGGTGACAGAGGCTACCTGGTTGTCTTCCTGGAACCAGTTGGAGCGGGTGTAGACAAGCGGTCCGTTGAAGCGGTCAAGCCGCATGTCTTTGTCCTGATAGGCATAGCCATTGAGGCTTAGGACAGACTTCAGCAAGGTTCTCTTGCCCAGGTGAAGGCTATGGGTGAGCCCCAGAGCACCCGTTTCTGCGGCATCCAGCCAGCCGCTGCGGCGGGCGGTGTTGCGCACCCAGCCTAGCGAGTCACGGTCTGGCAGCTGCTCCTGCCGGCTTTTACCACCAAAGCCGAAGATTCCGAAGGAGCCAGCCTTGCGGGTGGGGAGATGGACGTGGAAGGACAGATCGGAGAAGGAGGTCGGCGCATCTCCGATGTCGAAACCGATCTGCTGCATGAGTGTCAGGAAGCCATAGCGATAGTTGACGAGATAGGAGCCACCGTAGCCTTTTTGGATGGGTCCTTCGGTGGCAAGGTCGAGACCGATGGTGCTGGCCGAGAGGGTATGCTCCCGTCGGTCTCGGTTGCCCTTACGAAGTCGGATGTCGAAGACACCGGAGAGTGCATTCCCATATTCGGCGGGGAAGGCGGCCGTGAGGAAGTCTGAATTAGCCAGCAATTGCGCGCTGAGGATGGAGATGGCGCCACCGGAGGTGCCGACGCGGGCAAAGTGGTTGGGATTGGGGATGTCGACCCCTTCGAGCCGCCAGAGGAGTCCGTTCGGCGCATTGCCCCGGACGACGAGGGCGTTGGCATCGCCTTGCGACTGCACCCCGGCGAAGCTGGTGGCCATGCGCGAGGGATCGTTGAGGCCAGCCGCAAAGCGACGGGTCTCCTCGACGCTGAACATACGCCCGCTTACCAAGGCCATCTCGTTGAGGGGCTTGGACTTGTTGGCACGTCCCCTGATCAGGATCTCCCGTTGTTCCACCGGCACCTCTTCTAGCTCGATGGTCAGGTCAAGCTCCTTGCCGGATTCCACGAGCAGGTTAGACAAAACGACGGCCCTATAGCCGGCACTGCTGATCCGAAGACTGCGTCGGCCAACAGGCACGGAAGGAAGACGGAAACGACCCAAGGAATCCGCCACCGTAGCGCGGTTCTGTCCCACCAGCTCGATGGTCGCCCCCGGCAGGGGAGTACGGATGGCGCGCTCCAGGATACTCCCTTTGACCGTCTGTACCGGAGGCTGTGCAATGGTGCACGTGCAAACACTTAGAAACGCGCATGCCAAAGTATACAATCGACACATGGCGTGAAGTTAGGGAACCCAAATAAAGAGGTCTTCGTCAGATGATAGGTTGCAACCATTCCTCTTATTCACATGATGAATTCCCATTTTATACCTACCTTGATCTAAGATTTTTTGCTGCCCTTACGTGCCGCCACCCCAAAAAATCAATAGATGACACACTACCACATATTGCTTTGCTGCCTGTTGATGCTAGTGGCACAGGCTCAGTCCCAGACACCATCTACGCTGCGCTTCGACCCTAAATCAGGAACAACGGGTACGTCCGTGCTGATTGCCGGCAAGAACCTGGGCGCCACCAACAAGGTCCGCTTTGGAGGCGTGACGGCAACCTCCTTCACGGTGGTGAACGACTCGATGGTCAAGGCTGTCGTGGGTGCCGGCGCTACCGGTCGCATTGTGGTGAATGGGCCCGGCACGGAAGTCTCGTCCATCGACTCCTTCGTGTTTGTACGGCAACAGGCTCCCCCTGTCATCACCCGTTTCGAACCAACCACCGGCACTGTCGGCACCAAGGTCTTCCTCTTCGGAAGGAACTTCCGGGGTACAACCCTCGTAGCATTCGGCGGGGTGCCGGCCACTCGTTTTGAGGTCGTCAATGACACCAGCATCCTGGCCATCGTGGGGTCGGGAGCAAGCGGGCAGGTCAGTGTGAAGTCAGCCGGCGGACAGTCGCTGAAGGGCGACTTCCTATTTGTCAAACCTGCGCTCTTCAACTGTGATGATATCAAAAACTTTCAGCCCGTCATTAATGATGTGAAGGCAGATAGCTGGTGCTTCCGTGACACCCTTCTCAAGTTGCGCGTCACCAACGGCGAGTTCCGGTCCTATGTCTGGAGCACAGGAGATACTACGCCTTCAACTTCCATCCGCAGGAGCCAAACCGTATCAGTCAAAGTCGGGAGTACAGCCCTGGGCTGCTTCTCCAAGACGACCACCGTGATGTTCGTGCTAAACAAAAGGCCGATGTCGGAGATCGTTTACAGAGACTCCATCCTCCGGGCCCGCCCACCTGCCCCAAACCACCGTTGGTATTTCAATGGGCAGTTGGTCTCGACGGACAGCATCCTCCGCACGACCCGCATCGGCACCTATCGGGTAGAGACCAGCGACGATAAAGTCTGCTGGGTGTCTTCCAAAGAATATCCCTTGTCCATCGGCTCGCTGGTCAGGCCGGCAGACTCCCTCTACATGAAGGTCTATCCCAACCCCAGCAGCGGCCCCTTCACCGTAGCCATCGTAGTGCCCACCGTCCGGACCGTCCGCATCCTGATCACCATCACAGATGCCACCAGAGCCGTCGTATACAAATCTCCCATGTTGGTCATGACCGGCCGGGAGCTACAAGTGCCACTGCAACTCCTCCGCAAAGGAATCTACCGGGTGGAAGCCAAAGTGAACGAGAAAGTCATCACCCAATCGCTGTTCATCCAGTGATGGTGGAATAAGGCTCAGCCGCCCGGATGACGATGGAACGCTTCATCGAGCGAAAGCAAATCCGTGTGACCAAGAAGGTGAAACTCACCTCCAATGGTGTGGTTAAACAGGCTGTCGTTGCAGGTCTAGGCTATTCGATCATGCCGCCTGAATGAATTACTTGCGACGGACATGAGTACCGCACTACACGTCCGAGAGTCTGCGTTTCTGAAAGACTTTGCACAACGACAGCAGGCAATACTAGGCCTGTTGCACATAGGGTTTACGGGGAAATTTGGGTGCCCGACGAAGAGCAGATCATTGCAGCGCTCACCAACAGCCTGGGCGTTGCGTTGGAGCCACGTTGCTCAGCGGCTTGGTTGGGAGGTAGCAGGGCGGCCTCCGCGGTTGCGGGACATCAACTTGGGCACCAGGGTGTCGAAGGCCAGCTGCTGAGTGGGGCTGCAGCGCTTGCGCAGCTCGCGGAAATGACGAAACATCTGCTCATCGGACGCACGATTCAGTGCAGCGATGTGGGCCGTGAGGGTCGTGAGAGCGCTGTCGCCTAGGGTACTGTCTCCCATCCGGGCATAGAGACTGTCCTTGGCCTTACGGGAGGCCGACCATCGCGGGCGCATCTCCTTCATGAAAGAATCTTTGCTGGACCGGAACTGTGCTTCCTGCTCGGAGCTGAGGCCCAGCTCCCGATAGAACCAGTCGGACGAAGACCGTCGGTCTCCACCCGGGCGGCCCTGCAGAAAATGATAGGCGACCAGCCCAAGGTTGGCCAACCCCAGGATGGCGACAACCAGCAGCAGCCATCGGTTATGCAGGATCTGTTTCATGGGGCTTCGTCGGCAAGGGGTTCGTAGGCACTGGTAAAGTTGATGTCGTATTCCTGTACCATGGCCATGCTGTTCTCTTCTAGGGCCGTGGGCACCGAAGGCCTGGAGTCGATGAACAAGACATAGCCGTTCATCAATAACAACAAGGCACTCAGGCCGATGGCCACTGCCGGCCTTGACAGCCAGCGCAGTACAATATAGCCGGGGGATGACTGCTCCCGTTGCAACCGCGCAACGATGCGGGTATGCAGGAAGGGGGCAGGTGACGCCGGGGCGAGGCCATTCAGGCTATCGAGGATGTCATCGATCTGCTGAGAGGTGTTCTGCTGCATGGCGCAACACTTTCCAAAATTATATGATGACGAATCTCGGATAAAATTGCGTTATAATCCATCCGGAAACGAGTTTTCCAGCGTTTTCCGGAGGTTAAGCCGGGCTCGGTGCAAAAGCGACTCTATCGCCGACACCGTCGTGCCCATGACGTCTGCTGCCTCCTGATAGCTCAGCCCCTCGACTTTGTGCAGCGTATAGGCGGTCTTCTGGTTGTCGGGGAGTTGTGCCACCGCCTGAAACAGCAGCCGGGCATTCTCGCGCTGGTCAAGCTTCACGCCCGGATGAACAAAGTCGGGCGGATCTGTCAGCGGCTCGTTGGCATCGCCAAAGAGGCTCATGACAAAGGCGAAGCGCTTCTTGCGGCGCCTCTTGCGGAGGAATTCGAGGGCGGAGGTGACGGTGATGCGGTAGAGCCAGGTGGAGAGGGCTGACTCGCCCCTGAACTGACGGATCGACTCATAGACTTTGAGGAATACCTCCTGTGTCACATCCTCCGCGTCTTCCGGTTGCTGGAGCATACCCAGCACAGTATTGTATACCATCGTTTGGCGGTCTTCCACCAGCTGCCGGAAGGCCCTCCCATCCCCTTCTTTCAACATTGCGATCAGCTGCTGTTCTTCCACGCCTACCGGTTAGACTGTTATGGCCTGATGGTATGTCCAAAGGTAAAACTTGCACCTGACCCCAACATATTACTTGGATGCCACTGCCCGTAAAACCCTTCCTCCGGCAAATCCTTAGGTTTGCACAAAATGCATACATGGAAGTCACCTGGAAAGGGGTTTATCCCGCCATGCTCACCCCCTTCACCGCAGAAGATCAAGTTGACCTGCCCCTCTTCGACCTGAATACCGATGCCCTGCTCGAGGCAGGCGTCGACGGGCTGATCCTTGCCGGCAGCCTGGGCGAGGCCAGCACGCTGTCGACCGATGAGAAGAAGGCTTTAGTGGCCCGCACCTTGCAGCGGACTGCCGGTCGCGTGCCGGTTGTCCTCAACATCGCAGAGGCATCTACCCGCGAGGCCGTGCATCAGGCCCGGCTGGCTGAATCCTGGGGCGCCCATGGCTTGATGCTATTGCCACCCATGCGCTACCGCAGCGACAATCGAGAGACGATCCACCATTTCCAGGCCGTCGCTGCGGCCACCCACCTGCCCATCATGATCTACAACAACCCGGTCGACTATGGCATCCAGATCACCATCGACATGTTCGCCGAACTGGTGCGCCACGAGAACATCACGGCGGTGAAGGAGTCCACCCGCGACGTCACCAACGTCACCCGCCTCCGCAACCGCTTCGGCGACCGGCTACAGATCCTCTGCGGCGTCGACACCCTCGCACTCGAAGAGCTGCTGTTGGGTGCCGACGGCTGGGTGGCGGGACTGGTAGACGCCTTCCCCCGCGAGACCATCGCCATCTACCGCCTCGCCAGGGCCGGCCGCAGGGACGAGGCCGTCGCCATCTACCGGTGGTTCATGCCGCTGCTGGAGCTCGACATCCACCCCAAGCTCGTACAATACATCAAGCTGGCGGCTGCACAGACAGGCATCGGCTCCGAGCATGTCAGGCTTCCCCGGCTGCCCCTCGCAGGAGACGAAAGGCAGCGCATCCTGGAGGTCATCACCACCGGCATAAGAACCCGTCCACTCCTGCCTGACTACCTACACCTCTAACATTCAACACACAACTGAAACTTTCATAGCCAACCCCCTCCCGATGCGTACCCCGTATGCCGACATAGCCCTGGAAGACGTCGACGCCCTGCTGCAGCGGTCGATGAAGGCCTTTCACACCTATGCCCGCCAGCCCCTCACGACACGGGCCCAGCTCTTGCGGGCCATGGCTGTCGCCCTGGAGGCTGGTGGAGATGCCCTCATCCGCACGGCGATGCGGGAAACAAACCTGCCGGAGGCCAGGCTTCGCGGCGAACGGAGCCGGACGGTCTTCCAACTCAACTCCTATGCAGAAGCCTGTGAGCAGGGCGAATGGCTGGAAGTGCGGATCGACCATGCCAATGCCGCCAAGACACCCCCCAAGCCCGATATCCGGAAGATGCTGGTACCCTTGGGGCCCGTCCTTGTCTATGGCGCCAGCAACTTCCCTTTCGCCTATTCGACGGCAGGCGGCGACACCGCCTGTGCATTGGCCGCCGGCTGCTCCGTCGTGGTGAAAGCCCATCCCGCCCACCCGGAGACTTCCGAGACCGTCGCCGCAGCCATCGGCCAGGCCCTAGCCGAATGCGGGCTACCAGCAGACCTCTTCTTGCATGTGCATGGCAAGGCCCCAGAGATCGGGAAAGCCCTCGTGACGCATCCCTGCACCAAGGCCGTCGGGTTTACAGGCTCGCAGCTGGCAGGCCGGACGCTGTTCGACTGGGCCTGTGCCCGCCCGGAGCCCATCCCCGTCTTTGCCGAGATGGGCAGCGTCAACCCCGTTTTCCTCCTGCCTCAAAAGCTGGAGGCCGACGCCACCGCATTGGCAGAGATGTATGCCGGGTCCATCACCCTTGGAGTAGGACAATTCTGCACCAACCCAGGCCTACTCTTCGCACCGGAGGGCCAGGGGCTCGAAACTTTTCTCGCAGCCCTTACGCATGCCATTCAACAGATGCCTGGCCAGCGCATGCTGCACCCGGGCATTGCAGACAGCTACGCCGCCCACCGTTCCAAGGCCTTGAGCCAGTCCGGCGTCCTTTCCCTCGCCATAGGCATTGAAGGGAGCGATCCCGGAAGCGGCGTGCCGACGATCGCCAGCGTCGAAGCCCGTCATTTCCTAGAGAACCCCCTGTTGCACCAGGAAGTCTTCGGACCTTTCTCCCTGGTCGTCCGCTGTCGCGACGTGCAGGAAATGCTAGAAGCCTGCCGCAGGCTGGAAGGGCAACTCACCGCCACCGTTATGGGTACAGAAGAAGAGCTGGCGCAATCCCAGGAACTGCTGGAAGCAGCAGCTGCCATCGCAGGGCGCATCATCCTCAACGGCGTGCCGACAGGAGTAGAGGTATGCCAAGCCATGCAGCATGGTGGGCCCTACCCTGCCTGCACCGACAGCCGTTTCACCTCTGTCGGTGCCGATGGCATCAAAAGATTCGCCCGTCCGCAAGCCTACCAGAACTGGCCCGACGCCCTGCTGCCAGCAGCCTTGCGGGAAGCCAACCCTTTGAAAATCCCCAGGACGGTTGCATAGCCGTAGCGCCCTGCCTGGCGTTCGAGCATGAATAAACAGAATCGCAGCTCACTTGATGTTTTAGCCAATCACTGAAGCCCACAGTGAGTGGCTTATTGGCATTCCTCTGATCGATGGCAAATGCCAGTGGTAACCACGTAGATGACTGATTTTCAAGTAGGGGCTTTTCATTGAAGGCTTGATCAATTACATTTGATCTTGTATGTAAGAGTCTTTGTAGACTCATCTAAAGAAGACAATAAGCGGAGTAAAGACCGAAGCATGAGAATACTTATTACAGGCGGTGCAGGATTTGTAGGCTCCTCGCTATGCTTACAGCTGAAGCAGGCCTACCCCACTTATGAGATTTTCGCCTTCGACAACCTGAAAAGAAGAGGGGCTGAGCTAAACCTTACCGCTTTCAAAGAGCTGGGCATCCGGTTTATCCACGGAGACATCCGTAACGCCGAAGATCTGGCTGGCATAGATGGTTTCAATGTCATGGTAGAAGCCTCGGCAGAACCCTCGGTACTGGCTGGGCTCAATACCTCTCCCTCCTATGTGATCAACAACAACCTCAACGGTTCCATTCACTGTTTTAATGAATGCCTGAAGCACCAGGCTAAACTGATTTTCCTGTCGACCAGCCGGGTCTATCCCATCGAACGGATCGAACACGCCGCCTTCATCGAAGAGGAGACCCGATTCTCCTTCGCTGGTCACCAACACGAGCCAGGCATATCAGAAAACGGCATCTCTGAAGACCTAAATCTGCAAGGTGCCCGCTCGTTCTATGGGACCACCAAGCTCTGCTCAGAACTGTTTCTCCAAGAGTATGCCGCCTTCTATGGCTTATCCACCGCCATTACCCGGTTTGGAGTGATCGCAGGACCGCGCCAGATGGGAAAGACCGACCAAGGCGTAGTAACACTCTGGATGGCAAAGCATTTCTGGAAAAAATCCCTCAAATACATCGGCTACGGGGGGACGGGCAAGCAGGTGCGGGATATCCTCCACATCAACGACCTGATGGAACTGGTCGACCTCCAGATCCATCACACAGAAAAGTTTGCCGGCAAGGTATACAACGCCGGTGGCGGACTGGCACACAGCGCCTCCTTGCAGGAAATGACCGCCATCTGTCAGGCCATCACCGGCAACCATGTGATGATCGATGCTGAGCCAACAAACCGTCCTGCAGACCTAAGATCCTATATCACAGACAATGGAAAAATCCAGCAAAACACTGGCTGGACGCCTAAGCGGAGTGTCCAACAAGTATTTGAAGATGTATACCGTTGGATACAGGAGAATGAAAAACAGTTGGAACCCATTCTGAAAGACTGACCAAGGGCATCCATAGACAACCAGAAGCATTAAATCTTTTACCCTTAATGACACCCTCCGTCTGCATCATCACCGGTTCTTCCGGACTCATCGGCAGCCAATCTGTAGAATTCTTTTCAGAGAAGTTCGATACAGTCGTTGGCATTGACAACAACATGCGGGCAAAGTTCTTCGGAGAAGGGGCCTCCACCGAATGGAATACGCGCCGACTGATGAATGCCTATCCCCACTTCCGGCACCACAGCATAGACATCCGGGAGGAAGCCCCCCTGGAAACACTGTTCAAAGAGTATGGCAGCCGCATCCGGCTGATCATCCATGCCGCCGCACAACCCAGCCACGACTGGGCAGCCAGGGACCCTTTCACAGACTTCACCGTGAATGCCAATGGTACACTTAACATGCTGGAGATGACCCGAAGGCTTTGCCCGGAAGCGACCTTCATCTTTACCTCTACCAATAAAGTCTACGGCGACACGCCGAACCTATTACCGCTGATAGAGCAAGAAAAACGATGGGAGATAGATGCCAAACATCCATACTTTGCTAAGGGGATTGATGAAGAGATGAGCATCGATAAGACCAAGCACTCGCTCTTCGGAGCTTCAAAAGTTGCAGCTGACGTACTGGTACAGGAATATGGACGATACTTCGGGATGCATACAGGCATCTTCCGCGGCGGCTGCCTGACCGGCCCCAACCACTCTGGGGCACAACTGCATGGCTTCCTTTCCTATCTCATGAAATGCGCCGTTACGGGCGACCACTATACCGTCTTCGGCTACAAAGGCAAGCAGGTACGAGACAACATCCACAGCTGGGACCTGGTCAATATGTTCTGGCATTTCCACCAAGCCCCCCGGCAGGGAGAGGTCTATAACGCAGGGGGCGGGCGCCACAGCAACTGCTCCATGACTGAGGCCATAGACCTATGTGAGCAGATCACTGGAAAAAAGATGAATTACTCCTATTCTGAAGACAACCGGATAGGAGACCACATCTGGTGGATCAGCGATGTGAGTAAGTTCAAATCGCACTATACGGACTGGGAATATAAATACAATCTGGTGGATATCCTCCAACAGATTCATGCCAATATGACCTCCGGCCATCTATAGTCCTGTGGTGCCAGACACTGACATGACATCAAAGGTATAGCCGCTTCAAAGTCGCCAGACATGAAACTGAGCATAGTCATACCCGCCTACAACGAAGAGGAATCCATTGCCGAGACCATCCATGAAATTGAACAGACCCTTAATCAGGTCAAG
The DNA here is from genome assembly GCA_016868815.1 of Bacteroidota bacterium. Taxonomy (GTDB): domain Bacteria; phylum Bacteroidota; class Bacteroidia; order Chitinophagales; family Chitinophagaceae; genus Pollutibacter. Next base: position 117,239 of record VGFQ01000001.1, read on the forward strand.
ATCGATCATGAGGTGTTTGTGGTAAACGACAACTCGAAAGACAACACGGAAAAAGTCCTGCAAGAACTGAGCAAGTTGTACCCCACCCTCCGGTACGAAACGAACAAAGGCCCCAATGGTTTCGGGTATGCCGTTCGCTACGGACTGGAACAGTTCAGCGGAGACTGTGTCGCCGTCATGATGGCCGACCTCTCCGACTCACCCTATGATCTCGTCAAGTTCTATACCACGATGCTCGAGGGAAACTACGACTGCGTATTTGGAAGCCGGTTTGTCAAAGGAGGAAAGACCATCGACTATCCACCCGTCAAGAAGATCATAAACAGGATCGCCAACCTGATTGTACGGATGGTCATGCGGATCGACTACAACGACGCCACCAATGCATTCAAACTCTACCGAAGGCATACCATCGACGGCATCAAGCCCTTCCTATCGCCGCATTTCAACCTGACACTGGAACTACCCCTTAAAGCCATCATCAGAGGCTATTCATACGCCGTCGTGCCGAACTCGTGGACCAACCGAAAGTACGGGGTATCGAAACTTAAGATACGCGAGATGGGAAGCCGCTATTTTTTTATCCTGATGTATTGCCTGATTGAGAAGTATTTTTCGAGAGGCGACTTCCACAAAAAGTGGTAGCCCACTCCAACGATATACACACCAAAAGACAGTTCCCTCATTCGAAACAATCAACTGCGTTGATACAGGATGTGCGTGTCCTTAGGACGTCGTACCATAAACCATCTGGCTCCCGCCAACGATAAGATGAAATAAGTGGCGATGGCGAAGCCTGCCCATGGAGTCCATTGGGAGAGCCCAAACCAATCACCTCCCTGTGAAAAGAGCAGCCATCCGCCATAGAGCCCTCTTGCCGCCTCCCACAAAAATGCACTCCGGTTTCCATCCATCATGTCGGTCATCGCATAAATAGAAATAAATATAAATCCGCCGTACAAGAAGATGCCTGGGCTGCCTATATCGGCTACATGGGCTAGCAGCCAGCTGAGGAAGCCCAGCATGACCGTCAGTTGCACCCAGCACCAGGCATGAAAGGTAGGCATGGCAGGCGTATCGTACTTCTCATATTGATACACATCTTCGATCTTTTGGATCGGAAATCTTTGCTGGACATCAGCAGGCCTCCAGCCCGTCGGCATCCACCAGAGGCGGAGCTTATCCCGCCATGAATCCGCATACCAGGCATCCAATACCAGCTGTCGCAGATGCATGAAGTTGATCTTAAGAGGGTTCCAGGTGCGCACCGGCCGGCTGATGCCATATACGGGGGGGACATCCTCCCGCTCGGCCTGGAAGGTGCCAAACAGCCGGTCCCAGAAGATGAAGATCTGGCTATAATTTTTGTCGATATATTCCGGGTTGATGGCATGGTGCACGCGGTGGTGCGACGGGGTCACAATGAAATGCTCCAGCCAGCCCATCCGCCCGATATGCTGGGTATGATACCAAAACTGGGCAAACAAATGAAGTGGAGCGACGATGGCGATCACTTTGCCGGGCACCCCCAGCAAGGCGGCAGGCAGCAGCAGAAAGGTGAAGATCCTGAAGAATACCGAGATGCTCTGCCGCAGCGCACAAGCTAGATTGAACTCTTCGCTACTGTGGTGGATGATATGGTTGTTCCAGAACAGGTTGTACTGATGCGCAATGCGGTGCGTCCAGTAGCCGGAGAAATCCAGCACCAGGAAGGCAATCACATAGGTCCAAAGGCCCGTGTCGATATGCGCCATCGCCAGATGTCGGACCATCCACTCATACGACAGGATGACCACCGTCAGACCCATCATATCCTTGGTCACCATCGTCGATCCCGAACTCAAGCTGGAGATCATATCCAGATTTCGAAAGGTGTCCATGCCCCGATACAAGCCATAGGCCTTCTCGAGGAGGATCAGCACCAAAAAAGCAGGTATGGCGATCAACAGCAGCTTACCGTATGTCTCCATGTCAAAAAGTTAGGAATTCATGTGCAAGGAATCTCCTCTGGAAGATGTGGCAAGGTATGATTTTATCCGATAAATCCTTCTTCGGCAGCGATATGCACTGCCACGGCCGAGGTCATCACTCAATTTCGGATCCGGATACTGCCGGACTTATTCCGAATTGTTTTTGGCGGCGCCAGGAAGGTGGAGGATATTAGCTGAACGCAAAAGGCCGACGACGTGTCGACATATCCCCCTCTCCCATTCTTGCAAGGCCCAAGACAGATGTTGTCAGGCCATCTCTTTGAATGCATCGACGCCCATACCTGCGGCAACCCTGTCCGGCTCATTGCCAGGGGCGGACCGACGCTCGAGGGCGTGGATATGAGTGCCAAGCGACAGCATTTCCTGCAGTCGTACGACTGGATACGCAAAGGCCTCATGTTCGAGCCAAGGGGGCATGACTTGATGAGTGGCAGCATCCTCTATCCGCCGCATGATCCGGCCAACGACTGCGCCGTACTCTTCATTGAGACCAGTGGCTGTCTGCCCATGTGCGGCCATGGCACCATCGGAACCGTTACCATCGCCCTAGAGGCCGGGATCGTCCAACCGAAGGTGCCGGGGCGGCTGCGCATGGAAGCACCCGCCGGACTGGTGGAGATCGAATATACCAGCACCGGCTCCCGCATCCATTCAGTCAAGCTGACCAATGTCGCCTCCTTCCTGGCAGCAGCCGACCTGCCCGTCACCCTGCCCGGCTTGGGGGAGCTGCGGATCGACGTGGCCTATGGCGGTAACTTCTACGCCATCGTAGACGTACAAACGCATTTCCCTGGACTGGAGCACTTCCCCGCCGACCAGCTCATCAGTATGGCCAAAGTGCTCCGCCAGCGCATCAATGACCAGTATAGCTTCGTACACCCGGAAGATGCCACCATCAAAGGCTGCAGTCATGTACTCTGGACAGGCGCCGTCCTGAACCCAACGTCTACCGCCCGAAATGCAGTCTTCTACGGCGAAAAAGCCATCGACAGATCTCCCTGCGGTACCGGTACCTCCGCCCGCATGGCCCAATGGCACGCAAAAGGCAGGCTCCAGGCCGGAGAACCGTTTATCCATGAGAGCATCATCGGCAGCACCTTCACCGGCCACATTGAATGCCTCACCACGCTGAAAGGAATACCCGCCATTAGACCCTCCATCGAAGGATGGGCGCGCATTATCGGCCACCAGACCATCTCCATCAACCCAGATGACCCCTACGCTGACGGATTCCAAGTTGTGTAACCCCATACCAGAGATATGAAACAGTATCTGATCATTGCCCACGACGGACGAGACGAAGAAGCCCTGCAACGACGCATGACCGCCCGGCCCAGACACCTCGAAGGTGCTAAACAACTTAAGGCAGCAGGCCACTACGTCACCGGAGGCGCCATCCTCGACGAGCAAGGCACCATGAAGGGGTCTGTTATGATCCTGGCTTTCGAAACCGACGAGGCCTTTCAGGAATGGTATGCCCAGGAGCCTTACATCACGGAAGGCGTCTGGAATAGCATCGAGGTAAAATCCTTCCGCGTCGCAGATGTGTAAGCCACTCCCAAGCCCCACAACATGAGCACCTCCTCCCCCTGGCCCATGCACATGCTGCTGACCGGCAGCCTGCTCTTTGGGACCGCTTCCGCACAGACACCGCCTCGGCGACTGCAGCCCGTCAGCTTCTCGAAAGTGGAAATCACAGATGACTTCTGGAAGCCGAAAATGGACAAAGTGGCGACGGTCACCCTCGAAGCCTGTATACAGCAGACAGAAATGAAAACCGGACGCATCCGAAACTTTGAAAAGGTGGCCCGCGGAAAGGGAGAAAAACACGAAGGCATCTTCTATGATGACAGCGACGTCTTCAAAGCCCTCGAGGCCATGGCCTATTCCCTGAAAACCCATCCCAGCGAAGGGATGGAGCAGAAATGCGATGAATGGATCGAAAAGATCGCCGCGGCCCAGCAGCCCGACGGCTACCTCAACACCTACTACACGCTCACCGGCCTGGGGCAGCGGTACTCCGACATGAGCATGCATGAGGACTACAACAATGGCCACCTCATAGAGGCAGCCGTCGCCTACTACAACGCCACCGGAAAGCAAAAGCTGCTCGATGTAGCCATCCGATGGGCCGACCATTTCGACTCGATCTTCGGACCGGGGAAGCGACATTGGGTCACCGGACATCAGGAACTCGAGCTAGCACTGGTGAAGCTCTACAAGGCCACCGATGAGCGCCGCTATCTGCGGCTGGCCGACTGGCTGCTCTCCGAACGTGGCCATGGCTACGCCAATGGATATACCTGGCGCGACTGGAAGGATACCGCCTATGCACAGGACGCCGTACCCGTGAAAGACCAGCGAGAGATCACCGGCCACGCCGTACGCGCCATGTACCTCTATACCGGCACCGCCGACGTGGCCGCAGAGACCGGCGATACCGACTACCTCAAAGCCATGCGCCGCGTCTGGGAAGACGTCGTATTCCGTAATATGTACGTCACCGGCGGCATCGGCTCCGCCGGGAGCAACGAAGGATTCACCAACGACTTCGACCTCCCCAACGAACAGGCCTACTGTGAGACCTGCGCCTCAGTCGGCATGGTCTTCTGGAACCAGCGGATGAACGGCCTGACCGGCCATGCCGAATACATCGACATCCTCGAACGCAGCCTCTACAACGGCGCCCTCGACGGACTCAGCCTCAGCGGCGACCGCTTCTTCTACGGAAACCCCCTCGCCTCCCGAGGACAGCACCAGCGGCGCGAATGGTTCGGCACCGCCTGCTGCCCTTCCAACATCGCCCGGCTGGTAGCCTCGCTGGGCGACTATATCTATGCCCAGACACGGGATGGCATCGTCCTTAACCTCTTCGTAGGAAGCCGTACACAGATCTCAGCAGGAGGCGAAAACGTAGACCTGCAGCTGCAATCAGGACTCCCCTGGAATGGCCATCATACACTTACGGTGTCGCCTAACCGAAAGACAAGATTTAACATATACATCCGCATCCCCGGCTGGCTGAGCGGCCGGCCAGTACCCGGCGACCTGTACCTCCCGGCCGCCGGACAGCCGCGGCCCCCAGCACCCGTCTTCCGGATCAACGGAGAAGCCCTCGCCTACACCGTTCATAACGGCTACGCCGTGATAGAACATGTATGGCAGCCAGGAGATCGCATCGAATGGGAGTTCTCCCTGCCTGTCATCCGACTGACGGCACAGTCGAATGTCAAATCCAACACTTCGCGCATCGCCCTGCAGCGAGGACCCCTGGTATACTGTGTGGAAGGCACCGACAACGAGGGACAGGCCTGGAATGTCATCATCCCCCCACATGCCGAATTTGATACCACCTCCCTGCTCATCCTCGACGAGCCCGTAGTGGCCCTCACTGCGACCGTCCCCGTCCTCACCATCGCACCAGACAGAGCCAGTGCCCAAACAGAAGCACGCAAGCTCACCGCCATCCCCTACTACACCTGGGCCAACCGGGGTAAAACAGAGATGCAGGTATGGCTGCCGACGGCCATACACGATGTGAAGATCAACTACTAAAACCCTACCGTCAATCCAGCTTGCCTTGTATAAAACACGCTACCTTATACGCCACAAAAAACGCTACCACACTTGGCAAAAGTCATCATAGCAGGCGGTGGCGTAATCGGTCTCTGCAGCGCCTATTATGCCTGCAAGGCCGGACATGAAGTCACTGTCATCGAACGAGGCGACATGACCCGCGGCACCTCCTTCGGGAATGCCGGATACGTCTCCCCCAGCCACTTCACCCCCCTGGCATCGCCCGGCATCATCGCCAAGGGACTTCGCTGGATGCTTAGTTCCACATCCCCTTTCTACATCAAACCGCGCCTCGACCTCAGCCTGCTGAAATGGGGCATGCTATTCTGGCAGCAATCAAACCAGCGGACTGTCGAGCAAAACGTACCACACCTCCACGCCATCCTGCAGCTCAGCCGCCGGCTGCAGACAGAACTCATGCACGAGCTCGGCAACCACTTCCGTATGCAGGAAATCGGATGCTTCATGCTCTATAAAAGCCCTGCAACTGAAAAGCATGAAATGGAACTGGCAGAGGAAGCCTACGCACTCGGCATTGAGACACGCATCTTCAACGGGGCAGAAGTACAGGCGATGGAGCCCGAAGTAGAAGTGCAGACGGCAGGGGGCATCCTCTATCCGATCGACTGCCATATCCACCCCGGCGACTTCATGCAGACCCTCCACCAATCGCTGGCCCGCATGGGTGCCCGCCTGCAGCTGAATACGGAAATCACTGGCTTCGAGCGAAAAGGACGAAAGGTCTTGTCTGTCCAGACTGACAAAGGCCCCTTCACCGCCGAGGAATACGTCATAGCAAACGGATCCTGGCTGCCGTCCGTCGTACGCGACCTGGGCATCCGTCTGGTATTGCAGGCCGGCAAAGGGTATAGCATGACCTTTGAAAAGATGTCTAAAAACCTCCGCTACCCGGCCATTCTGGTTGACCGGCGCGTCGCGATGACGCCGATGGGCGCTGACCTGCGGATGGGCGGCACCATGGAGATCAGCGGCATCGGTTCGCCCACCCTGCTGAAAAGGGCTGCAGCCATCTTTGCCGGCGCAAAAGACTACTACCCATCCCTAGAAGTCGCATTCCCACCCCCAGAAAAAATCTGGCATGGCTATCGGCCCTTAAGCCCAGACGGACTTCCATACATCGGCCGCCACAGCCGCTACGACAATCTGATCATCGCAGGCGGCCACGCCATGATCGGCATCTCGCTCGCCGCCGGCACGGGACGACTGGTAGAAGAAATACTCAGCAAAAAAAAACCGTCGATCGAAATCTCTGCCTTCGAAGTGGAACGCTTCGGTTAAGAGCCGGCTATTCGAGTCCTACGGTCTCATGCATCTCTGGGACCATCACATCGACAAAGCCCTTGTGCAGCAGCCGCTGCCGAAAATCATCCTGCACCTCTGGTTCGCCATGGACAAGGAAGAGCTTCCGGACCTGGCGAGGGTCCTGGCAGGCGAGGAACTGGCTGAGGTCTTCATAGTCGCCATGGGCACTCATACTCCGGATGCTGCCGACGGCCGCATGCACCTCCCGCTGCACCCCGAAGATGCCCACCTCCTTGCGGCCTGAGAGCAGCCGGGCGCCCAACGAATGAGGCTCACAGTAGCCTGTCATGAGGATGGCGTTGCGGCTATTCTCCACCGCATTGTTGATATGGTGCTTCACCCGACCCGCCTCTGCCATCCCGCTGGCTGAGATGATCACACAGGGGCCCGGGCGGAAGTTGAGCAGCTTCGACTCCTCAACCGTCCGGATATACTGAAGGCCCGGGAAGGCAAAGGGGTCGCTGTCCTTTTCCAGCACCTGCTGGATGGTCTTGTTGAAATACGCGGGATAGCGTTTGACAATTTCGGTCGCCTTGATGCTCAAAGGGCTGTCAACAAAATAGTCGAGCCCCGGCAGCCGCCGCTCGATGTCGAGCTGGTTGAGGCTGTAGAGGATCTCCTGCGTCCGGCCTACGCTGAAGGCCGGGATGATGAGCTTCCCTTTTTTCTCCAGGCAGGTCTTCTCGATCCATTCCAGCAGCTGGTCGAGGGTAGGCATATGCATGTCGTGCAGGCTGTTGCCATAGGTCGACTCCAGGATGATATAATCCGACGGCGGGAAGGCCTCGGGCGACTTGAGGATCATATCGCGATAACGCCCGACATCACCGGAAAAGGTCAGCTGACGCTTACGGCCCTCGTCGTCGATCCGCAGATGTACGGCGGCGCTGCCGATGATATGCCCCGCATCGGTGAACAGAAGGTCGACGCCCTCTTCGATGGAAAACCATTCGCCGTAGTCGACCGCATGGAAGCGTTCGGCTGTAGCCCTTGCGTCAGCCTCGGTATAGAGGGGTGTCAGCAAGGGCTGCCCCCGGGAGGCACGGACCTTGTTGGTGTATTTGATGTCGGCTTCCTGGATGCCGGCAGAGTCTTCTAGGAGAACGGTGGCCAGGTCTCGGGTCGCAGGTGTACAGAAGACTTTCCCGGGAAAGCCGTCGGATACGAGCTTGGGGATAAGCCCGCTGTGGTCAATGTGCGCATGCGAGAGGACAAGACAGTCGACACTGCGGGGGTCAAAGCCAAAATGTCGGTTCAAAGCGTCCGTCTGCTTACCCATGCCCTGGAACATACCGCAGTCCAACAGGATGCGTTTACCGTTGGACAGTGTCAGGAGGTGTTTGGAGCCCGTCACGGTACGGGCAGCCCCATGGAAAGAGATCTTCATAGGAGGTTCGATTGTGCATTTACGTTATACAATTGCCACAACCTGCTTTGCCTTAAACGACCAGGTGATGTGGAAGGTCGCCACAGCCATACCATCGGCGTCCACCCCGGTGGAAAGTGCCGTCAGCTGCTGGGGCGCTCCGGTGGCCACGGCGGCTTCGATGGCAGCGCGCATCGCCTCCCCGTCGCGGCAGGTAAAGTAGACGAGGCGGGTGCCCTTTCTGTGGAATGCCGCCTCCAGCCCGACCACCAGCATCGACACGGCCGGCTGGCGGCCTTGCAGGTGGGCCATTGCCAGGATGCCCGTGCTGAGCTCAGCGGCCATGGCCTGGCAGGCGAAATAAATCGATCGGAACGGGTTCTGAGACAACCACCGGTAGGGCACCGTGGCCACCGCCTCTTGGTCGTTGACACGCAGGAGCCGGACACCGCTTAAGAAGGCAGCCGGGAGACGCATCAGCAGGAATAGGTTGAAGACCCAGGGGTTATTGGCCTTTGCAAGAAAAGAAGACTTCGCATCCATACAGTCAAAGTAGGACAATTTCATAAGCGGAGGCAGTTACCCAATCGAAAAGCCTGTACTGCTTATAGCACCGCTTCCTGTCCCTGCAAGAGGTCTTCAAAGGTTTCCCGCCGTCGGATCAGCAGCGGCTGGCCGTCTATATATAATACTTCAGCGGGGCGAGGTCTTGCGTTGAAACGGCTGCTCATCTCGAACCCATAGGCTCCGGCATTCCGGAATACCAGCAGGTCGCCTACGCTGACCTCGGCGATGGGACGGTCCCGCGCAAAAGTGTCCGTCTCGCAGATATTTCCCACGACGGTATATGGACGGGGCTCGCCATCGGCGTTTGAGAGATTCTCGATGTCATGGTACGCGTCGTAGAACATCGGCCGGATGAGGTGGTTGAAGCCGCTGTTGACACCGACGAACAGATCGGTGGGCGTCTGTTTCACTAGGTTGGCCTGCACCACCAGGTAGCCACTGTCGCTCACCAGGAACTTGCCCGGCTCAAACCAGACTTGCAGCTGTTGCCCCGTGGCCCTGGCATGTTCCGACATAGCGGCAGACAGTCGCTGCCCCAGCAGTTCCACGTCGGTCTCGGGATCGCCCGCTCGGTAAGGGACTTTGAAGCCGCTGCCCAGGTCGATGTATGCCAGGCCGGGGAAACGGGCCGACAGGGAGAGCATGAGCTGCAGCCCTTCGAGGAAGACATGCACATCTTTGATGTCGCTCCCTGTATGCATATGGATCCCTTCGACCTGAAGGTTCTCCCTTTGTGTCACTTCCAGGATCGCATCCATCTGGAGGACGGAGATGCCGAACTTACTCTGGGCATGTCCCGTGGAGATTTTCAGGTTCCCGCCCGCCATGATATGCGGATTTAGGCGCAGGCATACTGGGTAGGAGGCTCCATACTCCTTCCCGAAGCGCTCCAGTATAGGCAGGCTGTCGATGTTGATGCGCACGCCCAGCCCGACCGCTTCGAGGTATTCCCCGAAATGCGTGCTGTTCGGGGTGAAGAGGATCTGGCGTGGCTCAAAGCCTGCCAGCAAGCCCAGCCGCACTTCCTGGATGCTGACACAGTCGAGGTTAGCCCCCAGCCGGCGGATATATTTGAGGATGTTGAGGTTTGTCAGCGCCTTGCAGGCATAAAAAAAACGGGCATCGCATCCGGCAAATGCCTGCGTCAGACGGTTGTACTGCCAGGCTATCCGTTCGGCATGGTAGACGTAGAGAGGTGTGCCGAATGTGTCAGCTGCAGCGGTGAGCTCATGAGGGGAGAGGATGGGGGCTTGAAGGGACATAGCGGTGCTGCGTTAGGGTGTGCCATAGGGTCCCCGAATGGGATCAGGAGGCTGGCTCCTGGGGCGACTCGCCGGCCTCTTCGGGATGCATAGGCTCAGGCTTTCCCACCAGCTGCCCTTCTTCCGTCACGACCAGGTCATCGCCGGGCTCCACTTCAAAATGCTGGGCTTGCACTAGGGTGGGCTCTACAAGCTGGCTGGCGATGATATCATCAATTTTCGGAAGCTGGTCGGGAGAGTTGAGCCCGAAATAATCCATGAAATGGCGAGAGGTTGCATATACCAGCGGCTTGCCGGGGGTGGACTCATTGCGGCCTGTGATGACGATGAGTTCTTTGTCCAGCAGTTTCTGGATGCTATAGTCGGAGCTCACACCTCGGATAGCCTCAATCTCCGACTTGGTGATGGGTTGCTTGTAGGCGATAATGGCCAGTGTCTCCAATGCAGCTGTTGAGAGCCGCTTGAGGAACTTATCGCCGTTCAGCTGGGCGATCGTCTGGTGGTAGGCCCGCTTGGTCAGGAACTGCCAACCGCCGCCGCTCTCCCGCAACTCAAAAGGATAGAATTCAGAAGCATACTTCTCCCGGATCCCTTCGATGGACGTCTCTACCTGGTCGAGGGCGATGCGGTCGTCCATCAGGCCAAAGGCGTTGTTGATAAGGTCGATCATGTCTAGGGCCGTCAATGGCTTCTCACTGGCGAAGATGAGAGCCTCTATGTGGTTGATCAGGTTTGACGTATCCATGACGGTCAGGATAGGGAGGCTTTCGCCGGATCAGCCTTGCAGGGCGGCCGCGCCACTGACGATCTCCGTGAGCTCAGTGGTGATGGCTGCCTGGCGGGCACTGTTATAAGTGATCTTGAGGGATTTCAGCATCTCGTTCGCGTTTTCTGTAGCCTTGTCCATGGCAGTCATACGAGCGCCATGCTCTGAGGCATGGGCATCTAGTACGGATTTGTAGAGTTGCGTGTTGAGGATCTTAGGCATAAGTTCAGCGATCAGCTGGTCGCGGTCCGGCTCGAAGAGGAAGTCATACTTCTGACCTTTTTTCCGGGCATCGGGAGCCGCCTTTGGGATAGGCAGGAAGCGCTCTACGGCAAACCGCTGGGTGGCGGCATTTCGGAACTCGCTGTAGACCAATTCCACGACATCGAACCGGCGCTCCATGAAGGCCTGGACGGCCGCCTGAGCACAGGCCTGGACAGCGGTAAAAGAGAGCTGCAGGAAGATGTCGCGATAAGCTGTATCGACCTGGTAACCTTTCTTTGCGAAGAACTCTGCACCTTTTTTCCCAATGCCCCAGATGGTCACCTGCCCTTTGCGATGGGCGTCGGTATAGTGCGCGTCGATGGTGGCTTTTGCCAGCTTCTGGATGTTGGCGTTGTAGGCACCGCAGAGGCCGCGATCACTGGTGATGACAATCAGGAGGACACGTTCTATGGGACGCTCTGCAGCGAGGTGTAGGCCGCCGTCGCCTCCTTCGGCATTGCTCACGATATTGCTGAGCATGTCCTGCAGCTTCCGGGCATAGGGCCGCAGCTGTAGGATGGAGTCCTGCGCCCGGCGAAGCTTGGCCGCACTCACCATCTTCATCGCTTTGGTGATCTGCTGGGTGGATTGTACCGATTTGATCCTGTTCCTGACTTCCTTAAGTTGGCCGGGCATAGCGTGGGATCTTATTGGGGGGCGGTAGTAGCTTTTGCGGGGGCAAAGGTAATAAAAAATCTGGCGCTGGGGTACCTCAACGGGCTACCCCGGCCTGACGCAGGTCTGCCAGAGCCTGGTCATCGCGGTAGGCAGCGGCCATTCTTGCCAGCTGACGGGTAAGGCGGCGGCGGACAGCCCCTTTCCCGGGGCTTTGATAGACGTTATTCATCTCCTGAGGGTCTCTTTTCATGTCGTACATCTCCCATTCGCCAAGGTCCTCGAAGCGGATCAGCTTCCACCGATCGGTCCGGATGCCATAATGCCTGGCAACCCGGTGCTCCCCGTTTTCGTAGTAATGATAGTAGAGCGCGGGATGGACATTCCCTTTTTCTGCTCCTTTCAGCAGCGGCACCAGGGTCTTGCCCTGCATGTCTGCGGGGATGGGCAGTCCGGCCATGTCAAGGATCGTCTCGGCGAAGTCGAGGTTCTGTACCAAAGAGGAGGTCCGCCTGCCGGCATCTGTCACGCCCGGCCAGCGAACGATCAGGGGAGTTCTAAAGGATTCTTCATACATGAACCGCTTATCGAACCAGCCATGTTCGCCGAGGTAGAAGCCCTGGTCGGAGGTATAGATCACGATGGTATTGCCAGCCAGTCCAGTCCGGTCGAGGTAGTCGAGCAGCCTGCCCACATTATCGTCGACGCTTTGCACGCACCGCAGGTAGTCTTGCATGTATCGCTGATACTTCCATTCAGCAAGTTCAGTACCCTTCAGCCCTGCGGTCCGGAAGGCACTATTGCCGGGCCCATATGCCTTTTCCCAGGCGAGCTTCTCACCGGGCTTCATGCGGTCGTAGATAGATTGCCAGCTGGCGCCTAGCCCCGTACGTTCTGCCGGAGGGAGGTCAAATCCCAGCTTCAGATCGTAAAAAGGATGCAGGTCTCTGGCCACTTCCATCTCCTGCTCCCGGGCGGCCCGGCCCCGTGTTGCGTAGGTATCTCTGAAATTGTCAGGCAGTGGTATCTGCGTGCCTTCGAAGTGTTGCAGGTATTTCGTCTCTGGCATCCAGTTGCGATGGGGCGCTTTCTGGTTGCAGACAAGGAAGAAGGGGCGGGAGGCATCGCGGCGGTCGAGCCATTGCAGGGCCAGGTCCACCGTCAGGTTTGTGACATAGCCTTCGAGGGTCTTCTTCACCCCGTTCTCAGTGAACCGTGGATGGTAATAGTCGCCCTGCCCGGGCAGGATGTTCCAGTAGTCGAACCCCTGGGGGTCTGATACGAGGTGCCATTTGCCAATCACTGCTGTCTGGTAGCCGGCAGCGCTGAGTAATTTTGCCACGGTGGACTGCCCTGCATCAAAGACGCCGTGGTTATCTCGAAAGCCGTTGATATGGCTGTGCTTGCCGGTGAGGAAGACGGCCCGGCTGGGTCCGCATAGTGAGTTGGTGACATAGGCGCGGTCGAAGAGCATCCCGCGGGCCGCCAGCTTGTCGAGCTCTGGGGTCCGGTTCAACCCATGACCATAGGCGCTGATGGCCTGGTAGCCATGGTCATCGCTCATCATGAAGATGATATTGGGTCGGGTGGGCTGCCCCCATAGCGGGGCAGCGCTGGCGATGAGAAGGGCTGGCAGAAGGCAGATGGGATGTCGGAACGTCATGCAGAAGAGCAGTCCGACAAGGTACAGCTTCTCGGGTATGGCAGCAAAGGCCATTGCTAGAACCCGCCGCCCCGCATGCGGTACTCCATGCCCCGCATGCGGTCTTGCCCCTGCTGCGATGTGCTCTGGAAGCGATTCATGCGGTAGGTGAAGGTGACCATGAAGTACTGCGTGAGCCTATTGGTACGGGTGTCGGTGATATTGCTGCCTGTCACGTTGCGGCTGATGTTGGTCGCCTGCTTGAAGATGTCATACCCGGTGAAGCGGAGGAAGCCGTTCTTCTTCTTCAACATCGTCTTCTCCAGCGAGGCATTGAGGAGGGCGATATTTCGATTGACCGTTGCCGATAGTCCGTAATTGAGCATATAATCTAGATCGTATCGGAGAATCCAGCCGCCTTTGAGGTCGATGCGCGCATTGGAGGTGAGCGTCCAGGAGCTGAAGTCGATGTTATTCTGGCCAGGTAGCGAGTATTTGGCAGTATTGATCGAATAACGGGCTCCGGCGTCCCATTCCAACCAGTCGTTATAGTTGAATTCAAATCTGAAGCCCTGTGATGCCAAGGTATTTCGACCGATGTTACGGACGCTATCGATCAAGTTGACATTGTGGTTGTAGTTGAGTATGCCGTTGAAGGAGAGCACGTAGCGGCGATTCTGGAAGGGCTTGCTAAAGTTATAGAAGGCGGTGGCGTTGTAAAAGCCGTCGACATTCTCGGGTATCGTCAGCTGGGATCCAGAACGCCCCAGCCGGATGGTGTTGTTGACGATCTTGTCTTGCGTGATGCTTAAGTTGGAACCTACAAAGAGAACGCGACCGCTGGTGAAATTGAAGTTATTGAAGAACAGTGAGAGGTTGTGGTTCATCTCTGGCTTGAGGAAGGGGTTGCCTTTGGTCTGATACTGGGGGTTCGAATTGTCAAGTACGGGTTGTAGCTGGTTGAAGCTGGGCTGGCGGGCGCTACCATTGTAGTTGAAGTTAAGCGTCTTGGTACGGGTGAAGTTATAAGCCATGCGTGCGACCGGGAACGCGTTGATCCGGCGCTGGGGCATATAGCTGCTATCCTTGGTGATGGAGTAGCCGTTGAGGAGTACGGGCTGGAAATTTATGCCCAGCGAGTAGTTATACTTCTTCTTGACGGTCCGGATACTGGCGCCCAGGCGCTGGTTGGTGAAGGTATTTTCAAAGGCGTTACTGAGCTGAGGGTTGAGTTGCACGTCTCCATTGGGCTTGTAGACGTAAGCCTCGCGATCGTTGTGCGTGAGAGACCGGTTATAGGCATAGGTGAGGTCTAGGAATCGGTCGGGTCGGAGGGGCTCGGAGAAGGTGAGCCTTGCACCATAGTTGCGATTGAAATTGTCTTGCAGGATGAGCTGCCGAAGAGTGATTTCCAACGGCACCGGCAGGTTCAGGTTCTGGGTGAAATTGATTTTCTCACTTTCACTCTCGTTGCCGCTGCCGCCGAGGTTGATATTGGCAGCCAGGTTGCGCCCACGCTTCCGGAATTTGAGGTTCCAGATGGCGTTGACGGAGAGGTTGGGTGTGGTGCTGGAGGATGTGTCGGCATTGGAACCGCGACTGGTTGGCAGTCCCTTAGCATCGGAGAAGTCGAATCGGCTGTTGGAGCGGGTATCCGATTGCCCATATGTGAGGCTGGGATTTATCTTGATGAAGTTGAAAGAGTCGATGTTGTATTCCAGGTTTAGGAAGGCCCGGTGGTTGCCAGTGAGGGTGGAGGTACCCGTATTTTGGTTGTTGGTGAAGTTGCCGGTCGCAAAGACGTTCTGCTGGGTGACCTGCCGGAGCAGGTCAGTACTACGGTTGGTATAGCTGTAGCTGCCGTAGAAGGAGCCTTTGCCTCCTTGGAAGTCGTTTCGGTAGTTGGTGCCGATCGACTTCGTCAGCGAGATGCCGTCGTTATCACCGTCATTGCCACTGCCAAAGCCTCCACCCCCACGGCCGCCGTTGCCGCCACCACCAAAGTTCCCACCGCCCATGCCACCACCGCCACCGGAGCCCACGACTGCCAGCATAGCCCTTCCCGTGCCCCGGGCGTTCATGTCCATGCCGCCGCCACCACCGCCCTGGTTGAAGTTGCTGGCGTTGGAGTTGTTAAGGTTGCCCGTGAGGGAGAACTGTCGGTTGTTGTTGAAGATGTTGGTGTTGAGGGTAGCCTGGTATCGGTCGCTGGTTCCATATCCAGCGGTAGCCCGGCCGAAGACACCTTTGTTGCGTTCTTTTTTAACCTCGATGTTCAGAACTTTCTCGGGTTCTCCGTCTTTGATGCCGGAGATGTTGGCGAGGTCGCCGTAGTCGTCGATAAGCTGTACTTTATCGACAATATCTGCAGGCAGTTCCCTCGTGGCAGCCTTAGGGTCTCCACCGAAGAAGTCCTTGCCGTTGACCTTGATACGCGTTACACTCTTTCCCTGTGCGGTGATGTTACCACTTTTATCAACCTCGATGCCGGGCAATTTCTTCAGGAGGTCTTCCACCATCGAGTTTGGCTTGACCATGGAGGAGTCGATTTTATACTCTACCGTGTCTTCCTTGAAAGAGATGGGCGGAGTCGTCACCACCACCTCCTGCAGAGTAGTGACGGCTGGCAACAGGACGATGGCTTCCAGCCGGATGTCCTCCTGCGTAGACGTGAAGCTGAAGCTGCGCTCGGCAGCGGTATAGCCGATATTGGTGGCAACAAGGCTGAAGCGGGGTGAGGAAACCCCTTTGAAAAAAAAGGCACCGTTGTTATTCGTGATGGCACGCAAAGTGTCTCTTGAGCCAGAGACATATAGTTTGAGATTGGCACGGGGCAGGGCATTACCGCTGCTATCCACTAGCCGGCCGGTGACCTGACGGGATTCCTGTGCAGCGGTGACGGTGACCGTCAGGGCCAACCAGATAAGGGTGAAGATTTTTTTCATCAAAACATCTAATGGTAATATGATGCCCTTCTATCAAATTTCCTTTGCAATGGTCAATAAATCATTTCCAAAAGAGCCATGCATCAATTAGAGACTCAGCCTTAATTTTTTCGATGCAAGGTGTTTGAAAAAGGCATACCTATTTACGACAAGCCAAGTCTTTAAAGGTTTAGTAGAGTGGGAAATCGTATGAAAATGCTTGGGTTCTGCCGACTTCTTACCTTTGTCTTTCGGGTGAGTATGCTTTTTTAGCAGCCCTATCTTACCTCCGACGAACAGACGACAATACGATCCAAGCATGTTCAAAGTTATACAGCAGCTCCTCGGTGGCAGTAAGTCAGAGAAGGATGTCAAACGCATCCGGCCCACGGTGGAAAAGGTAAATCAATGCTTTGCCGCCTGCCGCAGTCTCGACAACAATGCCTTGCGAGCCAAGACTGGAGCATTCCGCGACCGCATCCGCCAGCATATCGCCGGTATAGATGCAGAGATCGCCCGCCTCCACCAACAAGTAGAAGCGCTGGATGCTGCTGACTTTACAGGCAAGGATGTTGTCTATCAAGAGGTAGACGGATTGCGCAAAAAGCGGAATGAAGGGATCGAAGAGGTCCTACTAGAAATCCTGCCAGAAGCATTCGCCGTCGTTAAAGAGACGGCCCGGCGGTTTACCGAACAGACAGAGATCGTCTCCAGCGCCACCCAGCACGACCGCGACCTTAGTGTGCAAAAAGAATATGTGCGCATCGAGGGTGACCGCTCTGTCTTCCGGAATACCTGGTCGGCAGCCGGCAATACAGTCACCTGGAACATGGTGCACTACGACGTCCAGCTGATCGGTGGCACCGTCCTGCACCAGGGCAAGATCGCCGAGATGTCGACCGGCGAAGGGAAGACCCTGGTCTCTACCCTGCCAGCCTACCTGAACGCACTGCCCGGCGAAGGGGTGCATATTGTCACAGTCAACGACTACCTGGCCCGCCGCGACTGCGAATGGAACGGGCCCGTCTTCGAATGGCTGGGCCTTACCGTTGACTGCATCGACCGGCATGAGCCCCACAGTGAAGCCCGCCGACGTGCCTATCAGTGCGACATCACCTATGGTACCAACAACGAGTTCGGGTTCGACTACCTCCGAGACAACATGGTGCACCACCCTCATGAGATGGTGCAGCGCCGGCACCACTTCGCCATGGTCGACGAGGTCGACAGCGTCCTCATCGACGATGCCAGGACACCCCTCATCATCTCTGGGCCTGTCCCCCGGGGCGACGACCAGCAGTTCCATCTCCTGAAGCCGCGCATCCAGCAGCTGGTGGATGTGCAGCGCAACGTCGTCAATAAATCCCTCATAGAGGCACGTAAGCTCATCGCCTCCGGAAAGGAAGACCCCGAGACGGGCGGCCTCCACCTCATGCGTGCCTATCGCGGCCTACCCAAGAACTCTGCCCTCATCAAATACCTCAGCGAGCCCGGCATCCGCGTACGCCTGCAGAAAGCCGAGAACCATTACCTAGCAGAACAACAGAAGCTCATGCCCACCGTCGACGAGGAACTATACTTTCACATCGACGAGAAGAACAACCAGGTAGAGCTCACCGAAAAAGGACTGCACCACATCACCCGCAGCGGCGAAGACCCCGACTTCTTCGTACTGCCCGACCTGGCCACCAAGCTTGCAGAGATTGAAAAAGGCACTGGAACGGCAGAAGAAAAGCTGGAGCGCAAAGAACGCCTGCTCTCCGAGTATGCCCTGAAAGCCGACCGCATCCACACCATCCAGCAGCTCCTCAAAGCCTACACCCTCTTCGATAAAGATGTGGAATATGTGGTGATGGAGGGACAGGTGAAGATCGTCGATGAACAGACAGGCCGCATCCTCGACGGGCGGCGCTATTCCGACGGCCTGCACCAGGCCATCGAAGCCAAAGAGAACGTGAAGATCGAAGCCGCCACGCAGACCTATGCCACCATCACGCTGCAGAACTACTTCCGCATGTACCACAAGTTGGCGGGCATGACGGGCACGGCCGAGACGGAAGCGGCGGAGTTGTGGAATATCTACAAACTCGACGTGGTATCCATCCCCACCAACCTTCCCATGGTCCGCCAGGACCAAGAAGACCTCGTCTATAAGACTAAGCGAGAGAAGTATAAGTCGGTCATCGAAGAGATCGAGCGACTGCGGGCAGCGGGCCGGCCCGCCCTCGTCGGTACTACCTCCGTAGAAGTCAGCGAACTGCTAAGCCGCATGCTCAGCGCCAAAAAGATCCCCCACAACGTACTCAACGCCAAACAACACGCCCGGGAGGCGCAGATCGTCGCCGAGGCAGGCATTGCTGGCAGCATCACCATCGCCACCAACATGGCGGGCCGCGGCACCGACATCAAGCTGGGGCCCGGCGTCCGGGAAGCTGGCGGCCTAGCCATCATCGGCACCGAGCGGCATGAAAGTCGCCGCGTCGACCGGCAGCTGCGCGGCAGGGCCGGCCGCCAGGGCGACACCGGCAGCTCGCAGTTCTATGTGTCGATGGAAGACGACCTCATGCGCATGTTCGGTAGCGAACGCATCGCCTCGCTCATGGACCGCATGGGCTACCAAGAAGGGGAAGTCATCCAACACAGCTGGATCACCAAAAGCATCGAGCGGGCTCAGAGAAAAGTCGAAGAAAATAACTTCGGCATCCGCAAACGCCTACTCGAGTACGACGACGTGATGAACAAGCAGCGCAACGTCGTCTACACCAAGCGCCAGCACGCCCTCTTCGGCGAGCGCCTGGCCCTCGACATCGACAACGCCTTCTACTCCGTCGCAGAGAACCTCGTCAGCGGATACACCGGCATGAACGACCTCGAAGGATTCCAGATGGCCGCCATTGTCAACTTCGGCATCGACTCATCCATCAGCCCAGAAGCCTTTGCCAAGTCGGACCGCCGCGTCCTGGCAGACCAATGCTATCAGGAGGCTATGCAAGCCTATCAGCGCCGCAAACAGGAGTTGATGCGACAAGCCCTGCCCGTCTTCCAAAACGTACGGCTCACCCAGGGGAGCCATATCGAAAACGTCGTGGTACCCTTCACCGATGGCAGGAAATCACTCAATGTGCTGGCAAACCTCGACAAGACCCTTTCCTCCAAAGGCCTAGAGCTAGTGACAGCCCTTGAAAAGACCATCACACTGGCCGTCATCGACGACGCCTGGAAAGAACACCTGCGCACCATGGACGACCTGAAGCAGAGTGTACAGACGGCCGTCTATGAACAGAAAGACCCTCTCGTCATCTACAAGACGACGGCCTATGAACTCTTCTCCAACATGAACGCCGAAGTCAACAAAGATATCGTCTCCTTCCTCTGCCATGTGGGCCTGCCCGAGCAGTCGGCCGACGTGCGCCTCCGCGAAGGTCGTGAGCAGCGGACAGATATGAGCCGCATGCGGATCCGAAAAGACAGCTTGCAGTCAGCTCCCATGGGCCCTGGTGGCCTAGAAGACGAGAACCCCTACGAAGACCCTTCCGCCAACGTCCGGCAAGAGCCTGTCAAGACGGGTCCCAAAGTGGGCCGCAACGACCCCTGCCCCTGTGGCAGCGGAAAGAAATACAAACAATGCCATGGCAGAGAGGGCTAGCCCTGCTGATAAGATTGCATACCCTTTCACAGTTATCCATACATCGTTACCCTACATTTGACTCATGAGATTCTTGCCACTCTTGCCCTTAACGATCTACCTGCTCGGCTCGGCATCCCTGACAGCCCAGAGCCTGACGATCTCGCGAGACCCCCGGCTCGACATGCTCATGAAACGCCAAGCCGAAGTCAACAAAGAGGCAGAAAAGTTCAATGTACGCAGCGGCCCAGGCTTCCGCGTGATGGTCATTAATACCAGTAGCCGCCTCCAGGCCATGGAAGTGAAATCCAGCATGATGGCGGTCTTCCCAGACCAAAAGTCGTACCTCGTCTACCAGTCGCCCTATTTTAAAATTATGGTGGGCAACTTCCGCGCGCTCTCGGAAGCCGAAGGGTTCCGCGCTAAAATCCAGCGCTACTACCCCAACGGTGTGATGGTCGTGCCGTCTAACGTGGAATACTGGCCCGACAAAGAAGAGCCGCCACCCGCTTACTGAAGACCCGGCCTCCCTGCGGATTTGCTACTCGGCCCCCTCCGGCTTACCTTCGTATCATGCTGGCCAACAGGATACGCGAACGGGCAGCCGCCTGGAGCAGAGAGGGGGTAGACATCCGCAGGCAACTGCATGCAAACCCTGAACTCAGCTACCAGGAATTTGAGACCTCCGCCCTCGTACGAAGCTGCCTACAGGCATGGGAGATCCCTCACCAGACCCTAGCAGGCACTGGCGTCATAGGCCTGATCCAGGGCCAAGACCCTGCCAGCCGCGTCGTCGCGCTGAGGGCCGACATGGACGCCCTAGCCATCCAGGAAGAAAACGAAGTGCCCTACCGCTCCACCCGCGAGGGGATCATGCATGCCTGCGGCCATGATATGCATACGACCTGCCTTCTGGGTGCCGCCCGTATCCTGCAGGAGACCAGGCAGGACTGGCAAGGGACCGTCAAACTGATTTTTCAGCCGGGAGAAGAGAAAAATCCCGGCGGAGCCAGCCTCCTGATACGGGAAGGAGTGCTGGAAGGTCCAACACCGCAAGCCATCTTCGGCATGCACGTCAACCCGCAACTCGAAACCGGCCAGGTGAGCTTCCGCAGTGGCAAAGTCATGGCCAGCGCAGACGAGCTTTACATCACCGTCAAAGGCAGCGGTGGGCACGCAGCATCCCCTCACTGGACAACCGACACCGTGCTCGTCGCCTCTCATATCGTGACCTCCCTCCAGCAAGTCGTCAGCCGCAACAGCTCCCCCTTCTCTCCATCCGTCCTTTCCATCTGCTCCATCCAGGGTGGGCAAACCACCAACGTCATCCCATCCGAAGTACGGCTGATGGGCACCTTCCGGGCCATGGATGAAGACTGGAGGTTCCGCGCACATGAGATCATCCGGCGTCAGGTGACAGCCATCGGAGAAGCCATGGGAGCGGAGATCGACCTCCATATCGATATGGGATACCCCAGCGTGTACAACCATGAACAGCTCCACACCGTCGCCGTCGCCCTCGCGGAAGCATACATGGGCCCTGGCCTAGTCGGGGAGACCGAGCTAAGGATGGGCGCGGAAGACTTCGGCTTCTACACCGAGCACATCCCAGGCTGCTTCTACCGAGTGGGGACGGCCAATGCCTCCAAAGGAATCACCTCCGGCGTCCATACCCCGAGGTTCGACATAGATGAAGCAGCCATCCCCATCGGCGTAGGCCTGATGGCCTGGCTGGGGGCCACCGCAGCACTGCCGCGCTGAACCCAACCCCTGGCAGACAAATGGGCAGTGGCCCGCTGGCCTATACACCAGCCCGCTGCTGCCCATGGCAAAAATTAAACACGATTGCATGCGAAAAGACCTCAGAAGAGAACAGGCCCTGGAATACCATGCCAAAGGGCGCCCTGGCAAAATCGAAGTCATCCCCACCAAGGAAGCCAAGACTCAGCGCGACCTCTCACTGGCCTACTCCCCCGGGGTGGCAGAGCCCTGTAAAGAGATACATGAGGACCCCGACCTGGTCTACAAATACACCGCCAAAGGCAACCTCGTAGCCGTCATCTCCAACGGGACGGCTGTGCTCGGCCTCGGCGACATCGGCCCCGAAGCAGGTAAGCCTGTCATGGAAGGCAAGGGCGTGCTCTTCAAGATCTTTGCAGACATCGACGTCTTCGACATCGAGATCAATGAAAAAGACCCCGACCGGTTTGTCGAGATCATCAAAGCATTGGAACCAACCTTCGGGGGCGTCAACCTGGAAGACATCAAAGCCCCCGAATGCTTCCACATCGAGCAGCGGCTCAAAGAAGAGATGCGCATACCCATCATGCACGACGACCAGCATGGCACCGCCATCATCAGCGCCGCCGCCCTCCTCAACGCCCTCGAGCTGCAAGGAAAAAAGATCGGTGAAGTCTCGATGGTCGTCAACGGCGCCGGGGCAGCTGCCCTCGCCTGCATCGACATCTACGTCGCCCTAGGGCTCGACCCTGGCAAAATCCGCGTCTTTGACTCCAAAGGCCTCATCCACCGCCGCCGGAGCGACCTCGACGCGCGCAAGCAGCGATACACCCACGGTGATGCCGACATGTCGCTCGAAGAAGCCTTTCGCGGAGCCGACATCTTCATAGGCCTTAGCAAAGGCAAGGTCGTCAGCCGGGAGATGGTACTCAGCATGGCCAACAGGCCCATCGTCTTCGCCATGGCCAACCCCGACCCGGAGATCTCCTGGAACGATGCCACCTCCGCCAGGACCGACATCATCATGGCCACGGGACGTTCGGACTTCCCCAACCAGGTCAACAACGTCCTCGGCTTCCCCTATATATTTCGCGGTGCCCTCGATGTCCGGGCCTCGACCATCAACGAGCCGATGAAGCTCGCCGCTGTCAAGGCACTGGCTGAGCTCACCCGGCTGCCCGTGCCCGACATCGTCAACATGGCCTATAATTCCTCAGACATCGCCTTTGGCAGCAACTATATCATCCCCAAGCCCTTCGACCCCAGACTGCTGGCGACGGTCGCCCCGGCCGTCGCACGCGCCGCCATGGAAAGCGGCGTTGCCAGGAAGCCTATCACAGACTGGGAGCAATATGCTAATGAACTCAATGGTCGTCTTGGCGTCGACAACCAGATCACCCGGGTCATCGGCTCCAAGGCCCGCAAAGACCCACGGCGCGTCGTCTTCGCCGATGCAGAGAACAAGAAGATCCTCAAAGCAGCACAGATCGTACTGGACGACGGCATTGCATTCCCCATCCTGCTCGGTGATCCAAGGAAGATTACTGAGATCGCAGAACGCAACCGCATCAGCCTTGAAGGAATGCAGGTCATAGATGCCAAGAGCGATGACATGGAGGAAAAACGACAAGCATATGCGGAAGCCTTTTTCCAAAAACGCCAGCGCCGGGGCGTGAACTACTACGAGGCCTTCAAAAAGATGAAGGATAGGAACTATTTTGGATGCATGATGGTTCATGCCGGCGAGGCAGACGCCATGATCTCTGGACTGACCCGCAACTATGCCGAGACCATCCGACCTGCCATTCAGATCATGGGGACGGAGCCCGGCGTGCAAAAGATCGCCGGCATGTACATAATGCTGACCAAACGCGGCCCCCTATTCCTGGCAGACACCACCGTCAACTTCAACCCGACGGCCGAGCAAGTAGCCGACATCACCCTGCTGGTGGCCAGAGAAGTCCGCGCCTTCGGCATCACCCCGCGCGTGGCACTGCTGAGCTACTCCAACTTCGGCAGTAGTGAGACACCCGAAGCCATCCTGATGCGCGAAGCCCGCCGCATTGTCAAAGAGAAAAACCCCTCGCTGATCGTAGACGGGGAGATCCAGGGCATCCTGGCCTTCAACAAGGAAATACTCCGCGAGAACTACCCCTTTAGCGAACTGGCAGGCCCGGGAGAAGTCAACACACTCATCTTCCCCAACCTGAGTGCGGGCAATATCGCCTACAACCTGCTTAAGGAAGTCGGCGGGTCAGACAGTATCGGACCTGTAGTACTCGGCCTCCGCAAGCCCGTACATGTGCTGCAGCTGGGATCTACCGTCCGAGACATCATCAACATGGTCGTCATCGCCGTGATCGACTCGCAGGTGAAGGATGCCCAGCGAAAACCATCGCTCGAGAAATAAAGATAGCCGCTAGGCCAGCAACAACAGACGGCCAACAGCGCACAAGAGATGGAGCAGATATCACGCAAGAAGCCCCACTACCCGGTGAGCCTAGGTTTCAGCAAGTACCTGGCACGTCATGGCCGCACCATCTCCCTGCCAGTCACCTATGAGATGCTGCGCAACTTCCGGGAATCGGTGAGCCTGACAGATGTCAAAGGAAGAGACACGCTCTGGGAGACGGTCTACTACCCTCCACCCGTCACCGAAGAACTACACCGGGGACTCAAGCGGACCTACTCCATCCTTAAGTCGACAGGATACACGCAGGCAGAAGAACACCTGCTCATCGAACGAATCGACTTCTGCGTCTTCGGAAACTCAAAGCCCTTCCGCATCCGAATCGTCAACACCTACAACGAGGTGCACGACTATTTCTACTTCAAGATTGCTGACGCTTCGCGCATCTGGGGCCTCGAACTGGAGCACCTGCTATCCCCCTACCGCATCAACTATCTGGTCGACGGACAGACGCTCATCGAAGAACACATCGCCGGCGTGCCCGGAGATCTTTTCGGAGCGACATACCTCGGCAGGCCCCTCTTCAACCCCCGCCGCATCGCCAAAGAGTTCGTAAAGTTCAACGAACGCTGTTTCATGCGGCTGCTGGGCGATATGCGCAGCTATAATTTTGTCTTTGACATCTCCCAAGACTTCGACGACATCCAGTTCCGCATCCGTGCAATCGACTTCGACCAACAGTCCTACGAAGGACGAAAAAACATCTACCTGCCACAGTTCTATAAAGAGAACCGGGTCTTTGTAGAACAGGTACAGGAACTCCTGCACCCAGACGTCATCAAGCAGTACCAGATGGAAGAACGCTCCGTATTCCACCGGCGGGTACGAGGCGAATACCACCAGCTGAGCGACCTGCAGCGAACACTCGCACGGGAAGCCTTCTCCGTTCCCGAGAAAATCGATGAGCTCAAGGAAGCACTGGCAGTCTATCACGGCCGGCCCTCCTTCCTGAAATGCACTACGATGCCGCAAATCTTGCATCTGCATATCAAGGGATTTGTCAGGATGGACCTACGCAAAGCCTAGCGAATTCAGTACTTTTGATTGAAACTCTCTTCAGCGCATGCCCTTCTTCCAACATTTCGGC
This sequence comes from Bacteroidota bacterium, assembly GCA_016868815.1. GTDB lineage: Bacteria > Bacteroidota > Bacteroidia > Chitinophagales > Chitinophagaceae > Pollutibacter. The sequence goes on from VGFQ01000001.1 coordinate 142,457, forward strand.
GCCTTCCTGCTGATGCTGCGTGGGATGTTCACAAAGCTGGAAAATCCGCGTATGTACTGGAAAGAACTGATGCACCAGTGTAACGAGCTAGGCATCGGCTCGCTGGGCATCGTAGCCATCATCTCCGTATTCATCGGCGCTGTATCCACAGTACAAACAGCCTACCAGCTCGTCAGTCCACTGGTGCCCATCTCTACCATCGCACAGATTGTCCGCGACACCGTCATCCTCGAGTTCGCCCCGACGCTCTCCTGCATCGTACTAGCCGGCGTCATCGGTAGTAAAATTGCCAGCGAGCTTGGCAACATGCGCGTCAGCGAGCAGATAGACGCATTGGAGACGATGGGCATCAACACCCGCGCCTATCTCATCATGCCCAAAATCCTCGCCTGCCTGATCATGATCCCGCTGCTCGTCGTCATCTCCATGGTACTGGGCATGTGGGGCGGCCGCTTTGCGGGACAAGCAGCCGGCATCATGTCGTATGAAGTCTTCGACCGGGGACTGTTGAAAGAGTTCATCCCCTTCAACGTGACCTTCGCCCTAACCAAGGCCTATACCTTCGCCTTCATCATCTCCGCCATCCCCGCCTACTACGGCTACCATGTAAAAGGAGGAGCCCTAGAGATAGGACAATCCAGCACAAGGGCCGTCGTGACCAGCTGCATCACCGTGCTGCTGGCAGACTATATCCTGGCAGCCCTACTGCTCGACTAGACCAGCCCCATAACAGATGATTGAAGTCAAAGAAATACAGAAAGGATTTGGCGATAAGACTATCATCGGTGGCGTGTCATCAGTGATGGAGACTGGCAAGTGTAACCTTATCATAGGTGCCAGCGGGAGTGGCAAGACCGTGCTCATGAAATGCATCGTAGGCCTTTTTGAGCCTGATGCGGGAAGCATCATATATGATGGGCAGGACTTCACCGCGATGCCCTCCGTACAACGCAAATCGATGCGCCAGCAGATTGGTATGCTGTTCCAGGGCTCCGCCCTTTTCGACAGCTTAACCGTGGCGAAGAATGTGATGTTCCCACTCGACATGTTCAGTCGCATGACCCGGGGAGAAAAGGAGAAACGGGTGGATGAAGTACTTGAGCGGGTCCGCCTCGACGGTGCCCATAAAAAATATCCCGCCGAAATCAGTGGTGGCATGAAAAAGCGCGTCGGCATCGCCCGTGCCATTGTACTGAACCCCAAATACCTTTTCTGCGATGAGCCCAACTCAGGCCTCGACCCGCAGACATCCCTAGTCATAGACCGCCTCATCCGCGAGATCACCCTCGAGTATAACATCACCACCGTCGTCAACACCCACGACATGAATAGTGTCATGGAAATCGGAGACCGCATCCTCTATATGCACCAAGGCTTCAAAGAATGGGAAGGCACCAACCAGGAGATCATCCACAACCGAAATGAGCGACTCAACGCCTTCATTTTCGCATCCGAATTCCTCCGCGACGCTAAAGACATGCGCATGCTGGAGATGCGAGGAAAAATCTCCGACCAGCGCGACATGGACGAACTCCTCCGCTGACGCTACGCACGATTCAGGATTCCTCTCTTTGCGCTGCAAACAAGAATTGTGTAGCAATGCCCGCAAGAAGGCACGCTAACTTTGTGGCGTTGACCAATTCCCAAACACCAAATGCTTACCTAAGTCAAGACTAACGCTGTCCAGGCCCTTCAGCCATTGGCAGGCTTTTACTAACTTCGCGACGCAACAAATTCAGTTTAATTATGTCGGTACTCGTCCATCAGGGATCCCAGGTCATAGTTCAGGGTTTCACCGGAACGGAAGGCAGTTTCCACGCTACACAGATGATCGAATACGGCACCCAAGTAGTAGGGGGGGTGACGCCTGGCAAGGGGGGCACCCGGCACCTTGACAGACCGGTCTTCAACACCGTCGCCGATGCCGTCCGCACCACGGGCGCAGATGTGAGCATCATCTTTGTACCGCCCGCCTTTGCGGCTGATGCCGTCTGTGAGGCGGCAGAAGCAGGCATAGGCCTAGTCGTGTGCATCACTGAAGGGATCCCTGTGCAGGATATGGTCAAAGTGAAACATTTCCTTCAGGACCGCCCGATACGGCTGATCGGACCCAACTGTCCCGGTGTCATCACCGCCGGCGCCTGCAAGGTGGGCATCATGCCCGGATTCATTTTTAGGGAAGGCCGCATTGGCATCGTTTCCAAATCCGGCACCCTCACCTATGAGGCTGCCGACCAGATTGTCAAGGCCGGCCTAGGCATCAGCACTGCCATCGGCATCGGTGGCGACCCCATCATCGGCACCACTACCCGCGAGGCCGTGCAGCTCTTCATGGACGACCCGGACACCGACGGGATTGTCATGATCGGCGAGATCGGCGGCGGAATGGAAGCCGAGGCGGCCCACTGGATCCGGCAGCACCCACACAAACCCGTCGTGGGATTCATCGCAGGGCAGACAGCCCCTCCCGGCCGCCGCATGGGACATGCCGGCGCCATCATCGGCGGATCCGACGACACCGCCGCTGCCAAAAAACGCATCATGCATGAAAGTGGGATCCTCGTCGTCGACAGCCCAGCCGACATCGGCCGGACCATGGCAGAGGCCATGCGGTCTTGACCCAACCCCGCATACATCAGCCCGTCGCGTCCAGCCCCTAGCATGTCAGCGACGGGCTTCTTATTTTCGTTAATTCTCTTCGTCTGCTTGTGGATACGCACGTTCCATGCATCCCATCCAAGGCACCTACCTTCCAACTATGAGACCCCTCCTCTTGCTGGCATCCCTCGCCTCCATGGCCCTGCCACTGGCCGGCTCGGCACAGGGTATCCCCGTCAGCATCCGGAGGCAGTCGCCAGGTGTCATGGCGATGGCGAAGCCTTCGGAAGCAGAGGCCGCCCAACCGGGAGTAGGTTACAACACCCTAGTAGAGGTATTGCAGACGGATAAAAGCCGCCCAAAGCTCCCCGGCACGGCGATGCAGAACTTCGTCATCCGAAAAGAGCTCATGGTACAGCCCCACACGCCCCGATTCCTAAGAGAAGGGGACCGACTCACCCTGCCCGTGCGCATCACCAACTGCTCCGACAGCGAGCAGACGGGACAGGCGCAGCTAGAACTCTTTGACCCCGAGAATGGGGCATCGGTCGATGGATATTTTCATAATGTCTTCCCTGTACAATTCTTCACGGCCCCCGCCGGGCAGACGGTGGCGGTAGCCTTTACGATGTCGGTGCCAGCCGACTTCCATCGGCCCGTCGGCCTACGCGTCCGGGCCGCTACTGCTCGCCATACAGATAGGGAAGAACGCATCCTGCCCGTACTCAGCAACCGCCTGCTCGTGACGGAGTCAGTCCCCCTCCGGATGGATGGGCTGGGCAGTCGGACCTTCCGCTTCGAGAAGCTCCTGCAGTCGGGCGACGCCCCTACCCTGACTCAACACCGACTGACACTGGAGTATGCCGCCAGCCCTGCCTGGTATGCCGTCGCAGCACTACCCTTGACGGGCTATGCCCATGCCTCCGTCGAACAGTCGTTCAACAGGTTCTATGCCAATGCCGTGGCAGCGCAGGCCGCTGCCGGCAGCCCCCGCATTCGCGAGTGGGTGGCGCGATGGGCCACCGACAGCGCTGCAGGCCGGCAGGCCCGGGCCAGCGCCATCGGCCAGCAGCCTGCGCTCAGGGATATCCTCCTCGAAGAAACCCCCTGGGTCACGGAGGCCCGCGACCAAGCGGCACAACGGCGTCAGCTGGCCTCGCTCTTCGAAACAGGGCGCCTGGCCTCCGCCCTCAAAGAAGCGCTGGCACAGGTTCGGGCAGCCCAGAACCCAGATGGTGGATTTGCATGGTTTCCGGACGGCCCCTCCGACCGCTACATGTCGCAATACATCCTGGCCAACATGGGCCGGATGCAGACGACCGGTGCCGTGCCGGCGCCCCTCCAAGCCGCGTTTTCATACCTCCTGGACGCGGGGCTGCGCTATCTCTCCGGCCAGCTGCAAGACGATCATCGCGAAGCGACCCGCCGCGCCCAGCCACCTGCCTCCCCATCGCCCCTGCAGGTACAGGCCCTCTATGCCCTCAGCTGCCACCCTGCCTACAAGCCCCCTGCCAAAGAAATGGCTGCCCAGCAGTACTACCGGTCACGCATCATCGAAACGTGGCCGGCACTGCCCTTGCAGGTACAGGCCATGGCTGCCCTGGCCCTGCACCGCACAGGAGCGACCTCCACCGCAAAAGCCATCCTGCACTCCCTGCGGGAGCGGGCCGTGCAAGACTCCACACTCGGCATGTACTGGAAAGGCGGACGACAGCCCTGGTACTGGCAGGAGGCCCCCATCGAGACGCAGTCGCTCCTCCTGGAAGCTTTCCTAGACATTAATCAGGATACCGCCACGGCCGACCAGCTGCGGCTTTGGCTGCTGACCAAGAAGCAGACAGAACGGTGGGAGTCCACCCGGGCGACCGCCGATGCCTGCCGGGCCTTGCTCGCCATGGGCAGCCACTGGCTCGCCGAAGGCCGGGCCGCAGACATCTTCCTCGGCCACCAGCAGCCCCTGCAGTTCCAGACCCTGGCGGGCGGGGGCGGGCTGCAGGCCTCCCTCGAAGGCCCTGCCATCAAACCCGAGATGGGACATATTCGTGTGCGCGTGACCGGTGACTCAAGCCAACACCCTTCGGGCTTAAGCTGGGGGGCCGTCCATTGGCAGTATTTCGAGCACCTCGACCGTCTCACGGCCACCACAGGCCCCCTCGCAGTGGAGAAGCAGCTATACCAGGAAAAGATGACGGCTGCTGGACCCATCCTCGAGGCCCTGACGGAAGCGTCCAACCTGACGGTTGGCGACAAACTCATCGTCCGGCTGCTGCTGCGCAACGACCGGGATATGGAATATGTACACCTCAAAGACATGCGTGGCTCCGGCACAGAGCCGGCCGACGGGCTCAGCGGCTACCAATGGAAAGGAGCCCTGGGCTACTACCTGTCGCCCCGCGATGCGGCCACCCATTTCTTCCTGCCCATCGTCCCGAAAGGCACCCACGTCTTCGAATACACGTTGTTTGTCAGCCATGCAGGCCAGTTCCCTGCCGGGATTGCCACCGCTGAGTGCCTCTATGCCCCTTCTTTCAGAGGGCATGCTGAAAGCCTTTCCATCCGCGCCTCAGAAAGGCCGGAATGAGTTCATTGGGATCGCCGCTAGGGCATGATGTGCTACTCCCCTCGGAGGGTTTGGAAAGGACAGATGGCCCTTGTAATTTTTTTTCACGAGGAAATGCAGAGGTTTTCCTTCTTTTTAACTTTTTACTATTTTTTCGTCGAAATAATAGAGCATTCCTGCTCTTGGGTGAAAGTTACAAGGCTGATAACTTGGACTCAATCTTGGACTCATACCATGTACAAGAAAAACACCTTCCAGTCGTTGCTATGCAAAAACATTCGAAGAGCCTGGGTTTCCCGCAGCATGACGATCGAACAACTGGCCCATGACGCGAACATGACCTACTCACAGATCAGCCGGATCGAGCTCGGAAAAATCAACACCAGCGTCTACACGCTCCACATCTTATGCCAGACCTTAGATGTGGGGCCCATGGAATTGCTGGATTTCACCGTGCAGGGCTCGCGATAAACCGCCTGGCCAAGCCTTTGTTGCAAAGCCCCTATGGGGCCTGTTGTCCTCAGCGATCCCGGCAAAAAATCCGGGCTTGTCCGCACCTGACCGGGACGACCCTGTATGCTTATACAAATTCTTTCTCGATGGCGCCGACCATATCCACGGAAAAGGATATGAAATTTCGAAAACAGTGGTTGGTGAAGAGCCGCTCGGGCTCGCCTACAAAGTTGGAACGGTAGGTGACCCGCCAATCATTAGCTTGCTTTCTGACCTGGACATGTCCGAGGACAAGCTTGGTGTTCAGGTTGTCCAGCACCTCATAGAAATCGATGCCAGGCTTCTCATAGGCCTCTTCGTAGGTCGCAAAGAGCTGGAACAGGGCCTGGCCGCCAACTTCGCTAATGATCAGGAGCACTCTTGTCGGCTTGTTGCGGATCTTGAAGACAGACAACAGCACCACCGAATCCTTCTGCTCCTGGACGGTGATATTGATGGCGCCGATGGCTTCGAAGCATTGTTTGATTTCAGGCAGGGGTAGAGGGATCATAGGTCAATGGTATTAAGAACCTTATTCATATCCGATTTAAAGATAACTTCCGTCGTGAACAATCCGTCACTGCCGCCGCTGGCGAGGATGACATCCTGGCTCCGCAGCAGGATTTGACGCATCTACTACACCAGCGTAGCCTTCGACTTCTGGGCTACGATCAGCGAGTTGGAGAGTGCTTGCTCTGTCTTCTCCCAGAAATAGTCTTTCTGGATGGCGATGAGCACGCCCAGCTTGATATCGTCTTTTCGGGTACTCTGCCTCTATAGACCTGTTTGAGGATACCCTCTTTTTGCTCTCCCTTGATATATCGGAAAACGCCGGAGAGGCTCCACTCGATCTTTTCCATATGCGCCTTGGTCTCTTGACGGATTCTTTGACAGATAGGGCCATGGGAACGTAGAAAGGGTTTTATCACACTTATGCATGTTACGAATTCTGGATAAAAATCGAAAAAGCATTTGGACGAATGGTGGATGCCCCGCTCTTCTCTGGGCTAAGAGATGGAATAGATCAACTGGAAATGAACGAGTTGACATCCTCAGAATTAAAGGCTTATTTTATGCTGCTCCCGAATAAGGTCAATTAAAAGCAATCAGCCCATGGCAGATACCCCGTCAAAGCAGTCGAAGCGTCCTTTTGGAAAGACGCTGCTGCTATATGGCATCATGTTTTTTGTTATGGCATTGGCATTGGAACTCTCATCGATCGTATTCATACACATCTGGTATCACGATTTTTGGGAAGAAACCCTTCAGTACCAGGGCAAGTCGTCAACCGTCTATCTGGTTAAAAAGTTCATCTTAAAAGCAGGGCCCAACAATGACTTCGAAAGGAAGAGTTCCTCCCCGCAACCCTTCCGCATCCCAGACAGCATCCATGGCTTCCGCGCCAATACCGGCTCCTTTGAAATCACCTACCGGAAGCCTTCTTTCGACACCTTCGTGCAGTTCAAACATTTTGTTACGATCTTGCCGGAGGGCAATCGCTATGTCGGAGAGCCGGCCTATCCTACCGAGCGCGATGTATATGTCTTTGGAGATTCCTTCATCTTCGGTGAAGGCGTCAATGATGAGCAGACGTTCACCTACCTGCTGCAGTCGCGGTTCCCGCATACTCGTTTCCACCTCTACGCGTATTCAAGCTATTCGCTGACCAATGCTTATCTGAATATCCAGCGGCTCTCCAGCCGCATCGGCCCCGAGGATGTGATCATCCTGGGCCATGCCAGGTTTTATGATGTCCGGCATGTCGCAGCTCCCAGCCGCATCAAATGGTGGGGAGAGCCCTTTGCCGTGGGCAATGATCCTAAGCGCTTCAAACACCTGCGGGCACGTCTGGAAGGCGACAGCCTGGTCTTCGACCGGATTCCGTTGTTTTGCGCTTATCAGCAGGATTACTGCAGTCAGCCCGACCCGCCTACCGCCTACATGAATAAGGTGACGGCACACTTGATCAACGGCATCGCCCGGTCCACCCCCGCAAAAGTCTATCTATTGCATTTCTTCGGGGAGCTCCGCCCAGATATTGTCACACAACTCGACCCTGCCGTCAGCATCATTCAGGCCACAGCCGAGACCTACGACTACCAAATGCGGGATGATATCAACGGGTTTGACCCTCATCCAGGCCCGTATTGGAACCATGCCATTTACCGCCGGCTGGCCGACACGCTCCGCACCCGCGAGATGTACTGAATGTTGGCTACGTGCGGATACAGCCCGGGTACCATCCTAACGACTCGCCCCCCATTTGAATGAGGGTCTCCTTCTATGCCATATGGACAGTCTGCGATGTCTGTAGACAAGCCTTCGGAAGATATATATGCTCTACACCTAGTGCTCTCATAGCCTGAACGGGTAGCTGCTAGTGCGGGTGCTGGTATCGGAGAAAAGCTGCCAGGGTGATCATCATGGTGGTCGAATGGTAGTAGTAAGCGGGGTCTTCGTGGATGAATTTCTGGAGAAAGGTCTGGCGGAGATGGGCGGGGATAATGGCCTCCGTCCCTCTATCGTCTGAGAGAAAGTCCGTCAGCTTTAAGAGGTTTTCCTTGCCCAGGTACTGGTTTCTCCAGTTCTGTCGGACCGACTCCACTCGGGCAAAATGCTGCATCAGCTTACGATAGATTCGATATGGATAGTTAAGGGGCGGCCGATCGTAGGCATAGTTGTAAAGGTTGAAAGGCCGATGGTCCTGCCAGGTCACAGAGGCCAGCTTGGGCGAGCGCCGCTTGATATACTCAATCTGTATTTTCCGCTTGTCGAGGTGTTCTTCCGGGACAGTACAAACGAACTGTATGAGCCGGTCGTCGCAGTAGGGCAGGTAGGTCTCTCCAAAATCTTTAAAGATTCGGATGTTACTGCACGAGAGCTTAGAGAAATAGGTTTGTATCTTAAATGACCGAAGCTTGGCTGTGGGATGGTCGATGTCGATCGAGTCGAGCTTGGCGGCCAGCAGTGCCCGCAGTTGCTCGGTGAAATTTCCGGAGTAGCCATACGATTGCCAGAGGGCGGTGGCCAGCTCAAGGCCGGAGGGCTTTACATATTTCTTCCAGACATAGTCCAGGTGTTCCGATGCGGGGAACTCAGCTGGCAGCCCCAGTCCGTCAAAGAAGATGTCTCCCGCGTGCCCCAGCAGGAACTTACCCCCCATGGCCTTGAGTGCGTCATAGACAGCAAACTGCCGGGCATGGGTGAACTCCGCATAGCACTCGTTGACGACGGCAATATGCCCGATATAATCCCAGAGGGTGCCCGGCTCGATGTAGAAGGACTGGAATGGGAAGCCAATCTTCTCTGATATCTTCTTCCCGAAGGCGTGCTCGTTGATGCCGTTGCGGAAGGAGTAGCTGTAGCCTGTAAAGGGGATCTTCAGATGCGAGCAGGCGGCCACCAGGGAGCGACTGTCGAGTCCCCCGGAGATGGGGATGGTGTAGTCATCGGTGTGGTTTGAACAGATCATGTCTTCGAAGAGCACCTCAAACGCTTCGACGGCCTGAGAGAAGCTAATGTCCTTCGGCGCATATCTCCATTCAAAATAGGGCTTCGTCTCCTGCAGTCTGCCCGTCTCGTCGACAACATGGTCGGTGGCTGCCCGCAGCTTCTTGAGTCCCTTGTAATACGTGGTGTCCTCCCAGAAGAAACCTAGGGCGATGAACATACAGATCGACTCGATGTCCAACGCGTCTTTTTCTCCGAAGCGAATGGGATCAGTGGGAATGATGGATTGACGAATGGTCATGGCTTGGGTACTTGCTGCAGCGCCGCAAATGCAGTCAGTAAGATACTAGAATCGGGCAACTCCGTCAACCGCCTGAAATAGAGGATGCTACCATCGTTTGGTTTGCTACACATAGCCGCGAGGGATGGAGCTATTTTGAGCCCAGTACCACATACTCATACGCTCCGTTGTTTAAATGCAACGTTGATACATTACACTTATTAGTTTCATTTATCACTAAAGGCTATATTTACCTCTCTACATCCTACCATGCCCGTTCATGCAGAAAGGGCGTCAGAGAACGCCAATGCCCGTAAGTCTGAACCTCAAAAACAGTCAAAGACGAACGAAACGCAAGAAGCGTTGGGCATGGACATGCGTCCTGAGTCAGCACAGCTACTCCAATTACAGGAGGCCGCCAACAACAGCGCTGGCGCCAAATCTCTGAGCAGTCTGCAAATGATGGCAGACAGCAGCACAGGTGCTCAAGAAGAGGATGCTATTCCCACTATTGCCATGTGGAATTCGCCGGAGGAGAGTGCGCGTGCACAGGGTAACATCGGCAAGCTACGGGGGAAAGTGGTTGGGACGATGGGTGAAGTGGGTGAAGAGTTCGACAAAGCCCAAGGGCCGTTGAATGCAGCGGCCATAAAAATAGGGATGCCGGAATTACGGGAAGACGCGGTCAAATCTTCCTTTCGAAAGAGACTAACCGGCAACGACAAAGAAAACCAAAGTGCATTTGAAGCGAGTCCTGATACGGGCAAGGTCTATGAAGTTCCTGATGTAAAAAGCAGACATCAACTCAGCGAAGCGGAAAAGGGAAAGCTGGCAAACTATACGGACACCGCTGCAATGTCTGAAGCATATCAACAATATGCCCAGCAGCACATCGAAAAATTTACGGCTTCCGGGGCGCACGCATTCATTTCTACCTGGGCTTTCGGCAAGATTCTGAATGAATGGAAAAACTGGGGCTCTGGCACAAACTTCGTATCTCCCCTACCGGATGCCAATGCCCTGCTGAAAGAGGCGAAGACAGGGGGAGGAATCACCCATATTGAAAAAAAGCTTGGAGTACCCATCGGTAACTGGTCAGACAAAGGAACGATAGATACCATTTATCGTTTTATCGTGGTTGACCCGAAACAATTCAAAGTAAGGCTGCCTACCGGCAAAGAGGGACAAGCTTATCAAAAAGAATGGCTGTCGGGTGGCAAAACACTCGGAGGAGGGAACGAGGCGGTCATTGACGCTATGACCCTACAGGATCTAAAGGATAGCCTTGCCGCTGGCGCCATACAGATAAAAAAGGTCACGTTCCTTCGCGATCCATTAGCAAACCAAGTTTGCGATTATATAGAAGAGGATGCTGCCATCTAGACGTGACATAGTCGGTTGGACACGTCTATGCTTTCCTAGGCAAAACCCTTCACAGGGGATGCATAAAAAAACCGCGACACTACGATCGCAGTTGGTGGAGAATACCGGAGTCGAACCGGTGACCTCTTGCATGCCATGCAAGCGCTCTAGCCAGCTGAGCTAATTCCCCCGGGGGGAGTTCAAATTACAAAGAAACCCTTTGCCAGCCAAATAGATGCCTCCCTTCAGCCAATATCCTGATGGATCAACAGCTCATGCTCTAACCGTGACAGCCGAGGAGGATGGCCCCGGAAAGAGTAGTGCCGATAATATAAGAGGGATACGACCGACTGGTCCTGCCGGTGGTTCTTCCTGCTGGAGCCTTCCGGGGCAATGATGCCCTTGTCGACGGCCCCATCCCGCCATTCCTGCACCAGCTTGTCGTTCCGTGCATCTTTTCGGACAGCGACTAAACATCCGCAAATCATGCGATAGTGCCGGGCCACTTCCATGCCAAGCCTGCGAAACGTTTCCTCATGTGTCCACTCACCAATCGTGCCCGTGGTCAGTCTCGTGTAAAAGCCAGAGAAATACAAAGCCGCCCGAATCACCCACATCCTCCTGCGGACAAAATTTCCGGCATCCAGCCAGAGAAAAAAGTCGCCGTCCCTGAGCGTGCGATACACCTCGTGGACGATGACCGGCTTCCAGGCATACTCCCCCGCGCCCTGGGAGATGTCGAAATGAGAAGGGTATTGCTCAAAAGGAAAACGGACCAATGCTACGTCCGGATGCACTTTGGCAAAGCGCACACGGTCAGACTCCGTCAGACCCAGGTCGTAGGCCGTCAGCTGATAGGGGCCCGTCTCGAAGATCTTCACAGAATTGATCAACTGCAGCATCGAATGAAAATGCGTCGTATCCGATGCCGTGGCGATATACAAGACACGCCTTCGGAGAAACATCCGCGCAAAAAAACCATAAAAGGCCACCATCCACGCATTGATGGCAGTTCCCAGCAACGCCTTCCGCTGCTGATAAGCCCATGCACGCCAGGAAGTTGCCGACATCTCAGTGATTTCAAACAAAAATACACAACTTACAACGAGGGTCAAGGAAGAACGCAAGCCACCTCCAGCATACAATCCAAGACAGCTGCTGCCCGCTCACACGATAGAACCCTGCACATCAAACCCGCATCCATATGCACAGAAGGGCTTTTAAGATGTTCCTCCACCCAGGCTGCCAAAGCGAGTACCAACGACGGCACGATGCCATCTGGCCGGAGCTGGCCACCCTCCTCCATTCCAGCGGTATCCACGACTACTCCATCTTCCTCGATGAACAGACACATACCCTCTTCGGCGTACTCAAAGCCGAAGACCCCGCCGCCCTAGAGGGCCTGCCCGCCCAGGAAGTCATGCAACGCTGGTGGGTATATATGTGCGACATCATGGAGGCCAACCCAGACCACTCACCCGTCAGCATCCCCCTCCAAGAAGTATTCTACCTGCCATAGACAGCCAGTGCCTTCCAACAGCCAGCCCTTTACAGGCATTGAAATGCTGCCTCTCCGACCCTACCAACAGACTGCTCAGCCGGGTAGTCTTCTTCATGGCGGCCCGCAGCGCACAACTGCCAAAAATGACTATATTGACCTCAGAACCCTTCCTTCATGACACGCATATCCCACCTTGCCGGCCTCCTGCTGCTGGCCGCCTCCCTCTCCGCACAGGTCCGCGTCACCGCACTTCGTTGCGAGCACCTGCTAAACCCGCAGGGCATTGAGACCTCCGCCCCCCGGCTTTCCTGGCAACTCCTGTCAGACCAGCGAAACACCCGGCAGACGGCCTGGGAACTGCGCGTCGCCGGCACACCCACAGACCTGCTCAAAGGTAAAAACCTCGTCTGGAACAGCGGCCGTCAGGCCTCCGACGCCTCCGTGCACGTCCCCTATGCCGGCCCCGGCCTCAGCCCCGGCCGCCGCTACCACTGGCAGGTACGCGTATGGGATGCGTCTGGAAAGCCTTCCGAATGGAGCGAGCCGGCCTACTGGCAGATGGGACTACCCGGCATGGCCAACCTCGGCGCGCAATGGATAGGGCCCGGCTACCAGGAAGAAAAGACCGCTCAGCCCAGCCCATATCTCCGTAAGACCTTCGCCCTGCAAAAGAAAGTGCGCACCGCCACGGCTTACATCACAGCCCTCGGCATGTACGAAGCCTGGATCAACGGCCAGCGCATCGGAGACGCCTGCCTCACGCCCGGCTGGACGGCCTATCAGAAAAGAGTCCAATATCAGACCTACGACGTCACCAGCCTCCTCACGACCGGCAATAACACCATCGGCGCCATCCTCGGCAACGGCTGGTACCGCGGGTTCATAGGATTCTCCGGACAGAACAACTTCTACGGAAAAGAAGCCGGCCTCCTCCTGCGCCTCGACATCGAATACACCGACGGCAGCACCGCACAAGTGCTGTCAGACGGCAGCTGGAGCAGCGCCACCGGCAGCATCCGCAGCTCCGAAGTGTACAACGGAGAGACCATCGACGGCCGCCTGGAGCCTACCGGATGGTCCACCCCCGCCTTCAACGCCTCCGCCTGGAAGCCCGTCAGCCTCCTCAAAGGACCCTTCCCCTCCCTCGTATCGACCTGGAACGAACCCGTCAAAAAGCATGAGGCATTCAAACCCATCCAAGTGATCACGACACCGAAAGGAGAAAAAGTCATCGACTTCGGCCAAAACCTCGTCGGCTGGGTACGACTCACAGTCAAGGGTAACCGAAACGACACCATCCGAATCTCCCATGCAGAAGTGCTCGACAATGCAGGCAACTTCTACACCGACAACCTGCGCGCCGCAAAACAGCAGAACCACTTCGTCCTCGCCGGCGGTGGCATGGAGACCTTCGAGCCACATTTCACCTTCCAGGGCTTCCGCTATATCAAAGTGGAAGGCTACGCAGGTGCGCTTAGGCCCGACGACTTCCAAGCCATCGCCCTCTATTCCGACATGCGGCCCACCGGCAGCTTCACCTCCTCGCACCCGCTGATCAACCAGCTCCAGCACAACATCCAGTGGGGACAGCGAGGCAACTTCCTCGACGTGCCCACCGACTGCCCGCAACGCGACGAGCGACTCGGATGGACAGGCGATGCACAAGCCTTCGCCCGCACCGCCACCTTCAACTTCCAGGTCAACGCCTTCTTCAGCAAATGGCTGCGAGACCTGGAGGCCGACCAGCTCCCCAACGGGGCCGTACCCCATGTTATCCCCAACGTGCTGGGAGAAAAGTCATCCGCCGCCTGCGGATGGGCCGACGCCGCCACCATCATCCCCTGGACGATGTACCTTGCCTATGGCGATAAGCGCATCCTCGAACAACAGTACGCCAGCATGAAGGCATGGGTAGGATATATGGAGAAGGAATCGCGCAATGGCCTTTGGAATACCGGCTCCCACTTCGGCGACTGGCTCTTCTACACCATGTGCGACGATAGCCCGGGCCGCGCCGCCGTCTCTGACAAATACTTGCTCGCACAGGCCTTCTATGGCTATTCGGTATCCTTGCTGCTCAAGACGGCCATCGTCCTGGGCCGCACCGAAGACATCGCCTACTACAGAGCCCTCCACCAGCGCGTCGTCGACGCGTTCAACCGGGAATACGTCTCCCCCAATGGCCGCATATCCTCCAACACACAGACCGTCTACACCCTGGCACTGCACTTCGACCTCCTGCCCGAAGCCATGCGCCAGCAAGCCGCCGACCGGCTCGCCGAGAACATCAAATCTTACGGCGATCACATCACTACCGGCTTCCTCGGCACACCCTATATATGCCATGTCCTCTCCCGCTTCGGATATGCCGACGTCGCCTTCAAGCTACTCCTGCAAGAGAGCTACCCATCCTGGCTCTACCCCGTCAAGATGGGTGCCACCACCATCTGGGAGCGCTGGAACGGCATCCGCCCCGACGGAAGTTTCGAAGTACCCTCTATGAACTCCTTCAATCACTATGCCTATGGCGCCATCGGCGACTGGATGTACTGCACCCTTGCAGGCCTCGACACCGACGAGGCAGCGCCCGGATACAAACGGCTGCTTATCAAACCTCACGTCGGCGGCGGCCTCACCCATGCCGAAGCCACCCTGCAGACGAACTATGGCAAAGCCTCCAGCGGCTGGCGGATCGTTGGCGACAGCCTCGAAGTCAGCGTCACCATACCCGCCAACAGCAGCGGCACCCTCCACCTGCCCGCCGCCCAGGCCGAAAGCATCCGCGAAAGCGGACAAGCCCTCGCCCAGGCCACTGGGCTGCAGGTGACAGGCAGTGCACATGGACGGACGATCATAACTGCAGGCTCCGGCACCTACCACTTTCGGATGAAAAAGCCATAGCGCTCGACCCAATGCGCTGCAGGATGATGACTCTTCCTGCAGCGCATCACAACGCCCAGCGATATGCTCCGCAACAGACTCCTGCTGACCGCGTCGAACGTCTTCATGACGCTTGCCTGGTATAGCCACCTGAAATTCAAAGGAGCCCCACTCTGGTAGGTGATCGGCCTCATCTAGGAGATCGCATTGCCGGGATATTACCTCATGGTGCCAGCCAACCGAATTGGTCATGCCCATGGCATGTCCGGGTTTCAAATGAAGATAACACAAGAAATCATTACGCTGGTCGTCTTAACCAGCTTCGCCCTGCTATACCTACGCGAACCCTTGCAACCCCAGATACTTTCTGCAATTGCATTGCTGCGGGGTGCCGTCTATGTGATGTTCCGAAAATAGCTGAGCGCCGTTCCTGATATGAAAAGAAGATATAAAATCCACCCAGCGCCTTAGTCCCAGATCTGGTCCTTACCGTCGAGCCATAGCTTCACTAGGTCAGTGGTGACCGATTTCGGCCTTTCGATGGGCATACCCAGCGCCCGGTCCCAGCAAAGGCTGGCCAACACGCCGAGGGCCCGGCTTACGCCGAAGAGCACAGTGTAGAACTCATATTCCACCATGCCGTAATGGACCAGCAGCGCACCGCTGTGTGCATCGACGTTTGGCCATGGATTCTTGATTTTTCCTAGGGAGCTGAGGATCGGAGGCACCACCTCATAGATGCGCCAGACCGTCTGCACCAGGGGGTCGTCGGACATATGCGCTTTCCCGAACTCCATCTGGGCGATGAAGCGAGGGTCGGTCCGCCGCAGCACGGCATGACCATAGCCCGGCACCACCTTTCCCTCACCAAGGGTCTTCTGCACATACGCCTCTATCTGCTCGTTCGACGGCAGCTCCACGCCGAGCGCTTCGCGCATCTCATAGATCCATTTCACCACTTCCTGGTTGGCGAGGCCGTGGAGGGGGCCCGCCAGGCCGTTCATGCCCGCGGCAAAGCTGAGGAACGGATCGCTGAGGGCAGACCCGACCAGATGTGTGGTATGGGCGGAGACATTGCCTCCCTCATGGTCGGCGTGGATGGTCATATAAAGGCGCATCAGCTCCATGAAGCTCTCGTCTTCATAGCCCATCATATGGGCAAAGTTGCCGGCCCAGTCGAGCAGCCCGTCGGGGTGGATATGCTCCCCATTGCGGTACTTGCGGCGATAGATATAGGCTGCGATGCGGGGCAGCCGTGCGATGAGGTCCATGGCATCATCGAAGGTCGTCGCCCAGTAGTCCGTCTTGGACATTCCGGCGGCATGTTGCTTGGCAAACTTACTCTCTGTCTGCAGGGCCATGATGCCGATGACAAACTGCGTCATCGGATGTGCCGATACGGGCAGCGCCTCGATGGTAGCAAAGACGTGGTTGGGTACATGCGAGCGGCGCTGCCAAGTGTTGGTGACATGGTTCACCTCCTCTTCTGTCGGAAGCTCCCCGATCAGCATCAAGTAAAATAGTCCTTCCGGTAAGGGCTCCCGGCCGTGCTTGGCCTTAGGAAGGTTCTTCTGCAGGTCGTGGATGGAATAGCCACGGAAACGAATGCCTTCTTCAGCATCCAACAGCGAAGTCTCAGTGACAAGCCCGGTGATGCCGCGCATCCCCTGGTAGATCTGGGAAAGCGTCACCTCCCCAACCTTTTTCTGGCCATGGACCTTTAAAATGTCTTTGATCTCTGCAGACACATGATCCGCCTTCAGCCTGAACCTGTCTTTGATGATGCCCATGAGATGGTAATTCGCGGGTGGAAGGGTTTTCCTGGCCTGGAAAAGGGAGCGTCACCCGGTAAAAAATACAATCTCAACGCTCGGGTGGACGAGCCAATGTCTAAACCATGGCAAAGGTAGTACAATGCGCTCCTAAGATAACATAGAGGGTGCGTGAATGTTAGATCTACCCATTATTTGGGTGCCACCCGGTAGAGCCAGCAGGTGAGGACGGCAAAGAGGAAGTTCGGCATCCAGGCCGCCAGGTATGGGTCCAGGTCGCCTTTGGTGGAAAAGGTGGCGGAGAAGCGGTCGGCCATGATGAATACGCAGCATATGATGATGCCGATGGCAAGGTGCACGCCACTGCCACCCCGGATCCGGCGGGTGGCAAGGATCGCACCGATCAAGGTCAGGATGACGACGGCCATCGGGTTGGCATCGCGCTTGGCATCTTCCATCATAAGCTCTTTGACCGTTTCTGAGCCACGGAGCTTCTCCAGCTCCAAGAGTCGCCGGAGTTCGGGTGTGGTGAGGCGCGACTGGACGAAGTCATCCCGCTGCAGGTCGCGCGGCTGGAAGGTATAGCTGCGATGGGTCTCCGGCGTATAAGTCACCGTCTCACCAAGGCTGTCGAGCCGCCGCTCTACCACGCCATTCAGTCGCCAGGATTTCATTGACGTATCCCATATGATATTATCGGCCCGCAGGTTGTAGGTGACGCGGTGATCTTTCACCGTCTCCAAAAAAAAGCTGCCGCCGGAACGGCTCACCGTATCGTAATAGCGCATGCCGCAGTAGGAGAAAGAGTCGACGCGCATGTAGTAGGCATTGGTGGAGCCGTTGTTCATCACCGGACTGCGGAGATACTTGAGATCGAAGGTGGCACGGATGCCGTTGGCGACCGGGATGAGCTCGCGGTTGCCGAGCCAGAGCAGTCCCCCGAGGAGGATGCCCCCGACCCAATAGGGCAGCAAGATGCGGCGCAGGCTGACGCCGCTGGCCAGGATGGCGATGAACTCGGAGCGATTGGCCATCTTGGAGGTAAAGTAGATCACGGAGATGAAGACAAAGAGCGGGAACAGCAGGGCCATGATGTACGGCACAAATCCGAAATAGTACTGCCGTATGATCTCCCGAGAGGAGAGACCGGAGCGGGAGAAGTCGTCGGTACGCTCGCTTAGGTCTATGATGGTCGATACGACCGTCAGCAAGACGATGGAGAATACAAAGGTGGAGAGGAACTTCCCAAGGATGTATCGGTCGAGCTTCCTCATACACGCCGAAATTACAATACACGGCAGAGAATGCCCATCGGCAAATGGCGGGCATGCGTACCTTGCATGCTATGCCTAGGCTTCGCTTTGAGCTACAGCATACAGACCTCGCCGGGTCGGCCCGGGCTGGACTCATCCACACCGACCATGGGCAGATCCCCACGCCTGTCTTCATGCCCGTCGGTACCGCCGGCAGCGTCAAGGCCGTCAGCCAACAGCAACTGGCCGGTGAAGTCGACGCCCGCATCATCCTCGGCAATACCTACCACCTCTACCTGCGGCCCGGAACAGAAGTTCTCTCGGCCGCCGGTGGCCTCCACGGCTTCATACACTGGGATCGCCCCATCCTCACTGACAGCGGCGGCTACCAGGTCTTCTCGCTCGCTGCCAACCGCAAGATCACGGAAGAAGGCGTCGTCTTCCAAAGCCATATCGATGGCTCCAGACACCTCTTCTCCCCAGAATCCGTGATGGACATCCAACGGGCCATCGGAGCCGACATCATCATGGCCTTCGACGACTGCCCGCCCTATCCCTCCGACCACGCCTACACCCGCCGCTCGATGGAGCTCACTCACCGCTGGCTGGACCGTTGTCTCGGGCATCTTGCACAGACAGAAGAGTGCTATGGGCATACCCAAAACCTGTTCCCCATCGTGCAGGGCGGTACCCATGCCGACCTGCGGCGCGCCTCCTGCGCGTACATTGCCGCCAAAGACGCCGCAGGCAACGCCATAGGAGGCCTCAGCGTCGGAGAGCCCACTGAGATGATCTATGAGTATGCAGGCCTCTGCTGCGCAGAGCTGCCGGCCGACAGGCCCCGCTACCTCATGGGCGTCGGGACCCCCTGGGACATCCTCGAATGCATCGACCTGGGCGTCGACATGTTCGACTGCGTCATGCCGACCCGCAACGGCCGCAACGCCATGCTCTTCACCTCCCAGGGCGTCATCAACATCGACAACGAACAATGGGCCCGCGACTTCTCCCCCATCGACTCCGGCATCCCCTGCGCCAGCAGCCAGACATACTCCAAAGCCTACCTGCGCCATCTCTTCAAAGCCAAAGAGTACCTTGCCTATACCCTAGCCAGCATCCAGAACCTCTCGTTCTACCATTGGCTGGTCGAAGAGGCCAGAAGCCACATTGCTGCTGGCGACTTTGCCGCCTGGAAGCGGCAGCTGCTACCCGTCATCCGTCAGCGGCTCTGAAGAGATCCGCCCGCAGATTTCCGTATTTTCGACACGCCAAAGCAACGACAATGCAGAAGCCTTTCAGCCTCCTGTCAGCCCTGCTGGCCACCCTCCTCCTGCAAGCCCAGGCCGACCGCTGGCAGCAGCGTGTCAAATACAAGATGGACATCGAGGTAGACGCCGCCGCCAACCGCTTTTCCGGAAAGCAGGCCCTCGAATACTGGAACAACTCCCCAGACACCCTTCGGGTATTATACTACCACCTCTACTGGAATGCCTTCCAGCCCGGCAGCATGATGGACGCCCGCAGCCAGGAACTGGGTAAGAAGCTCATCAACGGAAGGCCCGACTGGGATGCCCGCGTGCGCGACCGCATCGCACGACTGCAGCCCGACGAGATCGGCTATCAACGTGTCCGCAACCTCAAAGTCAACGGAAAGCTGCAGGCCACCGAAGCACACGAGACGATCCTTAAAGTGGTGCTCGACAAGCCCATCCTGCCTAAGAGCAGCTGCCTAATAGAACTCGAATTCGAAGCACAGGTGCCCGTACAAATCCGCCGCAGCGGACGTGACAATGCAGAAGGCGTCCGCTTCAGCATGGCACAATGGTACCCGAAGCTCTGCCAGTACGATTCCGAAGGCTGGCACCCGACACCTTATGTGGCCCGGGAGTTCTATGGCATCTGGGGCGACTATGACGTCACCATCCGGATCGACAGCAGCTATGTCGTCGGCGGTACCGGCTATCTGCAGAACCCTCAGGAAATCGGCCATGGATACGAAGCCAAAGGCATGCCCCTCAAAAGACCCGCCAGCCCCATGCTGGCCTGGCGCTTCACCGCCCCGCGCGTGCATGACTTCGTATGGGCCGCCGACCCCGAATACATCCATGCGTCCCGCACCGTCCGCGACGGCCTCGTCCTGCACGCCTTCTATAAGGTCAGCCGCCCACACCTCGAAAAACAATGGAATGCCCTGTCCGAAGGGATGAAACGCCAACAGCCGCTCGAAGCCTACATCGCCCGCACTCAAAGCGAATGGAAAGGCGTGCTAGACCTGGCTGCCAAGGCCATCCCCTACATGGACAAGATCTTTGGGAAATACCCCTACCGCCAATACTCGTTCATACAAGGCGGCGACGGTGGCATGGAATACCCCATGGCCACCCTCCTCAAAGGGGCGGGCAAGGGCGTCGTCATCCATGAATGGATGCATAGCTGGTACCAGATGATGATGGGCTCCAATGAATCTCTCCATGCCTGGATGGACGAAGGCTTCACCAGCTACGGCGAAGCGCGCGTCGCCAACTTCCTCGACGGTGGCCAGGACCCCAACCCCCACCTTAGCGCCTTCCAGTCGTATATCCGCCTCGCCAAGAGCGAACACAACGAGCCCCTCACCACGCATTCCGACCAGTATGCGTCTAACTATGCCTATACGACCAATGCCTATGCCAAAGGCGAAGTCTTCCTCGAACAACTTGGCTATATCCTCGGCGCACAGGTACGCGACCAAGTGCTACTGGCATACTACGATCGTTGGAAATACAGACATCCGACCCCGGCCGACTTCATCCGTGTCGCAGAAGAAGTCAGCGGGCTGCAGCTCGACTGGTATCGGACCTTCTTTGTGAATACCAGCAAGACCATCGACTACGGCATCGACAGCCTATGGGGAGAAAAAGGGAAGATGAAGATCCGGCTCCGCAATATTGGCACCATGCCCATGCCCATCGACCTGGAGCTGAAGTTCAAAGACGGCAGCTGCGAGACGGCCTACATCCCGCAATACCTGATGTTCGGCTCAAAGGCGGCAGAAGACCCTTCCCTCAAACGCACCGTCGGCGCCCCATGGAAGTGGACACACCCTACCTACACCCTTGAGATCGACCGGAAACTCACAGACCTAAAGTCGCTCGAGATAGACCCCCTGCAACGGACAGCCGACATGGAGCGGCGTAACAATAAAATAGAATTGAACTGGTGAAGAAGCAGACTATTCGCAGGAAACAGTCTGCCGGCAGCCTTATACCGGCACATAGAGTAGGTACTTGTCGCCAAAGCCCTTCCCGGGGAATAATGCCTCGATCGATTGTACATGTGGACGGAGGCGGCTCTCGGAGACTTCCTGCGCCAGATCCCCTCCTTTGAGGCAAAGGAGCCCGTTCTTGTACTTTTCCATCTTCCGCTCGGGGCGCAAGAGCGGACGGGCCCACTGCCAGAGGTCTTTCAGCGGCGCCACCGCCCGGCTCACGGCAAAATCAAACTGTTGGTCTCGGATGGCTTCTGCCCGCAGATGCCGCGTCCGCACATTTTCAAGGGCCAAGGCCTCGGCGATGGCATTCACCACCTTAAGTTTTTTCCCGATGGAGTCCACCAGGCAGAACTGCACCTCGGGGAAGAAGATGGCGAGCGGGATGCCGGGGAAGCCACCACCCGTTCCGATGTCTATCACTTCCAAGCCCGAGGCAAAGTCGATACAGGCCGCGATGGCCAGCGAATGGAGCACGTGCCTTTCATAGAGATGGTCGATGTCTTTACGGGAGATGACGTTGATGGAGGCGTTCCACTCCCGGTATAACTCCTCCAGTTGACCCAGCTGCCGGAGCTGCGAGGGGGTGTAGCCGGAGAAATAGCGGAGGATTACTTCCATCCCGGCCGGGGCTTCATCCATGGGGCTCGGATAAAGATCAGGTAATACAGCCACTGCCAGAGGTCCAACAGCCAATACCAGGGCCAGAGGTCGCCTTCTTCGAGGCGCCGCATGACCTTGTAGAAAATCAACCCCTGCAGCAGGAGCCGCAGTCCGAAGATACCCAGTGCCATCTGTGGGTCCGCCCGCAGCAGGCAGGCAAAAAATAAGGGGTAGAGAAGCACGTGTGAGACAGCATAGAGGCCCAGCAGAAACTGGTGCTTGGCATGATAGTGCCGTCCGGTGCTGTAGTGCCGGCGCTTCTGCTCTTTCCAGTCCCGGAAGGTGGCCTTGGGCTCAGAATGGGTGAGTGCCTCCCGGTCGATCATGATGGCGGTGTTCTGCGCGTGCGCGGCTAAGTTGATGAATAAGTCGTCGTCGCCGCCCGGGAGTTGGTTGTGGGCGGAGAAGCCTTTGTGCCGGAAGAACAGGTCGCGGCGGTAGGAGAGGTTGCGGCCTACACCCATGTAGGGGATGCCGGCCAGGGCATAGGAAAGATATTGCAATGCTGAGTGGAAGGTCTCAAAGCGGATGATGCGGTTGAGGAGCCCCGGGCGGCGCTCATAGCCTCCGTAGCCCAAGACGATCTCAATGTTGTCGGAGGCGTAAGCAGACTGCATATGCTGCAGCCAGTGGGGAGAGGATGGGCTGCAGTCGGCATCGGTGAGCAGCACCAGTTCGTGGCGGGCCGACTTGATGCCGATGGCCAGCGGGAATTTCTTGCCCGGGATGTGTTTGGCCTCCTGATGCAGGTTGACCGACTTCAGCAGCGGGTACTGCAGCTGAAGGGCGTCGAGCAGATAGGCCGTATCGTCCATCGAATTGTCATTCACCACCAGCACTTCATGGGGCGCCTCATACGACTGCTCTAGGACGGAGGGCAGGCGCTGCCGCAAGTTCCGGACTTCGTCGCGCGTGCAGATCACCACGGAGACAGGCAGCCCTGCGGCATCGGATCGCGGGGTGGGGCGGTGAAAGGCCAGCCGACTAAAAAAGAAAAGGTAATAGAAAAGCTGGATGGCTACGACGGCGCCGAACCCGATCAACAAAGAGTCTCCCAACTCAAACATCATGATGCAAAATACCAAAAGGTTTCAGAAAGGACGGAAGGATCCATAAGGCTAGCCGTGGCTGAAGAGAAGCCTCAGGTAGAAGCGGGGATCGCGAAAGCGATGGCGGAGGTCCACGTCGTTGAACATGCAGGTCATCAATTCCCGCAGCTCCCGGTTACGGGCCCCGATGCGCATGAGGAAGTTGAATAGCCAGGGATAGCGCACCATCTTCTGCAGCCGGTGGCTGATGTCGAGCTCGGGACCCAGCACCCGGTACACGTCGGCCTCATAGGGGGCGAGGGCCTTCGCGGAAAAATCATCCGACTGGAGGGCCAGGGCTGCCCGCTGGGCAGCATAGTAGCCGGCATACATCGCATTGCCAATGCCTTCGCCGGTGAACGGATCGATCAGATGGCCCGCATCGCCGACGAGCATATACCGCTCTCCGACAAGGGCCCTGCGGGCACTCCCCAGGGGCAGGCCGTAGCCGTCGATGCGCCCTTCGAGGGTGGCATCCCGGAACCGCTCCCGCATCACGGGGTCCTCGGCCACCGTCTCCTGCAGCAGCTTTCGAAGGTTTACCTTCCTTCGGGAGATGGCACTGCTGAGCATGCCGAGGCCGACGTTGGCGCGACCGCCCGGCAAGGGGAAGATCCAGAAATAGCCGGGCAAGACGCCCTTCAGAAAATGCAGCTCTATAAAGTGGTGCGGATGACATCCCTTCACCCCCTGATAGTAGGCACGCACGCCCCCGCAATGATGGTCGGGATGCATCTCGTGCCCCGCCACGTCCCGGGCGAAGGAGGAATGTGTGCCGTTGGCGACGATGACGAGCTTGGCCTTTACACGCAGGCCCACTCCGCCTTTTCCAGTCAGCAGCCAGCCGTCGGATTCCAGGCGGAACTCATCCAGCGAGGCGCCTTCTAGGAGGGTCACCCCAGGGCGCTGCCGCAGCTCCTGGACGAGGAGGTCGTCGAAGTCGACCCGGCGGCAGACAAACCCTACAGGCTTGTCCATCTGCCGCTCATAGTCGGGCTTCAAAGGGATGTCGATTCCGATGCGGTTGGGTGCGATGAAAGAGACACCCCAGCTGTCGGCCTTGCTGTCGGCTATGGAGAGCCGCTGCGCCACCGATGGGTCAATCCGGTTCAGGATAGTGAGTACCTTCCCGCTCAGGCCGTCGCCGCAGACCTTGTCGCGCGGGAATACAGCCTTGTCGACCACCAGGCAGGGTAGCCCCAGCCTCGATAGCTGCAAGGCCGCTGCGGCACCCCCTGGCCCAGCTCCTAGGATACAAATATCTACCCGCTGTAGGGGCGATTCTTCGTTCATACGTGGTCGTTGGATACTGACGCTTCTGCGTCTTCTGAATCCTCAGGCTCTACTTCCCGCGTCTTCCGCGCAGCCGGACAGCCGCCCACCAAGAGGACGACCTCTCCTTTTACGCCGCTCGACTGAAAATTTGCCTGTACCTCCTGCAGCGGACCGCGTTGATGTTCTTCAAACTTCTTGCTGATTTCCCGGCTCACACAACAGGGCCTGTCGGCCCCAAAATAGTCCATCATCTGCCCCAGCGTCTTCACCAGCCGCTGCGGTGACTCATAAAAGACCATCGTCCGCGGCTCCAGCGACAGGACTTTGAGGCGGGAATGCCTTCCTTTCTTGAGGGGCAGGAACCCTTCAAAACAAAACCGGTCTGTCGGCAGCCCGCTGGCCACCAACGCAGGTACGAAGGCCGTAGGGCCCGGCAGGCATTCCAGTGGAAGGCCCTGCTGGACGCAGGCACGGACAAGCAGGAAGGCCGGGTCAGAGATCCCAGGCGTCCCGGCATCGCTCAGCAAGGCCACTCGCCGACCCTCGCGCAGCTGCGTCAGGATATGCTCGGTGATGCGATGCTCATTATGGCGGTGGTAGGGTGAGAGCGGTGTACGGATGCCGTAATGTGCTAGCAGCACTGAGCTGGTACGGGTGTCCTCGGCGAGGATGAAGTCAGCCGCCTTCAGCACCTCTACGGCCCGAAAGGTCATGTCGGACAGATTGCCGATCGGAGTGGGGACGAGGTGCAGCATCGGATTCTGATTCTGGTCAGGGGGCCGTCGTCCGGGATGTCCGGATGCGATCAGGAAAGTACAGACACTTCGAAAGACTCCATCACCGGGTTGGCCAGCAGTCGCTGCGAAGCCTCTTCTGCCAGGGCACGCGCCTCTTCAGCCGAGCCTGCTTCAACGGTAAGGCGTACGAGCTTGCCGATGCGGACATCCTTCACCGCAGTCAGCGATAAGCTGGCCAGGCCACCGAGCACCGCCTTACCCTGCGGATCGAGCAGGTCCTTTAACGGCATGATCTGAATCTCCACCAGATAGGTCATGGGGCTTTTCTTTTGATGGCCAAAGATAGCGCGATATAGGCCGCGAAGACGAGAGGCGCTGCCAGCCATCCCAGGAAGAACAGGGCCAAGGCGCCTGTCGCCAGCAGGAGCCACTGCGGCCAGTTGCCCCGCCAGCTGGCATCCCGGAACTTGAAAGCCATCAGGGGTATTTGCGAGACCATCAGCCAGGAGAGCAGACCGACCAGTCCATAGATGACCAAGGGACGCAGCAGCCAGGGCTGCAGAGAGAAGGTATCGTAGAGCAGCAGAAACGGCAGGGACGCCACCAACAGGCCAACGGCCGGTGTCGGCATGCCCCGAAAGCCCGTGGCTTGTCCCGTGTCGAGGTTGAAACGCGCCAGCCGCCAGGCAGCCGCCAGCGGTAGCAGAAAAGCCGGCAGCAGCCAAGCGATGGGAACGTCTATGCCGGCGGGCTGCCGGGCATAGGAGATGCGCAGCAGCTGGTAGACGACCATGCCCGGGGCCACGCCAAAGCTCACGATGTCTGCCAGCGAGTCGAGTTCCCTTCCCATGGGGCTGGAGACCTTCAGGAGCCGTGCCGCGAAGCCGTCGAGGAAGTCGGCGGCGGCGGCCCCGAAGATGCAGGCACATCCCAACCATATCGGCTCCGGCAGGTAGATCTTCCACTCCTCGCCGGCATAGTTCACAATCCCCTCCCCCGTCTGCAGGATCCAGACGATGGCCATGCATCCCAGGGCCAGGTTCAGCAGGGTAAAAAAATTCGGTATCTGTTTCATGCCTGCGCCTTTCACACCGTTCCTCCGTATAGCGGGCGGAAGGCCATCCCCCTTCAGAAGGGAAGTGCGTTCAGCCTTTTTTCATCAGCCGCTCGATCTCATCCACCTCGATGGGGATCTTAGCCATGAGGTCTATGCTGCCATCTTTGGTAAGCCAAATATTGTTTTCGATGCGCACGCCTGTCTGCTCTTCTTCGATGTAGATGCCCGGCTCGATGGTCAACACCATACCTGCCTTCAGCGGCTCGGTCTTGGTGCCGAGGTCGTGCACGTCGACGCCGAGGTGGTGTGAGATGCCGTGATAGAGGTAGCGGCGATAGGCGCGGTTGTCTGCGTCTTCGTTCTTCACATCCGACTTGGTGAGCAGTCCCAGCTTTAGAAACTGCTTCGTTGCCTCATCGCCCACCTTGGCATGGTAGTCGTTCAGGGTAATGCCGGGCTTGAGGATCGACTTGCAGAAGCGGTGGATGGCAAGGCAGGCGTTGTAGACGTCTTTCTGCCGGCGGGTGAACCGGCCGTTGACCGGAACGGTACGCGTGAGGTCAGCGGCATAGCCACCCCATTCAGCACCGAAGTCCATCAGCACCAGCTCGCCGTCGAGGCACTGGGCATCGTTGCTAACATAGTGCAGCGTACGGGCCCGGTCACCACTGGCGATGATGGAAGAATAGGCAGGGCCTGTCGAGCGGTTCCGCAGAAACTCGTGCCATATCTCCGCTTCGATCTCGTTCTCCCAGACGCCAGGGCACATGAAGCGGAGCAGCCGCAGGAAGGCCTGATGGGTGATCTCGCAGGCTTTGCGCATGGCGTCGACCTCCAGCTTGGACTTCACCGCCCGCAGGTCGCGCAGGATGCGTGCGGACCGCTCATAGCAGTGCAATGGATATCGGGCCTGCATCTCCTGGGCATAGCGGTAGTCCCGAACAGGCACCAGGTTTGCCTTCCGGTCGTTCTCATTGGTGTTGAGGTAGATCGTCTCGGCCAGATGTATCCAAGGCTGCAATACGCCGTCGAGGGCGTCGAGCCACAGGATGGTGCGGATGCCAGAGCAGGCGGTGGCTTCCTCGCGGCGCAGCCGGTGGCCGTCCCATTTCTCTTTTAGCTCGTTGGGGCGGACCAGCACCAGCACCTCTTGGTAGCGGGGGTCCGGGTTGTCGGGGAAGAGCACCAGCATGGTATCTTCTTGCTGGATGCCGGTCAGCCAGTACAGGTCTGCGTTCTGCCGAAAGGGATAGAGCGCGTCGCCGTTGACTGGCAGCTCATCGTTGCTGTTGAAGATGGCGATGCTGTCGGGCTTCATCCGCTTCATAAAGCGGGCCCGGTTCTCGATGAAGATGTGGGGGTCGATGTTGGATGAACGCATGGCAGGAGGATGGATGCTGGACCAAATCGAAAGTACTCCAAAAAGATTGACCGGCCGTAGGTGGCGAAGTGGGCGGGAGGGACCTGCGAGCTGGCAGGGCTAAAATAGGCCGTAGATCTCCGAGTCGATTTTTTGGATGATCTGTCCGAAGTCTTCTTCGTCTTCAGCAAACTTAGTCTTGTCGACGTTGACGATGAGTAGCGGCCCTTCCTTGTATCCTTCAATCCATTTGAAGTAGTACTCGTTGAGGCGCTTGAGGTAGTCGAGGCGGATGTTCTCCTCGTATTCCCGACCCCTTTTCTGGATCTGTCCTACAAGTGTGGGCACGGAGGCCTGCAGGTAGATCAGCAGGTCAGGGGGTTGGACCATTTGTTTAAGGGTCTGGAAGAAGTCGTAATAATTATCATAGTCGCGCTTGCTCATCAGTCCCATCTCATAGAGGTTGGGCGCGAAGATATTGGCATCTTCGTAGATGGTACGGTCTTGGATGACGGTCTCAGTGCCGCGGCTGATCTCCAGGAGCTGTGTGAGCCGGCTGTTGAGGAAATAGATTTGGAGGTTGAAGCTCCAGCGGGGCATTTCGTCGTAGAAGTCGAACAGATAGGGGTTTTGGTCCACGTCCTCGAAATGCGGGATCCATCGGTAGTGCTTGCTGAGCATCTCCGTGAGGGTAGTCTTGCCGGCGCCAATATTGCCAGCTACGGCGATGTGTTTGGGTTTTTTGATACGGGCCATGGTCAGCAGGTGGATGGGGTAGCGATCGACAAAAAAAAACAAAATAAGGATTAAATGCGACAATCGGACTTTGCACGTCAGAGAAAATAGTCTAGGCCCATGGCATCCCGCACCAGCCGCATGGTCTCCCGGGCACTGTCGCGGGCCTTCTCGGCGCCGAGCTCCATGATGCGGGCGAGGTTGGCCTTGTCGGATCGGATGGCCTCAGCCCGCTCGCGGATGGGTGCGATGAAGGCTACCATGTCTTCTGCGAGTTGTTTTTTTAGGTCACCGTAACGGATCTGGGCTTTATCATAGGCCTCCCGAAATACGGCTACGGTGGAAGGTGCACTGACCAGGTCGAGCATCAAGAAGAGGTTTTCGATATAATCGGGCATGGGCGTGCCGGGCGTGGGGGGGCCCGCATCCGTCTTGGCCTTCATGACCTTCTTGCGGATCCACTCATCGTCGTCGGCCAAGTATAGGGTGGCCAGCTGATTTTCACTCTTGCTCATCTTGCCAGTGCCATCGAGGCTGGGGACTTTGACGAGGGCCTCTCCGAAGTTGAAGGCCTGCGGCTCCGGGAAGACGGGGCCGTAGCGGTGGTTGAAGCGGTTGGCAAAGTTCCTTGACATCTCAAGATGCTGCTCCTGGTCTTTTCCCACGGGCACCCAGGTGGCCCGGTGCAGGAGGATATCTGCTGCCTGGAGGACAGGGTAGGTGAGCAGTCCGGCGTTGATGTTGTCAGGCTGCAGGCGGGCTTTGTCTTTGAAGGTGGTCGTCTTTTCGAGTTCCCCCTTATAGGCCAGCATGTTGAAGTAGAGGTAGAGCTCAGTCGTCTCGGGCACGTGGCTCTGGCAGTAAAGGGCTGCCTTCTCCGGGTCCAGCCCACAGGCGATGTTCTCCGCCAGGACACGATGGACATGTCCCCGCAGCCCGCGGGTGTCGGGATGGGTGGTGAGCGAATGTAGGTCGGCCACCATAAAGTAACAGGTATAGTCTTCTTGCAGGCGTACGTAGTTCTTCAACGCTCCGAAATAATTCCCCAGGTGCA
The DNA here is from genome assembly GCA_016868815.1 of Bacteroidota bacterium. Taxonomy (GTDB): domain Bacteria; phylum Bacteroidota; class Bacteroidia; order Chitinophagales; family Chitinophagaceae; genus Pollutibacter. The sequence goes on from VGFQ01000001.1 coordinate 171,821, forward strand.
GGAAGCCTGTCGGCCGGATGCCGCTCATCACGATGGGTCTTGCGTCCATGGCGGCAAAGATAAGGGAACAGCCCTCGCGGGGCGGGTGAAGGTGACCGTTCCGCCAACCACATTGCCTGGTTAAATTATAGAAGGCAAGCCGGCGGAAGCATTACTTTTGCAGTGAACAGCAGATATGGAAGTCACCCAGATATTGGTAGAAAAGCTCGCTGGCCTCGCTAAGCTTAATTTCTCCGAGGAAGAGATGGAAGAGATCCGACAAGACCTCAGCCAGATGATCTCCTTTGTCGACCAGCTACAAGCCCTCGACCTCTCCGGCGTCCCGCCCCTCACCCATATGGCCGACACGGCCGACCGACGCCGTGATGATAAGCCGCTGCCCATCGCCCTACCGGAAGAAGCCCTGGCGAACGCCCCCTCCGTGCAAGGCCCTTATTTCACAGTCCCCACGTTCATACAGAAATAGCCTGGCCCAACCATGGAATCAATCGCCGACATGAACCATGCCGTCATCGAGCTGCAAGACATCTGTAAGAGCTATTTCATGGGCCGTCAAGAACTAGAAGTGCTCAAAAGCATCACCCTTACCATCCGACGCAATGAATATGTCGCGCTGATGGGTCCCTCCGGCTCTGGCAAGAGCACACTGATGAACATCCTCGGCTGCCTCGACTCCCCCTCTGCCGGCACCTATATCCTCAACGGGCAGGATGTCAGCACGATGGCCGACAACGACCTAGCAGAAGTCCGCAATAAAGAGATAGGATTCGTATTCCAGCAGTTCAACCTCCTCCCTCGCCTGACGGCGCTGGAGAACGTTGCTTTACCCCTTGTATATGCGGGCATCCCAAAAAAAATACGCCAGGAGATGGCCCTGGAAGTGCTGCGCAAGGTCGACCTCACCGACCGCAGCCACCACCGCCCCAATGAGCTCTCCGGCGGACAATGCCAGCGGGTAGCCATCGCCCGGGCCCTCGTCAACAACCCGTCCATGATCCTAGCGGATGAGCCCACCGGGAATCTCGACTCCAAGACCTCTCACGAGATCATGGAACTCTTCAACCAGATCCATGCCGATGGCAATTCCGTCGTACTGGTGACACATGAAGAAGACATCTCCAACTTCGCCCGCCGCGTCATCCGGCTGCGCGACGGCATCCTGGAGAGCGACCGGCTGAACGCCACCCAACCCGCCCAACAACCTACCTGACCCATCCAGCACGGAATACCGCCCTGCGAACAATTTGCGACCTAAACCATTATAAAGGTTTATGTCGTTTAGGATATATACCAAGACAGGCGACCGGGGCATGACCTCCCTGATCGGAGGATCCAAAGTGCCCAAGTCGCACCTGCGCATCGAAGCCTACGGGACCGTCGATGAGCTCAACAGCCACTTGGGTCTATGCCGCGACCTGCTGGAGGATGAAGTCTCCCGCGGCCAGCTTTCAGAGATCCAAGACCGGCTCTTCACCATTGGCTCGACGCTCGCCTGCGAGCCCGGTAAGGATACGGGCATGCAGCTTCCCTCCCTTGACGAGGCAGACATCAGCTGCATCGAAGCGGAGATCGATCGGATGACAGAGGCGACGCCTCCCATGCGCTCCTTCATCCTGCCCGGCGGCCATGTGGCTGTCTCGCACCTACATATCGCACGCTGCGTATGTCGGCGTGCCGAGCGGTGTTGCGTACGGCTGCTTGACGGCGATACAGCCCGCGACGCAGCCCTGATCATGCAATACCTGAATCGGCTGAGTGACTATCTGTTCACGCTCGCCCGCTACACTACGCATAGTCTGCAGGTGGCTGAGATCCCTTGGCAACCTCGCAAGAAAAAAGAAAGGAAGTCGGTCGACGCCTAAATGTCAGGCGACGGGACATGGTTGCTTACCAGCCCATCGCGCATGTGGATGACGCGGTCTCCCATGCGAGCCAGCTCCTCGTTATGGGTGACGATTAAAAATGCCTGCCCCTGCTCTTCCCGAAGGCGCAAGAATAAAGCATGCAGCTCCTGTGCATTGATGGAGTCTAGGTTGCCCGTCGGCTCGTCGGCAAAGACGAGGCGGGGCCGGTTGACCAGGGCGCGGGCCACCGCCACCCGCTGCTGCTCGCCGCCGGAGAGCTGCGAAGGTTTATGCTGGCAGCGGTCGGAAAGCCCAAGGCGCTCCAGCAGGCCGCGGGCACGAGCTTCCAACTCTCGGGGCTTCTGCCGGGCGATCCAGCCGGGGATACAGACATTCTCGAGGGCAGTGAACTCTGGCAGCAGGTGATGGAATTGGAATACAAAGCCCGCCTGCCGGTTGCGGAAGGCAGCCAGCCGACGCCCCTGCATGCGGTCGATGCGCTGCCCGTCCAGCCATATCTCCCCGGCGTCTGGCCGATCGAGCGTCCCGAGGATATGCAACAAAGTACTCTTGCCAGCCCCAGAAGAGCCTACGATCGACACGATCTCCCCCGTCCCTACGAAAAGATCGACCCCCTTCAAGACCGGCAGGTCGCCATAAGATTTCTGTATGCCCTTTGCCTCTAACATATGTCTTGGCTTTCCCCGCCAAGGTACTCATTCCGCCCAGACCCGCCCAAGTCAGGCCATCGCCGTTCGGCGGGAATTGTGTAAACCTTTCGGGTCAGATTTGGTATTTTGATTTGAAAATTTACTTTTGCGCAAAATACAAAAAGGAGGCACTGATGTTTTGGACGCTGGAACTTGCATCCTACCTGGAAGACGCCCCCTGGCCAGCCACCAAGGACGAGCTGATTGACTACGGCATCCGCAGCGGTGCCCCCATCGAGGTGATCGAAAACCTCCAGGAGCTGGAGGATGAAGGTGAAATCTACGAGGGCATCGACGATATCTGGCCTGACTACCCAAGCCAAGAAGACTTTTTCTTCAACGAAGACGAATACTAAGCCCCCTCATAGGCTGTGAAAGACGACCTTACGGCGGTTTTTCGTCAAGATCCCTTTCTTTGACTGCCGAAGCGAATTTTCATGTAAGCCATGAGCAGCGTGAGGCCCATGATGATCGCATTTGCGAGGATGAGGGAGAGGTCGGCCTTGATGATGCCATAAACTAGCCAGGTAGTGACATTCCCCATCAGGATCAGCAGCATCCAGGCTGAGAGGTCGCCCACAGAGCGGGTGGCCCAGGCCTTGTAGACCTGCGGCACGAAGGTGATGGAGGAGAGGAAGACACCCAGCAGGCCCAAGTAGTCAATCCATTGAAGCCCTTGCATAGGTATTGGTTTTTATTTTTCCATCTGGTCGATCACTGCGGGCGTGACACCGGTGAAGGAAAAGCCACCGTCGTGGAATAGGTTCTGCATGGTGACCATGCGGCTGAGGTCGGAGAACAGCGAGACGCAATAGCGGGCGCAATCGTCGGCAGAGGCATTACCCAGAGGGCTCATCCGCTCGGCATAGCTGATAAATCCGTCAAAGCCCTTCACGCCGCTGCCAGCAGTGGTGCGGGTGGGCGACTGGGAGACTGTGTTCACCCGTACCTTCTTGCGTACGCCATAGTGATAGCCAAAGCTGCGGGCGACACTCTCCAAGAGGGCCTTGGCATCGGCCATCTCGTTGTAGTCTGGGAATACGCGCTGGGCAGCGATATAGGTGAGGGCCACCACGCTGGCCCATTCGTTGAGGGCATCCATATCCCAGGCGGTGCGCAGCACCCGGTGGAGCGACATGGCAGAGATGTCGAGCGTGCGCTGGTTGAATCCATAGTCCATCTCGGTATAATGCTTCCCCTTCCGCACATTCAGGCTCATGCCGATGGAGTGGAGGATGAAGTCGACCCCCCCTCCGAAATGAGCAATGCTGGCCTCGAACAGCTTCTTCAGGTCATCCATGTTGACGACGTCTGCCGCAATTACAGGGGCCTGTACCAATTCGGCTAGGCGGTTGATTTCTCCCATCCGAAGGGCTACAGGCGCATTGGTCAGCAACAGAGAGGCCCCTTCCGCATGGCATTGCAGGGCCGTCCGCCAGGCGATCGATTTCTCATCGAGGGCGCCGAAGATGATGCCCTTCTTCCCTTTCAGCAGTTGATTGGACATTATTAGGATCTTGTCGCAAATGTAGCAGAAATCAAGTTCTCCTTGCAGAAACCAGCGCCTTTGGCAGCATGCAGGACAAGGAAGGGTCGGGCTCCGGCAGCGGATAGGCTGGGCCTATCGGCGTCGGCCCAACCTTGGCGGCGTGGGCCCGCCTGCGATCAGCTCGCGGGCATTCTTCAGTACGACGGCAGAAGGGTTCTCACCACCCATCATTTGGGCGATGGCGTCTACCCTGCCAGCCTCGTCGAGCGCGCGGATGCGCGTCTGCAGGCCACCGCGGGAAGCCTCTTTGTAGACATGAAAATGAGCGTCGGCCCGCGAGGCGATCTGTGGCTGATGGGTGATCGACAGTACCTGGTGCCGGCTGGCCAGATCCTTCATCAAGATGCCGACCTGGCGGGCCGCTTCGCCGCTGATGCCCGCATCGATCTCATCGTAGATCAACGTGGGCATGTCGAGGGAGCCTGCCACCAGCGATTTAATCGAAAGCATCAGCCGGCTGAGTTCACCGCCGCTGGCCACCTTACTCAGCGGCTCAAAGCGGCCTGAGCGATTGGCATCGAATAGGAAACGGACTTCCTCCAGCCCTCCTTCGTAGAGTGGCACTTCCGAGCATTCAATGCGCAGGGCCGCATTTGGCATCCCTACCCGATGGAGGAGGGCACCGACGCGTACCGCCAGCAGGGGTGCCTCGCGATTGCGGGCTTCGCTGAGCTGTCTGGCCAGGTCTTCCGCCCATGCTAGGGCCTGCTGCAGCTCGCTCTGCAGCGCTTCCAGTCCAGCCCCTGCTTCGACCACGGCCGCAACCCGCTGCTCTAGGCTGGCCTGCAGCTCGAGTAGCTCCGCCGAGGTGCGCACGCCATGCTTTTTCATCAACCGTTGCCCATGGGCGATGCGGGAGGCAATCTCATCCATCCGCCGGGGGTCAGAGGCGATGCCGTCGGACATCTGGCGGAGTTCGCCAGACAAGTCGCGTAGCTCCAGGAAGGCTGAGGAGAGGCGTTCTGCCAGCGGGGGCAGTGCCGGGTGAACGTTCCCCAACGACTGCAGTTGATTCAAGACCGTCTTGAGCTGGTGCACCAGGGGATGGTCCGATTCCGAGAGGTCGAAACAGATACGCGTCAGCACCTGGCGGGTCTGGTCAGCATGCGACAGCAGCCGCAGCTCAGCCTCCAGTTCCTCGAGCTCCTGCGCGCCCCAGGAAAGCTCCCGCAGCTCATCACAGAGGAACCGGTAATAGTCCATCTCCCGACTATCGCGCTCCAGGGCAGCCCGGGCGGCCTCGAGGCGAGCCTTCCGCAGCGTATAGGCCTGATAGGCGGCCCGAAAAGACTTCAGCACGTCAGCATGCGCACAGAAAGCGTCGAGGACTGCACGTTGGAAGGTATCCCGAGCCAGGTCGAGGGTATGAAACTGCTGGTGCATGTCGACCAGACGGCTGGCGATGGCCTGGAGCTGTGATAGGTTGACGGGCGTATCGTTGATGAAGGCACGCGACTTGCCCGTCGCGGCCACTTCCCTTCGCAGGAGCAGCTCATCGCAAGCCTCCAGATCCCATTGCGAGAGGAGTTCCGCCAGGGCAGGGCGGTCGGCAGCGGTAAAAAGCGCTTCTACCACTGTCTTGGAGGCGTCGTCACGGAGGACTGTACTGTCGGCCCGGTCACCCAACACGAGCCCTAAGGCACCGACCAGGATGCTCTTGCCCGCACCCGTCTCTCCTGTGATGATGTTGAGATGACCAGAGAAAGACACTTCGAGTGCCTCAATAATGGCATAGTTCCGGACGAACAACTTAGAGAGCATACCCAAAAATACGCAGGCATGACAGGAATACCACTGGTGAGGACAGTGGAAATCGCGGTGGCGGGGCGGTTTTTTTCTGCGGGTACTGCAGGGGTCAGAGGGTGACCTGCGCCTCTAGTTCGGCGTCGATGAGGATGCGGCCGCAGTTCTCGCAAACGAGGATCTTTTTGCGCTGGCGCACTTCGCTTTGCCGCTGGGGGGGGATAGCATTGAAGCAGCCCCCACAGGCATCGCGTACAATGGAAACAACGGCCAGGCCGTTCTTATAGCTATTGCGGATGCGGTCGTAAGAAGTCAGCAGGCGGGCATCCACTTTCTCGCGGGCCTGGGCGGAGAGGGCTTTGAATTGGTTTTCCTCTTTTTCCGTCTCGGCGATGATCTTCTCGAGTTCCGACAACTTATGCTTCAGATTGGCGTCTTTGACATTCAAGTTTTTACGGGCTACTTCGAGTACCCGTGCTTTGTCGTCGCGCTCCTGTACCGCGTCGGAGATATGTTTGCGGGCGAGTTTGATGTCGAGGTCCTGCAGCTCCATTTCTTTGTTGAGGGCCTCATATTCGCGGTTGTTTTTTACATTATCACTCTGCTTTTTGTACTTCTCCAGCAGGGCTTCACTCTCTTTGATGGCATTTTCTTTATCGGAGATGAATTCACTGATGCCGTTGATTTCTTCTTCTATGCGGGTCACGCGGGCCGTGAGGCCCTGGATTTCATCTTCCAGCTCTCTGACTTCTATGGGCAACTCCCCTTTCAGAACCTTGATCTCATCCAGCTTGCTGTCTACCTTCTGCACCTGGAGGAGGTTTATGAGCTTTTCCTCTATCGAGTATTCTTTTACGTTGGCCATATGGATCATTGATGGTAGTGGACGGGTTGAGTGGATATCTCCGTTTTGAGGAGGGCAAAGGTAGGAAAAAAATCAGCAAGGTAGCTACGGATGCCCTCCATAAAGCCCTGCTCACTCTCAAAATGGCCAATGTCGGCCAGCAGCAGGCGCCCTTCAGGCTGGAAGAATTCGTGGTATTTCAGGTCCGCCGTCAGGTAGGCATCTGCCCCGGAGGCAATGGCCGCCGGGAGCAGGAAGGCGCCGGCACCGCCACAGAGGGCCAGCGTTTGCACCGTGCGGCCAGTGAGCGAACTATGTCGGATGCAGGGTGTCCCGCAAGCCTGCTGGATGTGATCCAGCAGCGATGCTTCAGACATCGGCTCCGGCAGCCTGCCGATGAGGCCTGCGCCCAGGCCGGGCATGGGGTTTTCTGAACGCACGATATCGTAGGCAACCTCCTCATAAGGATGGGTGGCCAACAAGGCTGACACCACCTTCGACTCGCGCCAGGCAGGGAAGACGACTTCAAGCCGGTCCTCCGCTTCGTAATGATCCACGCCTATCTGCCCCACCATGGGTGAGGCGCCTGCCTCGGCACGGAAGCTTCCAGTGCCAGGCACCGAAAAGCTGCACCCCGAATATTGACCGATATGGCCGGCCCCGGCGTCGAAGAGTGCCTGTCGGACGGCCGGCAGATGCTGCCCTGGCACGAAGGTGTGCAGCTTCCGGAGAGTGCCTGCCAGAGGCTGCAGGGGCCGCCGCTCCCGAAGGTGAAAGCAGTCCGCCAGCCAGCCGTTGATGCCGGTGACGACATTATCGAGGTTCGTATGGATGGCGTAGAGGGAGATGCGCGAACGGATAGCCCGAGATAAGAGCCGACCCACCAGGTCATCCTCCGTCACCCGCCGGAGGCCACCAAAGATCAGAGGATGATGGGAGACCACCAGATCGCAGCCCCGGCGCTCGGCTTCCTCCAACACCGCCTCCGTCACGTCTAGGCTGAGCAAGACCGCTTGGCAGCGCTGGGAGCGGTCGCCGACCAGCAAGCCGACATTGTCGTATGACTCCGCCAGAGAAGGCGGCGCCATCGCTTCCAGCCGCGCAATGATGTCTCCCACTGTCATGCCTTGCAAGGTATGACCTAAATTGAGATTACTTTGCCTTATGCGATGCCCGATGCAAGGTCTATGGTACTGGCTGGTCCTCGTTCTACCATCCCTAGGCGCCTACAGCCAAGCCTATGAGAGCGACTGGGATACCTACTTGCTGCAGGTAGAAGGAAAGCCCGTCTCTGTGCTGGTAGATATGGGCCTGCGAGGCGTAGCACCCATGCCCGGCCGGCCGCAGGCCGTCCTGATCCGCACAAAGCTGCAACAACCGCAGCCCAATGGACTGCCCGGGGCCGAAGAGTCCCTCCGGCTCGACAGCCTCGAAGAACAACTCGTTGCCGCCCTCGAAAAAGGGCGCGGCGCCGTCTATGCCGGACGCTACAGCCAGCGCGGCCTTCGGACCTTCCACTTCTTCACAGCCGACACGGCAGGGCAAGCTACCGCACTCTGGCAGGTGTTTGCCGGTTATGCCGACTATGCCTGGATGGCCCGCACCGTGGCCGACAGCAGCTGGTCCAACTACCTCGACATCCTCTATCCACCGCCCCTGCAGCGGGAGCTCATGCGCGACCGACGCCTCATCGACCACCTCCGGCAAAAGGGAGATGCCCTGACGACCCCCCGCCAGATCGACCATTTCCTCTACTTCCCCAGCAAGTCAAAACGGATGGAGTTCCTCCGACAACCCGGCATGGATGCGTTTACTGTGGCGGAGATGTCCGAGGCCGACCCATCCCGCCAAGCGCTGCCCTACCTCCTGCGCCTGCGCCGGGAAGACCTCCCCAGCCTGCTGTTCGTAGAGAAGGTCATCACGCCTCTTCGGACTCAGGCCGCCAGCCAGGGAGGGCAGTATGAAGGTTGGCAGACACACCTGGTGCGCTGAGGGCCAGGGATCCAATTTTTCCCGTAGATAAGGTTGTCTGCTGCCGTTCTTTGACATACTTTTGTAAAGATATATTCGTTCCCTGTGGATGCATGCTAAAGAGTCTGCGATCCAATCCATCCTACGATACCAACCCCTCCATGGAGAGGTCTATCCTTTCGCGGATGCCGGGCAACGCCCTGGGAGTGCTGTCATTACTCCCGGTCTAAGACGCAGGTCCCTTTTCGCTCAGCCGATTCCCCACTGCACGCCCTGCAGAATATTCACCAGCTCCAACCGCACCATCCATGAAAAACGCATTCACCCTCGTTGCCTTACTGTGCCTGACGCTGGCCGGCTGCCGAAAGGCTGTGACCGAATTGCAGACCAAGACACTGATGGAAATCATCACCAGCGGCCAGTGGTTTATCGACCAGTTCACCGAGGGAACCACCACCTACACGCAGGACTATCGAGGCTACGATTTCAAGTTCAACGACAATGGGACGGTGAATGCCTATCTGGCCAGTGCCGTCACGGTCGGAACTTTTTCTGTGGATGCCCTCAACAAACGCATCAGCTCCCGCTTCCCCGCCGGAAGCGCCCCGCTGCTGATGCGGCTCAACGAAACCTGGACCGTGACCAATGCCTCCCTTTCGCTCGTAGAGGCAAAGCCCAGCGACCCCGCACGCACCTCATTCCTCCGCATCCGCGCCAGGTAGCCGACACACGACATTCCAAACACATTCCTGCAAACGTATTGGCGATGCCCACAGAGGCCCGTCAGATGCAGCAGGTAAATCTGATGCTGGCCAGATGATGAGGCAGCGACATACCCTTGGCATGTGGCGAACCCCCCAGGGGCGAGCCTTCGCAGAGAGGGGACTTCTATACCTCTGCCTGGCCCTCTCCTGCTGGCTCAGCAGTCTGAACGCACAGGCACAAATTGTAGCCACCAAACTTGCGAGCTGCATTCCCCTCAACGGTGCGCCAGTCACCATCGACTTCAGGCCTCAGCAAGCTTTGAGTACAGGTACCACCTATGTCTGGGATCTGGGGAGAGGTGGTACTGTTTCAGGATATTACGTAACGGGCGTCTATCCAACCGCCGGGACATATACCGTCAGACTCGTTGTCACGACCTCAGCAGGAGCCTCAACCACTTATGACCAGACTATCCAGATCTTTCCGCCACCTGCCATCAATTTCACCAGCAATAAGACGTCCGGCTGTTTCCCCCTCTCCGTCAACTTTCAGGATGGCACCGTGCCAACGACAGGCAGTACCATTGTCTATCGCGACTGGTTTTTTGGGGATGGCAATAAGTCTGGGATCGCAAATCCTGCAAATACCTACAAAGACATCGCTAGCGCCTATAATGTGACGCTGCGGGTCGTTCAGGATGTCTGTATCGGAGATACATTTCAAATTACAAGGACCTCATACATACAGGTCTCAGAAGGGGTGAAGCCGGATTTCGTTATGCCTGCCACTACTGTCTGTAAAGTTCCGGCCACCGTCACCGCCCAGAACCGATCCACCACGGGTCCTGGCCAGACACTCAGCTATCTCTGGTCTGTCACCGGGGGAACATCCTCTGACAACAATGCAATAAACTTCACCGCCCAGTTTGCAACTGCCGGGAATTTCACGGTCAAACTGGTGGCCAGGAGCAATGGGGGCTGCGTGGATTCCATCGAAAAACCGATTAGCATCTCTAACCTAGCTGTACGCTCTGACTTCACCATACCCAGTGATACCATATGCCAAGACATCGTCGTACCATTCATCAATAACTCCTCGAGTTTTGTCAGCGGATCCAACATTGCTCCAGGCAAAAGCACATGGTATTTCGGCAGCGACCCGGCCATCGAAGGCCTGAACCAGTTCAAAACTTTCAAGGCAACCGGTAATATTCAAATTAAACTCGTGAACGAGTTTGGAGCCTGCAAGGACTCTGTAACAAAACTCATACATGTCATTGCGTCGCCAGACATCACAGTCACGGGCGACCGCTTTTCTTGTAAGGCCCCTCATCTGGTGAATTTTTCGTACACGGGTGCGCCAGCCTCCAGTCTTTCGAGCATTTTTTGGGAGTTCGGCAATGGCCTTTCCTTCAACGGAACTGGACCTTCGGCTGCAAATGCATCCAGCAACTACACGACCACAGGTAGCTTTGCCATATCTCTCACGGTACGTAACCGATTTGGTTGCCAAAACCGTAAAATTATAGACAGCTTTGTAGTCATCGCACCACCTTCGATTACCTCCAGTAAGTTAACTGATAGTGGATGCGTGAATTTTGTCTTCCGCCCTCAGGTCAATATTGTAGCCCCTGATGGAGTAGCCAGCTATCTATGGAATTTTGGAGACGGCACCACTCAGACAAATCCCAATCCCACCCATACGTACACGACCGCCCAAACTGCACCCTATCCGGTTAGTGTTACGATCGTGACGAATAGAGGCTGTACCATACAGATCCAAGGGGCGGTGAAAATCGGAGTTCCACCCGGTACGGCTAATTTTAGTGCTACCCCCCGCAGCTTGTGCGCCGGACAGTCGGTACAGTTTACAGACTTATCTATCCCCTCACCAAAAGGCATCACGGGATGGTATTGGCAATTTGGCGCGGGAAGTGCTCGCACTCAAAATCCTAATTATGAATACAGGGATACCGGTAATTTTCAAGTGAGCCTGACCGTTTTCAACAACGGCTGCCCCTCTCCTGTCAAAGCCATTAGTGATTACATACGTGTCGGAGGAGCAGCTGCTTATTTTAACGACAAAAACGACTGCGCCAATAGAAGACAGTTTCAATTTAATTATTCGACGAAAATTGGGACTCGTTTCGAATGGGATTTCGGAGATGGAACGACAGCCCTCAACCCACCTGATGGATTCACCCATCGATTTCCGGCAGATGCCAGTTACCTAGTCACTGTTAAAGCCAGCGACGGCATCTGTTCCATGTCTACTTCAAGTAGGATCACTGTTATCAATGAAACTGCCGCGTATTCGGCCCGATCGGCTTTCACTACCAATACATGCAAAACTGGGGCCATCAATTTCACAGCTACCGGCAGCATCCCTGCCAACATCAAACTTTACGAATGGGACTTTGGGAACGGAGTCTTTGTAGACGGCCCTTCAAGCACCTCTCACTTGTATACCATCGAAGGTGTTTACGCAACTCGCCTACGGATCACTGACAAGTACCGTTGCACGTTCACAACAGCTGGCCCACCATTGGTGATTGGCAGTCCCAAGCCCAGTTTTCAGGCACTCCGCACCCAGCAATGTATCAATCTGCCTGTTCAATTCGAAGACACCTCCCGCACCACAGCAGCTATCTTACTGGCGAGCCGCACTTGGAGCTTTGGAGACGGCACACAGATTACGGTACCCGCCAGCCAGTTGACGACACAGCATACCTATACCTCTGGAGGTTCTTACAATGTCAAACTGATTCTAAAGGCTATCAACGGTTGTGAAGACAGTGCCATGTTGAACAGTTATGTCACCGTCTCACAGCCTATTGCTGCTTTCAACGCGCCAGAAAGAGAATCCTGCTCAGGAAGCCCAGTTACATTTATCAACCAATCTATTCTGCAGGGAGGTAGTTTCACATGGGATTTTGGAGATGGGTCCAGCTCCAACCTCGCCAATCCCACTCATAGCTATACCAGCACTGGCCTGTACGCGGTACAACTCAAGGTCCAGGATAACTTGGGCTGTAATAGTAACATTCAAAAGCTGGACTATATACGAGTCGACGTTCCCATTGCTTCTTTCAATGTAAGTGCCACTTTCAGTTCTTGCCCCCCCTTCAGTCCCACCTTCACATTCACCGGTAGCTACGCGCGTAGCTACTCATGGGATTTCGGAGATGGCAACCGCTCCAACCTCGCCACTCCTTCTCAAATCTATCTCTATCCCAACACCTATAGCACTAGGCTGACCGTCACGAGTCCTGGCGGTTGTACCGCCACCTCCCCACCCATAAGCATCCAGGTACGGGGACCATCCGCCACCGCATCCATGAACAACGTCGTCGGCTGCGACTCTGTCAGGACACAATTTTCTATCACTAATCTTATCGATGTCACGAGGGTTATATGGGACTTCGACGATGGAATAACCAGCAATCAATTCGTCAGTTCCGAGTCGCATGTCTACAGAAAGCCAGGCATCTACACGCCCAAAATCATCTTGGAAAACACCCTCGGATGTAAAATCCCCTATCTGTTTCCATTAAAGGTGCGCAACTACGGTGTAATAGCAGGCTTTGAGAATAGCCGCACCCTGTTCTGTGATACCGGAAGCGTCTCCTTACTCGACACGAGCCTCATCGTAGGCACCTTGCAGTCGCGCAGCTGGAATTTTGGCAACGGCACCAACGGAACCGTTGCCAACCCGACCGTAAAATACAACGCACCAGGCAGGTATGATATCACCCTGATGCATACCCTGGCGGAAGGCTGTGGCAGTAAGATTGTCAAACCGGCCCTGGTCTCTGTCGTACAGTCGCCCAAGCCCTCGATCTTCACCAGCAGTACCTTATGCCCGGGTCAACCCATCCTCCTCCGAGGCGTGGAAGTCACCGTACCCCGCGACACCTCCCTGCTCCAATGGTCTTGGGACTTTGGCAACGGACTTCGCTCCACCCTGCAAAATCCAGCCTCTCAAACTTACCCCACTGCAGGGAGCTACCTCGTCAAACTGCAGCTTAAAAACTCTTCCGGCTGCATAGACAGCGCCACTCAACTGCTCCGGATAGACACGCTACCAGATATCATCGTCCCCTCAGATACCGCCCTCTGCCTTGGCAAGCCAGCATCCCTGCAGGCCTCCGGAGCCAGCACCTATCGATGGCTGCCCCCCAACCAGGGCATCACCTGCACTACCTGCCCTATAACCACAGTCGTCCCCGACAGCAACCGGACCTACCTGGTGGAGGGAACAAATAGTTCAGGTTGCGTCGGATATAATTCAATCCGTGTGGAGGTCATCCGCCCACCCAAATTGACCGTCACCAACCTACACAACATCTGCATCGGGGGGACCGCCAGGCTATCGGCCAGCGGTGCGCAATTCTACGCCTGGAGCCCCACCACCGGACTCAGCGACCCGACCATCGCCAACCCCATTGCCCGGCCCGCCGCCACTACCCTCTATGTGGTCACCGGAGAAGACCGGAAACGATGCTTCCAGACCAAAGACACCGCCCGCGTCGAAGTCTATAACTTCCCCTCTGTTTTCATCGGCCCCACCACCACCATCCGCAGCGGCACTAGCGTACAACTCAAACCCGTCACTTCCTCTGATGTGAACAGCTACAACTGGACGCCGTCCACCGGCCTGAGCTGTACCAACTGCCGCAACCCAATTGCCAAACCAAAAGAGACGATCATCTATCAACTCACAGCTTCCAACCCGGGTGGCTGTACAAGCTCCGGACAAGTGAAAGTCGTCGTCATATGCGATGCAGAGAACATCTATATGCCCAATACCTTTTCCCCCAATGGGGACGGCATGAACGAAGTTTTTTATGGCAGAGGCATCGGCGTCAAAAGCATCCGCGGCCTGCGTATCTTCAACAGGTGGGGAGAAATGGTCTTCCAACGGCAGAATGTCAATATCAACGACCCTTCACATGGTTGGGATGGCCGCTATAAAGGCAAGCTCCTTCCGCCAGATGTATATGTCTATTTCATAGACGTCATCTGCGACAACTTCGGCCTGGTCACCCGTAAAGGCGACGTCGCCCTCATCCGATGAAGCCCAGATGCTGACCACTCTCAGACATATCACCCTATGGTCCTCCACTGCCCTGCTGGCTCTGTCATCAGCGACCCTTCGCGGGCAAGACTTCTACCTCTCGCAGTTCCATGAAGCTCCGATGCTGCGTAGCCCCGCCCTGGCAGGCGTCTTCAGCGGCGACTACCGCATACAAGGCGTCTATCGTAACCAGTGGAACAGCATCTCCTACCCATATCAGACCGGATCGCTAAACATCGAACGGAAAGCCACCTTCTTCGAAAGCGACGACTTCATCACCCTGGGATTGCAGCTATTCTACGACCAAGCAGGCGCCGTCCGCCTCACCTCCGGCCATCTGCTGCCCGTCGTCAACTTCCACAAGTCGCTCAGCGAACGCCGCAGCAGCTTCCTCTCTCTCGGCTTCTTCGGCGGACTCGTCACCCGCCGGCTGGACCGTTCCAGGGTCACCACCAACAACCAGTTCGACGGCATCGGTTTCAATAGCTCCCTGCCCGACGGAGAAACCTTCACCGCCAGCTACGCCTATTTCGACGCAGGCGTCGGCCTCAGCTACAATACCACCCTCGGCATGGGAGAAAAACATATCCTGTTCCTCGGCAGTTCCTACCAACATTTCAACCGGCCCGTCAACGCCTTCTACCGCAACATTCGGCACCTGCCGAAATGGGTGTTCTCCACCGGCTTCCGGATACAAATCACAGACATCAACTACATCACCTTCCACGGCGACCATATTCTGCAAGCCCCCTACCAACAGACAATCTTCGGAGGCCTCTACTCCCGCAGAATTGGTGGCATAGGCAGTACGACCGTCGTCCACCTCGGCCTCTTCGGGCGGCTCAGAGACGCCGTCATCCCCATGTTCAAAATCGACCTGGAGCCCGTCCGCATCGGCTTCAGTTACGATGTGACGGTGGGCAACCTGGTAGCCATCGCCCGGTCGCGGGGTGGGTTCGAGCTGTCGATGTCTTATGCAGGCTTTTCCAACCGTGATAATTCCGTCAAATACGCCACCAGATGCCCTAAATTCTGAGGGCCGACAACCAATCCCTGCCAAGCTTTGTTTATAAATTCAACCAAACCACCCCGCACATGAACATCGAAGTAGGCGCCCCCGCCCCAGCATTCACCCTCCACGACAGCGACAAGAATAAAGTGAGCCTGTCCGACTTCCGCGGCCAGAACGTCGTCATACTCTTCTTCCCGCAGGCCTTCACCGGCGTCTGCACCCAGGAACTCTGCAGCGTCCGCGACAACATGGCCCGCTACGAGAGCCTTCACGCTAAAGTCCTCGGCATCTCTGTCGACTCCATCTTCACACTCGCCCGCTTCAAACAGGACCAGGGGTATAACTTCCCTCTCCTATCAGACTTCAACAAAGAAGTCTGCGAAGCCTACGGTGCCAAATACGACACCTTCGTCTTCGACATGAAAGGCGTCGCCCGCCGGGCAGCCTTCGTAGTCGACAAAGAAGGCGCGGTCCGCTACGCGCAGGTACTGGAAAGCGCTGGCGACCTACCCGACTTTGAAGCCATCCAGACGACCCTCGTCGGACTGTCCTGAGCCGGGCAGCAGGAGGACAGCACACCTGTCCTCCTGTCCCCCACTCCGGCACTCTAACAGATTATATATCTTTATCCTGTGAAACTTGCCTACCTGCTGATGACCCTGTTGTTTCTCCTCGGCGCCACGTCTTATGCACAGACAGAACCGCCCCGGGAGCAGGCCTTCTCAGCCGTCCGTCTGGCACGCTGCTACCCCAATCCTGCCAACGCCTATATTCAGTTTGAAATCCGCAAGACGGCCAATAGTCCCCTGCGCCTCCGCATCTATAATTTTCTTGGCCGAAAAGTCATCGACCTGACCCGCATACCGGCCACCCTCAAAGTCGACCTCACCGGTTTCGCGCGGGGGCTCTACATCTACCAGCTCTCAGACACACAAGGAAGAATGCTGGAGAGCGGCAAGTTTCTCGTGTCTCACGGATAAATCCATCGGATTCACCAAGCCCTCACAACACCTGTACCATCAGGAACTTCAGGTAGTGCGTATGCTCTAAGCCCCGTACGATGGGATGGTCGGCCGACTGTGTACGATACTCCACCTGCCGCAGGCGGCGACGGGCATCCTGGGCTGCCATGTCAACGACGTCTAGGAATAGTTCGGGCGACACGACGCTCGTACAAGAAGATGTCACCAGGAAGCCTCCGGGTTTCACCAGCTTCATACCGCGCAGATTGATCTCTTTATAGCCCGTGACGGCCCGCTCCACATTGACCCTCGTCCGGGCAAAAGAGGGCGGATCGAGCATCACCACATCCCAGCGGCGCTCCTCTTTGGTCCAGGCCTTCAGCAGGTCGAAAGCATTGCCCTCCAGGAAGCGGCAGCGGTCTTCCAACCCATTCAGCACTGCATTCTGCCGCGCCTGCTCCACTGCCTGCGCGGAGATGTCAAGTCCGGTCACCTGGCGGGCCCCCAGGTGCGCCGCGTGCAGCTCGAAGGTCCCCGTGTAACAAAAAGCACCCAGCACCTCTGCACCTTCCACGAGGGGCTCGATGGCCCTGCGATTGTCTTGCTGGTCGAGGAAATAGCCTGTCTTCTGCCCTTTGTCGAGGTCGACATGAAACTGCAGGCCATGCTCCCGGATGCGGATACGGGTGTCGAAAGGTGCTGAGAGGAATCCTTTGAGCGGGGGCAACCCCTCCAGCTCGCGCACCGGCACATCGTTACGCTCATAGATGCCTTTGGGCTGAAACAAGGCCGTCAGCGCCTCCACGATGGCTGGCTTCCAACGGTCGATACCCAGGGCCAGCGTCTGTACCACCAGGTAGTCGTTGAACTTGTCCACGATCAGCTGCGGCAGGTCGTCGGCCTCGCCAAAAACCACACGGCAGTTCTCGGTATACCCCAGCCGCTGCCGGTAGCGCCAGGCTGTTTCGATGCGCCGATGGAAAAAGCCGGCGTCTATGACTTCCTGTCGGTCGCGCGTCAGCAAGCGCACGACGATGGCGGAGCCCGTATTCACATAGCCTCTGCCGACGAACTCACCCTCATGGGTGAGGACATCCGCAATGTCCCCGTCCACGATGCCATCGTCGATGCGGTCAATCTCGTTGCCAAACACCCAGGGATGGCCCCCCAGGACTCGCTGCCCGATCTTACGACGAAGGAGGATGGTCCGCATCACGTAAAGGTACACGCAATGCGCTTGCAGCTGGTTTTCGTTACCTTTATCGCCGATGGATAATGGCAGGAAATCGCCAGCAAGCCTGACGATTTGACCTGAAAAACTGTCTTGGCAGGTCGTTTGATGCCACCCACCTGAAAATGTGAAAACATATGGACGAGAAAGATCAGACCCTAGAAGACGTACAGGGCACGCTGCAGGAAGAGCGGACCCCAGAAATCAATACTGACGAGAGCATTGCCGGCAGCATCGACCTCGGCGATCCGCCTGTAGAGACCCCAGAACTGGAAAAGCTCCGCGAACAGGTACGCGAGAAAGAAGACAAATACCTGCGCCTCTATGCCGAGTTCGACAACTTCAAACGCCGCAACGCCAAAGAGCGGATTGAGCTGATACAGACAGCCGGCAAAGATGTCATCCAGTCGCTGCTGGAAGTACTCGACGACTGCACCCGCGCCGAACGGCAACTCACACAGACCGACGAACTCCCCCAGATCCGGGAGGGCGTCCAGCTCGTCTTCAACAAGTTCCGGAGGACCCTTCAGGCGAAGGGCCTCAAAGAGATGGAAAGTCTCGGCGCCCCCTTTGACCCCGACCGGCATGAGGCCATCACTGAAATCCCCGTCCCCGACGCCGCACAGGCCGGCCAGGTCATCGATGTGGTGGAGAAAGGCTACTTCCTGCACGACAAGATCATCCGCTTCGCAAAAGTGGTTGTCGGCAAACATCCATGAAAGAAGGGAGGCTGACCCCTTCCGATATCCATCTACATGGCTAAAAGAGACTATTACGAAGTATTGGGCGTCTCCCGGGGCGCCAGCGTCGACGAGATCAAAAAGTCGTACCGCAAGGTTGCGATGCAGTACCATCCTGACCGCAACCCCGGCGACAAGGCAGCGGAAGAGAAGTTCAAAGAGGCCGCAGAAGCCTATGAAGTGCTCAGCGACACGGACAAACGCGCACAGTACGACCGCTTCGGCCATGCCGCCGTCGGCGGCGGCGCCCGCGGCGGCGGCATGAACATGGACGACATCTTCAGCCAGTTCGGAGACATCTTCGGCGACGACCTCTTCGGCAGCTTCTTCGGCGGTGGTGGCGGCGCCCGCACTCGCAGCGGTGGAGGAAGGGGCCGGGGCACCCGCGGCAGCAACCTCCGCATCAAACTAAAGCTCACCTACGAAGAGATGGCCAAAGGCACGTCCCGGACCGTCAAAGTCAAGAAATATGTAATCTGCAGCACCTGCAAAGGCAGCGGCGCCAAAGACAAAGGCTCCGTGCAAATCTGCTCCACCTGCAATGGCAGCGGCCAGGTACGTAAGGTCACCAACACCTTCCTAGGACAAATGCAGACGGTCGTCACCTGCCCCTCCTGCAACGGAGAAGGCAGCGTCATCACCAGCAAATGCAGCTCCTGTAGAGGCGAGGGACGCACCTATGCCGACGAGACGGTCTCGCTGGAGATCCCAGCCGGCGTCCAGGAAGGCATGCAGCTTAGCCTCAGCGGCAAAGGCAATGCCGGCGAACGCGGCGGCCCCAACGGAGACCTTATAGTCCTCATAGAAGAAGAAACCCACGCCCAACTCCAGCGAGAAGGCAATAACGTCGTCTTCGACCTGCACATCTCCTTCCCCGACGCTGTCTTCGGCACGCAGATAGAAGTGCCGACCATCGATGGTAAGGCCAAAATTAAAATCCCGCCCGGTACGCAGGCCGGCAAGATCTTCCGCCTCAAAGGAAAAGGCTTCCCCGTCGTAAACTCCTACGAGCGCGGCGACCAACTCATCCATGTCAACATCTGGACACCGCAGCACCTGAGCTCGGAAGAGAAGTCCATGCTCGAAACCTTACAACAGTCAGACAATTTCAAGCCGAACCCCGACAAGAACGAGAAGAGCTTCTTCGAGCGTGTCCGGGAAATGTTCAACTGAAGAGGCCCGCTGCACCACACGGCATGTACTGCTACATCGGCAGGTAGCAGACCGCTCGTGAGCCACTAAAAGAGATAGAAGATGGCACCTATGCTACCCTAGCCCTGCAGCTGGTAGATCTCTGGGAGATTCCTGCCCATCCCGTCATAGTCTAGCCCATAGCCCACCACAAATCGGTCCGGGATCGTAAAGCCCAGGTAGGAGATCTCTACCGGATAGAGGGTGCATTCCTGCTTATGCAGCAAGGCGCAGATGCACAGGGAGCGTGGCTGCTGGTGTTCGAGTTGCGGGAGGAACTGATGCAGCGTCTTGCCGGTGTCGATGATGTCTTCCAGGATGATGACATCCCGGTCGAAGACCTCGTCGTCCAAACCGATGGAGGTGATGACATGCCCTGTGGAGCGGGTTCCTTTATAGGAGGCGAGCTTGATGAAGCTGATCTCTGCGGGGATGCGTAGTTGCCGGAAGAGGTCGGCCGCAAAGAGAAAAGACCCGTTGAGGATGGCTATGAACAGAGGCCGCTTGTCGGCATAGTCGCGTTCAATCTCTGCAGCCAGCCGCTGCACGGCTGCCTGGAGCTCCTGTGCACGCAGGTATGGCTCAAACTGCTTGTCGTGGATGCGTAGCGTATCCATCAACGGGATTTTGACTGCGTGGAAAGGCTGGCCAGGCGGCGGATACGGATCATGCGGTCCTTGGAAAGGATGTCCTGGCTGGCGTCCAGATCGTTCCATTCCAGCAACTTGGCCAGCGGCACCTGGTAATGGTCGGCCACGACGAGCAGGGAGGTTCCTTTGTGGACCAACACCGACTTCTCGCGGAAGAGCCGAATGCCCCCGCCGGCGGCCGGCTCTGCCTCGGCATTGCTGGCAGTCATGGGAGCCGGCTTGCCCGGTTCCATGCCGTTGGCCGAAGGCCCGCTGGCCCGTGGCGCAGCGGCACCAGTGAGGGTGGAGGCAGTGTCGGGTCTCGGCTCCGGGCCAGTCCCAAACCGGCCGGCCAGCACGTCTTGCGTGATCACATCGAGGCGGTAGGTTTCGATATACTGGATGAGTAGTTCCGGATAGCGGGGGTTGGTGGCATAGCCAGCCTGCTTGAGGCCATAGGCCCAGCCTTGATAATCGGTCGGGGGCAGGGTGAAAAGCGCGGCGTAGCGGATCTGGTTGCGGAGAAAGTCGGAATGGTCGCGGTAGGAGTCTTCCGGGCTCTCGTACTTACGAAAGCACTCTCCCTGCTCATCGTCGTCGTAGAAGACGCGCGCGCCCGTCCAGCTGCTCTTGCATTTGATGCCGAAGTGGTTGTTAGAGGTGCGGACAAGGGTGCTGCTTCCAGCAGATGTCTCCAGAATGCCTTGCGCCAGTTTGATGGAGGCCGGCACGCCGGTCCGCTGCATCTCACGGACGGCCACGTCGCGGTACATATCGATATAGGCCTCTATGAGTGGGTTTAGCGCCGGGGCCTCCTGCCCGATGCCCGACATCGGCAAGAGGAGCGCTAGAAGCCAAGGTCGCATCCGGTGAAACTGCATAATTGCAAGTTCGGATTTTTTCGGATGGGTGGTAGCGGTGCAAAGCAGAAAAAGACAGAGCTCTGATTCCATGGAATCACAAAGCCTTCTCTGTCAGTATATAAAAAATGACCCTGACATCCTTCTGGTTGCCAGGCTATTGTAGCCCCCGAGACGGCCCCACGCGGTATGTTTCCACTGCAGCTGGAAGTCATTTCTTGCGCACCAGCAGCCAGCCGTCGCGCAGGGTGAGCATCACCTGCTCTACGCGGCTATCTGCCGCGACATGCCGGTTGAAAGCATCGATGGCGGCCGCATTGCGACTGCGGATGGGCGCCTCCAGTACCTGCCCGTGGAAGAGGACGTTGTCGGCGATCAGCAGTCCGCCGGGACGGACTTTGGGCAGGATGGCCTCGTACTGATCGATATACCCCGTCTTGTCGGCATCGAGGAAGACGAGGTCCCACTCCTCTGCCAGCGTGGGTAGGATCTTCAGCGCCTCGCCGACATGCAGCCGGATGCGGTTGGCATAAGGGCTCAGGTCAACATAGGCCTGTGCAGTCCTCGCCGCTTCCTCGCGCAACTCGAGGGTATGCAGCAACCCATCACTGCGCAACCCCTCCGCCAGGCAGAGGGCGCTGTAGCCGGTGAAGGTGCCGACCTCTAGGATGCGGCGGGGTGCCAATAGCTTAGAAAGCATTGCTAGCATGCGGCCCGCCACATGCCCGCTGAGCATATGGGCATGCAGGTGGTTTGCGCGGGTAGCCCGTTCCAGCTCGTCCAGCAACGGACTCGCCGGAGAGCTATGAGAAGCGACGTAGCGGTCGGCATCTGAAGGGAGAAGGGGCAGCATGGCTTAGATAGGAGGATGGGAGGGCTCAGCGACTGGCGCAACCTTCAACAGTTGAGCAGGTCCAAAGCCCTGTAAACGTGATCATCCCATTGATCAGCAAGAGCTCCAGTCCGATCTGATATCCGCCGAACCAGACCGGAGCGTTGCGGCTCAGCAGATAGCAGAGCACCGGAGAAAGCAGGCAGATCGCTACGACGATAGGACCGTCCTTTAACTTTCGCTTTGTCAGGATACCGAAGAAGAACAACCCTAACAGCGGACCGTAGGTATAGCCCGCCAGGTCGAGGATGATGTTGATGATGGACTTATTGTTGATCCATTTGAAAAAGAGGATGCAGAGCATGAACACTGCCGTCAGCGAGAGGTGCACCTTCATGCGGATCCGGCGCTGCGCAGCCTCGTCGAGGCCATCCCGACGGCGGATGCCGAGGATGTCGATGCAGAAGGAGGAGGTGAGCGCCGTCAGCGCACCGTCGGCGCTGGGGAACAACGCCGAGATCAACGCGATGATGAACACGATCGACACCCATTGGGGCAAGAGGTTCATCGCGACATAGGGAAACAGGTCGTCGCCGATGACGTTGCGGCTACCCAGCAGGAACTGCCGTTCGCCCAGCACGCCGCCCTGCGACTCCACATAGAGATAGAGCAGTCCGCCCAGCAGCAGGAAGAGGAAGTTGACAATAACGAGTACCGCGGTGAATGTCATGATGTTCTTCTGCGAGCCCGCCGTGGTACGCACGCTAATATTCTTCTGCATCATCTCCTGGTCTAGGCCCGTCATCGTCAGCGCGATTACGGCACCACCCACCATGTGTTTCAGGAAGAAGGTCTTGCTCATCGGGTCGGTGTCGAAGATGCGCGTGAAGCCCCGCTCACCCAACGTGTCGAGCGCACTGCCGATCGACAGGCCTGTCTGCCAGAGGATCCAGCCGATGCAGACGATGAGGCCTAGCAGCATGAAGCTGGTCTGCAGTGTGTCAGTGTATACGATCGTCTTCACCCCGCCCTCGAATGTATAGAGCAGGATCATCAACAGAATGACGGCAGCCGTCACGATGAAGGGGACACCGAGGGCGTCGAGGATGAACAGCTGCAGGACGTTGATGACCAGATAGAGCCTGGCCGTGGCACCCACCGTCCGCGAAAGGATGAAGAACAACGCGCCCGTCTTGTAGGAATAACGCCCCAAGCGGTGATCGAGGTAATGGTAGATGGACGTGAGGTTCATCCGGTAATAGAGCGGGATTAGCACATAGGCGATCGCGGCATATCCGAAGATGTAGCCCAGCACCACCTGGAAGTAGGTGAAAGCCTTGTGGACGCCGGCAGCGGTGAAGTCGCCCACCGTGCCCGGCACCGACACGAAGGTGACGCCCGAGAGCGACGTGCCAATCATACCGAAGGCGACCAGCAGCCAGTGCGAGCGTTTGTTACCGATGAAGAACGACTCGTTCGTCGCATTCCGAGACGTCATCCAGGCGACGCCCAAGAGTAGGAGAAAATAACCAACGACAAAGCCGAACAGAAGGGTGGCCGACATGGAATCAATTTGATGTCAAGGTAGGAAAAAGGCTGCAGGGGCAAGCGGCAGGCCGATGCGCCGTATCAGCGGAAAGACTTACATTGATGAATCATCCACCTACATGACCGCCCAACCCATACAGGCCGTCGCCGTGTTCTGCGGCTCACAGGCAGGTGACCACCCTATGTATCCCACCCATGCCGAGGCGCTGGGTCGTGGGCTGGCTGTCAAGGGCATCCGCCTTGTCTACGGCGGCGGTGCAAAGGGCCTGATGGGAGCCGTCGCCAATGCCCACCTAGAGGCGGGCGGACATGTCACGGGCATCATCCCGCAGATCCTCTCCAATTTCGAACACCAGCATACCGGACTAAGTGAGCTCGTCATCACTAAAGACATGCACGAGCGCAAACGCCTGCTCTACGAACGCTGCGACGCGGCCATCGTACTGCCAGGCGGCTTCGGTACCCTCGATGAGCTCTTCGAGATGCTCACCTGGAACCAGCTCAGCATCCACGACAAGCCCATTGCAATATTAAATACGAGCGGTTTTTATGGACCCCTGATGCAGTACCTGCTACATCTCGAAAAGTCAGGGTTCCTATATGGTCACCTGAGCGACCGCGTCCGCCTCTACGATACGCCAGAAGCGCTCCTCGACGCCTTGCCCGTCCTCAGAAGTTAAAGCCAAACGTCACGAAGGGATTGCGGCCATAGGGCGACCTCGCACTGCCCGCCACATCATATTGCAGCATGGCAATCAGCGTGCCCCGCCCGGAAGGAATCACGGTGCCCGCCCCCACCAGCAGGCAAGGGACATAGGCTGCGGGGGATTTTTCATCGGGCTGGCCGTTGAAATATCGGATGTTGCCCCAGCTGTAATTATACTCGGGCTGCAGCGAGAGGAAGACGCTGGAGAGTGGGAAGAAGCGCCCGAAGACGTTCAGCCCCGCATAGCCAAAACGCTCGCGGGAGACCCGCTCCCCGGCCGGCGTGCGGAAGGTCAACGAAGAGGCCACACAGTTGATGCCGCCCCCGGCGGTCAGTCGCTCATGTATGCGATAGCCGACCTGCGGCGAAAGGTTCACAAACGTGTTGTTGCCGAAGCGTACCCCGAAGTTGCCGCCGAAGAAGAGCCGGCTGCGGTCGAAGCCCGACTGTGCATAGGAGCACGAGGCAGCCAGCATCAGGAGGACGATCGCCAGGATAGGTCTACGCTGATTATTCATGGGTCGAAAGGTCTTTATAGGGTGGAGGAAGGGGTTAAAACTTGGGGCACATCGCCTGCCGGAGACCCGGGGAGAACTGTCGATAAAATCCTTGCTGCATCATGGCCATCTCCGTCGCACCCTGGCGGTTGATATAGTCTCCCAGGGTCGAGACGGTCGCATCATAGCTGAACATAAAGCGGATATTCCGCCACTGATAGCCCATGGCGGGAATGAAGGCGTCCAGGTGGCGGTAGTACAGGCCCAGCGACAGCAGGTGTTCTCCGTTGCCGCTGAGGTTATAGTCGAGGTGCAGTCCGGCCGTCAGCTCAGAGGCGTTGGCCTGTTGCTGATAATACCCGCCGGGTGAGACGATCCATCGGTCGTTTAGTTTGATCATCGCATCGGCAAAGACGGTGTAGCGTCGCTCCAGGACGGTTTGGCTCGTATGGTTGGTCGTGAAGAAACTCTCACGCGGGCGGTTGAGTTGCATGACTGCCACACCGCCATGGAGGTAGATGTCATCCGTAGGGAACCAGGCGTAGTTCATGCCGGCCTGCACGTCGAGATAGCCGATGTTGGTGTTGAGGAAGGTCTCGCCACTGAGGATGGTGCGGTCGAAGAAGCGTCCGTTCCACTGGTTGTCGTAGGTGAATCGGGAGATGTCCACCCGCTTGTTGATATATCCTATTGAGAAGCCGGCCGAGAGGAGTCCTGTGGCGCCCAGCATCTGGTGGTAGGCGGCAGAGGCATAGGCCCGCGTGGAAGAGAGGTTGCCGCTGCCCGCCACGTCTCGCAGGATGACGCCTCCCAGTCCAACCCAGCCCGTCTCAAAACGATCCCTCAGCACTTGCGCATCGCCCCATATGCTCATCGTACGAAAGTTGACGGGGATGCTGGCCCACTGGCTGCGGTAGTTAGCGCCGATGCGGTAGTCGGCCGCGGGAATAAAGCCCGTGTTGGCCGCATTGGCCGTTAGTGGGGAATGGAAGAACTGAGAAAAATGGAGATTCTGGGCAGCAGGCTGCAGACCAGCGATCAGCAGAAGAGCCACGCCGCAGACGAGCGTCCGCAAGGCAGATGGTATAGGCCTTTTCCAAGAGCGTTTTCCACTGATACGTACGGAGGCCATATTCGCTAATTTAACGTGTTTTCTCATCGAAGCAGGGTGATGTCGCCCCGCTTCGTTGCCCTACGTCCCGTGATGAACTCGACATCCAGGACATAGCCATACACATCCATAGGCTGCAGTTTACCTTGGAAGATGCCATCCCAACCGATGTCGGGATTGGAGCTTTGGAAGACGGCCTGCCCCCATCGGTTGTAGATGCGGAAGCTCATGCTGCGGATGCCGAAGACCCGGGCATAGACCCTGTCGTTTACCCCGTCGCCGTTCGGACTGAAGGCGGTAGGTACATCCATCTTTTCGGTGACGATAGAGGCGACCGGCTGGCAAAGGGTATCCCGGCAGTTGAAGACATTGATGGCCTGCAGGCATACCTTTTGTAAGCCTGTCGTTTGATAGGAACGCACCGGGTTCAGTTCCACGGAGGAACTGCCATCCCCCAAATCCCAGAGGTAGCGGGTGGCGCCGGTGCTGGTATTGATGAAGCGGGTAGGCATGTTCTCCTGTGAAGGCAGGGGCAGGTAGCTGAAGTCGGCCTTGGGCGGGCCGAATACGCGTATGACCTTTCTGATGGTGTCGGTGAGGTTGCAGGTGGCCGGGGCATTGCCCACCAGGGTGACCACATAGGTGCCTGGAAGATCATAGACCTTTGCGGGCGCCGTCGTGCCGGTATGGCCGGTGCCGTCGCCAAAGTCCCAGGTGTAGGTGATGCCTCCCACGGAAGTGTTGGTGAACTGGATGGCCGCACGGGTGCAGGTGGTGTCTTTGCTCATGGTGAAGCCTGCCAGTATGTTGGGCCCCAGCGAGACACTGCGGGAGACGGAGTCGGGCGTGTTGCAGTAGAGGGTGTCGGTCAGAAGAAGCTTCACCGTATAGCTGCCGGGGGCGGGAAAGGTATGGCTCACCGCATTCAGGCCACTCACCACCCGGGGCGAGCCATCGCCAAAATCCCAGACAAAGCTTTGCGGGCTGAAAGGCTTTCCCGGGATCACGGGCGTTCGGTTGTCAAACCGATAGGCCAACAAGGTGCAAGGCAGGAGTTTTTCCTGCAGGAAGTCGGGCACCGCCTTATCGATCCCTACCCGTATATTCCGATAGACAGTGTCGAACTGAATGCACTTGGTCGGATCTTTACCAATCAGCATCACGCGGTAAAAGCCTGGTCTGTTGAAGGTGTGGGTGTACGACGGGACGGTGGTGGTGACACGAGGGGAGCCATCGTTGAACTCCCATTCGTATGACTTCGCTGTGCCAATGGTATCCTTGAAATCTACCTTCAATGGCAAACAGCCGCTGGTATCCCTGATGTCGCCATCGATGGCTACTTGCAGGGAGGCCTTGACCCCGTCGAAGTCAAAAGCGATCTTGACAGCGGCAAGGTTGCAGTTGCTGGAGAGGTTGGAAGGAGCCACAGCACTTAAGACGGGAAAAGCAGCAGTGACAGGAGCCGGTGGCGATCCAGAGCAAGGGTCATTCCGGCCGCAGTTGGCACAGACAGATTGATAGATGAAGCCTCGGCTGTCGAAACGACTGGTACCTCCGTCGACATGGTCGGTACCCCCGCCCGTCTGCCCAAAGCAGGAAGCATAAAGGACGCGGGCAGCATTCTTCTCCAACACAATGAAATAAAAGTCTCGGTTGTCCCGAGTGGGGCGCCCATCTGGAGAAATATACATCCCAGCAGGCCCGGCCGTCCGCCGATCATAGCAACCTGGAGTCGAACAAGGGTCGATCTGACCACCCCAGCCTGAGACATAGAGGTTCTCGCATCGGTCCACCAGAAAGGCCACCGGAGAGATATTTGGGACAGAGCTGCTGGAGCCAAACACGGTAGAGAATTCATAGCCTGAAAGATCTGGCCGCAGCTTGGAGATAAACTGCCGAGCATTTGGGTAAAAGGCGCTGGCATTGAGGACAGGCCAGCTCCCCTGGGAGATACCCATCACATACGGATAGCCGGATGCATCGAAATGCAGGCCGTAGATGATGTCGATTTGAGGCGTACCAAGATAAGTAGACCGCAAGGGCCCTGATCCATCAGGCTTTAGGATCGTCACATACCCGTCTATATCCCCTTGATGCAGCAGTCCGAGGGTCCCACTATGGTCGCCGGGAAAATTCGTACTCAGGGTGGGACCAGCCACGTAGATGTCTCCATTGCGCGGATGCACTTTGATGCAGAAGCCTGCATCATTTCCCGAGCCCCCCAGATAAGTGCTAAAGAGCACACTGCTGAGGGTAGGCGTCATCTTCACTACCACTGCATCCTGACTGCCTCCCCGCGTGGGCTGAACTGCATTGACCATTGGGAAATTGGCCGACTGGGCACTGGAAACGAACAGCACATTGCCTGCATCATCGAGCACCACCTCGCTGCGGGCATTGTCGCCATAGTTATATACCATAGGGTTGCAGTCGACAGAATAGAAATTCGGATCAATATTCATCCCATCCTGACCACTGCCCCCCAAGATCGCTGAACCGATAAGGGCCGTACCCGTAGCATTGATCTTGGTTACAACAATATCTGTACTGCCACGGCTGGGAGAAACATATCCTAGGCTAGGATAGTTGAAAGACGTAGTGCGGCCCAAAAGAACCAGATTACCCTCAGGGTCCGCAATCAGAGAGTGGGGAATGTCAAAACCGCTGCCGCCGAGATAGGTCGAATAGAGCCGGGACCTCCCATCTGGACTAAATCGGGTGATGCCTATGTTTACACTGGACGCTGGATTTGTGACAGAAGCTCCTAAATAATTCCGAGAGATCGCACCAAGAGTTGCTGGATAGCCATTGCCGAAGACGATTCCCCCAGCAAAAAAACTACCATCCAACCCCGGGGTAGCAGTGAACCCCCAGTTATCCGCCGTGCTGCCGGTAAAGGTGCTGAATACGATCGTCGGGTCGATGACGAGCCGTGCCCCCCGATCATGGCCCTGAACATCAAAAGCCATCTCATGGCCCTTGACGCGATAGCGGCAGCGGAGCTCCCGTCGGCTTCCATCTTTGACCTCATACGTATATGGGGAGAGCTCCCGAATATCTCCTACAGAAGTATGCACGTGCAATTCGCCTTTGTCGACCGCCAGGCCCTCGATGCCCTCATACCGCAGCTTTACCTGGGCAGGGTCCGCCCCGGGATGGACGATGATGTCATATTTCAGCCGGCCCGACAGCGTGTAGTACCGCACATCGATGCCTGGGTAGACATCGCGATAGGTGACCGACTGCCACGACGAAAGGCCCGACTGCCACCGTGCCGGATCATCGCCTAAAAAATAGCTGATGCCTGTTTGCAGCTGCCCCTCCGCTACGGACCGGGCTGGCCCGGCCCCGACAAAACGCACCCGGTAGGCATGAGAATGGATGCGTAGGCCTTCAGCGCCCGAGAGATCCTCCGACGCACCGGCCTGCGACCCGTGTCCATGCAACATGCCCGTAACCCTTCGATAGTCGGCCGTGTCATGTGCCAGCACCGTAAATCCATCGGCATGCAGGAAGAAGGCACCGCTCCCCAACTCGGCCTGATAGTCGAAGGCATCCCCCCATTGTCCTTTATTCTCTATGAACTCCAGGCTGAGATAGGAAGCGGGCGACTGTGCGCACAGACCTCCCACTCCTGCCAGAATTACCGTCAAGAGCCACCAGATCTTTGGTATCAAACGTGCCCCCATCCTATCTGTTGTGCCATGAAGCATGAGTATGTGATCGGATCCAATCTTTGTGTGTTATTAAAGATGATGCGATTAACTGGTATTGACACATCTGCGAGATTTCTTATCGTAATAAAGTGATGTCTCCTTTTCGGGAAACTTTTTCGCCCGTGCTGAACTCAACTTCCAGAAAATATGCATACACATCCATGGGCTGAAGCCGCGAAAGATAGTAGCCATCCCATCCGGAGTTGATGTTCTGAGAACGAAAGACCATTTGCCCCCATCGGTTATAGATCCGAAAATCCATCTTGGCTATGCCGAAGCCACGGACAAAGACCTGATCGTTATTGCCATCTCCATTCGGAGTAAATGCATTGGGTACATCCACCAGCGGGGAGACCAGAGAAGGAATGATCTGACAGGTGGTATCGGCACAGCCTAAGCTGTTCTTAGCGGTTAGGCATACATTGTTGCGGGCCGTGGCGATAAAGGCATAGGTCGGGTTGGTATTGGCCGAAGTATTCCCATCCCCAAAATCCCAATTGTACTTCGTAGCTGCGATGCTATTATTGGAGAATACGGTGGGAGTATTAAGCACGGAAGGATTGGGGCTATAGGTAAACGCGGCTCGCGGGCTTGGCAACACAACAACAAACTTGGTCGTGTCATCCGTGAGATTACACGCATTGGGGTCACTGGCCACCAGGGTGACCAGGAATCTACCGGGACTGGTGTACACTTTGTCCGGAGGCACTGGACCAATGAAGCTGGTTCCATCTCCAAAAGTCCAGACAAAGCCGCTACCTCCCAGCGATGTATTGTCAAATTGGATTGGCTGGTTTTGGCAGACCGTGTCCTCACTCTTCAAACGGGCCCGTATGAAGTCGGAGACCCGCAGCACTTGGCTGACGGAGTCTGGCCCATTGCAAAAGGAGAGATCTCTCATGATGAGTTTGACAATGTAGGTACCAGGCGCTGCATAGGTATGGGGTGGAAGGGTCGCTGCGTTTGTCGTCAGACGAGTGCCATCTCCAAAATCCCAAATAAAGGCATTGGCCGAAAAAGTCCTGCCCGGAGGGGCCGTACTGGTATTGGAGAACTGATAGCGCAGGACACTGCAGGGAAGCAGCTTGTTGGCGAGAAACCCAAGGATGGCCTTATCGTTCGACACTATAACAAACCGTATCGATGAATCCCGAGCGATGCACTTTGAAGCATCTATGGCCGTTACTGAAACCCGAAACCTGCCTACCCGGGTATACAGGTGTCGGGCCTCTGGCACGGTGGTCGTCAGTCGGGGACTACCGTCGCCGAAATCCCATTCATAGGTCTTGCCCGACCCGATCTCATCGGTGAACAGGACATCCAGGGGCACGCATCCAGTGGTATCCCCAAAATTGCCCTCGGCAGAGACCTCCAAATCTGCGCTCACACCTGTAAAGGGCAGCTCGATCTTAAAGGCTGCTAGATTACATTTCTTGGTGGTGGCCGAGAAGCTGGGTACCGCGGCCACTGCCCCTGGAGTGGTAGGGAACCTTCTGGTGATGGGTTTGCTCGGGCAGTAAGTATTCCCGCCACAGTTCGCGCAGGCCGACTGGTAGATCACCCCGCGGGCATCAAAGCGACTGGTGCCCCCGTCTACATGGTCGCCATAGCCACCCACCTGGCCGACGAACGTACCGTAGAGTACGCTAGCAGCATTGCGTTCCAGGACAATGATGTAGAAATCACTATTATCCGTTTCACCACTACCCTGTATCGCATCTGAGGTGATGGGCATGCCTACTGGCCCCAGCGTTCTGCTGGCAAGTGCGCCCGTCGCTACCGGAAAGCAATTCTCTCCCAGCCGGCCACCCCACCCAGAAATATAAATTCGCTCACAGCGGTCGACCAAAAAGGCGACCGGCGAGATGTTCGGCTTGGCAGCGCCGGGCGATCCAAAGACCGTAGAAAAAACATAGGCAGAGAGGTCAGGCTGCAACTTCGCCACAAACTGCTTTGAACCCGGGAATTGTGCCGGCGCGCCAATGACAGGCCAGTTCCCAAGCGTAATGCCCATAACATAAGGGAATCCGTCTTTATCAAATTGAAGACCGAAAATGATGTCTATCGCAGGGGTACTGAGATAGGTAGAACGAAGCAGAACCTGTCCATCGGCACTCAAGACCGCAATATATCCATCGACATCGCCTCCGAAAGAAGAGCCAATGGTACCCGTCTTACTCCCGGGGAAATTTATACTCCGGGTAGGTCCGGCCACATAGATCTCTCGACTGCCGGGCCGTGTTTTAATACAGAAACCAGCATCCTCCGCCGAGCCCCCTAGGAAAGTGCTGAAATAAATACCACTAAGGTCTGGTGGCATCTTGACGACGACGGCATCCTGGATACCGCCACCAAATGCAGGTTGAGCCGCATTGATCATCGGGAAATTGCTCGACTGCGTGTTGGAAACGAACAAAATATTGCCTGCATCATCAAGGATGACTTCGCTGCGCGACTGGTCGCCATAGTTGTAGACAAGGGGCAGGCCGGCATTGCTCAACACAATGTCATTGCTGAGGTTCGAGCCATCCATGCCACTCCCTCCCAAGACGGCAGAACCGATGAGAGCCCTACCCGTAGCATTGAGTTTGGTCACCACAATATCCGTGTTGCCCCGAGATGGCGAGAGGTATCCTTTTACGGGATAATCGGAAGAGTTTGTCCTGCCGAGGATGATCAAGTTTCCCTGCCCGTCCGCAATGAGGGAATGGGGAATGTCTAGGCCATTGCCCCCGATATAGGTAGAATACATACGGGCCGTCCCGTCAGGGCTGAACCGCGTGATCCCTATATCTACCAGTCCACCTTTAAAAGCTGTCTGGAAGGCGCCCGGCTTGGGAACTACTGGATACTCCGTACCAAATACGATACCCCCTGCAAACAGGCTGCCGTCGGGCCCGGGGGTGGCGGTATATCCGTAGTTGTCTGAGGCACTGCCCGTAAATGTTCCAAAGACAAGGGTTGGGTCAATCACCATCCGGGCAGCAGGATCATGGTCCTCGACTTCAAAGCGGACCGTGTTGCCACTGAGTTGGTATCGGCAGTCAATCTCTTGCCTTCCGCCTTCCCGGGCCAGGTAGGTGTAGGGCTCCCCCTCAGTCACTACCCCCACCGAGGTCCGCACTTGCAGCGCTCCTTTTTTCACAGATAAGCCATCCACACCCTCATAGCGCAGCCGGATGCAGGAGGGGTCTGCCCCCGAATGAACAATTAGATCATACTTCATGTCCCCGTTATACGTGTAATAGCGGAGATCTATGCCAGGATAGAGATTGCGATATGTGACCGAGGCCCAGGAACGAACACCCGACTTCCATCGCGAAGGGTCGTTGCCGAGGAAGTAGTTGATGTCTGCCTGGATGACACCTTCTGCCACGGGCTGGCCCAGGGAAGCTCCCTCGAAATAGACCCTGTACAAGTGAGAGCGCATGACGGAATCTTCGGGTCCTAGCGGGGTCTGGGATGCCTCTTCATGGGTATGTCCGAAGAACCGGCTCATCACCCTGCGGTAATCGGCTTCTTGATGTTGTAAAACAGTAAAACCGTTCGCGTGCAGGAAGACAGCCCCCGTGCCTACCTGTGCGCGGAAGTCGAAGGCCTGGCCCCATTGTCCGAGGTTTTCTGTGAACTCGAGACCATATACTTCTGTAGAGCCTTGAGCTGCCAGGTGACTGGGCATTTGAAACCACAATCCGAAAAACAGGAAGGAGAAAAGCAGACGGGTCGGCATGGCGGTGTGCTCAAAATAAAGAATATACAATTCGGAAAGCCTTTAAGTTCTGTTAAATAGCCGATGCAGAGGATCATGAAATGCGGCTCCATGCATTGCCGGCACCGGCTGCCTGAAGATAGCGCCGCAGGGTTTCATGCGCCGCATGGGTAAGACCCGGATCGGTGTCCAATAGTTGGGTGGCCCAGTCGCGGGCCCGCTCCAGCAGGGGCCGGTCGGCTAGGATGTCAGCCAGCCGGAACTGCAGGGCACCGCTCTGCCGCGTGCCTTCTATGTCACCCGGGCCGCGGAGCTCTAGGTCGCGCTCGGCGACGACGAAGCCGTCAGAGGTCGTACACAGCACCTGCAGCCGCTCCTTCGCCTCGCGGGAAACTTTGTTGCTTGTCAGGAGGATACACCAGCTCTTCTCGCTGCCGCGGCCCACGCGCCCCCGCAGCTGGTGGAGCTGGCTGAGGCCAAATTTCTCGGCGCTCTCAATACACATGACCGTGGCGTTGGGCACGTTGACGCCGACTTCGATGACGGTCGTCGAGACCATGATCTGGGCCTCGTTGGCGACGAAGCGCCGCATATTCTCCTCCTTCTGGGCCGGCTTCATACGGCCATGCACCATGCTGATCCAATATTTAGGCTCCGGAAACCAGGCCTTCACGTTCTCATAACCGCGCATGAGGTTCTCATAGTCGACCTTGTCGCTCTCCTCAATCAGCGGGAAGATGATATAGGCCTGGCGGCCTTGGGCGATCTCTTCGCGGATAAATTCCATCACCTGCGGTCGGCGGTCTTCGATGCGGTGGACGGTGACGATCGGCTTGCGACCGGGGGGAAGCTCGTCCATGACGCTGTAGTCCAGGTCGCCATAGGCTGTCATCGCTAGGGTTCGGGGGATGGGCGTGGCCGTCATCACCAAGACATGTGGCGTGTCTTCCGACTTCTCCCAGAGGCGGGCGCGTTGTGCGACGCCGAAGCGGTGTTGCTCGTCGACGATGGCCAAGCCCAGTTTTGCGAAGCGCACCTGCTGCTCGATCAGCGCGTGCGTACCGATGAGGATCTGCAGGCTACCATCGGCGGCGGCGGCCAGGATGCGCCGCCGCTCTGCAGCCTTTGTAGATCCTGTCAGCAGCTCCACCTGCACCGGCAGCCCTTTCAGCAGTCCGGTGAGGCTGGCGAGGTGCTGCTGCGAGAGAATCTCTGTCGGCGCCATCAGACAGCTCTGGAAGCCGTTGTCGGCCGCCAGCAACATCGCCAGCAGGGCCACCATCGTCTTGCCCGACCCGACATCCCCCTGCAGCAGCCGGTTCATCTGACGCCCGCCGCCGGTATCGCGACGTATCTCCCGCAAGACCCGCTTCTGCGCACCCGTGAGGGCAAAGGGCAGGTGGTGCGCATAAAAACCGTTGAAGAGGTCGCCCACCTGTTGAAAGACCAGCCCGCGCGAATGGCGGTGCCGCGCAGAACGCAACATCCCCAGCCGCAGCTGGGCGACGAACAACTCTTCGAACTTGAGCCGCTCGGCAGCCCGGTGCCGAGCCTCCAGCGACGAAGGGAAGTGGATGTCGACATATGCTTGCCAGCGGGATGGCAGGCCCATCTCCTGCAAGATCACCGCTGGAAGGATCTCCGGGATGTCCTTTTCAGAGATCATGCCCAGCAGCGCCTGCGTGAGCTTTCCGAGGCTACGACCCGTCAGCCCCCGCGCCTTCAGCTTCTCCGTGGCAGGGTATACCGGCTCCATGAAAGCACGCGGCTCCGAGCCCTCGTCCTGCAGTGGCTCCAGCTCTGGATGAGTGAGCTGCGCGTGTCCCATGAAAAAACTCGGCCGGCCATAGGCCAGGTAGGAACCGCCCGGCACGAGCGACCGCTGCACCCACGAGATGCCCTGGAACCAAACCAGCTCCACCGCACCGCTGCGATCCCTCAGCTGGGCGGTCATCCGCCGCGCTCGCTTGTCGCCCGACACTTCGATGTCGGTGACGATGCCACTGAGCAAGACCGGCTCACTGCCCGGCAAGATGTCCGCCACAGTGCGGAGCGTCGTCTTGTCAACATACCGATAAGGGAAATGATCCAACAGCTGGCCAAAGGTGAAGATGCCGAGCTCCTTCTTCAGCAGGTCGGCCCGCAGCGGGCCCACCCCCTTGAGGTATTCGATGGGGTTGGACAGTATCGATGCCAGGGAAGCGATGGCAGGTTTTGCACAAAAATACAGCTTGCCGACGGCGGACACATCTGCCCCATCAGGACTGGCGACTTAAGGCCGAAAGCAGGTGTAGCACTTGTCGCCCAGCCGCAGCTGCTCCCCTGATAGCAGTTGAAAGCCGCCGTTGGATTCAACGATCAGGCGGCCCAGATCGGAGTCGACCCGGACCTTGCTGCTGACGATACAGAGATCCATGTCTGGATCAAACACCCACACATAGAGGTAATTCTGCTCGTCAAGAGCTACCCCAAAACCCTCAGCGTGGCGGGAGGCTTCCGGATAAAACTCTGAATGGCCAGGCCGGGCAGCAGGTATCCGATAGCTACGAACAGAGTTCTGGACAGCCTCGGCCTGTCACCGTGGTTACAGGCTAGAGATCCCTATGGAAGGAGGATGCTGCAGGCCGTTCGAGAGGATGACATCTGCGCAGCAGCCCAGCGTTTCGATGAAAAGCTGTAATTTTAACGCCCTTCCAAGGAGGAGTGCAGGAGTGGTTGAACTGGCACGCCTGGAAAGTGTGTATACTCGAAAGGGTATCAAGGGTTCGAATCCCTTCTCCTCCGCTGTTGGGATGCCGGCTGGTTTGCCGGCATTTTTTTATGGCCCTTGGGCCAGCCGCTCCGCTCAGAGACGGAGGGCGGAAGATTCCTCTGCAATCAGCCGGACCGACTTTCCAATGCCCTGCATATTGTCGGGACGATCCTTGCGCTTGGTCAATATCTGATACAACCGCTCCTCGCAGGCTTGATTGTTGTGCCCATCGATGAGATGAAATTGATAAAACCTACCCCGCGCATAGAACTCTCCATTGTCCGTCCGAATACCGGCAGGCGTAGCAGTAAAGCCCGTGGCATTGCTATTCTTCTTCCCCAGGTTCATGAAGCCTATGGTACTCCATCCTTCCCTGGCATTTATCTGCCTCTCCGCCTCCAACTTATTCCCTAACCGGGCAGACATGCGAATGAAGTCATTCGTCTCCGGCATGCGGAAGCCCTCCGGCGCCAACCCCCTCGGATCTATGATGGCATAGTAGTTGTATAGGCGTCCATCCTGCGCGGCGAGCGAAGGGTCGTTGTTGTAATAACACCAGGCAGGCTTCCCTTCGCGGCTGGCGCGCTCCCATTCCTCGGACGTCTTCGCCTCCGGAATGGGGTCGCCATTCCGGAAATGCCCTACATCGAGATTCTTAGCCATCCAGACCTGCGGGCCGATCTGTACCGTCGCGTATGACTGCCCGGTCTTGGCATCCAGATGAGTACCAAAACGCTGTGCAGAGAGACAGAGCGGCAGCCATACGGACATACAGCCAGCCATCAGCCATCGCAGGGCCATGCGGCCGGCACCGGGAGTCGTCCGTCCGAGCAGGGTATGGGGGAGGTAGGTCATCTTCATCGTCTTGCTACAAATATACAAGGACTGCCAGGCATTCCATATACATACACCCTGCCTTACAGCGACATGGGCAGATCTGAGCGCCCCTGTATCCATCGACCGGAAACCCTGACAGCAAGCATGGAGAGAGCCATACAAACTATTACCTTCATAGCATCTATACGCTGCCTGTCGGAGGAGACGTTGAATTCAGACTGGCACCTTGCCTGATCACCGGCCCCCTAAAAAATGAACCATGCACCGGCCACCTACAAAATCCATCACCCACTTCGCAATCCTCAGTATGGCGGCCTATGCCTTCTGGGGCTGCCAGAAGGAGTTCAGCATCGAAGATGCCAGCATCTTCACAAAAGTGCCGGAGACCCGCGAAGAAAAGGTCAACATCCAGGGCATCGTACTCGACGATGCCGGCAAGCCGCTCGCCGGCGCCGATGTGCGCGCCGGATACCAAACCCTGCGCACCGACCGCTACGGCATCTTTCGTTTTGAGCGGGTGCCGATCAATGCCAACGGGGGACTGGTGACCGTCCAAAAAGAAGGCTACTTCATGGGCAGCCGCAGCATGCTCTATGAGAAAGAGACCACCAACTTCATGCGCATCCGCCTGGTGAAAAAAAAGCTGGCAGGCACCATCGACGCGGCCAAAGGAGGTAAACTGGCCGTCGGAGAAGCCAGCATCGACTTTCCCGCCAACGCCTTCACCATCAAAGGAAGCACCGCCGCCTATACACGCGCCGTCAAAGTATATGCCGCCTTCCTGCCCGGCAACAACGTCCAGATCCTCGATGAAATGCCCGGTAACCTCTATGGCATCAGAAGCGATAGCAGCTTCGCAGGACTGGAAACGCTCGGGATGATGCGCGTAGAAATCGAAGGCGAGGCCGGAGAGCCCGTGACCCTTCAGACCGGCAAAGAAGCGACCCTCGACATCCCCGCCCTTAGCAATGCACCGAGCACCGTCCCCATATGGCACTTCGACGACCGCTCCGGCTTCTGGAGACAAGAAGGCATGGCCGTGAAAGCCGGCGCCCGCCTCGTCGCCAAAGTCAAACACTTCAGCTCCTGGAATTGGGACCTACCCTACCGCGTCATCAAGATGAAAGCAACCTTCGTCACCATCGATGGCAAGCCCCTGCAGAACGCCCGCCTCATCCTGAAGCGCACCAACGTGACAGACAATACCAAACTCTGCGTACAAGCTATCACCGACAGCAGCGGCACGATCCAAGGGCCCCTGCCAGCCAATGAAGTCGTCACACTCTCATTGCTCGGCGCCTGCGGAGAAGTGTTGTTCACAAAGTCGATCGGGCCCGTCAACACCGATACCGACTTCGGCAGCTACCAGGTGCCCTCCTCCCAGGTCAGATGGGTGGAGGTCGCTGGCCGCCTGATCGATTGCAACAACCAGCCCGTCAAGCGGGGCTACTTCAGCCTACTGGTGCAAGACCGCGCCTACCGCTCCGCGATAGACAGCCTGGGACGCTTCTCCCTGAGGTTCCCGGACTGCAACAACGCCACCACCGCCGATGCCACCGGATATGATGCAAACAGCAATCGCGAAGGAGATGTCACCAGGATCAACCTCACCAGCGCCAACGCATCGACCGGAGACATCAGAATCTGCGTGGCCGTTGTTGCACAGAATTATTTCATCGAATACTCCATCAATGGCCCCCTGTTCAAGATCATGACACCCAAGGATTCCATTAACGCCCAATACAGATCCGCTCAAGGTCAGGGTAGCCCTAGTCAATTTTTTGTAAGTGGTTATAGCCTTAATAATCAGACCATATCACTTATATCCTTTTTGATTGCTACCGACGGAACCGTTGGCTTAAAGACATTGTTAACGTTCTCTGCTAATGGCCTCCGAAATGCAAACACCAATGGGGCCAAAGTGGACATCACCAAATGGGATGTCCTCGGCAATGTGGAAGGCAATATGATTGCCACCCTACTTGACTCCACAAGTAGGAACGTTCCCGTCACCCTCAACTTCCGGGTGAAAAGATTTTGAGCCCTGGTACAATACCTGCTATGCAGGGTAAAGCCGATCGCTCGGCCCATGCCCTGGAACAGGGCCAGTTATTCCAAAAAAACGGGACAGTTCCATCCAGGCAAAGCGGTCGTTACTACCCACGTCCTGACAGACTGGCTGGCGACCACATTGCCGGATGCGTTCCGCATGATGGACTGGTAGCTCAAGCGGTCAGGGGATTGGGCGAAGGCAGTAATGGCCAGCAGTCCAAGTCACCTTAAAGTAGGCACTCTTGCGACATGTAAAGTTTTTCTAGATCAAACTTATTGGAAGTTTCTAAAAATACTCCCATGGGCAAAAGCATAAGTGCTCCATTCGCCCTTTTTTTCAAGGCAGGGCAAAGCATGCGGTGCCCCTGCAGCCGGGTGGAATCCAACAGGCGACCCCTCATCCATTTTCTGAAAAGGGGAGGAAGGCATCCATCCACTTGCCGTAATTTCACCGGATGCCCAGTTCGATGATGCCGGCGCGTGGAGACAAGTGGTATGCAGAGATATCGATGAGCGCCGGCCAGGGGCCTTCCCATCCTTCCCTACGGGCCTTTAGAAACGCGCTAGAGGCAATGTTCCGCGAATGTACCCTCCTCGAAAACCGCAGCTTCCTCAACCTCTACGGCCGCATGGAGTTCGTCTTCGAATCCAGGCATACTGATGCATCCATCCGGCAGCAGCTGCATGCCCTGCGGCGCTACACCCGTCCCACAGGAACTCTCGCTTTGGAGCCTGACGCCGACGACTGGCTGCTATCGCTCAGGGCCATCTGCGAGGCCGTAGCATACCTCTATGATACCCCCGTACCGGAGC
The DNA here is from genome assembly GCA_016868815.1 of Bacteroidota bacterium. GTDB lineage: Bacteria > Bacteroidota > Bacteroidia > Chitinophagales > Chitinophagaceae > Pollutibacter. Next base: position 211,461 of record VGFQ01000001.1, read on the forward strand.
CGCTGGCCCTCCAATACCGATCGCTGGGCACACGCCGGCTGAGGCCCGAGAAGCCACGCGAAGAGGCCAAGGTGGAGACGCTACAAGTCCTCGCCACCGAGCCCCCCTCCGCCCTTCAGACCATAGACGGCCAGACTTCCTTCACCGTCCGCTGCAGGGAGGAAGCCCTCGGCGAGCTACAACTCACCCTCACCGATCAGGGGGCCTGCCTGCTCAGCTACCTGCAGCCCCTCCTGCAGCCCTTTCAGCAGTTCCTGGTCACCCACTGCCAGCGGCTGGGAAGCGCAGGCAACCACTACCAGTCGACCCCGCAGAGCCTGGTCATCCTGGAACCTGACCTGCTCATGGATGTCAGCGATTTGGCCAACTGCTTCGAAGGCAAGGAGGGCAACCCAGCCCTCTTCTTCGCCGCACACCTGGTGCCACAACCCTCTTCCCTCCCTGCCTTCCTGGGCACCCTCGTGAACAGCGTCCTCGACGAAAGCATCCGCCACCCCGGCGGCAGTATCCAGTCTGCCACCCAGGCAGCCCTCCGCGAGCATTTCACACAGGCCCTTACGGTTGGCCAAGCCCGCCTGGCCCCGCTGCTCACCCGAATTGAGGCAGTCCATGGGCCGCGCCTGCGCGCCGTCACCGACAGACTGCAGGGTCAGCTCGTCCGCATCGAACCCAGCTTCCTGTCGGCCCGCTGGGGGCTGCAAGGCCGACTAGACCTCCTGGTAGAAGACCCCCAAGACCCCCTCCGGAAAGACATCTTCGAACTCAAAAGCGGCAATGCACCCAACAACGGCCGCTGCAAGATGGAGCACGGCATGCAGGTCGTCGGCTATAACATGCTGCTGGAGTCGGTCTTCGGTCCCCAACGCTCCGGCACCTCGGCCGTCATTTACTCCGGTGCCGACCGCCAGGTAGAAAGGAACGTCGCCATCAGTCCCTCGGTGCGGGCGCGCCTGCTGCGCCTGCGCAATGAAGTCGTATCCGGCATTCTCCGCCTCGCAGATGGCGACGCAGGCCCGCTGGAGACGCTGCTGACACTCGACACCACAAGGTTGCAACGCTTCCACAAAGAACGCATCGACGCATTCCAGGCTGCCTTCCGCGAGGCCGACCCGCGAAAGAAGGCCTACTACCTGGCCCTGTTATCCTTCCTGCTTCGGGAATACCTCGACATGAAATGCGGAAGATCGCTGTCGCCCGGCCGCCAGGAAGAACGCAACGGCTTCGCCGCCCTCTGGCGCGAACCCATCGAAGAGAAATGCGTGCAGTTCAGCGCTCTGGCAGGCCTTCGCTTCCTTGCCCTTGACGCCGACACCGCCCGAGTGCATTTCCATATCCCCCAGCCCCGCGAGCATAATTTCCGGAGTGGCGACTTGGTGGTCATCCATGGCCTCCAGAGAGGACAGTCCAACCCCCTCCACCAACAGCTCGTCAAAGCTCGCATCGAAGAGATGGACGCCGATACACTCTGCGTGGCCCTCCAGAACCGCCAGCTCGACGCTTCCCATTTTACCCGCTACCCGGAATGGGCCGTCGAGCATGATGGAAATGAAAAGTCGAAATGGAAGGCCGCCCAACAACTTTTTGCCATCGTCTCAAATACCACGAAAGGCCGCTTCGAACGCCTGGTAGGCCTTCAAAGACCTAATGTCGGAATACCGCCCAACATCGACCCGATAGGACTCAATGAGAACCAGGCAGCCCTCCTCCGCAGTGCCCTCGCCGCCAAAGACTACTACCTGGTGCAAGGCCCCCCCGGCACCGGTAAGACGTCCACCTTCCTCACTAGCCTCGTAGCCTCGCAGCTGAATATGCCGGGCAGCATGGCCGTCGTAGCCTTCACCAACCGTGCCGTCGAGGAAATCGCAGCCCGGCTAGAGGCCCGACAGATCCCCTTCATGAGGCTCGGCAGCCGTTTCCAAGATACAGGCCTGCAATCCTTCATCGACTGCCTTGATGTCGAAGGGGCCCGCCGCTACCTGCAGTCGCACCGAGTCTTCCTCTCGACCGTGGCCACCCTGACCACGCAACTCGACAACCTCCGACAGCTCAAAGCTGACCTCCACACCCTCATAGTTGACGAAGCCTCCCAGCTCGACGAGGCACAGCTCGCAGGCATGCTGCTGGCGTTTGACAAGTACATCCTCATCGGCGACCAAAACCAACTCCCGCCGATCATCACCCAAGACGCCTCTTGCTGTACTGTGCACGACCCCCTACTAACAGACATAGATATCCGCACACTTACTGCCTCGGTCTTCGAGCGGCTCATGCGAAACGCCACGGAGAAAGGCTGGGCAGAAGCCTATGGCATGCTCGACACACAGTATCGGATGCACGAGTCCATCGCAGCCCTGATCAACCCCTGGTACGGACATCGGCTGCGCAGCGGACTTGAGCGCCAGGCAGCCCCCGGTAGCGGCTGGAAGGGACGGACACTACCGGGTGGCAGCCCCTGGCAGGCAGTGCTGGAGGCAGGCCGGACAGTCTTCGTACCCAGCCCTCGGGCAGAGACCCCCAAATACCATGTGGCAGAAGCCACCCGCATCGCCGCCCTGCTGCAGTATATGCAACAATCCCTGGGCGATGACTTCTGTTCTGCAGACATCGGCGTAGTGACACCCTGGCGAACACAGATCTCCAAGATCCGTGAACATCTGAGCCAGACACCCGGACTCAAGACCCTTGCCATCGACACCGTCGAACGCTTCCAGGGATCTGAAAAAGACATCATCCTCGCCTCCTTTGCCGTATGTCATCCCACGCAGATGTCCGTCCTGCGCACGCCGGGCAGCTATCGACATTCAAACCCTGAAGGATCCATCCGGGAAATCAATCTCGACCGGAAGCTTCTGGTCACCCTCTCCAGGGCCCGGCATCAAATCATCCTCTTCGGGGAGGAGGAAGTACTGGCCAGCGATCCTGTCTGGGCCGCCGTGCTGAGCGGACTGACGAGATGCCCGCTGCCACCTGGGCTATGAGCATAAGTGAGCCGCTTCACAAAGCCAGGCATCCGCACGCCAACCCACTACATTTTATTTTTCCTGCAGCGCCATCAGCCGTCGTATAAATTCAGTGAGGGGCAGGCCTGTACGCCATCTGGCAGTGTAGACGCTATCATTCCGTCATGGAAGAGGAAGCGCTCCGTGGCACCGATGTCCAAACAGGCCCGGTAAAATCCCTTCAACAGCGATGCGACAGCACTTCGCTTGATCTCAATGGCCCAACGGGCGGCAAGCCCCATCTCGAGCGCTAAGTCTATCTCGTCGCCCACCGCCGAGCGATTGAAAAAGGCAGAACATAAGATGTGCAGACCGACAGGGCATTAGAAAATACAAACTACTTCCAGCTAGCCTCGAGGCCGGATGTCTAGTTAACTGCAACGTATCAGTGGGGCTGATGCTGGCACTGGCCCTATTCTCTCGGCGGATCTTTGGGCAAAATTGTGCGGATTTCCAAGGCTGTGGACCAGTGCACCCAAAGCACTGCTACCCTGACGGCTGTTCCGCCACGAACAGGGCCGCATGCTGCGGGTGGCAAGTGAACAGGATGATCTGTTTTTCCATGGCCAACTCCTTCAACACCTCGGCAGCATATTGCCGGCGCTGGGCATCCAGCTCGGTAAAGGGGTCGTCCAACAGCATGAACCCGTCCATACCGGTGAGGTATACCTCGGCATAGGCCAGCCGAACAGCCAGTGCCAGTGTGCCTCGCATGCCCGTGCTCAGGAACTCGGTACCCAGCATGACACCGTCGGCACCGATGCGTACGGGAAGATTGTCGCGGAACTCCGCCTGCTGATATTTTCCGCCGCTGAGCCGGGACAGCAGCGCCTCCATACGTGTCCCGACCTGACGGAAAGGATCGTCGGCAGCGCCCTTTTGCAGGTGGTCGTGCACTTCGAGGATCCGTTGCAGGGATTTGGCTTCTTGGCGGTATTGTTGGTGCTTGGCCTCTGCCAGCTGCTGCTGCTCGAGGAGCTCATCGGCACTGAACGGCTGCTGCTCTAGGCCGCCCAAGAGGTTGCTGCGCTCCTCAAGCCATTCCGTCAGAGATAGCTGTAATTCGTCCCGACGGCGCTGCCGTTGCTGTAGGTCGTCGATGAAGGCCGACGCTGTGTCATAACCTTCCGGCAGCGGCTGCAGGCGCGACGCTTCTTCCCGTAATTCCTTCCAACGAAACCGCAGATCTGCCACCTGCTCGAGCAAGGCCTCCGGCGTGCCGTAGGCTTTCCCCCATTCGTCGATCCTCTTGGATGCGTCTGCCACAGACTTCTGCTGCTCGCCAATGAGCTGGCCATTGGCCCGGATCACCGGCTGCAGCGTTGTCAGATCGCGGCATGAAGGCAGGCTTTGCAACTCCTTCAACTCAGCCTCCCATGCTGCCAGGGTCCTACCTCCCAGCTGCGCCTGTAGCCGCCCTTGCAAATCCCCGAGCTGGCGGACGAGGGCCTCCCGCGCCTGCCGTTGCTGCAGCAGGGCAGGCAGATCGGCTACCCCGTGGAGGGCAAAGAGCGCCTGCAGCTGTTGCCGTTGCGTATCGATGGCTAGCAGCAATGCTTCGACATCGACCTGCCCGCTCACGACCCGCAGCTGCAAGTCGCCATACGTACATTCGATCCAGCCCGAAGCGTCGACCACCTCCGCATGGCCCGGAACCAGCGGCAGCGCCTGCAGGGATGCGCCGGGGACCGACACCTGCACCTGCAACGGCGATGATGCCTCCAGCATGGCCCGCAATCGCTGTGCTTCGAGACGGACCTGGGCATCCTTGCACTGGCGGTCGAGTGCCTGCGCTTCCTGACAGTCGGCATCCGGGATGACCGGCATGCCTTGCAACTGCAGCTGGGCTGTCTCGAGCTGCCGCCGCAGTTCCTGCACATCCGCCTCCCGCCGCAGCAGCTCCGCCGCCGCCGCCTTACGAGCAGCATGCTGACGCTCAGCCTCCAAGATGACGGCCTCCTCCTGGTGGCGTTGTAATGCGTCGCGCAGCGTGGGCAATGCGCCCCGGTCGGTCAGCCAGTCGGACTGGATCTTCTTCAACGCATCGGCCTGACGGTGGATCTCCTGCTGCTTAATATCCAACTCCAGCGAACGGCTGGCATCTGAGAGCAGCGGCCCCCCGGTCTGCAGGAATGCGTCGAGGGCCACTATCTCCGACTGCTGTTGAGCAATGTCCGCATGCAGCACACCGATGCGCCGCTCCGACCGCAGGATCTGCTCCCGCTGCTGCAGGGCGCGCTCCCGCTCATACCACGACTCCAGCAAGAGCCCTACCTCTCGCTGCCAGGGGTTCTCGATGCCTCGCCCGCCCTCCGGACGCTCCCAGACCTCATCCCATCTAGAGACCAGCCGCTGCCGCCTGGCGCGCACCTGCCGGACAAACCCCTCTTTGTCGAACGGGTCGGCCTCAGTCAGAAACAGCTGCAACGGATCAAGGGAGGCCTGCGCGCCTGCCAGCTGCTCGATCGTGTCGTGAATGGATGACTGCGGAATGAACAACATCCGCTCCCAGCTGGCGCGATTCAAGACCAGCAGCCTGGACAAGGCCTGCTCCGCCGCATCACCCTGCAGCTCGCCAGAGGCAGACTTGAGCAAGACCTGCGACTGGCTGGCATCGAGGTTCCAGCTCTTTTGGAGAACATAGCCCTGGCCATCAGACTCGAAGTCCAGGGTCACCCGCACGGCTGCGCCACCCGTCGCCGGAAAACACCGTTCAAGGGACTTGAAATCTTCCGAGTTCTTCCGCAGCCTCACCACTTTGAACAGCACCGCCGCAATAGCCCTGAAAAGCGTCGACTTGCCATATTCATTCTCCCCCAGCACAACTTGGAGCCCTCTCCCAAACGAGAAAGTCTTGTCGGCCATACCGGCAAATGGATGCAAACGGATGCGGGTCAGCCTCATGACTCCTTGATTGTGATCAGATCATATGCCAGCTGCAGGGCATGCCCATCGGACGGATCCATGGAAAGAGCCGTCAACAGGCGGTTCGGATAGCTGCCGTCCGGGAAGGCAGCAGAGATTTTGCCCGCGTCGATGCGCTTTAGAATATCTGCTTGCAGCGCCACGTCGAGATACTGATCGCGCAGGGACTGCTCCAACTGCATGAGGTCAGACATCTCCTCCTCCGTGAGGCGCCCCTGCAGGCGCAGGTCCAGCAGCGTCTGGGCCACCTCGGCATGCTGCAGCTCCCTCCGCAACGTTTCAATATCCGCAGGGCCTTGGAGCGACTTCTCGTGACGGCGGAAGCGGAACCTGCCCGACCGGAAACGCTCACAGCGGATTGCACCCGGACCCTCCGCTTCGATATACCAGGCATACCCTTCCGTCGTGCGCTTCACGTGCTCGGGCGTATGGCTGCCCGGCATCAGGAACATGTCTGGCCCCGTATAGCCAGGTACTGGGGAAGGGGTATGGATATGCCCCAGAAGCCAGCAAGCAACCCCCGCCGAACGGAGGTCCTGCAGGCCCATGTGGAAGTAATTGCCTTCATCGTCCCAGCCCAGTCCCTCGACGTTTCCGTGTGCGATACCGATGTGCAAGGCCTCGGGCGACTTCCCCTCCAAGGCCACCCAGCCCGTCAGCGAAGACTCGCCATGCTTGCTCGGACAATGGCAGGGATAGAACACCACTTCCCGCTCCTCTACAGGAAATGTGACGGGAGCGTATTCGGTCAGCAGATGGATGTGCGTGCCGATGGTAGCATCGGCGACAAGCCGCCACAGACGGGATTCCGGGCCCTCATAATAGTCATGGTTGCCAGGAAGGATCAGCACCTCTCCAGTACAGCGTTTGAGCAGATCGCACGCATCCCGCACCAGCTTGACGGGCACGTGGACGTGATCGAATAGGTCGCCTGCCACCACCAGAAAATGACAGCCCCTGGCATTGGCCTCTTCGACGATGCGGGCGAGGGCATCCATCCGTTCCTGCTTAAGGCGGTCGCGGTGGAGCGGCTGGTTCCTGAATTCGAGGCCGAGGTGGTTGTCGGCCGTATGCATGATTCTGACTGCCATCCTGTTCTTGTATGCCTACCCCATCGTTTCCTGCCCCAAACCGGCCAGCCCCTCGCTGGCAGTGGCTTGCCGGCCCGTCGTCAGCACCTCCATCCGGTCGAGCAGCCCTTCGTCGGGCTTGTGGAAGAAGACGCCTGTCGGGGCACCGATGCGCACCCCACGCACGAAGAGATAGAGGCAGCCGCCAAAATCCCGCTCATAGCGGAAGTCTGGCAGCCGGGCCCTGAGGTAGCGCCGCAACGCCAGCGAATATATGTGATACTGCAGGTGATAGTTGTGTTCACCCATGGCTACCTGGAGGTGCGACGCGGAATAATCCTCTAGCCGGTCGCCCAGATGGTTCGACTTCCAGTCGAGGATCCAATACTTTCCGCCATGACGGAAGACTAGGTCGATCTTCCCGTTCATGATGCCTTCCAAGGGGAGGCCCGGCCGGATGGCGAAGGGTGTCGGGCTCTGCAGCGCCAGCTCCGCCAGCTGGTCAGTCACGAATTCCGTCAACGGGAAGTCGAACTCCAGCTCGCTGATGCGGTCCTCCCAGCCGACCGTTGCTAGGCGCAGGTCGGAGGAAGGGACCAGCGAGGCGCCCAGGACCTGCGCCAGCATCTCCTGCATCTGAGGGATAAACGCCTCTGAAGGCAGGGCCGAGAGTCTCCGAATGGCCTTGTCGATGACCGCAGGCCAGCCTTCGGGCCGGCGGAAGTCGATGCGCTCGAAGATGTAATGGATGAGGTTTCCGGAATGGGCCCCCCTTCGGATGTCCTGGAAGACAAAACGGTCATACTCGCTCGCATAGCCGTCTCCCCGCACGACAGGTTGTGGGAGGTAGTCCGGGCTCAAGCCAGTATAGCTTGTCCGCCGCCAGTTGCGCTGTAGCAGGTGCTGCCCAAAGGCGGGGGCCGTCGCATAGGCGCGGGTGGCAGTGGCCCCGGCAGCTACAGCCGGGGGTGGGAGTGGCGATCCCGCCTCCAGCTGCCATTGGGTGTCGATGCAGGCCGGGTCAACGGCGGCGGCGGCGAGCTCACCCCGAAAGTAGCGTAGGGTGGAGCCGTTGTGATACGACGCCTCAGAAGCGAGGATACAGCAGGCCATGCGCGCGCGGGTCAATGCCACATAGAGGAGCCGTCGGTGCTCTTGCTGCGTCTGTACTTCGTAGTGGGCTGTCTGCTGCGCATTTCGGAGGCTGGTGCCGATGGTATAGTATCCGTTGTCGGCTGGGTCGCGGTAGCTGATCGACTGGATATGCTCATACTTGACGACAAAGTCCAGGTGGGGTGCCACGACGATGTTGTATTCCAGCCCCTTGCTCTTATGGATCGTTACGATGCGGACGGCCTCCTCATCGCTTTCGATGCGTTGCTGGTACTCGTCGCCGTCGCGTATCTCGCCATCGATGCCTTTCTTCAGCCACTGAAGGAGTTCCCTTGCATCGTATTTCCTCCGTACCGACACTTTATGCATCAGTTCCGTGAGCTGGAGGATGTTGGAGACGGTACGTTCCGGGTGGGCGAGGTCCGGGTGATGGAACAGATCTTCTACGCCATGATCGGCCAGGAAACGGCGCAGCATCACAAAGACACCCTCTGCATCCCAGGCCTCTTTATACTTGCGGAACCGTTGCAGGATGGCCTCCTCGTCGGCCCGCTGCAGGCGGTCGCGATCGTAGCCGCCGATGCGTGTCAACAGCGCCCGGTTGATATGGGCTCGGGTGATGTCGTGCACAGCCTCCAGGACGTAGAACAGTTCGCGGGCCTCCGGGGCCTCCAACAGCTTGGCGTCGTCGATGGTGACGGCCGGGATGCGCTGCCGCGCCAGCAGCTCTTTGATCACACGGCCTTCCTGGTTGGTACGCACCAGGATGCCGATGTCGGAAGGCTTCACAGGCCGGTATCCGGTCGGCTCCAGGATGCGATACTGAGGGTCGCGCAGGAGGGCCGTGGTGAGCTGCAGGAATCCCTTGCGCAGCGACTTCTTGTTGGGAAACGAGGCGATGCGGATGGGTGGTGGTGCCGCGTCGCCGTAGTGCAGCACCCCTTTGGTGTTGGGATCGGGCGAGACGATGGGCACGTAGGTGATTTGATCGGAATTTCCCTGATAGGCGAAGGTGTCGGTCTCAGGCCGCGGCTGGAAGAAGACGTTCATGGCGCTGATGAGGGCGGGGTTAGAGCGCCAGTTGACCTGCATGCGGTGAATGTGGTCCACTTCAGCCGCCGCCCGAAAATAGGTGGAGATGTCGGCCTTCCGCCATCCATAGATGGATTGCTTGGGGTCTCCGATATAAAACAACACCGTACCCTGGCCGAACAGCTGCCGGAAGATATAGTACTGCTCGCGGTCGGTGTCCTGGAATTCATCGATGAAGACAGCCTCATAATGCTTCCGCAGCTGCCGGCAGAGGCTGTCGGCCTGCATTGACCTGTCTTGCGCCGCTTCCGTCTGCAAGGCTTCTGAGAGCTGGCGGATCATATCATCGAAGGTGATGGCCCCGCGGGCGGCTTTGGCTTCCTGCAAGGCTGCCTGCACCGTCTGGAAGGCAGCGCAGCAGATTTGATGTGTCATTTTTCGGCCGAAGTCAATGCTTTTTTGTCTGATCGTTTCGATGTCGCTGACACGATCCACCAGTGGGCCGAAGAGGTCTTTGGTGTATGCTGTCTTCTGCTTCTGCAGGATGGCTGTGCGCAGCGCCTGCCAGTCGCGTTCCGCTAGGGCCTCTCCAAAGGCGGCCGTCACGAGCTTCTTGCCCTGGATGGCTGCCCGCCATTGGGTGGCATGCGCTTCGAAGGCCGCCTCCGTCTCCGCTTCGATTTCTTGCACCTCCTGCTGCCAGCCGGCTAAGATGGCTGTCAGCTGCTGTTGGTGTGCGCTGCTGAGAAAGTCGTCCGGTATCGGCTCCAAGGCTGCCGGCACCTTCCCGTCGATGCCCTGCTTCACGATGGCCAGCACCTCGCGGCGGCTGAGGTTTGTCTGTAGCAGCAGCCGGAGGAGCCGCCGGTCCAGCACGGTCACATGCTGCCGCCAGTACTCATGAAAGGCGTCTGCCAAGATGCGGTCATGCTCTTCAGGGCTGAGGGTCTCGAAACCAAAGACCTGCCCGGTCTCGAAGGCGTACTCCCTCATCACCTGCTGGCAAAAGCTGTGGATGGTGCTCACTTGCAACCGGTCCAAGTTGACTTGCGCTGCTGCAAGCAACGCTACTGCCTGGCTTCTACCATCCGGATGGGCACAGTAGCCGGCCAGCAGTCGCCCCAGGGGGTCCTGGCTGTAGGCCCCTGCCCGGGCCATGCGCAAGGCCTGGCGGATGAAATGGCGCACCCGCAGCTCCAGTTCTGCCGCGGCTGCCCGGGTGAACGTCACCATCAAAATCTTCTCCAGCGGAATGCTCCGCTCTAAGACCAGCCGCACCGCCAGGAGTGCGATGGAATAGGTCTTGCCCGTGCCGGCGCTGGCCTCTATGAGGTTGCTATGGGCGAGCGAGACGGTGGCAGGGTTGAAGTCGGTATGCAGTTCAGGCATGGGTGTTGTTCAGGTGAATAGGTGGGGCAGTGCATTCGCCAACGGTTGCAGGATGCTGTCCACATTTTCCTGTAGCTGGCCATAGGTGTCGGCCGAGAAGAAACCATGCTCCATGGCCTTGCGCAGGTAGTCGTCTTTAAATTCAAAATTCCGGGGATCCTCTTCCAGTCGTTCCAGGACATCGGTCATGTCTTCAAAGCTGCCGCGCAGCATGATGAATCCTTTCCGCGCTAGGTTGGGATAGAAGCGGAAATAGGCGGCATGTCCATCTCGGTAGAAGTCCACGAACTGCTCCAGGCGTTCCTGGGCGGTCGTGGCTGGGATCGTGCCTGCAGCGATGCGGTGCTGGCCGGAGACAGACTTTGTGACGAACACCAGCGAGACGGAGCGCCCCGCTGCGAGCAGCGCCAGGTAGCGCACATAGGCAGCCAGGAGGTGCTTATAATAGCTGGAGGCGGTGCAGGCCACTACGAAGTCTTCGCCGTAGAGGTCGCTGACGCAGCCAGTGATCCGCCCTTCCCGGAGGGGAATATCGAGGGTCGCCTCTGTGGCCGTACGGCCATGGCAGGCTTGCTGGTAGTCTGAGCGAAGGGGCTGCATCGCCTCTAGCGTAAACGCTACCAGTGCCTTTCCCATGTTGTGGAGGGGCAGCGCGCCGATCTGCGACTGGCCAGCCGCATAGCTGTCGGCACCGGTGGCAGGGAGCGTCAGCAGGTCTCGCTGCAGGGTGTAGCCCTGCAGGCTGTCCAACTCGAAGAGCTCGTGGTCGGGCAGCAGCCATTCTTCGTCGTTGTAGCGAACGTTGAGCTGCCGCTGCAGATAGGTGCGGGGAGGGTTCTGCAGGAAGTAGGCCAGCGCGTCGATGTCCACCACCTGCAGGTCTGTAGCCTGCAGGCGTGGCACTCCTTCTTGAACGTCGATGCCCGTCCGGAAGCGGGCCTCCGGGAGGTAGTTGCGCCAGCAAGGCTCCCCGCTGAAATACCTGCGGCTAAAGCCATGCAGGGGGTGCTGCTGCAGCCATCGCCGGCGGAGCGCATCGGCATCCGGATCACCGTCCATCCCCTTGGCGACATAGTCGATCAGCTCGTCCACCAGGCAAGAGGGTGGCCGCTCCGCCGCGTCCTTTTCATCGCGGGAGCAATAGCTGATGTACAGCTGTTCACGGGCGGAGAGCAAGGTCTCCAGAAAGAGGTGCCGGTCGTTGTTGCGTATGTTGCGGTCTCCCAGCCTTGGCTCGCCGGCCAGCAGATGGCTGAAGCGTACTTGGCTGTCCTTGCGCGGGAACTTGTCATAGTCCATGCCCAGCAGGGCGATGATGCGGAAAGGGATGCTGCGCATCGGCACCATGGAGCAGAAGGTGACGCCTTTGGAGAGGAAGGAGCGGGAACGTTGCTGGCGGGTCAGCCGATACAGAAAGCTATGGCGGAAGGCGTCGAAGGGCACGGCCACCTTCACCCGCTCGTCGAGGGCCGACAGCTCCTCGGTGAGCATCACAAAATGTGCATGGTCCTCATCTTCTCGCAGGCCGGAGGCAAAGACCATTTCCTCCATCAGGCGCCGCAGGTATTGCGCCCAGCCCGCCACGGTGCGCGGCGCCTGCCGTTCCTGCAGCATCCGCTCCAGCACTTGCATGAAATGGAGCAGGCGGATGCGTTCCATTCCTGCCGCGCCTTCGGCGGTGTCGAGCGGCATCAGCGCTTCCACTCCGTCTGTATATGCATCCCCTCCCGAGAGGCAAAGCCCATAGAGGATCCGCTTCAAGCCATGATGCCAACTGACCAGTCGGGTGTCATCATCCCTGCGACCTTCCAGGCTGAAGACAATGCCGGCCTGGCGGACAGCCTCCCGGAGTTCTCCGGCATCTGTAATGCCAAAACGCTGGCGGATGTATGGCGACTCAAGCAGCTCCAGCACATCTTCCGCCTTCATCTGTCGGGCGTCGAGAAGGAGCAGCGACTGCAGCGCCGTGAACATGTTGTTGTCCGCTGTCACTGACTGATCGGCAATGCTGAAGGGGATCTCATAGGTGGCATGGCCGAAGACGGCTTGTATGAAAGGCGCATATAGATCGATATCTGTGACCTGCACCAGGATGTCACGGGGAGAGATGCCGTCGGCGCGCTCCTGCACCTGCGAGACGAGATGATTGTAGAGGGCTTCCACTTCCCTCAGAGGGGTGTAGGAACCACTGAGGACGAGCGACCCGTCGAGGATATCACCGGGCAGCAGCTGTTCCCGCCGGTCTCCCGTCAAGTTCAGCTGGATGTCTCGCTGGATCTTATGGAGGAGGCAGTCCCCCGGGGGTGGCGGCACCTCTTCCGGGTCATAGCGGTTGATCATGTCCTGGTCCTGGAAGAGCAGCGAGAAAGAGTCTTTGACAAGTCCGCCAAGATGCAGCAGCAGTTCATTGCCCAGTGGCACGTCGGAAGGTGCTGGCAGGGGGCGGGCCCCACTGCCACGGCGGGCTGCCAGCTGGCGTTCGGTCCGATCCTCTAGCCAGTATTCGTTTGGGGCGGGATTTACAAGGAAAATGTGCACATCCACGAACTGCGAGAGTACGTATATGATCTCGAGGTGGTAGGGGGTGATGACGGCCACGCCAAAGACATGGAGCGAGGGCATGCGACGCAGTACCTGCCCCTGGGCTTCGGGGTCCTGCAAGGCTTGGCGCAGGCTGCGCTTGGCGGCCACGCGGTCAGTGTATGCATCGCCCAGCTGCTCCAGGATCTGCCTCCAAAGCCATTCTTGCCAGTCAGCAGCTCCACTGCCCATCCGCTGGCGCGCCTCCCATTCTTCCAGCAGTCCCGGTCGGTAGATCTGGTACTGGTCGAAGAGGTCTGCCATCTCATCGGCCAGAGAGATGCGGCGGATGTCGCTTTCGGTGAAATAGGCGGCCTTGGCAGGATAGTCGGATAGGAAGGCCTCTGTACCCAGCCATCCGAAGAGCGACCATCGCAGCGTCTCCTTGTCGAGTGGCTGGCGACCCGTCGGCTGTATCCAGTGCCGGACCTGCGTCACCATGTCGTCGGGTGAGCAGAAACGCAGGTTGGTGGCAATGCCCAGGTCACGGACGAGGCATTGCCGGAGCCAGTCGTTCATGCCTTCTGTCTGGGTGACGATCCAGTCTGGCAGGAAAGGGTCACGTCCCCCACCCTGCAGGCCTGTCGTAAGCCGGCTGGCCAGCACACTAAGGTCGTTCGAGACATGAAGGGCTATGGGCATAGGAGTAGAGTGAAAGGGTCATACATGGCTCGTCGGCCGCCATGCACCAAGCCGGTCGGGGATGCCGGAGGCACGGCGCACTTGTTGTTCGACGGAATAGCGCAGCGTCTCCGTGGGGGCGTGCAACACCACGGAAGCCCGGGCACGGGTGACGCCCGTGTAGAGCAACTCGCGGGTGAGGATGGGCGTGTCAGTCCCCTCTGGCAGCCATAGGAGCACTCGGTCGAATTCAGAGCCCTGGCTTTTATGGATGGTCATAGCATAGACCGTCTCACAGTGACTGAGGGAGGCGGCGGCGACATGCCGCAGGCCGCCACCCTCCGCCTCGAAATACACCCGGCAGCGGCCTCCCTCCTGTCGGGTGATGCCAACATCCCCGTTGAAAAGCCCCAACTCATAGTTGTTGCGAGTGACGATCACCGGACGGTTGAGATAGAAGTCAGTGCCCGTCAGGATCAGGCGCTGCGACTGCAGAATCTGTTCGATGCCACGGTTCACGGCATGCAGCCCACGGGGGCCTTCTTTAACGGCAACGAGTACCCGAAGTTGGTTGAGCTTCTTCAATGCCAGCAGTGGATCCTGCTCGCGGATATAGTCGGCATAGCCCTCGACGAACTCGCCGAGTGCGGCCTCAGAAGCCTGCGTGTCGAAACGCAGTTCTGGGCTGGCAGGACCGTCGGCCATGGCCATCACGACATCGGCTTGGCCGGCGATGATGGCGCGGCTGAGCCGGCCGATCTCACCCTGGGCGCGGAATCGGTGACTGAGGCGAAGCTCGACGATGCGACCGGCCAGCAGTCCACCGGCAGGACCCCGATGGACATCGGTGAGCTGCCGGGCAGGGTCGGTGATAAACCCGTTGAGCCAGTCGGCCTTCACCGACTCGAAGGCATATGACCCAGCCGCATCTGCCGCCAGGCAGAGGTCGCCCAGCAGGCTGCCGGCCTCGACAGAGGCGAGCTGGTCCTTGTCACCCAGCAACACCAGCCTCGTCTGCGGTCCACAGGCGTCGAGGAGTTTGGCAAAGAGGGGAAGGTCTATCATCGACGCTTCGTCGACAACGACGAGGTCAGCATCCAGGGGCCGTCCAACTCCATGCTGAAAGGATACCTGTCCTTTCTGCCATCCCAGCAGGCGGTGCAGCGTGCTTGGATGGAGGGCCTCGAGGCGACGGCGTACCTCCAGGGGGAAATCTTGCGCACTGCGCTGGAGCGACTCAAGCATGCGCATGGCGGCCTTGCCCGTCGGGGCCGCCAGGGCCACACGAGCCTGTGGCTCGCATGCGAAGAGAATCCGCAGCAGTTTGGCTAGTGTGGTGGTCTTACCCGTGCCAGGGCCGCCAGTGATGATGCTGAATTGATCCGTGAGCGCATTGAGGGCAGCCACCAGCTGCCAGTCTACCCGCTCCTCCGCAGAAAGACCCCCTAAGTCATGTGTCGCGCCCAGCGATTGGATCAGCCCAGCCTGTGCCTCCAGACGCGCCCAGCGCTCCATCCGGTGACGGCGACCAGCTTCCACTAGCTCTTCCAGGCGCTGCAGTATGCGGGCCTCATAGGCATGATAGCGCTGCAGGTACAGTCGCCCCTCTTCAAGGATGAAAGGCTTTCGCTCTCCTGGCTGCCCCACCCATTGTCGCAGGCCCTGCAGCCGATCGGCCGGCAGGCTAGGGTATGGTAAATCCTCCGAGCGTTCCGGAAGCTCCTCCATCCGCAGGCATACGTGCCCCTCTTCCAGACACTTCGACAGCAGCCAGGCAAAGGGGCGTAGGTCCGACTCCGGAAAACACTCCGCAAACATCATGTGGACATCCGTCAGGGTGTGCATAAGCCGATAAATATGGGTTCTGTAATTGCCACGTATTGGCAATAAGCAGATATTGACAAAATTATCGCGCTTGGCACCATCCCTTCCATTTTTCTGCCGGGGGATGAGTGCCGCAATTGATGTATTTTCCCCCACATACGCCCAGTCCGACGCATGCCTTCCACCGCTCCCATACGCCTTTCAGACCTGGCCGGAGCCATCCGCTCCGCCCTCGACGACCGGTTTGGCGGACAGACCTGGTGGGTGCTGGCAGAAGTGGCCAACCACCGGTATTACCCGCAAAAGGACCATCACTATTTCGACCTGGTAGAAAAAGGAGCCCATGGACTGGTGGCCAAATGCGGAGCCGTGGCATGGGCGGAAGGCAATCGGCGCATCCGAAGCTTCGAACGCCTGACCGGAAAGTCTTTTGGCAATGACATACTGGTGCTAGTCGCTGTGAGCGTCGAGTACCATGTCGTCTACGGCTTAAAACTCACCCTCCACGACATCGACGCCCGCTACACCCTCGGGCAGTTGGAAGAACAGCGGCAGAAGACCCTAGAGCGGCTGCTGCGCGAAGTCCCCGAGGATGTCTGGAAAGAAGGCGACCGCTATGTCACCACCAACAGCCGCCTGACGCTGCCATCTGTCATCCAGCGCATCGCCGTGGTCGCCTCCGAACACTCCGCCGGCTATGAAGACTTCCAGCACAGCCTCTCCATGCACCAGCAAGGCTACGCCTTTTACCTGGAGCCCTACTTCACCGCGGTGCAAGGCACCGACAACGCAGAGGCGCTGGCGGGCCGTCTCTATGAAATCCGACTCTCAGGCATCCCCTACCATGCCGTCGTCATCATCCGGGGCGGCGGGGCACAGACCGACCTGCTGCTCTTCGACGAATATGCCATCGCCCGCGCCGTGGCCGGCATGCCCTTCCCCGTCATCACCGGCATCGGACACCTGCGCAATGAGACCCTGACTGACCTGATGGCGCACACCGCCACCAAGACGCCGACCGAATGCGCCGAATACATCATCGCCCACAACCTGCGCTTCGAAATGGCTGCCCTGTCGCTGGGGCGGGAAATCGCCCTTCGGGCCCAACGGCTGCTCGCCGCCCGAAACCGGGACCTCCACACCCTGCCGCTCCGCCTGGTTCAGCTCGCTCAGCAAGCCGTCCGCTTGCCGGCAGAGCAACTAGAAGCCCAACGTCGCAAAGTGCCCTTGCTGGTCCGCAGACAGCTGCAGGGCTCCCACCAGGAGCTGGCGCATGCCCGTGTCGTGATGAGCCTGGGGCCGACACGAATCCTAGAACGCAGCCGGGAGAAGTTTCGTCATGGCCGCCGTCAGCTGCTGGCCACCATCCCACCCTGGCTTGCAGGCCGCCAGGCCGCCCTCGCACAGGCAGACACCATTCGGCGTATGGCCGCACCCGAGGCCGTGCTGCGCCGCGGCTATGCCCTCCTCCGACAAGCAGGACGCATCGTCACAGATGCCAGCCGGCTCCAGCCAGGCGCGACCCTCGACATTGACATGCATGACGCACGCCTCACCACGACAATCCAAACAAACACCCCTCAGAATGGATCCAGCAATGACATACGAAAAGGCTTATGAAGAACTGGCACACCTCTCCCGTGAGATGGAAGAGGGCAGCGTGACAGTCGATGCGCTCGCAGAAAAAGTACGAAGGGCTGCCGAGCTGATACAATTCTGCCAGGCGAAGCTGCGGGAGACCGAGACCGAGGTGAACCACATCATCGAAGGCCTACAACCCGAAGCTGGCGACTGAAGGCAGCCTGTCGGCCTAGATGCCGAAACGACGGCCCGGGATGTCACCCGTCTTGGAGAAAAGGACCTCTGCAATGCGGCCATGGTCGGTCGACTGCCGATTGTATGACTCCAGAAATGGCAGGATCTGCAAGCCCCGATAGCGCAGATAGTGGGCCACGTCTTCATGGTCGTAGATCATCCCCGGAAAGCGCGCTGCCGCCTCTGCCCGCAGCCGGACATCGTCGAGGTGCACCATCAGGGTCATCCGAACACCCGCAGGGCCCGGATCGGTTCCGTTGACAAATCCGACCTCATAAGCGCTCTCCCCCTCATAGGTGCCGACATGGCGGCAGTCGCGGACGGCCGTGGCCCCACAGAGGCGCGGCAGCAGGGTTTCGACAATATTCATCAGTCGCATGACATGGATTTATACTACAAACCTGCGCCGCTCCATTGCCATCTATTTGACAGGTGACCAACCCATTCAGAGATTCTTGTACTGCTGGGCCGTCACCGCGGCGCTGTCACGAATCTGCTGGGCCAGCGATGTCGGCGACAACACTTTGACAGTGGCGCCATAGGCGAGGATGGCCATCGTGAGCTCTGGCGTGACATAGACCTCTAGGCAGACTTCGATCCCTTCCGGACCCTCCGACAGGATGCGCTGCGAATGATGCAGGGGCTGCGAACGGATATACGGCGCCTGTAGCGGCGTAAAATGCAGACGCACCGTCTCCGGCCGCGCATCCCGCAGGTGGGTAATGCCGAAGGCATGACGGAAATATGATTCCGGCTCAAAGCGCTCGTCGCGCACAAAGCAGCCCTTGCTCGACTGCAACTGCCGGATGCGGTCCAGCGCCAAGACGATGGTGTCTTTCGACCGACTAGAGTGACCCACCGCATACCAACGGTTGCGGTATTGTTTGAGCAGATATGGAGAGAAGAGATGCCGCTTCATTTCCCTGCCGAAGCCCATATAGTCGATCGCGAGCAGCTGCCCATCCACGATGGCCTCCAGCAAGGGTTCTATCCACTCGTTGGCATCCGCCAGCAACGGCTCCTCTACATGGATATAGGAGCGGTCGTCGCCACCCGTGATCTCGCTGATGCGATAACCCTGGATGATCTTGGCGATGGCATTCTCAAACCGGGCAAAGAGGCCGGAACCCCTCACCTGCCGTAAGACGGCAATGGACTGCTCCAGGGCACGGACCTCATCTTCCCGCAAGGGAAACTGCCGGATGGAGAAGTCCGGCTCCGTATAGCAATACCCACCCCGCACCCGGTCAAAAAATATCGGCGCGTCAAAGAGCCTTTTCATCTCTGCGATGTCTTTGTTCAACATCGAGTCGGAGATGCTGGTGCCGAGGGAATACTGTACCTTATCGCGAAGGGTGGCGAGGTTCGGATAGCGGCGCATCGTATTCCGCAGGCAGTCGTCGATCACTTGATAGCGCCGCATCGCGCTCTTGTTGGCCGGCATCTCAGGGCGTTTGGGCAAATGTAAGAATGAAACCTGCCCTCCGAAAAGCCATCCCCCGCCAACTGACGACGCCGTATCTTCGAAAGGCATTAGCAAAACATTCACAGTCCACGCTTAAACAACCATCCGCCATCTCCATCCACCCAACCCAACCCAACCCATCCCATGCCGCGTCCGCTGACAACCCTGGCCTTACCCCTGCTGCTCGCCCTGGCATGCTCCGACAAAAACACTAGCCAGCCGGCGGGCAACAGCTCCACCACCGTCCCGGAAGTGTACAAGAAGATCTACGGCGCCAGCAGCATCACCTCCGACGGCACCTGGCTGACCATCCGCAGTAAGGGCCTGCCCGACCATAAGAGCCCCTACTATCCCGCCACCAACGCCCTCTACGAGAACTTCAGCGGCACGACCTTCCGCGGGGTCACCTTCCAGAAGAATCCCAACCAGATCGTGGAGAAGAACTATGTCTTCAAGATCCCCCTCAAGCCCGCAGAAGCGGCTGTCAAGCAAGCCACCCCGCTGGGACCCATCGGCGTCTCCCTCAACGGCGTGCCCTTCTTCAACCAATACGCCGGCCCCAGCCAGCCGCTCACCAATGAGATCGTCTCCTTCGACCGGTACTGGGGACATCCCGCACCCGGCGGCTTCTATCACTACCACGTCGAGCCCATCTACCTGACAGTCGAAAAGGTGGGCAAATCGGCCCTCCTCGGCTTCCTCCTCGACGGCTTCCCCGTCTATGGACCTGAAGAGAATGGCACCCTCGTAGCAGAAGCCTCCCTCGACGCCTGGCATGGACATAAACATGCCACCACCGACTTCTCAGCTGGCATCTACCACTATCACATCACAGGCAACGACCCCTATCTCAACGGCGCCGGCTTCTATGGCTCCCCCGGCACTGTCAGCCAGTGAGATGCGCCGACACCTCCTCATACTCCTCCTGGCAGCCGGCTGCCAGCCGGCCCCGGCCCCCACAGGACTGCCCCACCTGTCGGTCTACGATCCCAGCCTCACCCTCCTGCAAGACAGCCTCTACCATCACGGCCAGCCCTTCTCCGGCACCACCCTCGCCCGCCACCCCAACGGAGACAGCGCCCGGCTCGAAGCATGGCAGCTAGGCCAGCGGCACGGTGCCCAACGGCAATGGTATCCGAACGGCCAACCCATGGAAGCAAGGACCTATGCCCATGGACAAAAGACAGGCATCCACCGCGGATGGTGGGCCAATGGCCACAAACGCTTTGAATACCATTTTACTGCCGGCGAACACAACGGGCCCCTGCACGAATGGTACGAAGACGGCAGCCCCCTCCGCGCCTTCCACCACCGCATGGGCTACGAAGACGGACAACAACGGATGTGGTGGCCCGACGGCAGCCAACGGGCCAACTACACCGTCCGCCACGGCAGGCGCTATGGGCTGCTCGGACAGAAACTCTGCAGCAACCCCCTCGACAGCTTACCATGAGCCACCAACCCTCCCTGGCCCACTGCCTGCTGCTCACCACTGCCGCCGGCCTGGCCACCCTCGCCGCCTGCAGCCCACCACAGGCACCTGCCGACACACTCCCCTTCTTCCCGACACCCGACTGGACGGCCCGATGGATGCAGCCCTCTGACCCTGGCTATGACAAGATCCCTCAGATCCCCGCTTTCACGCTGACCGACCAGGAAGGACATCCCCTCACAGAAAAAAACTTAGACGGCAAGATCACCGTCGCCAACTTCTTCTTCAGCCGATGCCGCAACATCTGCCCCCGCATGTCGGCAAACATGCGCCTCCTGCAAGACACCTACAAAGAAGATGACCGCATCCTGCTGCTCTCCCATTCTGTAGACCCAGAATCCGACAGCGTGCCCACCCTGCACACCTATGCCATCACCCAGGGAGCCGACCCCTCCCGGTGGAGACTGGTCACCGGCGACCGCCAGCAGATCTATGCACTCGCAAGAAATGCCTACTTCGCTGGAAATACTCCCGGGCCCAGCGTCTCGGGACGCGACTTCCTGCACACAGAAGACTTCATCCTGCTAGACGCGCGAAGACACATCCGTGGATTGTATAACGGCACCCTCCGCTCCGAGATGGACCGGATCCGCGAAGACATCGTTATCCTGCAAAAAGAATCACAAGACCACTAGGCAGAAAATAAAGCCCTGGCATTGCGGGTGGTGATGGCCGCCACCTCGGCGACCGGCAGGCCCGTGATGCGCGCCAAGGCCTCTGCCACCTTCACCAACTGGGAAGGCTCGTTGCGCTGTCCCCGGAAGGGCACCGGCGAGATGAAGGGCGCATCCGTCTCCAACACCACCCTGTCGAGGCCGACCGCCCGGATGACAGGCTCCAACCCCCCATTCTTATAAGTCAACACGCCGCCAATGCCCAGGTAGAAGCCAAGATCTGCGACGGCCGCTGCCTGCTGCACCGTGCCGGAGAAACAATGAAAGACACCCTGCAACTGCCCGTCCTGATGCGTGCGAATGACCTCAATACATTCATCGGTAGCCTTGCGGCTGTGCAGCACCACCGGAAGTCTCGCCGCCTTGGCCCAGCCGATCTGTATGTGAAAGGCGGCATACTGCTGCTCACGGAAGGTCTCGTCCCAGTGAAAATCCAGCCCGATCTCGCCAACCGCCGCAAAAGGCCTTCTGTCTAGCCACTGCCGGACGACAGCCAGCTCTGCCTCATAGTCTCCCTTCACCGAACAGGGATGCAGGCCGGCCATCGCATGGCAGAACTCCGGATAGCGGGCCTCTAGGGCCAGGAGATCATCCATCACAGACGAGTCGATCGCCGGGAGATAGCAGGCCTGGACACCTGCCTGCAAGGCCCGCTCTAGGACTGCTTCCAGGTCCGGACGGAAAGCGTCTAGGTAAAGATGGTTGTGTGTGTCGATGAACAAGGGACCGATGGGTTCAGTGTGAGCGGATCAGGGAGCAGGCTGGGTAATTTTACGAAGCACTCGCGCAGGTTGGATGGGAACAATGAAAATTTGGCAAAATCATAGATTCTGTTAAATTGCGCTAGTTTTCATAGGGTACGGATAATTAAACGGGTTTGGATTTCTATCCAGACCCTATTTTTTTGCCTCCTCTTCCTGCCCCAGTCTAATTCGTAAAATTACGGTAACGCCAGCGCCAGCCAGCCTTGTGCGCGGAGATGGGCCAGTATCTGGGGAAGGGCATAGAGCACGCGGGGGGCTGCCTTTTGGCTATCGTGGAAGACGACGATGTCGCCAGGGCGTATCTGCCTTACTACAGCTGCCGCGCACTGCAGGGGATCCAGCCGGGGGTCGAAGTCGCCACTCAACAAACTCCACATGACGGTTTGCAGGGAAAACGGTGGCTCAGCCAAGCGGCGGCAGAGGCGCGGGGTCGTCCGGCCATAGGGAGGCCTGAAATAGCGACTTTCGACCTGCGCCTGCGCCTCCCGAACATCAGCCAGATAGTCGGGCAGAGGAGTCTGCCATCCATCCAGATGGCGATGGGTATGGTTGCCCACGGCATGCCCTTCCTCCCGGATCCGGCGGAACAGCTGCGGGTGAGTTGCCACCCTGGCGCCAACACAGAAAAAACTGGCATGCGCCCCCTCCCGGGCCAACAGGTCGAGGATGGGTTCCGTCACCCCGGGGCATGGGCCATCGTCGAAGGTGAGGTATACGGCCGGGGCTTCTTCCCGGACGGGCATCTGCCAGCGCAGGCCAGGCCATAGGCGCATGAGCACCGTAGGCATCCGATGGACATACCGCATCCCATAAAGGTACCTCTCCTGGCGGTACCATAGGACTGGCGGCCCTTTCAACGCCGATGCCTGCCTCCAGACCTGAGGCGCATTGGACTATCTTTGCCATATGTTGCAGCGGAAGACGAGGGTTCGTTTTGCGCCCAGTCCCACGGGTGGGCTACACCTAGGTGGCGTGCGCACCGCCCTCTTCAACTACCTCTTCGCCAAACGCCATCAGGGCGAGTTCATCCTGCGCATCGAAGACACCGACCAGTCGCGCTTCGTGCCGGGCGCCGAGCAGTACATCCTCGACAGCCTCCGATGGTGCGGGCTGGAGCCCGATGAGAGCCCGGAGCAGGGCGGCCCTTTTGGCCCCTATCGGCAAAGCGAGCGAAAAGCCCTGTACCGGCAACAGGCCGAGCGGCTGGTAGCCTCCGGCCATGCCTACTACGCCTTCGACACGCCCGAAGAGATTGAAGCCATGCGCGAGCATTGGCGCACAGAAGAAGATCCATCTCCCCAATACGGCCAGCGGCTGCGGATGCACATGCGCAACTCCCTCACCCTCCCGTCGGAGGAGGTGCAGGCACTCCTGCAGTCGGGCCATCCCTGTGTCATCCGTCTGCGGATGCCTGCCGACGAAGTGGTGGGATTCGAGGACATGGTACGCGGACACGTCGAATTCCAGACCGCTCAGATCGACGACAAAGTCCTGCTGAAGGCCGACGGGATGCCGACCTATCACCTGGCCGTTGTCGTCGACGATTACCACATGCACATCACCCATGCCTTCCGAGGAGAAGAATGGCTGCCATCTGCGCCCGTACATCTCCTGCTCTGGAAATACTTGGGATGGGCAGAACAGATGCCACAATGGGCTCACCTCCCCCTCATCCTCAAGCCGGACGGGCACGGGAAACTCAGCAAACGAGACGGCGAGCGGCTGGGCTTCCCCGTCTTCGCCATGGACTGGAGAGACCCGGCCTCCGGCGAAGTCACGCGGGGCTTCCGCGAGATGGGATTCCTGCCCGAAGCCTTTGTCAACATGCTAGCCCTGCTTGGATGGAACGATGGTAGCGGTCAGGAGATCTTCTCCCTCGGGGAGCTGGTGGCCACCTTCTCCCTCGACAGGGTGCACAAAGGCGGTGCAAGGTTCGATTTTGAGAAGGCCAAATGGTACAACCAGGAATGGATCCGCAGGACTGCTAACCAGCAGCTGCTGCCCTTAGCAGACTCCGTCTTTCGCGATCATGGCATCGACGTGGACCCGGCCCGACTGGCAGAAGCCATCCCTCTGGTCAAAGACCGCTGCATCCTGCTGACGGACTTCATCCCGCAGGCAGCCTTTCTGTTCCGGGCTCCGCTGGCCTGGGACAAGCCCTCCATTGCAGCAAAATGGAACCCGCAGAGGCAGCGCTTCTTCCTAGACTGGACGGAAGAGCTGGCAGCGGGGCATGGCGAATGGACGGCCACGACCCTCGAGCAGTCCTTTCAGGCAGCCGCCACTGCCGCTGGCATCAAAGCAGGAGAACTGCAGCTGCCCCTGCGCATCATGCTCGTCGGCGGCAAGTACGGTCCGCCTGTCTTCACCATCGCAGCCCTCATCGGACAAAGAGAGACCTATGCCCGCATCCGCAGAGCCCTGCAGGAGTTGGATGCCGGCACCTGAGCCGAAGCGCTGGCGATCTGATTTGACAAAGTCAAGAAACCGGTAAGTATGGAACGCCCTATCAGAGTACTCATCGCCAAGGTCGGCCTCGACGGCCACGACCGGGGCGCCAAAGTGATCGCTGCCGCCCTGCGTGATACAGGCATGGAAGTCGTATACACCGGCCTCCGGCAGACACCCGAGATGGTCGTCAACGCTGCCTTGCAGGAAGATGTAGATGCCATCGGCATCAGCATCCTCTCCGGTGCTCATATGACCGTCTTTCCTAAAATCATCACCCTCATGCATGAGAAAGGGATGGAAGGCGTGCTGCTGACCGGGGGAGGCATCATCCCGCCAGACGATATGCAGCAGCTCCGCGAAGCTGGCGTAGGAACACTCTTCGACCCTGGCACACCCACTGCACAAATCGCAGCATACATCCGCGAATGGGTGTCCAGCCACCCCCGGGGATAAACAGCCCCCGGCTACTGAAAAATCCTGCCAAATGTTATACGCCACACTACTCACAGACCTCTCCGAAGGAATTCTAACGGCCACGGTCAACCGCCCCGAGAAGCTCAACGCCCTCAACCATCAGGTAATGGCAGACCTGGAAATGCTGATGGACGAGGTGGCGGCATGCGCAGATGTCAAAGCCCTCATCCTGACAGGTGCCGGAGAGAAGTCGTTCGTCGCCGGGGCAGACATCTCCGAGTTCCTCGCAGCCGATGCCGCAGGCGCCTCCCGTATGGCACAGCGGGGGCAGGATGTTTTTGCCCGCTTCGAGCAGTCGCCCAAGCCCGTACTCGCCGCCGTCAATGGCTTCGCACTGGGAGGCGGCTGCGAGCTAGCAATGAGCTGCCATCTGCGCATCGCCTCCGAGAGCGCCCGCTTCGGCCAGCCGGAAGTGAACCTCGGCATCATCCCGGGCTATGGCGGCACGCAGCGCCTGACGCGACTGGTGGGTCGCGGCAAAGCCCTGGAATGGATGATGTCTGGCCAAATGATAGACGCCCACGAGGCCCATGCGCGGGGACTGGTCAATCACGTCACCTCACCAAAAGAGTTGCTGCCTGAGAGCCGCAAGCTGCTGTCGGTGATCTTATCCCGCTCCCCCACGGCTATCGCCCGCGTCATCGCAGCTGTTAATGCCTCGCATGACGGCCGGATAGACGGATTTGAAGAAGAAGTACGTCTCTTCGGCGAATGCTCGGGCACGGAAGACATGAAAGAGGGCGTCACGGCCTTTCTAGAGAAACGTAAGCCCATCTTCCCCGGACGTTAAATGAAACATCACATCCCATCACTCGCTACAAACACAGTAAGGCATATGGACTACAGGATCGAAAAAGACACGATGGGCGAAGTCAGCGTACCTGCCCATGCATACTACGGCGCACAGACACAGCGCAGCATCGACAACTTCCGCATCGCAGCAGACACCGATCGCATGCCCCTGGAAATTGTACGGGCCTTTGCCATCCTCAAAAAAGCCGCAGCCCTCACCAACTTCGAAGCGGGCGTCTTGTCAGAAGAAAAGTATTTGCTGATCGGGAAGGTCTGCGACGAGATCCTTTCCGGTAGCCTTGACGCGGAATTCCCCCTAGTCGTATGGCAGACGGGCAGCGGCACCCAGAGCAATATGAACGTCAACGAAGTGGTCGCCTATCGGGGGCATGTCCTCTCGGGAGGCTCGCTGGCCGACAAGGACAAATGCCTGCACCCCAATGATGACGTCAACAAGTCGCAGTCCTCCAACGACACCTTCCCGACGGCCATGCACATCGCCGCTTATCAGATGCTCATCCATACCACCGTGCCCGGCATCGAAAAACTGCGCGACACGCTGGCAAAGAAAAGCCATGAATGGATGCACATCGTCAAGATAGGACGAACGCATTTCATGGACGCCACGCCCCTCACACTGGGGCAAGAGTTCAGCGGCTATGTCTCACAATTAGACCATGGCCTGCGGGCCATCCGGCATACACTGCCCCACCTGGCCGAGCTGGCCCTGGGGGGCACAGCAGTAGGCACTGGCATCAACACGCCAGCAGGATATTCCGAGAATGTCGCTCGACATATCGCGGCACTGACAGACCTTCCCTTCGCCACTGCAGAAAACAAGTTTGAGGCGCTGGCAGCGCATGATGCCATCGTCGAAGCACACGGCGCCCTCAAGACGGTGGCCGTCAGCCTCATGAAGATTGCCAATGACATCCGCATGCTTTCCTCCGGCCCCCGCAGTGGCATCGGGGAAATCTTTATCCCGGACAACGAGCCCGGCTCCTCCATCATGCCCGGCAAGGTCAACCCTACGCAATGCGAAGCCCTCACCATGGTGGCCGCCCAGGTGCTGGGAAACGATGTCGCCATCAACATCGGCGGCGCCACCGGACATTTTGAGCTCAACGTCTTCAAGCCCGTGATGATCCGGAACTTCCTCCACAGTGCCCGCCTTATAGGCGATGCCTGTGTGAGCTTCACCGACAAATGTGCCATCGGCATCCAGCCGATAGAAGCTAATATTCGAAAGCATGTAGACAGCTCTCTGATGCTGGTGACTGCCCTCAACACTCGCATCGGCTATTATAAAGCGGCAGAGATCGCACAAAAGGCACATAAAGAAGGAACGACCCTCAAGGAGATGGCCGTTCGGCTGGGCTATGTGACATCCGAGCAGTTCGATGAATGGGTCGTCCCAGCAGCCATGGTCGGACAAATATGAAAAAAAATCTGTGGCTTAGAAATTGAACCCCAATTCCTTGGAGATCTGCGGAACGGTTCCAGCCTATGCAGGTATAATAACGTGATGCCCTTGCTCGTTTTATCTGCATCCGTAACGAACCCATCCCATTATGTTAGTACCCTTTGAAAACAACAGACAGGCATTGGAAAACCCCGACGCCTGGACAGAGCAGCCTTGCCAAGAAGAAATCGAAGAACAATTCCAAGAGATGATCCGCAAGCAGTTAGAGCTCTGGCAGATCGATGCAGATCTCCAGGAAGTACTCTACCGGGGCACCAGCCTAGACAGAAAAAACTAAACGCTAGGTTTTTTGGTTTTCAGTTGGTTTGAATCCGGAAATCCTGCCCTCGGGCAGGATTTTTCATGAGCGGCAGACCATAAAGTACGTTTACCGACCTCCGTCAACCCTGATGGGCTTAGCCCAGGTCGATCTCTGTATTGTCTCCTATGTTCAGAATGCGGGTCTCCCCCTTGATAGCAGTGTCACTCCCGATCAGCGAGTCGTGCAGGACCACATCATACAACTTGGAAAAGGACCCGATGATGGAATCGCGGACGACGGAATAATGAATTTGGCTGCCTTCCCCGATGGCCACATGGGGCCCTACGATCGAATTGTGGACCGTACAGCCAGGGGCGATGCTCACCGGTGGGATGATGATGGCGTTCTCAAAGATGTGGCTTTCGGCGATGGTGCCCCCGAACTTCTTCAGCAGGATGGCATTGCTGGTCAGCAGGCTCTCCTTGCGTCCGCAGTCGAACCAATTGCTGACACGGAAACCGCTAAACCGGGCCCCCTGACCGATCATGCAGTCCAGCGCGTCGGTGAGGCTATATTCATCATGAGACATCACACCAGCTGAGAGATTGGCCTCCAGGCAACGAAAGAGCAGTTCAGCCTCCCGGACGCGGTAAAGACCTACCAGCGCCATGTTCGACTTCGGGATCTGGGGCTTCTCCACCACCTTGGTAATTATCCCCGCTTCATCGATCTCCGCCACGCCGAAGTTGCGTGGGTCATCTACCTTCTTCACACCCAAAACAGAGCCCTCCACGGCCAACAGCTGCGCGACATCGAATTCGCAAATCGTGTCGCCCAATACAATCAACACCTCATCGTCTCCCACCAGCTCGCGCGTCAGGTAGATGGCGTGGCCCAGCCCCTGACGGTCGGCCTGCTGCACAAAGGTTACGTCCAATTCTGGGTAGTGCATCTGCACATAGTCCTGGATCTTCTCCCCCATGTAGCCAACGACGAGGATAAACTCCTGAACACCGCCTTCGCGCAGCTGGTCGATGATGATGCTCAGGATCGTCCGGCCCGCCAACGGGATCAGCGCCTTGGGCTGTGTATACGTATGCGGCCTCAACTTGGTGCCGGCACCGGCAACGGGAATAATCGCTTTCATGCGGGTCTGAGCGAATGAGTGCGTGAAAGTATGGAAAATTGTGGAGGGCATCCTTGCCTGCCAAGCGCCGTCTTTGCGGGAATGGGCGGCAGGGGGTACTTTTGCCTACAAAACCGCACTACATGCAGAGGGACTCCGCCATCTTCGGTCTCATTGACAAGGAATTGCAACGGCAGCGCCAGGGCATCGAGCTCATTGCCTCTGAAAATTTCGCCTCTTTAGACGTCATGCAGGCCATGGGGACCGCTCCGACCAACAAATATGCCGAAGGTTACCCCGGCCGTCGCTATTATGGGGGCTGCGAAGTAGTTGATGAGATCGAACTCGTTGCCATCGAACGCCTTAAGTCCGTCTTCCGTGCCAGCTGGGCCAATGTGCAGCCACACAGCGGCGCACAGGCCAATGCCGCTGTCTTTCTTGCCTGCCTGAAGCCAGGAGATACAATGCTTGGCCTCGACCTGAGCATGGGCGGGCACCTGACGCACGGTAGCCCCGCCAACTTCACCGGCAAATACTACCGAGCCCTGCACTACGGCGTGCAACGGGAGACCGGAAGGGTCGACTATGAACAACTCGAACGCCTGGCCCGGGAAGAAAAGCCTAAGATGATCATCTGCGGCGCTTCAGCCTATAGCCGCGACTGGGACTATGCACGCATCCGGGCCGTTGCCGACGAAGTAGGTGCCCTCGTGTTGGCTGACATCGCCCATCCGGCCGGCCTCATCGCCAAAGGCCTCCTCCAAGACCCCCTCGAGCACTGCCACATCGTGACCTCCACCACGCACAAGACCCTGCGCGGTCCTCGCGGCGGAGTCATCATGCTGCGACACGATTTTGACAACCCCTATGGCATCAAAGATCCCAAGGGTAATATCCGACCGATGAGCGCCCTTCTCGACTTAGCCGTCTTCCCCGGCATGCAGGGCGGACCGCTGATGCATGTCATCGCTGCCAAAGCCATCGCCTTCGGAGAGATCCTCACCGAAGAATTTCTGCAATACCAGCATCAGGTTCAACGCAACGCCCAGGCCATGGCTGCAGCCTTCGTCGCAAAAGGATATCACCTCATCAGCGGAGGAACCGACAACCACCTGATGCTCATCGACCTACGCAACAAAGGCATCAGCGGGAAGAAAGCACAGGAGACACTCGACAAAGCGCATATCACCCTCAACAAGAACTCCGTGCCCTTTGACGACAAAAGCCCCTTCGTCACCTCCGGCATCCGGATCGGCGTGCCTGCCGTGACCACGCGCGGACTTGTGGAAGCCGACATGGAGATCATCGCCACACTCATCGACCGCATCATCCTAGAACCCGACAACGAGGCAGTCGTCTCAGATGTCCGGTCGCACGTGCATGCACTCATGGCAGCCTTCCCACTCTACCCTTCGCTGGGTTGATGCGATGGATTAGGCTTCCCCTCAGCATGCGCGTATGGTGCGCATGGTTTAGATCCAGCAGGCCTATTCATTTAGAATGATGAGGACTAACCAAGTTATCTCGTCCACTTCCAACTAATGTTTAAGGTTCCCCTCGGGGGAACATTCTTAGCATTTTCTGCGAGAAGGTCATTGCGAATCGCATGCTGAGGCCCTTTTGGATGAAATATCCCGATTGTGAAAGACAGGTGAAATGCTGTTAGAATAAGGCCGTAGTAGCCATGTGGGAAAACCCTGGGATGATCAAAAAAGACTACCCTTCTGTGGGCTATCTCCCTGGTAACCGCCTCCTATTCAATATCAAAGGGAATCAGTATCGGCTTGTCGCCGGGATAAAACACGATTACGGAATTGTGTGGATTTGGATCATTTGTGCCCACACACATCATGACAAATCTGACATTGAAAATCATCAAGACTCAGATTATGGTGCAAGCAAAAAGACACAGTAGAAATCCATGAACTAAAAAGCCTTGTCAGTGAAACCCTCAGCCGTAAGGGAAAGCTGACCCAGGAGATGATTCGGGACCTAAATGAGGTATTGGGTATTCCCGCAGAAGTACTAGTGAAAGAACACTAAATCAAAACGGGTCTGCCATGCACGTGTAAAATTAAGCAAGGGATATAGAAGTAAGTTGCTATGAAGTGGGTGGTAAGATCTATTCCATTGGTCAATTAATATAGTTATAAATAAGCCCCTGTAGGTGACCCCTTGTATCCCTTCAGCCCGGCGGGTACTCCTTCATACACGATGTTCCCACCGCCTTTTCCGGCCTCGGGGCCTAATTCAATCACCCAGTCAGCACAGCGGATCACATCCAGGTTGTGCTCCACCACCAGCACCGAATGTCCCTGAGCGATCAGCGCCTGCATGGAAGCCAGCAGCTTACCGATGTCATGGAAATGCAACCCTGTCGTAGGCTCGTCGAAGATGAAGAACAGGCGCTCCTGAGCGCGGCCCCGGGTGAGAAAAGACGCCAGCTTCACGCGCTGTGCCTCGCCGCCGGAGAGGGTGTCGCTTGACTGCCCCAGGCTGATATATCCGAGTCCGACGTCCTGCAAAGGCTGCAGTTTTCGAGCAATGTCTGGCTCGCCCTTGAAAAAGGCGATGGCCTCGTCGACGCTCATCGACAGCACGTCGTAAATATTCCGGCCCTCGTAAGTGACCTCCAGCACGTCTTCCCGGAAACGGCGACCCCGGCAAGACTCACACGTGAGGTGTACGTCGGCCAAGAACTGCATTTCCACTACCTGCTCGCCTTCGCCCTTGCAGGTATCGCACCGGCCGCCATCGACATTAAACGAGAAATGCCGTGGCTGGTAGCCGCGCATGCGGCTGAGTGGCTGTCGGGAGAACAGGTCACGAACCTCGTCCCAGGCCTTCACATAGGTCACCGGATTGCTACGAGACGACTTGCCGATGGGGTTCTGGTCGACCATCTCGACCTGAGAGAAGGCTTCCAGGTCGCCGCTGAGGCGGCGGTGCAATCCGACCGACTCTGCCACGCCGGTCTTAAGTTTCTGCAGGGCTGGCTGCAATACCTGCCGGATAAGTGTCGTCTTACCGCTTCCACTCACGCCACAGACGACACAGAGCAGGCCCAGGGGGATGCGCACATCCAGATCGCGCAGATTGTGCTGCCGGGCCCCCTCTACCAGGATCGACTGCTTCCAGGAACGTGGCATGACAGGAGCCTCAATGCGGAGGTCGCCCCGCAGGTAGCGGGCTGTTAGGCTCGTCGGATGGTCAAGGATCGCAGCGTAGCCGCCCGCTGCCACCACCTGCCCCCCCTGATGGCTGGCCAGCGGGCCCATGTCGATGATGTAATCGGCCTCCCGCATCATCTGTTCGTCGTGCTCCACGACGACGACCGTGTTGTCCAGATCCCTCAACTCCTTGAGGACGCCAATCAGCCGGTGTGTATCGCGCGGGTGCAGCCCGATGGAGGGCTCGTCGAGGATATATAGCGAATTGGTGAGGTTGCTTCCAAGGCTGCGGGTGAGCTGGATGCGCTGGCTTTCGCCACCCGAAAGGCTGTTGGCGAGGCGGTTGAGCGTCAGATAGCCTAGACCCACCTCCAGTAGCGTCCGAAGCCGTTGGCGGATCTCGAGTAGCACCCTTCGGGCGACTTGCTCCTCGTAGGGTGTCAGCGAAAGTCCTTCAAACCAAGCCGACAACTCCGCCACCGGCATGTCGCAGAGCTCTCCAATGCCGCGGCCACCGACTTTCACGTAGAGTGCTTCCGGACGAAGCCGCTGGCCCCGGCAGTCGGGGCAGGTCGTACGGCCCCGATACCGCGACAGCAGCACACGGTACTGCACCTTGTACAGATTCTGCTCTACCTCACGAAAGAAGTCGTTGATGCCAGCCACATGTCGGTCTCCCTTCCATAGAACCTCCCGCTGCGCAGGGGTGAGGGCTGCCACAGGCCGGTGGATGGGAAAGCCTGCCTGCTTGGCGCCCCGGATGAATTGCTCCTTCCATTCCCCCAGCTTCTCCCCCTTCCAAGGCGCGACAGCACCTTCATAGACACTGAGCCGGTCGTCCGGTATCACCAGGTTCGGATCGATGCCCAAGACCTGCGAAAAGCCCTCGCAACGGGGGCAGGCACCAAAAGGGTTGTTGAAGGAGAATAGGTTGGGAACAGGCTCCTCAAAGCGCATTCCATCGAGCTCAAAGCGATTGGAGAACGGCAACAGTCTTTTACCATCCACCTCGAGCGAACAATCTCCTTCCCCCTCATAGAAGGCGGTCGCCACCGAGTCTGCCATGCGGTGTCGGTCGTCTTCCTCAAAAGGGCGTGTCACCAGCCGGTCGACCAACACCCAGGTATCGGTAGTCGGCTTCCAGCGAGGCATCGTCTGCAACTCTTCCAGACGCGACAATGCTTTCGACCGGCTATCATACAAACGCGAGAAGCCTTTTTGCAGCAAGATGCCGAGCTCCTCCTGGGGATCCCGACCACGGCCAGTGCGGAATGGTGCGAGCAAAAGCACCTTTGCTCCCTCCGGCAACTGGCAGATGGCATCTACCACGGCAGAGACATCGTGCTTGCGAACTTCGCGCCCGCTGACGGGTGAGATGGTCCGACCGATGCGGGCATACAACAGACGAAGGTAGTCATAGGCCTCTGTCATACTCCCTACCGTCGACCGGGGTGTGCGCGTGATGACTTTCTGCTGGATGGCGATGGCCGGGCAAAGTCCTTGGATATAGTCGACATCAGGCTTGTCCATCCGCGTGAGGAACTGTCGCGCATAGGCGCTGAGGCTCTCGGCGTATCGTCGCTGACCTTCTGCGTATAAAGTGTCGATGGTTAAAGAGGACTTTCCCGAGCCCGACACACCGGTAACTACGATGAGGGTTCTCCTTGGGAAATGTACGGTCACATCCCGGAGGTTGTGCACCCGGGCGCGATGCACGATGATGTCTCCGCCCGTGGTATCGTCAGGGGCAACGGGGCGCTTTCGCTTTGTGGTAGCTGCTTTCGGCATAATACTTCTTCAGCGTGGGAAAACGTAAAGTTACGAAAGCTGGCAACGTGGTTTTACGTAATGCTGAAACCCGCATCCGAGCTTGATTTGAGGTAATTCGCACTTGCGAAAAAAAAATTATGAAAATTCTTTGTGAAAAAATTTCAAGTCTTGCTTTTACATTTATTTTCGTTCTGCGTCTTGATCGAAACGACTTTCCACACATGTCTTAAAAGCGGTGGGAGAGAAGCCAGGTAAAGCCGCGAAACCAATATCTAAACCAAAAACCTCTGAAACCATGCGCGCCCTCACAAACCTCACCGACCAACAGCTGGTCCATTTATTTATGGACGGCGATTCCGATGCCCTCGAAACAATCTTCCACCGCCATCGGGAAAAGATATTTACATCTATTCTGCTGCTCGTCAAAGACAAGACCCTCTCAGAAGATATCTTCCAGGATGTGTTCATCCGCGTCATCGACACGCTTCGCAGCGGCCGCTATACGGAGGAGGGAAAATTCCTCCCCTGGGCCATGCGGATCGCCCATAACCTCTGCGTCGATCATTTCCGGAAGGCCAAGCGGACGACCATTGTACGCAGCAGTGAGGAGACCGATATTTTCGATGTCATTGACATGCACGAAGACGGCATCGACAAGAAAGTGATGCAGCGGCAGAGCCATGAGCGGATTCGCAAGATGCTCGACATGCTCCCGGCCGAGCAGAGGGAAGTCATCGTACTACGCCATTATGCGGAACTCAGCTTCAAGGAGATCGCGACGCTCACCAACTGCAGCATCAACACGGCCTTAGGCCGCATGCGCTATGGGCTGATCAACCTAAGGAAGATGATGAACGAGCACAATATGGTGCTCTGACGAAGGCAAAAGCCCCCTCGCTGAGATCCTATACGCCCAGCAAGTCGCGGAAGACGCCCCGGCCATCCGTATTCCCCAGGATGGTACTGCAGGCCCGCTCCGGGTGCGGCATCATACCGAAGACATTTCCTTCGGCATTGCAGATGCCTGCAATATGTGCGGTGGAGGCATTGGGATTGGAAGTGCTGCCAAGCCCCCCCCGGTCGTCACAATACCGATAGATTACTTGCGACTTTCCCTCCAAAGCTTCTAAGGTACTGGCATCGGCATGGAACCTGCCCTCCCCATGGGCGATGGGCACCTGATAAAGATGGCCGTCGCGCCCTCGGATATGGACATTTCGACAGATGAACTGCATACCTGCATTGCGCAGAAGGACGCCCGGCAAGAGCCCCGCTTCACATAGAATCTGAAAGCCGTTGCAGACGCCCAGAATACGTCCGCCCCGACGGGCAAAGGCAATGACGCTCTGCATCATGGGACTGAAACGGGCAATGGCGCCGCAACGCAGATAGTCGCCGTAAGAAAAACCGCCCGGGAGTACAATACAGTCCTGGGTCGTGAACCCATCGATGTCACGATCCTTGTGCCAGAGCATGCGCACCTCCTGGCCGAGGTCTTCAGCCAGTGCATCACGCATATCCCGATCGCAGTTGGAACCAGGGAATACAACCACTCCAAACTTCATCCTGGCTGATTTGATGTGATACAAAGGTATGGGCAGAGGGGATGACAGCCAATAAGGGCTAGCCCCCTCATCGGTACAGATAAGCCAACAGCACCGCTAGCAGACAAAGGCAATGCATGAGCTCCGGAGCCCAGCGACGGCGGGGCTGGACATATGCGTTGGCATGAAATGCAGAGAGGCTAGGGGCCATCGAGAGCCATAGGGCGGCGCCCGTCGATGCATAGAGATAGGGAGTAGACAGGGCCAACAGGGCCCCTAGGATGAACAGGTTCCAGCACTTTCTGGTACGTATGAGCATGCGGAAGACCTGACGATTGACATGCCAGATGCCTGCAGTCAGGGGCAAGAGCAGTGCCAGCCAGGTCCAGATGCCGACTCCCTGCCAAGCCATGCCGGGCAACGACACATGAAATGGCTTGACCACATTCGCCGGGTCCCAGGTGAAATATAGATATTGCAGACAGCATACGTAGTAGTATGGCAGCAGGAAGCCCGCCAGGGCTAAGACCCATACCACCGGTCGGAAAGGGCCCATGGTAAGCATGGCAAAGTAGGGCACTAGAATCAGCAGTACTGCCGGAAAATGAATCAGAGCCGCCAGGCCTGCCAGGAGCCCCGCATAAAACATCAGCATGCCCGCCTTCCGGTGGTTCATGGCTGCTACAGACAGGGAAAGCACGGGGATAGCCAACGTATTGGCCACCAAAGGAGCAGATAGGCGCGACCACTCAGGTACCAGGGCCGTAACCAACAGGTACGACATGGCAGCAAGACGGCTGGCCCTCCCAAAGGCCCGCTCTCGGTTCATCATATCATCTAGCAATACCGCCTGGGCAAACACCATTCCATAGGCCAACAGGACACTTAAGATCACTGGCATCCCGCTGATAAGTCCGCCAGACCCAAAAAGACTTGCATAGAAAAAGCCATCGGAGGGAGCGGACAACGGGGGAAGCGGATCCGTGAATGCAGATAGCCGAAGGACAAGGCCGTAGACAAACAACAGGAGGTACGTTAAAGGGTTATGGTCCTGGAAGAGTCTCGTCACAGCCCGCGATTAGAAATCCAGTTTGGCAAAGCAGATGTAGTTGCGGTTCATGCAGGGCATGACGATCTCCCGAAGGCCGATCTGCTTGCCATATTTTGGCATGAACTCATAGTTGCGGTCCAGCCCCTTGAGCGTGGGATCCCGCTTCAGACGACCCTCCGGGTTAATGGTGACACTGTTTAGGATCTGCTCCCTCCGTTCAAGCTGGTTGAAGAGGAAACGGATCTCTCCTCCCGTATTGAACAACAGATAAGACAAAAGAATGTCTGAATTGTCATCGAACTGACGCTTGCGGACGGTATTACTCCATTCTAGCCGACCCTGTGGGCTGAAGTAAAAGATCATGATGTTTTCCGATACGTGGCGGACCATGTTGTTCCCTCCCCACCGGTTCCAGGGGTCTGCCCATCGCCATTGGTTGTAGGGGGAGAGCATCGGGTAATAGCTGTACGGGTTGAAGCCGTAGCCTGGCCCATAGATATAGTCCCACCGATTCCAGGCATTGCCCCGAGAGCTGGTATAATAGAGCTCAGCCACGACGGCATAGCCGCCATCGCGCGTGGGCAGCAGCTGCCGTATAAAATAGTCATTGAAGGCCAGCTTCAGGGAAGAATTGTCGGATCGGGCATCCTGACGCAAGGTATCATTGAAAGGAAAGCGGTAGAAAGCCAGCTGACGGCCCGTCTTCTTGTCCCAGATGTAGCTGAGCAGCCCATCGATGTTGCCACGGCGTTGGGCATGATAGAAAGAGGTCAGTAGGAAGCGCTTGTTGTAGTTATCGGGCCGCAGCCGGATCTCGTCGATGGTATAGTCCCTCCCGGTGATCTCTGAGACCTGCAAGGTGTCAGCCTCTGCACGCTTCACCATCAGGTGGTAATGGGTGACAAACTCCCGGCTGGACGACTGGGTGCTGCGCCCAAAGGCCAGATCGCCGTCGTTGTCCAGCGTGAACTCACCGAAGACGCCCTCTTTGGTCGGAAGCTGCGTAGAGGCTGCGCTCTTCCGCAACAGACTCAAGTCTCGATCGTAGAGAAGTGTCGTGAGGGTAAAAAACCGTTCGCTGCGTCTGTTGATTTTATAGACAAGGATGCGTTGACGGTTTTCACTATAGACCATGGAATAGACCTTGATCTCGCTGCCTCCATCCACATGGGAGGTATCAAGAATGATTGGGTCATTGAGCATTTTCCCATTGGCATCGAGTTTCATAGCGGCATAGGTCACCAAGTTCCGCTTCTGAAATTGGTAAAACATATAGTAATGCTCCGGAAAGGCTACGAAATCGACATTGTTCACACGCTCGGGTAACATCTCCAGCCTGACCTTTTCTTTCATCTGCATCGAATTATCGAAGACAGTAATCTCATTGCGACTTTTAAAATTCTTATATACATGTATGTTGCCGCCGACCTTGCCGATAATCTCAAAGTTCATCTGACGGTAGTCATCCTTGTCGATTTCGGAATATGAGATGCGCTGAGCTTCGGCACTGATCCAAAGGGACAGGAAGCAAAACAAGATGGTTTGTGTTCTCATAGCAATTGCTTAGGTCCAAAGGTACAGAACTGAGCTTCTCGGAAGCTTCCACTTAGTACACGCCCCAGAGGACTACCCAACTTTAACAGACCAGAAACAGCCCAAAGCCGCTTTTAATAGAAATGATTTTCCGTATACCTTTGCCTGCCGCCAGCTACTATGAACGACTAATTCCCGACACAAGTGTCCAAGCACGTGAACCAAGTGACGGGTGCCGGCCTCCTGATCGCCCTAGGCATCATCTACGGAGACATAGGCACTTCGCCCCTCTATGTCTTCAACGCCATCATCGCAGAGAGGGTCATCACCGAAGACCTCATCATCGGAAGCCTCTCCTGCATCATCTGGACCCTCACGCTGCAGACAACCTTCAAATATGTCGTGCTGATCCTTCAGGCCGACAACCGGGGAGAAGGCGGCACCTTCGCCCTCTACGCCCTGGTACGCCGAAGACGCAAATGGCTCATCGCACCCGCCATGATCGGAGGCGCCGCCCTGCTGGCCGACGGCATCATCACCCCCCCCATCTCCATCACCTCCGCCGTAGAAGGACTGCGCAACATCCCCAGCCTCCGACATATTTCGAAAGATATCATCGTCTATATCGTCCTCGCCATCCTTGCCGTCTTCTTCTTCCTCCAGCAGTTCGGCACCGCCTCCATCGGTAAGATGTTCGGCCCTATCATGGCCACCTGGTTCAGCATGCTCGCCATCCTGGGCATCCTCCACCTCAGCGACGATCTATCCATCCTGCGGGCCTTCAACCCCGCCTATGCCTTCCGATTCATCACCCTCTTTCCCAACGCACTTTGGCTGATGGGGGCCATCTTCTTGTGCACCACCGGAGCAGAGGCTCTCTACAGCGACCTGGGCCATTGCGGCCGAGGAAATATCCGCGTGTCCTGGATATTCGTAAAATCCACCCTGCTACTCAACTACCTCGGTCAAGGCGCCTACCTCCTAGAACATCATAACGGCCTGAAAGTCACGGCCGCCGTCAAAGAGCAGCTGTTCATCAACGCCTTCTACAACCTGATGCCCGACTGGTTTGTACTCATCGGCGTTGTTATCGCCACTAGTGCCGCCATCATCGCCAGCCAGGCCATGGTCAGCGGCTCCTTCACACTCATCAGTGAAGCGATGCGGCTCAACCTTTGGCCCAAGTTCCGCATCGTATACCCTTCCGAAGCAAGGGGACAGC
Source organism: Bacteroidota bacterium (assembly GCA_016868815.1). GTDB lineage: Bacteria > Bacteroidota > Bacteroidia > Chitinophagales > Chitinophagaceae > Pollutibacter. The sequence goes on from VGFQ01000001.1 coordinate 250,081, forward strand.
TCTACATACCCACCGTCAATACCATCATCTTCAGCGGCTGCGTGGGCGTCGTCCTTTACTTCCGCGAATCCTCCCAGATGGAGGCTGCCTACGGCCTGGCCATCGTCATGACCATGATCGCCACGACGATACTCTTCTCCAACTACCTTGTGTTGCATCGGGTCAACCGATACTGGATCTACCTCTACCTAGCCGTCTATCTGGTCATCGAGTCTGGCTTCCTCCTCGCACTCCTGCAGAAGTTCATCCATGGCGGCTACATCACGCTGATGGTCGCCAGTTTTATGTTCCTCATCATGTATGTTTGGTACAAGTCGAGGAAGATCAAGAACCGCTATATCGAATTCACCCGACTGGAAAACTACCTGCCCCTACTACAGGAACTCAGCAACGACCATACGGTAGACAAATACGCCACCCACCTGATATACCTCACCAGCGCCAATAACCCCAAAGAGATTGAGCATAAAGTGATGTATTCGATCCTCAACCGAAAGCCAAAGCGGGCCGACATCTACTGGTTCGTGCACGTCGACACCATCGACGACCCCTATACCTGCGAATACGAAGTCCAGACCATCATTCCCAACGAGGTAATCCGCGTCGAATTTCGCCTAGGTTTCCGCATGCAGCCACGCATGCACTTGATGTTCCGAAAAGTAGTGGAAGACATGGTCGCCAACAAAGAAGTCAACGTCGTCAGCCGCTACGAAAGCCTCCAGCGCAACAACATCTCCGGTGATTTTGAATTCATCGTCATAGAGAAGTTCCTGAGCCAAGACAACGAACTCCCCTTCTGGGAGAAAGTCATCATGAACCTCTATTTCTGGATGAAAGAAGTCAGCCTCTCCGAAGAGAAGGGCTTCGGGCTCGAGCAGAGCAATGTAAAGACAGAAAAGTACCCGCTCATCGTGCAGCCCGTCACCAACATGCGGCTGAACCGCATTATACGTGACTACTGACGCACTATCGACAGTAGGGAATCCATCACTGCCCGATACTCGGTGAAACGGCCAAGGTCTCTGTGGCTTCCGCCCGGCACCGTTACGAATGCGTCGCCTGCCTTCAGCACCGACTTCAGCCGTACTGCATTTCGATATGGAATCATCCCGTCATTCGTCCCATGAAAGATCGTGACAGGTACGGTGACCGTCTGCAGATAAGCCCAGGTATCTAGCCGTATACGCAGCATGCGCTCCCAAGGAAAGATGGGCAGGCGGCTGGTGGCCAGCGAAGAAAGGCTATAATAGGGTGCCTCCAAGATGAGTCTGCCAGAGGGCTGGCGGCTGGCGAGCCATGCGGCAATGCCCGTCCCCAACGACTTCCCATAGATGATGATAGAGTCTGCCGATACCTTCTTACGGGCCAGCTTATACATCTGCATCGCATATGCGAACAGGACATCCGTCTCCATCGGGCCCGTACTCTTGCCATAGCCAGGATAGTCGATCATCCAGACTTCATACCCGTTCCGGTGGAAGCCAACCACATGCTCGACATACCATCCGATATTCGCTCGGTTGCCGTGGAGATAGAGCACGATGCCCCGAGGCTTTTGATCGGCCACAGGGAATTCTACCAGGCTGAGGTTGGCATCATCGCGGAAACGTATGTTCCGCTCCAGGTATGGCATTCCGAACATATAGTGATGGTCCATGGGGACGGCCACCGGCCGGAAGAAGATCCTGTCTTGAAAATGATAGACGAGAATACCTGCCAGCGCATATATGGGCAGGATCCATCTGACAGCCTTCAGGAATGCCTTCGCATATGGACTGGTCTTGAATGCCACGATCGCAAATTACTGTGATTGGATGGCAGTATCCATGCCAACGGGTTATTTAGGTGTGCAAGGAGCATCCGCCGCTGGCTCAATATTGGAGGATGTCGCGGATGAAGTTGTGGTACTCGGGATAGCGGGGCAGGTTGTTGTGGCCGCCACCATGGATGCGGATCAACGTGGTACGGGTAGGATTCAATGCCTGCAGGCGAATGCTGTGGACGATAGGGATGAGTCGGTCTCTCGTCCCATGAAGGATATACACCGGGCAGCGGACAGCCCGTATCCATCGGTCCGAACGAAGCCGAAATCTCAACACAAATCGGAGGGGCATGATGGGCACCAGCCGCTCCACTACCCTCGAAAAATTATAGTATGGCGCGTCAAGAATCAGGCAACGGGGATGATTATCCGATGCCAGCTTCGTCGCAAAGCCACTGCCCATACTCCTGCCATATACGATGATGTGATCCTCTGGATACTGAGAGGCCAGCTGTTGGTAGACGTATTCCATATCGCGCAGCATCGCCTCCTCGCTGCGCTTGCCGGTGCTCTTACCGAACCCCCGGTAGTCGACCAGCACCACATCGTAGTTGTACCGGTAGAAGTCACGGGCATATTTCGCCCATCCTTTGATGCTTCTCGAGTTGCCATGAAAATAGAGGATAAGGCCCAATGGTGCAGGGCGGTGGAAATGAAGTCCGTTGATCCGTACGCCCGGCTGGACATCGAAGAAGAGCTCCCGGAAGGGCACATCGTATTTGAATTCGAAGTCTTGCGCCAGTTTCTCTGGCTTGAAGATAAACCGCTCCTGCAGCACGTAGAGAAGCAACATCACTCCGAGATATCCGGCCCCTATCCACCACCAGTAAATCTCTAGGAGAAGCATATCAACGGCATTTGCGACCCGACTGCTGCCTGGGGGATGGCATCTCTGACAGGTCCGAGAGAACAGCTCCCTCTGCCACGAATAGCCGATGCAGGCTGCCTGCCTTGAGGGCCAGGTTTTCCGGGCCATGGCTCACGGGGAAGCCAAAGCATACAGGATAAGGAAAAGGCTCGACAACATCCCGGACGATTTCATAGGCCGTCTGCCCGAAGGGCCGCTCTGTGTCGCGGCTGTCGGTGAATCCGCCGATCACCAACCCCGCCAGTCGCTCGAGCTGGCCGCTGCGTAACAACTGGCGCATCATCCGGTCGATGTTGTACAAGGTCTCGCCAACCTCTTCCAGGAACAGGATATTTCCTTCTGTGCGTGGAAAAGAAGGGCTGCCGACGAGGTGTGCCAGCAGGGCCAGGTTGCCGCCAACCAACAAGCCCTGGCCGGTGCCAGGACGATCGAAGGGATGAGCGGGGGAGGCATATTGATACACATGCCCTGTGAGGGCCTGGTGGAGCGATCTGACAGAAGGCTTGCGCCACCCACCCTGCTGGAAGGCGGCGGCCATGGGCGCATGCAGCGTGACCACCCCGTACTGTGCATATAGATGCATGTGAAGGACGGTGATGTCACTGAAGCCGATGACCCATTTGGGATGTCTGACAAATCGACTGAAGTTGATCAGGTCGATGATGCGGGTCATTCCATAACCGCCACGGGCGCACAGGACTGCCCGCACGCTGTCATCGTCGAGCATCTCCTGCAGGTCGGCCGCGCGCTCCGCATCCGTCCCCGAGAAATAACCATCGCCGGCTCCCAGCGTCTGTCCTCGGCGTACGCGGAAACCCCATTCCTGCTCCAGGATCCGCAGGCAGGTACGCATGCGGGCCAGCGACATACGGCCTGCCGGACATACCAGGCCCACCGTGTCGCCAGACTTTAGATATCGGGGGAGGATCGGCATATAGGGGGCTGAGAAGAATTATGCCTCTGGCGGCGACGGCCATTCGCCGCCGTTCAAATATATTTCATTCCCATGGGTTCATCCCGGTACCGATATCTCCAGCGTGCTGCCATCTTCCGTCACCTCCAGCCTATATCGCTGTCCATGCAAGAGGGCATAGTTCTCCAGCTGATGCCCGATGGGAAAGCCGAAGCAGACAGGGAAACCTGCAGGCACCTTTTCTAGGACCATCTGCTCCAGGCTGCGGCCGAAGGCCTCGCCGGGCAGCTCTTTCTTCATTTGGGTGAACCCGCCAATAACAAGCCCCTGCAGCTGATTGAACTTACCGGCACGCTGCAGGTTGGTGAGCATCCGGTCGATGCTGTAGGGATACTCGCCCACATCCTCAAGGAAGAGAATGGCGCCGCGGGTGTCGATCTCAGAGCGGGTGCCCATGCAGGTATGGATCATCGAGAGGTTCCCGCCGACCAGTGGCCCTTCCGCCAAGCCGCTGCGGTCGGCCATATGGGGGGGACATGCCAACGGCACTGCATGGCCGGTCAGGGCATGCCGGATCGACAACAAAGTCTCCTGAACTAAGGACGGCGCTTCCAACCACTGGGCGGGGAAACTGCCGCACATCTTCGAGTGGAGAGAGATGACGCCCGTTTGCCTCCAGATATGCAGATGCAGTGCGGTGATGTCGCTGAAGCCAACGATCCATTTGGGATGGCGACGGAATTCGCCCAGATTCAGGGCGTCCACCATGCGTGTCACCCCATAGCCCCCACGGGCACAGAAGATGGCGCAAACCAGCGGGTTGTCAATCATCCGCTGGAGGTCAGCCGCCCGTTGCGCATCGCTGCCCCCGAGGCTGCCATCCTGCAGCCCCAGCGTCTCACCCAGCTGCACGCGGAAGCCCCAGGCTTGCAGCACAGACACCGCTGGCGCTACTTCCGCAGGCTGGATGGCCCCTGAAGGTGCCGTCAGACCGATCAGATCTCCCTCCCGGAGAAAAGGCGGCAAGACACCGCGCCGCCAAAGACCATCCCCCCGAGACCAGCCAGGTAAAAGGCCCATCAACAACCAACCCATCTGTTGGAGGAAATCACCCCTTTCCATCCCACAAGATACCAAAGCCACCCCTTCCAAAACCTTGGGCTTCTGCAGCGATTGAGGTACTTTTACCCGCCCCAAACCGCCATGCCGCCGCCAGGCATTCCCGGCTTTGGAAGCCAACCCCCATGATGGCAAAGGAATTCAACCGGATGCTGGTGACGGCCGCCCTGCCCTACGCAAACGGGCCCCTGCACATCGGCCATCTGGCAGGCTGCTACCTGCCAGCAGATATATATGTGCGCTACCAGCGGGCAAAAGGGCGCGACATCCGCTTCGTCTGCGGCAGCGACGAACACGGCGTACCCATCACCATCCGCGCCATGAAGGAAGGAGCTACCCCACAGGCAGTGGTCGATAAATACCATCGCACCCTGCAGGATAGCTTTGCCGGCATGGACATCTCCTTCGACATCTACTCGCGGACTTCTAATGCCGTCCACCACGAGACCGCCGCCGGCATCTTCAAAAGAATCCACGAACTGGGACTCTTCGAAGAAAAAGAAACCGAACAGTACTTCGATGAAAAAGCAGGCGTATTCCTAGCAGACCGATACATTACCGGCACCTGCCCCGTCTGCTCCAAGCCTGGAGCCTATGGCGACCAGTGCGAGAAATGCGGCAGCAGCCTCTCCCCAGACCAACTCCTGGAACCCCGGTCGACCCTCAGCGATGCTGTGCCGGTCAAAAGAACCACCAAGCACTGGTACTTCCCCCTGCAAGACTATGAACCCTGGCTCAAGCAGTGGATCCTAGAGGAGCATAAAGAATGGAAGAACAACGTCTTCGGACAATGCAAGAGCTGGCTCGACAATGGTCTGCAGAGCCGCGCCATGACGCGCGACAGCCAATGGGGTGTGGCAGTACCACTGCCCGACACCGAAGGCAAAGTACTATATGTCTGGTTCGACGCGCCCATCGGATACATCAGCGCTACCAAAGAACTCACTCCGAACTGGACCGACTACTGGTGCCAGGAAGATACCAAGCTGGTGCACTTCATCGGTAAAGACAACATCGTCTTTCATTGCATCATCTTCCCCGCCATGCTGAAAGCCCATGGAGGCTTCGTCCTACCCGACAACGTGCCGGCCAATGAATTCCTCAACATAGAAGGCGAGAAGGTCTCTACCTCCCGCAACTGGGCAGTATGGGTCCATGAATACCTGGCAGACTTCCCCGGCGGCCAAGACATGCTCCGCTATGTGCTCTGTGCCAACGCACCCGAGACCAAAGACAATGACTTCACCTGGAAAGACTTCCAGGAACGCATCAACAGCGAACTCGTCGCCATCCTCGGCAACTTCGTCAACCGCAGCTTCGTTCTCATGCACAAGCTCTGCGGCGGGAAAGTGCCTCGCCTCCATGAGGGCTGCGTCGACGAGGCTGATACGCTCATGCTCAACGCCTTCCGCCTCACTGCAGAGAAAGTCTCCGATGCCATCGAACACTACCGCTTCCGGGAAGCACTCTTCGAAGTCATAGACCTCGCCCGCCAAGGCAACCGCTACCTCCAGGAAAAAGAACCCTGGATTGTGGCGCGGAACCTGGCAGAAAAGCCCTCAGAGCAGGAACACATAGACAATTGTCTGCACGTGTGCCTACAACTCTGCGCCAACCTCGCCATACTGGCAAACCCCTTCCTGCCGCATACCGCCCGGCAAATGCTTCACATGATGAAAGTTGTCGAGCGGATGCTCGACTGGGAAAATGCCGGTAAGACAAAACTCCTCGTCCCTGGCTACACGCTGCGCGAACCCCAGCTACTGTTCCGTAAGATTGAAGACAGCGAGATCGAAACTCAAATCCGTAAACTCAGAGCTGGAAGCCTCCGCCAGCCCCCACCACCCACACCCGACAAAAGTCCGGCACCAATGGATAGCCCCATCCCCGAACAAGCCCCCAAGCCCACCATCCCTTTCGAGGATTTTGCCAAGATAGACCTGCGGGTCGGCACCATCCGGCAAGCAGAGAAACTGCCAAAGGCCGACAAACTGCTTCGACTAGAAGTCGATTTGGGCACAGAGGTGCGCACCATCCTCTCCGGCATCGCCCAGCATTTCACGCCCGAAGATATCGTAGGCCGCCAGGTCGTCGTCGTCGCCAACCTCGCCCCCCGCAAGATGCGGGGCGTCGACAGCCATGGCATGATCCTCATGGCGGAAGACACCTCCGGCCAGCTGCGCTTCGTCTCACCAGACCAGGCCGTCCCCCCAGGATCCGCCGTCAGCTGACACCCCACCGCCGAAGCCAAGCCTTCCAAATCCTTTTCTTCTACCAATGCATTTACTTTGAGGAAGAAAATAGTTGTTTAACTAACTATTCGAACCAGTCCTGAGATAAAAAAATCGTAATCAATGAAACGCACAATCCGCAGTGTGGCCGTACTGGGCAGTGGCGTCATGGGCTCCCGCATCGCGTGCCATTTTGCAGGGATAGGCCTGCAGGTACTGCTGCTCGACATTGTCCCAGCAGCAGCAGCCAGTAGCGAGCCTTCGGCCCGCAACCAGCTGGTAAATGATGCTTTACAGTCAGCTGTCAAAAGCAACCCTTCGCCCCTATTTCATAAAGAGGCCCTTCGGCGCATCCAGACGGGCAACTTTGAAGACGACCTCGCCCGCATTGCGACCTGCGACTGGGTCATTGAAGTCGTGGTAGAACGGCTCGACATCAAACGCCAGCTCTTCGAACAAATCGAACGCTACCGCAAAAAAGGCACCCTCATCACTTCCAATACTTCCGGCATCCCCATCCATCTGATGGCGGAAGGCCGCACCGACGACTTCCGGAAGCATTTCTGCGGCACTCACTTCTTCAACCCACCTAGATACCTGCGTCTACTGGAGATCATCCCCACGCCAGAGACAGATCCTGAGATCGTCGACTTCCTTATGCAGTATGGCGACCTCTACCTGGGCAAGACCACTGTGCTCTGCAAAGACACGCCCGCCTTCATCGCCAACCGCATCGGCGTCTTCGGCATCATGGCCATCTTCCGGCTGCTGGACAAGATGGGAATGACTGTCGATGAGGTTGATGCCCTCACAGGGCCGATCATCGGGAGGCCCAAGTCGGCCACCTTTCGGACAGCAGACGTCGTCGGGATTGACACAATGGTGAAAGTGGCCCGCGGTGTATACGACCACTGCCCCGACGATGAGTCGCGCGCGGCGTTCACCATTCCCACATGGCTGGATCAGATGGTCGCACAACAATGGCTCGGCGATAAGACCGGCCAGGGATTTTTCAAGAAGACACGCGGAGCCGGTGGTGAAAAAGAGATCCTCTCACTCAACCTGGCAACGCTGGAATATGGTCCTCGGCAGAAGCCCAAGTTTGCCTCTGTGGAAGCCGCCAAACCCATCGACGACCTGAAGGATCGGCTCAAAGCCCTCTGCACGGGCATGGACAAGGCTGGAGAGTTCTACCGGCACTTCCACTACGGCCTTTTCTCCTATATCTCCCACCGCATCCCTGAAATCACCGACGAGGCCTTCCGGATCGACGATGCCATGATGGCCGGCTTCGGATGGGAGATCGGCGCCTTCGAGAGCTGGGACGTGCTCGGCGTTGCGAAGACCGTCGAGTCGATGAAAAAGGCCGGCTATTCCGTCGCCCCCTGGGTGGAAACGATGCTAGCCGCCGGCTACAAGACCTTCTATAAGGTGGAGCGTGGGAAACGGCTCTGCTACTCGCCCGCATCCGGCGGGTATGTGGGCACAGCCGCCCCCGGGCAGGAGAGCGCCTTCATCGTCATGCGCCACTTCGAGGGCTCGACCGTCTGGAAGAACGCCGCCGCCCGCACCTACCACCTTGGCGACGACGTCCTCGGGCTGGAGTGGTATACCAAGATGGGCAGCATCGGTGGAGAAGTGCTGGAAGGTATACAGCAGACCATCTCGCTGGCTGAAGAGAAATACCGGGGTGTCGTCATTGCAAATGAAGGACCGAACTTCTCCGCCGGCGCCAACGTCGGAATGATTTTCATGCTCTCCATCGAGCAGGAGTGGGATGAGATGGACATGGCCATCCGCATGTTCCAGCATACTATGACGCGGGCCCGGTATTCTTCCGTGCCCGTCGTAGTGGCTCCTCATGGCCTTTCCCTGGGAGGCGCCTGCGAACTCAGCCTGCATGCCGACAAGGTCTGCCCAGCCGCAGAAACATACATCGGGCTCGTGGAGGTCGGCATCGGCGTAATTCCCGGCGGCGGTGGCACCAAGGAGTTCGTACTGCGTGCCGCCGATGAGATGCATGAGGACGAGCCGGAGACCATCACCCTCAAGAACCGCTTTCTGTCCATCGCCACCGCCAAAGTGGCGACGTCGGCGCAGGAGGCCTTCGGGCTGGGCATCCTCCGCAAGGGGCATGATGAAGTCGTGCTCAACCCCAGCCGCCGGATTGCAGAAGCCAAACGATCGGTCCTGGAGATGCACGAAGCCGGATATGTGATGCCCGTGCGCCGAAACGACATAAAAGTGCTGGGACGCTCCGCTTTGGGGGCCATGTATGCCGGGGTCAACGGCATGGTGCTGGCCGGATATGCCACCGAGCACGACAGCCTGGTAGCCAGGAAGCTGGCCTTTGTTATGTGTGGTGGCGACCTCAGCGAGCCCACGCTGGTCAGCGAACAATACCTGCTCGACCTCGAGCGGGAGGCCTTCCTCAGCCTCTGCGGAGAGAAGAAGACCTTGGAACGAATCCAAAGCGTGTTGAAGAGCGGAAGGCCTGTTAGGAATTAGAGATACCCGGAAACCCTACCGCAAGCAGAGCCCTGCCGTGCAAGAGGAACGCTAGGGCAGATAGCCCTTTGCCAGGTCTAGGAATGCGGCCAGCTGGGAAGGCCCTCCCAGCAGCCGGGCCCGCATCGCCTCCACCTTAGGGGCCGCCTCGATGGCGGCGCGGGCATCTAGGAACAGCAGCCGAAGCCTGCGCGCCAGTACATCCTCCACCGTCATAGCCATCTCATGGCGGAACGACCAGGCCACCTCGGCCATCGTATACGGATGGCCGGGATGCAGCTGCTCAGCCAGTAGAGGATCCTCTTTCATCAGCTCGCGGATAGGCTCGGCATCGGCGCCATAGCCAACCAGCAAATCCTGTCGGTCGACATTTGATACCCATCCGTGCAGGCGTAACTGCTCCGTGATGCAAGGCCTTTTCCCAAGCTTGCCGACAAAGGCCGCATTGTCGACGGCATCCTTGGCCATCTTTCGGTAGGTCGTCCATTTGCCGCCTGTGATGCTGACAAGGCCACTGGCAGATACCACAATCGTATGGTCGCGCGAGAGCAGGGCCGTATTGCCTGTGTTGAAAGCGCGGACCAGAGGACGCAAGCCGGTGAACACGCTCCGCACATCCGACTCCCGCACTTCTGTGCGGAGGTACTTGTTGACGTGAAAGATGATGAAGCTGATCTCTTCCCGTAAGGGCAGCGGCTCGCGGAGCACTTCTTCGACCGGCGTGTCGGTTGTGCCCACTACCACATGCCCTTGCCAAGGTACGGCGAACAGGACACGGCCATCGTCCGTTTTGGGGATCATCAGCGCGCTGTCGGTCGGAAAGAAAGAACGCTCCAGGACAATATGCACGCCTTGCGAGGGCGCTACCAGCCGAGGCGAGTCGGGGGCATCCATGCGGATGACATCATCCACAAATACACCTGTGGCATTCACTACTGCCTTGGCCCGCACCTCATAAGTAAGGCCACTGAACGCATCCCGCAAGACGACGCCGCTCACCTTTTTTGCCTCATGCAGCAGGCCTGTCACAGCCAGATGGTTGAAGACAGCAGCCCCGTGCTCAGCAGCGGTCCTTGCCAGGCCGATGGCGAGCCGAGCATCATCGAACTGGCCGTCGAAATATTCGATCCCGCCACAGAGGCCCTTGCGATCGGCCAGGGGTAGCCGCTGCAGCACCTCCTGTTTGTCGAGAAAGCGGGATTGGCCGATGCCGAGGCGCCCCGCCAACAAGTCGTAGGTGAGGAGCCCGGTGCCGTAGAACAACTTGTCCCATCGGGAATAGGTGGGCACGATGAAATCCTGCTGCCGCGTCAGATGGGGCGCATTGCGGAGGAGGTGGCCCCGCTCGCGCAAAGCTTCTCGTACCAACTTGACATTTCCTTGGGCGAGGTAGCGCACGCCTCCATGCACGAGCTTGGTACTTCGGCTGGAAGTGCCCTTTGCGAAGTCATCCCGCTCAGCCAGCAGGACACGGTAGCCCCGTGTAGCGGCATCTACAGCAATGCCGAGGCCGGTAGCACCCCCACCGATCACAATAATATCCCAAACTTCCTTCAGCTGTGACAGGTCACGGACAAGGCGATGTCGCTCCATATCTCGACTCAGCATGTTTATCCTCCGTCAAAATGGAGTGGTTAGGGGCGAGGGGGTTCCGCCCATACCTTGGCAGCCCGGACGGCCCGCTGCCATCCTTCCAGCCGCTCGATCCGTAAGCCGGCGTCCATATCAGAGGAGAAGACTTTCTCCGGTTGCCATTGGCGGGCAATCTCAGCCGTCCCCAACCAGAAGCCGGTGGCCAGTCCCGCGAGGTAGGCTGCACCCAGGGCCGTCGTCTCTGTCACCGCCGGTCGGATGACATCCACCGCCAGGATGTCCGACTGGAACTGCATCAACAGGTCATTCGCCGTGGCACCGCCGTCCACTCGTAATTCCCGGATGGGGATGTTGGAGTCGCACTCCATGGCCAGCAAGACCTCCTGTGTCTGGAAGGCAATGCTCTCCAGTGCTGCCCGCGCGATGTGCCCGCGGCCACTGCCGCGGGTAAGACCTACAAGGGTGCCCCGGGCATCGGCATTCCAGTGCGGCGCACCCAGGCCGGCGAAGGCAGGTACGAGGTAGACACCATCGGTGGCAGCGACGCTGCGTGCTAAGGCTTCCACTTCAGCAGAGGATTGGATAATGGATAAGCCATCGCGTAGCCACTGCACGACTGCCCCGGCGATGAAGACGCTGCCCTCCAGGGCATAATGGGTAACCCCACCGATCTGCCAGGCCACTGTGGTGAGCAGGTTGTTGGAGGAGGCGACTGGCTCCTGGCCCGTATTCATTAGCATAAAACAGCCCGTGCCATAGGTATTCTTCACCATGCCCGGCTCGGTGCACATCTGCCCGAAGAGGGCAGACTGCTGGTCTCCGGCAATACCAGCCACGGGCAGATGATGCGAGGCAAGGATGGAAGACGTATGGCCGAAGACACCACTGCTGGGACGCACTTCTGGAAGTACGGAGGCAGGTATGTCTAAAAGACGCAGCAGCTCTTTGTCCCACTGCAGCGTGTGGATGTTGAAGAGCATGGTGCGCGAGGCGTTCGTCACGTCGGTGGCATGGACGGCACCACCGGTGAGGTTCCAGAGCAGCCAGCTGTCGATCGTCCCGAAGGCGATGTGGCCGGCTATCGCCCGCTTGCGGGCATCGGGGACATTCTCAAGGATCCAGCGTAGCTTGGTGGCCGAGAAATAGGCATCGATGACAAGGCCCGTCCGCTCCCGCACCATCGGCGCATGCCCGCGCGACCTCAGCTGATCGCAGAAGGCCGATGTGCGGCGATCCTGCCACACGATGGCTGGATGGATAGGCTGACCCGTCTCACGATCCCAGACGACGGTTGTCTCGCGCTGATTGGTGATTCCGATGGCATGGATGTCAAGGGCGGTCAGGCCCGCCTTCCGCACCGCGTCCATCGCTGTGCCCAGCTGGGTACTCCAGATCTCGAGGGGGTCGTGCTCCACCCATCCAGGCTTGGGAAAATACTGGGTGAACTCTTGCTGAGCCATCGAAATAATGCGCCCCGCCCGGTCAAAGACAATGGACCGGGAAGAGGTCGTGCCCTGATCCAGGGAAAGAATATGGTCTGCCATGATGCGGATGAATGGGTAAAGAAGAAGCCATGAAAATACTCATTTATCAGAGAAAGGTCGGCAGGCGACCGGGGCCCCACGACCATCCGTGAGATTCGATAACTTGCAGGCATGGACAGCTTCGTCGTCTCGGCACGGAAATACCGTCCGCAAGACTTCTCCACCGTCGTCGGGCAGTCACATATCACGACCACCCTTAAAAATGCCATACGGCAGCAGAAGCTGGCTCATGCCTTCCTATTCTGCGGACCCAGAGGTGTCGGCAAGACGACCTGTGCCCGCATCCTGGCAAAAACAGTCAACTGCGAACAGCTGGGCCCCAACGGAGAGGCCTGCAACACCTGCACCTCCTGCACGACCTTCAACGCCGGCGCCTCCTTCAACATCCACGAGCTTGACGCAGCCAGCAACAACTCGGTCGACGACATTCGGGAACTGACAGACCAGGTACGCTTTCACCCCCAGGCGGGCAAGTATAAAGTGTATATCATCGATGAGGTGCACATGCTCTCCACCTCAGCCTTCAACGCCTTCCTGAAAACCCTGGAAGAGCCACCGCCCTACGCCATCTTCATCCTCGCCACCACCGAGAAGCACAAGATCCTCCCCACCATCCTCTCCCGCTGCCAGATCTTCGACTTCAAACGCATCACCGACGCCGATACAGTAGCCCATCTGGAAGACATCGCCGCCAAAGAAGGGATCCATGCCGAAAAAGGCGCTCTGCAGGTCATCGCACAAAAAAGCGAAGGATGCATGCGGGATGCGCTGAGTACCCTCGACAAGATCGTGAGCTTCACCAACGGATCGCTGACCTATGCTTCGACCCTGGAGCATATGAACATCCTTGACGAGGATGTCTTCTTCCGCTTCCTGAGCCTATTGCAAGCAGAAGACCTCGCCGGGAGCCTACTGCTATACGACGAAGTACACCGCAAAGGCTTCGATGGAGAAACCCTGCTGGGAGAGCTGGCCACCTTCTTCCGGAACCTCATGGTATGCCAGGACCCCCGAACACATGGACTCCTGGAAGTGGTAGAAAGCTTTCGCCCCAGGTACGGCGAAGTGGCAGCCAAGACCTCCCTGCCCTGGCTGATCGGCGCTGTCCACCTCCTCACAGAGGCCCTTCAGACCTATCGCGAGGCCCGCAATAAGAAGCTCCATGTAGAACTGCTGCTCGTGAAGCTCGCCTATCTCTCCCAAGCCGTGGAATGGTCCAGCGACGATCCGGACACAGTCAAAAAAAAAAGGGTTGATGGACGACGGGTCATAGGCTTCCGCAGCATCCCTCGCCTGGGGCCCTCTCTGATCATTCAAGATACCACCCGGGAAAAAGACGAGACGCCCTCCCCCACACCCCCAGCGGCACCGGTGGCGCCCACCCCTCGCCCTCAGCCCATCGAACAATCCTCAACAGCGTCCGCTGCCAACCCTACCACCCCTCGACCAGACGCTAGCGGCATAGGCACCCTGAACAAGCTCAGGGAAAGGATCCTGGCCAGAGGCCAGGCAGAACGCAAAGGGCCCATCCCCCTGAGCGAAGAACTGCTGCAAGACGCCTGGGAACGCTATATCCAGCAAGCTACAGAACAGAACAACCATACAATCGCCGCCAACCTCCGGAACGCCCGACACGTGATCACCTCCGCCCATAGCTTCGAGATTGTGACCGACACCAACCTCCAGCATCGGTTCATCGAACAAGAAAGGGGCGGGCTCATCGAACACCTGCAGGCCTACTTCAACAACCGCACCCTCACCTACCAGGTGGTGCTGGAAGCCCCCGCCGAACCAGCTGACCCCGCTGTTCCCCCCCTGACACGAAAAGAACAGTATCAGCGCATGTCAGAAGCCTTCCCCCTGGTACGGCAACTGAAAGAAAGGCTGGGGCTTGACCTGGAATGAGGCAGCCACCCCTGGCCACTGTTCCCTGATACAACCGATTGACGTACCTTCAACCGTCCAGAAATATCTCAGAAATCCATCCTTCAGATATGGCCGAAGTCATCCGCATGCCGCTCCTCTCAGACACCATGACAGAGGGAAAGATCGTGAAATGGAACAAGCAAGTTGGTGATAAAGTAAAGAGCGACGACGTACTGGCAGATGTCGAGACGGACAAGGCCACGATGGACGTTGTCGGATATGCCAATGGCACCCTGCTCTACGTCGGTGTCAAAGAAGGCGAAGCCGCCAAGGTCAATGAGATCATCGCCATCATCGGCCGGGAAGGAGAGGACATCTCTGGCCTCCTAGACAAAACACCTGCCCCGGGTGCCGCTGCCGCACCCACCCCGGCGCCCGCCGCCACAACTCCTGCCGCCACCATCACGCCAGAGCAGCTGGGTGTCACCATCATCCGCATGCCCCTCCTCTCAGACACCATGACGGAAGGAAAGATCATCCAATGGAATAAGCAGGTAGGCGACCCGGTCAAGAGCGACGACAGCCTGGCCGACGTGGAGACCGACAAGGCAACGATGGAAGTCGTCGGCTATACCAATGGCACCCTCCTCCATATCGGCGTACCCACAGGTGAAGCCGCCAAAGTGAACAGCGTCATTGCGATCATAGGAAAAGCAGGCACCGATATTCGCGAACTCCTGGCCTCACTGGACGGCAGCAGCACACCCGCCGCCACGCCAACAGCAGCCCCGGTAGCCACGGCAACCACCTCCCCCGTCGTCGCGACTACACCGACAGCCATGCCTTCCGAACATGACCGGCTGAAAGTCTCGCCCCTAGCCCGGAAGATGGCAGCCGATAAAGGCATCGACATCCGACAAGTGAGTGGCACCGGAGATGGCGGCCGCATCGTCCGCCGGGACATTGATGCCTTTACCCCCACCACCCGTTCCCAGGCCACGACCCTACAAGCCGCCACTCCCATCCTTACCGGTGAAGAAGGATTTATCGACACACCCAACACTCAGATGCGCAAGGTGATCGCCCGGCGCCTTAGCGAGAGTCTTTACACAGCGCCACATTTCTTCCTCACCATGGAAATCGGCATGGACAATGCGATCGCCGCCCGCACTCAGCTCAATGAACTAAGCCCTGTGAAGATCTCCTTCCAGGACATGCTCATCAAAGCCTGTGCCTTGGCCCTCCGCCATCACCCAGCTGTCAACAGCAGCTGGATGGGCGACTTCATCCGAACCTATACCCATATCCACATCGGCAGTGCCATCGCCCTGCCCGAGGGACTCATCGTGCCGGTCGTACGCTTTGCCGACCGTAAGTCCATGATCCAGATCGCCACCGAAACGCGGGAACTATACGACAAAGCCCGCCAAAAGAAAATACAACCCCAGGAGTTCAGCGGTAACACCTTCACCATCTCCAACCTCGGCATGATGGACATCGACGAGTTCACCGCCGTCATCAACCCTCCCGACAGCTGCATCCTCGCTGTCGGCCGCATCAGTGAGAAGATCGTCCGCAAAGGGGAAGGGTTCGGCGTCACCCAAATGATGAAAGTCACCCTCAGCTGCGACCATCGCAGCGTCGACGGGGCTGTGGGAGCCGCCTTCCTGCAGACCCTCAAGAAATACATGGAGAACCCCATCACCATGCTGCTCTAAGCTACTATGCAAGGCCTCCTAAAGGTCTGGCACAACAAGGCCTCATGCCCAGGTGGATTATAGAGTGGATATAGACAGGTTTTTTTTCAGAACGTCATAGAGGGCGTCCCGGGCAATGGCCTTTTGCAGGATTCTACCATCCGGCCCGATCAGCCAGTTGAAGGGGATGCTGTCAATCCGCCAACGACGAATCACAGGCCCTTCCCAGACACCCGTATCGATCAGATGCAAGCCCGGCACTTGCCGCGTCGATGTCAGAAAGCTCCAAGTATCCTTTTCCGCATCAAGGGCAATATTCACGACCTGCAGCCTGCCTGCCCGGATCCATGGCTGCAGGCGCTTCTCTTCGTCCAAGAAGGCGATGCAGGGATTGCACCAGGTGGACCAGAAGTTGACCAGCAGATGACGACCGGGGGCCGAAACAGGCAGTCGGTTACCGAGAGCATCGGGGAGGGCCAATGGGGGAAGACTGTCGCCGATGGCCAGTTCGACTTCAAATGTTTTCAGATAGTCCAGCGCACGAGCCCGCAGCCGGGCAACGCGCGTATGATGCGGAAACCGCGCCTCCGTCCGAAGAATGAAGGCTTTTAGCGAGTCAAAGTCGCGTCCAAAGTCTACATAGGTATATGTGTAGAGGAAAGCCCCCGGACTGGAAACGGTATCGGCATAGCGGTGGTAGTCTCGCTGCACTAAGACCCGCACAGAATCATACTGCGAGATCCATTGCTGTCGCACGGCCACGTCACTCGCCTGCTCCGCCTGCTCCATAGATGAAGCATTCTGCTCCGCCTGCTCCCACTGACGCTGCAAGAATGCCCATAGCGGGGTGTTGACAGAGGAGCGGACGACAACCATTTCGGATGGCAACACAATATCTCCTTCGATGGACGTCTCTCCGGGATGCAGTATAAAAGGCACCGAGAGGTCTGTGTTGCGCACATGCAGCCGGCATGGGTGTTCTTCATCTACGGGGATGTGCAACATGAGCGTCTCATCATTGGAGCGGAGCGTGGCTGAATGAAGGATGCGCGCTTCCCTGCTGTCACCTGGCAGTGTCTCAATAATGACCGTTCGATGGATCGCATGTCGAAGGCGAAGCTGGAGTGTCGCGGTTGGCTGCTGCGCCGGCCGACAGGCATGCAGTGAGATCAGGCTGAGGATGCAGATAAAGGCCCTGGGCATAAAAAAAAGGTCGCGGCGGATTGATGTGAACTCAAAAATAATATTTGTGTGGGAAGGGCTACTTCCTCACCCATTTCTCATAAATCTGACGTGCATAGCCGTATTGGCCCAAAGAGCTGCCGACATAGCCGTGAGCATCCAGAAGGTCTTCGCAGCAGCATCGTACGTATTGCCATGTATTATGGGATTTTATTTCCGGACTACCTTCACGCATCGACAAAGAATCATGAAAGGCATCAGCCAAACCATCAGCCAGGGGTGATTTCTGTACTTTCGCAGGACCCTTTAAAGCAAGTAAAGCCAGGAACAGGAAAGTGTAATGTGCTGTCCAGGCTGGTACCCCCTTGACAACCTTATATCAAATAAGACCATGGAAAGAAATGTGTCAAAGACAGTCGTCCTGGGAGCTTCCGTGAATCCGGAACGGTATAGCCACTTGGCCATACAGTTACTCCGGAATGCAGGAAGGGAAGTGCTGGCCGTCGGTCCAAAACCTGGCCGGGTGGCAGATGTTGATATCCAGGAGTTGCTACCCCAGGCAGAGGGCGTAGACACCGTCACCCTCTATCTGAACCCTTCAAACCAGCGGTCTTACTATGAAGATATCCTGCGACTGGAGCCCCGGAGGATTATTTTTAACCCAGGGACGGAAAATCCGGAACTCGAAGCATTAGCGACTGCCCGAGGCATTGAGGTCCAACACGCCTGTACACTGGTACTGGTGCGAACAGGGCAGTATTAATAAGACCGATGCCAGGCTTCGGAAATAATACAGCCGGACATGCCTACCAGGGCTTTTCAAATGACGCTGCGTCCATTTTCCCCTTGTGATCCTTGAAGAGAGAGGGAGATGTATTCTTCAGGTCAAGCGGGTTGCTGTTGCCGAACAGGCGCGACAGCAAGGCGATGGGTGTCAGAAAGACATAGAAAACGACAGAGAGCAGGATATTGGGAACGATGAGGCTCAAAACATAGGTGAGCTTCATCCACAGCCAGTCGATCTTCTCGGCCAGACCCTGTGAGAGTAAACCTGCAACCCCTATCCCCAGTGCGGTGAGGAGGGCCCAGTTCATCCGGGTGATCACGTATACAGCGACCATGCCCAAGGTGATCACCAGCAGGGTGGTCTTGGGGTCTGATTTGATTTTTTTCGATGTGCTCATAACTACGGTATCCGTTGAAGTATGAAGGGCTATCAGTCCATTTTAAATTTCACCATCCACTTGTCCTTGTTTTCCCAGTCGGGCTGCTCGGTCTTGCAATAGACGAAGTCGCCTACGACGAGGTAGTCCATCTCTGTGCTCATAAAGCAACGGTAGGAGTCGTACGGCGTACAGACAATGGGCTCTCCCCGGACGTTGAAGCTCGTGTTCACCACCAGGCCATACCCTGTCTGGCGCTCAAAGGCGCTGATCAGCGCGTGATAGCGGGGATTGGTCTCTTGATGAACTGTCTGGATGCGGGCGGAGAAGTCGAGGTGGGTGACCGATTGAATGTCGCTGCGCTTGTAGTATAGCTTTTCCCACAGATCCATGTCGTGATAGTTCTCCGGCAATGTCGATCTGCGTGCTTCCAGCACCGGTGATACCACCAGCATGTAAGGGGAATCTTGTTCCAGCTGGAAATAATCTCCTTTCTTCTCTGCCAGCACAGAAGGGGCAAAGGGTCGGAAGCCTTCCCGGTATTTAATTTTCAGATTGAGTTTCTTCTGCATGTCAGGATTCCGGGCGTCGCCGAGGATGCTGCGGTTGCCCAGTGCCCGCGGGCCGAACTCCATGCGTCCCTGATGCCAGCCGACCACAGCGCCTTCCGCCAGCCGGGCGGCGATGAAGGTGCATAGCGACGAAAAGTCGGCATAGAGATGAGAGACCGCCTTTACCTTTCGGTTCATGAGCATAATCTCCTTGTCGGAATAGTCGGGGCCGAGGTATGATCCAGACATAGTGTCCCTACTGCCGGGGTCCATCACACGGGCCTCTCCGAAATACATCGTGCTGACGGCCAGGGCCGCTCCCAGAGCGCCGCCCGCGTCTCCGGAGGCCGGCTGGAAGTAGATGTCTTTGAAGATTTTCTTCCGGAGCAACTTGCCGTTCGCCACGCAGTTCAGGGCCACGCCGCCCGCCATGCAGAGATAGTCGGCGCCTGTGAGGCGCTTGGCCTCTTCCGCCATCCGGATGACGATCTCTTCGGTGACGATTTGAATGGCTAGAGCAAGGTTGCAGTGGCGCTGGTCAAGCTGGGCCTCACCTTCCCGCCGCGGGAACCCGAAGAGCTTCTCCCATTTATCATCCTGGACCATGCGGAGGCCCGTGGCATAGTTGAAGTAGTCCTGATTCAGCCAGATGGAGCCGTCCGGCTTGATATCTACCAGATGCTTTCGGATCAAGTCGGCAAACGCATGCGTCTCTTGGGCACTGGGGTTACCATAAGGCGCCAGGCCCATAAGCTTATACTCCCCGGAATTCACCGTGAAGCCCAGGTAGTAGGTAAAGGCACTATAGAGGAGGCCCACTGAATGCGGGAACTCCATCTCCTTAAGGATGCGGATCTGTCCCTGCTCTCCCAGTCCGATGGAGGCGGTGCACCATTCTCCCACCCCGTCGATGGTGAGGATGGCGGCCCGATCGTAGGGGCTGGGATGGTAGGCGCTTGCTGCATGCGAAAGATGGTGTTCCGGAAATAAGAGTTTCACCTTTTTCTTGTCGTACGGTCCGACCTCCCGAAGGCCGTCGTAGAGCAACTTCTTGAGGAACATCTTTTCGTTGAGCCATACAGGAATGGCCTTCAGGAAAGAGACAAGACCCTTAGGTGCAAATGCGTAGTAGGTCTGCAACAGCCGCTCAAACTTTAAGAGGGGCTTGTCATAAAAAACGACGGCATCCAGCTCGTCGATGGATAAACCGGCATCTTCCAGGCAATAGCGAACCGCATGGACCGGGAAATTGGGCGTATGCTTATCGCGTGTGAAACGTTCCTCCTGGGCAGCAGCCACGATCTTACCCCCGACAGTCACCGCAGCGGCTGAGTCATGGTAGAAAGCAGAGATTCCGAGTATCTTTTTCATATTTTTTTCACACATTCTTCCATAATGGTTGATACAACTTGGAGGCCTTCAGGTGAAGGACCCCCCATCGCCCAGGTAGCAACGCTTGTATGAACGCAACCCATGTCCTCGATATTATTGATAATCAATAATATTTAGGCAGAATAAAGGACAAATAAAGAAAGAAGATCAGGTTATTGCAAGATGTCAATGAGTGATGATGGCTACCCTTAAAAAAATAGGCTTGTCTTCTACCAGGAAATATGCACTTATGAAATGCGTACTTTTATCACGCAATCATTATGACCATGGAATCCAATCCCACCCTCTTGCCGCCAGGGCCTAGGCCCTGGCGTAAGTTCAATGGCGAGCGGATTGAACTGCCCATCCGGGATGCCGTGGAAGAAGCCATCCGTCGGGAGTCGGCCTCGGGCAATCGGCTGAAAGTTTGCATCGGCACAGACTCGCAGGTTCGGGCTGGGGAAACAGATTTCGCCACGGTCATTGTATTCCTGCGGGAAGGCAGGGGCGGCTTCATGTTTCTGCATACCGAAAAGACAGACATCCCCTATTCCCTACGGGAACGCATGCTGGTGGAGGTCTCCAAAAGCATCGAGATTGCCTATGAGCTCTGCGGGCTCTTCACGCAGTACGATGTGGCCATGGAAGTCCATGCCGACATCAACACCCATCCGAATTTCCGCAGCAACGAAGCCCTGCGGGAAGCCACCGGCTATATCCTGGGGATGGGCTTCGCCTTCAAGGCCAAGCCCGACGCCTTCGCCAGCAGCTGCTGTGCCGATAAATTTGTAGGCTAGCCCTCGCGTCGGCGTGCACGAACATTCCAGTATCGTTCCAGGCACCCAAAAAGAAATAGGAAAGCCCCCACCAGCTGCCGGAATACCTTCCACCGGTCGCCAGCCCCATAGGCATCCCAGGCTCCCCAGACAGACAGCAGGAAGCCCAGGCCCAGCAGCACCATCACACAGATGGCCTTCATAGAGATTCGCTTACTTGCAACCGTGTCTTCCGCCTGCATACGCATCCTTCATTCAAATGTCAACCCTCCCCAGCAAGGCCAGCAGAAGGACGAGAAGTCGTCAAAGCCTGCCCCCCGCATGCTCGGCATTCAGCTGGCCGATGTACTGTAAGATCTCCTCCCGGCCCGTTCCCTTCGCAGCGCTGGTCACGAAATACGGCGGCAACTCTTCCCAATGGGCCCGCATGGCTTCTAGGAAAGCCTGTACATGGCGGCTCACGGCGCGCTGCGTCTCCTTATCTGATTTTGTGAATACCAGGCAGAAGGGGACGCCCCATTCGCCCAGTTTATTGGCAAAGGCCAGGTCCTGCGCCTGGGGAGTGTGACGGGCATCCAGCAACAGGAACAAGACCCCCAGGTTCTCCCGCTTCCGCACATAGCCCTCGATCATCTTTTCCCAAGCCTTGCGCTGGGTGGCAGATACCTTGGCAAAACCATAGCCCGGCAAGTCCACCAGATACCAAGAGAGCCGCTCACAGTCAACAGAGAAATGATTGATCAACTGGGTCTTACCCGGTGTGGCAGATGTCTTGGCCAGATGCTTGCGGCCGGTGAGTAGATTGATCAGCGACGACTTCCCCACATTGCTCCTTCCAAGGAAGGCATATTCAGGCCTGTCCGGTGGCGGACAGAGCGCCAGGGAAGGACTGCTCACCAAATATGTTGCGCTTCGAATCACCATGACCATCACTTCGGCACGAATTTCGTCATTTGTACCAGACTGGCTCTCGGAGGGCCCACCAATTCCTGCCCTTGGGAAAATCTAGCAGCGTAATTTTACCCGTATGACCGGTTTCGCCCACGACCACATCGTTCCTGACCCCAACGCTGGCCGCGATAAAAAGGCACAGGTTGCTGGCATGTTCGATGACATTGCCCGCCGTTATGATTTCATGAACCGGTTCCTATCTGCCGGCATAGACATTGGATGGCGCAAGAAAGCCCTTCGCAAACTTAGCGCTAGCGCCCCTCGAGAGTTGCTGGACGTGGCGACCGGCACCGCCGAACTCGCCATCCTAGCCGCCCGGATGCTGAAGCCACAACAGATCCTTGGCATCGACATCTCCGAAGGGATGCTGGAGGTGGGAAGGAAAAAAATAGCAGCAGCCGGGCTCAGCCCCATCATACAGCTCCGTACCGGCGACAGCGAGCGCATCGAAGCAGAAGACACATCCTTTGATGCCGTCACCGTATCCTTCGGCGTGCGCAATTTTGCCGACCTGACCCGAGGACTGACAGAGATCCACCGCGTACTCCGTCCAGACGGGACAATTCTCATCCTGGAATTCTCGAAACCAACCACATGGGGCCTGCGGCATCTCTACCGCTGGTACATGAACGTGCTGGCACCCTTCTTCGGAGGGCTCTTCACCCGCAACCCCGCTGCCTACCGATACTTGCATGCGTCCGTACAACATTTCCCCGAAGGCAATGCCTTTCTGGAAGTGCTGCAGTCGGCAGGCTTCCGGCAAATGACTTGTGAAAAACTCAGCTTCGGAATATGCAGCATCTACTCCGCCATCAAGTGATGGTAATCGCCCTAACAATCCTAGTCATTGGGACAGCCAGGGCCCAGCGGGCCTTCAACCTGCCTGACCATGACAAGAAGCCCTATTACTTCGGCATCATCCTAGGCTATAATACTTCTCACTTCAACATCACCCATCACCCGGTCTACCTTGAGCGGGATACCATCCAGACGATTGAATCCCTCAACTCGGGTCGCGTCCACCTGGGCATCCTCTCCAACTGGCAGATGACTCCCCGACTAGACCTGCGGTTCTATCCACTCAACCTGATCTTCAGCGAAAAGAAGTTCAGATACACGGAAAACCCAGCCTACCATAACAGCCAGCCGAAGACAACTACCGAAAGCGTCGAGTCCATCGTCATGAGCCTACCCCTACAGATCCGATTGAAAAGCGACCGCATCGGTAACTTCCGGGTCTACACCCTCGCCGGCGGTAAATATGATTTCGACCTGGCCAGCAACGCCGGCTCCCGCAATGCAGAGAATACGGTGAAGGTGTTGAAGTCAGACTTTGGCGTCGAGGGAGGCATCGGATTCCAGTTCTTCTTCCGCTATTTTATCTTCTCCCCAGAGATCAAGTTCAGCTACGGCGTGACCAACGTCCACGCGCGCGATGCATCCCTGCGCTACTCCAATGTGGTCGATAAGATGAACTCCCGTATGATCCTCTTCTCACTGCATTTCGAAGGAGGTGGCATCGGATTCTGACAGCGGCTTCCTAGAAATCAAACTCCCTTCGCTGGATATTCCAGCGCATGCCCGCCGAAAAAACCACATTGTTGTCAAAGGCTGGGCTCTTCCGGATAGACGCACTGGCCTCGAAGAATAGATTATCCCGCCACTCATAGGCCGCCCATAGATTCGCATTCAGATACCGGCCACGGTCCGGTGCCCCCCAGGTGAATCCATAGTCTGAGCGGCGGGTGCGATAGGGCCTGAAGATATTATTACCCCAGTTGACACCACCCAGGTCGCTGCCCGCCGTCCATTGCGTGATACGGCCCTGCAGATACCATCGGGGAGCCGGCTGATACCGAAGGATGGCCAGCGCCTCGACAAAATTAGACATCAGCGGATGCGCCAACGGCTGGTTGTAATGCGAGTAGTTGGCGACTGTATCATAGTGTGAGTATGTGAAGGGACGCACCGCATTGAACTCGACCTGCAGATCTAGGTTGTCAACCCCCGCCACATCTATGTACTTCAGGCCGGCCTGCAAGCCCCATTTGTTCACCCAGGAACCCTCTCCCTTTTTCAACTCATTCAGGAGGAACTCGTCAAACAGCAACTGCCCATAGAGCTGAAGGCTCCTGGAGACATTGACCTTCGCCTCCAGCCCCATCATGGCATTGTCAGGGCTTCCCACCTGCATTTCCATCGGCCGCAGGAAGATGACAGGATTCAGATAGCCGAATTCCACGTGGTTAGCACGACCGAAGACGACACTGGAAAATAGTCCCAGGGTAAGCCATCGCGGGGCATTAAAACTGATGTGATGGATGGCCATATACTTGCGGGGGAGTACCGTATCCCCGCGAAGACCTCTGTCATACTGAACGTTCAGCTCCATGATGCGGCTGATATAGTTCAGTTTCCAGACCCGCAGGTTCATGTTCAGAAAGAGGTGGTTGGCCCCAAAGTCGCTCAGGAAAAGGCTGCGGTAGCCATTGCCGAGGAAGGCACGATCGTAGCCGAACTGCAGGTCCAGATATTTGGCGACATTGAACATGATGCCGCCACGGGCATCAAAATAGTCACGAGCCGGGCCGCCTTTGAAAGGCTTGGTAGCCCCTACACCTGGAAAACCACCATAGCGGCCGAACCACTCGTTCACAAAGGCCGGGGCCCGCTCCTGGTTTTCGGTGACATAGGTATAGAAGCCAAACTTACCGCCCACCAATGCCCGAGCAGAGAAGCCACGGGTATTCTGATAGCCGGGCAGATCACTGCGATTGTCTGAGAGATAGCTGAACTGCAGCACCGGGTTGACCGACAGGAAGAAGTCGGGACGGTCGACTTCCACCATATTCACCGGAGTGGGGAAAAATGATTTCAAAACTGGCTTGGCAGACCGGTATCCTGACTTGTCGCCGCGCACCCATTCCAGGTTGTTCATCCGGGCGCGGCGGATGTTCTGCAGGTCCGTAGCCGTCAGCCCCAGCGTGGCTGCCTCTTGCTCCAGCCGGTCGAGTGACTGCACCCACCATTTCCGGTTGAAAGGCCGGATATGCGAGAAGTTCAGTACGCTGTCACGCCGGGCCTTTACCGCGAGGCGCTCCAAAAGAATGAGGTCCCGGGCACCACCGGGCAGGTAGGTGGACTGGCTGTATGCAAGAATAGGGAAGATGAGCTGGACAACGACAGATACTGTTTTGATAACTTGCATAGGTGACGTCTGCCGGTTTTTACAGGATGGAAACATGAAAGTATGAAAAGGTACCTGATTAAAGGCATACAGATCATCAACGAGGGTGCCATCCGGGAAGGGGATGTCTGCATTGAGCAGGGTAGAATCGCTGCCATCGGACAAGCGCTGCCTAAGGCTGCTGGCGCCATCGAAATCGATGGCAGCGGCAAGTACCTCCTCCCCGGTCTCATCGATGATCAGGTGCATTTTCGCGAGCCGGGCCTCACCCACAAGGCAGAGATACGCACCGAGGCCAGGGCCGCAGTGGCCGGAGGCGTCACCTCTTACATGGAAATGCCCAACACACAGCCGCCCGCGCTGACACTTGCGCGGCTGGAAGAGAAATATGCCATTGCCGCCCGGAGCTCGCTGGCCAACTATTCTTTCTTCATGGGCACCTCCAATGACAATATGGAAGACGCCCTCGTAGTGAACCGCCACAAACAAGACATCTGCGGCATCAAAATCTTCATGGGCGCCTCCACCGGGAATATGCTGGTCGACAACCCTCTCGCCCTGGAGCGGTTGTTCCGGGACAGCGAGGTGCTCATCGCCACCCACTGTGAAGAAGAGCGGACCATCCGCGCCAACCTCGAACGCCTGCAGGCTAGCGGCCGGGAACTGGGCCCGGAAGACCATCCCATCATCCGGGATGTCGATACCTGCTTCGCCTCCTCCTTCTATGCCGTTCAGATCGCCAAACGTCACCAGACACGGCTGCATATCCTGCACATCAGCACGGCCCGCGAGATACAGCTGTTCAGCAACATGCTGCCGCTGACAGAAAAACACATCACCTGCGAGGTCTGCGTACATCACCTACACTTCACTTCCGACGACTACGCGAGGCTGGGCTATAAAATCAAATGCAACCCGGCCATCAAATCCCCGGAGAACCGGGAAGCCCTCTGGAAAGCATTGCTCGACGGCACCATCGACGTCATTGCCACCGACCATGCGCCGCACACCCTGGCAGAAAAGCAAGGGCCCTATGGCCATGCCCATGCAGGACTGCCTCTCGTACAGCATAGCCTCTCCCTCCTGTGGCACTGCCACCAAGAGGGGCGAATCCGCCTAGAGTACATCGCACAAAAAACAGCGCATGACGTGGCCGACTGCTTTCAAATCAGAGACAGGGGCTATATCCGGGAAGGATACTTCGCTGACCTGGTCATCGTCGATCCTGGTGCACCAAACACCGTCACGACGTCAAACATCCTCTACAAATGCGGATGGAGTCCTTTCGAAGGATTTCAGTTCCCCTGCTCCATTACCCATACCTTCATCAGCGGTCATCTCGCCTATGCACAGGGACAATTCTATGATGATGTGATGGGCCAGCGAATGACCTTCAACCGGTAAGCATCGACCCTAGCGGTCCGCCATTATGCAGATAGACCCGACAACCTATGCGGACCTGTCCATCTTCCTGGCAGAAGAGGATTCCTCCATCTTCCATCGGCTAGACTTCACCCGGACCCAGTCGGGCAAAGACATCCTGCTGCAGGCCTTCAAGCATCCACTGAAGACGCAGGAAGAAATTCAGGCCACCCAAGCTATCCTCCAGGCCATCCGGGAAAAAATCAGCCAATGGCCGGAAAGGGTCACCAACGGCACCCTGCTCGTGGTGGAGAAGTTTCTTGACTATCCCATGGATGCGATGCCTGCATCGCCAGCCCGATTCCAAAGCAGCCTCTACCGACTCTTGCACGGGCCCGACTTCTCGCTGGCACGCTACTCCCTCACGCACGTCGTCGACCTGGTTAGGGGATTGAAAGCCATCACAGACCTGTTCCCCCAACAGGCATGGCCAGAGCAGCTGGCAAGGACCCTCGCACGTACCTGTAGCCTGTTGCAGCACCGCCAACTGACGGCACTGCTGGAGCGGGCCGAAGGCACCGCTTTCAACACCAGCGAAACCATCCGCTACGCCCGCTTCTTCCATCAGGCCTTCCATCGGCAAACCCAGGAACTCATACAGCTCTTTGGCAGGTGGGATGCCTGGTACTCCATGGCAAAGGCCATGGATGCCTACGGGCTTGTCTTCCCCGAAGTCACGCATGAGCCCACCCCCCGCCTTGAAGCCGAAGGCCTCTTCCACCTCCTGCTGAGCCATCCGGTGCCTTATGATATCTGTATGGACGCCCAGGCACACTTCATCTTCCTGACCGGTGCCAACATGGCCGGAAAGAGTACCTGCATCAAAGCCGTCGGACTGGCTACCTTCCTCGCCCACCTTGGGATGGGCGTACCCGCCCAACGGATGCGCCTCTCGGTCTTTGATGGGATCCTCAGCAACATCAACGTCTCCGATAACATCGCCAAAGGCGAGAGCTATTTCTACAACGAAGTGCACCGCATCCGCCAGACCATCGAGACCATCCGAGATGGGAGGCGTTGGCTCGTGCTCATCGATGAGATCTTCAAGGGCACCAACATACAAGACGCCATGAAATGCTCCCTGGCCGTGATACGGGGGCTGCTGCGCATCCGCCAGACCCTCTTCATCCTCTCCACACACCTCTATGAAATCGGAGAAGACCTCAAAGATGAGCCTACCATCCGCTTCCGGCACTTTCAAACCAGCATCATCGACGACCAGCTCACCTTCCACTACCAGCTCCGGGAAGGGATCAGCCAGGATCGCTTCGGTTACCTGCTACTACAACAAGAAGGCGTCGTAGGCTTGCTCGAAGCCCTCTAGCTGTCAAGGCCTGCCAATACCTTCTCATGTCGCTGGCCTGAAAGGACGGTTGAAGGGTTCAAGAAAAAAGCAGTGATAGTCCAAAAAGGCACACAAGGGCCTCGGCATTCTAACACTACGCTGCGTATTTGTCATTATGTGAAGCAAAATGGTAAAGAGAAATTATGTTATTTTTATACATACATTAAAACCAGAACCCATGAGGAAATACACCTTAACGGTGTCAGCGCTATTTTTTTTTATGCTCTCAGCCCAGGCGCAGCGGAGCATCAAAGGTCGAGTCACTGACGAGGCTGGGAAGCCCCTTGCCAGTATCTCAGTGGTAGCAAAGGGAACATCGGCTGGCACCACTACAGATGCAGATGGCACATACAGTCTTTCTATGCCCACCGGTTCGAGGACGCTGGTTTTCTCCGGTGTCGATTTCGAATCCCAGGAACTGAAGCTCGGTACAGGCCCTACCCTTAATGTCAGCCTTACCTCTACTGAAAAGGCATTGACAGAAGTGGTCGTCACCGGTTACGGACGGGAGAGTAAGCGTAAATTTACTGGAGCAGCCACGGTGCTCAATTCGAAGCAGATCCAGGATGTGCCGGTCGTCTCCTTCGACCAGAACTTCCAGGGCCGCATCCCCGGACTGCTTGCCAACTCCGGTTCCGGGCAGCCCGGTGCCGCCGCCAACGTCAGGATACGCGGCACCCAATCGATCACCGGTGCCTTTGTACAGCCGCTCTACGTGCTCGACGGGGTACCCATCTCCTCGGCAGACTTCTCCACCTTGAACCCCAACGACTTCGAGAGCATTACGGTGCTCAAGGATGCCGGCGCAGCCGCCCTCTACGGTGCACGCGGAGGCCTGGGTGTCATAGTCATCACGTCCAAGCGAGGCAAGGCCGGCCAAGCCAATTTCTCGTACCGGACCCAGACAGGCATCACCCAGCGCCCCGCCGCCTCCCGATTCGACCAGATGAGCTCAAGGGAGATGCTGGACTACGAGGAGTTCGTGGGTGGCTTCGTTCCAAGCCTCGTGGCGCCGGGTTGGATCTACTCCAGGAACAATCCGGCTTACGCCACATTGCCAGCCACCTCCCCCACGTCGAACCCGTTCGGCGCCTCCAAGGCGCGCTATGATTTCCTGAGGGACAGTCTCGCAAACAACAACGTCGACTACTACGGCCTTGTGTTCAGAACGGGTGTGTCTCAGTCACATGAGATCAACATGAACGGCGGAACGGCCAACAACAAATACTTCGTCTCCCTGAACTTCTTCCAGATGGACGGTACCGACAGGAAGTCGAATATCAAGCGATATACCGCCCGTTTCAACCTCGACAACACCGTAGGCAGGCTGAACATCCAGTTCAACAACAGCATCGGCTACTCCATCACCGAACGGAACGAGGGTGACTTCTACGGCGGCAGCGGTACGTCGAACCCCTTTGCGATGTCCTGGAGGGCCAAGCCATACGAGAACCCCTACAGGGCCGACGGCACACTGATCTTCGGTCCATCCACCGCCCAGGTCCCCAAGGCCATGGCCAACCTGATCGAGCGTTCCAATAATTCCCTGTGGATCGACAATCAGATAAAGGCTGTCACAGGCCTGACCCTTGCCTATCGCATCATCCCAACGTTGACCATCAAAAACACATCAGGCCTGGACGCGGCCCTCAATTTCGCCCAGGCATCCATCAACGCAAAATCATACGTGGGATCCCTCCAATCATTTCAGGCGGGATATCTGAATCAATCCCAGCTGGCCAGGTTGCAGCTGATCAACACGTCTGGCGTCATTTTCAACAAGCA
This sequence comes from Bacteroidota bacterium, assembly GCA_016868815.1. Classification (GTDB taxonomy): domain Bacteria; phylum Bacteroidota; class Bacteroidia; order Chitinophagales; family Chitinophagaceae; genus Pollutibacter. Next base: position 279,975 of record VGFQ01000001.1, read on the forward strand.
GTTCGCAGAACGACATGACGTCGAGGTGGGTGGCTACTTCGAGGCCGTTCGCGGCTGGAACAAGGGCTTCGGCTTCACCCTTTACAATCTCGACCCGCGTCTGACCCAGACCGGACAGGGCGCAGGTACCCTGGCCACCGGCGGCGCCGCCAACTTCGCCCAGAACGGCAACAGTGCCAAGTCGGGCTTCGGCATCCGCTCTTATTTCGCAAGTGGTCGCTATACCCTGGACAACAAGTACACACTTACGGCCAACATCCGCCGAGACGGCACCTCCCGGATCCTGAACCCGGACAATAAAGAAATCACCACATGGGCCGCCGGTATCACCTGGGATGCCTTGAAGGAGGACTTCCTTCGCAATGTGAAATGGCTCTCCGACCTGCGTGTCCGAGCCACCTACGGTGTAGTACCCAACATCGGCTCCATCCCGGGCGGAACCTACGGCCTCGGCAGTAATTTCTATTCCGTACCCGGCTATCTGAACGCCCAGGTGCCGACGTTCGCCACCACAGCCTATGCAGGGTCACCCATCACCGGTCTGGTTCCCCGAGCTACCAACGAGAATCTGAAGATCGAGACGGTGGCCAAGGCCAACATCGGGATCGACCTCGGTTTCGCCCGCAACCGCGTTCGCCTGAGTGTGGAAGCCTATCACAATCTTACTCGCGATCTCTTCGTCAGCCAGCGCCTGGTGGCCACCTCAGGCTTTTACGGATCCAGCCTGAACGTGAACGCGGGAACCATGTCAAACCGCGGCCTTGAGTTCGATTTCGCTGTAGAGATCATCCGCAGCAAGAACCAGGAGCTGACCTTCCGTGCCAACCATTCGATCAACATCAACAAGATAGAAGACCTCGGCTCGGTAACGGAATACCCGGCCGGCACCGCCATCATCAAGGAAGGCCTACCCTACGGACAGCATTACTCCTACTGGTACCTTGGCGCCGACCCCGCAACGGGCCGCCCTCAATACATGAAGCCGGACAAGTCCACGACCACGAACATCAACGAGGCAGGACAATTCCATGAGTTCGGCACCTGGCTGCCGAAACACGTGGGCGGCTTTTCCATGGACTACAGGTTCAAGCAGTTCACCCTCAGCGCCCTTTTCTCCTATCAGCTGGAGGTCATGCGCTACAACAACGTGCAGAACTGGGTCACGCAGGGGGACGGTCTGTATACCGGCGCCGTTACACAAAGTCGGCGTCTGCTCACCGATCAGTGGAGGAAGCCGGGTGACGTGAAGATGGTCCAGTCGCCCGCATTCAGCCGCCAGTTCACTTCCTATGACATATCCGACGCAAAGTTCCTCCGCTTCCGGAACCTCAACTTCGCCTACAACATGAGTTCATTGAGCATAGGCAGGCTCAAGCTCATGAAATCCGGCAGGTTGTACATCCAGGCACAGAACATCGCGATCTGGAGCCCCTGGAGCGGTCTAGACCCTGAAGACAGCGATAACATCAGCCTCGGCGAGTTCCCGAACCCCAAGGCGATCGTTGCCGGTCTTGACATTAATTTTTAATACATCACAAACCAGAACAGATGAAACTGAAGAAGTTAATACTGGCCTCATCGGTGGCGATTGCACTGGCTGTGAGTTCCTGTGAGAAGCTCATAGTGATACCTGAGACGGACCTGATCGGAGGCGATGTAGCCCTCAAGACCGTCACCTTTGCCGAGCAAGCCATCATCGGCATCTATGCCTCCATGGGTACGGAGATGAACATCCAGATGAACGCCGTCTTTGCAGACGAGGTCATCAGGGCCGAGTTCTATAACGCCACCACCACCCACGAGTGGCAGTACGGAGCGGCTGACGTCGGGTTGCGGGACAGCTATACCGCCATCGCCCCGAACTATACCATTGTCAACCGAGCCAATGTGGCACTGGTCGCCATACCCAAAGCCGATTCGACAATGGCCGGAGACAATGCAAAGAGAGGACGCCTGCAGGGAGAAGCCCTATTCCTGCGTGCGTACGCCCACTTCGAGCTGTTCCGCTATTACTGCGGCAACTACGACCCCAACGGACTGGGTATGGTCTATATGGAGAAGTCGACCATCGATCCGGCCCCCCGGATCAAGATGGGTGAATACTTCGCCAAGATCAACGCCGATCTGGTGGCCGCCAGACCGCTAGTAGCACAGACACTGGCAGACATCAACCGTGCCAACCTCGCGGCCGTCATCGGCCTCCAGGCCCGCGTCGCGCTCTACCAACGCAACTGGGCGGCTGCAGAGACCTTTGCCACCGAATACATCAACCTGGTCCCCCTTGCCTCCATCACTAGCTTCCCGGGTATTTGGACGGACGCGAACACGGCTGAGCAGGCGTTCCGCCTGATCCGCACCAACTCGCTGGGAGGTCGCATCGGGTCGCTATTCCGGTCCACATCCGCCAGCGCAGCCAATATCGGTCAGGTCACATGGAGGCCGGCCAACAAGTTGTGGACCGCCTTTAACCGGACAACAGACGTTAGGGCCAACAGCTTTTTCAGGGACGAGCCACTGCTTACAGCCGCCGGACGGAGTTCTAGGCTTATCCAGAAATATGCCGGCACAGCCTATGGCACTCCAAATGAGAATGTGGCCAATGCTAAAGTCTTCCGTACGGCTGAGATGTTCCTCATTCGGGCAGAGGCCAGGGCTGAACTGGGAAGATTCACCGGATCGAACGGAGCAGATGCAGATATCAACACCCTGCGCGCCAACCGCATCACGGGATTCGTGAAAGGCACTTACACATCTGCCGCGCAAGCCATCACCGACATCATGCTAGAACGCTATCGCGAGCTCTGCTATGAAGGTCACCGCTTCTTTGACCTGAAGCGCCGCAGCCTACCTGTACAGCGTACTCCCGCAGACGCCCCCAGCGCTGCAGGCACTACGCTGGAAGCCAACAACTTCCGCTTTGTGCTACCGATCCCCTTGCCAGAGATCGTGGCCAACCCACTCATGCAGCAAAACCCAGGATATCAATAGAGAAATCTGCCTTTATCCAAATCTTCTAAGGCCGGCTACATGCCGGCCATTTTTTTCCCTTTCATGCACAACCAGAGTGGCACATGTGAGAGAGATATTGAGAATATGGATAACTTCATCCCCCACGCACATGGAAGTCCATTCAGACATTTGATGTCAGGCAGCCTTCCTCATAATTCCCCAGGATGAAACGGATTGCAAGGATTAGTTTTTTTATCTGCATGCTATCACCCTTCCTGGCCAAGGCACAGGAAGGATTCACCGTAAATATTCGACTCAAAGGACTGGGAACGAACGGTATTCGCATCTATCACCTAGTCAACGGTAAGACAAAGCTCGACACCTTGAAGCCTTTCTTGAAAGATAGGATCGTCTGGAAAGGAAGAACACCCGAGCCCCAGATCGCCCGCATAGAAGTGCTCGATACCACCCAGTACCTCTACCTCGGAAAGGCGGTCTTGATGCCTCCACAGCTATCCTTCATGCTTACCAACTGCGTCATCGACATCGAAGGTACAACGACGGAGGCCTATTCCGCAAAAGTCAGCAGCAGAGACCCTGATGTACAAGCATATGAGTGGTTCCATCGCAGCGACGTTCCATTAATGACCGAATCCTGGTCATTGCAGCGAGAAATGAACCTGAAGATGAAAAACACAGATACCTTAGGAATAGGCTCCATCAAAGACAGGATAAACCTCTTGCGAAAGAAGAATCAGTCTTTGAGGAGCGCCTTCATAGATAAACATCCGGATGCCTTTGCCAGTCTATGCATGCTTCAAAACATGGGTCTCATCTTCACAAATGAGCAGATGTCCGCCAAGTTCAATGGCCTTGATCAACGTCTGCGCACTTCCGCCACAGGTCTAATCGTCGAGCAGCGCATCGAAAGCAATCGCAATACGGCTGCGGGAAAGCCCGTGATCCCATTTCGACAGGAGGGAATCGATGGGCAGATGATTGATGTAAATGCCCTAGCCGGCAAAGTGGTGCTCATTGATTTCTGGGGAAGCTGGTGCGTGCCCTGTAGAAAAAGCCATCCCTCCATGAAGGAGCTTTATGCCGCATACAAGGACCGGGGGTTTGAGATCATTGGTATTGCAAACGAGGTTGCGGGAGGTCCTAAACCCAGAGATACACAACAAAGAAACTGGCACAAGGCAATAGAGGATGACGGAATTCCTTGGAAGCATATCCTGTATGACCCAGATCTCTCCGACCTGGTCAAAGCCTACGACATAGGCGCTTACCCCACCAAGTTCCTGGTCGGAAGTGACGGCAGGTTTATCATGCGGATCCTGGGACAATCCGAACAGAACCATGAACTCTTGAAAAAAAAGCTCGAGGAACTACTTCCTCCGAGATAAAGACTGGTCCAATACATTCAATCGTTGACCACAAAATCCTCAAAATTGACAGTTCATGAGGTCTCTTAACAGAATTCCCTCCATCTCTTCTATGGTCCTTGAAGACCGTATAAAGCCCTCGTGGATAAAGTAAGCAGATTCTCTGCTCCTTTTTGCCATTCGTAACCAATAAAGTCCTGCTCCGCCAAATAGATTCATTTCCCCCAGCTGTCGCGGTCCAGGCTGCGGAACTGGATGGCTTCTGCCACATGCTCGGTACGGATGACAGATGATGCCGCCAGATCTGCAATGGTCCGGGAGACTTTCAGGATCCTGTCATAGGCCCTGGCAGAAAGGTTCAACCGCTCCATCGCCTTCTTGAGCAGTTGGCCACTGGCCTCGTCCAGGGCGCATACCTCCCGCAGGCGGCGATGGCCCATCTGAGCATTGGCAAAGATGCCGCCCTGCTCGCGGAACCGCTCCGCCTGCCACTGGCGGGCCCTGACCACACGTTCGCGGATGTGGGCAGAAGACTCTGCAGCCATGGTAGAGGATAATTCAGAAAACGCCACGGGCGTGACTTCCACATGCAGGTCTATGCGATCCAACAAAGGGCCAGAAATGCGATGTAAGTATTTCTGCACCGCCCCCGGCGGACAGCTGCATACCTTTTCAGGATGATTGTAATACCCGCAGGGGCAAGGGTTCATCGATGCCACCAGCATGAAGGAGGCTGGAAAATCGACAGCGATCCGCGCCCGACTGATGGTGACTTTCCGCTCCTCCATCGGCTGCCGCATCCCCTCCAGCACACTGCGCTTGAACTCTGGCAACTCATCCAGGAAAAGGACGCCGTGATGTGCCAGCGAGATCTCACCTGGCTGAGGCTGGCTGCCCCCACCAACCAACGCCACATCGCTGATGGTATGATGCGGAGAACGAAAAGGCCGCTTCGACACCAGCATCGAATGCTCCGGCAGCTTGCCCGCCACACTGTGAATCTTTGTCGTCTCCAGCGCTTCCTGCAACGTCAGGGGTGGCAGGATGGTCGGCAACCGCTTAGCCAGCATCGTCTTCCCGGCACCAGGTGGACCGATCAAAATGGCATTGTGGCCACCGGCAGCCGCTATCTCCAGCGCCCTTTTAATGTGCTCCTGCCCCTTCACTTCCGCAAAATCCGTATCAAAGACCGTCTGCTGCTGCAAGAACTCCGTATGCACATCCACCTCCACGGGCTGCAGCGACTGCCCCTTGCTCGCGAAAAAATCCAGCACCTCCCGGATATGCCGCACCCCAAATACATCCAGCTGACCGACCATGCCCGCTTCCTTTGCATTGGCGAGAGGCAGGATCAACCCCCGAAAACCGTCGTTCCGCGCCTGGATGGCGATCGGCAGAGCCCCCTTGATGGGACGGACCTCTCCTTCCAGACTTAACTCCCCCATCAACAGGTAGTCGCCCAGCCGCTCCCAGCCCCGCATCTGCTCAGAAGCCCCCAACACGCCCATCGCTATTGGTAAGTCAAAGGCCGTCCCACTCTTCCGCACATCAGCCGGAGCCAGGTTCACCACAATCTTCGTACGTGGCATCTCACAGCCATTCGACTTGATCGCAGCCTCAATCCGATGCATGCTCTCCTTGACGGCACTGTCCGGCAAACCGACAATGTAATACTCCTTGCCCTGCGCATCCCAGTTCACCTCCACCGTGATCGTCATCGCCTCCACACCAAAAACTGCACTGCCAAACGATTTGACAAACATGACATGAAAGTACCCTCAGGAGCAAGGGTGTCCCGCGTACTTGAGAACGTCCTACCAGCGTATTAAAGCAAGATGAAGGGGAGAAAAAAACATCCAAGAAAAGGAAAGCCTTCCTAGCCCCTTGACATCAGGAGACTTGCGCCTCATCGCTCACACGGGAATTGGTCTCCACCGTGGGATGAGCCTCCGGGCCCAGCTCCTTCATGAACCGCTCCTGGAATACCAATAGGAGGATGACTCCCGTCGTGATGGAAGCATCTGCAATATTGAAGACAGGACGGAAGAATTCAAACGACTCCCCACCCCAGAATGGCACCCAGTCAGGATACCTCGCATCGGTAATGATTGGAAAATAGAGCATGTCGACCACCTTGCCATGCAGCCAGGAGGCATAGCCGCCGCCAAAGCCCTCCTGCAGGAACAGACGCGCCCGGTTCAAGGAGAATGGATCGCTACCCTCGAAGGCAACGCCATAGCACAAACTATCAATCAGATTGCCGATGGCTCCCGCATAGATCAAAGTAGCACAGACCATAAAGCCCGTATGGTAGCGCTTCTGCGAGATGCGTACCAGGTAGATGGTGCCAGCCACGACGGCGGCCAGGCGAAACAGCGTCAGGGCCAGCTTACCCCAGTCGCCACCCAGCTTCCAGCCATAAGCCATGCCCTCGTTCTCGATGAAATGCAGCCGCATCCAGGGAATCGAGGAGAACAATAGATGCTCCTCTCCCAGGTGAAAGTGCGTTTTGACATACACTTTGAGGGCCTGGTCGGCCATGAGGATCAGAAAGGTCGTCAGGAAGAGATGCTTCAGCTTCAAATGGCAGGGTTGACTACACAAATATATTCAAGATGCGGCTTCAACCCTTACTCCTCCAGGTAGACGCGCCGCACACGGGGAGAGATGCCCGTCAGCAGCTCATAGGGAATGGTGCCGGCCCGGACGGCCATGTCAGTGACGGGGTACGCCCCGCCAAAGACGATCGCCTTGGCACCAGCCTGTATGTCGGGGCAGTCCGATACATCGACCATGGTCATATCCATGCAGACCTGCCCCACCACTGGACAGGGCGTCCCTGCTATCCATACCCTTCCCACCCCGTTGCCGAGGCTCCGCGGAAAGCCATCGGCATATCCAATGCGGAGGGTGGCAATCCGCCGCTCCCGGTCCAACACAGTCTGACGGCCATAGCCGATCGACTCGCCGGAGGGCACCGACCGCACCTGCGCCACCGTCGTCGTAAGTGTCAGTGCATGACGCAGACCCACCGCCTTTGAAACTGCCGCGTCGATACCGTAGAGTCCAATCCCTATTCGTACCATTTCGAACTGCAGCCCGGGATGGCGGCGAATCCCAGCCGTATTGGAGAGATGCCGTAAAAAATCATAGCCTAGCGCCTCCTTCAGGCGGTCGCAAGCCGAGACAAACTGCTCGGCCTGTTGACGGGTGAACGCATCATGAGTGGCATCCTCCGCTGCCGCCAGATGGCTGAAGGCCGTCACGACACGAAAGCGGCCACTGCCCGACAGAAACTGGCCCAACTCCTCACAGTCGGTCGCGGCAAACCCCAGCCGGTGCATGCCCGTCTCCAGCTTCACATGCACCGGATAACCTTGAAGGCCTTCCGACTGTAGATGCTGGTCGAATGCATGAAGCCCTTCCAGAGAGTAGATCTCAGGTTGCAAGTCGTAGTCCGTTAAGAGCCGGAATGAGGCCGGCTCCGGATTCATCACCAAAATGGGCATGCGAATGCCGGCCCGCCGCAACTCGGCCCCCTCGTCAGTATAGGCTACCGCCAGCCAATCGACCCGATGGAACTGCAGCAGGCTGGCCACCTCAAAAGCACCGGCACCGTAAGAGAAAGCCTTCACCATCGCCATCAGACGGACACCGGGGGAAAGTAAGCGACGATGCGCTCGTAGGTTGTGGGCGATGGCCGACAGGTCGATCTCCAATACCGTCTGATGGGCCCTCGACTCCAGCCGCTCGGCAATGCGCTCAAAGCCAAAGCTGCGGGCCCCCTTGAGCAAGACCGCTTCATCCCGAAACGGCAGCAGATGGAACTGCTCCAGGAAAATAGTCGTATCAGGATAAAAACTCAGACGCGCGACGGCCCCCTCAAAAATGGACGCCTGCGCCGTCAGCTCAGGACCGATGCCGAGGAGCCGGGTCACACCGCTCCGCATCAGCTCAGCTGCCACTTCGCGGTATAACTGCTCGGGGGGAAGACCACTCTGCAGGATGTCCGAGAGAATGACTGTCATCTGCTCGCCCCGGCGCTGCCGCATCAGAAAGTCCAGCGCCAGTCGCAGAGAGCTCAGGTCAGCGCTGTAGCTGTCATCTACCAGTACACATCCATGGATGGCTTCCCGAAGAGCCAGGCGCATAGATAGGGAAGACAAGAATGCCATGCGTTCCTGGATGGCATCATCCGGTGTCTTTAGGTGCAGCATCATCATCCAGGCATGCATGGCATTCTCCAGCGAGGCCGCATCGATGAAAGGAATGCGCAGTCGGCGGAGCACGCCCGCATAGATGGCCTCGACCTCTGTAGACGACCCTCCAATGCTGCAGCCAACGACGCGCAGGCAAGCCTCCGAAGACGCTCCCCAGCTGAGGGGCACAGGGGCATTGCACGGATTGGCATCTGCCGCCTCCTGGACGGCTTGGCAGACAAAAGTGTGTTCCGTGCAAAAAACCAGGTACCGGCAGCGGCGAAACAACTGATACTTCTCGCGGGCCTTAGCTGTCTTGTCTAGAAAGCCTTCATCGTGCGCATCCAAGAGATTGGTGAAGATTCCAATGTCTGGACGAATGATCGGCTCCAGGCGCTCCATCTCCCCCGGCAATGAGATGCCCGCCTCGAAAATCGCGAGCTCATCCTCCGGCCCCATCTGCCAGACACTCAGCGGGACGCCTATCTGAGAATTATAGCTCTTCGGACTTCGCACGATGCGGACAGCCGGCGACAATAGTTGGTGCAGCCATTCCTTGACAATGGTTTTGCCATTGCTGCCCGTGATGCCGATCACAGGGTAATGGTAGTCAGAACGGTGCGCCGCCGCCAGTGACTGCAGCGCCCGCAATGGATCTTCTGCACTAATGATGCAGGCCCCTGGCATAGCCGAATGCTCAGCACCCCGAGGCAGCACAAAACAACGGAGGCCCCGCTGATAGAGTTCCTCCACATACAGCATGCCGGTGCCCAAGGCAAAAAAGACAGACGCCTCCGGATAGACCAGCTTGCGGCTGTCCGTCAACAGATAGCGAATATGCAGTTCCCGCCCAGGCCACTGAGAGACGCTGCCACCGGTCCGCATCGCGAGCAGATCGGGCGTGTAACTAACCCCTACCTGCCTATGCATCCTCTTCGATGATGTTTCTGACAGCCCGTTTACGGCGGTGATAGATCGAATAGAGGACCGATGCCCCGAGACAGGTAACTATGACGGCCAAGGAGCTGAGGATGTCGATGCGGATACCGAAGTACTCTACCAGCATCTTCACCCCAATGAAGGCAAGCACCACGGCAATCCCCTGCTGGAGGTAGTCGAACTGGTCGACGGCACCGCGAAGCAGAAAGAAGAGCGACCGCAACCCGAGGATAGCAAAGATGTTGGAAGAGTAGATGATGAGCCGGTCATCGTCCGTGAACGGAGACCGGGCATCGTCGCGTACCAACGATACCACCGTGGGGATCGAGTCGAGCGCAAAGGCCAGGTCGACAGCAGCCAGCATTACCACCACCACCGATAAGGTTGTGAAATAGGCCTTGCCATGGTGAATGACCATATAGCGGCCCTTGGGCTCTACCTCGAGCAGCCGCAGATACTTCTTCATGAAACGGTATACACGCGTATCGCCGGGGTTGAACTCTGCCTCATCGTTTTGGAAGAAAAGCTTGTAACCGGTGTACAACAGAAAGGCTCCGAATACATACAAAATCCAATGAAACCTTTCGATCAACCCGATGCCCAAGGCGATGAAGGCGATGCGAAAGAGGATGGCGAGGATGATGCCCACCAGCAGCGCGCGGCCTGCATCGGTCTCTTCGACGTTGAAATACGTGAAGATGATGATGAATACGAAAATGTTGTCAACGCTGAGCGACCATTCCATGAGATAGGCCGTGAAGAACTTGGTCGCCGTCAGGGCCGACTTCTCAAACCATAAAAAAGCACAGAACCCCAAAGAAAGAACGACCCAGAACAAAGTCTGATAGATGGCTTTGCGCATCGTCATCCGGCTACGGCTCCGGTTGATGAGGCCAAGGTCGAATAGCAGGGCAAGGAGGAGGAGAACACCAAAAGTCAAAAAACTAACCTGGTCGGGATTCATGGTAAAAATCGGCTTGAAAGAGCGTACAAAGATACTGTATCAAGCCATCCCCCTGGCGTCAGACACTATAGCGCTGGCGCCGCCAGTATTGGAAACACGCGATCAGCAGCGTGACGATGGCCATTGGACCCGCAAGGTTCATGATCTGCCAGAAGGCGCGTTCCTGCTCCACCCGCTCGCCGTCCAAGAGCCGCAAGCTGTAATCCTTGGCCCTCGCCTCCAGGATGCCTGACCCATCTGTCAGGTATTCCAAGCTGTTCAACAGAAACTCCCGGTTGGCATACGCCCGCCGGGTATACGCATTGGTGCCCATCGGAAGGGGACCCTCCTGCTGTGATACCGCATTGACCGCTAGGTCTCCATCCGACACGACGACCATCGCGCCCTCCCTGCTGGCCTCTTCCAGGAAGGGGCTGCGCAGGATCTGGGCCATCGAGTCTCTCACGGCCGCGGACAAGCGATGGGCAAAAAGCGAGCGGAAACGACCTTCCAGCAGGACCGCAACGGGAATGGCAGATCGGCGAAAATCATCGAGGTCCTCTTCCCGTCGGATGCTCTGCCATTCGACCCGGGCGGGCGTCTGCAGGGCACGGGCGTTTTCAGAGGTCGATAGGAGGATGGTCTTGCTTATACCTGGGGCGGCAACCGTATCAATCGACTGCGGGAATTGAGCTACGACATAATCCAGATTCTTGGCGATGGGATGGCTACCGGTATGCCGAAGGAGGGGAAAATAAGGCCAGGGCAACACTTGTATCTGAGGCTTGTCGCCGATGTTGCCAATGACCGAAGGCACCCCGTCGTTCTGGAGATCCTGCACCAGATCACGGTTTACGCGTACCCCGTAGCGGAACAACAGATCGTCCAACTCCAGGCCTGTATCAAAAGCGATGAAGCTGCCCTCGCTCCGTTGCAGGCTGTCGAGGCTGGCAAAGAGATGGTCCAGCATCCAGACGATGCGTCCGCCACGCATCACATACTGGTCTAACTTCAGCTTCTGTGCCTCCGAGAAGCGCTGGGTGGGCTTTACTACACACAAAGCGGAGAAGGAGGAGGGGATATAGGCAACACTGTCAATCGGGAGGATCCGCAACGCATACCGCGGGCGCAAGGTGTTTTGAATGAGGTCATATACTCGGAGGTCCAGCGGCTCTCCGTTGCCTGTCAGATAGCCGATGACACGGAGCGAGTCTTCCGTGATCCGACGGATGGCATCTGCAAGGCGATATTCCAGCAAGGCCTCGGCATTGTTGAGGGAGGAGAGGCCAGACATCTCCTGGCCCTGTAAGAAGTCTACTCCCAACGTGCGACCCCGGTACTGCAGCACAGCGGCTGGGAAGACCAGAGTCTCCTCCGAGCCCTCCCCTTTGCGCGTCTGCGCTTTGACATTGGTCGGATGGATGCCCAAAGCCTGCAACGAGTCATACACATAGGCCTTCAACGAGTCAGGCATACCGGCAGCAGGCTTGGCTGATGTGTAGACGAGCCGGTCCGGGGCCAGGCTGCGCAGTTGCTCCAGCATGTCTTCTGCGGAGGTGGCAAGCTTCTGAAAGCCGGGTGGCATGTCGCCCTCGAGTAGGATGCTGACCTCTACCCGGTCTGGGAGTGCCCGGACCATCTCGCGGGTTGGCTCAGAGAGGGTAAAGCGTTTCTCCGCCGTGAGGTCTAGGCGGCCATGAAAGCGGGCAGCCAGCAGGTTCAGGGCCAGCAGGCCCGCCAAGACGAGGCCTCCGCCATAGCGCAGCTGCAGCAGCGTATGACGGATGGATGTCATATCCTCGATAGTTTCCGCGCAGAGAAATATAGAAAGCTTAGGGAAAGAGAGAGAAAATACATCATATCCCGGCTGTCGACAACGCCACGGCTCATGCTGCGATAGTGCGCTTCCATGCCGAGCAGGTCTATATAGTACCCAACGCCCGCCGGCAGGAAAGACAGTGCCGACAGGGAGCCGAAGGCGTTGAAAAGCGTGAAACAAGCAAAGGCAGACAAGAGGAAGGCAGCCAGTGCATTAGAAGTCAGGGCGCTGCAATAGGTGCCAATGGCTGCAAAAGAAGACGCCATAAGCAGCAGGCCAACATAAGAACCCGCTATGCCACCCCCGTCGATGTCACCGGTAGAGAGCCTCGACAAGGTGACCACATAGAGGGTGGTCGGAAGGATCGCAGCCACGACGACAAACATCGACGCCAGATATTTCCCCGCAATCAGAGAGGATAGGGATATGGGCCGGGTACGCAACAACTCCCAGGTACCCGAGCGGATCTCATCGGAAAAACTACGCATCGTGATGGCAGGGATCAGCATCAGCAAAACCCAGGGTGACAAGTCGAAAAACCGCGACATGTCCGCATACCCGAACTCGAAAATACCCGTCTCCGGAAAGACGAACAAAAACATACCATTCAACAGTAAAAACAAAAGAATGGAAAGATAGCCGGTGAGGCTTCCGAAAAACTGACGCAACTCCTTTGTGCAGACCGCCCACATAGTTTACGAGATGCAAGATTACCCAAAAGACAGCGAAAACACGGGGAAAACGGGTGAAATGACCTTGGTGCAGGCCAAAACCCCCTGCAACTTGCAGACGAAAACGGATGAGAAGCACCTGGTTGTACTTCTTGGGAATGCTATGGGCCGAACTGCCGGCCACTGCTCAACGGCGATGGGACGGACAGGGTGCCGACAGCAGCTGGCAGAACCCACTCAACTGGCGTCCCGACGGACTGCCCCTCCCCTCAGACACCGTTCGGCTGGACCATACCCTTGTCCAGGGAGACTACCGCGTCTATCTTCCCGACGGATCTGCAAGCGTTCTCCTCCGGTCCTTGCAGCTCGCACCCAGTCAGGGCCGACAGATTGCCCTGATCCTGCCATCGACAAACACGGCCAGTCCGGCGCTGCAAGTCACCGATACCGGCGACGGCCTGCGGCTGGAGGCCGGTGCCCTGCTCAAAAACGCTTCAGGCGCCTCCTCCGGCGAGCCCATCCAGCTCAACGGACGCCTGCGCATCGCCAACGGAGCCACCTACCTGCACCAAACAAGCCGGGGACATGCTAAGATCATCGACTGTCTCTCCAAAGCGCCAGGCACTGAAGAAGGCCTGTTCGCCTTCGATGTTCCAGGTACGGCCGGATACACGGTCTCATTGACGGGCAACGCCTTTGGAAGCCTGGCACTGAGGGCTGCAGCCGCCGGCGGGAGCAAATCCTACAGCGGCAGCGGGGGCAGTGACTGCCTCCTCCGGGGCGCACTGCAGATCGAGGCGGGAGCCTCCCTCACCACCACCCTCAGCGGCAACCTCCTCCTGCAGGGAGATCTGCAGATAGAAGGCCTGCTGAACCTCTCCCCCGCCACCATAGCCCCCTCCGCTAGAAGCCTGATCCTATGCGGCCGAAAGGAGCAACGCATCGTAGGAAACGGGCGACTGCTGCTGAGCGCCAGTTTCCGCCACATCGAAGTGAAGCCTTCCACGCAGGTCCGGCTGCAGCGCAACCTCAGCCTACCGCTCGCCAGCCAGGAGTTCGTTGTGCACGACAGTGCAACCCTGCACTTGGGAAACACCCACCTGGAAGGAGAAGGAACCTTCCGCTGCCTAGATGGCGCCACCATCGACATAGGGTCCCCCGACGGACTACAGGCCACAGGCCCCCTAGGGAATGTACGCACGCGCACCCGCATATTCAGCGCAAAAGCACACTATCGGTTCAGCGCTGCCGGCCCGCAGTCGGCTGGAGACGGAATCCCAGCCCGCATCCACAGCCTTACAGTAGACAAGCCTTCCGGCAGCCTAACACTTGCAAAGCCGCTCCGGGTGACCACCGCCCTCTCACTGATCAAAGGGTCCATCGCCTCCAGTTCTGACACAATACTCTCCCTCGAAACAGCAGCCCTCTCGAATGCTGGAAATCTCTCCAACCCATCTGCAAGCGGTTGGGACTCCTCGTATGTGGAAGGCCCACTCCGCATACAGGCGGTAGCCCACCGAAGCCTCCTCCTCCCACTCGGACATATCCACACACATGCACCGCTTCGCATCGAACTCACACAACCCACCACAGCCTGGATGAGAGCAGCATACCGTAAAGGCCCACCGCCAGACACCCTCCGCCCGGGGAACCATGGATTACTCCGATTCACAGGGCCGGGCTATTGGCAATTGCTGCCGGACAGCCCCATGACAGGCATTGCCGCCTGGGTCGCCTTCCGCTGGAAGCCGCCGGATAGCACAGAGCCCTCTCCCGGTTGGAAAAACTCCCTCCGGGTTGCCTATGGAAGGGATGCCGGTGGCACGTTGACCTGGGAAAGAGCGGGCCTTTCCTCCAACATCCAAACAGACAGCCAGGGGGGCTGGCTACAGCCGGCACCTGCTCTTACGCAATTCGGCCATTTTGCCCTGGCCATGGGCATCCCAGATGCCGGCCTACCCCTCACCGCCATCCACCTCAAGGCTCAGACCATGGGTAAAAGCATCCGATTGGAATGGAAGGTAGAAGGCACGGAAGAAAACGCCCAGTTCCAAATCGAACGCAGTGGACATTCCACCCACTTCGAGCCGATCGCCCGCATAGACGCTGCCGACATACAGAATATGCAAGCCTTTTCATACACCGACGACAGGCCCCTGCCCGGCATGAATCTTTACCGCATCAAAGCATGGGTTCAAAGCTTGCCAACCCTCACATCTCCGGTAAGGACGGTTCGTTTGAACACATCCCCAGACTTGCGAATGTTTCCCATCCCTACCCATCGTTGGCTACACATACAATGGCCTGGGCAGCAAGCCGCGTGCAGCGCAGAGATACGATCTGTCAGCGGTCAGACCGTCATGAAACTCAGGCTCGATAAGGGAATCGTCAACACCATCGACGTGGATAGGCTGACCCCGGGAAGGTATATCCTATGCATCTGGCAGAATGGGGTGGCAGAAGCCCATCCGATTCTTCGGATGAGATAAATAGGAATGCTGTACGAAAATCTGCAGCAAGGAAATCAGAAAGGCGCGGCAGTCCCATTACACGGCAAAGCTCTCGCCACAGGCACAGGTACGGCTGGCATTGGGGTTCTGGAAGTAGAAGCCCTTCCCATCAAGCCCATCAGAATAGTCCAGCATCGTATTGAACAGGTATAAGACACTCTTCATATCCGTGACGATCCGCATCCCCTTGTCCGTGAAAACCTGATCCGTAGGTTGGCTGACATCATCAAACTCCATCTTATAACTAAGCCCCGAACAGCCACCGCTCACCACACTCACCCTAACAAAAGAGTCAGGGCCACGGCCCTCCGCTTCCATCAGATGCCTCACCCGGGCCAGTGCTGCATCACTGATGAACAGACCTTCTCCAATGGTCATTGTACTCATAGAGGATAAATGATTTAAACACAAAAATACAGCTCCGCCGCATACCGACACAGAAACCGGCCCCATGGCAATCCCTACCTTTATGACATGGACAAGGTGGAACACATCGGCATTGCGGTTCGCAGCCTCGACATATCCATCCCACTTTACGAAAAGCTGTTGGGAACGACCTGCTATAAACGGGAACGGGTGGAGTTAGAACGGGTAGAGGCCGCCTTCTTCCGTCAGGGGGAGACCAAGATAGAACTGTTACAAGCGACCGACCCGCAGAGTGTCATTGCCAACTTCATCGAAAAACGGGGAGAAGGAATGCACCATGTCGCCTTCGCAACGCTCGACATCCGGGGCGAGATGCAACGCCTGCAGCAGGAAGGCTTCCGCCTTCTCAGCGAGTCACCCAAGCCTGGCGCCGACGGCAAATGGGTCTGCTTCGTACACCCGAAAGACACCACTGGCGTACTCTTAGAACTCTGTCAGGACATGGCCTGAAGCCAGAAAAGGATCAGGAAATGCCCAGCTTCTCGACCGCCAGCTGAGCTGCAATCTGGCTAGCGTCTTTCTTGTTATACGCCTTACCTTCCGCCACCAACTGCCCATCGATCATCGCGCCGATCCGAAAGACCCGACGGCCCTTCTCCATTCGCTCATCAAGGGTATCGAAGCCGATCGTCTTGCCATTGCGGTTGGCCCAGCCGTAGAGTTTGTTCTTGTGATTGATCTCGAGGGTCTCAAGATCCTCCATGAAGAGGTGCGGGGTGATGATGCGCTTGAAAATCCAGCGTTTGGTAAGATCATAGCCTTTGTCGAGATAGATGGCACCGACCAGCGCCTCCAGCGTGTTACCGAAGATTTGGCTGGCCTTCAAGGAGCTGTCGTTGCGGTTGAAATGGGTCACCTTCTTGATGCCCATCTTCAGTGCAATCTCATTGAGGGTCTGCCGATTCACCATCTTGCTCCGCATCTCGGTGAGATAGCCTTCGCCACGGTACGGATAGCGCATGAACAGATAGTCTGCCACGACACCACTGAGGATGGCGTCCCCTAAATATTCCAGTCGCTCGTTGTTCTGGTCAGCTCCTTCCCGTACAGAGCGATGGCTCAGTGCCGTGGTATATAGCGTCATATCCCCCGGCATAAACCCTAGGATATTGGTGAGCTGGTGGACGTACTTCCGCTCATTGGAGGGAATGAAAAGATATCGTAGCCAGAATTGCAAGTAGAATGTGTTGGATAGATGAGGGTTGGTAGCGACCCCCGAGGCCCGTCGGTATCAGGCAAACTTACGAACGATCACAGAGGCATTATGCCCCCCGAAGCCGAAGGTATTGCTCAGTGCTGCCCGCACCGGACGTCGCTGGGCCTCGGCAAATGTAAAGTTCAGGTTCGGGTCTAGTTCGGGGTCAGGCGTGTGGTGATTGATGGTAGGCGGGACGATGTTGTGCACGACAGACAGGATGCAAGCGATGGCCTCCACAGCCCCTGCCGCTCCAAGCAGGTGCCCGGTCATCGACTTGGTGGAGCTGATGTTAAGCCGGTAGGAATGGTCTCCGAATACACCCAGGATCGCCTTGGTCTCGGCAATATCCCCCAGGGGGGTAGAGGTGCCGTGGACATTGATATAGTCGATGTCTTCAGGAACCATGCCGGCATCTGCCAGGGTGGCCCTCATGACATTGAGCGCACCCAGTCCTTCGGGATGGGGTGCTGTGATATGATGTGCATCCGCCGTGGCACCGCCGCCGGCGATTTCACAATAGATGCGGGCGCCCCGGCGCAGGGCGTGTTCCAGCTCTTCCAAGATGATGGCACCGCCGCCTTCTCCCATGACAAAGCCGTCGCGGTCCTTGTCAAAAGGTCGGGAAGCCGTCTTTGGGTCATCGTTCCGTTCACTAAGGGCCTTCATTGCATTGAAGCCCGCGACGCCGGAATCACTGATGACGGCCTCACTGCCACCGGCCACCATCACATCTGCTTTTCCGAGGCGGATATAATGGGAAGCCTCGATAATGGCATGCGTGGAGGAGGCACAAGCGCTCACCACGGCAAAATTTGGACCTCGGAAGCCGTGTCTCATGGAGATTTGACCCGCGGCAATATCGAGAATCATCTTCGGGATGAAGAAAGGGTTAAAGCGGGGTGTCCCATCGCCCTTGGCATAGTTGATGACCTCTTCCTGGAAAGTGACGAGTCCGCCAATGCCACTGGAAAAGATAACACCGGTCCGGTCCGGGTCTACCATACCCGCGCCAATCTTGGCATCCTGGATGGCTTCATCACTGGCAACGATCGCCAGCTGAGTGAAACGGTCTAATTTACGGGCCTCTTTTCGGTCCAGATAGGCGACCGGGTCGAACCCCTTGACCTCGCAGGCAAAGCGGGTTCTGAACTTAGTGGCGTCGAAGAGCGTGATGGCATCAGCGCCAGACACCCCCTGGAGCAGGCCCTGCCAATAGTCCAAAGCCGTATTCCCGATCGGAGTGATGGCACCAATGCCGGTGACTACAACGCGCTTCAATGACATGAGAGGAGGATTGTCGGGTGACCGGCTGCAGGGTCACTTGGCGTTATCCTCTAGGTAGGCGATTGCCTGGCCGACCGTGGTAATCGTCTCAGCCTGCTCATCGGGTATGTTGATATTGAACTCCTTCTCAAATTCCATGATTAGCTCGACCGTGTCGAGGGAGTCTGCGCCAAGGTCGTTGTTAAAGGAGGCTTCCGGAGTGACCTCCGCCTCGTCAACGCCCAGTTTGTCTACGATGATTTTCTTTACCCGGGCAGCGATGTCTGACATGACAGTTGATTTTGGTGAATATGGCCGCAAAAATATGTTTTTTGGTTCAAAAACAATTTTTGACCGCCTCCCCGTCTGCCAGAACATGCCTTTTTTGCGAGGGCCACGACGGGCATCTTTGTCTGCAATCTGTTAAAACTTCAGCCTGTTTCCCTTGTCCTTGGCTATGTTTCCTGTATCTTCAACAGCTGCGCTATGCCATAAATCAGCTCATTTATGCCACTAAGGATCATTGACCATGGCTCCCGGGAGTACGACCAGATGGTCGAGCTGCGGTTGGAGATCCTCCGAAAACCCCTGGGTCTCCGGTTTACCTCGGAGGAGCTGCAGCAAGAAAAAGAAGACATCCTGCTGGGGGCCTTCGATGAAGAACACCTGCTGGCCTGCTGCCTCCTGACCCGTCAGGATGCGGAAACCTGCCGGCTTCGGCAGATGGCCGTCGTCAATAGCCTGCAAGGCCGTGGGCTGGGGGGTTCCCTCCTGCATTTCGCAGAGAATGTGGCCAAGGACAGGGGATACCGTATGCTGGCCATGCATGCCCGGAAGACGGCCGTCGGCTTTTATGAAAAACAGGGCTACCGGTTGGAAGGACCAGAGTTCGAAGAAGTCACCATCCCACATCTGCGGATGCAGAAGATGCTCGTCTAAGGATAAGCGACACCGTGCACTGTGATGGATTACCCCAATCGAGATGCCTGATCCACATGCTACATGAAAGATGCCCGGGAGCTTCCCGGGCATCATGGTTTCTCATTCGGTCAAACAGATTATAACCTTCTTCAACTGCAGCCCAAGCTGTTGCCACAGTTCAGGCATTTATAGCAAGTGCCGCTGCGGATCGTCAGGTGTCCACAGACATTGCATGCCGGGGCGTCGCTCTGCATGTTCTTCATGTATTGTTGCGTGGCCGTCTCCGAAGAAGCCGAATGGCTAGCCCTTTGTGGCCGCAGGGAAGCATTGCCACCTGCGGAAGGCACTGCCGGTGCGATCACCCGGACATCTGAGAGGCTGGGGGTTCGGTCAGATGGGGCATCAGCATCCTCTCCATCCCATTGGCCTGAGCCAGCCTGCGTCACTTCGGGGCTATCGATCTGGTGGACAAGTTCCGTGTTACCCAGGTATTCATAGGCAAGCACCCGGAACACGAAGTCTACGATGGAGGTCGTCCGTTTAATGTTGGGATGGTCGACGAAGCCGGCAGGCTCAAACTTGGTGAATACGAATTTCTCCACGAACTCCTCCAGCGGAACGCCGTATTGCAGGCCTACCGAGACGGAGATGGCAAAGCAGTTCATTAGGCTGCGGAGCGTAGAGCCCTCTTTGGCAAGGTCTACAAAGATTTCTCCAAGGGTGCCGTCGCCGTATTCGCCGGTTCGTAGGAACAAGGTCTGGTTGTTGATCTTAGCCTTTTGGGTGAAGCCCCTGCGCTTGGCAGGAAGCGTCTTGCGCTCCACGATGCGGGAGAGCTGACGCTTTAGCTTGGTATCGGGGGAAGCCTGCATGCGCTTCTGCAGTTCTTCCAGCAAGTCTTCGACCGTCAGCATGCCAACATCAAGCAGGGAGACGTCGGCTGGCTTATCCAATGGGGTGGCTTTTGCCTCTGTAGATGTTTCGGCATCTGCCTTCTTCGTCTCACTCTTGTTGCTGAGGGGCTGGCTGAGCTTGGAACCGTCGCGGTATAAGGCACAGGCCTTCAACCCCAGCTTCCAGCTGATCAAGTAGCAGTCGGCCACTTCTTCCATCGTCGCCTCATTGGGCAGGTTGATGGTCTTAGAGATGGCACCGCTGATGAAGGGCTGTACGGCCGCCATCATGCGGATATGGCCATGCGGTTGGATATAGCGTTGCCCTTTCTTACCGTTCTTGTTGGCGCAGTCGAACACAGGGTAATGCTCTTCCAGAAGACAGGGGGCCCCTTCGATGGTCATTGCCCCACAGACATAGTCGTTGGCGGCCTCTATCTGAGAGGCGGTGAAGCCAAGCTCTGCCAACAGGTTCCATTCGTAGTCATAGAACTGATCTTCGGTGAAGCCGAGCCTTTGTAGGCATTCCGCCCCCAGCGTATGCACGTTGAAGACAAAACCAATTTCGAAGGCTGCTTTCACCGCCTCATCCAAGCGGCGAATCTCTTCGGCGATGAATCCCTTCTCACTCAAGGTCTGATGGTTGATGAAGGGGGCTCCCGCAAAGCTAGCGGAACCGACAGCATATTTGATGATGGCTTCCGCATCCCTCTCTGAATAGCCGAGGTTGCGAAGGGCCTGGGGCACTGACTGGTTGATGATTTTAAAATAACCGCCTCCGGAGAGTTTCTTGAATTTGACCAACGCGAAGTCCGGCTCCACCCCTGTTGTGTCGCAGTCCATCACCAGTCCGATGGTGCCTGTAGGCGCGATCACCGTCGTCTGTGCATTGCGATATCCGAACTTTTCTCCCATCTCGACGGCATCATCCCAGGCACGGCAGGCCGAACGCAGAAGGTAGTCGGGGCAATACTGCGCCTGTATGCCCTGTGGCAGGATGCGCAGGCCGGTGTAGGCGTCTTCGGCATCGTAGGCAGCTGCTCGATGGTTGCGCATAACCCGAAGCATGTCTTCACGATTCTCTTCGAACCGGGCGAATGGTCCCAGGATGGAAGCCATTTCAGCGGAGGTCTTATAGGAGATGCCCGTCATGATGGCGGAGAGAGCGCCGGCGATGCCACGGGCTTCTTCGCTGTCGTAGGGGATGCCGCTGACCATCAGCAGGCTGCCGAGGTTGGCATAGCCGAGGCCAAGGGTGCGGTAGTCGTAGCTGAGCTGGGCTACCTCCCGGCTGGGAAACTGCGCCATGAGCACGGATATTTCGAGCACAGTCGTCCAGAGACGGACGGTGTACTCGAATCCTTTCACGTCGAAGATGTTGTTGGACTCGTTATGGAACCTGCGGAGATTTATAGATGCCAGATTGCAGGCTGTGTTGTCCAGGAACATGTATTCGCTGCAAGGGTTGGAGGCGCGGATGCGGCCACCCTTGGGGCAGGTATGCCATTCGTTGATGGTGGTATCGTACTGAGTGCCGGGGTCGGCGCACCGCCAGGCGGCATAGGATATCTTATCCCACAGAATTTTGGCAGGTACCCGCTTCATGACACGGCCGTCCATGCGGCCCGTCAGTTCCCAATCCTCTCCGCGCTCAAGCCTTTCGAAGAACTCATTGGGAATGCGTACAGAGTTGTTGGAATTTTGCCCGCTGACAGTCCGGTAGGCCTCGCCCTCGTAGTCGCTGGGGTAACCGGCAGCAATCAACGCACCCACCTTCTTCTCTTCTTCCACCTTCCAGTCAATGAAGAGTTCAATCTCTGGATGGTCCATGTCGAGGCAGACCATCTTAGCAGCACGGCGAGTCGTCCCGCCGCTCTTGATGGCACCGGCCGACCGATCCCCGATTTTCAGGAAGCTCATCAGACCGGAGGATGTCCCTCCCCCACTGAGCTTCTCTCCTTCACCACGGAGGTTTGAGAAGTTGGTGCCGACGCCAGAACCGTATTTGAAGATGCGCGCCTCGCGCACCCAGAGGTCCATGATGCCTCCATCGTTCACGAGGTCGTCGTCGACACTGAGGATAAAGCAGGCATGGGGCTGGGGCCGCTCATAAGCAGAGGTCGAACGTCGGAGCTTAGCATCGGCGGGGTCTACATAGTAATGGCCCTGGGGCTTGCCTTTGATTCCATAACATTCATACAAGCCGGTATTGAACCACTGGGGCGAGTTGGGCACGCAGGCCTGGTTGAGGATGCCATAGGCTAGCTCATCGTAGAAAACCTGTGCATCCTGAGCGGTGGCAAAATAACCGCTCCGTTCCCCCCATGCCCTCCAGCAGTGGGCCAGGCGATGGGCCACCTGACGGACGGAAGTCTCCCGACCCAGGGAGCCATCCGGCTGAGGGATGCCAGCCTTCCGGAAATACTTCTGAGCAAGTATGTCTGTAGCAATCTGGCTCCAATGGCTGGGCACCTCCACGTTGTTCATCTCAAAAACGACTTCGCCGGTGGGATTGCGGATAACAGAGGTGCGGTAGTCATATTCGAACATGTCGTACGGACTAACACCTTCGGTCGTAAAGTGGCGTGGAAACTTCATTCCCTGAGAGGAGGATTGCTTGGATTTGGATGCCATGGGATGCGGTTCTAATGAATCTACAGGATGGACGTTGCGAGCTTTTTATTGAAACGAGGTCGGTCGGCGAAAATATCTTGATGATGTAATCCTTCAGCACCCTAAATATCAACACGCTGTGGAAAAGCGAAAGAACTGTGATAAGGTCGATGTTTCCTGTTTTTCCACATGGATTGTATGGATTTTTTTTTGGGGGGATAGTAGAAAAGTGATATTCAGAAAAAAACGAATAAATCTTCTGATGTAAGCAAAGCACTAAACTACCAAAATTTGGATAGATCCTGGTTAGTGACTTTTACGAGTTTTCCATCTTCAATTGAAGAATATTCTGCACTTTTGTGAACAATTGCATATATCTGATGCATACTGGCATTCATGCCTCATTCACAGAGCGAAAGGCCATCGGCCAAAAGTCATTTGCTGTCCTGGTAGACCCGGATAAAATTAACGTGCAAGGCATCGACCGGCTCTGCGGACTAGCCGTAGAGGCGCAGGTTGACTACATCTTGGTCGGCGGCAGCCTGGTCGTCACCAATCACTTGGATATAGTGGTCAGCCAGTTCAAGCAGGCATGTCCCATCCCCGTCATCCTTTTCCCCGGCAGTCCCTCGCAGCTCACCCGCTATGCTGACGCGCTGCTATACCTCTCGCTGATCTCAGGCCGCAATGCAGAGCTCTTGATCGGCCAGCATGTGATTTCAGCGCCTGCCGTCCGGCAGTGCGGCCTAGAGATCATCTCTACCGGCTATATGGTGGTAGACGGCGGCGCCCCCACGACAGTCTCTTACATCAGCAATGCCAACCCCATCCCAGCCGACAAAAATGAAATCGCTGTCTGCACTGCCATGGCAGGCGAGATGCTGGGGATGAAGGCCATCTACATGGATGCCGGCAGTGGGGCCCGCCGACCCATCCATGAAGAAATGATTGCAGCCGTGGCTGAGCATGTCAGCATACCCCTGATCGCAGGGGGCGGCATCACAGACCCCGGGAAGGCCGAGCGCAACTGCCGCGCCGGAGCCGATATCATCGTCGTAGGCAACGCCATAGAGAAAGATGCCTCCCTCATCCGAGAGATGAGTGCTGCCGTACATGGCAGCTTCGAAGTCGCCCACTGAACCATCCTGCCGGGATCATCGCTTAGGTATCCGCCTAGGCGTCCGCAGCCCACCTACAATGCCCTGGCTCGACAACGCAATCGCCCGGATAATCCTAGTCATGTTCGCTATGTCGAGCGTCTCCACCTCGTCGTCCACTGTATGGTAGTATTTCTCACCGTCCATCTTAGACGTAGAGACGGTATGAGCAGGCACACCGAGGGCAGCCAGGGTGGCGTTGTCGGAACGATAAAACAAGTTCTGCGAAGGGTATGGGTCGGGATGAAACACAAAGCCACTGCCTTGCAGCGACTCCTGCAGAAGACTGCCAAAATCACTCCTCTCATACCCCGTGATGAAAGCACTGTTAGCACCCCATTTGCTCTCTGTGCCGATCATCTCTATGTTGAACATAGCGACGACGCTGTCGGGATTCAGCTGTCTGGAGAAATAGCGCGAACCATAGCCGCCGGACTCCTCTGCCGTGAACGCAGCAAAGACAAGGGTGCGCTCAGGGGCAGGCATGCGCCCAAAATATCGCGCTAGATGGATGACGGCGGTAGTCCCGGATGCATCGTCATTCGCACCGTTGTAGACAGAGTCCTGCCCGACAGCCTTCCCGATGCCCAGATGATCGTAATGCGCAGAGAAAAGGACTTTCTCCCCTGCCCGGGACCTTCCGGGAATCATACCCACCACGTTTGCATAGCGAGATCTGGCAATGCGCGCTGAGCCTTGCACTTTATAATAGCAGACCGGCTCAGCCACCAAGACGACCATCACGGAGCCTTTCCCCATCCGTTGCATGCGCATATTTCGCATGCGTGATAGCGCCTTTCGATGCGAGGTGTCTACGACAACCAGCAGGTCCTTGTCGGATTGCAACCACGACTGGAGCATCTGCACCGCATTGGAAAGACGGTCCAGATATACCGTCTCAGCGCCTTCATCATCCCATGCGAGCGTCTCCTTGCCAGGAAATGCTAAGAAGTCGGCCGCTGCCAGCGGCTTCCCATTGATGACGACAGCCATATCCAGCACAGTGGCAGATAAGGTCTCAAAACACTGCCAGTAGCCATCAGTGGCACCGGGCAGCGGCTGGAGGCCTGCCTTACCGAAAGACCGGGCGATATATGCAGCCGCCTTGTCTATGCCTGCCGTCCCAGGCCTGCGCCCCTGCATATCATCGGATGCCAGCACAGTCAATGTCTTTTTGACGGGGGCATCCCGAATCAAGCGGTCCAGTGGCTGTGCGCCGAGCTGTAAGCAAGCCATCAGACAGAGGAACATGAAGGGCATCCTCATGGGTCTATTTTCGGGAAAGTTACATCAGCATTGGATTTGATGCAGCGAACAATCGGCGGACCATAGCAAACAAATAAGGGCCCTCGCCGCAGCCAGCATCAAAAAAATTGGGAACCAAATTCAAAAAATTGATTTTCTTTGTATATGTTTTGATTCACTTCAGCTGTCATGTCCTACACAATGAAAAAAAACCTGGTCATAACGACCGCAGCCGTCCCTCTACAGGATGAGAAAATGCGTTGGGTTTTTCCAGTCCGCCCCAAGACTGTTTTTACAGAACGCGCCCATCCCTATAGGGTGCGACGTTGATACCATTATCATCATAGGATTCGCTCGGTGAGCGGGACTATGCCCCGCCCAGTGCGGCATCATTCTCACAAGCCATTCGGCCATTTTTTCAAAATTTACCACGCAACGCATATGGACAACAAGGGACAAACATTCAAGGTCCTCGTCGCAGACGTTACCCACCTCCACTTCGCAGAAACCATTTGCCAGGAGATGGAAGAATCAGCTAAAGCCCGTGGCACCGGGATTGCCAAGCGCAGCCCACAATACATCTGCGACAAGATCAAAGAAGGCAAAGCAGTAATCGCCCTGACGCACGCGGAGCAATGGGCAGGCTTCTGCTATATCGAAACATGGAGCCATGGAGAGTATGTAGCCAATTCAGGACTGATAGTCGCACCCGCCTTTCGAAAAAGCGGCCTCGCCCGACAAATAAAAAAACGCATCTTCGAACTCAGCCGGGAGAAATACCCCGAGGCGAAGATCTTCGGCCTCACCACCGGACTGGCCGTGATGAAGATCAACTCAGAGCTAGGTTATGAGCCCGTCACCTATTCGGAACTCACCAGAGACGAGGCCTTCTGGGCAGGCTGCAAGAGCTGCGTGAACTACGACATCCTCTTGAGCAAAGAGCGAAAAAATTGCTTTTGCACCGCCATGCTTTACGATCCCCAAGACCACTATGAACCCGAAGAGACACAACAGTTCTTCGAACAAAAAACAAAAGGACTGGAACGGCTGGTCAACATCAAACGATGGAAACTGCTCAAACCATTCCTCCGAAAGGACAAGGAAGGAAAGACGTTGAAGTCGTTTTTCAGTCTCCCATTCTTTCACCAGTAACCCACCCTCAGGACAATGGCCCGAAAAATTGTGCTCGGATTCAGCGGAGGACTCGATACCTCCTACTGCGTGAAATATCTCACCGAAGAGAGAGGCTTCGAAGTCCATAGCATCATCGTTGATACCGGCGGCTTCACCGCTCAGGAATTGGACGCCATTGCTGCGCATGCCCACCGGCTGGGTGTAGCCTCCCATACCAGCGTCAATGCCGTCAAAGACTACTACGAAAAAATCATCCGATATCTAGTCTTTGGCAACGTTCTCAAGAATAACACCTACCCATTGAGCGTAAGCGCAGAAAGGCTGGTACAAGCCCTGTACATAGCCGACCATGTAGAAAAGATTGGAGCAGACGCCGTAGCACATGGCAGCACCGGCGCCGGCAACGATCAGGTACGGTTCGACATGGTCTTCCATATCCGCATCCCTGGTGTGGAAATCCTCACCCCCATCCGAGACCTCCGGCTCAGCCGGGAGGAAGAAATCACCTACCTGAAGTCCAAAGGCGTTGACATGAATGCCGAAAAGACCCAATACTCCATCAATAAGGGCCTCTGGGGCACCAGCGTGGGCGGGAAAGAAACACTCTCCTCCAAAGGCATACTACCCGAAGAAGCATGGCCAACCCAAGTCAGTCGCACCGGGCAAGAAGAGATAGTACTGCAATTCGAAAATGGTGAGCTCCTTGGCATCAATGGCCAGCAGTTCAGCCACCCGACAGAAGCCATCGGCCACCTGCAAGCCATCGCAGGGCCCTATGGCATCGGCCGTGACATCCACGTCGGAGATACCATTATCGGCATCAAAGGCCGTGTAGGTTTCGAAGCAGCTGCACCCATGGTCATCCTCAAAGCACACCACGCCCTGGAAAAGCATGTGCTCACCAAATGGCAGCTGCAATGGAAAGACAGCTTGGCGCAGTTCTATGGAAACTGGTTGCATGAGGGCCAGATACTAGACCCTGTCATGCGCGACATCGAAGCCTTCCTACGGCACACACAACGCTTTGTCACAGGAAAAGTCTACGTCACCCTCCTGCCCTATCGCTTCCAGGTCACCGGCATCGAGTCGGACCACGACCTGATGAGCAGCCGCTTCGGCAAATACGGAGAAATGAATACCGGCTTCACCGGAGAGGATGTCCGGGGCTTCAGCCGCATCTTCGGCAACCAGACCTCCATCTGGCACGCCGTCAACCATACACCCGGACAATAGACAGCCCATGGAGAAAATTACCGCAGGCATCGTCGGTGCTGCCGGATACACAGGAGGCGAACTCATCCGCATCCTCCTACACCATCCCTCCGTCCACATCGCCTTTGCCCTCAGCAATAGCCAGGCAGGACAGCCCATCCACCGCGTGCACCAAGACCTGCTCGGACAGACAACATTGTCCTTCGCCACCCTGCCCTCCGGCAAGCCGGATGTGCTGTTCCTGTGCATGGGCCATGGCGACTCCAGACAGTACCTGGAAACCCATGAACTAGCCGTCCATACCCACATCATTGACCTCTCCCAAGACTTTCGGCTGCCAGGTACCCATATACTGGGTAATAAGCATTTTGTCTACGGGCTACCCGAACTCAACCGGGAAGAAATACAATCAGCGGACCACATCGCCAATCCTGGCTGCTTTGCCACCGCCATACAGCTGGGCCTGTTGCCCCTCGCCAAAGCAGGACTCCTTAACCCCGTCTGTACCACCGGGATCACCGGCTCCACCGGCGCCGGACAGTCGCTGAGCCCTACCTCCCACTTCAGCTGGCGGGCTGAGAACATCAGCGCCTACAAAACCCTCGAACACCAACACATCGCAGAGATCTGCGCCAGCCTCCACAAGCTTCAGCCAGACAGCCAGACAGCCGTGCACTTCATCCCCTGGAGAGGCAACTTCACAAGGGGCATCTTTGTCAGCAGTCAGCTCGATTGTCGGCTTTCGCTGGAAGAAGTACAAGACCTCTACGACGACTACTACGCCACCCATCCCTTCACCCATACGACCCAAGAGACGTTGTTTCTCAAACAAGCCGTCAACACCAACCAATGCCTGTTACAACTGGAGAAGTCCGGCGATAGGCTGGTGGTACACGCCGTCATCGACAACTTGCTCAAAGGAGCATCTGGACAGGCCGTACAAAACATGAACTTGCTCTTCGGACTGGAAGAAACCGCCGGTCTGCTCCTCAAAGGGAGCTATTTCTGAACCATCCTTATATCTGGCAAGCCACATGAAACTCTTCGACGTATATCCCCATCACAACATTGCCATCGAAAGGGCCCTGGGGTCTTCTTTGTGGGACGAAAAGGGTAGAGAATACCTCGACATGTACGGAGGCCACGCCGTCATCAGCATCGGCCATACCCACCCACACTATGTGCAGCGGATCACAGCACAACTCTCCAGCTTCGGGTTCTACAGCAACTCCGTCCACATCCGCATCCAGGAAGAACTGGCAGGACGCTTGGGAGAGGTCTCCGGCAGGCCCGACTACCAACTCTTCCTCTGCAACTCCGGCGCAGAAGCCAATGAAAACGCCCTCAAACTGGCCTCCTTTCATACCGGCAGGAAACAGATCATAGCCTTTCGCAGGAGCTTCCATGGCCGCACCTCTCTGGCCGTCGCCGCCACCGATAACCCCACAATCCTGGCACCCGTCAACCAAACCGACCACATCACCTTCCTACCCTTCAACGATGACGCCGCATTGGAAGCTTGCTTCCAAGCAAACGGCGACCAGATCGCTGCCGTTATCATTGAAGGCATTCAGGGCGTAGGCGGCATCCACGTCGCCGAAGACACCTTCCTCCAACACATCCGCAGGCTCTGCAACCACTATGGAGCTCTCTATATAGCAGATGCCGTGCAGTGCGGCTACGGCCGTAGCGGGCGCTTCTTCAGCCACGACTTCGCCGGCGTGCCCGCAGACATTTACTCCGTAGCCAAAGGCATGGGAAATGGATTCCCCATCGGCGGCATCCTAATCGCTCCGCATATCCAGGCCAGACACTCCATGCTAGGAACCACCTTCGGGGGCAACCCCCTGGCCTGCGCTGCTGCCCTGGCGGTGCTGGAAGTCATGCAAAGAGAAGCACTCATGGACAATGCCGCCAAGATGGGCAGCTTCCTCCAAGATGGCATCCACCAGCTCCAGGTTATGCAGCAGGTAAGGGGTCGGGGACTGATGATCGGATTCGACCCGCCGCCATCCCTCAAAGACCTGCGGAGAAACCTGCTCTTCCAACACCACATCTTTACGGGGGAGGCCAAGCCATCCGTCGTCCGGCTACTGCCGTCCCTAGCCCTCAGCATGGCCCATGCCAACCGCTTCCTGGAAGCACTCAGAGCCGAGGCCAGCAAGGCGGCAGACCCTTCAAACACGACCACATGAGACATTTCACCTCCGTCGGAGATGTGAGCGACATCAACGCCCTGGTAACCCGGGCCCTGGCCTTCAAAAAAGACCCCTGGTCGAAGCGGGAACTGGGGCAGCGCCGACGCATCGGCTGCCTTTTCCTCAACCCCAGCATGCGCACCCGGCTGAGTACCCAGGTAGCCGCACAGCATCTGGGCATGGAATCCATCCTCTTTAACGTCGGCAGCGAAGGCTGGTCCCTTGAATTCGAAGATGAAGCCATCATGAGCGGCAGCACCGTCGAACATGTCCGTGATGCAGCACCTGTCATGGCCAACTACTTCGATATCCTCGCTTTGCGCACTTTTCCCAGCCTGCAAAACCTCAAAGACGACTACAGCGAGCTGGTTATCCGGCAGTTCATCCGCTTCGCCGGCATCCCCGTCGTCAGCCTCGAAAGTGCTACACTACACCCGCTGCAAAGCCTCACAGACCTCATCACCATACGGGAATGCATCGAAGCAAACCCGGCCCTCCAGACCCGCAAACCCAAAGTGGTACTCACCTGGGCCCCCCACGTGAAACCCCTGCCACAATGCGTGGCCAACAGCTTCTCCCAGTGGGTGAACGCGTGGGGAGGCGCCGACTTCGTCATCACACACCCCGAAGACTACGAGCTGGATCAACGCTTCACCCAAGATGCCCGCCTAACGCATAGACAGGTTGAAGCCCTGCAAGATGCAGACTTCGTCTATGTCAAAAACTGGAGTACCTACCGCGACTATGGCAAGATCTACTGCAATGACCCCGGATGGATGCTCACCCACGAAAAACTCCAGGTGACAAGACAGGCCAAGGTCATGCACTGCCTGCCCGTTCGACGCAATGTGGAGCTGAGCGATGAAGTGCTAGATGGCCCCCACAGCCTCGTCACCCGCCAGGCAGCCAACCGCGTATGGGCAGCCCAGGCAGTGCTCGCAGAAATCCTGGAAAACCTGCAACACCCATGAGCCTGCATAGGCCCGTCTACATCGTCAAAGTAGGCGGCAACATCATAGACGACGAACAGCGGCTGGAGGCCTTCCTCACCACCTTTGCCGCCATGCCCGGCGAGAAAGTGCTGGTCCACGGTGGAGGTAATCTCGCCACCCAGCTGGCAGTAGACCTAGGTATTACCCAGACCATGGTCGATGGCCGTAGGATCACCGACGCGGCCACCCTCCGCATCGTCACCATGGTCTATGCCGGCCTGATCAACAAGAGCATCATAGCATCGCTGCAGGCAAAAGAATGCCCATCGCTCGGCCTCTGCGGCGCTGATGCAGGCCTCATCCGGGCCCACAAAAGATCACATCCTACGCTGGACTACGGATACGTAGGTGATGTCGACAAAGTAGATGCCAACCAGCTAGCACAGTGGCTGGATGCCGGGCTTACCATCGTCCTGGCACCCATCACGCACGACGGAAAGGGTACCCTGCTGAATACAAATGCCGACACCATCGCCCAGGAAACGGCCCGCGCCATGGCGGTCCTCCGCCCCACGACCCTAGTCTACTGCTTTGATAAGCCTGGCGTGCTGATGGATGTAAAAGACAACCAATCGCGGATCCCACGATTGACGCCAGCCACATACGAGACCCTTCGCGCCGCCCACCGCATCTATGCAGGCATGATCCCCAAACTCGACAATGCCTTTGGCGCGCTCCATGGCGGGGTGAAAAGGGTCGTGATCGGACAGGCAGAAGCCTTGCCCTCCCTGCTCACAGGAGAGGCCGGCACCACCCTTATGCTAGAATCTGACTGACATGCCCCCTCAGATACAAGCCGCCATCTTCGACATGGACGGCACCCTGGTCAACAACATGCACGTGCACCAGCAGGCCTGGAAAGTCTTCCTCGAACGCCACGGACTCGCCTTCGACGAAACGCACTACAAACGCCACAACAGCGGCACCATCACCGAGATCATCCCACGGTTCTTCCCCCACGCCATAGAGCCGGTAGAAGCCCTCCGCCTGGGCATGGAAAAAGAACAGATCTACCGAGAACTCTATCGGGGGAAGGTCCAGCCAATCCCCGGACTGCTGCCCTTCCTCGACACCCTTAAAGCCGCTAGGATCCAGATCGCACTGGCAACGGCGGCAGACCACGGCAACATCGACTTCACCCTGGACGAGCTAGGGATACGCGACCGTTTCGATGCGCTGGTCGGCTCGGAGGACGTCCAAAAAGGCAAGCCCCACCCAGATGTCTATCTTCGTGCAGCGGAAAAGTTAGGGAAAGCCCCCAGCCGCTGCCTGGCCTTCGAAGACGCGCCCGTCGGCATAGAGGCAGCCCTAGCGGCAGGCATGCAGGTTGTAGGACTGGCCACCACCCACCCTAGAGAAGAACTGAAGGCCTATCCATTGCAGGCCATCCTAGTCGACTTTCTGATAAAAGAACCGCTCACACTGCTGAATTACCCATTATGAACCACCTCGAGGCACTCACTATCAAAGCTGTCAGCCTCCTGAAGGAACTCGTCCGCACCCCCTCATTCAGCAGGGAGGAAGGCCCCACTGCAGACATCCTCGCCGCCTGGCTTACTACAGAAGGCATACCTCATCACCGCTGCCTTCACAATGTCTTCGCCACAAACCTCCACTTTAACCCTACCCTGCCGACCCTGCTGCTAAACTCCCACCATGATACAGTCAGGCCCACTAATGAATGGACGCTAGACCCCTTTCAGCCACTGGAGCAAGACGGACGACTGCACGGACTGGGCAGTAACGACGCCGGGGGACCGCTGGTGACACTGCTCTCCACCTTTCTTGCCTTCTACCCGCGCCAGGGACTTTCTCACAACCTCGTCGTCGCAGCCACCGCAGAAGAAGAAATATCCGGAACTAACGGAATAGAGCATCTCCTCCAGGATCCCTCCTTCCTACAGTGCCTGCAAGGAAGCCCCATCACAGGAGCAATTGTGGGCGAGCCCACCCGTATGCAGATGGCCGTCTCAGAAATGGGACTCCTCGTTGTAGATGCCCTGGCCCTAGGCAAGGCCGGACATGCCGCCCGCAACGAAGGAGAGAATGCCCTCTACCGAGCCATGAAAGATATCCAATGGCTGCAGACGCAGCCCCTTGACAGACCCTCTGAGATGCTTTCCAAATGTCGGACAACGGTCACCGTGATGCATACCGAGAACAAGGCACACAACGTCGTACCCGACAAATGCGCCTTCATTGTGGACGTTCGCGTCAACGACCAATATACATTTGAAGAAGTGCTGCAGATCCTCCAGCAAGGCATGCAGAGCCAGCTCAAACCCCGTAGCTACCGAATGAAGCCGACCTCCATCTGCTCACAACATCCCCTAGTACAGGCAGGGCTGCAGCTCGGCCGGCACTGCTACGGGTCACCCACCACATCCGATAAAGCCCTCATGCCATTCCCTGCCCTTAAGATGGGACCCGGCGACTCGGCCCGCAGCCACACAGCCGATGAATACATCCTCCCTGGGGAAATAGAAGAAGGCATATCCATCTTTTGCCAACTGCTAGAACGGGCCATGCAGGGCAGTGCCGGACCAAACAGCACCATATGAAACTCTGGAACAAGGATGCCACGAAATACTCAGAAGCCGTCGAAGCCTTTACCGTCGGGCGCGACCGCGAGTTCGATCTGATGATGGCCCGGCACGATGTGGAGGGCTCCATCGCACATGTCACCATGCTTGGGGAAGTCGGGCTGATGACCGCTCAAGAGGCTGCCGCCGCCATCAAAGGATTGCAAGACATCCGCAGAGAGATCACCGAAGGGCGCTTCCACATCGAAGAAGGCGTGGAAGATGTCCATTCCCAGGTCGAACTGCTGCTCACTCGTCAGATAGGCGATATCGGCAAGAAGATTCACAGCGGGCGGAGCCGGAACGACCAGGTAGCGGTCGACATCAAACTCTTCCTCAAAGAACGCATGGCAGCGATCCGGACAGAAGCACATGGGCTCTTCCACACACTGCTGGACAAAGGATGGGCCCACCGGGAGGTGGGACTGCCCGGCTATACCCACCTGCAGGTGGCCATGCCTTCGTCTGTCGGGCTCTGGCTGGGCGCCTACGCCGAAAGCCTGGTGGACGACCTCACCATGCTCTCTGCCGCCTATACAGTCACCGACAAGAACCCTCTCGGTAGCGGGGCAGGCTACGGCTCTTCCTTCCCCCTAAACCGCAAGCGCACCACCGAACTGCTGGGCTTCACCACCCTGAACTGGAATGCAGCCTACGCACAGATGAGCCGCGGGAAGACAGAGCGGCTCGTCGCCATGGCCTTGGCATGCCTCGGTTCCACCCTGGCTAGGCTTTCCATGGATGCCTGCCTCTACCTGGGGCAAGACCTTGGGTTCCTCGTATTCCCCCCTTCGCTGACCACCGGCAGCAGCCTCATGCCCCATAAAAAGAACCCCGATGTGTTTGAGATGATCCGGGGCAAGTGCAACCGCATTCAGTCGATCCCCAACGAACTCGCCCTCCTCTCCGCCAACCTGCCCTCCGGCTACCACCGAGAGATGCAGCTTACCAAAGAAATCCTCTTCCCCGCCTTTGACGAACTGGCAGACAGCTTGCGGATGGCAGGCATGATGATACAGGCCATGGAAGTCAGGGCAGACATCCTCGCCGCCGAGAAATACCGGTATATCTTCAGCGTAGAAGCCGTCAACCAGCTGGTCAACCAGGGCATCCCGTTCCGGGAAGCCTACCGAAAAGTCGGCAATGAGATCGAAGCAGGTCATTTTCAATTCGACACTGCCAAGCCACTGGGGCATACCCACGAAGGAAGCATCGGAAACCTCTGCTATGCGGAAATCCGGGCAGAGATGGACAACGTGATGGCCAGCTTCCCCGGACTGACGACAAACCCCTCCTAAAGGCTCATCATATCCTCGAATCAAACGGCCCCGCAGCGGCTGACCCCGAACTTGTCCCCCGGAAAAGGGAGCTCGAGGGCATGAAGAGCAAAAAGAGGTTTGTAAGAACTAGGAGTGTCCAGCCCACCTGCAGGAATTGCCAGTACCTGGAAAATTTCATGGCCGTGCCGGCATACGATGTACACTGGTCCATTCCATCCAAAATGGCAGGATGCTCGCTGATTCTTCACAGATGAGGATTCCAGAAAGGTTCGTAGGCTGTAGGGTAGTACAGACGGCAGCTGGCAGGGTGCAACCATTATTCTGTAACTTTGTTGAAGGTTTTAGCTACTACCAGCTCATAAGTCTCACCTGTAACGCTGCCCATATGGACATCCAAGCCGGCCCCCTCTTACAAAACATCCAGCTCCCCCAAGATCTAAGGGAACTGCAGCGAGATGCGCTGGGGCAGGTCTGTGATGAACTCCGACAACACATCATCGACGTGGTAAGCATCCACGGCGGACATTTCGGGGCCAGTCTGGGCGTGGTCGAGTTGACCGTGGCGCTCCACTATGTCTTCAATACCCCCTACGATCAGCTCGTGTGGGACGTCGGACATCAGGCCTATGGACATAAGATCCTCACCGGCCGGCGCGAACGTTTCACTACCAACCGCAAATACCAGGGGCTGAGTGGATTCCCGAAGCGCAGTGAGAGCGAATATGACACCTTTGGCGTCGGGCATTCCTCCACCTCCATCTCGGCGGCCCTCGGCATGGCCCTTGCGGCCAAGCACAAGGGAGAACACGACCGCAAGACCATCGCCGTTATTGGAGACGGAGCGATGACAGCCGGCATGGCCTTTGAGGCCATGAATCACGCCGGCGTCTCCGACACGGACATCCTCATCATCCTCAACGACAACTGCATGAGCATAGACCCCAACGTTGGGGCGCTCAAGGAATACCTGACAGACATCTCCACCTCCCATACATACAATCGGTTTAAAGACGACATCTGGAATGCGCTAGGTCGGCTGCCCGTCGGGAAGAACTTCACCCGCGACATGGCCAGCAAGCTGGAGCACAGCATCAAAGGCTTCATCAACAAAAGCAGTAACCTCTTCGAAGCCATGAAACTGCGCTACTTCGGACCCATCGACGGGCATAACATCAGCAATCTGGTGGATACCCTGCAAGACCTCAAAGACATCCACGGCCCGAAGATCCTGCACATTGTCACCACCAAAGGCAAGGGCTACTCGCTAGCCGAGAAAGACCAGACCAAATGGCATGCCCCCGGCTTGTTTGATAAAGTCACCGGAGAAATCTTAAAAAAACGTTTCGACACCCCCCAGCCACCTAAATACCAGGATGTCTTCGGCCATACTATCATTGAGCTGGCCGTGCAGAACGACCTAATTTTTGGCATTACACCGGCCATGCCTTCCGGCTCCTCCCTTAAATTCATGATGGACCAAATGCCACAACGGGCTATCGACGTGGGCATCTGCGAACAGCATGCCGTCACCCTCAGCGCTGGTATGGCCACACAGGGCCTACGGGTATTTTGCAACATCTACTCTTCCTTCATGCAGCGGTCTTTCGACCAGGCCGTCCACGATGTGGCCATCCAAAAGCTGCCCGTCGTCTTCTGCCTCGACCGGGCCGGGCTCGTTGGTGAAGACGGACCCACCCACCATGGGGCCTACGACATCGCCTACTTCCGCTGCATACCCAATATGATCATCAGCGCACCAATGAATGAAGCCGAGCTCAGAAACCTCATGTACACAGCTCAACTCGAATCGACGCAGCTCCCAATGGTCATACGCTACCCCCGGGGCGAGGGCGTCTTGCCGGAGTGGAAATCAGCCATGCAGGAAATCACCATCGGCACTGGTCGACGGCTCAAGGAAGGGCGAGAGGCCGCCATCCTGAGTCTGGGCCATCCAGGCAACTTCGCCGCCGCTGCCATACGTGAACTCCGAACCGAAGGCATCGAAGTTGGCCATTACGACCTACGCTTCGCCAAACCCCTCGACAGCGCACTGCTCCATGAGGTCTTTGGCCGCTATACAAAGTTGGTTACAGTAGAAGATGGCACCGTCGTGGGCGGCTTCGGATCGGCCATCCTCGAATTCATGGCCACACATGGCTATCATGCCGACGTGCGCATTCTAGGCATCCCAGACCGGCTGGTCGAGCATGGCACCTTGAAGGAATTGCACCGTGAATGTGGCTATGACGCACAGGGAATCGCAGCAGCCGTGCGCAGCCTTCTAGGCCAGGACGTACAAGTCACCGCCACCCTGGCGGGCTAGGCATTGGCCGGGGGCGTCTCCGCGAAGGCATCGGCCTCTTCCTCCCGGACTTCGTTCCACGAGATGATAAAATTATTACGCCCTTCCCCCACTAGAATGGTCATCCAGCGCTGCTGCGCCAGCTCCAGGATCGTTAGGAAGAGAAAGATGGCATGTATCCTGTCATCACAGACTTCGAAGACCTTTTCAAAAGACATGTTCCGTTCTGTCTCCAGCGTCTGCAGCATGTAGGCCCGGACATCCTCCATCGTATGCCGGAAGCGGTATACCACATGCTGCGGCTTATTGTTACGCTCGTGCATCCGCTGCATGACCCTCTCGAAGACCTTCATGAGGCGGAACAAGGTGATGCTCTGGATTTCCGAGCCTTCGGAGGCATCCTCCCCAATTTGGCTGAGCTCTTTGACCAAGTTGCCCCGCTTGACCATGAAAAGCCTTTCTGCCTCCATCAGGGCCAGCTGAGCAGAGGCCTCTTTAAAACGCTTATACTCTAGGATCTTATCGACCAGCTCCTGCCGTGGGTCGATCTCGTTGCCTTGGGCATCCTTCTCCTTGCGCGGCAGCAGCATTTTAGCCTTGATCCGCATCAGGGTCGACACAAACAGGATGAATTCACTGTTGAGCTCAATATTCTGCTCGCGCGACGAATGCATGTATTCCAGGAAATCAGCTGTGATTTGGGTGATAGGAATATTATAAATGTCCAGTTCGTCCCGCTCGATGAAGAATAGCAGGAGGTCGAAGGGACCTTCGAATTGGGGTAGCCGGATCTGGTAGGTCGATGTGTTCACACAGTGAATTTAGGGGATACCAAAAATAGCCATTCACATCGAGAAGGAAGGTGCCGGTTATCCCCAGAAATATACTCCATGCGCCCAGAAAGGCGCATCTTCGCGGCAAATGGCCTGACATTGAATAAGAAATTCCTAAATACACTTCTGTTTGTCTTGCTGAGCATCATCTGGGGCAGCTCCTTCAGGCTGATCAAAGTTGGCCTGACATCTCTGGACGCCTATCAGCTGGCCTCGCTGCGAATCCTCAGCGCAGGCTTGGTACTCCTGCCCTTCGGGTACCGTGCGATCCAGTCGGTATCCTCCGCGCAACGTCAATGGATAGCCCTTTCTGGTATCCTAGGCACCTTCTTTCCCGCCTATTTCTTCTGCATTGCTGAAACAAGGATCGACAGCTCCCTGGCAGGCATCCTCAACGCCCTGACCCCCCTATTCACCCTGTCCATCGGCGTCGCACTATTCCGGCATCCGGCAGGTTGGAAGAAATGGGTGGGTGTTGCCATGGGCTTTGGTGGGCTGGCCATCCTGCTGTTTGCGGGCGCCGGCAAGGTCTCCCTCTCCAACCTATCCTTCGCGTCCTTTGTCTTGCTGGCTACCTGCTGCTATGGCCTGAATGTGAACCTGGTCAATCGACACCTGCAAGGTGTTGGCTCCCGGGACATCGCAGCCATCGCTTTTTCGGTCTTGATTCCTCCTGCTCTTCTTATCCTCTGGCAGACGGATTTCTTCTCGCTGTCCTGGAGCAGCCAGGGTTTCATGGTATCGGCTGCTGCGGGCGCCCTGCTTGGAGTGGTGGGCACGGCCTTTGCCTCTGTCTTGTTCTATGTCTTGCTGAAGCGGGCGGGACCACTCATGGCCTCTATGGTCACCTATGGCATACCCTTCGTAGCCATTTTCTGGGGATGGCTAGCCGGCGAAGGCATCAGCGCAGTACAGATCGGAGGCCTGATGGTGATCCTGGGCGGCGTCTATCTGGCGAGCGAATAAAAAGACTGGGAATAGATCAGATCGACATGACCTCTTTCTCCTTGGCCTGGACGTGCTTTTCCACCTGTGCGATATGGGCATCGGTGAGCTTCTGGACTTCGGCCTCGGCATCCACGGCCAGGTCTTCGCTTAGCCCGTCCTTCTTGAGTTTCTTGATCTGTTCAATGGCATCCCGTCGGATGTTGCGGATGGCGATCCGGGAATGCTCTGCCTCCACGTGTACGCGCTTTACGATCTCTTTGCGCCGCTCTTCTGTCAGCGGAGGCAGAAAGATGCGGATCATCACGCCATCATTCTGGGGGGTCACGCCCAGGTTGGCTCCAATGATGGCACGCTCTATGGGTTGAATCATATTCTTCTCCCAGGGCTGAATGGTGATGGTACGTGAATCTGCCACGGAGATGTTGCCTACCTGCTGGATCGGCGTGGGTGAGCCATAGTAGTCAACAACCAGGCCGTCGAACATCTGTGGAGTGGCCTTGCCGGCACGGATCTTCACCAACTCAGCCTCCAGGTGAGACATCGCCTTACGCATCGAATCCTCTGCCTGGGAGACGTACTTTCTCAATTCTTCAGACATCGCCAGTAGATTGGTAGATTGCAAAACTAAAGAGGACAGCTGATATAGTCAGCCTGCCGCAACAGTCAGTTGTCCTCTGGAAGGATGACCCCCTTCTTGCGGAAAGCCTGGATTTTGTCCATATTGATGGTGGGGATCCCCATCTGAGGGTTCTTACGCTCCTGGTGTACCCTCCTGATATAGAGGAGAAACCAAGTACCGAGACATGCCACTCCTACTAGGATCAGTATGGAAAAGGTGGTACCCAACCCTTGTAAGACAAAGGCCAATAAGATGAAGAGTACGTTGGCAGCTGCCAGGGTATAGGTGACCGCGGTATGGCTGAAACCCAGGTCTAGCAACAGATGGTGCAGGTGTTTCTGGTCAGGGGATAACGGAGAACGACCCTTCAAAACCCGGAGTGAAAAAACCCGGAGCGTGTCAAACAAAGGAACCATAAGGATCGAAAAGCCAATGGCCGCCGAAGTTTCAAGTTGAATGGGAGCCAGCGGTTTGGTCGCAGAAGATATGAAATGGATCACTAGGATGGCATTCACCAACCCCAATAGGAGTGAGCCAGTGTCGCCCATAAAGATGCGGGCAGGAGCTTGGTTGAAAATCAGAAAGCCGAGGAGACTGCCGGTTGTGATAAATCCCAGCAGCGCATAGGGAAGATCCCCTGCACTATAGAAGAAAAGCCCAAAAGCCGCAGTGGTAATTATCCCGAGCGTAGCCGCCAACCCATCCACGCCATCAATGAGATTGAAGGAGTTCACAATGACGATGATGGTGAAGATGGTGAAAGGCACACTCATAATTTCCGGTAACTCATTGAAGCCAAAGAATCCATACATGCTATGGATCTTGATGCCCCCTTTCTGCATTATGATGAAGGCAGCTATGAACTGTCCCAGCAGCTTCTTGATGGGCGTCAGCACCAGGATGTCATCTTTCATGCCCAAGAAAAAGATCACAAGCATGGAGGCGAAGAAATACTGAAACTCTGGCGCCGACATGAAAGGCACGAATAAGAGGATGGCCAGGGCTAGCCCCGCAAAGATACCAAGCCCACCCAGTGAGGGGATTGGAGTATTATGAAGCTTTCTGGGGCCCGGTGAGTCGTACAGTTTCTTCCATTCCGCCACCGTGATGATGATGGGAATAGACATATATGTGATGAGGAAAGAAAGGGATGAGCTCAGCAGAATTTTATCCATACATCTATCGTATACGTCTCGTAGCTATGGTCAGTTATCAGGCAGGGCGGCCCGCAGATGAACTGCCAGATGTAGGATAACGGCTAATCCGACATAAATTTAGTAAGAATTTATGAATTTGATTGTGATCAGCGTCGATTATTTTCGGCCTTTTGCCGATAGGCAGGGCCATCATGCCTGCCGGTAGTGCCTTGGGCAGACTTGCCACCTGCTTCTGGCAACATATCGTACCTTTGACAGAACCTGATTTAACTATGATCCATCGCCTAGAAGCGACTGCCAGCCAAGTCCGCAGGGATATTGTCCGCATGGTCCACGCAGCACAAAGCGGCCATCCCGGTGGATCACTGGGCTGTGCCGACTTCTTGACGGCCCTCTATTTCAAGGTCATGCAGCATAACCCCTCCTTCCAGATGGAAGGTAGCGGCGAGGATGTGTTCATCCTTTCGAATGGTCATATATCGCCTGTCTTCTACTCCGTGCTCGCCCGGTCAGGCTATTTCTCCGTGAGCGAACTGGCCAGTTTCAGAAAAATCGACAGCCGCCTGCAAGGGCATCCTGCCACCCATGAGCACCTCCCGGGCATCCGCATCGCCAGCGGGTCGCTGGGGCAAGGCCTGAGCGTTGCCGCCGGGCTGGCACTGGCCAAAAAGATGGATGGAGATCCAGGACTTGTCTATTCCCTCCATGGGGATGGAGAGCTGCAGGAAGGGCAAATCTGGGAGGCAGCCCTCTTTGCAGCCCATCATGGCATCGACAATCTGCTGTCGACGGTCGATTGGAACGGACAGCAGATAGATGGCCCCACACAGAAAGTGATAGACCTGGGCGATCTCCGGTCGAAGTTTGTGGCTTTTGGCTGGGCCACCGTCGAGATGCAAGGGAATGAGATGGCTGCCGTCCTCAAAGGACTAGAAGAGGCCAAATCCCGTACCCGGCAAGGAAAGCCCGTCGCCATCCTCATGCGTACCACCATGGGCGCAGGGGTCGACTTCATGGAAAATGACCATGGCTGGCATGGCATCGCCCCCAACGACGACCAGCTCCAACGGGCGCTGGCGCAACTTCCGGAAACGCTAGGTGACTGGTGATTCCCTTTTAATTGCGGAGTTGCAATGGCTGACGGGCAGCCCCCGTCGCCGGAAACCAGCAAGCCAAGAGGCCGATAGTCATAGCCGTCCCTCCAACCAACAGGAAATCCTGATAACGCAGGTCCAC
Organism: Bacteroidota bacterium; assembly: GCA_016868815.1. Classification (GTDB taxonomy): domain Bacteria; phylum Bacteroidota; class Bacteroidia; order Chitinophagales; family Chitinophagaceae; genus Pollutibacter. The sequence continues at coordinate 321,599 of VGFQ01000001.1, forward strand.
CGGATAGCGATCGATTAAAAAAGACCGCCCCTCCAATGGCACCAGCCCATACTGATCTTGCAGCCAGCAAAGGCATACTGCCACAACCATCCCAGCCACCATGCCGATGGCAGTAAGCAAAAATCCTTCAGATATAAAGATGCCCCGAATCAAACCAGGCCCGGCTCCCATGGCTTGCAGCACTTGTATGTCCCTCCTTTTTTCCAGCACCAGCATGCTCAACGCTCCAATCATATTGAAAGCCGCCACCAGCAAGATCAGTGAGAAGATGGTATAGATAGCCCATTTCTCAAGCCGGATGGTTGCATACAAATTCTCATTCTGTGCATAGCGGTCCAGCACCTTGAAGCCTGCACCCAAGAGCCTGGAAATTTCCTTTTGCGCCACCACTGCGTCAGCCCCCGGCCGAAGGGAAATCTCGTAAGCGGTACAATCCCCCTCCCCTAACTGCGTCTGCTGGCGGACAAAGGCAAGATTTGTCACCAGCACTTTGTTGTCGAACTCCGGCTGGATGGCAAAACTGCCTACAGGCATGACCTCGCCCTGGCTGAGCGAGGCCATCGGATCAGACAAATCCGTCGCACCGGCACGGGGCATGTAGAGAGATAAAGTCGTTAAACTGCGGTCAGACAGCACCCCGACGGCGTTTTCCACCCCCACCCCCAGGACGGCCTGAGGGCGCTCCACATCCCCCGTAGCATAGGAGCCACGGACCAGCTTTCCCGGCAGGCCAGACACCTGGGGATACGCGCGATCCACCCCTTTGACTTGTACAAAAACCTGGTACTCCCCCTGACGCAACATACCCTTCTGCTCCACCACTTCGCAGAAGTCTTGTACAGACGGATTCCTACGAATGGAATCTTTCAAGCCAGGTGGCAGGTTGGCAAGTCGTACTGCCGATGGCTCAATGCGCAAGTCCGCGTAGTAAGCCCCATAGAGAGAATGCACCAGCCGCTCAAAACCATTGAAAGCACTCAGGATCACGATCAGAGAGGCCGTCCCGACCATGATAGCAGACACGCTGACCCATGCTATGATGTGGATCGCCTGGGTCGTCTGGCCCGCCCATAGGTACCGCCACGCAAACCGAAGGCGCATGCCGCTCAAGACTTTTTTCCCTCCTGAATCTGACGGAAGATCTCCTCCATCCGAAAGACGTGATCGAGAGTGTCATCGATGAAAAACCTCAGTTCTGGAATCCTCCGCAGCTGATGCTTGACGCGGAGGGAAAGCTCTCTTTTGATATCTCCAGCGCGGGACTCGATTTTGTGGAAACACTGTTCCGCGTGTCCCACCTGGAAAAAGCTCAGATAGATTCTGGCCTCTAAAAGGTCGGGCGTCAGCTTCACCGAAGAGATAGACACCATGCCCCCATTCATCCGGTGCAGGCTAAGCCGCTGGAAGATGCCGTTCAACTCTTCCAATAAGACACTGGCCACTTGCTTCTGTCGTTTGCCTTCCTGCATAAGGGGATGCATTTCGGCAGTGAAATTAGTTACTTTTGGCCCACCCGTCTCCAAAAGACCTTCACCTCTCCTACATGAAGAGCCTTCGGATCATCTTCGGTTATGTCCGAAAGCAGTCGGGCATGGTAGCCGCCTATGGGGTTGTCAACCTGCTGGCGGCCTTCTTCTCTACGGTCTCGCTCGCGCTCCTCTCCCCCTTTCTGGCCTTGATCTTCGGGATTAGAGGGTCCGCGGATGCCGGGGGTGACAGTTCCAGCCTGAGCACCCTGACACACCGCCTGGATGGATACCTGGCTGGTATCCTGCACATGCCGGATGGACGAGTCAAGGCTTTAGGCATCATCTGCATCGTCCTGCTGGCAGCCATCGTCTGCAAGAACCTGTTCCTCTACCTGTCGATGTACCTCCTGGCGCCAATCCGCAACAGCATCCTCAACGAGATGCGCTCGGAGATGTTCCAGAAGATTCTGCAGCTGCCGGTAGGGTTCTTCAGCGAGCAGCGAAAAGGTGAGGTCATGAGCCGGCTCACCAACGACCTTCAGGATGTAGAGTCCTCCACCATCAGCTTCCTAGAGACATTCCTCAGAGAGCCCATTCTGATAGGCTTCTACCTGTTTGCCATGGTGAGCTTAAGCCCTGAGCTGTCTTTGTTCCTGTTGGTCTTCCTGCCCGTAGCTGGCCTGGTGATCGGACGCATCGGCAGGTCCTTGAAAAAAGTTTCAACGCAGGTGCAGGAAAAACTGGGAGACATACTCAGTACCATTGAAGAGACGCTGGGAGGCATCCGCATCCTCAAAGCCTTCAATGCAGAAGCCCATCAACTCCATAAGTTTGAGGCCGAAAACCGTGCCCTGCTGGCGATGAAGAATCATGCCAACCGCCGTCGAGATCTCGCGTCACCTGTCTCAGAGACCCTGGGCGTAATGGCTGTCTGCTGTGTGCTCTTCTACGGAGGGAGACTGGTACTAACCGATCGGTTTGGGCTGCCAGCTACCGACTTCCTCACCTACATCGCCATCTTCACCCAGATCATCAACCCACTCAAAGCCCTCAGCACCGCGTCGTACAATATCAGAAAAGGAGCTGCCAGCATAGAGCGGATCCGGCACCTCATCCAGGAGCCGGAGATGGTAAAAGACCAGCAGGCCCCGGTACGGATCAACACATTCAAAGAGGGCATTGAATACAGGCGTGTCAGTTTCAGCCATCAGGGGACACCAATCCTTCAAGACATCAACCTCTCCATCCCTAAAGGATCTACTCTGGCATTGGTAGGGTCCTCCGGTTCTGGCAAGTCAAGCCTGGCAGACCTCTTACCTCGTTTTCACGACGTCTCGGAAGGAGAAATTTTGTTGGACGGCGTAGACATCCGGCACTATGCCATGAAAGACCTCCGCAACCTCATGGGAATCGTCACGCAGGATCCACTGCTCTTCAACGACACCATTGCAGCCAACATCGCCCTGGGCAAGCCAAATGCAAGCCCTGCCGACATAGAGACGGCAGCCCGCGTGGCCAATGCCCATACATTCATCTCCCGCCGACCCGGTGGTTATCTATCTCCCACGGGTGACCGCGGCGCCAAACTCAGCGGTGGGGAAAAACAGCGGGTGACCATTGCTCGTGCCGTGCTGAAGAATCCACCCATCTTGATACTCGATGAAGCCACCTCCTCCCTGGATACAGAGAGCGAAAAACTCGTACAGGACGCCCTGTTCCAACTGATGAAAGATAGGACCAGCCTCGTAATCGCCCACCGACTGTCCACCGTGAGGCATGCCGATGAGATCATTGTGCTCGAGAAAGGCCGGATCGTGGAACGAGGCAAACACGACGCCTTGATGGCCCAACAAGGCATCTACGCCCGACTGGTCGAGATGCAAGAAGTCAGATAAAGGACGAAGACAGGCCCCCGGCGTGGGCAGCAGAACCTCTACTGAACATTCGAGGTCTTGGTCTTGCCAGTCTTCGCCTCAATACTGAGGGTGGCATGGGGCACAGCCTTCAATCTTGCCTTGTCGATCAGCTTGCCCGTCTCCCGGCAGATCCCATAGGTCTTGTTCTCGATCCGCACGAGGGCCTTTTCCAACTTATCGATGAAATCAAGCTGCCGACTGGCCATCTGGCTGAGGTGTTCGCGCTCATTGCTCGCACTTCCATCTTCCATGGTCATATAACGGTTGTCCGTCTCATCACCGCTCATCTCATCTGTCCGGGTGATGTAACCATGTAGATAGGCAAGCTCCTGACGGGCAGCATCCAGCTTCTTAATCACAATGTCTTTGAATTCCTGGAGTTCTGCATCACTATACCTCAAGGAGGGTCCTGAATGGTCATACATGGGTCTATCCAACACAGATTTCGTGAATTCAGGTTCATATTTTCGGGCAGTCGTCGTGTGGATTTTCGGCATCACAACGGGCTTCTTAGGCTTGGCAGCTTCTTGCTGCACCCGGGCGGCCTTCTTCATCTGGACCAGACGGGCGGCCTGCGCGGCAGCCTGGTCGCTGGCAGACTTTGGCGGAGGCGGCACGGACTTATTAGTTGCCGACGTAGGGGCAGGAGTTGGCTTGGACGGCAGGGCCGGCTTTCCTGCAACGGCAACCGGTGCTTTGGCAGGCTGGGCTGCCTTCATCGGTGGCTTCCCGGCAGGCGTCAACGCTTTGGGGGCTACTGTGGTCGATTTCCCGGCTTTTGGGGTTTGTTTGACGGGGGCTTTGGCAGGTAAGGGTACAGGCTTCGGAGGAGTGGATTTGGAGGAAGCAGGCTGCTTAACAGCAGGCAGAGGCTTCTTGGAAGGAGCCGCCTTGGCGGCAGCTGCCTTGGGCGCAGGGGACTCAGATAGCTTAGGTGCAGACCCACCTTTGGCCATGGGCGCTTTGGTCACAGCCTTAGCAGGGGCCGACTTCGCCGGCACCACCGAAGGCTTGGTAGCTGCCCCCTTGGCCGTGGCTTTCGTAGCAGTTGCCAAGGGCTTGGATGGAGTTTTCACCGAACCCTTCGAGGGTGCGACTTTGGGAGCTGCCGAAGATGGTTTTGAAGGGAAGGATGTCTTAACGACCGGTTTTTTTACAGGGGCGGGCTTAGCAGATTTTGCAGGGGCCGGCTTGGCGGGCTTAGCAGATTTTACAGGGGCCGGCTTGGCGGGCTTAGCAGATTTTGCAGGGGCCGGCTTGGCGGGCTTCTTTGCGGCAGAACTCGACGATACGGAACCAGCTGAAGGCTTAGGAGTCGTTTTCTTGGCGGGAGCACTGGCCTTCTTGGAATTGACAGCTGGCTTAGAAGAACCCTTTTTAGCGGGGCCTGCAGGTTTTTTGGAGGGTGTTGGCATGGGCTAACCTGTTTTTGATACCAGAATCCGAAGGGATTCATCATTCACCTCTACATCTATGCCCTCACTGAGTGTTGGGAGAAATTCCATCACCTCAGCCAGGATTTCGGCGCAAATATAATTTTTATATTGACTGATGGCACCTATCAGAGCCTCCGATCCACACAGTTTCACCTGAACCCTGTCGGCCAACTCATATCCACTTTCCTTACGTATGCGCTGGATGCGATTGATCAATTCTCGTGCAATACCCTCATTTTTAAGTTCTTGTGTCACATTTACATCCAAAGCAACAGTCAAGGGACCTCGCGTTGCCACCATCCAGCCGGGGAGGTCTTCGCTGAGGATTTCAACCTCAGACAGGGAAATCGTCACAGGTTTTCCGTCCAAATCGATGCGCAGAGACCCGTGCAACTCCAGGTGGCGTATGTCCTCCTGGGCTAGGGTACCCAGGTAGGTGGCAGCCGGCTTCATCAGCGCTCCTAGACGTTTACCTAATACGACAAAGTTGGGACGGACTCTTTTTTGAATCACCATATCCTTTTCCCCTGGGAAAGCAATCTCTTTGACATTGACTTCGGCTTTGATCAGGTCCTCTACCTGCCGAAGCCGAGCTCTGACCGTGTCATCCAGCACAGGGAGTAAGAGTTTCTGCAAAGGCTGACGGACACGGATGTTGACCTTTTTGCGAATGGAAAGCACCAGAGAACAAGCATCTTGTGCCAGTTGCATACGTGCCTCGAGTTCAGCATCGATGGCAAGCGCGTCAGCAGCTGGGAAAAGACAGTGATGCACAGATTTGGCTGTATGACGCCCGGTCACCAAATTGAGGTTGCGGAAGATAGCATCTGCGAAGAAAGGCGAGATAGGTGCCATCAGCCGGACCAGGGTATCCAGACACTCCAGGAGGGTTTGATAGGCACTCAACTTATCGGTACCATATTCTCCTTTCCAGAAGCGCCTGCGGCTCAGCCGTACATACCAGTTGCTGAGCTGGACATCTGTGAATTCCTCGATGGAGCGCCCGGCAAGAGTCGGTTCATAGTCATCCATATGCCGCTGCACCTGCCGGATCAGGGAGTGTAGACTGGAGAGGATCCATCGGTCAATCTCTGGTCGATCCTGCAAAGGGACAGGCGTTTGCTTGTCTGAAAACCCGTCGACATTGGCATAAAGGGCAAAAAACTGATAGGTGTTAAACAGGGTGCCGAAGAATTTACGTTGCACCTCCTGGATGCCTTCTATGTCAAACTTTAGGTTGTCCCAGGGAGAGGAGTTGGTGATCAGATACCAGCGAGTAGCATCGGCACCATACTGAGCAATGGTGTCAAAGGGATCCACCACGTTGCCGAGTCGCTTACTCATCTTGTTGCCGTTCCGGTCGAGTACAAGTCCGTTGGAGACAACGGTCCGGAAGGCTACGGTGTCAAACAGCAGCACACCCAGGGCATGCAGCGTGTAAAACCACCCGCGGGTCTGGTCAACGCCTTCAGCGATGAAGTCGGCCGGAAAGGCACGCGGCGCACCTTGTTCGGGAGAGATCATATCCTGATGCTCGAAAGGATAGTGCCACTGGGCATAGGGCATCGCTCCGCTGTCGAACCAGACGTCTACCAGATCAGGTACTCGGCGCATGGGTCTACCACTGGGGCTCACCAGCACGATTTCATCGACGTATGGCTTGTGAAGGTCATGGACGCCTACCTGCAGGAGGTCTCGGTTGACAGTTCCTCCGAGCACATCAGCCGCTTGGCGGATGCCTTCTTCCAGTTCCGTGACAGAGCCAATACATTTTTCTTCCGTTCCATCCTCCGTCCGCCAGATGGGCAGGGGAGTACCCCAGAAGCGGCTGCGGCTCAGGTTCCAGTCGACCATATTCTCCAGCCAATTTCCAAAACGACCTTCGCCAGTGGTGGCAGGCTTCCACTGGATGGTCCGGTTCAGCTCAATCATCCTTTCCTTACAGGCGGTAGTACGGATGAACCATGCGTCCAGTGGATAGTATAGGATGGGTTTGTCCGTCCGCCAGCAATGGGGATAACTATGCTCATATTTCTCCACCCGAAAGGCAAGCCCCTCTTTTTTTAGCCGGACGCAAATATCGACGTTCACGTCTTGATAGCCTGGCTCTCCGGTATAATCTTTTACATACCTACCGGCCCATTCTCCGGTCCCCGGCACGAAGCGGCCCTCCCGGTCGACCAGGGTGAGGATGCCCAGCCTATGAGATTTACCCACTCGATAGTCGTCGGCTCCGAAGGCAGGGGCTGTGTGGACGATGCCGGTTCCATCCTCGGTCGTCACGAAATCACCCGTCACCACGCGGAAGGGGTCGGCACCCGGGGTGATCTCCGCCACCAGATCAGGCCGGTTGGATGCGAAGGGGAGCAGTTGCTGGTATCGGATGTCTTGCAGTTGCTGCCCGGTAAAGCTTGCCACCACTTGCCAGGGTAAAATCTTGCCACCGTACTGATGAGCGTCTCTGGGGAGGTCGCGGCCCTCTACCCGAAAATGTCGAGTCAGCAGAGCCGTTGCCAATACCACTGAACAGGGCTGATGGGTATAGGGCTGCACTGTCTTCACCAGGGAATACTCTATGGAAGGGCCTACCGTAAGCCCCAGGTTGGATGGCAGCGTCCAGGGCGTAGTCGTCCACGCTAGAAAATAAACCTCGTCGCCCCCGGCCTTGGCAAACAAGGGCGCCGACTCCGGACTTTGCAAGGCACGGAACATGGCCACACAGGAGGTATCCTTGACCAGCTTATACGTTCCAGGCTGGTTGAGCTCATGAGAGCTGAGGCCCGTACCGGCTGCTGGCGAATACGGCTGGATGCTGACACTTTGGTACAATAATCCTTTGTCATAGAGCCTCTTCAAGCACCACCAGAGGCTCTCGATGTAGTCTTTTTCAAAGGTTACATATGGCGATTGCAGATCCACCCAATAACCCATCCTACGAGTGATATCGTCCCAGCGGTCCTTATATCGCAGGACCGCCTCCCGACATGCTTGATTAAAGTCTTCTACCGATATCTTGCTTCCGATGTCCTCCTTGGTAATGCCCAGCTCTTTTTCCACGCCCAACTCGACAGGCAGTCCATGGGTATCCCAGCCTCCCTTTCGACGCACTAAGTAGCCCTGCATGGTCTTATAGCGGCAGACTAGGTCTTTGAGTGTCCGGGAGATCACATGATGGATGCCCGGCATCCCATTGGCACTGGGAGGCCCCTCGTAAAATACGAATGGCTTTGCCGCTGCCCGGAGGCGCATGCTCTCCTCAAAGGCTTGTCCGGCATCCCAGACACCCAACATTTCCTGCTCGATGGCAGGCAGATCCAATCCTTTATATTCCCGGTAGACGGCAGACATGTAAAATTAAAAGTCTGCGAAGGTACTCAAAAAGGGGGTTCACCCTTGCCTAAAGACCAAAGGTTCTCATTGCCAGGAAGGAGCAGTGTGCGCATCCAGGCAAAAAAAAGGCCGGCTGTAGGGCCGGCCTGGGAGTATGATTTCATTGCTCACAGTTTGCCATTAGTGATGATCTTGACTGGCTCATGGGCATAAGAGACGGGTGTTTGTTCCGCGGTAAGAGCAACGATGGGCTCCAACACCCCAAGTGGATGTTGATACTCAGGAACAAGGTGCTGGACAAGGAAGACTACAGCCCGCTCATCATGTTGCAGGGCACTAGAGAGCAGGCGGGAGAAATGTTGATTGAATTGAACATCCACTACAGAACGCTGCGCTTTGAGGATTTTAGGATGGTGCGTGGGAAGAAGGTTTTCTGTAGACTTGAAAAGCTCTTCGTACATCTTCTCCCCTGGACGAAGCCCCGTGAAACGGATGGATATGTCCCGGTCTGGAGTGAGGCCGGTCAGCTGGATCATCTTACGGGCAAGGTCAAGGATCTTGACAGGCTGTCCCATATCAAAGACGAAGATCTCGCCACCCTTACCTATGACAGCTGCCTCCAACACCAGACTGCTGGCTTCGGGGATGGTCATGAAATAGCGTGTGATGTCCGGATGCGTCACAGTGACAGGCCCCCCTTGGCTGATCTGCTGCTTGAAGAGGGGCACCACAGAGCCATTCGAGCCAAGTACATTACCAAAGCGGGTGGTGATGAAATGCGTCTGACAGCGGCTGGAGAGCTCTTGCACATAGATCTCACCGATGCGCTTGCAGGCCCCCATCAGGTTGGTAGGGTTCACTGCCTTATCGGTGGAAATCATGACAAATTTCTGAACCCCATGGACGCATGCAGCATCAGCCAGATTTTTTGTACCCAAAATATTGGTCAGAGCCACTTCACAGGCAAACTCTTCGAGAATAGGTACATGCTTGTACGCTGCAGCATGGAAGACGAAATGGGGGTTATGCTTCCGAAACACATGGTCGATGCGGGCACAGTCACGAATACTCGCCAACTCCATCTTCACCTCGAAGTGAAGATCCAGCTTGGAGAGCTCAATGCAGATGTCATGAAGACCCGTCTCAGATTGGTCTAAAAGAATGATCTTCCCCAACCTGTATTGGCAAAGCTGCCGACAGATATCGCTGCCAATGCTGCCGGCTGCACCCGTCACCAGGATGACCTTACCCTCCAGCTCTCGGCGGGACTCCTCGTTCAGTAATTCGATCTTCTCGCGGCCCAGAAGTGACTCAATCGTCAGCTCCTTCAACTGCCGCCGGCTGAAGATGCCTTTGATCCATTGACTCAATGGGGGAATCAGGGTCAGATGGACATCATTGCGGATACAAATCTGGCTGAGAACATCCTTTCTCGAAGTCTCGATATCGACCGATAAGATGACCTCCTTGACCCGGTTCTCTTTCAGGAAAGCCTCCAGCCGGAGCACATCGAAGCCAAGAATGCTCTTACCATTCAATACTTTTCCAACTTTCTCTGGATTATCATCTATAAACGCGATGACGCGGCAGTTCGACTTCTTGTCGAATTCTATCGCCTTCTTTGTGGCAAGACCGATATCGCCCGCGCCGTAGATGATGACATTGTTCTTGTGGTGCATACCATACATCGCACGGGTATATACTTCCTTGACACCCAGACGGAAGGCTGCCATCAATACACTGGCAAGGACTGTATTCACCGCCAAGATGGTGGCCCCGAGTCCATATCCAATTCTGAGCCATCCGGACAGCGAAGGAAGCATGGCCATCCAAAGCACAAAATATAGCAGGCTGAAACGAAGAACAGTATACAAATCACGGATCTCTGAATATCGAATGAGTCCGTGGTGTGTACGGTTCACCCACATACTGACAGAGGCTACGACCGCATTCAACAGTACCACCGTCAACACCTGCCATTTAGAAATGATCAGATGCTCAAAACTCAGAATAATCAGTACGGTAAGTAAGATCGAAAGCACCGAGAGGACGTGCTCAATAAGAAAGATAACCCAACGGGAAGTGACGTTGCCGAAGAAACGCCTGGTGAGGAACGCATTCATGAGAGTACGGATGAGGTTTCAGGTCATAGCATGCGAAGCATGCAGACTTGGCCTTCATCAGGAGCGATTACCAGGGCTTTCGAAGGAATTGTGGAAACGGTGCTGGACCGACGCGGTTTGTAATAGGATAGGAACCTGCTCGACGGGGAGCTTTGGTCTTTTAGGATCTTGGATTAGGCTAGAAAAAAACTAATGCGTATCAACAACATTCTAGGATGGAGTAAATATATTTTGAAGAAAGGGGAATTGCAATACCCTCTTGAAGATTTTTTTATTAGCTGCAATATATACACAAACCGAGTAAGAAATTCAGAAAATCCTCATCATGGAGATAAACCCTCCCGCCGAGTTGTAATACAACCCTCCCGAATCCAGGGCAAACAGGGTCCTCGCCTGCCAGCCCTTACGCAAGGGGATACCTGCCTCAACACTCATCGAAAACTGGTTAGTAGGAGGGAATTTGCCCTTTGTCTCTAACATGCCAAAATTCCTTGAAAAAGAGAAGCGATTCCGAAAGATGACTTTGTCAATGGCCCATTCCATTCCAGTGTGCAAGACACGTACCCTCGTATTGGGAAAGCCTACACCGGTCACAATGAGAATTTGGCTGGCAGTAGGCAGGCTACTTCGAATCTCTTTTTTTAGAGGCAAAAAAGGGTTTCCTATGCTCGCACCCAAATAGGAGACACCCTCATACAGCATTTCGTGATTGTAGTATTCAATATTGGAGGTCTCATTCATGGAGCTGAAGTACTCTACCGTCAGCTTCCTGAAGTAGAAGGATCCTGTGGCAGGCTTTCGATTGACGATGCTGATGCCGTTGAGCCCGTCTTTCAAAGTCTTTTTCTTATACGAATAGTCTGTATCGAATAAAAATTGACGGTACAACCGGGTGATAGTCGACTTTCCTACTATGTCTATACCAAGATCCAGCTGACCAACATGATTTCCAAGATTAGTGGTCAGTTGATAGCCTTGCTTGTAGGCATACTGCTTTCCGGTCAGTAGGTACATATATGACTGATAGGGATTGATTTTGAAAATAGAATCGCCCATCAGTTTTGTATGGTTCACCCAAAAAGCCTGGTGGACAATTCCAATGGTGCCTCTGACCTTGGCCGTGGGCTTTCCGATGCGTATGTAGAGTGACTTCTGGTGCATATACTGCTTCAAAGTCTTCTTATTTCCCGAATAGTTGGCACGGGTATCCCCCATCCACCCTTGCGCAAAGGTTCCTTGAAAACTGATCAAGCTATCCCAAAGAGGAAATGAATTCTCCGGCAGAATAGCCTGTATCATCGGGATGGGAAGGGAATTTCCGGAGTACGTAAACCCACCTATCCCCAACGTAGAGTCTGTTAATCCAAGTACCTGACGAAAACGCCCCGCCTTAAACTCTATTCGTTTCGTCTTGGCCTTGACATAAGCTTCTAAGAGTGCTCCATTTACGGATGTCCCTAAGTTTCCACGCACCTGGAGACCCATGCCCAAACGAACCTTGTCCGCCGCACCGCGGTAATCCCTTACATAAGCACCAATGACAGAAAGAGAGGTCCCGGCAACAGGTACGCTTCCATGTTGCAAAGACCGCATCCAGTATGGTATATAATCGCCTGTTTGCAGCCCCTGGACTTCAATCAGCCCATAGTCTTTCTTTTCTACAAAGGCTTTGACGCTGGTATCGAGTACAGGAAGCGGCTGGGCGTTTATCATCCCTACTACCAAAAGGCCAAGCAATACAAATGTATAATGTAGAGATTTCATTTTCAGTGGGTTAAGGATGAATCAAGGCATTCGTACCATTGACACGGCCTAAAAATAGTGAGACTATTTATGAATTGCAAGGGACGGCCCGGGCTAATCGCATCCTCATCGGGTCAAAAGCTCGCAGGGCTTGAGGCCCGTATGCTTCTTGAAAGCCGTAGAGAAATGGGAGATCGAAGAGTAGCCAAGCTGCAACGACACTTCAGAAACACTCATGCCCATCTCATACAATAGATAGCGGGCATGTTCCATGCGCTGGCCCTGATAGAAATCGAAGATGGTGGAGCCATACAAAACTTTGAAGCCTTTCTTCAGATAGCACTCGTTGATTGCAACTTTACGGCTGAGCTCCCGAATGGTGATCGGCTCGCCGATATGCTGCAGCAAGACTTCTCTTGCCTTGACAATCTTCTCCCGATCTAGGTCGTTGGCGAGAAACTTGCAGGCCGGGACGGCAGCCTCCTCATCTCCGTACAATGCCTCCAGGGTGTAGATCAATAGAAGCTGGGCTTGCGCATTGAGAAAGATATCAACATGTGCCTGTGGGTGGCGAGACATCTCCCGAAGACACCCGGCGATCCTTGCATCCATCGGAACAGGCTTCTCCAAATACCCTTCGTTTCGAAAAGACAGCAGGTCGTGAAGTTGCGACGACCGATGCTGGCCCTTGGCAAAGGGTGCCAGCTGCGAGGGTCCGAAATCGAAGGAGAATGCTTCCAGGACGGGTACAGCATGTGCACAATTGCACAGATCTCCATTCCAGGGCAGGCCACAGGCGTCCGGCCGAGGACGTTGACAAGCATACCCGGAAAGGCAGAATCGGAGACTCAGAAAGCGATCCCTGGGTTGCTCAGACGTATGATCGTAGACCAACAACCCACTGTCCTCCGCCTGCATGCCAGAGGGCCGATGGTACCGCTGCATGGCAAACTGCCAGCTACCGGGGATGCGTCGACTCCGTTCCTCCATCACCGTCAACTCCTCCACCATCACCGGATGGCCCACCGCCATGCCTAGTATGTCTGTATACGCCGTCATCACCTGCAAAGATAGCCGCTGGCTGTGGGATAGCCACACATCCCCATGGAGCAAGACACCCTAGCGGGTAACAATGGAAGACGCATCGATTTTCAGTAATTTCGCTACCGCAGCCAATCCTTTAGGAAAGGCTGCCCAATCATATGGATAAAAACGAACAGACAGGCAAGACAAGCGGCTACAGTGCAGACAGTATCCAGGTACTGGAAGGATTAGAGGCTGTACGCAAAAGACCCGCCATGTATATCGGAGACATCGGCGTAAAAGGTCTACATCATCTCGTATATGAAGTCGTAGACAACTCCATCGACGAAGCCCTCGCTGGATACTGCCGAAACATCGATGTAACCATCCATGCAGACAACTCCATCAGCGTCCAGGACGATGGCAGAGGGATCCCCACCGGCATACACCCCAAGGAAGGACGAAGCGCGCTGGAAGTCGTCATGACCGTCCTGCATGCCGGGGGTAAATTCGATAAAAATACCTACAAGGTCTCAGGCGGTCTGCATGGCGTAGGTGTCAGCTGTGTGAATGCCCTCAGTATGCGGCTACACGTGCAGGTGGAGCGGGAGGGTAATACCTACGAGCAGGAATACCACCGGGGCATCCCCCAGTATCCAGTCCGACAGACAGGAAGCAGCCTGCGCACCGGTACACAGGTCCATTTCTGGCCAGACGCTGACATCTTCACACAGGTCGTCTATAACAAAGACATCCTCGAAGGACGCCTCCGGGAACTCTCCTACCTGAACCGACGCATCTGCATTACCCTCACAGACCTTCGGGAGACAACGGAAGCCAGCGAGCCCTACCGGAAAGAATTCTACAGCGAAGGGGGCATCACGGAGTTCGTCGAGATGCTGGACCGAAACGGAAAGCGGACAGCCCTCATCCCCTCCATCATGTACATGGAAGGACATGATACCGATACCAACGTGGCGGTAGAAGTGGCCATCAACTACAATGACTCCTACAACGAGCACATCTTTTCCTACGTCAACAATATCAACACCATCGAAGGCGGGACCCATGTGGCGGGCTTCCGAAGAGCCATCACGCGCGTCTTCCAGCAATACGGAAAACGAGAAGGCCTCTTTGAAAAATCGAAAGTGGAAGTAGAGGGAGACGACTTCCGGGAAGGCCTGAGCGCCATCATCTCCGTGAAAGTGCCCGAACCGCAGTTCGAAGGGCAGACAAAGACCAAGCTGGGCAACAGCGAAGTCAGCGGCATCGTCGACACGACCGTCTCCCGTGCCCTCGAAGCCTATCTGGAAGAAAACCCTCGCGAAGCCAAATCCATCATCAGCAAGGTCATCCTTGCCGCCCAGGCCCGCGCCGCCGCCCGCAAGGCCCGCGAATTGGTGCAGCGAAAGACCGTACTGACGGGCGGCGGGTTGCCCGGCAAGCTGTCCGACTGCTCCGAAAGGAATCCTGACAAATGTGAACTCTTCCTCGTCGAGGGAGACTCGGCCGGCGGCACCGCCAAACAGGGCCGCGATAGGAACTTTCAGGCCATCCTCCCACTCCGAGGAAAGATCCTCAACGTAGAAAAGGCAATGGAACACCGCATCTACGACAACGAGGAGATCCGAAACATCTTCACCGCCCTAGGCGTCAAAATCGGTACCCCGGAAGACCCCAAAGCCCTAGACCTTAGCCGCCTGCGCTATCATAAGCTCATCATCATGACAGATGCCGACATCGACGGCAGTCACATCGCCACCCTCATCCTGACCTTCCTGTTCCGGTACATGAAGGAAATGGTCGAGCAAGGATATGTCTACATTGCCCAACCCCCACTCTACCTGGTAAAAAAAGGCAAAGAGCAGGAATACGCCTGGAATGAAGAACAGCGCCGCTTCTACGTGGACAAACTCGGTGCTGGGAAAGAAGACAGTGTCAATGTGCAACGCTACAAGGGACTGGGGGAAATGAACGCCTCCCAACTCTGGGAAACGACCATGAACCCCTCCTCCCGAACCCTCAAACAAGTCTCCATAGAAAGTGCTGCAGAGGCTGACCGGGTCTTCAGCATGCTCATGGGAGATGAAGTTGCCCCGCGCCGGGAATTCATCGAGTCACACGCCAAATACGCCAACCTGGACGTATAAGTACTCTTGTGAACCAATGACAGCCTGTCTCCATCCTTGGCGATGCAGGCTCCTTTGGTGCCTCCTCCCTCATCTCTTCGGTCAAGGGTCTATGCCAGGTATCGAACCCCTACCACATGGTCGGTGCTGCTGTGCAGAACTCCTGTCTTTGCTAAAACCTTAGTCAAGACATCAAAGGCTCCGTCTTCAATCGGTCTCCATTGGGGGTGAACGCGGAGGGTACGTACATGTCGGCACGCTGGTCTTCTCCACGACAGACGACAAAAAGGATGGGATGGCCGTCTCCGGGGCATCAACCTGCCGTCCGCCTTTTTCACATGGACAACGGAAGGAGAATTCGCCGACGAGAGAAGAGTCTCGCGAAAAGGCACGTTTCAATTCATCCGTTGAAGCGGACGCTTAGCCCTTGCTGTCTCTATCTCTTTGCGTACATTGGTCCTTACAACCAAAACATCTTCTATGAGCGATTCCAGACGTCACTTCCTGCGGCAATCTGCTCTCCTCACGGCAGGATGGGGTGCTTCCCCCTACCTGGCATTCCCCGCCAACGGCCTCCAGCCCCGCATTGCCCCTTCCGACAAAATACGCGTCGGCGCCATCGGCCTCAATGGCATGGGATGGTCCAATCTGACCGCCATGCTCAAATCGAACCCAGAGACCGTCTGCACTGCCCTCTGCGATGTCGACAGCACCGTGATGGCAAAGCGCATGGCAGAACTCGGAAAAGACTTCTCCATGAAGCCCACCGGCTTCTCAGACCACCGCCGCCTGCTCGATGCCGATGCCGTCGATGTGGTCATCATCGGCACACCCGATCATTGGCACTGCCTGCAAACCATCGACGCCCTTCAGGCTGGCAAGCATGTATATGTGGAGAAGCCAGCCGGCAATTCCATCGCCGAAGTACGCCTCATGGTAGCCGCCCAACAACGCTATGGGAAGCTCGTCCAGGTAGGCCAATGGCAACGCAGCAATGCCCATTTCCGCTCTGCCATCGACTTCATCCGCACCGGAAAGTTGGGCAGGATCCGTATGGTCAAAGCCTGGGCCTATCAGGGTTGGATGAAGAACATTCCCGTCAAGCCTGACGGTGAACCTCCCGCTGGTGTCGACTACACCCGCTGGTTGGGACCTGCGCGCAGCCGGCCGTTCAACCCCAACCGCTTTCATTTTAACTTCCGCTGGTTCTGGGATTATGCCGGTGGACTCATGACCGACTGGGGCGTGCACCTCATCGACTACGCCCTCCTCGGCATGGAAGCCAAAGACCCGCTCACCATCATGGCCACCGGCGGAAAGATGGCATACCCCGACGACGCGGCAGAGACCCCCGACACCCTCGCCACCGTCTACGACTTCGGCCCCTTCGTCATGCTATGGGAGCATGCCCAGGCCATCCACAACGGGAACTACGGCCGAGACCATGGCATCGCCTATATCGGCAACAATGCGACCCTCGTACTCGACCGGGGCGGATGGGAAGTCATCCCCGACGAGGGCAGCAAAGAAACCTATGAAAAAGTCAAACGCACCGACAGCGGACCCGCCAGCCATACCCGCAACTTTATAGACGCCGTCAAAGAAAACAACCCCTTGCGGCTCAATGCCCCCATCGAAGCAGGTGCCACCGTCGCAGAAGTATGCCAGATGGGCAACATCGCCTACAAAGCAGGAAAGAAACTCCGTTGGGATGCTGCCAAACGCAGCTTCGATGACAAGACTGCCAACAAACTCATTACCCCGACTTACCACAACGGCTACAAACTTCCCGAGCTATGAAAACAAAAAACCTGCTTCTCGCCTGCCTGCCTCTGATCAGCCTACATGTAACCCATGCCCAGGTCATCGACCGCACAAAAGGCGACCCTAAGCTCAGCGAATACTGGGAGCCCGTAGCCCCGGTTGTCACACCCGGCAAGACGTCACAAGACCCCCCCAGCGACGCTATCATACTCTTCAATGGAAAAGACTTCTCCCAATGGCAGGGAAACAAAAAACCCGACGTGCCATGGACCATAGAAGATGGCGCGATGGTCGTAAAGAGTGGCAGCGGCGGCATCCGCACCCGGCGAGGCTTTGGCGACTGCCAGCTGCACATCGAGTTCCGCACCCCTGCCGAAGTGAAAGGAGAAGGCCAAGGCCGTGGCAACAGCGGTGTATACTTCATGGACCGCTACGAACTGCAAGTGCTCGACAACTATAATAACAAGACCTATGTCAACGGCCAGGCCGGAAGCATCTATAAACAACTGCCGCCATTGGTGAACGCCTGCCGCCCCCCGGGCGAATGGCAGACCTACGATATCATCTTCACCGCCCCTCGCTTCTACGAAGATGGCCGCCTCAAGTTGCAGGCACGCATCACCGTCCTCCAAAACGGCGTACTCGTACAACATGATGCCGCCCTGTGGGGTGGCTCCGAATACGTTGGGGCACCCGTCTATAAAAAGCACGGCGACAAAGAGCCGATCTTCCTCCAGGACCACGGCAACCCCACAGCCTTTAGAAACATCTGGATACGGGAACTGTAATCCGCTATTCAATATATTTCCCTAGGAGGGCACCCGCATAGGGGCCCTCTTTTCTTTAAGAGAAAGAGCACTTGGCAGAAAAAGCTTTTCGAATCCCACTCAGCCGGGCGCGGGCGCATGAAGACTCATATCTACCAACAGGGAGTGCACTGCCTCCATGCTCCTTACCCCTTCAAAGACGAGGGTGAAATGCTTGCCGGTCTGTTTTAGTCTGCCACGGTGCGTGGCCGTCTGTACATAGGTAAGAATAGACTGGAAGACGGGCGACTCGAAGTAGGGCGAGTCAGGATTACCGACAAACCAGCATCGGAGGTTGTCCAGCTTGAGGGTAAGCCGCTCAAAACCCAGCGAAACGCCGATTCGTCGGCATCGGACCGTCGTGAAGAGGTCTTCCACGCAATCCGGTACGGGCCCGAAACGGTCTTCCAGCTCCTGGTGGAAGGCCTGCAGGTCCTCCTCCCCCTCACAATTATCCAGGCGATAATAGAGGGCGAGTCGTTCCGTGATACTCTCGACATAGTCGTCCGGAATCAGGATCTCTAGGTCCGTGTCAATGGTACAGTCTTTTACGAAGTCATCTTCCCGGCTGATCTCCGCTTGGAAGACTTCCCTGAACTCGGTCCGCTTCAGTTCGCGAATCGCCTCATCGAGGATCTTTTGATAGATCTCGAAGCCGATCTCGACCATGAAGCCGCTCTGCTCACCCCCAAGGATGTTGCCGGCGCCCCGGATATCTAGGTCACGCATAGCGATCTGAAAACCGCTGCCCAGATCGCTGTGCTGCTCTAGGGTCTGGAGCCGTTTGCGGGAATCCGCTGGTAGCAGGCCGATCGGAGGAGCCAGCAGATAGCAAAAAGCCTTGCGGTTACTTCGGCCGACGCGGCCACGAAGCTGATGCAGGTCGCTTAACCCAAAGTGATGGGCATTATTGATGATGATCGTATTGACGTTGGGAATGTCGACGCCGCTTTCGACGATGTTCGTACACACCAGGACATCATACGTCCGGTCGATGAAGTCGAGAATGCATTCCTCGAGGTCATGCCCTTCCATCTGCCCATGGGCAAAGCCGATCGACAGGTCAGGGCAGAGGGCTCCAAGGATGCCAGCCATCTCTGCCAAGCCCTGAACACGGTTGTGGATGAAGAACACTTGTCCGCCCCGCTCAGTCTCAAAATATATGGCATCCCGGATCAGATCTTCCTGAAAGACGCGCACTTCTGTCTGGATAGACTGGCGGTTGGGCGGGGGCGTGTGGATAACGCTTAGGTCGCGAGCCCCCATGAGGCTGAACTGCAGGGTCCTGGGGATGGGCGTGGCCGTCAGCGTCAGACAGTCAACATCTGTCTTCAACGTCTTGATCTTTTCCTTGTGGCCCACGCCGAATTTCTGTTCCTCGTCGATCACCAGCAGTCCCAGCTCCTTGAACTTGACATCCTTGGCCAGCAAGGCATGGGTCCCGATGATAATATCAATCTCACCTGATTCGAGCCTGCGGAAGGTGTCCTTCTTCTCTTTGGCCGACTTGAAGCGGTTGACATAATCGACCGTGACGGGGAAGTCTCGCAGGCGGTCACGGAACGTCTTGTAGTGCTGGAGGGCGAGGATGGTGGTGGGAACGAGCACAGCGGCCTGTCGTCCGTCGAGGCAGGTCTTGAAGGCAGCCCTGACAGCCACCTCGGTCTTACCGAAGCCAACATCCCCACAAATCAGGCGATCCATCGGATGAGGACGTTCCATATCGGCCTTCACATCGGCGATGGCCTTGCCCTGGTCGGGTGTGTCTTCATAGAGGAAGGAGGCTTCCAGCTCCGTCTGCATATAGTTGTCCGGGGCATGGGCGAAGCCGGGGCTGGTCTTGCGCTCCGCATAGAGCTTGATGAGGTCAAAGGCCACCTCTTTCACCCGTGCCTTGGTCTTTTCCTTGAGCTTCTGCCAGGCATCATGGCCGATCTTGTTGACCTTGGGCACATGCCCTTCCTTGCCACTGTACTTGGAGATCTTATGGAGCGAGTTGATATTGACATAGAGCACATCGTTGTCCCGGTACAGGATGCGTACTGCCTCCTGTTGTCGCCCACCCATGTCTATCTTCTGCAGGCCGCTGTAGACGCCCACGCCATGCTCAATGTGCACGACGTAGTCGCCCGGCTGTAAGTCTTTGAGGGCCCGCATGGTCAGGGCCTTGCTCTTGTTATATGCCTGCTTGACCTTGAACTTATGGTAGCGTTGGAAGACCTGGTGGTCGGTGTAGCAGACCACCCGGTGTACTTCATCGATGAACCCTTCATGAATGGACACCGGCACGGGCAGGAAGGGGATGTCGGCGCCAAGGTCGTCAAAAATGCTATGCAGTCGTTCGAGCTGACGGGGGTTCTCTGCAAACAAATACAGACTATACCCTTTCGATGTGCAGGCTTGGAGGTCTTTGATCAAGAGGTCGAACTTCCGGTTGAAAGCTGGCTGGGGCTTGGTGTCATATTCCTCCTGCAATGGCTGCCCCGGGAGTGAGGGGCGGTAGCCAAAGGAAGCGATCGGCCGCTGCAGGAAGCCCTGCTCGAGGTCTGCGGCATGGACAAACCCATCCAGCTGTATGTCTGCCCGCATTGTGTCTTCGTCCTCGGAAGCAGCCGCCTCGGGTCCGGTGCGAGCAAAAAATGTGTGGATGGCTTCCAGCTCGTCGCTCCATTTGTCGAGCAGAAGGCCCCAGTCCTTCACCCAGAGGACCGTCCCGGTGGGCAAGAACGCTGTCAGCGGGATCTTAGGAGACCCATCAAAGCGCAGTTCAATATTGGGGATGATGCTGACCTGCAGCAGCTTGCGCTCGCTGAGCTGCGTCTCCGGATCAAAGATGCGGATCGAGTCAATCTCATTGCCAAAGAGTTCCAGCCGATAGGGCCGCTCGTTCCCAAAGGAGTAGATATCGAGGATCCCGCCGCGCATGGCAAACTGGCCCGGCTCATAGACAAAGTCGGTCCGGCGGAAGCCAAGCCCCACAAACCGCTCCAGCAGCCCGTCCACATCGAGCGTATCGTTGACTTTCAGGGAGAGGGTATGCCCCGACAGCGTGTCCGGCAAGACGACCTTCTCTAAGAGGGCCTCCGGATAGGTCACCATGATCTTACGGTAACCCGGGGAGGCAAACCGGTTCAATGCCTCCGTCCGCAGCATGACATGGCTGCTGTTTAGTACGGCATAGTTGCGCGCTGCCTTGAAGGAGGAAGGGAAATAAAAGACGTCGAGTGCGCCGGTAAGGCTCTCTAGGGTGTTGTGGAAATAGGCAGCCTCCTCGGCATCGTTGAGCACAACGACGTGATGGAGTCTCGAGGCTGCAGGATCCCCACTCACCGCAGCCAACACAAAGCAAGCCGAACTGCCGGTTAGGCCGGAGAGCAGCATCCGACCGGCACCCGGACCAGCAAGGGCCTCTGCTACGCGTCCCGTTCGGGGATCGTTGCGATATTTGAGCAGCAAAGGCTCCAGGTTGGCCGCCGTGGACAAAGGACTATCCGTCGTTGACATGGACAAAACGCCGGCAAAGATACATGGCTTCCCCCTGCTGCGGATGGCCAGCGAGAGATGTGTCTGCCAAGCTGTACTTTTACAAAATATGCCTAAGACTATGCCTCCATACCGCTCATCCCTCCAGTCCTGGGCCCTCGCCAGCTTGGCTGCCGCCTTGATCTCGGTCCTGCTATGGACTGCACCCACACATGCCCCCAGACTCCCCCGGCGTACCTCTGTCGTCCAGGAAGGGTGTGTAGAAGCGGAAGGCGGGCATCTGAGAGATTTGAGGGAATGGAAACTCATGCGCGACCCCGTCACCGGCAGGATACCGGAAGGCATCCTGGCACTCGAGATGCAATGGGTGAGGCGGATGCCCATCCGTGGCCAGCTCAGTCAAGGGTCTACAACCCTCGCAGGGACTTTCTTCACCAACACCTACTACCCCGTGGGGCCCTCACAAAATGGAGGACGGACGCGCGGCTTCGCATTCGACATCCGCTACAACGACGGCACTAACCGCGTCATGCTGGCCGGAGGCATCAATGGCGGCATCTTCCGCAGTGTCAACGGCGGGCAGACCTGGACCTTCGTACACCCTGTCAATGAGATCCGCAGCGTCTCCTGCTTCGCACAAGACCCCCGGCCTGGCTTTCAAGATACCTGGTATGCCGGGACGGGGGAGTCCCTGGGCGTATCTGCATCAGAAAAGGGCAGCTTCGTCAGTGGCAACGGCATCTTCAAGTCCACCGACAACGGACTCACCTGGACCAAACTGGCTTCCACCGCCGATGACGACCCGGCTACCATCAACTTCTTCGATGTGGTCACGCGCCTCGCCGTACACCCGGTGACAGGCCATGTGTATGCTGCCATCTGGCAACGCATCGTCCGAACCGCCGACGGCGGTGCCACCTGGACCACCATCATAGGATCACCCACGTCCACAAACGTCAGGCGGGGGGTGACCGATGTGATGATCAACAAGGCTGGCACCCGCCTCTTTGCCGCCTTTTCCGGACGCAACCCAGACCGTGCCTTTACCGGCGTCTGGACATCCACCACCGGCAACGCCGGCAGCTGGAACCGTATGGCCGGCGGACTCAGCGGACAGACAGACTCCATCCCGGGATGGCGGGCGTATAACAACACCAGTATAGACGATGATGGCGAATACAGCGCCGGCTGGGGTCGCATCGTCTTCGGACTGGCCCCCTCCAACCAGGATCTGATGTACGTGCTGGTGATGAACGGTGAAAACGCCGAAGATGGCCTGTCGGAAGCTGACCTCTACCGCTGCGACATGGGCGGATTTCCAAGCTTCAACTGGACCAACGTCTCCGCTGGCCTCAGCGCCCAGATGAAGAATGGCACCACAACAGAAGACACCTGGTACGATGGCCAGCGAAATGGCTACAACATGACCATCGCCGTCCACCCCACACAGCCAAACATCGTGTTTGTAGGAGGGACGAATCTATACCGCTCCAACAACGGATTCGGCACGGCCGCCAACACGACTTTCATCGGCGGCTATGAATCCAACACCTATGACGATCCCGACTATGTGAGCCATCCAGACATCCACCACCTCGCCTTTGACCCCACCAACGCCAACCGCATGGTAGTGGCCTCAGATGGAGGACTGATCTACACCAACAATGCGACAGCGACAAAGGTGCGCTGGTCCAACCTCAACAACCAATACCAGACCTTCCAGTATTATCATGTCGGGATCGACCCGGTGCCAGGCACCCGCAACTTCTTTGGTGGCACGCAAGACAACGGGACCTCATTCCGAGACATTACAGGCATGCTGCCAGGTGCACTGCCTGACTCTAACGACCATTATCTCCTGATCGGCGGAGACGGAGGGCAAGTCGGCATCACATCCAAGAACGGCCAGGGCCGACAGTTCCTCTATGGCGCCTCTCAGAATGGGAACCTCTTCCGCGTCAAGCTATTTCCCCCATTCGACAATACCTTCTATACGTTTATAAAGCCTACCAACGCCGGGGATGGAGAGTTTATTACTTACTTCCACCTCGACGAAGACAATACTGAAAACCTCTACTTCGTCAGTACCGACACCATCTTCCGGACATCCTCCGCCTCCACCGTCACCCGGAATACGGGCTGGACAACCCTGACAGGAGCAGCCGGCTTCATGAATGGCAACATTTATGCCATGGCCACCACCCGCGGCACCTACAAGACCTCCAACTACCTGTTCGCTGGCACAGACGAAGGCAAGGTTTACCGGTTCCGGGACCCAGCTAACTTCAACGCCGGCGCAATCCCAGACAATATCACCCCACCCGGCATCACGGCAGGCTCCGTCGTCAGCGACATCGCAGTCAACCCCAGAAACCATGACACGCTCCTGGTGGTGGCCTCCAACTATAACATCCCTAGCATCTTCTGGACAGGCAATGCCACGGCTGCCAACCCCACCTGGCAGGTAGTTGAAGGAAACCTCACCGTCCCCTCCGTACGCAGCTGCGCCGTCGTGGCTACCCGCCTCGGCGTAGAATACTATGTAGGCACCTCCACCGGGCTGTTTAGTACGAATGCCCTCAACGGCAGCTCCACCGTCTGGTCCAGGGAAGTCGGCGGGCCGATGAATACCGCCATCGTCAACTCCCTCGCCTACCGCTGGCAGGATAACACACTGCTCATCGGCACCCACGGCAACGGCATGTTCGTCACGTACATCGGCAACGCCATCAACCTCACCACCTCTATCAACGACCCTGTCCGGAACGATCCCGGCTTCATCCGGTCCGTCTACCCCAACCCCACCCGCGGCCCTGTATACTTCACCGTGGGCGACAAGACCCATATCCGCAAAGTCAGGGTCCAGGTCACCAACCTCGCCGGACAGTTGGTGGTCGACCGAACCGAAAACTACCGCGATGGCAGCATCGACCTCTCCAGACTGCCGCGGGGCGCCTTCATCCTAACCCTCACCAGCCCCGACAGACGCTGGCAGCATACGACACAGATCGTCAAAAATTGAGGTACGTTCGCCAGACTGGCTATCGAACATGACAGGCATAAGATCTTTCCCCTATGCTCGTCTTTGCAAAACTGGTAGGACTGCTCCTGAACCCCGTACTGTGGCTGGTACTACTGCTTATTGGGTCTGCCAGCGCCCGCCAGGCGAAGGCCAGAAGACGCCTGTTGGCAGCAGCCCTTGCCACGGCATTGCTGTTTTCCAATGGATGGATCGCAAAAAATGCCACCGCCTGGTACCAGTCGAAGCCACTGCCCATGCGTCCCGGTGAGCAATACGAAGCCTGCATCCTGCTCTCAGGAATGGCAGGCTACGACGAGAAAGACCTGCAAGGCTATTTCTCGTCCTCCGCCGACCGCTTCATACAAACTCTACGGCTCTACCAACAACGACACGTGAAAAAAATCATCGTCACGGGCGGCCAGGGAAATCCCTTTGCAAGAGTAAAACTGAAGGAAAGCGACTTCCTGGTGCATACGCTACTGGAGATGGGATTGCCAGCCAGAGACATCGTCAATGAACGCCAAGCGAGAAATACCATGGAAAATGCGGCCAACACAAAACGTTTACTCAACGCCATGCACATCAAAGGACCTGTCGTGCTGATCACATCTGCCGTGCACATGCCGCGGGCACTGAAAAATTTCAGGGTCGCGGGAATAGCCGTGCGACCCTTCCCCTGCGACTATGCCGTCAAGCCAGGCGGCTCCCGCTTCACCTGGCAAAGCCTGCTGCCGACATCCGATGCATTCCAGCAATGGCACAGGCTGCTCCAGGAGATGACAGGCATGGCCTTTCTATGGCTCAAGGGAAGCTAACACTGCCAGGGGTTAGCGTAGCTGCGCCGACACTGTGTCTCTGACCATGGCGATAGGGATGCGGTGCTGCTGCATACCATCCCGGTCGCGGATCGTCACCGTCCCGTCCTCTTTACTCTGATGGTCTATCGTGATACAGAAAGGTGTGCCGAGGGCATCCATACGCCGATAGCGCTTTCCGATGGTATCCTTCTCCTCATAAAAGCAGGAGAACTCAGAGCGACACTGCGCCAGGATGTCGCGGGCAATCTCCGGCAAGCCATCCTTCTTCACGAGGGGTAGGATGGCCAGCTTGATCGGCGCGAGCTTCGGGGGGATGCGTAATACCGTACGACTGTCCTCGCGGCCATCCTCCTTCGTCCAGCGCTCCTCCGCATAGGCATGAGATAGGGTGAGCAGGAACATACGATCCAGGCCGATGGACGTCTCAATGACGTACGGCACATAGTTCTGATTGATCTCGGTATCGAAATATTGCAGCTTCTTACCGCTGTAGCGCTGGTGGCTGGAGAGGTCGAAGTCGGTGCGGGAATGGATGCCTTCCACCTCCTTCCAACCGATGGGAAAGGCGTATTCGATGTCGACGGCAGCATCGGCATAATGCGCGAGCTTGACATGGTCGTGAAACCGGTAGTGCTCAGCAGAAAATCCCAACCCCGTGTGCCACTGCATACGGGCTTCTTTCCAGTAAGCGTACCACTCGCGTTGCGTGCCGGGCCGGATGAAGAACTGCATCTCCATCTGCTCGAACTCGCGCATGCGGAAGATGAACTGCCGGGCGACGATCTCGTTGCGGAAGGCCTTTCCGATCTGTGCGATGCCGAAAGGAACTTTCATCCTGGCTGTCTTCTGGACATTGAGGAAGTTGACAAAGATGCCTTGTGCCGTCTCGGGGCGGAGATAGATCTGCTCTGCCTCCCCGGCGACGGAGCCGAGCTGGGTGGAGAACATGAGGTTGAACTGCCGGACATCCGTCCAATCAGACGTACCGCTGACGGAACACTGGATGCCCCGGGAGAGAATCAACTGTTTGAGGCCGTCCAGGTCGTTGTCGGCCAGGAGTCGGTCCATCTCCGAGATGAGCAGGTCCGCCCCTGACACATCTCCCTTAGAACGAAGCCCTTCTGCATGGGCCTCCAGGAGATGGTCGACGCGGTAGCGCTTCTTACTGTCCCGGTTGTCAATCATCGGGTCGCTGAAGTTGTCGATATGTCCCGAAGCCTTCCAGGTGGTAGGATGCATGAAGATGGCCGCGTCAATCCCGACGATGTTATCGTGCATACGGGTCATGGCATGCCACCACTGGTCTCTGATGTTGCGCTTGAGCTCGCAACCCCAGGGACCGTAGTCGTATACGGCACTCAGTCCATCGTAGATCTCACTGGAGGGAAAGACAAAGCCGTACTCCTTGGCATGGGAGATGATGGCTTGGAAACGATTTGGGTCATTATGCGTCATGGCGCGCAAAGCTACCGAAAATGCAGGATGGGGAGGGCAATCCGCCGTTACATCAGCAGCGACATTCCCCTTTAGAGCTTGGGATTCTCCCGATGGCGGGTGGCATCGCGGTGCGACTTCTTCTCGAAATTTTCTTGCAGCGCTTGCGTGAGGTCCACACCCGTCTGATTGGCCAGGCAGAGGAGCACCCACAGCACATCTGCCATCTCATCAGAGAGCGAACGGCCCAGCTCGGAGGATTTGAACGACTGGTCGCCATAGGTCCGGGCCATGATGCGTGCCAGCTCACCCACCTCTTCTGTCAGTATGGCCATGTTGGTTAGCTCGCTGAAGTATCGGACGCCCACCGAACAGATCCACTCGTCGACCCGCAGCTGTGCCTCCCGAAGCGTCATCTCCGACCCTGCTGGCAGGGCATCCGTCAAGATCTCTTTCATTCCCTGTTTTTTGTATCTACCCAAATGGTCACAGGTCCGTCGTTCACCAGACTGACCTGCATGTCAGCACCAAAGAGGCCGGTAGCGACGGGCTTCCCCAGCTCCCTGCCAAGCTCCTGGACCATCTGCTCATACAATGGCTCTGCCAACGCTGGCTTTGAGGCCCTGAGATAAGAGGGACGATTCCCTTTTTGGGTCGATGCCATCAGGGTGAACTGGCTGACCAGCAGGATCCCACCGCCGACGTCTACGACAGATAAGTTCATCACCCCCTCCACATCTGAGAAGATACGGAGACCGACAATCTTCCGGCACAGCCAGGATATATCTTCGGCCCCATCTGCGTCTTCAATGCCGAGCAAGACCATCAACCCGAGCCCCACTTCTCCCCGCGGTACACCGTTTGCTGTGACAGAGGCATGGCTGACCCGCTGGATGACGGCCCTCATATTGTGGGGGATCTAAATTGAGTATTTTCAAACCATGAAGATAGACATTGGCCCGGAGATGTACTTTCGGTTCTCCCGCTCCGGAGGCAAGGGGGGCCAGCATGTCAACAAGGTCGAAACCCGCGTGGAAGGTTACTGGAATCCGGCACAATCTACGTTGCTGACACAAGAGCAGCGACAGCGGCTACTGCAAAAAATGGCCCAATACCAGAATGCAGAAGGTGCACTCATCGTACGCGCGCAGTCGTTCCGAACGCAGCTTGAAAACCGGCTGGAAGCCATCCGAAAGATGAACAGCTGGATAGCCCAAGCCCTGCATCGAAAGAAAGCACGCATTGCCACCCAGCCATCTGCCGCCTCCAAGCGCAGGAGGATGGAGGAAAAACATCGCTTAGCCAGCAAGAAAAGTATGAGAAGATCCAACAATGGAAGGGAAGAAGAAAGCTGACGAGAGTTCATCTCCATCCTGCCAAACACATCATCCGCGGCGACAATCAGCTTTTAGGGCGCTTGAGCGACTGTATCTGACTTAAAACCCCCTGGGCGCGTTCCAGCTCTGCCTTAACCTTATCCAGGTCGCTTTGATTGTCGGCCAGCTCCGACTCCAGCCGCTGGCGTTTACGGTAGAGGTCTGACTGACGCTTCTCTGCCTTCCGCACGACATCCTCCTGCATTGCAATCCGCTTGTCGAGTTCATAGGCTCCGACGCCGGCCCCCAGGGAATCGAAAAAAGCAAGAGCAGGCTTGGAAGAAAGGAGGACCCTGGCTGCCTCATAGGCAGATGAGCTCCGAATCAGAATATCCTCCCCAGTCTCTGCCAATACTATGGATAGGGTACTGACAGGGGTACTCCCCTTTCCAATACCAGCCACTTTGTAATAGACATCAAAATAGCGGTTCTCGGCAGGAGAAAGCCTGACCTGACGGCACTGATGCATGCCCTTGTAAAATCTGACACTCCCGCCCAACTGCTGGAAGATCGACTCCAAGGCATCCTCCAGATCCTTCTCAGCATAACGAAATTCAAAAAGCCGCGCCGGCTGTTGGATTTTTTGATATTCGACCATACCATCATATGCCCGTATCGGATCAATGGGATGCTGCCCCTGAGAGATAGAGCCAATGAGCAGGAAGAGAAGCATTCCAACTGATACTATCATAGGTTTCATCCTCAATACGCTTGGTACAATGCAAAAGTGCAGCATTTACCATCAGCAACCTTGCTTTCGATACAGGTATCTGCTATTTTCGTGGGACGCTGACATCTGGAAAGGTGACCACCTATAGACCTTACAAAGGGAAAGATCGAAAAAGACGTAAAGAAACTCTTTTACCCAGGTTCTCTTGTTCGAACCTTTAGTAGACTGCGCTGACCTTCTAAAGCACCAAGCAAAACGGGATAAATTAAATATGATTGCTTGAAAAAGAGAATCGGTTTAATTTTTTCAAAGGTTCCTGCCTACTCGGAGACCTTCTTCCGCAATAAGATCGCGGCACTGGAAGAGGCCGGATACACCGTCGTCGTGCTGGCAGGCGGAGGCAGGAGGCCAGATCAGCGATACGCCCACATCAGCATCGGATATGACACCTACTCAACAGGCATCACCAAAGCCCTGGCAGCCATCACGGCCGCTCTCCGGCTCATGGGCAGCCCCCGCCGTACGATCAGGCTGTACCGAAAAAACCAGCAAGACGGCTTTTCAGCGAACAACAACCTCAAGTCGCTGCTCAATGCAGCCCATATCATTGGCCATCGACTGGACTGGCTGCATTTCGGCTTCGCCAGCAACGCCCTCTACCTGGAGAACCTCGCTGCCATCATGGGGGCAAAGATGGCCGTCTCTATCCGTGGCTTTGACATCAGCATCCAACCCCTCAAGCAGCCCGGCTGCTACGCCCTGCTGTGGAAGCGCATCGACAAGCTCCACTACATCTCAGATGCATTGTACCGCAAAGCCCTGGCTGACGGCCTTTCGCCCCTCGTCGCAGCGGTTCGCATCGAGCCGGCCGCCGACCTGGAGATCCTACGATGGGCCAGCACTCCCACCCCCGCCCCGGATAAAGTCGTCCGCTTCCTGACCATCGGCCGGCTCTCCTGGAAGAAAGGCTATGTCCAGACCTTCATGGCGCTGGCCGCCCTCAAGGCGGGCGGCCAGCGCTTTACCTACCGCATCGTGGGGGATGGTGACGACATCGAGATGATCCTCTACATGAGGAAAGCCCTGGGCCTCGAGCAAGAAGTTGTTCTGGAAGGCCGGAAAAGCCATCCAGAGACACTGCAGCTATTGAACGCATGCGATATATATCTCCAATACAGTGTGCAGGAGGGATACTGCAATGCCGTGGTAGAGGCACAGCTGTTTGGCAGGCCCTGCATCGTATCCGACGCCGAAGGGCTACCGGAAAACGTGATCCATGGCGTCACGGGATGGGTAGTACCTGCCAACCACCCGGAACGCCTGCACGAAAAGATAACCGAAGTGCTGGCCCTGAGCGCGGCAGACCAAGCCATGGTGGGAACAGCCGCCTCTGCCCGCATCCGGCAGTCGTTGTCGCTCGAAGGCCAGCTGCAAAAGTTCATCTCCTTCTACGAAAGCTGACGAGCGGAGCCTATCCGCACGCCTGCCCGTTTCAGCGTATCTTGGCAGGGCGACAAACAGAAGCCATTGAGCACCCTTTCAAAACTGGCGGGACAAACCTTTTGGTACGGACTCAGCAGCATCCTGGGCCGGTTCCTCAACTACCTGCTCACGCCGCTTCTAACGGCCATCTATGCATCCGATAAGTATGGAGACATCTCCGTCCTGTTCGCACTGGCAGCATTCCTGAACATACTCTTCACCCTTGGAATGGAGACTACCTATTTCCGGTTCAGCCAGGATGGGAAAGAAATTTCCGTCTTCCAAACCAGCCAGACAGTCCTGACGGCCACCACCTTACTGCTCTCCTTCCTGCTGCTGGCACCCCTTCCACATCTCGCAGGCCTCCTGCGGATGGAGGCACACCCAGAATACCTTCAATGGGTGCTTTGGATCGTCGCGCTGGACACATTGGCGGCCCTTCCCTTTGCCCGGCTTCGACACCAGGGAAGGCCAAGGTTATTTGCTGCCATCCGCATTCTGAACATCCTAGTGAACATCGCAGGCGTAGTTTTCTTCCTGGTGCTTTGCAAGGGAGACTTTGAGCAGGGGAAGAATACCCTTTGGGCTACCTGCTATAATCCCCGCATCGACATCGGCTATGTATTCTTGTCGAACCTCGCCGCCAGTGCCGTCACCCTACTGCTGCTGCAAGGCCAATGGCGCTCCTGGCGCCCTGCCATCGACAGGCAGCTGCTCGGCCGGATGCTGGCCTATAGCTGGCCACTGCTGATCGTCGGCTTCGGCGGCATGGTAAATGAGAGCATCGACAGGTTTATGATCCTGGAGCGGTTTGCAGGCACCATCGACGAGGCCAGGTCGGCCAATGGCGTGTACAGCGCCAACTACAAGCTGGCCATCCTCATCGTACTCTTCATCCAGGCCTTCCGGCTGGCCGCAGAGCCCTTCTTCTTTCGTCAAGCAGCGGACAATGCCCAGGCACCACAGGTATATGCCCGCGTCATGACATTCTTCGTGATTGCCTGCTGTCTGGGATTCCTCTCCGTCGTCTTGTTCCTGGATATTTGGAAGCATTTCATGGGCATCCGGCACCATCCGGAATACCTAGAGGGACTGAGGGTCGTGCCAGTCCTCATGGTGGCAAAAATCTTTCTGGGGATATACTATAACCTGTCCATCTGGTACAAGCTGACGGACAAGACAAGTACCGGAGCCTGGATCACCCTCGGGGGCGCCGGGCTCACCGTAGCGATCAACTATCTACTCATACCGCAGATGGGCTACCTGGCCTGCGCCTGGGCCACTCTGACCTGCTACGGCTTCATGATGGTCGCCAGCTACCAGCTGGGACAACGGCACTACCCTGTCCCCTACGCATGGAAGAAACTGACAGTATATATCCTCCTGAGCATAGGACTGTTCCTAGCCCATCAGGCCTTCCGACAGGCCTCCCCCAGCCAGGCTTGGACGCATGCCGTTGCACTGGTAGAAATCCTGCTCTTCCTTGCCCTGGTGCTAGCACTGGAACAAAAGGAATTACAAAAGATGGGCCTCCCACTGCTACACCCCCGCAGATAGGGATGGGCTTCCCCTAGCTTACCCCAGAGACATACGGATTGTGGCGCTTCTCCCAGCCAATCGTCGTCTCTGCCCCATGCCCGGATAGTACCAAGGTCTCTTCCGGCAGTTGGTATAAGGTTTCCTGGATGCTGCGGGCGAGGGTGCTGAAATCCCCGCCGGGCAGGTCTGTACGCCCAACCCCTTCCCGGAAAAGGACATCTCCTGAAAAGATGAAGCCCTGTCCAGCGTGATAAAAGCCGACACTACCCGGAGAATGACCCGGCAGGAAAAAGACCTCCAGCCGCTCGCCCCCGACAGATACTGGCTTACCAGGATCCAGAAATGCCAAAGGGCCCTGATAAGCGTCGAAAGGCATATTCCAGATCAACCCGCTCACAGGGGCGAATTCCAAGACAGGCCGCTCCAGCAGATGGATATGGGGTGTCAAACCCCAGGTCTGCGCGACAAAGCGGTTACCAAAGACGTGATCCAGATGACAATGCGTATTCAGCAAGATCTCGGGTCGAAGACGCTGTTGAGAGATGTGGTCGGCCAGGCAGTCCCGCTCCGCCTGTGCATAACATCCCGGGTCGATGATGGCACAACGCCCATCGTCGTCGTGAAGCACATACGTATTCTCACCGATTGGACTAAACAAGAAAACGTTATAATGCAGCATCCGTACTATGTTTGTCCCCCCATTAATCAGTAACTTTACTTTGGCCGGATAGCTTCTAAAAACACCCTCCTCTGGCCCAACTTACAGCGCATGCGCAAGCCCATCGGAATCGGAACCCTCTTCCTGCTGTCCCTAGCTACAACTGCTCAGGTGAACACGGTGCAGTTCGGCAAGAACAGGGTACAATATAAGAAGTTCGAATGGAGGTACTACCAGACCCGCAACTTCAACACCTATTTCAGCCAGGGTGGGCTAAACCTAAGCCGCATCGTGGCACAAGTGGCCGAAGAAGAGCTGCCGCAGCTGGAGAATTTCGTGGAGTATGGACTGCAAAGAAGGGGGAACATCCTCATCTACAACAGCTTCAACGATATGAAGCAGTCGAACATCGGCATGGAAATCGACTGGCAGAATACGGGCGGCGTAACCCGGCTTGTCAACAACAAGCTAATTATATACTATACCTCCAATCACCAAGAGCTCCGGCGGCAGGTACGCCAAGGCATCGCCCGGGTGCTGGTAGACAACCTGCTGTTTGGAGACGACCTCGGAGAATTCGCCGGTAACCAGGCACTGCTCGACCTGCCCAAATGGCTTACCGACGGATATGTGGCCTATGCCGCCGAGCACTGGAGCCCGTCACTGGATGATAAGCTCAAGTCGGCCTTGCTGTCCGGCCGCTACCGCAACTTCTACCAGTTCGCGTTCCGGGAGCCGGAACTCGCAGGTCATGCCTTCTGGAACTATGTGGCCGACAACTACCGAAAAGACAACGTCACCTATTTCCTCTACCTGGCGCGCATCTACAAAAGCCTGAACTCGGCCAGCCTAAAAGTGACCAAAAAGAAATTCAAAGAACTGCTTCGTGAGTTCATGGAGAAACAGGGAGAATACTATAACAACGACCTGCGAGGCCGACGCAACCAGCCCCGCGGCACCGCCATCGCCGTAGAAGAAGTCAAGCCAGGACAAGACTTCTATCGCTTCCAGGCAAACCCCATCCCCCGTAACAACTCTTACGCGATGGTGCAGTTTCGCAAAGGCATCTTCAGCGTCATCCTGGAAGACCTTTCAGACAAAAGAAAAATCCTGTTGAAAGCAGGAGTACTCAACAATCAGAACCAGGTCAACCCCAATTACCCACTCCTGGCCTGGGACCCCAAAGGATCCCGCCTGCTGGTTATATACCCCGAGGAGGGAAAAATCCGAATGTTCCTCTACGACGTCAATGCCAGAATCAAGCTCTTCCGTCAAGAAATGCCTGCAGACATCCAACTTATACAGGATGCCCGCTTTATGCTCGACAACAACACCCTCATCCTGAGCGCTGTCAAGAATGGTCAGTCCGACATCTTCGTCTATAAGATCAAAGAGCAAAAAGTCCAGCAGATCACCAACGACCCATACGACGACATCGATGCCTCCTTTGTCGCCTTTCCCAACAAGACGGGTATCATCTTCTCCTCCAACCGTCCCTTTGGCAACGCCCCCAAAGGCGATACGGTACTGCCAGGTCGACATCGTTTTAACATCTTCCTGGTCGACAACTGGAACGACACGGAATTCAAGCAGATCTCGCAACTCTCCAAATTGAAATACGGCCAGGCAAGATACCCGCTCCAATACAATACCAACCACTTCACCTTCGTCAGCGACGAGAACGGCATCTCCAACCGTTATGCGGGCTTTTTTACTACCCAGCGCGCCGGGCTCGATACCATCATCAAGATCGGTGACGAATACCTGCGCAATCCTCCCAAGTGGGAGCTCGACTCCACCCTTAAAGCATGGGACCTCAAAGAACCTGACTCCATTGGCTTCGTATCCGTCACCACCGACAGCGCCTACGTCTTCCCCATCACCAACTACCAAAGCGGCCTACAGGAAAGCCGCGGCGCCGGCGACAACAACCTCGTCAGTGAAGTCCGGCAGGAAGGAGAACTTAAATTCCTCTACAAGCTCCGCATCAATGAAGATGCCCTCCGCAGACGCAACGTCAACGCCCGTCCAACCGAGTATGTCAAAAAGCTCATGGCCGAAGAACGAAGGGCACAGGCATCCCCTACCCTCTACCAGCCAGCAGAAAAGCCAGGAACTGACAGTGCCAACCCCAAAAAACTATTCCAGTCAGAATTTGATACAGGCTCCGACAGCACCGTGCAGCTCTTCTCCGAAGGCCTGGAAGGTGCACGCAAAGAATCACTCCTCAAGTCGGCCCGGATGTTCGACTACCGCTATCGATTCTCTTCAGACTACTTCGTCTCAGGCTTCAACAACGCGGTCCTAGTGAACCGCTTCCAGCCCTATGCTGGCGGAGCCGGGCCCATCAACCTCGCCAATACAGACGTCCTGAACGGCATCATCCGCATGGGCATCTCCGAACTCTTCGAAGACCAGCGATTCATCGGAGGCTACCGCATGGGATCCCTCAACCTTACCGACAACGATGTCTTCGCCTCCTACCAAAACCTGCGCAAACGAATCGACTGGGGCCTCACATACTTCCGTCAGATACAAACCGATGGCTATTTTTACAGCCATCTTAACCTCTATCAGGCCAACCTCACCTACCCCATCGATGAAGTCAGAAGCTTCCGAGCGACCCTTGGCTATCGGCAAGACCGCCTGGGCTTTAAAGCCATCAACAGACAATTTCTCCAATTCCCGGATGGCATCCTCAAATACGGACTCTCCCGACTCGAATATGTACACGACAACACCATCAACCCTACCCTGAATATCTGGAACGGCCTCCGCTATAAAATTTACGCAGAAGTCGCCAGCAGGCTGGTCTCCAGCCAGACAGAAGGCCGGAACACCATCAACGTCGGTGCTGATGCCCGCTACTATAAGCCCCTCTACCGGAATCTGATATGGGCCCTGCGCGGGGCTACAGACTTCTCCTGGGGCAATCAAAAACTGATATACTACCTGGGTGGAGTAGATGGCTGGATACGACCTAAGTTCAATCCCGCCAATAAACCCAAAAACGATAATTACGCCTTCCAGACGCTGTCTGTTAATATGCGGGGATTCCCACAAAATGCCGCCAATGGCAACAACACCATCGTGCTAAATTCCGAAATCAGACTGCCGGTCTTCTCTACCCTTTTCTCCCGACCCATCAACAACGCATTCCTGCGCAACTTCCAGCTTGTTCAGTTTACAGACCTCGGCACTGCCTGGAACGGAAAGTTTGATAAGCTCGCAAGACCCGTGAGCCTCTATCAAGACCCGTCAAATCCGGCCGTACAAGTAAGGATCCAGACGGGAGGGATAGGCCCTTTCATTGGCGGATACGGTTTTGGTGCGCGGAGTACGCTGCTAGGCTACTTCCTCCGCCTCGACGCAGCCTGGGCGATGAACGGCTTTTTCATCGGCAAGCCTTACTGGTATCTAGCTATGGGCGTTGACTTCTAAGGGCTGCGGCAGACTTGGTAGCCCAGCGGATGCTATCGCTGCAACAGTCCGATTCGCACCATAGCTTCTTTCACGCAAGCTCAGCCGGAAGCCGCCACATCCCTCTCGCTGCTGCGTAGATACCACCCAGAAACCGCCATAGTCACCCTTCCCCAACCCATTCCAGACAGACTTTAGCCCCAACTCTTGCACCATGGTGAGAACCGTATGGCTATGCCCCGAAACCAATGCATTTCGGTCGGCCACTAATAGATTAAATAAGAATTGGTGAACCGTATCATGGCTACAGGCGCTTTGGGGTAGGCCAATGCAGGCCGAGAAGGGCTCTGCCATCTCACGGGACCGACACGTCTCTGTGACATAGATGCCTTCAATGGATTTGTCTCTCAACAAGCCTGCCAACACCACAGTACTGCCCTTTCCCGCTGAGGAAAGGCCTGGGTCGCCCACAGGCACAGCCGCCTTCTCCGCATGCCGTACAAAGTAGATGCGGGTGGCCTGACAATAGGAGATCATAGAGTAAATGGCCCCGAAACCAGCGGGCAGCGCATAATGACCTCCAAGCTATATTTTTTTCCCCTCCACAGGCGTGTAAATACAATGACTTTCCCTTGGAGCCCGGCAGCATACAAGGGTAGTTTTGTGCATGGCAGAGAGAAAGAAGGGATACACATGGAATGCCGCACCCTTCTTGAAGATCTTACCCGCCTTCGCTGTCGGTATCTGGCTGGCAGAAGATTTGCCAGAAGTCCGCTACGCAGCGCCGGCCATCCTAGCTGGAGGCGTATTGGGGTGGATGATCTGTGAAAGAGTCCCGCTCACCTCTGCCTGGAGAAAATGCGAGATGCCTGCCATCTGGATGCTGGTCCTCGGCTGCGGACTCTTCTTGCCAATAGTACAAGCCTGCCTGCGAAATCGATCTGCACCCACCGCGTCAGATGCACCAGCGATTGCTTGGCAGATGGAAGTCAGAACTCCTCCGGAGCCGACCCGTCGCGGCGTATCCTTTCTGGCGCTTTGCTGGGATCGGACAAGGGAAGGGAGATGGCGACCGCGCGCCGACTGTCTCGCCTACGTGGAGACAGTGCCTGGACAAACACCTTGGCATCCGGGCGACCTGATCACATTTCAAAAAAGTCCCGAGCCACTGCCAGGCCCCCGCAATCCGGGCGGCTTCGACGCCCGGGCATATTATGAACGGCAAGGTGTCATGCAGACCGTCAGCCTACAGAAAGGCAGCTATCATCCATCAGGACATTGTAGTCACCATCTCTTGCGAGACGGGATCTTTCGGCTGCAGGCAGCCATCCTCCAACGAATCCGAAATCGGATACGACACCCTGAGGCCGTCGGACTGGCAGAGGCACTGCTCATTGGTTATCGGGGCGACCTTAGCCAAAGTCTCCAAGCCAGCTATGCCGAAGCTGGGATCATCCATATCATCGCCATCTCTGGCATGCATATAGGCCTGCTCTATGCACTGCTGACAGGGATATTCGGACAACTGCCCGTCCCGCAGCGTCGCCGATGGCTACTGGCCATCCCAAGCTTGGCAGCCATCTGGTTTTTTTGCGGGCTGGCAGGGGCCGGGCCTTCCGTCGTGCGGAGTGCTGCTCAATTCACCCTCATCAGCGTCGGCAATCAGCTCACCGGTCGCCGCGGTAATAGCCTCAACACCCTTGCTGCCAGCGCCTTCCTCCTAATGGCCTTCCGACCAGACTGGATCAAAGACCTCGGCTTTCAACTGAGCTATGCCGCTGTCCTAGGCATCCTGGTCTTCCAACCGCGATGCAACAGATGGCTTCCGGTCCAACACCCTATTGGACGATACCTACGCGATGGCGTCTCCCTCAGCCTTTCGGCGCAAATACTCACCACCCCTATCCTCCTCTACCATTTTGGTCGATTCCCGACCTGGTTTCTGCTTACCAACCTCGTGGCCGTACCCCTCTCGAGCATGATCCTGTTAGCCGTACTACTGCTATGCGGGATCACAGAATGGCAGCTGGTAAGCCAATGGCTGGGAACAGCCATAGAAGCAGCCATCCTTTTTCTCAATGACTATGTCCAACGGATATCGCTGCTGCCCGCCAGCCAGGTCGGAGGCATTCACATCAGCCTGATAGAGGTAGGCTTATGGTTCCTGATCATCACATTTGCCAGTCTTTGGCTCATGCAGCCAAACCCCAGAATAGGAAAGCTGCTGGCCATCAGCCTCGCCGTCTGCTCGCTGGCACATGCGTTCGAATGGCTGCAAAGATCTGATCAGCGAAAGGTAGTCATCTGGCACCTGCCCGGAGAAAGCCTCCTACTCCTGATAGATGGACATACCGGCTATGCATACGCGAAGAGAAACCCTCGTCGGCAGGCTCATCACCTGCAAAAAGCCCTTCAGACAGCCACCCATCACTATCACCTACAGCACCTCTTGCTGACAACAGACCCAGTTCCTGCCGCAGGCCTCATTGCATGGCGCGGGTATAACATCGTACTGCTGGGCCGATCGGCCCATACCAAAGCCCTGCCAAGCCAGGCAGACTGTGTGGTGCTGACCGATAATACCCTTGAAAGCTTCCCGGATGCACTACCCCCGATCTCCTCCCCACGATGGATAGCAGACGGAAGCAACAGCCTGTGGAAAATTCAGCAATGGCAGGAGTCCTCTACAGGTCTACCTTTATCCCTTCATGCCACTTCCCAGTTGGGCGCTTTTGTCCATTCACTTCGGGATAATGGACCCAGAAAGTCATCTCTCATAGCTGCTCCCAACCCTTCCGCATGGAAAAAAAAATCCAATCCGCCCTGATCTCCGTCTTCCATAAGGAAGGACTTGAACCACTGGTACGCACGCTCCACGAGCAGGGTGTCACCATCTACACCACCGGCGGCACGCAGTCCTTCATTGAAGCCCTGGGGCTCCCCTGTATGCCCGTGGAAGATGTCACCGGCTATCCCCCCATCCTCGGTGGCCGGGTCAAAACCCTACACCCCCGCATCTTTGGAGGTATCCTAGGGAGAAGAGACCTCGAAGAGGACGTGCGCGAGATGCACCAGTATGAGATTCCCACAATCGACATGGTGATCGTCGACCTCTACCCCTTCGAACAGACAGTGGCATCGACGACAGACGCAAAGGCCATCATTGAAAAGATAGACATCGGCGGGCCATCGATGATACGGGCTGCCGCGAAGAATCATGCCGACATCTTGGTCGTCGCTGCACGGGCCGACTATGCAGAAGTGGCCGAATGGCTGTCGCGGCAAAAGGGCCACACCAGCCTGGATCAACGTCGGCAGTATGCCGCCAAGGCCTTTGCCATCGTCGCTCATTACGATGCTGTCATCTCCCAATACTTTGGTGATAGCGGCCAGCCCCGGTTCCTGGCATCCATTCCACAAGGTAGGCCCCTCCGATACGGAGAGAACCCACACCAGTCAGGCGTCTTCTATGGAAGCCTGGAATCACATTTCGAACAGCTCAACGGAAAGGAGCTGTCCTACAATAACCTGATAGATGCTTCGTCCGTCCTCGAACTGATGAAAGACCTGCACCATCATCAGGAAGCCATCTTCGCCATCGTCAAGCATACAAACGTCTGTGGCCTGGCCGTCCGAAATAGCTTGCAGGAAGCCTGGGCAGCCGCCCTCGCCGGAGACCCCGAGAGTGCCTTCGGCGGTGTGATCGCCTGCAACCGGCCAGTAGACGGCCCTACTGCCCAAGCGATCTCAGACATTTTCTTTGAAGTGCTCATAGCTCCCGGATTCCACGAAGAGGCCCTCCCCATCCTCGCCGCGAAAAAGAACCGCATCCTGCTGCGTCAGAAAGCACCACTGCAGACAGGCAAAACCTTTCGTACCCTACTGGGCGGAGTGCTTGAACAAGAGGCCGATGCTGGATCGGCCGAAAAATGGGAAGAAACCGGAGGCAGGCACTCCAGCGAAACAGAAAAGTCTAACCTCGCCTTCGCCAACATCGTCTGTAAACACCTCAAGTCAAACGCCATCGCCCTCGTAAAAGACATGCGGCTGATCGGTAAAGGATGCGGACAGACTTCCCGCATCGACGCCCTTCGGCATGCCCTGGAAAAAGCACGCCAATGCGGGGCTGACGCCCGCGGCGCTGTCCTGGCCAGCGATGCGTTCTTCCCTTTTGACGACTGTGTACGCATGTCCTACGAGGCAGGCATACAGGCCTTTATACAGCCGGGGGGCTCGATCCGCGATAAAGACTCCATCGCCTTCTGTCAACAACAGGAGCTGGCCATGGTGATCACCGGCATGCGTCATTTCCGTCACTGACAGCTGCCGAAGCCAGCGATCATGAAAGGAAAGTTTGGGAATCTGTGGGCAGACATGCTTGAAATGGCCAGGCCCATGCTCCTTCCCCTCTACCCCGGGCGCCACTCAGAAAAAACGAGGGCCCTGATGGCCGTGGGACTGGTCAGCATCCTCTGGGGAACCACGTGGCTGGTCTCCGCCCGTGGCGTCTCGGGCATGCCCGCCCTGCAGATGTCGGGCATCCGTCACCTCATCGGAGGGGGCCTCTACATCGTCTACTTCCTGTCGCGCAAATGGAAATGGCCCACACCCGCGGAATGGCTACGGTTTAGCTGGATGGCCGTTCTGATGTTTGTCATGAGCAATGGGCTCAGCACCTGGTCCGTCCAGTACATCCCCAGCGGACTGGGCGCTGTCATCGGCGCCCTCTCCCCCATCTGGATCGCCATCTTCAGTCTGCTCCTGTTCCGGGAGTCGCGGATGAACCTCACGACCTCCCTGGGCTTGCTGCTGGGCTTCGGAGGAGTCGCCCTCATCTTCTCCGACTACCTGCAAGACATCTTCCACACCCAGTTCTCCCTGGGCATTTTCTTCGGTATGATCGCAGCCATTGCCTGGGCGATCGGCACCCTGCTCACCGTGCGAGATGCTGCACGGATGGACCCATACTATAGCATCGGTTGGCAGATGTTCATCAGCGGTGCGATGCTTACCGCAATAGCCCAAGGCAGCGGCCAGCACATCCCCCTGCGCGACATCCCCGCGATCTCCTGGTACGCCATCACCTACTTGGTGGTAGTAGGTTCTATCATCACCTTCGCCGCTTTCATCTACTCGCTAAAACGACTTCCACCCGCACAGGCATCCGTCTATGCCTACATCAACCCCATCGTGGCCGTCCTGATCGGCGCCGGGCTGAACGGAGAAAGACTCAACGCCTCCATCGGCTTCGGAACCCTGGTGACCCTCGCAGGTGTATTCCTCGTCAATACGGGCTTCAAAAAATCGTCACCTCCTCCTGAAGCCGCACTCAACACACGGACTTACTCCTTAGACGATCCTCCGGTGGCCATGTCCAAGTAACGGACATACATCTCCCTCCATCCGGGATACAAACGATGGGTGCCCAGCATCGAGTTGTGAAAGACGGTAACCATCTCCCCACCAGCCTGGCGGGTTTCCTCTAGCAAGGCCGACAGCGCGGAGAGAGCCGTTCCTGCATCCATGCCCAGCTCATGATGGGCTGT
Organism: Bacteroidota bacterium; assembly: GCA_016868815.1. GTDB lineage: Bacteria > Bacteroidota > Bacteroidia > Chitinophagales > Chitinophagaceae > Pollutibacter. The sequence goes on from VGFQ01000001.1 coordinate 362,786, forward strand.
GGCATCCATAAAGCAGAAAGGATGCAGCCTCAGCAAGGAGGGTTTTTCCGCTTCCAGGTCGTACCATCGAAAAGGCGTGCATGTAGAAGCCCTGAAGCCTTGGGCCGCCCCATACCCCATGGAATAGTCGTCTGTAATGCCCGCACCGATGAGCTGACGGGGGGTTTGGGGAAGTCGGAAGCGCAGATAGTGCTGGCGGGAATGCCGGATGGCAGACATGCCAGAAAGCGCCAGCAACTGTGCAGCCTCGGCTGCGAGCAGCCGGGCATCATCCCCACTCTGCCAGGAAGGATGCAGACCGATGGAGTATTGTCGGGCATGTGTTGCCAACAAAGCCTTCATCTTGGGATGTGACGGTGTGATATTTCGGTCGTAGCGACCCCTGGACAAAGCAACCAAAAAGAAATACAAGGGATCCAGCCCATAGCGCTGATGCAGTGCATCGAGCCAGACATAGGCATCATAGGGGTCGGGACGAAAAGAGAGCTGCGTCAACAGTCGATCGCTGAGATCTGACAGTCGGCCCTCTCCCAGCGCGCGTACCGCCCCGCCCACGCTACGAAACCATCCCCGGTGCCGATGGGCCCAGGCAATGTCTATATCATAGGTCGGCACCAGACGGAAATGCCTGGCCGGGATCGACAGCCCCGGGAAATGGAGTTGCAAGGCACGGCGGAGTGTCAGCGCCCATAAGTCTACCAATGGACGCCCGAGAAACCCTCCCTTCCAGGCCAGCGCACTGCGGTGGCTAAATCGTCCATAGGCATCCGTCGCATGGGGAAGATATTCTTCATAGCGGGATACCAGGTAGAAGGCGGCCGACAGGATGTCGAAGGGAATCCCACCCCCCGCATATGGGAATAGCACTGGTAGCCCTTCATGACTGCTGACAGCTGGCTGGAACGGACGTATGCCCTCTTCTAAAACAAAGCCCGAGGATGGAATCCAAAAACCTGCTGCATCCGGGCTACCCGAATAATGAATGCGGGTAAGTGCAGAGGCCTCCCAAAAGGATCGGTTGTGCGTGACCGTTATTGGACAGCTCAGAATATCGTTGAACAAAAATTCAGCGATGTAAGTTAGTCGCGCAGATGGCCTCTCGGTCAGGAGTATGAACATGTCAGGCCTTCGGCAGGCGCGGCAGTGTGGTCAGGATTTGACACCAGACTTTCGCCGTTCCTTCCATTGCTGGTTGAATGTCTTGGCTGGGAACTCCAGTTCGCTGCGGTGTGTGGCCCATCCTTTGAACAGCCGGTTGACCATCCAGTTTTTGAGGCGGGCAGAGCCGCTGTTCATCATCCATCGGTGCTGGCTTGCCATCCTCCAGATTTTCCAGGCTATGCGCTCCGAATGGTCTTGTAAGCCCTCCTCCATCGCATCATGGCGATTCTTCAGGAGCAGCTCGTGGAGGTTGATCTTTACGGCGCATACTTCGGTGCAATTGCCACAAAGGGAGGAGGCATGGCTTAGATGCTTCCATTCGCCCAGGCCACGAAGGTGTGGGGTGATGACACTTCCAATAGGACCGCTGTAGGTGGTATCGTAGGAATGGCCACCTATATTCTTGTAGACGGGGCAGGCATTCAGGCAGGCCCCACACCGGATGCAATAGAGGCTTTCCCTGGCCTTGGCATCTGCCAGGATATTCGTCCGGCCATTATCGAGGAGGATCACATGCATCTCCTCCGGTCCGTCCGTCTCCCCAGGCTGTCGGGGGCCGCTGATGATGGAATTGTACACCGTCATCTTCTGGCCTGTCCCATAAGTGGCCAGCAAGGGCCAGAAGAGGGGCAGGTCGTCGACAGAAGGTAATACCTTCTCGATGCCGGCTACCACGATATGCACTTTAGGCCAGGAAAAACTCAGGCGCGCATTGCCTTCATTTTCCGTAATCGCGACCGCACCGATATCGGCTAGGATGAAATTCGCCCCTGTGACGCCCACTTGCGCCTCGGTGTATTTGGCGCGCAGCTTCTCCCGGGCGACAAGGGTGAGCTGCTCAGGGCTGAGGTCAGGGGGCGTATGGAGCTTCTCGGCAAAAAGCCTGGCCACATCTTCTTTGCTCTTGTGCATGGCAGGCGTAACAATATGATAGGGGGCCTCTCCGTCGAGTTGCTGGATATACTCACCCAAGTCTGTCTCCACACTTTCAATGCCCATCTCTTCCAGATAGGCATTTAGTTGGATTTCTTCCGTGACCATGCTCTTGCTCTTGACTAGGGTGCGGCATTCATGGCGGCGGCATATTTCCCCGATGGCACGCAGCGCCTCTTCGGCATCCTGGGCCCATATAACATGGCCTCCCCTGCGGTTCAGCTGGGACTCGAATTCTTCCAGCCGCTGGTCCAATGTCTCAATCGCCTTCCACTTGATATTTTTTGCACGGCTTCTGACCAGGTCGACATTCTGGAACTGCGCCTTCCCCTGAGGCACAACGGCATCATATTTGCCAATGTTGTTGTTGATCTTCTGGCGATGCTCCATGTCGGCAGCGCGCACTGTACTCTTGGCCAGAAAGGTTCCGATGTTGTCAGCCATGTTTTTTTTTGAGGAATGATTGGCGTTGGATGGTAGCTAGGTGTATCACTTTTTTTGATGGCCTTCGAAATGCGCTCCGGCCACCTGTTCCAGTAGTCTATAGAATGACTCCCCATACTTTCGGATCAAGGGTTCCCGCAGAAATTGGTAGACCCTTGTCTTATGCTTCGCACCCAAGGCGCAAGCAGGTGCACAGAGGGTCTCCCGCGGCTCGTAGTTGATCATCTCATAACCGTCCAGACGGCTTGCCTTTGTTTTGATGGGATAGAGATGGCAGGAGATGGGCTTCTTCCAACCGATCCATCCTCGCTGATAAGCTTCTTCGAAAGCACATCGGATGATGCCTGCCCGATCCCGATAGCCAAAAGCGCAGATGCCGCCGTTGACGGTGGGTGTTACCCAGCCAAACTCCTGATCGTAGCGGAAGATTCCGGTGCGGTTGATCTCAGCCAATCCCTCTGCTGTGAGCAAGGGCTTGACCTCTTCAAAAGCGTCTCTGACGTGATCGAGCTCTTCGTACGTCAGCGGAGCTCCTGCATCTCCATCTTCACAACAGCCACCCTTGCAGGCAGACAGGTCGCAGACAAAGGCCTCTTCGAGGACCGCATCGCTCACCAACACATCATCTATGACTACCAAGAGAGGATTTTCATCAAAATTATGGGTTCCCTCGCAGAGCTACAAAGCCGGCAGGCCATTATCGCCACCGAAGGGTCCGGATCAGATGACGCACATCTTCCTCAAGGAATCGGTTCACCACCGACAGCGAATCGGCATTGGGCGTGGCATCAAAGTAAAGAGCCCCTCGCAGGAAATGACGGGTAGTATCGGTTGCGAAGAACTGCAAGGCCGTCGCAGCATTGCCCACCACCCGGAACTGCACCCCCCCCACGCCATGGGACGTCAGAAATACAGAGTCGGTGATGCCACTGGCTTTGACCGTGTGCTTGAAGGTCATCCGATAGGCTTCATCGCGCAACGTCTCGAATGTATTGCGGGCAACCGAATCCTGGTAACGGCCGGCTTTGTTGACCTTGTAACGGGACGTACCGCCGATGGACTTATAGCTCAGGTAAATACGCCCGTGGAAGTCGGCAAAATCAATGTTGATCCAATAAGGATTGTCGGGATTGTCGTCCATCAGGCTGCTGTCGCGGGTCACTTGCCCGTAAACGGGGTACTCAAAGGTGAAGGGAAACCCTGGGCGGTCAAATGCGGTATAGGCATGAGATGGGAGATCAATCCTGAAATACCCGCGTTCCTTTGGAACATAGGTCGGTTGACAGGCCATCATCGTTGCCAATAGCGACATGGCCATCAGCAAGGCACCAGGCTTCATGGGATGGTCAGATAACATATGAAAAGAATGTGGGGTGTCTGAGCGGCAGCATGGCAGGAGGATACCTCAGGATTTTAGCAGTGGCTCCAGCAGCGGTCCTGTGAAATCGCTGTTGTAGATCTCAAAGCCACCGGGTGGAAGGGTGGGAAGGCCTGGCGAGGCTTCCACATACTGATCGAATATGATCAGGTTGTCGCCCACCCACTCGGTGATCATCCGTCGGATGCCTTCACGATCCTCCCAGCTTCTAGTTTTGAGGCGACCTTCCAGGTAGATGAGACTGTCGTTGTAGAGGTATTTTGGAGCCATCTCTGCCAAACCCCTCCACAAGGACTGCGTGATGACATTCCGCCTGGCTTACGACTCAGCCCTGGTGGTCTTTCAAGGTCTCCTTCGTGGCCACCGGGATCTGTCCCTTCAGGTATTGAACGCCGGGATTTTTCCCAAGCTTCCCGATCAGTATCGCTCGGTTCACGCCGCGCGTGGGTAAGAAATCAGCGGAAAGGAAGGGAAAAAGAAGCTACGTAAAAGTACCACTATATTCGAAATAGGCTTGGATGATTTTCGGGAAGGCGGCCCGGGAGACCTCTTCTGCTACCATCCACCGATACCCCTCAGGCGCAGGATCGCGTCGCCCGAGCTGTACCCGGACAAACCGCGCCCGGATCTCTTGATGGGTGAGCAGCTGTCGGCATTCATCCGAGACCCAGGGCTTTCCTGTCGGCCTCAGCCCTAGGCTCAGCGGCAGGGCAGATAAGGCGTCGACAGTCAACGGACCCTCCGTCTCCACCAGCAGCAGCTCATGTAAATCTTGCCAGATATCCCTAGCGGTGCGCTGCCGGACCAGACAGGATCCTGCATGCCCAGCATGGATGTATTGAAACCAGCGCGTTTTACGGACAGGCCTCACTGCCTTGGCAGGAATCTCACCCTGCAGGCCCAGCGCCCGGGCGCTACAGATGGCAGAGAGCGGACAACTACTGCACTGGGGGGCTTGTGGACGGCAGACAGTCGCCCCGAAATCCATGATGGCCTGGTTGTATGCTCCAGGATGATCCACGTCCAGCAGCGTTGCCGCCAGGGCGATTATCTTCCGGCGGATCACTGGATCGCCGACGGGCTCGCGGATGGCAAAGCAACGGGCCAACACCCGGATCACATTGCCATCCACCACAGCATGGGGAAGCCCATACGCGAAAGAGGCGATGGCGGCAGCCGTATAAGGGCCGACGCCCTTCAAGGCGAGGATGCCTTCATAGGTCACGGGGAAAGCTCCAGCCCGCTTATCGGCAATAAACCGCGCGGTGGCCAACAGATTCCGGCAACGGCTGTAATATCCTAATCCCTCCCATTGTTTAAAGACCTCATCATCCGAAGCGGCTGCCAGGTCGCAAATCGATGGATAAGCCGCGATAAAACGTTCGTAATAAGACCATCCCTGCTCTACCCTCGTCTGTTGGAGGATGACCTCACTCAGCCAGATCCGGTAGGGATCCCGCTCCCCCTTCCATGGCATCACCCTCCGATTGGAAGACCAATGCCAACCCATGAGACTGCGTGTGAATGCCAGTTGAATATCCAATGAAAAATAACTCCTCTGGCAAGGTAGCGCAATTTTATGGCCCATTTGCCGTTCTATCCGGGTAAACCCTTTTAATAATCAATTGATTTCATTAATTTTAAGGATCAGGCGTAGACCTTATTCATAGACCTCCCTAAGACGTACAGGATAAATCTGAAAAAAATGAGAAAAGCTGACTTAATCAACAACATCGCCGAAGGGACAGGAATCCCAAAAGTGGATGTACTTTTCACCATGGAAACGATGTTTAAAGAGGTAAAGAAATCCCTCGCCAAAGGGGAAAACATCTATATCAGAGGCTTCGGCAGCTTTATCACGAAAAAGCGGGCGGCTAAAATCGGCCGAAATATCAAGAAGAACACAGCCGTGCCCATCCCCGCCCATTTCATCCCAGCCTTCAAGCCAGCCAAAGAGTTTATACACGAAGTGAAGAAGCTCCAGATCGATACCCCCATCAGCGAAGATGGGTCCGACGAGATGGCCTGATTCCTTGTATTTTTGTCCAATGACAATCAAGGGCTTGGACAAAGAACGGACACTATTACTGGGTATCGCTTTCTTCTTATTACTGGCTTTGTACATGGGCGGACGTCGTACCGCCGAGCTCGGCCTCATAGCAGAAAACCAACAGGATACCAGCCACCAACATGCGGGATTTGACATCCAGGCATACCTCGACTCTTCCATGTCTGGGATGGGCCCCTCCCTGTCCGCCCGGATCCGCTCCATGAGCCAGGCCCTTGCCAAGGCTGGAGCTGGTCCTGCCCGCCGCCAAATCCTCATAGACTTGGCAGAGATCTGGAAAGACAGCGCCCAAAACACCCTTGCCTTCCTGTGGTATAGTGGAGAACAGGCTCAATTGGAAAATTCTGAAAAAAGCCTGACCTTCATTGCCCATGCATATCTCTTTGAGCTGAGGGGAATACCTGACCCGGGATTGAAAAGCTGGATGGCCCTCCAGGCAAGATCGCTCTACAAAGCTGCCTTGGCCCTCAATCCCAGAAACGATTCTGCTACGGTGGGTATGGGTAGCACCTACTTCTTCGTCACTGCAGAAGGTGGAACACCCATGGAAGGCATCCTTCCCATTCGCCAGGTGGCTGAAAAGGACAGCAACAACCTCTTCGCCCAGTTCATGCTCGGGTACGGAGGTCTAATCTCTGGTCAATATGCCCGGTCTGCCGAGCGGTTTGAACGGGTGCTCCGACAAGAGCCTGAAAACAAAGAGGCCATCTTCCTGATGGCGGAAGCCTGTGAGAGGGCCGGCGAGAAAGCAAAAGCCCGCTACTGGTACGGAGTGGGGAGAAAGAAAGTAAGCAACCCGGATGTGATTCGGGCTATAGAGAAGAAAATCGCATTGCTACAATAAATAACTATCACAAAAAAAATTGCACCATGCCCTGCGGTAAGAAAAGAAAAAGGCATAAGATAGCCACCCACAAACGCAAGAAGCGCCTTCGCAAGAACCGGCACAAGAAGAAGAACAAATAGTCGTAGTAGACTGGCTTCCCTGGGAGCCACAAGGTGCCGTACGTCTGTAGCCATACAGCCTTTCGCGTATACGTGAATGAAACAACCTCGCCTGCCAAGGCTGAGGTACCTGACATCCAATCGCGCTGCCAAGCTTGAATAAGGAACTCGTCATACATGTCGCCCTGAACGGGGTTGATATCGCCCTGCTGGAAGATAAAAAGTTGGTCGAACTCCATCATGAGAAGTCCGATGCCAGCTTTGCCGTCGGCGACCTATACCTAGGGAAGGTCAAAAAAATCATTCCGGGCCTCAACGCCGCCTTTGTCGACGTAGGCTTCGAAAAAGACGCCTTTCTCCACTACACCGACCTGAGCCCCTACGCCCGCTCTCTGTTGAAGTTCACCCAGTCTGCCATGCAGGACCGCTCAGCAGAAGGGTTCGACTTTTCCCGCTTCGAAGTAGAGCCTGAAATCATCAAAACTGGAAAGATCGGCGAGGTACTGGGGCAACGCCCCAACGTCCTCGTACAGATCCTGAAAGAGCCCATCGCCGCTAAGGGACCCCGCCTGAGTTGCGAGATCTCCCTTCCAGGGCGCTTCGTCGTGCTCACTCCTTTCAATGATGTCATCGCCGTCTCCCGAAAGATCCACTCCTCCGATGAACGCAAACGCCTGCAGAAGATCATCGAAGCCATCAAACCCAAAAACTTCGGCATCATCGTACGCACAGCAGCGGAAGGCAAGAACACGGCCGAGCTGCACGACGACCTTAAAAACCTCTTCCAGAATTGGAAATCGATCCAACATAACCTTAAAGATGCTACAGCACCCTGCAAGATCCTCAGTGAGCAGGCCAAGACGACCAGCATCCTTCGCGACCTGCTCAATGAGGATTTCAACCGCATCGTGGTCAATGACAAAGGACTTTTTCACGAGACTAAGCAGTATATCCAGAAGATTGCACCCGACAAAGTCGACATTGTCTCCCATTTCCAGAACGGAGTGCCCATCTTCGACCATTTCGGCATCACCAAACAGGTGAAGGCCGCCTTCGGAAAGACGGTGAACCTGCCCTCCGGCGCCTATCTGATCATAGAACATACAGAAGCCCTGCACGTCATCGATGTCAACAGCGGCTACAAGAGCGTTGGCAGCAGCCAGGAAGAGAATGCCCTTCAAACGAACCTAGAGGCCGCCGAAGAGATAGCCCGGCAGCTGCGTTTGCGCGATATAGGTGGCATCATCGTGGTCGACTTCATCGATATGAAGCTGCCGGAGAACAAAAAGCGCCTGCACGAAGCCGTCGAAAACGCTATGCGCATCGACCGGGCAAAGCATGCCGTACTTGCCATCACCAAGTTCGGACTGATGCAGATCACCCGGCAGCGCATGAAGCCGGAGATGACGATCAACACACAGGAAGTATGCCCCTCCTGCCATGGCACCGGTAAGATCGGCTCGTCGCTGATCCTGGAAGATGAGATCGAAAAGAACCTCAGCTACCTAGCCATGCAAAGGCACACAGGCCTCAAGGTGTCGGTACACCCCATCCTGCATGCATATCTTACAAAGGGACTGATATCAAAAAGGCTCCGCTGGTCCTGGAAGTACGGACAGAATATTCAGATACTACCCAACAACGGATACCACCTCACCGAATTCCATTTCTACGACCGCAACAACGAGGAGATAAGGCTCTGACGACCATCTCCCCTTCATAGACTCCCCGTGAGTCTTGTTTCACAGAAAACCGGCTCAATATTTCAGTTCTGCTATGTATCTATCCAGTGGCTCTGTGCTCAATACAGTCAGCAGCTTAGGATGGCTGTAAAAAAGGGGCGTTGAAATAGTCATTCAAAAATGGGTTTACCCCTTTTTTAAATAAATAACCATCATCACCAAAATATAGACCTCGCTGCAATCCGAAGGACTGCTTGATTCCAAGAATTATGGGAAATTAGCATAAATGCCTTAAGGGATATACGTATGAAACATTGGCTTGCCTGGATGATCTCTGGGTTCTCCCTCCTGGATGGCGCATGGGGGTGCCCTGGCTTATCTGCTGGGCCCATACCCTGGCATCAACCTGGTTCTGGAACGCTCCGCCATGTAGAAGTGGTCTTTTTGTTGGGGGCTGACTGCCCCATAAGCCGGCAGTACATACCCTTCCTCCGCACCGTTCGGGAGAGATGGCAACCCTATGGGCTGCGTTCAGTATCCATCGTCTTCTGCAACCCAGCCCGGCAGAAAAAACGCATGCTGGCAAGGAAATTCATGTCTGAGCTGGGCGTCCGCCTACCCTGGAAGACAGACCACGGCAACCGCTATGCCCATCGGATGGGTGCCACCGTCGTGCCGGCCGTACTGGTCTTTCAATCTGCCAAACAGGTGTACAGCGGTGCCATCGATGACATGTTCGCTGGCCTCGGCCAGCGTAGGGCCTTTGCAACCGAATACTATCTGGCTGAGGCCCTGGAAGCTTGCAGGACAGGCCGGATGCCATCCCCTTCTCACAGGAATGCCTACGGTTGCCTGATCGAATGACCCGGGGTGCGAGGAAGACTAGGGTTTGCGCCCCAGCCCCGGGACATAATAGATGACCAGATTCATCATCTCGTCTTTGGTGCCCCATCCCTGGCCCGTCTCGCGGGAGGGGATGTTCGGATTCCTAGGGTTGGACCGGGTATTGTCATACTCTGCGGTGGCATAAATCACCGAACCCTTAGGGATAGATAGAAGCGAGGGATATTGATAGGTCATCTGCCAGTTGAAATCCCAGTCGGGGACATGCACCAGGGGGGCGACATCTCCGGCCGGCAGCACACTAAAAGCCTTAAACGACTTTCCCAACAAATGCATATGCGGCATGATGGTGACCAACGATATGTCTTCCAGCAGCGGTTCCGACAACATATAGAAAGTCTTGCGCTCCTCGGCCGCGATCCGGAAGGGCTTATTGGAGATCAGCTCCTCGGTCATCGTGAAGGTCTTGAGCTCTACCTTCCCTTCGGGTCCGGTCAGCTCGAACTCCACGCTGGAGGAGTCTGTCTGAGACGTCTGGCTGGGTGAGTAGTGGATGTTGAGAATGAGTGCCGTCCCCGGGAGAATCTTCTTAACCATACCCTCGGGAAATTGAATCCGGTCATTCCCGGGTACCCAGCCATAGAGGAAGGGGTCCGACAATGGTTTTGTCTGAAAGTCTACGGAATGCGGGTCTTCCGCAGATAGCCCGTCGATACCCTCCGTCAGACCGCTGGTGTCGCACATGATCCGGGCATGGTGCACCAGCTTTCGGTTGCCCGGGATAAATCGGATCGAACGGACGTATAGCGTGTCATTATTCCTCAACGGGACATGGAAGAACCGGAACTCCTCACGGTTGTTGGCGGGGATGGGAAATGCGTGCCGCATAGAGACGCGCAACCGATCGTTTACGATGGATGGCAGACCCGACGGCTCCATTGTTCTTCTGACTGCCTTCGACTTACGGGGCTCCCTGGGAGCCGCCCCCTCTTCCTTTCCGCCGGCCACCCAGGCAGCGATGGTGGCAATCTCCTGCTCCGAGAGCACGTTCTCATTGGCAAAATGCCGAAAGGCAGTATCCGCCTTCCAGGGCGGCATGTAACGGGTCCGCGTGACGTGTGCGATGAAGCCTGCATGGGAGAGCACCTCGTCGAAGGTCCTCAAGGGGAAGGGACCTACTTCGCCTGGACTATGGCATGTCACACAGTGCTGCTGCAGGATGGGGCGGACATGCTGCCAGTAGGTGACCTTCTCCTGCGCAGGCAGCATAGGATGGGTCATAACGAGCAGCGTCAGGACAAACGAAGGAAGCGAGATTAGGGTCGGTCTCATCCAAAAACCTTTCAAAAGATATAAAAAGAAATTGGGAATAAAAGCAATTTATTCCCAATTCCTGGTCGCAGCCACAGGGACTGCATATATAACGAAGGAGTTACTTCACCGTCCAGGTCACATTGGTGTTGGCAGCAATTTCGGGTTGGTTTGTATACAATTCTCCGTTCACGACAGAAACAGACCACCACTTGTAGACGAGACCATCTTTACTAGTGAGTGCCCATTCCATTTTGAAGCTATCGTTTTTGGTGAACCGTTTCCCGGCGGTGCGACCGGTGGCAGTTGAGAATACGTCCTGATTACCCGCTCCCTTGCCATAGTTGAACTTGGCTGTCTGGAAAAGGGCGTACACTTCGTTGGCCGTAATGTCAAACAGCACTGCTTCGTTATTCCCTTTGGCATCGAAAACTTTATAGGATTTCGAGCCGTGGTCGGCCGTGGCAGGGTTGCCATTCTTATCCGTGTACTTCTCAGTCATCGTGATGAAAACTTCCATCTTAGTGATGGTCACCTTTCTGTTCACGTCGATCCACTTGAGCTGCATGGAGACTTTGGAATTGGCGTCATTACCGGCAGTGAATTGTCCGGAGAGCAGCTTACCCTGGCCCCAGACACCGGGTTCAGGAGTGGCAACGGGGTTCAATTCCTCCTTACGGCAGGAAGAGAAGATCATCGAGACCATCAGCATCAGGGCTGGGATATGCTTGATCCTGTATTGCATAGTAATTCGTTTTGGTCGTTTAGAACTTGAATTTGACGACATCCCAGAAGACCGGCTCGGTGAAATAGACCGGCAGCGGGGAGGGGGCACTCGGGTTCAGGGCGCCTTCCGTAGCAGGTATCGGCAGGCGGAGAGCAAATTGAGAATAGAGGGTGATCGGTGCGCGCAGGTTGCTGGGATAACCAGTACGGCGTAAGGCGTTATACATCTCAAAACCGTTACCCCAGCCAGCAATCCATGCTTGGAACAACACTCGGTTCATTTTGGCCTCGTTGGTGGGAGCAGCATCATAATCTGCCAGGAATTTGTTTACGTAGGTGGTAATTTCTAATGCGGTAGGCGCTTTGGAATTAGGATCTCTGGAGAGGCCGAAGTTCGCAACGTAGTTGATGTGTTCACGCACAGCGGCTTCTGCCGTGGCGCGGGGTGTGCCAAAGTTGTAGGCCAGCTCCGACTCCGCTTGCCAGAACTTGATCATCCAGCTGGTCAACATCGGAAAGATGCCATCTCCACGACCCTGATTAACCGGTGAGCGGAGTAGTGTGGGGGCCTTGCTGCGGTCATCGTAGAGGCCAGCGGCTGGGTAGACCCCCGGGGCAGTGCGATAATCTTGGTCCTGAGGTACCCCTGACTGGTCACCTCGATAGCGGCCGAAGAAGCCGGCCAGGTACTGAGTGTCTGCCTTGGTACGCGCCAAAACACCAGCAGCGATTCCCTGCTGCCAGGCACTGGGCTCAAGTACTAGATAAGCGCCTTGCACGGGCGTGGCACCCCGGTCGGTCGCGTTGTTCTGATCCAAGATCCTCGTGTTCTGGCGGCGGAAGTAGAAGGGCCAGCGAGGATCTTTGGAGAGCAGCATCCGGAACATAAAGTCAACCTCGATGTAGTTGAAATCCTGGGAGGCCAGGTAGGCCGACGTATACCAGGGATGGCGCAGCTCCGGAGAGATCTGACGACCATAATTGAAGGTGAAGTCGGTGCTGGTCCCGTTGATCAATCCACCGGTTGGGTTGAGGGCAGCCTGGATCTGGGAAGCAGCGCTGGTGTTGACACGGCGGCTGGTGATCAGCATGCGCAGTTTCACGCTGTTGGCGAAGCGCACCCACTTAGTCTTATCGCCGGCATAGAGGATGTCGGCAGAGCCGATGGAGACCGGACTGGCAGCCGTCAAATTGGCGATCGCATCATCGAGCAGCTTGTAGCAAGCGTCATAGATATCCTTGCCGGCCTGGAACTTGGGATTGATGTTCTGTGTTTCGGCGTTTCCGGCGAAGGCTTCTGCGAAGGGTACAGTCCCAAAGAGGTCGACCATACAGGAGAAGCCATAAGCCTTGAGGGCCTGTGCCACGCCTAGGAAGGGCTTGTTGCCGGCTGCCGTGGCGGCCTTGATGATCTCATCGATGTCCTTACCCGAGCTGGTGTAGAAGTTCGACCAGCTGCCGTAGAAAGAGTTGGCACCAAAACCGTAGGAGTCAGAGGAGCTGATCTGACCGAGCATACCCATCTGCGTGTTCCGGAGGCCTGCCAAGAAGCCGACCAGGTTCCGCTCCGCTTCGGGGAGGAGGAGACGCACCGAGCCCTGCGTAGGGTTGTTCGGATCGACGTTGATGTCCAAGTCGAAAAGGTTATTTTTTTTCTCGCAGGAGCTGAACGAGATCAGCACTGCCAGGGAGAGGCCACCGACCCAGCCTTTAATATGTGTTGTTGTCAATTTCATCTTGATTCAGTTTAGCGGTTCGATTAGAAAGTGAATTTCACATTCACGCCGTAACGCTTCGTGCTGGGAGCTGCACCCAAGTCGATGCCCTGGATGTTGCTTGTGGACACGTCACTAAGTACCTCAGGGTCGAGGTTTAAGCCCTCGAGCATATTCGGGGCCAGAAACCATAGATTACGGCCGGAGAGGCTGACGTTGATGGAGCCGAAGGGCGTCTTCGTAAGGAACTTCTTCGGGATGGTATACCCGAGGTTGACTTCGCGGAGGCGGAAGGTGGTGCGGTCGTAGAGGTTGGTGTCTTCCGGACCATAGGCACCGAAGCCGTCTGAGAAGTAATAGTCGAACGCCGAAATGCTGGTGGTGTTTTTGATCTTTTTGCCTTTGTCATCCAGCAGCGCCTTCTTAGTATCAGGGTCCCCATAGACGCCGGGGATCACAAAGACGCCCTCACGGTCTGCTGAGTTGATCAACTGTCCACGGAGAAGCAGAGAGGCTGCCGTGATGGAGTACATATCACCTCCCTGCCACCAATCGAGCAGAGCAGAGAAGTTAAAGTTTTTGTAGGCGATGGTGTTAGTGACCCCGAGCTTGAAATCGAGGTTCGGATCGCCAAAGATATCATCCACATCCTGATAGATGTGCTTACCACCATTGCCACCCATACCCGGCCAGATGAGGCGGTTGCCTTCTTCGTCGCGGGCTGAGGCCAGGCCGAAGAGCATGCCGAAGGGCTGTCCGACGCGCTGTACGTTGCTGACAAAAGCGCCGTTTCCGGTGAGGATATCAGCATCCTGATCGTCTGTCCTTATGACCTTGCTGCGAATCCGGTTGAAAGCTGCGAAGACATTCCAGGTGAGGCCTCCCTTAGTCTTCAGCAGCGTCACATCCACTCCGGCCTCATAGCCAATGTTCTGGATGCTGCCCGCGTTGATGGCAAGGGTGGAGAAGCCAGAGGTCACGGGAATGCGCTTGGTGACAAAGTTGTCCTTGGACGTCTTCTGGTAGAAGGTCAGATCAAGTTTGACGCGACCGTTGAAGAAGTTCAGCTCAGAACCGACTTCAAACTCCTCCACGCCTTCCGGACGCAGGCCTGAATTTTTCAGGGCGTCGGATAGGGAGGCCGAGTAGACTGTCGATCCGGCTGGCGTCAGATAGGAAGGAGATATCACGTTGTAGGTTGTCTGCAGCTGGTAGGCCGGCACGTCCCGCTTGGTTTGTGCTGCGTTGAATCGCAGTTTGCCATAGGAGAGGATATTGCCTCCGATCTTCAGGGCGTCGGTGAAGATGAAGCTCAAACCTGCGCTCGGATAGAAGTAGCTGCGGTTGTCGACGGGTAGCGTAGAGGCCCAGTCGTTCCGTCCGCTCAGTTCGAGAAACAAATAGTTGTTATAAGACAGGTTCACCCGGCCAAAGGCACCGAGGATGCGCTGCTTCCGGTCATAGTCGGAATAGATGGCCTGCTGCGATGTATTGGTGAGCTTGTAAATGTCGGGGACGATGAAGCCCACTCCGTAGGCATACTGATTATAATATGAACGCTCGTTGGCTTCGGCACCGGCTATCACGTTCAGGTCGAGGTTCTTCATCAGGTCGATAGACTTGGTCGTCAGCAAAAACTGGAAGTTTTTTTCCGAATTGCGTGTGGTGGACTCCCATACGTTGCCGATGCCTCCACCGGAAATACCTCCCGGACGGGTGATCTGCTTCTGGAAGTCAGTGTAAGTGTTGAAACCACCTCGGAAACTGGCGTCCAGAAAGTCCGTCAGGCTGTAGGCAACATTGAAGTTTCCAAACACGCGGTTGACGTTGCTGGAGAAGAGGTTGTACTTCGCCGTCCACAGCGGGTTATCGGTGGCGCGGTAGAAGATGTTGCCCCCCGTGTTGGGATCCTCAAAGGGCATTTGGCCCAGCGGGAAACTGCGTGGGAAGTAGTAGAGACGGTCGAAGATGGAACCACCAGTACCGCCGCCGTAGTCGTTGAAGAGAGAGGCTCCTGACTTGGGGTTCTGCTGCGTCGTGTTGACGTAGTTGATGTTGCCCGATACGCGGAGGCCGTTGGCCAGCTGGCTGTTGCCGCCTACCGACAGCGAGGTCCTGCCCGTGTTGGAGTTGGGCAGGATGCCCGTGTTGCCCATGTGGCTGGCTGTGACGTTGATGTTATTCTTACCGTCGCCCGCATTTATGTTCAAACTGTTCTCCAACATATTACCCGTTTGGAAGAACGCGTTTAGGATGTCATAGGCCTTGTAGTCGATCTGATCCGGGAGGTCTGGGAAAAGTCCTGGAAAGCGGATTTTGAGCTGCGTGGGGACTTGAGTGATGATGGGGTACTTTAGCAGGCCGCCGGAAGCCGTGTTCACCTTGTTGGCTTGATCTGCGAAGGGTGCGCCCCAGTTGCCGATGAAAGCGCCGTTGTAGTTCTGATTGGAACCTTGTCCGTAGGCATTCTGGTATTCGGGGAGTGAGGCGATTTGCTCTGCATTGTAGGAAACCGAATAGGTTACCTCCATACCCTTGCGAGTCTTGGCGCCACTTTTGGTTGTGATGAGGATGGCTCCGTTAGCTGCCCGCTGGCCGTAGAGGGCGGATGCGGAGATGCCTTTGAGTACTGTCATCGACTCAATATTATTGGGGTCGACGTCATAGAGGCGGTTCGAGAAGGTTGTGGCCTGATCGAAGCCCACAGAGTTGTTTACGGAATTGTCGAAGGGGATTCCGTCCACCACGATCAGCGGTTGGTTAACAGCTGAGAAGGAAGTGTTGCCGCGGAGGTTTACTTTGGTCGACTGGCCGGGGGCACCACCACCGCTGGTGATGTCTACACCCGGAACCTTACCTGCCAAGGCACGGAGTACGTCTGGTTCAGCCCGCTGCTGCAATTGCTCCGCTTTTACTTCGGAGACAGCATAAACAAGTTGCTTTTTCTCCCTGCGAATGCCCATCGAAGTGACCACCACTTCTTGCAGGGCGTTGGCCGATTGTTTCAAGGCAATTACAGAAAGGTTAGAGCCGGCCCGGAGCGTTTGGCTTTCGTACCCCACAAAGGATACTTCCAGAGAGGCATTCAGATTCGGGACAGAGATCGAAAAGGCACCGTCCTTATCAGTAGACGTACCGGCACTCGATCCCACGACTTTGACAGTTACTCCAGAAAGCGGAGCTCCGTCAGGATCTGTGACTTTGCCCTTGACGACGGATTGTGCCAGTACGCTGAGCGTACCAAGCAGCAAACCAGCCAGGACCATTGTAATTTTTTTCATGCAATTGATTTGTTGAAATGGAACATTCGAAAATGGTGGTAAAAATAAGAAATTATTTTTAACAATTTTTTAAAGATCAGTCGAAATATGAAAATGCTGCATTGAATGGTGGTCGTAATATAGATATATTTTTTTTTAATATATATTTGTAGACATTATTTATGTGTTTTTTAAAAAAATACGGTTTAAAAATTATATAAAAGACTGCTAAACAATCATATTCACTATATTATTAATGCTTCTGTAAGGATACATGTAAGAAACATTTCCTACCCAGCAAGAACCTATTCGTAAAAAAAACCCTTGCCGGAGCAAGGGTGTATAACTGAGGATTAAAATACTCAACGTTTAGTCCCTATCCCGGGAGCCCAAGAACATTAGTACGTATTGTAATAGCGTCACTAATGAAGCAATGGCAGAAACTACATAAGTCATTGCAGCCCAGTGCAATGCATCTTTCGCTTGAGGCTGCTCCTGTGCATCGGCCACCCGGGCATTGCCCAGCCAGGCCAGAGCACGCCGGCTGGCATCAAATTCCACGGGCAACGTCACCAAGGCAAACACGGTGGTCAGCGTAAACAACAAGATGCCGATGAGTAAGAGCTGGGGAAAGACATTAATCAGCAGCACGCCCGCCAGCAACACCCACTGAATAAACATGGAACTAACCTGTACCACGGGCACCATACGGCTACGAAACATCAGCCAACGATAGGCAGTAGCATGCTGTACCGCATGCCCGCACTCATGCGCTGCTACGGCCGCCGCTGCAATCGTCCGGTTGTTGTACACGTCCGCACTGAGGTTCACCGTCTTGTCCATCGGATTGTAGTGGTCTGATAAGACCCCTTCCACCGACTCCACCCGGACATCGTAGATGCCGTTGTCCCGCAACATCTTCTGCGCAACCTCCCGGCCAGACATTCCAGAAGACAAGGGCATCTGGTTATAGGCCGCAAACTTCGAACGCAACCGGTAGGACACCCAAAGGCTGATCCCTAAAAACAAAAAAGAAAACAAGGCGATGGAACTCATAACATTTGACTTTTGATTATATAAAGTAAGGAACAAAAGAGAAGCCAAATAAATACAAAAGACAGGCTGGCGTAGTTCAGCTCAACAGACGTCAAAATGGCAGTATTTAAACAGGAATAACTGCCCAGAAGGATGCAGAGGAGTATTACACATGCATGAATACAAAAATTGTAAATTACTGATTTTCATCGGTATAGAAGGCCAGATGTCGAAAGGTACATAGATGACTGACCCTGCAAGCTAGAGGAAAAGTTATGCACACAGGGAAAATTAATTTTTATTTATCCGGCAGGATCGTAATTTAGCCGATGAATTTAATGGGTTAGTAAGTAAAAAGGGCCGGTTCGCCGGCCTTTTTTCATTAACCCCATCCATGCCTCCATCCCATGTGCTAGCCATCGCATTCCAGGTAAGCGAGGGTCCGTTCATTTCCTCTGCACCTTGACCTCCACATATGAGCAAATCCAGAAAGGCATACTTCTGCAGCAGCTGCGGTTATGAATCCCCCAAATGGACGGGCAAGTGCCCCGCTTGCGATGCATGGAACAGCTTCACAGAAGAAATCCTTCATAAAGGCAATGAATCCCTACCCGTAGCCGCCTGGAGGGGCCTTCACCCGACGCAGACCAATACCCGCAGCCGCTCCCTGGCAGAAGTCGCTTCGCATGAAGTGGAACGGATCCTCACTTTCGACCCGGAACTCAACCGCGTGCTGGGGGGAGGCTTGGTGCCAGGCTCACTTGTACTGGCCGCCGGCGAGCCAGGGATCGGCAAGTCGACCCTCTTCCTGCAAGACGCACTGCGCATGCCAGCGCTGACAACCCTTTACATATGTGGCGAAGAGAGCAGCCAACAAGTCAAGATGCGGGCACAACGTCTGCAACTGCAGCACGACCGTTTCTACCTGCTGCCCGAAACAGACACCCAAGCCATCTTTCAGGAAATCGCCCGCCTGCAGCCTCAGCTCGTCATTGTCGACTCCATACAGACCCTACAATCCCCTTTGCTCGACTCCGCCGCCGGCAGCATTCCGCAGATCCGTGAATGCACCTCCGAATTCCAGCGATTTGCTAAAGAGACGCACACGCCTGTCATCCTCATCGGACATATCACCAAAGATGGCACCATCGCCGGCCCCAAGTTACTGGAACACATGGTGGACACCGTCCTGCAATTCGAAGGCGACCGCCACCACGCCTACCGCATCCTGCGCACTACCAAAAACCGCTTTGGCTCCAGCTCAGAACTGGCAATCTATGAGATGACAGGTGAAGGCATGCAGCCCGTCGCCAATCCATCCGACATCCTCATTCACCACAAAGAAGAACCCCTTAGCGGCATCGCCATCGCAGCCGGCATGGAAGGCCTCCGGCCCCTGCTGATGGAAGTGCAGGCCCTGGTCACACCCTCCATCTATGGCACCCCCCAACGCACCGCCACCGGCTTCGACCTCCGCAGGCTGCAACTACTGCTGGCCGTACTGGAAAAACGCGGCGGCTTTCACTTCGGCACCCGGGACGTATTCGTCAACATCGCGGGCGGACTGAAGATAGAAGACCCGTCCATCGACCTCGCCATGGTCTGTGCCCTGCTCAGCTCCTATGAAGATAGGCCCCTAGACCCCAACACATGCTTTGCCGCCGAAGTAGGCCTCAGCGGCGAAGTGCGGCCTGTACACCGCATCGAACAACGCATCTCAGAAGCGGAGAAACTGGGCTTCCACCAGATCGTCCTCAGCACCTACAATCGAAAGGCCACCGAAAACCTCCAGACAAAAATTGAGATCACCACCACCTCCACGGTGGAAGACCTGTATCGCAGGCTATTCCCCTGAAGGCCTTGAGAAAAATCACGGCAAGGACTGTGGGAACACACAGCCCGAGCCAGTGCTGGCAGCATAGCTTTGCCGGCATGCGCCTCTCGCTCCGCAGACCCAACCTGCTGCATGCACTTGGATCCCTCTTCTTTCCGCATCTCTGCCCCGGCTGCGGGGAACCCCTCCTCACTCCGCAAGAATGCATCTGCCCAGAATGCCTGTCCCAGTTCCCTGCAACAGGCTTTGCCGCCATGCCAGATAATGTTGTCGAGCGGTTGTTCTGGGGCAGGATATCGGTCAAGGCTGCTGCCAGCCTCTATTTCTTCACACGCGACTCCCGCCTGCAGGGTGTACTGCATGCTTTGAAATATGGCCACGACAAGGCCTCTGGGCACCTGTTGGGGAGGCGACTGGGCGAATCCCTGCTGGCATCCGGACGCTTTCCAGACCTCGATGCCATCCTGCCCATGCCTTTGCACCCAAGGAAAGAACGGCTGCGCGGTTACAACCAGTCCGCCGTCATCGCAGAAGGCGTCGCAGCCGTAACGGGAATACCAGTCCGCAACGGACTGCTGATACGCCAACGATATACCCGCTCGCAGACAAGAAAGTTGCGCCTAGAACGATGGGAGAACGTGGCCGACGCATTCGCCCTTCCTGACCCTGCCGCCCTTCAGGGACTGCGCATCCTGCTGGTCGATGATGTCGTCACCACAGGGTCAAGCCTCGAAGCCTGCGCCGCCGCCCTGCAATCTGCTCGCCCGGCAGGACTCTGGATGGCAACCATCGCCTCTGCAGACCGCTAGAAGGGATAGGCTACCTTTACCTGCCCATGGCATCCCTCCGATCCATCGTAACGCTCCCCTTCCTTCTATGGCTGCTGGCCAGTTGCCGGAAGGAAGCGACCTTGCCCAGCACGGATGCCCCCTTCCGGCTATCGGCAGACACCCTACACTTCGACACCCTCTTTGCCACAACAGGGTCTGTCACCGCCGGCTTTGTCATCGCCAACCCCTCTCGGCAACCGCTGCAGATCGATGAAGTCTCGCTCGCCGGAGGAACCTCCTCGCCCTATCGGATCAACACCGACGGCATGCCCGGCCCCGTCACCGGCCCCTTTCGCATCGAAGCCGGCGACAGCCTATATGTGTTCGCCAGCATACAGATGCCCAGCGGCCCGACGGCCACACCCTTCCTCGTTACCGACAGCATCCACATCCGCGCCGCCAGCCACAAGCAGAACGTGCAACTCATCGCCTACGGACAGAATGCCCGCTTTCTGCGGAACACCATCATCACAAAAGACACCCGATTCAACGACAGCCTGCCCTATGTCATCCTGGGAAGCCTGCAGGTCGCCACCCCAGCGACCCTCACGCTGGCCCGCGGTACACGGGTCTATGTCCATGCCGACGCACCCATCCTCGTAGCAGGCAGCCTCGTGGCAGAAGGCGAAGCCAGCCGCCCCGTCGTATTCACCGGAGACCGGCTGGACGAAGGCTACCGGGACCTCCCCGGCGCATGGCCCGGCATCTACCTGCGTGCCGGCAGCTCGAAGAATCGACTCACCCACACCCTGATCCAAAATGCCTACAACGGACTGGTGGCTGAACAGGCGGCCGCCAGCGGCAGCTACCAGCTGACCCTCCGCCAGTGCACAGTGGACAACGCCGCGGCGGCTGGCATCCTCGCCATCTCCTCCTCTATTGACGCAGCAAACTCGTTGATCCAAAACTGCGAAGCAAACATCGTCCTTGCCAAGGGCGGCCAGCACCGCTTCAGCCACTGCACCGTCGCCAGCTTCGCCCACCGATACCTGACGCATCAGTCCCCTGTGCTCTTCGCCGCCGACTGGGACAGTACACGCAACGGCATCACCTACCACCCCCTCACCGCAGAATTCACCAACTGCATCTTCTGGGGCAGCGAAGGCGGCGTAGCCAACGAGACCATCGTAAGTCGACGAGGCAACACCCCCTTCCAGGTGGCCTTCCAACACTGCCTGTATCGGGGAGCCGACCCCGCCGCCACCCGGCTGGAGAACAACATCCGAAATTTAGACCCCCGCTTCGACAGCGTCAACACGGCCAAGCGCGTATTCGACCTCCGCATCCAACGAAAAATGTCGCCGGCCATCGACCAGGGCCTGCCAACCGGCCTGCCAATCGACAGGAACGGGAAGCCCCGCGATGCTAAGCCAGACATCGGCTGCTACGAAAAGCAATGAACCAAAGCCGCCAGGACTTGTTATACAGAAGATATACAAAACATCACCCATGACCAAACTCCTCATGATCGCAACCAGCCTGTTGTTCCTCAAAGGTATCTACGACTTTAAAGTGCCCGGACTGGACGGCAACCAGATCGATTTCTCCAAATACAAAGGCAAGAAGATCCTCATTGTCAACACCGCCTCCAAATGCGGCTACACCCGTCAGTATGATGACCTACAGAGGCTCTACGAAGCCCATAAAAACAAACTCGTCATTATCGGCTTCCCCGCCAACAACTTCGGCGGACAGGAGCCTGGCAGCAATCAGGAGATTCGCGAGTTCTGCAAAAAGAACTACGGCGTCAGCTTCCCCATGGCAGAGAAAGTATCCGTCAAAGGAGAAGACACCCACCCCCTCTTCCTATGGCTCACCCGCAAAGACCTCAACGGTGTCATGGACGCAGACATTCGCTGGAACTTCACTAAATTCCTCCTAGATGAGAACGGAAAGCTTCTCACCGTCTTCCCCAGCCGCGTAGAGCCCGGCAGCGAAGAAATTGCTCAATACCTGCGCTGAGTCAACCCCCATATACGCCGTAACCATCTAAGGTCAAGTAAGGCCCAGCATGCTGGCTTACCACCCTTACTGCGACTCGCTGGAGCGTATCTTCGCCCTATGCGTTTCGCAGATATTATAGGACAGGAGCTCGTCGTAGCAAAGCTCCGCTCCCTAGCCGAACAGAACCGCCTCAGCCATGCGCTGCTGCTGCTGGCAAGACCAGGCACAGGCGGTCTACCTCTTGCCGTCGCTTTCGCCCAATACCTGCTATGCGACGCTGTGCAAGACCCAGCCCCCTCTTTGTTCGACTCCAAAGACAGCCATGCGATGCCGCCAGACAGTTGCGGCACCTGCCCTTCCTGCAGGAAGGTGTCGGCACTGGCCCACCCCGACCTTCACTTCAGCTACCCTGTCATCAGCCGAAAGCCCGGCACGCCGTCACTGTCGACTGACTTTGCTGCAGAGTGGCGGGAGTTTGTCGGGCAATATCCTTACGGGAACGACTTCGACTGGCTGCAAAGCATCGGTGCCGAAAACCGCCAGGGAAAGATCTTTGCAGCAGAATGCATCGACATACACCGCAGGCTTACCCTCAAAAGCTATGAAGGACGCCTGAAGATCCTCATTCTCTGGATGCCCGAATACCTAGAAAAAGAGGGCAACCGGCTGCTGAAGCTGATCGAAGAACCGCCGCTGGGGACGCTCATACTGCTGGTGGCGGAGGAATACGGAGAAATCCTGCCCACCATCGGCTCGCGCTCACAGCTGGTACGTCTGCCTCCCATCGAGGCACCGTCGATCGCAAAAGCGCTGGCCGCCCGCTGCGGGACAGAAGAGTCCCGTGCCGAGAGCATCGCTGCCATGTCTGATGGCAGCTACCGAGAAGCCCTCGCCCTGCTGCAACACCACGAAGACGACTGGCTGTCGGTCGCCCGGGAATGGCTCAATGCCATCCTGCGAAACGGTCCCGTGGCACAGGTTCGCTGGGTGGAAGAGATCAGCAAGCACGGCCGGGAGAAACAGAAACAGTTCCTCCGGTATATGTGCCACCTGGTGGAAGCCTCGATCCGCATCCAGACAATGGGCGCCACCACCGCTGGCTGTCAGGGGCCAGAAGCGGACTTCGCGGAGAAACTCAACCGGGTGGCAGGCCTCGGACAACTGCAAGCCATGGCAGCGGAGATGGAAAGATGCGCCTACCAGATCGAGCGGAACGCCCATGCCAAAATCCTCTTCCTGTCGCTCTCGGTACGACTCCAACATATCTTACGGGATAATGTCGTACTTTTGATAAGCTGAGTTGGGATGGATGGACAGAGGAGATGGAAACCCACCCACGCATCGGGCATTCATAGCAGTTTAGGATACTCATCATATTCCGCACGGCCACCCGTGTCAAGCCGCCAAGGCAGCGACCCTCATCTCGCTGTCAACAACAGGCGGCCCGAGTTTCTGCCTATGTATTCCCGCATCCACCAGGCCGATGGCATTGGATGCCCTATCATCCAGGCCATCCCCACACAAAATGAACCATTATGGGATGCGCATCCTGCAGTTCTAACCAAGGCAAGCCCGGCGGATGTCGGAATAATGGCGGCTGCAGCTCCGGCAGCTGCAACCGCCTCAACGTACACGACTGGCTATCCAACCTGCCCTTCCACGACCCGGAAGCCTCCTGCCGCATCGTAGAAGTGTCGTTTAACCAGGGAAGCCGCAAAGAGTTCTTCCGCAATACCACGCTCGAGGTCTTATGCAAAGGCAACCTGGTGACGGTGGAGGGCGTCAATGGATTCGACGTGGGCACCATCAACCTGACGGGGGAGCTGGTACGGCTGCAGCTGAAGAAGCGGAAAGTACGGGAAGACGCGACAGATCTGAGATGCATCCTTCGCCTCTCCAACGAACACGACATCCAGAAATGGCGGGAGAGCAAATCCCGCGAACAGGAAGCCCTCATCCGCTCCCGTGCCACCGCCCGCCAGCTGAAGCTCAACATGAAGATCTGCGAAGTGGAGATACAAGCCGACGGCAGAAAGGCAACCTTCTACTACATCGCAGACGAACGCGTCGACTTCCGCGAACTCATTAAGATCTTTGCGATTGAATTCCGCCTCAAAGTGGAGATGCGGCAAATCGGCGCCCGTCAGGAGTCGGCCAAAGTAGGCGGCATCGGCAGCTGCGGACGAGAGCTATGCTGCTCCAGCTGGCTGACAGAATTCAAGAGCGTCACCACCACCATCGCTCGCTATCAGAACCTGAGTATCAATCAGACCAAGCTCAGCGGGCAGTGCGGCCGGCTGAAATGCTGCCTGAACTATGAACTCGACACCTACCTGGATGCCCTGCAGCAGTTCCCCCAGCATGCCGAAGTGCTAGAGACCGTCACCGGACGGGCCACCCTCATCAAAAAAGATATCTTCAAGGGGCTGATGTGGTATGTGCTGCCCGACAGCAATCGACACTATCCCCTCACCACCGAGACCGTCGCAGCCATCCGGGAGATGAATGCCCGGGGAGAGAAAGCCCCAGCCCTCGTCGCAGCAGAGAGCAGCCCTGCACAGAAAGAAAAGGAAGCCGCCCAACAGTTTGTCGACGTCGTCGGGCAAATCAGCCTGCGAAGCCTCGAACGCAACAGCCAGAAACGCCGCCTGCGCGAAAAAGGACGCGGCGGCGGCCCAAAAGGACGCGGCACCCCTCAGGCCTCTCAGCCATCGCAACGTCCGCCCAGGCCAGAAGGCCGTCGAAACGGAGGAAGGCCCCCACAGCGGCCGGACACCCCCGGAGGAAGCCGCCCACCACAAACGCCCTGAACACCTCGCGGACAGGCACCGCCCACCATCGGCAGCTACCCTACCCTTGCAACACCCGCCCCAAAACCCTGCCCAGAGGCTTTGCCTTGTACGCTATTGCCCATTCGCCTGTGCCATACCCATAGGACTGCGCAGCGCCCGATAGATGGCCTCGTGTATATTTCCCCGCACATTCATACGAAGCAGCCGGTTGCTGCCGTCCGGGTGCACCCGGTTAGAGAGGAAGACGAACACCAGCTCCTCCTGTGGATCAGCCCAGGCGCAGGTACCCGTAAAACCGGTATGCCCAAAGGTGAGCGGAGAAGCGCTGAGGGTGGGGTATGGATCCTTCCGCATGGCATTATCCTTCTCCGGCTTGTCAAAGCCTAAACCCCGACGGCTGATAGAACTGTGATAGGCCGTGAACCGCTGCACCGTCGTGTCTGACAGATAGCGCCTGCCGTTGAGCTCGCCTCTGTTGAGGAGCATCTGCATCAACGCGGCAATATCGTGCGCGCTGCTGAACAGGCCGGCATGGCCGGCAACCCCGCCAAAAAGCGCAGCACCAGGATCATGGACATAGCCGTGTACCAGCGACCTCCGAAAGATCGTCTCGGCTTCCGTAGGCGCAATCTGGCGCAGCGGAAAGCGGTCGGCCGGATTGAAACAAGGACTCACCAGTCCCATCGGCCGATAGAACGTGGCTGCCACATATTCATCCAGTGGCTTGCCGCTGATGGCTTCGACCACCTTGCCGAGAAAGATGAAGTCGTTGTCGCTGTAGACATAGCCCGGCGCAGTCGCCACAGGGCTTTGCAGGATGCGCTGGTACATGGTGTCGCGGAAGTCGGACCGTAAATACATACCGTCTTTCACGCGAATGCCGAAGCCGTCTTGAAGGCTGGCGGCATAATACCCGCCCCGGGGAATGCCCGTAGACGTGTCGAGGGTCTCCCGATAGAAAGGGATGAACGCCTTCAGGCCTGCCTGATGAATCAGCAGATCGCGGATGCGAAGCCCTGACTTGTCAGTCCCCCGTGTCCAGGGCAGGTAGTCGCCCAATGTAGCATCCAGCGAAAGGCGGCCTTCATCGTAGAGTTTCATGACCGAAAGCGTGGTGGCGCAGATCTTGGTGACAGAGGCCATATCAAACAGCGTCTCCGGCGTCATGGC
The DNA here is from genome assembly GCA_016868815.1 of Bacteroidota bacterium. GTDB lineage: Bacteria > Bacteroidota > Bacteroidia > Chitinophagales > Chitinophagaceae > Pollutibacter. Next base: position 388,857 of record VGFQ01000001.1, read on the forward strand.
CCGGCTGCTGTCGTAAGTCTGATAGCCAAAGGCCTTGTGATACACAATGCGACCCTTGTGCGCTACCAGCACGACGGCGCCGGGGGCAGCCCGCTGGCGCACCGCATCTTCTGCCAGGGAGTCGACGCACTGGAACAAGGTTGCCGATCGTTCCGACGGAATGCCGGCAGCCGTCGGCAGCACGGGGAAGGTATAGCCCGTGCCAGAAAGCAGCTCTGGACAAATCGATACCGGCAGCCGGCCCTGCGGAGCACGATACCCTACGACGATATCCGCCGCCACCGCGTGGGCGATGGGCTCATCTTCATAGCAGACGAGGAGATTGCCCGCGGCACAAAAGCCTGCGGCCGCATAGGGGTTGCCGAAGACGACGACCGTGGAGGACTTGGCAGCGATGGCCCCGCTACCTAAGGCCAGGGCGGCCTCACTCATGCCAAAGGCCCTGGAGGCGCCCGGGAAGCGCGTCAGCCCTTGTACGGCTACAATGACAGCGTCGTAGCGGGTGCGGACCAGCTCCAGCAGTGAGGGCACCTGATAGGAAGGACGGCGATAGTCAAAGTGGAAGACGTCCGCATCAAAGTGCAGGCGCATGCCCCGGGTGAAGGCATTGTCGGCCGACGTGCCCAGAGATAGAATGGCGATGCGGGCTGACCCCTTGGGTCGGAGCGGGAATTGGCTTGCATCGTACCGTGCCAGGGTGAGGGCGCTCTCAGTAACCTGGCGCCGTATGTCAGGGCTTAGGCGATTGAGGTCGTGCGTAAGGCCCTCCAACACCACCGGGTGAAGAGATGCCAGCCCATGATGATACTTGGCCATGAGCACCTTACGGACGCGGGCGTCAAGACTTTCCCAGCTCAGCCGCTTCTTACGGATCGCTTCTTTGACCCGCTCCATCACCATCGGGATGTCCCCCGGCAGGCAGAGCATGTCATGACCGGCGATCAGGGCTTCTACGGAAGCTTCACCATCCGGAAAATACTTGGTGACGCCCTTCATTTCCAAGGCATCGGTGAAGGTAAGCCCGCCGAAGCCGAGGCTGTCGCGCAGCAGCGACGTGACATTGGCATAGGAGATGGAGCTGGGCCGGTTGGGCCGATCATCGATGGCAGGTATCGAGAGATGGGCGACCATCACACTCTGGACACCTTCCCGTATGAGTGTTCGGAAAGGATAGAGCTCCAAGGAGTCGAGTTGCCGCAAATCCTTGCGGATGATGGGAAGGTCGTAGTGAGAGTCGACACTCACATCCCCATGACCGGGGAAATGCTTGGCGGAGGCCATCACGCCAGCATCCTGCATGCCCTTCATGTAGAGGAGGCCTAGCTGAGCTACCCGGTCGCGGTCATCCCCGAAAGACCGGTCGTTGATGACGGGGTTGGCGGGATTGTTATTCACGTCGACGACGGGGGCGTAGTTTACTTGTATGCCCATGCGGCGGCACTGCTCAGCCACCCATTGGCCGTAGGCATAGACGATCTGCGGATCGCGCACCGCACCCAGCATCATTTGACGGGGAAGGCCTGCCACACTGTCGAGGCGCATCCCAAGTCCGTTCTCCGCATCGATGGCCATCAGGATCGGGACGCGCGCCAGCGACTGCATACGGTTGACCAGTGATGCCTGTCGTACCGGGCTGCCCTGGAAAAGGCAGATGCCGCCGACCCCGAAGCGGCGTACAGCCTCTTCCACTTCCTGCTCGTAGAAGGTCACCACCCGGGTTGCTGTGTTGATAGAAGAGAGCCGTACCACCATCAGCTGTCCGATCTTCTCTTCCAGGGAGAGGGTGGCGAAGATGCTATCCACCCAACGGGAGGCCGCACCAGGCGGGACAGACTGGGAGATGGCAACCGGCCCCGCCAGCAGCAAGGCATAGAGGCAGAAGGATCGAAACAGCATGTAGAAAGGTTTCGGGGGAATGAACGTACCTTTGAGGAGTCGCTAAAATTAGGGAGAATTGTCTGACATCATCCGCCTCCTGCCCGACAACATCGCCAACCAGATCGCAGCGGGAGAGGTGATACAAAGGCCTTCCAGCGCCGTCAAAGAGCTGCTGGAGAATTCCGTGGACGCAGGCGCGGACGACATCCGACTCATCATCGCAGAAGCCGGCAAGGCCCTCGTACAGGTCGTCGACAACGGCAAGGGCATGAGCGCCCCCGATGCGCGGATGTGCTTTGAGCGGCACGCCACCTCCAAGATCACCGGCATAGAAGACCTCTTCAAAATCCGCACCATGGGATTCCGTGGAGAAGCCCTGGCATCGATCGCAGCCGTCGCCCAGGTAGAAGTCCGCACCCGCAGAGAACAGGACGAGCTGGGGACCTTCATAGAAATCGAGAACAGTCAGGTACGCCGCCAGGAGCCCTGCGCTTGCCCGATAGGTACCAGCATGGCTATGAAGAACCTCTTCTTCAACGTGCCAGCACGAAGGAACTTCCTGCGCAGCAATGCATCTGAGATGCGACACATCGTAGATGAGTTCATGCACGTCGCATTGGCCTTCCCAGAAATCCGATTCCAGCTCATACACGACGGACAGGAACTCCATCACCTGACGAAAGGCTCCCTCCGACAACGCATCGTACAGCTCATGGGCGCTGCCTGTAACGCACGGCTGGTACCGGTGAAGGAAGAGACCGACTACCTCTGCATCCACGGCTTCATCGGCAAGCCAGAGGCGGCACGCAAGACGCGGGGCGACCAATATTTCTTCGTAAACGGCCGTTACATCCGCAGCAGCTACCTCAACCATGCCGTGACAAGCGCCTTCCAGGGACTGCTACCTGAGGCTTGCTTCCCCCTCTACTTGCTCTTCATCACCATCGACCCATCGCAAATAGACATCAACGTACACCCCAACAAGCAGGAAGTAAAGTTCGACGACGAGCGGATTGTCTATGCCTTTGTACAGTCAGCCGTCAAACATGCGCTGGCACAATACAGCGTAACACCTTCGATGGACTTCGAACTCGATGCCGGCATCCAACGACTCGAAGCCGTCGCCAGGCCTGCCAGCAAAGATGACCAACGCCAGACAGTGGCCGGAGCCCTCTTCCAGGGATTCACCCAACGACATGCAGCCCATCGCATAGAACCCTCCAGCAACCGCTCCGCCTGGCAGAACTTCTATGAAGCCCGGGATGCCTCAGCAGCCCCCCTCCCACAGCCCTCCACCCTTTTACCTTTAGAGCATAAGGAACAAGTGCCATCATCCGGCTCGCTAGCAGACCAGCTCGTGGAGACAGGGACGGACAAACCCTTTCAAGTCTTGCAAGCCTACATCGTGGCGAAAGGCTCCCAGGGGCTCCTCCTCTTCAACCAACAGCTCGCCCATGAGCGCATCCTCTATGAACGCTATCAGGATGCCATGACAGGCATGCCCATCCCCATCCAACGCTCCCTCTTCCCTGCCATCCTCAGCCTTCCGCCAGCAGACGCTGCGCTGATGGAAGAATTATGCCCCGAGCTTCGGCTGCTCGGCTATGAGGTAGAGTCAGCCGGCGATGGCCAGTTCCGCCTGCTGGGAACACCCTCCTTGGACGGCAGCGACACGGGTCATGAAGCATTAGAAGGTTTGCTGGAATCTTACAAGCACGCCCATCCGGGCAGGACCATGGACAGGCAAGAGAAACTGATCCGCTCCCTCGCCGCCAGACATTGCCTCAAGGCCGGGCGGGCGCTGACCCTGCCGGAAATGCAACAACTGATCTCAGAGCTATCTCGCTGCCGGCAGGCCTCCCTGAGCCCAGGTGGGCTTCCAACCTACCTCACGTTGGGGAGTACACAACTCGACAGGATGTTCTTTCGCTGACAAGCCAGTGGCGTCCCTCAACCCCGTTCATAGAGGTCCAGCAAGAAGGCCTCGTAGCGCTTCCGCACGCCGGCTGCCGTACCTCGGTGGTGGTTGACCAGCAAGGAAAAGAGCAGCCATCTCCCTTTTTTTGTCCGCAGATAGCCGCTGAGGGCTACCACCCCCGTCAGCGTGCCGGTCTTGGCATGAATGTGCCCGGACAACCGACGGTCCATTGATCCGAGCGTGCCCGTGCCGGCCGTCGGTAAAAGCGTCTGGATGCGCGCCATAGGAAAGGCAGCCCGCATCTGGCCAAGCACCCAGATAAAATCCTCTGGCGTAAAGAGATTGTAGCGGCTCAGACCGCTGCCATCTGCCCAGCGCGGCAGCTGTGGCATCCCCAAAAGAGTGGTTGCCAATAACGTATCAATCGCCGCCGACTCACGAAAAACACCGGTCAGCTTCCGCGATATCATCAGCAAAGCCTGCTCCGCGAAGAAATTATCGCTGCGATGCATCAGAGGCCGCAGCAGCGAGTCTGTCGGGACAGAACGTACCACGTCTCCCATAACCGTCGGCATGGGAATCCCTTGAGGCCATTCGGCCATGGCAGGCCGAGAGAGCCGCTCCTGCAAGACCTCGATGGCTGTGGCCGCCGTATGGGTGACAAAGGGGACTTCCGTATGGGCGCCATCTGTACGGCCTTCTGTCAGCCAAAAACGATTTTGATCGCGTTCACGTCCTACAGAAAAGCGGCCGGTTGGGTCCGGGGCTTTATACGCCACCTGCCAGGGGCCTTCGGGATCACTGGTGACAAACACGTCGAGCGTATCACCCGGGGAGGCGGGTCGCTCTTTCTTGGATATGGACTGCTGCCAGGTAACATAATTGCCATGCACCGGGAAAGGGCTCCGCTCAGCCATATAGTAGGCGTCGTAGTCGTCCCAGCTCCAGCCGGAGCCCCAGGGCGTTGTTTTCCAGGATGAGAGATTTAGATATACCGGCTTGGGGTTGCCTGCCAGCCGGTCCATGACAGGCTGCTGGCGGAAGTCCGGATGCAACAAAGTCGGGTCTCCCGTAGGCTCTAGCAAGATGGCAGTGTCGAGCTCACGCCAGACGATGCCATCCAGCGAGTCGCCGAGGTGCTTCATCGCTGCAAAGCAGGTGATGATCTTAGTATTGCTGGCAGGCACGAAGTATTTGTCGGATTGGAAGCGGTACAGCCATTGGCCAGCCTCTGGATCGAAGACGGCCACTCCCAGATGGGCATGCCCAAGCGTAGTATCAGAAAGCAGCTGGCGCTCCGCTGCATGCCGGATGTGGTGAGACAGAGAGCAGGAGCCCAGCAGCAGCGTCGCTGCCAGAGCCATCCCGGTTGACATGGCAGGGCGTCTCATAACAGAAAGTTTAAGGTTCTTGCAGGCCGCGTTCCTGAGCCCGCAGCCATCTCTCAGGCAGCTCATTGTCGCAAGCTCGCAGATAGTCGCGGTGGGAGCAGGGAAGCCAAGACTGATCCGGCATCTGCATCCACCAACGTCCGGTGCGTCGGCTTTGCAGGAAGGTAGTATCAACTTCTGCGAAGGCCGTATGAAACGACAGGAATTCTTCCGACTCCGTGAGCAGGGCCTCCGTCATGGCCCTCCGAAACCCTTCAATGTAATACCAGACCATCTGGGCAATCTGTTTGGATGCCAGGCCTTGAGGGTCGGCTGAAGGGTCGTAGCCATAGATGCCGAGCGACTGCAGCTGAGGGGCCATCCCCGCATAGGTAGCCAGCAGACAGGCTTCTTCTCCGTTGAGCCCGTCGGGCTGACCGTCGGGCTGGGGGGCAGAGAGATACTGCAGGGCCGAGAGATCGAAGCTGACCATGCGGCAGCCTCTGAGTACTGGCTCCATCTCTTCTATGTCTTCCCGAACCCTGCCAAGCCGGAAGCAGTCAAAGCGAAGCTTGTCCACGGTCTCTAGCATCTCGGGATTGACCAAATAGCTTTGAAAGCCGATATGGCTATACTGACGGACAAGGTTGGGCTCGCCGGTGAGCAATTCCATTAGGAAATGTCGCGACTTCCTAGGGATGTCGAGAGAGAGGTCCAGACGGGCATCGACAATGGCCACATCGATCGTCTTGTCGGTGGCACGAAAGGCATCCGATTGTGACAGCGTAAGGTCGTGCGATCCTCCAAGCACCACAGCCCTAGCCCCGGACTCCAGAATGGCGGCCAGCACAGACCGCAATGCAGCGGACGTGTCGGCAAGCGTCTCGCCACGGCGGATATTGCCGGCATCGGCCAGGCGGATATGCCGATGCCAGTGGTGCAGCTCATAGAGACTGCGACGGATGGCATCCGGACCTTCATCATCGGCATCGCTGATATCGTCCCCCCTGCGCTCCCCACACCCCACCAACACCAGGTCGGCCTCCCGGAAGTCTGGCAGTTCCTCCTGATACATCGTGATGCAGCGCCCCAACTGGCCATCTCGGTAGCGGTCAGGAGCCATTTCTTCAAAAAAGGCTGATGGGGAGAGGAAGTCTGAAATCTGATATGGGTCGTACATGCTGCGCTGTTTGCACAAACCTAATCCATCGGCGCCAATCTATTCTTCAAAGCCAAGCTCAACCATCGGCCAACAAGCGGATTGCGTATCTTAGCCCCATGGAAGAACTCCTCTCGCAGATAGCACTTCATAAGGAGGAAATGCGGGCCTTTGAAGCTGCAGACGCACCGTCGCTGGAAGCCTTCCGCATCCGCTTCTTGGGACCAAAAGGCATCATCAAAGCCCTTATGGGTGAAATGAAGCAGGTCCCGGCAGCACAGAAAAAAGAGTTTGGGATGGTGATGAATGCCCTGAAGTCGGATGCTGAGCAGAAGTATGAGTCATGCCGGGCAGCTCTGTTCGTCCAGGCTTCCACCACCCGCCCTGGGCAGGACCTCACCCTGCCCGGAGATCCGGTACGCATCGGCAGCCGACATCCCATCACCCTCATGCGCAACCGCATCGTCTCGATATTCAGCCGACTGGGTTTTGCCGTCGCTGAAGGCCCGGAGATGGAAGATGACTGGCACAACTTCACCGCCCTGAACCTAGATGAAGACCATCCAGCCCGCGACATGCAGGACACTTTTTACCTGTCGAAAAGCCCCGACAGGCTCCTGCGCACCCATACCAGCAACGTGCAGATCCGAGAGATGCAGAAAGGACGCCTTCCCATCCGCATCGTCTGCCCCGGTCGCGTCTATCGCAACGAGACGGTCAGTGCCCGATCGCACTGCTTCTTTCACCAGGTGGAAGGCCTGTACATAAACGAGCAGGTCTCTTTTGCCGACCTCAAACAGACCCTCTACTTTTTTGTCCAGGAGATGTTCGGTACCGCCGTCAAGATCCGCTTCCGCCCCAGTTTTTTCCCTTTCACGGAACCCAGCGCCGAGATGGACATCAGCTGCCTGCTATGCCACGGTGAAGGCTGCAATGTGTGCAAGCACACCGGCTGGCTGGAAATTCTCGGTTGCGGGATGGTCCATCCCAAGGTGTTGTCCAACTGTGGCATCGACCCAGATCGCTACCAGGGCTTCGCCTTTGGCATGGGCATTGAACGACCCGCGATGCTGAAATACGGAATCACCGACATCCGGCTGTTCAGTGAAAACGATGTCCGCTTCCTGCAACAATTCACCGCAGCCTATTGACCGTGGCCGCCATCCGCCCCGACCCTGTCAGTAGGTGCAAGGCTATACATTCCCTGCACAACCTCACCACTGGCGAAACCATCCAGAGGCCAGGCCAGCGGTCATTCACCATCCCTCTAACACCCCGCTGACGGCGCTCTACCCCATATGGAACCCCCTGAGAACAAACCCTCTCCCACCATCCTGGTGACCGGCGGAAAGGGACTGCTGGGCAGCTATCTCCTGCAAGAGCTCTCTCGCCAGGGGATGGCAACCAGAGCCCTCTACCGGGGCCAGCCGCCGGCAGCGTCTCCTGGCAAACCCATCGAATGGGTGCCAGCCGACATCCTCGACATAGGCGCACTCGAAGAAGCCATGCAAGGCATCACAGAAGTCTACCACTGCGCCGCCATCGTGTCGTTCCACCCCAGGAGGAAGACTGAAATGCGCCGCATTAATGTAGAAGGGACCGCCAACGTCGTGAATGCGGCACTGCGCCATGGGGTACGAAAACTGGTACATGTCAGCTCCGTCTCTGCCCTTGGCAGGAAACGCGACGGGCAATGCATACGCGAAGACGTGCAGTGGGACGATGAGGCCAACCTCTCGGCTTATGGGTTGACAAAACACCTGGCAGAGCTGGAGGTCCGAAGGGGCATCGCAGAAGGTCTGGAGGCCGTAATGGTGAATCCCAGCATCATACTGGGGGTGGGCGACTGGAACCGTGGATCCGCGGCCCTCTTCCGAAATGCATGGAACGAATTCCCCTGGTACACCGATGGCAGCACCGGACTGGTAGACGCAGCCGACGTGGCCGACGCCATGATACGGCTCATGAAAAGCCCTATCCACTCGGAACGCTTCATCCTCTCCGCTGAGAACTGGCCCTACCGGAAAGTCTTCTCCACTATGGCGGCTGCCATGGGCAAGAAGGCCCCACACCGCCGGGCCTCTCCCTGGATCAGCAGCTGGGTGTGGAGATGGGAAGCAGTCAAAAGCCTGTTCTCCTCCCAGGATCCCTTACTCACCCGTGAGACGGCAGAGACAGCCCAGATGCAGGTCTCGTACGACCCTGCAAAAATATTATCCCATCTCCCCGGCTTCCGCTTCCGCCCATTGGAAGACGTCATCCGCGACTATGCATATCAATATTCCGTTAAAATGGGCCGACCTTAACTCCTGCATATAAACAGGCGCGTGATTTGCAGTACTCCAGACATGAAACTGTATCTCCAGTTCACCACCCTAGCTTCCTGGCTCCTCCTGGCAGCCAGTGCCTGGGCCCAGCCTTTCACCATCACAGGAAAAGTGACAGATGCCCAAACAGGGCAACCCCTCACCGGCGCTTCCGTCTTCTGCCAGAATACGACCATCGGCACCACCACCACCGCCGATGGCAGCTTCCGGCTCAGCCTTCCAGAAGGCGGGTACGACCTCGTCGTCTCATACAATGGCTATGAGACCTTTAGCAGCCGCATCGGCAGAGGTACTGAAGGGGGAGACATCCTGGAAGTCCGGCTGAAAGTAAAAGACCGCAGCCTCGAAGAAGTATCCATCGTCGCCACCACCGAGGTGAGGGATGGTTGGAACAAGTATGGTGCATTTTTTCGTGGCCAGTTCCTGGGGATGACAGAAGGGGTCGAGTCCTGCGTCATAGAAAATGCCGACTCGCTTCGCTTCTTTTACAGCCGCAAACGTGACCGGCTTAAAGTCACCGCCCGAGAACCCCTCCGCATCCGGAACGAAGCACTGGGCTATCGCATCCGCTATGAACTCGACTCGTTCACCCATGAGTATGGCCCTGGTAATACAGAGTACGTCGGATACGCGCTCTTCGAAGAGATGGAAGGCACAGATGAACAACAAAAAGACTGGAAAGAAAAAAGGCAGGACGCCTACTTCGGCTCTATCCTTCACTTTATGCGCTGCTACTACGACAGCACCTTCGGGATCAACGGCTATGAATTGTCAAGACTGGATCCTGCCACTGGCAATAGCAAACGCATCTACGATCCCTACGACTCCACCTTGTTCATCGCCCTGGAAGACGGAGATGCGATGCTGCTCAGCATCGGACGACTCTATGTGACGTATACGCAGGAGAAGCCTGAAGTACAATACCTCAACTTCAAGAAAGAACGCCTGAACTCCCCTTTTCAGAAATCAAGCCTCGATTTCCCGGAGTCCATCGTGATAGAGCGAAATGGCTACTGCTACGATCAAAAACAAATCAAAGCGTTGGGCTATTGGGCCTGGGAGAAACTGGCCAGACTGCTGCCCTACGATTACGACCCTGATTGAGCACGGTCCTCCAGCCTAGAGACACGATCCCAGAGCTCACTGATGCGTTTGACCCAGACCAGCTCCCTTCGCTTTTCTCTGGCATCCACTGCAGGGGAGCCAAAATAGGTAGCCCCACCCTCGAGGCTGGCCGCCACACCACTCTGCGCCAAGACGACCGCACCATCGCCAATGCGAAGCGTCTTGCTGACACCCACCTGACCCCATAAGATAACACCATCACCGATCTCCGTGGCCCCTGCAATGGCGACCTGAGCTGCCAACAAACAGTTGCATCCAATCACCGTGTCGTGGCCGATATGAACCATATTATCCAGCTTGGTACCGCGACCGATGCGGGTATCATGCGTCACACCCCTGTCAATGGTGCAGCCCGCTCCGATCTCTACGTCATCCTCGACTACAACACGACCACAACTCTCCATCCGCACATACCAAGACGCCCTGTCCTTTCGCGACTGATAGTAGAAAGGTTCAGAACCGATCACAGTACCCGGCTGTACAACGACTCTGTCGCCAATCACACAGCCATCGCAGATGGTCACATTCGGATGAATCACACAGTCCTCACCCAACACCACGTCATGGCCGAGGAATACGCCAGGAGCAACATGCGTACGGTTACCAATGACAGCTGTGGAGGAAATGATTTCCGTCGCCGGCCGAAAAGGACGATACCGCCGTACGATTGCCAGAAACGCATCAAAGGGCCTTTCCACCACCAACAAAGTCTTGCCAGCAGGTATCGTCACTTCCTGGTCGATGATGATATGGGAAGCGGCTGAACGGATGCACTTATCGTAGTACTTGGGATGATCTACAAACACCAGATCCCCCGCTCCTACACGGTGAATCTCATTGATACCGGACGCCATAGAGAGAGGATCTCCGACCACGCGCGCGCCTATCCATGCAGCAACTTCAGCAATCGAAACAGGCTCTGGAAAAATCATCTGCCAGCATTTCAGACGAAGGTAGTCATTCCCTCCAGCGCATTTGTTGGATAGCAGCGAACGGATCTGTCTGTAAATTTGAATGGCTATCCACAACGTTCAAAAAAATTGTTGATAAAAAAGATGAAAAATTTTTTAGCTCTGTGAAATATGTTTTAATATTGTGTGCGATTTAAGCATCGCATACTTACTAACCCATTCGATTGAAAGCCTGGCGTCGCCAGGCTTTCGCTTTTCAAGGCATCTTACAACCAAGTACTAGAGCGGCTTACCAGCATTTCAGCAACCAGTACGCACTTCCGCAGCCCGACTGAAACGAGTAACTTGCAGTAAATCGCATCACATGCTGAGATCCATGACCGGCTATGGCAGGTCTGAACGCGCAGTTGGAGAAAGAACCTTTCTGGTGGAAATCCGCTCGCTCAATGGCAAGCAGTTCGAGGCACTGGTGAAGCTGCCACAGCTGATAAAGCCCTTTGAATTCGAGGTACGGCAGACATTGTCGGAAAAGCTGCAGAGGGGCAGCATCGAATGCAATGTCACCCTTAAACTCAACGGAGCAGCAAAGCCTGTGCAAATTAATACAGACCTCGCCACCTCTTACCACCGACAGCTCAGCCAGTTGTGTGAGGCACTGGGGATGGACCGTTCCGGTATTTTGGATGCTCTGCTACGACTGCCGGAAGTAGTGGCCACCAACACAGATGCGCTGGATGCAACGGACTGGACAAGGTTTAAAGAAATCCTGGAAGAAGCCGTCTGTCAGGTAGACCTACACCGCATCAACGAAGGGGCCTCCCTCGAGCGGGATCTCCGCGAGCGCATAGCCTGCATCCGCAGACTGCAGCAAGACCTGATGCGCGTCGAACCCCAACGTCGGGAGCGTGTCCGCACTCAGATGCGAAAAGCCCTGGAAGAGAACCTGGGAGCCGAGCGGTATGATGCCAACCGCATGGAGCAGGAGTTGCTACACTACATCGAGAAGATGGACATATCAGAAGAACAGGTAAGGCTGCTGAACCACTGCGAATATTTCGAGTCGGTCATGGCAGAAGCCAGCGAGAGCAAAGGGAAGAAACTGTCATTCGTCCTGCAGGAAATCGGGCGCGAAATCAACACGACTGGATCCAAAGCCTATGATGCAGACATCCAACGGATCGTCGTCTCGATGAAAGATGAATTGGAGAAAGCCAAGGAACAAGTGCTGAATGTGCTCTAAGAGGGGGCTAACCGCCTGCTGTGGCCAGCGACTGAAAGCCAACGCTTACTTTTGCAGATCACCCCGCCATGAAATTGTCAAGCGCCATAGGTATATTGCTGCTGCTGACCGCAGCTTCCTGCAAGACAATTGGCATTCATGAGATGAATATACCCGTCCCTGGACACCGCTGGGCCTCGGACTTTCATCCTGAACTGTCCTTCGCAATCACAGATACTTCCTCTTCCTATAATATCTTCTATATCCTACGCCATAGAGACGCCTATCGCTACAATAATATCTGGATAGACATCTCCAGCCGCTCGCCCGGTGACACTGTAGAAACAATACAGCGGTTCGACCTGCCCCTGGCCAATGAAGAAGGTTGGACAGGTACCGGCATCGACGACATCTTCGAACACCGCATCCTGCTCTACCGAGAACCTGCCAAATTCCGGAAGCCTGGAACATATCAGGTGCGACTGACACAGCTCATGCGGGAAGACCCCCTGCAGCATGTACTGAGCGTGGGTCTTCGCGTCGAAAAGTCCAAGCCCTAAAACCCCATCATGGCTGCAGGAAAAAAAATATTCGGCCGCATCATAGCCGTGTACTGGCTGCTCACCGCATATATGGTGGCCGCGCTGGTATGGTGGTTCATTGAACTCATACAGCTCAATGAACAGCTACACGCCTACCGCTTCCAACAAGAGGGCAGCAAGCCTGACCTCCGCCACAAGGCCGAAGAGGAGCGAAGGCGTAACATCGCCCAATACATTGGCGAGGGATCAATGTTTCTCCTACTCACATGGGTAGGTGCGGCCTTCGTACACCGGGCAGCCCGAAAGAAGATCCGGCTGGATGAACAACAAAGGAACTTCATGATGGCCGTGACGCATGAACTGAAGACCCCCATTGCTGTGATCCGCCTCAACCTGGAGACTGAGCAAAAGCACGCGCTGAACGAGACCCAGCGGCAAGGTCTGCTGCAAGACAACCTGCAAGAAGCAGACCGACTGGAAGACCTCTGCAACAAAATCCTGCTGAGTTCTCAATACGATGCCGGTGGCGTAGTGATCTGCCAAGAACCCATCGACCTCTCTGCCCTTGCCCTGGAGGCCCTCGAAGAATGCATCCGCCGTCATCCAGACAGAACCTTCCAATCTAGGATTACAAAAGATATCCAAATTCAGGCAGACAGGCTGCTGATTCGACTTGCCATGAGCAACCTGCTGGAAAATGCTGTACGCTACTCCCCTGCCGACCGGCCCGTCAGCCTGGCATTGGAAGAAATATCCGGGAAGGTCCTCCTCCGCGTCCTCGATGAGGGCATCGGCATCGCTACAGCCGACAAAGCCCTTCTCTTTCATAAATTTCAACGCCTCGGAAAAGAAGAGACGCGCCGTACCAAAGGTACTGGACTGGGACTCTACCTCACCAGACGGATCGTGCATGACCACGGAGGAAGCATCCGGGTAGAAGATAATACCCCTCAAGGCAGCTGCTTTGTCATTCAACTACCCAGGAACAGGGCATGAGCACTTCCGATAAAAAATCCGTCCTCCTCGTAGAAGATGAAGCCAGCCTGGCCTCTACCCTCCGCCTCAACCTGGAACTGGAAGGCTACGCCTTGCGCCTGGCGACAGATGGACCATCGGCCCTCCAAAAGCTAAAAGAGGAATACTTCGACGCAGTCCTACTCGATATCATGCTGCCGGAGATGGATGGGCTGGAAGTCTTGGAAGCCCTGCGCCTGCGGCATCCCAGCTTGCCCGTACTCATCCTCAGCGCCCGTGGCGATAGCCAGGACCGGATCCTAGGACTGCGAAAAGGAGCCGATGACTACCTCGCCAAACCCTTCCACTTAGAAGAACTACTGCTGCGCCTAGAGAAGCTCCTGGATAAATCCACCCAGACCAACATGATGCAGGCCCCGGAGGAAAGATGCCAGTTTGCTGGCAATGAGATCGACTTCCGAGCCCAACAGGCCAAGAACTTCCGGGGAGAATCCTTCGAGCTGAGCCTCAAAGAATCTTTGCTGCTGAGGCTGCTGACCGCTCATCCCGGCGAAGCCATCTCCCGAGAACGGATCCTGCAGTCTGTTTGGGGCTATCAGGTATACCCCACCACCCGGACCATCGATAATTTCATCCTTTCCTTCCGTAAATATTTCGAACAAGACAGCAGCCAACCCAAACACTTCCTCTCCGTGCGCGGTGTGGGGTATCGCTTTCAGCCGCAGGGATAGCCCCAGCCGTAGACGCGTAGGCCTTTCACAGATCACCCAGCTGGGGCCGCATCAGAATATCTTCGACACAGGCCCTTGCCGATAGCCGCACCGCGGCTTCTATCATCGCAGCCACATCATCCGCCTCCATCAGCCGCGCAGGATTGATGCCAAAGCCATCCCAGGAGGCTGTCAACGTGGCGCCTGGGTGCACCGCCGTCACCCGGACGCCATGAGGCTTCATCTCCTCCCTCAGATTTCGGGTGAAACCCAACAAAGCCCATTTGCTGATGCTATAAGAGCCCCCATTGTCATACGCCTTCAGGGCAGCCACCGAACAGATATTGAAAATGTGCCCAGTCCCTCGCCCGACCATCCCCGGAGCCAACATCCGCGTCAGTCGGTAGGCTGAAAAGAGATTGACGGCAAGCATCCGCTCCAAGGCGCCCTCCTCCTCTGCGAGTACATGGCCAGGCTCGAAATAGCCGGCGTTGTTGACCAGCACGTCGACCGCTTCCGCAGCCGCTATGACCATGCGTCCGAAAGACTCGACGCCAGCCGCCTCAGATAAGTCAGCATCAAAGCTCGTGATACGACAACCGTACCGCGACATCAGCGCCTGCTGCCATTCTAAGGTCTGACTCATGTGGCGTGAACAAAGAAAGAGATGTGCTCCTTGTGCGGCAAACCGCTCTGAAACAGCCTTGCCAATGCCTTTACCGGCACCCGTGACGACTACTTTCATACATTCAGCTTTGATATGTCTGACGCTCAAAGCTATCGTAAGTTTGACGAAACCCACATCCTTGCAAAGCCGTCGCTACGATCATGTGTTCTTCGACCTGGACCATACGCTCTGGGACTTTGATACCAACTCCCGCGAAACCCTCGCAGAGATCTATTCGGAAGCTGGCCTGGCAGCACTTGGAGTGGCTGACTTCCAATCGTTCCTCCAGACCTACAGCCACCACAACGTCATCCTCTGGGATCGTTTCCGGAAAGGCTTTATCTCGCGCGAAGACCTTAGATGGAAACGCATGTGGCGGACGCTGATCGAGTTTCAGATCACAGACGAACCGCTGGCCAAGAAGCTCAGTGAGCGCTACCTCGAGATCCTGCCGACCAAGCCTCACCTCTTCCAGGATACCATCTCCGTGCTGGACTATCTAAGAGATAAAGGCTACCCCCTGCACCTGATCACCAACGGATTCGAAAAAACCCAGCATGCAAAACTCAAGTATAGCGGCATTGCCCACTATTTCACCCATATCATCACCTCAGAAGCTGCCGGCATCATGAAACCGCATGCACCCATCTTCGACTATGCCATGCAGCAGGCCGGCACCATGGCCCATCACTGCGTCATGATCGGAGATACCCTCGATGCCGACATCCTCGGTGGGAATAATGCAGGGATGGATACGATCTATTTCAACCCACAAGTGCCGGCAGACGGAGAGATCCTCCCGACCTATATCATCCAATCACTCCATGAATTGAAAGCATTGCTGTAGCCATCCCATAAGGGCTTGCTCTGAGGTGGTGAAAAAATGATTGGCAATACTATCGGTGACCACGCGGTTGATTTCTTCCAGCATCGACCAGTCGCCACTCCAGATGCCTGCCTCCACATGAGCTACCTCCACCCCACATTTGCGCGCCGTGATAGTGCTGGTCATGGTGCTGATAACATCTTCTTATCCCAATGCTGACCCGCATGCACGAGCCGCACCCGAAAAGAAGGTTGGATGGGTTGTACCGCATCCAGCGCATGCATGATGGGCGTAATTTTCATGAAGTTGGGCCTTGCGCCGGCCACTATGGTGATTCTCATACAATCTATAAAAAAGGGAAGCGCACAAAGCAACCGCGAGCCCTTGGCTAGACCTTGGCAATGACCGTCACCCCTCCCTGCACCACCTCCCCGATCGCTACGGCCACCTGAGTGCCCGGAGGGAGGAGGAGGTCGACGCGGCTTCCGAATTTAATGAACCCCATCTCAGCGTTCTGCACGACCGACTGGCCAGGCTGCAAGCGATTCACAATCCGACGGGCCAGCGCCCCGGCTATCTGCTTAACCAATAAGGTCACCCGCTCATTGCGAATGACAACACTGTGGCGCTCATTGTCAGTCGACGACTTAGGATCCCAGGCCACCAGATACTTCCCCGGATGGTAACGGCTATACAGTACCTCCCCATCAATCGGATTCCGGTTGACATGTACGTTCATAGGGCTCATAAAGATCGACACCTGCACGCGCTTGTCCTGGAAATACTCCAGGTCCGTGACCTCTTCCACGACCACGACGCGCCCATCGGCCGGTGCCACCACAGCAGTGGCATCCATCGTATGGACACGGCTCGGCACCCGAAAAAAAGAAACGATGAAAACAAAGAACCCAAGAAGAAGGCCAGTGAGGATCCAGCCTACAACAGGCAAATCAGGCAAAAAATGGAACGAGGCCCAGGAGAGAGCAGTACAGAAGACTGCGGTCAATGCGATGGTAGGATATCCTTCTCGGTGAATGGTCATGGGCCAAAGGTAATCGCTTTTCACGCGTGCCCGTGCAGGACGAAGGCAGGTGGTCACATCCAAGCATCCCGCAGAAAGCGGAGTGCATTGCCGTGCATCATCTGAGCGACATCTGCCTCCGCATAGCCTCGCGCCCGCAACAAGCCGGGAATGTGCTGGAGGTCTGCAATCGTGTGGACATCATAAGGGCATTGCTCACGGCCATAGCCGCCGTCGAGGTCGGAGCCGATGCATACATGCCGGGTGTTGCCTGCCAGCTGGCAGATATGGTCCACATGGTCTATCAACCGATTCAGCGAACATCCCATCTCAGCCGGCAGCGACACCCCTTTCTTCCAGCCGGGTACAATCATCCAGGCGTCCATCGCGGCACCGATGATGGCCCCCCGACCGATCAGAGCCCGCAGCTGGTCGTCGCTGAACTGCCGGTCGTCTGGCACCAGGGCGCGGCAATTGTTATGGCTGGCCCAGACAGGCCCCTGGAAGCAGTTAAGGGCCTGCCAGAAAGCATCATCGCAGAGGTGAGTGGCATCGAGGATCATGCCGAGTTTGTCCATCTCCTGGAGTAGGTCCACACCCTGCGGGCCCATCCGGCCACTGGCGTGCGTACCATTTGCATAGCGCCCCGGCCCATAATGTGCCGGCCCCAACGCCCGCAGCCCATACGCATAGGCCCGCTCGAGATAGGAGACGTCCACCAGCGAGTCAGCCCCCTCCAGGCTAAGGATATATCCGATGGGGGCTGGCAGGCCCTGCCCTTGCAGGGCAAGGAGCGACTCCAGCGAGGCGAGGTCGTGGACAGCCTGCATCTCTCCGGCTTCTTCCATGGCCCGGTACCAGGCCAGCTGGCCCTGTGTATGCGCCCAGGCCTGCTCCGGTGAATGCCAGCCCGGCAGCGGATTGCCAGGGGCTACATACCGCGCGATCTGAGTCGCCACCACCAATCCCACAGCACCTTCCCGCAGGGCGGGCAGCGAGACAGTGGCGCCGCCCCGCCCGGGAAGGTCACTCCGGCCCTCCTCCCTTGCGTTGATCTCCGATACCGGCAGCCGGAGGTCTCGATTCCACTCCAACGCATTCATCGATAAGTCCAAATGCAGATCAATGGTGAACATGCTAGCCATATATTTTATTCATATTCCGATCGTTCGGTCCCGCGCCACCACCTTCCAATGGCCCGAGAGCCGCCCATCGACAACTACCGCCATCCGCTCATACAATGCAACGGTCGGACAAATGTGGTAAGGGATCCCATAGAGCACATCGCCCGGTCGATGCCGATGCCCTTCCGGACCCTCTGCCACCAGATGCTCCTCACTCTGTGCCACCAGCTTCAGCTCCGGTGCATCCGGGAAGACAACCCTACGGGAAAGATCATTCTCTGCTGCGACCGACTTGTGGCCTAGGTCAATGCAGACACGTGTTGCCGTCGGCATCGACAGTACCCGGGCCACCAACACCGCCGCCGGCTCGAAGGGCTGCTCCGGGCAAAGACCGGCGTAGCAGGCATCCCAGAAGATAGAAGTGCCGGGACTACACTCGACGTCGGGGCGTGAGGCATGTATGGGAAATGTCGGCGAGCCGCCTATGATGACTGCAGGCTTTTTCCCGACAACTTCGGTTATGCGTTGCCGTAGTCCATCTAGCAGCCGGAAGCCCTCGTCGCAGGCCTCCTTTCGCTGGGCGATGTCAGACTGACGGTGGTGACCGTCGTAGGCATGCAGTCCCACTGGCTGTATGCCGGATAGTTCCCTGCAGCTGGCATAGAGCGCTACGGCAAGATCGTCGGGTGCCATGCCACTGCGATGCATGCCGATATCGATGTCGAGGTAGACGGGCATACGCAAGCCCGAATGGGCAAAGACCTCCGAAAGGGCAAGGGCCGAACCAGCATTGTCGGTCAAACAGGAGAAACTGGTGGCAGGATAGGTCTTGGCCAAGGCTGCCAGCCGCAGTGCCTTAGGGCCATGGGGCTGATAGGCCAGCAGCACGTCGGGTGCCCCGCAGCTGCCGAGCAGCTCTGCCTCTGCGATGGTGGCGCATTTGAACTTAGCGATGCCGGCCTCCATCATCATGCGCACCCCCTCTGCCGTCTTGTGGGTTTTGATATGCGGTCGCAGCCGGGCAGGACTACCGGCCATCAAGACCATCCGCTGTATGTTGTCAGACACCCGTTGGGGATGCACGACTAGGCATGGACTGTCCACTGCGCCCACATCCTCGATCTGATACCAGGGGGAGGCTATAGGATGCATTTCAATCGTTGAGCTCAAAGATGCCCTCTATCTCGACGGCCACGCCGTCGGGGAGCGAGCCCATGCCGACAGCGCTGCGTGTTCCAATGCCATCTTCCTCGCCCCATACCTGGGCAAAGAGCTCACTGCAGCCATTGATCACATGGGGGTGCTGACCGAAGTCCGGCGTCGCATTGACCATGCCAAAGACGCGGATCACGCGCTTCACCCTGTCGAGGCTGCCAAGACCCGCCCGCAACGTCGAGAGGATGCAGAGACCCACGGTGCGGGCAGCAGCCCGGGCGGCCTCGGCATCGATGTCGTCGCCCGCACGCCCACGGATGCGGCTGCCGTCGGGGAGGATCGGCACATGGCCAGATACATGGACATGCCTCCCGTCAATCAGGAAGGGCTTATAAATAGCCTTGGGTGACGGGATCACCGGGAGCAGCTCACCCAAGGCTGCCAGATTTTGTTCAGGTGTCATATCGGTTGGAACATTTTATTTGTCAAGGGTGCTTCATTTCAGGAGCATGTCCAGCAGCAGGACTGAAAAAAGGCCCGTGACAGAGACGATGGTCTCCATGAGGCTCCAGGAACGAATGGTATCGCGAATGCTCAAGTTGAAATACTCCTTGAACATCCAGAAGCCTGAGTCGTTGACATGAGAGAACATGAGGCTGCCGGCGCCGATGGAGAGCACCATGAGGCTGGGGTCGACGCCGCTGGTCGCCACCACGGGAGCGATGATGCCAGCCGTCGTAAGGCCTGCGACGGTGGCCGAGCCCATGGCGACACGGATGATGGCCGCCATCAGCCAGCCCTGTACCAAGGGACTGAGTGGCAGTGAGCCCATCACCGCAGCAATGGAGCTGCTGGCACCACTGTCGGTGAACACCTGCTTCAACCCACCCGCACCAGAGACGATGAGCAGGATCAACGCCACATCCTTCACCGCCTCTGCATACCCGCTCATGATCGACTTCATCGTCATGCCGCTGCCGAGGCCAAGCGCATAGGTAGCGAAAGATAGCGCCAGCAGCATCACCACAGCAGGCTCGGAAAAGAAGATAAGCACCTTTGTGGCGGTTGCAGGCATTGCCACCATCATGGGGAGCAGCGTGGTGACGGCCAGCACCGCCACAGGGAGCAGCGAGGCGGAGAAACTCACAAAAGTCCCAGGCAGTTGCTCATCGGGGAGGAGGCGTGGCAGGAAGGTCTCTATGGGCTTGGCATCCATCTTCTTCAAAGTCCTCGCAAAGACAGGGCCTGCCAATAGGATGGATGGGATCGAGACGAGGATGCCGTAGAGCAGCGTTCGCCCCATATCAGCACTGAACTGGCCTACCAGCGCGGAAGGGGAAGGATGTGGTGGCAGGAAGCCATGCGTCACGGAGAGCGCCGCCAGCATGGGCACCGCGACGTAGACGGCAGGCAGCCTCAGCCGATGCACGATCGTGAAGATCAGCGGTACCAACAACACGAAGCCTACATTATAGAAGAGCGGTACGCCCACTACGAAGCCCGTCACCATCAGAGCCCAATGCACCCGTTGCTCGCCGAAGGAAGAGATCAGTACTTGAGAAATGCGCTGCGCAGCACCCGACTCAGCCACTAGCTTCCCCAGCATCGCGCCCAGCACGATCACGGCCACCAACGATCCCAAGGTGTCTCCGATACCTTTCTGCACCGACCGCACGATGGCGTCGACAGATATACCCAAGCATAGGCCCGTAGCAATCGACACCACCAGGAAGGCGAGGAAGGGATTTAACCCTGCAGGTCCGATCAAGAGTACCAAGGCAAGAATACAACAACAGGTGACAAGCAGGGTCATACAGTCAAGATTGGCAGTGTACCGATCTTCTTAAGACATCGTCACCTGCCCATCCAAGGTAGGGAAAAAACAACTCGCCCCGTGGGCGGCAGCGAAAGACGACCTCCTGCAACCTGCCCTTAAAACGTGGTAGTGCCGTTGGGCTGGAACGCAAACCGGAAGGTGTAGAATCGCTGCTTGCGGATCTTGTCATCATCGGTGGCGCTTACGGCCGGTGTTTGCCCACCTTTGTAGTAGTTAAGGACTTCCACTTTGGCGAACTTGCCGTTCGCCGTGCGGATGACAAGCACCCGGCCAGGAATGGGCGTCACCAGATTGGCCTGCGGGTTGTAGACGAACCAGGCCCGGTTGCTACCAGCTGGGATGGCATAGGCGGCGGGTGCGCTGTCGACCCGGAAGACAGAGTCGCTGGAGACCTTGGTGAGTTCTTCGAACAGGCCCACCTGTACGTAGGCACCGCCCGCGCCAGGACCGCTGTTGCCGCTGTTAGTAATGATGGTGGTGCCGCGGAAGCCGATGTCCCAGCGGCGGGTGGCAGAATCGCTGGACGACACAAGCTCGTTGCGTTCGAGGCTGTAAAACGTATACTTGCCAGCTCCGAAGGGCTGTCCGATCTGCGAGAGGCCGATGATGGTGTCGGCCGGAAGGTTGCGGACTGTGACAACCGCCACAGGCATGATGGTACCGGCATCGTCACCCTCCTTCTGGCAAGAAGCAAAGAATACAAGAGCAACAGTGGTCAGGAGAAAGATAGATCTCATGGTTTTTGATTTTTTGTAATTGTAGACTTAAAGGCCTGGCCCCAGGTCCAGGATAAGGTGATGAATGGATTTATACCGGGTAATCCGGGAAGGTTCAATGGGTCGCGGTAATTGGTAAGGTTATCGATCCCTCCCTGCAGGGAGATTCCTTGCTTCCAGGTCAAGCCTGCGGAGGCATTGACCTGCAAGTAGCCCTTGGCAAACTCGTCGGGTCGGTTGATGATGCCATTGCCATCGCGGTCGGAACTGCCCCAACGACTGCGATACAGCATTCGGATATTGACATTCCATTTCCCGTCTGTCGATTCCCAGAATGCTTTCAGATTGGCCATGTGTCGCGACCTACCGGGCAGTCCTGCATAATCCCTTCTGTCGAGCCGTTGCGAGAGTCCGGTAGCCGGGTCGCGTGCAAAGACCTTTCCTGCACGGATGTCTCGCATCACCGACTTGTCGGCCGTCTGCAGCAGCTGGTAGCCGAGGGAGAGCCGGAGCCCGGTAAAGCCTGACCATTCCACATCCGACTCGATACCTTGTGTGAATGCGCTTTTAACATTGAGGTAGCTGAAGACCTGGCCCCCGCCCGTACGGAAGGCGATGATGTCAGTCATTATCAAATTGCCGATCTCATTACGGAAGGCGTTGAGCTTCCAGGTAAACGACTTGGCAGCTGCGAACTGGGTACCAGCATTGATCCCCGTGGAAGTTTCGGGTCGAAGGGTGGTGAGCTGGTCGAAAGTAGGCAGTACTTGTGCGATCTGCCCTCCCTCCTTCAAGCGGCGCATCTCGGAAGCAGCCACCTGTGTGCCGAACACCATATATCCTCCGGCCGCCAGGTTGGTATAGTTCAGATACAGTTGGCGGAAATCTGGCGCTTTGAAGCCCCTGCCTACCGAGGCCTGTAGGCGCCAACGATCTCCAAGGCGTCGGTGCAGGGAGAGCTTCGGGCTCCAGACCGGAGTATAGAGACTGTTATGGTCGAAGCGGAGTCCGATGGTCAAGGTCGATCGATCATCGGGCTGCCAATCATGCTGCAGGAAAAAATAGTCGTTACGCGCGCTGCGGAGTATCTGCAGGCTGTCGTAGCGGTTGGAGCGCACGGTCTCCTGAACCATCCCAAGCCCGAGGGTCGACTTCGCATGATCACCGGTTCTGAGATCTGCTTGGGCCTCCAGCCTGCTGAATGTTTGATGGAAGCGATCGGCATAGGCAGTTCCCCGGTCCGTCACTTCCAAGCGCTGCTCGGAGGCAAAGCGGGAATGATAACCCCGCAGTGTGGCTGTGAGTCGCTCCTGAGGCTTCCAGGTGAGGGTGGGCGTGAGGTTGAGGTCGCGATTGGTCTCCATCCCACGCGACAGCAATTGAGCACCCAGGTTCTGCACCAGGATGGATTGCTGGATACGATCGTCTGTAGCCCGAATACCCATCCGCAAGCTGACGCGCGAGGAAGGAAGATAGCCAAGCTGCACCTGGCCGGTCGCCCGGCGGTAAGGTTCTACCGTCTTCTGCAGGGCGTTCGGTAAAAGGCTGTAGCCTTCACTGGCATGGTGGTTTAGGAAAGATGTAAGCCGGAACCGGCCTGACCGTCCTGACCACTCAGCAGACGCATCGGATGTATTGAAACGACCATACCGCAGATCGGCTCCGATCCTGCTAGCAGCCGCACCATCCGTGATGATGTTGATCACGCCGCCAAGTGCTTCGGAGCCGTAGAGACTGGATGAAGGACCTTTTACAATCTCAATCTTTCGGATATTGGTAACTGTTATTCTCGAGAGGTCTAAAACTCCTGCCATCCGACCGATCAAAGGTTCACCATCCATCAAGATAAGGGTATACTCTGGTGAGAGGCCCTGCACCTGAATACCGCGGCCAAAACCTTGTACCACAGCCAGACCCGTCTGTTCGGAGAGGATATCCCCCAGTCTCAGCGACCCGCTCCTCCGAATGACCTCCCGGCTGACGAGGGTTACCGGTACAGAAAGACTCCCCATCCGGCGCTCCGTACGAGTGGCAGTCACAATTACTTCATCGAGGCCTTTAGCTGGAAGCGTGTCTTCGACACTCCTGCCAGCAGCCCACAACAAATGAGGGTACCATAACAATAAAATGACTACAGGCCTAGCGTCCATCTTTGCCTTTTGCGGCTGCAAAGTTGACCAGCCTGCCATGAGTGATTATCATCATATTGTCATAAATGATGGCTTTAGAAATTTGACAATGTGATGACAAAACAAGGGCCGGTGTGACATGAAAGTCACCCGGCCTCTGGCGAGTCAGATCAAATGATTCGCTATGTGTTCAGCACCTGGTGGAAAGATGAATGAATGCCTTTGGATTGGAATTGATCAAGGGCTTTACCGCAAAGCGATCATGCAGAATAGCCATACGGCTGGTACGGCTAGCAGCAGAGAGTCGAACCGGTCCAGAAAGCCTCCATGGCCTGGCATGAACTGCCCACTGTCTTTGACGCCCGCCCTTCGCTTCAGCCAGCTCTCAAGCAGATCTCCTAAACTGCCAATCGTCGACGAGAGGAATGATACCCAAGCATAGATCCACGCTTCCCCATGCATCCCATAAACACCGGCAGCGGTGACGAGCCCGACACTCAGCACCACGCCCGCCACGGTTCCCTCCCAGGTCTTTTTGGGAGAGAAGCGCGACAAAGGGGTCCTTCCAAAGAAAGAGCCCATCAGATAAGCCATCGTATCATTGAGCCAAATGGAAGCGATCATGATCAGTGGGAGGGTGCGTCCCATCACTTCCGCCATCCCATGTGCCAGTTGGGTCCCCACGCCGCCTGCCATCCAGGGAGCGCCGCTGCGGATGTACAACAACAAAGTCCAGGGGAGGGATAGATAGAGCAAACCGAGCCCCAAGGCTTTGAAAGCAAGGGTTGTCAAGGGTTTCCGGCCATAGAAATGTCGGTAGGCAACGGTACCTACCAACAAGGGGATGGAGATGCCGGCGATCGACCCAAGCAGAGCCCTGTTCCCGCCAATAGACAGCAGGTCGCCACTGGCAAATATCATCGCACACCACCCGACAAAAGAAAAAGAATGGAGGTGGACATCGACGGCACCTTTGGCAGAGGGATGGATGTGGTTGACAAGCCGGCCATACTCATGCCAGCATCCAACATGCACCAACGTGAAGAGGCAAAAAAAACTCCATCCGTTCCACAGCATCCCAGCCATCATGACAACGGCATAGACGAAGGCCGTAAGGGCACGGGTCCGAAACACAATAGGATCGAAGGGCATAATGTATACGTTCACGTTAGTTCATCAGGGCCCGGCTCATCAGCCCGGCTGCCAGGCTACTCCATAGGGGAGGAACGTAGACTTCTATCTCTCCGGGAAGTAGATGGAGATAGGAAGTGTCTCTTTTATCCAGTAAGATAACGGGAATGTCATGCGCTTCGAGTACCCCTTGGAGGATGCCCGCCTGGACAGGGTCGGTAAGTCGGCAGAGGAGGCTCCAGTTGCTGTGCATGCCAAGGGTGATGGCTAGTCCGAGGGCACTTCGTCCGCAGCCCTTGCTGGTTGGAGGCGTGCTGCCCTTCGGCGGTAGAGGGCAAACAGCCCTACAATGGCAGCGGCTGCGGGTAGGCCCAGCCAGATGGGCTGGCTGTCTTCGATGGCCTCTTCGATCGGTCGGCCCTGGAGGATGAGCCAATAGATATAGGTCACCACCACCGCATTGTTCAGGAAATGCCCCAGGATGGCCATCCACAGGCTTCCGCTGTAGTAAAACAAGAGCCCGAGGATGATGCCCAACACAGTACGGGGAATAAACCCGTAATATGAAAAGTGGATGGCGCTGAAGAGTAGGCTGGTGATCACGATACTCAGCCAGGGCTTACGCGTCATTCGATGCAACAGGTTCTGCATGCTGCCCCGAAAAAAGGACTCTTCAAACAGAGCAGGTGTGAAGGCCATGATGAGCAGGCAGGATAGGTAGTCTAGGAAATCATTCATCCGGGCCATCGCCTTCATCTGCTGCAGATAGCTGTCTTCCCATTGCTGAAAGACCTGCCCATACGATGCCGGCACGGGGATGAGCCGGTTTAGCTCCGACAAAGCACCCACCAGCGGAAGGCAGGCCGCCATCACCAACACCACCAACCCTACCATCTGCCAGTCATAGCCTTTGCCGACAAAGCCAAGAAAATGAAAGGGCCTGGAATGCAGGAGCCGTGCAGCGCCGAGGGCAGGCAGGAAGAATAAAAAACCTGTACTGACCAGTTGCATAATCCGCACCGCATGGGAAAAATGAGGATCCAGCATATCCCGCGGAAGCGTAAGCAGGCTTCTGCCCGTCATCAGGGTCCAGATGCCACCGGAGGCCAGGCTGCCAACCACCATACCCATCAGTAAAAAGCCAAACATCGCCAGCAGCGTCCTGCTATACGTCATCCCGGCCTTAGGCTCTATATCGTACAGCATGTCCATCGATTGTCCGTTAAAAATAAGCAACGCCTAGATGGCTGCCAACTGTGTAGTTTTGCAACATTGCATGATACGCATCGGCTACATAACGCTTCCAGCATTCCCACTGCTGCTGGCCCCGATGGAGGACGTGAGCGATCCGCCCTTCCGGGCTGTCTGCAAACAGGCGGGCGCTGACCTCATGTTCTCAGAGTTCATCAGCAGTGAGGGACTAATCCGGGATGCCATCAAGAGCCGCCAGAAGCTGGACATCTTTGAGACAGAAAGACCCGTAGGCATCCAGATTTTCGGAGGCGACGAAGAAGCCATGGCCCTCAGCGCCCGGATCGTAGAGACTGTCAAACCCGACCTGCTGGATATCAACTTCGGATGCCCCGTCAAAAAAGTAGTCAGCAAAGGAGCGGGCGCAGCTGTGCTGAAAGACATTGCCCTCATGGAAAGGCTTACCAAGGCCGTCGTCCGGTCCACCTCACTGCCCGTCACCGTAAAAACGCGATTGGGATGGGATGCCGACAGCATCCACATCGTAGAAGTAGCCGAACGCATGCAGGATGCCGGCGTACAAGCCCTGACCATCCATGCACGTACCCGTTGCCAACTGTATAAGGGAGCGGCCGACTGGTCGTGGATCGCCAAAGTCAAAGAAAACCCCCGCATACATATCCCCATTTTTGGGAACGGCGATATTGACACACCCGAAAAAGCCCGAAACTACCACGACAGATACGGCGTCGACGGAATCATGATCGGAAGAGCTGCCATCGGCTATCCATGGATATTCCGGGAAATGCGGCACTATCTTGAGACGGGCGAGCATCTGGCTCCCGCCAGCATCACAGAGAGGATCCATGTGATCCGGGAACACCTACTGCAGGGTGTGGCCTGGAAAGGACACAAAGCAGGCATCCAAGAAATGCGGCGACATTATGGGAATTACCTGAAAGGACTACCCAACGTACGTTCCTATCGACAGCGACTGGTCACCAGCCCTTCCCTCGAAGAGATTCAAGATATCCTGGAAGACATCGCATCCAACTACCAACATCATATCTTCTCGCGCTGGGAACCTGCCATGGAAGGCATGGACTGTAGCTGTCCGGGGGAGGGTTAGAGCATATTGAGCTGAGTTCGGATGACGGCCTTGGTGGCCACCCACAACTTGGCATGATTGGGGATGCGAATCCTTTCTTCCAGTATGCGCTGTGGCTGCACATTCCGGATCTTACGAAACAGGCTGAGATAATATTTATAGGCCAGATACACGCCAAAGCGAGCCTTGAGCGGGAGCTGGACAATGCCTTCGTAGGCATGTCGGAAATCGTGGGATATATCCTCTTCAATACGGTTTTTCATGTCCGGGGTAAAACGCTGGAAGTCTACACCCGGGAAATAGACCCTTTTCAAGTCCTGGAAGTCGGCCTTTACATCCCGGAGGAAGTTGACTTTTTGAAAGGCAGACCCGAGGGATCGGGCATGTGGCTTCAGCCTTTCATATTGCGACTTGTCGCCATCGCAAAACACATACAGACACATGAGTCCGACAACCTCGGCGCTTCCATAAATATAAGCTTCATACCCAACCTGGTCGTAGCGGTGGCGGTCGAGGTCGAACTCCATGCTCTTGAAGAACGCCTCTATCAAAGAAAGGTCAATGCCATAGTGGTTGACAGTCAGTTGAAAACTATGCAAGATTGGATTTAGGCTGATGCCCCGTTCTATGGATGCATAGGTCTCGGTTTTGAAGGCGGAGAGCAAGGATTCCTTGTCGTGGGCGTGAAAGGTGTCGACAATTTCATCAGCAAAGCGAACAAAGCCGTAAATATTGTAGATGGGCGTCTGAAGGTCGGCATGTAGAAGCCGGATGGCACTGCTGAAGGAAGTGCTGTACCGTTCCGTGGTGATTCGGCTACAAGCCTGGCTGACGTTGTGGAAGATCTGCATCATCTGTCAAGCGACTTTACGGATAAATTTACGAAAAATACTCGTTTTTATTTTCAAAAGAAGCGATTCCTGTACACGATGCAATTCCTATGCTTATCCGAACTGCTTCAGCACCTGGCCGGAGACAACTTCACCACTGATCAAACTGGGTGGGACCCCTGGTCCGGGTACTGTCAATTGGCCTGTGTAGAAGAGGTTGTCGAGACGGGCGCTGCGGCAGGAAGGCTTCAGATGGGCAGTCTGCAAGAGCGTATTGGCGAGTCCGTAGGCATTACCTTTAAAGGCATTGTAATCTTGTTGGAAATTCTGTTGGCAATATGACTGCTTAAAGAGAAGATGTTGGCGGATGTCCACACCGGTAAACTTTTGCAGCCGGTCGGCCATGATCTCAAAATAACGTGCTCGAATCTCCTCTGTATCGCTGGCCAATCCAGCCGCCAGCGGAATCAGGAAGACCAGGTTTTCACAACCGGCGGGGGCGGCTGCCTCATCCGTCACACTGGAAGCGCTGAGGTAGAACAGGGGCTTCTCTGGCCACTGTTTGGTGATATAGATGTCACGAGCATGCGGCTCAAAAGGCTCATCGAAGAACAAGGAATGGTGAGGAATGCCCGGGATGCGGGTGTCGAGTCCTACGAAATACAGCAAGGCCCCTGGTGCCATCAGCCGGCGGTCCCACCATCCCTGGGAATAGCTTCGATATGGCTTGGGCAAGAGCTGGGATTCAATGAAATGATAGTCGGCCCCTCCAATGACGACATCCGCTTCATAGCTTTCCCCTCCGGTGGTGTGAACACTTCGAATGTTTCTGCCACTGATTTCGACCCGGTCAACCGTTCGTCCGAATTGGAAGGTGGCTCCTTGCTCTACGGCGAGCCGGTGCATGGCCTCAACGACGGAATACATCCCACCCATCGGATACCAGGTACCCAGCCGAATATCTGCATAGTTCATGAGGCTATAGAGGGCAGGGGTGTCTTCCGGCCTGGCACCCAGAAACAAGACCGGGAACTCCAATAGCTGACGGATTTTGGGATGCTTAAAATGTTTGGCTACATGGCTTTGGATTGATCGGAACACATCCAGCCGGAAGAGACCTCGAATTAGGTCGACATCCAGCAGTTCGGCCAGTGACTGCCCCGGCTTATACACCAACTTGTCGATCCCCACGCGATACTTGTACTCGGCCTCGTGGAGAAAACGACCCAACTGGGTGGCAGCACCTGGCTCCAGGCTCTCCAGCAAGTCGCAGAGCGCTTCATAAGAAGCAGGCACATCCATCGGGCCATCTGACCAATATACACGGTAGGATGGGTCGAGACGGACGAGTGAATAGTAATCCTCTACCCGCTTGCCAAACCGCCCAAAGAATCGATCGAAGACATCCGGCATCCAATAGAAGCTGGGGCCTATGTCGAACGTAAAGCCGGCAGCTTGTAAACGCCGGGCCCTGCCACCGGGTATCTCATGCTTCTCCAGCACCGTCACCTGCCAGCCCGCACGGGCCATAAACGAAGCAGCAGAAAGCCCGGCAAAGCCGCTGCCAATGATGACTGCTTTTTTTGTCAACGTCTCTGAAATTATGAGATTATTCAGCTGCGGCCTCCAGGCCACCGTCCATCTTTAAAATCTTGAAATCTGCTCTTTGAGGAGCCTGCGGGCAAAGTGGATACGGCTTTTGATCGTTCCGAGGGGCTCATCGAGCGCATGGGCAATCTCGTGATACTTATACCCCTCAAAATAGAGAAGGAATGGCTGGCGGAAGATCTCAGGGAGACCATGGATAGCCTGCTGAACATCCTTCATCCGCAAGCTACTTTCCGCGCCACTATCAATGGTCGACTGGTTATAATCTAACAGAAAGTCATTGGAAGAGTTGTCGAAGATGGTATTTTGCTTGGCTTTCCTGCGGTAATTATTAATGAAAATGTTCCGCATGATGGTATAGAGCCATGCCTTGATATTGGTGCCGACGCTGTATTTGTCATGGTTGGCCAAGGCCCGATACATGGTCTCCTGGAGCAGATCTTTGGCAGCCTCATGGTCCTTCGTCAAAGTCACAGCAAAGGGCTTCAGGAACTCTGTGTTCTGCAGCAGCATCTGGTTGAAATCTTGCTTGGACATGGTTTTTGTTTAACAGGTTCAGGCCAAAGCTAAACAAAAGTCTGCCAACCAGCCAAATGTTTGTTTAATTTTTTTAAAAAAAAACTAAACAAAAGGCTGGCGCCGGAGAAATGAGGCTATTACTGAATCGTGGAAATGAATTCAGTGACCTCCTGGAGGGATTTTTTGAAAACAATCTGGGGGGGGATCTTTCTCTCGTAAGCCAATGCAAGCTTACCGGATATGATCATGGGCGTGGAGTCAAAACGCTTCAATGACTGAGCGAGGAAGCGGTCGAAGTTGAAGGCATGAGAAACAGAGGTCAGATGAGTGTACAGGAAGTCAGGTTTCATATACCCAATGACTTGTTGCACGTCATTCAAAGGTACGTTGGCGCCCAAGTAGATTACTCGAATCCCCCTACTTTTCATCATGTAATAGACAAACAGAAGGCCCAGCTCATGAAACTCTCCTTCAGGCAAAAAGAGGAGCAGGGTCTTGGGGATATGCACATGGGTATTGATAGTATCGATCCCCACTAGGATTTTCTGGCGGATAATATTAGAGACCAGATGTTCCTGGGCAGGGATGATATGTCCTGTCATCCATAGGACGCCTATGCGCTCCAGGAAGGGGAAAATAATCTGGCTGATGGATTTTTCGATCCCTCGCTGGCGGATGTAATCGGTGAGCCTGAATTCAAAAGCATCCATCTCCATGTCAACCATGGCCTGAATCAGTTCGTTGATGACCTTCTCATGCTGAGCCAAGGCGTTGCTGAGATGGTTGATTTTGTCGTTGATCTCCGGCTCACTCATCCGATCGATGTGGGAGATCTTATAGCCGTACTTATTTAGGAGGGCTATATTCAAAATCTTCTTAAGTTCCTCGTTATTATAATAACGGATGTTGGTATCTGTCCGTCGGGGCTTGAGAAATGAGTAGCGTTGCTCCCATATACGGATGGTATGGGCCTTGATCCCAGTCAGGTTTTCCAGATCTTTGATCGTAAATGCGTTCATGGAGACAACAACAGGTTTGACCCTGATTTGTTCAGTGATTGGAAAAATTGACCCGCAGGGCTAGAGACGGGTATTCATCAGTCCCTTCTCATGGACCAGCTGGGCGAGGGGGGGGGTCAAGGGCAGTTCTCGCAATGCCTGTAGGTGTTTCTCGTGATGAAGGTCGGTACCCAGGAAGTCGACCATGTCATGCTTGACAAGGTATTCTGCAGCTTGACGGACTGGCTGACCGTAATACCCGCTGAAAGACAATAAGTTACATTGGAAAAGGCAGCCCATGTCCCTGATGTCAGCATACTGCTGGGGTTTGGACTGATAAAAGAAATAACGTTCGGGATGGGCAAAGACAGGCTGGTACCCTTTCATCTGGATCTCGAAAAGCACTTCCCGTAGATACATAGGGGGGTTGACAAAAGAAATCTCAACCAAGACAAAGCTATCCTTCAGGGTCAGCAACGGAACTTTTTTGGCAAGCATGCTGTCGACATTCCCATCCAGTAGATATTCCGCTGCATACCGGATGGGGACCTCCATGCCCTCTTCTGCCATTTTGATCTGAAGGTTATTATATGCCTCCTGGATGGTCCGCTTATTGTTGCGGAACATATCTTCCATGACATGAGGAGTTGCAGTGAGCTTTTGGTAGCCAAGGTCTAACAAACCCTTCACCAGCATCAAAGAAGTCTCCGGGTCCGGCGATCCATCGTCAATCCCGGGCAGGATATGGGAATGCATATCCGTGCCCAACAATTCGAAGGGAAATGGTTCTGCCGGTTTCCGCTTTCGGAAAATGGAAAACATGCGCGTAAGGGGATAATGTCAATTCTGATGCAACCAGACAAAGTTACCCAATTCGTCAAATTCATCAACGACCGGCGTAGGCAGCGTATACGGCACGGATGCCCTCTTCCAGCGGGATGCGATGATGCCAGCCTAAACCGTGCAGCTTGGAGACATCCAACAGCTTTCGGGGCGTTCCGTCGGGCTTGGACAGATCGTGCAAAATCGCACCTTCATATCCAACGATACGGGCAACCAGGCGGGCCAACTCCCCGATTTCGATATCTTCCCCCGTACCAATGTTGACCAGTCCCGGGGCATCATAATGCGCCATCAGGTGGAGGCAGGCTTCCGCCAGGTCATCCACGTGGAGAAACTCCCTCCGGGGCTTGCCAGTCCCCCAGATGGTCACGCTTTCTGCAGCCGAAAGCCGGGCCTCATGGAATTTCCGAATCAATGCCGGCAGCACATGGGAGCCCAGCAGGTCATAATTATCATTGGGTCCATAAAGGTTGGTGGGCATCACCGAGATATAATGACAGCCATACTGGGACCGATAGGCATCGCATAGTTTGATCCCGGCGATCTTGGCAATGGCATAGGGCTCATTGGTGGGCTCTAAGGGGCCGGTCAGCAGATATTCCTCCTGCAGCGGCTGGGGCGCCATCTTGGGATAAATGCAGGAGGAGCCGAGGAAAAGTAGTTTACGGACGCCCTGCACATAGGAAGCGTGCACCACATGGCTCTGGATCATGAGGTTGTCGTACAGGAATTCCCCTCGATAGGTATCATTGGCGAGGATACCTCCGACCTTTGCAGCCGCTAGAAAGACATAGTCAGGCTTGGCCTCGGCGAAAAAGGCGTTGACGGCGGACTGATTTCGGAGGTCTAGCTCTCCAGAGGTCCGAGTGATGATATGGTCGAACCCCCGGGCTTGCAGGAGCCGGACGATGGCCGAGCCCACCATTCCACGATGACCCGCCACATAGATACTACTTCCCTTTTCCATACCAGGAAAGGGTTTGAAGGAATCCTGGATCACTCATATTGTTTTCTCATGGAGAAACCTGAGTCAAGCAATAGCTTTTCTTTTCTGAAGATGTCCAGATCGGACTGGACCATATCGGTAACCAGCATCTGTAGATCATAGGTAGGCTTCCATCCCAGCTTGTCATGGGCTTTGGAGGCGTCTCCGATCAGAATATCAACCTCCGTAGGGCGATAATAACGGGCATCCACCGCAACGACTTCCTTGCCCTCCGGCAAGTGGAAGTCGGGATGCGCGCAAGCCGCTACGACCCCCACTTCTTTCTCCTCAGAACCCCTGAATTCGAGTTCTACGCCGACCTCGCGGAACGCCATGCGGACAAACTCTCTGACAGGCGTGGTGACACCGGTGGCTAGCACATAGTCTTCGGGATTGTCCTGCTGCAGGATCCGCCACATGCCCTCTACATAATCCTTGGCATGGCCCCAGTCGCGCTGGGCATTTAGATTCCCAAGGAAAATCTTGTCCTGCAGTCCTAAGGCGATCTTTGCTACGCCGCGGGTAATCTTCCGGGTCACAAAAGTCTCTCCTCGGACGGGCGACTCATGGTTGAAGAGGATACCATTGACGGCATACATCCCATAGGCTTCCCTGTAGTTGACGGTGATCCAGTAAGCATAGAGTTTGGCGACCGCATAGGGAGAGCGGGGGTAGAAGGGGGTGGTCTCCGACTGTGGCACCGCCTGAACCAGGCCATAGAGCTCGGAAGTCGAAGCCTGGTAGACGCGGGTCTTGGAAATCAAGCCCAGCAGCCGTACAGCCTCGAGGATCCGGAGGGTTCCAATTCCGTCTGCATTGGCAGTATATTCAGGGGTTTCAAAGCTTACATGCACATGACTCATGGCAGCCAGGTTATAGATCTCATCGGGCTGGGTCTCCTGAATGATGCGGATCAGATTCGTGCTGTCGGTGAGATCTCCATAGTGTAGAGTCATCTGTACATTCCGCTCGTGAGGGTCAGCATAGAGATGATCGATGCGGTCGGTATTAAATAAAGAACTCCGGCGCTTAATGCCATGCACCGTATATCCCTTTTCGAGTAATAGTTCTGCCAGGTAGGAACCATCCTGACCGGTGATACCTGTAATCAATGCTGTCTTACCCATGTGTCAGAGGTTTGAAGTATTCATAGGCTAAATAAACGAAGCAAGAGGATCATGAATTGTTCAGTAGAAAAATTTTTTATCACTAACAATCTGATATCCAATTCGTTTACATCAGCCCCAAAACCGCAGGAACTGGTAAATTTTCCTTGCAGGCTTCAAATACAAAGTGAACCAGTAAGGCCTCACCCCGTTGGCTGTCCATGCTAGCCGGTCATTCCGATTGGCCCGAAGCCTTGCCAACAAACTCGCATTGCTGGCCCCTCCGGTTCGCATCCTTACCAAGACCTCAGGCAAGTAAGACAAACGAACCTGATGGCGGTGAATAAACCGAAGCATCAGTTCATAATCGCCGCAGGTACCCAACGCCAGGTTGAATCCCCCCAATTTTTCATATATGGTACGACGCACAAAAAACGTCGGATGTGGGGGCATCCAACCCCATTTGAACTGTCCAGGCCTGTATTTGCCCGACTTCCAAGACCGTTGAATCCGACGCGGCTGATTCACATCGACATATACGAGATCCCCGTAGATGGCATCTACCGTGGGGTGTTCAAAGGCTGCAGCCACTTTTTCGAGGACTTTCGCATGCGCATAGACATCATCTGAGTTCAGCAGGCCTATCACATCCCCGGTAGCCAACCGAATGCCTTTATTCATAGCATCGTAGATACCTTGGTCGGGTTCTGAGATCATAGTCTGCGCGAAGGAACTATGTTGGCCAATGATGGCGAGCGTATCATCGGTGGAGGCACCGTCGATGATGATGTGTTCGACATCGGGGTGCGACTGGGACTGGACAGACTGTAGCGTTTCACCAATGGTACGGGCTGAGTTATATGTAGCTGTGATGATGGATATACGCATCTCACACTCCGTTTGATATGGTGCGATCGACGGATTCTAGCAGAGAGAGATCCTGTTCACCAATTCGCTCAATGACGCAATTTTCCAAAACGAGCATGTCCATCCGTGTCCGGAGGTAACAGTCTAGGGCTTCTTGTGGGGTGTTTACTATAGGTTCATTCTCATTGAAAGAAGTGTTCAACAGGATGGGGACACCCGTCTGCTGCCGGAAGGCATCAATGAGTGCATGATAACGGGGAGAGATCTCCTGGTCAACCGTCTGTAATCTGCCGGTGCCGTCTACATGGGTCACGGCAGGAATCTCAGCCCTTTTCTCGGGACGGATCGGAAAAACTTTTTCCATGAAAGGCACTTCGTCGGTCCGACTGAACCAGTCGCCTGTATATTCTTTCAATATCGAAGGAGCAAACGGTCGGAAGCTCTCTCTTCGTTTGATCTTCAGGTTCAGGAGGTCCTTGGCATCTGGATTTCGGGGGTCTGCCAGGATCGACCGTCCCCCCAAGGCCCGGGGGCCAAACTCTGCCCGGCCCTGAAACCAGCCGACGACGCCTGGCTCGATGATCTTGCGGGCAACGGTCTCATAGAGTTCCGGATCTTCTAGCCGGCGGTAGGCAACGCCCCGGGCCTGGAGGATGGACTCAATCTCATCGTTCGAGAAGCGGATGCCGGTATACGCCGACCGGACGGACGGCATCCTGGCTCCACCCAGGTTATGGTGATAGTGATATAAAGCTGAACCCATGGAGATCCCTGCATCATGGCCAGCAGATGGGATATAGACACCCGTGAATCCTGTGGCATCCACCATCTTACCATTGGCCACCGAATTCTGAGCAACCCCCCCTGCCACACAAACCTTTTGAAGACCGGTCAGAGCCCTCACGGTACGCAGGCAATGAAAGATGATTTCCTCTGTAGCCCGTTGTACAGAGGCTGCCAAGTCTCGGTGATAGTCTGTCAGCGCCTCCCCTGTCTTGCGCGGTACCCCGAACGTTTCGACAAAAGCAGGAGCATATAGATTCACCACCTGCGGGACATGGTTTACATATGTTACAAATGCAGACTGCGCCTCACGACTGGGTCGATGAAAGTACTGATCCTTCCAGCGGAACAGTCCACCCGGGATCAAATGCACCAGCCCCATGACTTTATCGACATATTTAGGCTCCCCATAAGGAGCCAGACCCATCACCTTGTACTCATCGCCATAGTGGGGGAAGCCCAGAAACTGGGTAAAGGCCGTGTAGAATAGGCCGATCGACATGGGAAAATCAACACTGCCTAGCACCTCTATGCGCGACCCCCGACCGACCCCCATCATGGTAGTGGTAAAGTCGCCAGATCCATCGATGGACAACAAGGCAGCTTCCTCATAAGGGGAAGCATAGAAGGCAGAGGCCAGATGGCTTCGGTGATGTTCAATATTCCGGATCTTCGAACGGATCTGTTGGAAGGTAAGAGTAGGGTCCAGTGGTTCGAATAGCTCCTCCGGGCTGGTCTTGGCCCGGCTGCGCTGAAAACGTCGAAAGGCGCCAGCCCACAAGGAAGGGTTCTGCAGAAGATACTTGAATTTGCTCGCAACCTTCGCCCTTGGATCTGTACCGATGGTGATATGATCCACCTCTGCTAGTCTGATGCCGGCTTCCCGCAAGCAAAATTGGATCGAATGCAAGGGAAAACCTGCCCAGTGCTTGATGCGGGTAAACCGCTCCTCCTCCGTGGCGGCGATCATCACGCCGTCTTTAAAAATGGCTGCAGAAGAATCGGCGTGGAAGGCGTTCAGTCCGAGGATGTACATCTATGTAAATTGTTCCAGATACTTGCTAACCATCTGTGCGGAGCCCTGCATACTCTCTTGAGCCAGATGCCAGGCACCCTGGCACCAGCCAAGGAGGGTAGGATGATCCATGGCTGCCGCCGCTTGCAGCTCATCCCGGAAGGGATGGTGGCTGTCGATGGGCAAATCCCATCCTGCCTTGGCTGACTGCAAACCCCTCCAGGGTGTCTGATCGCTGATCATGACGGGCCGGCCGGCTGCCAAAGCTTCAAAGATGGAATGTCCAAAGTTCTCGCCTTTGGTGGGAAGTACAAAAATATGAGATGCGCGGAGGATTTCAGATATCTCTTCATGGGGGATATCCCGCTTGAAATGGACCTGATGGTGCGGCGCAAGGGTGAGGGCTTTTGCACGGCATGTTGCCTCATAGTCTTCGTCCTCAGCCATAAGAACAGCCGTCAGTTCAATGGAAGCCTTGACCTCTGACAGGACTTGGAGCAAGAAGTCAAGGTTCTTGATCGGATGGCTTCGGCCGACGAAAGACAGTTTCAGCGATCCGGGCTGCTTATCAGGAGGAGGATAGAAGGCCCCGGGCAGACCGGGAAGATTTTCTATGCGACATATACAGGTAGCAGGGCCAAAAAAACGCCTCACGTCTGCTGCCTCGTTTTCGTTGGTTGCCTGAAATCGGATCCTTTGCGAGATGCCTATGCTGCGCAGCAACCATAGGAAGGCCCTCTTACGAAGCGGCTTAATAGCCAAGGCAGAAGCCATCAGCATCCCCCTGGGAGCAAGGAGTACGGATGCTGGCACCAGCCCCCATCGATGCATGAGCAATGGATAGATGACCATATGCCGAGAGAACATGCTGTTCAGGTAAAGATGGTCAGGCTTCACCGCTCGGATGATCGATAAGAGTCGATGCCAGCGAAGGCTGCCCGGACTGGCATAAAAAACTCGGTGACGCGAACGCCATTGCCACTGGTCGGCCACTACCCCCTCATAAGGTGTTATGCATCCATAATCTCTGTCTGTCGTCAGCACATAGATGTCGAGCAACGCTTCCAAATGTTCCGCGAAATGGGCTACAGACCGGATGGGACCTCCAGCCCGGAATCCGGGCAGGTACCAGTCGGCCATCACCAGCACCCGGGGGCGGGCAGGGGATGCCGGGGACTTCATATCTGAATACTCAGGCATCAGACAATGGATGAGTTGGACTATTGTACCCCATTCTTTTGCATCCAATGTTCCAAGACGACAAACTGCCACAGCTCCTGCCACCGGACGGCAGGATCTTCCCGGAGGAATCGCTGCCAGTAGGCAGATAAAGCATGGCCACGGATGAAAGGACGCTCGGCATGTCGCTGGATCCTCTCCGCACAGAAGCCCCTGAGTGGGCCCCGCATCCAATGCTTCCAGGGAAATAAAAATCCTTGCTTGCGGCGGTGGACGATATCATCGGGCAAGAGGGGACGTACAGACTCCACCAGCAGCGACTTGGGATAGACCGGATAGCGTAAGTCATCCGGCACATGCATCATGAAGTCGACCAGGGCATGATCAAAAAAGGGCTCCCGGATTTCCAGGGAGACAGCCATACTCATCTGGTCAGTATCCTTCAGCAAGGTATGCTGCGTGTACCCTGCATATTCTGCCGCAGAAACCTGACCCAACAGGGGTAGCCTTTCCAACCTGGGCATGGCCTGTGCCAGTCCCTCTTCCAGCGAAGTGACTCCTCCGGGTTCTGTCGTAAGAGCTGCTATCAAGGGTTCAGGCAAGATGCGTCGGAAGGCAGGGTAAACCTGCGCGATCTCTAGCCTTGTGGCGGACAGGATAGACGCCAGGCGTTGCAGTTTGCTGGAAGAAGTCCGCTCTATCCAGGTTGCCAGGGGCAGCCGAATGGCGCTCGTGGCCTGAAAGAGCCTCCTGTATCTGGCCATCCGATGCCAGGTGAGGAAGAAGGGGTATCCGGCAAACAACTCATCTCCACCGACGCCAGAGAGTGCCACCTTGATGCCGGCCTGACGGATCGCCTTGGAGACGGAATACGTATTGGGGCCATCTGCACTTGGCGTGTCCATCGCATCCAGGGCCTCGTTCAGCAGGCCTAGAAAATCTTCCGGAGCCATCAACAGGGTCTCATGACGGGTATGGAAGCGGTCCGCCACCAACCGGGCATAGCTGGACTCGTCAAAATCTTTCTCTGAGAAAGAAACATTGAACGTCACAGGGCGCTCTGCAGACACTTCGGCCATCATGCCCACCACAACGGAAGAATCGATGCCGCCCGACAGAAAAGCGCCTACTGGGACATCGCTGACCAAGCGCTGCTCGACGGCATCACGCAACAAGGAGCGGATCCGGCTCCGTACCCCCGCTGCATCTTTGTAATCGAATGCAAGCGCCTCTGAACCTGGAGTCCAATAAATGTCTTCGGAGGATGAGCCTTGGCAGACCTGCATCCAGGATCCGGCGGAGAGTTGTCGCACATCCTCGATGGGAGCGCGCGGCTGGCTGAACGACTGGAAGGAAAGATAGTCGTACATGGCTTTCCTATCCAATTGCGGGCGGACAAGGCCGGAGGCGAGCAGGGCCCGTACCTCCGAAGCAAAGATGAACCTATCCCCTTCTTGATGATAGTACAAGGGCTTGACACCCATCCGGTCCCTGCACAGCCAGAGCTTGCCCTCCTGATGGTCCCAGACGGCAAAGGCGAACATCCCCCGGAATTGCACTACACAGGCAGTACCCCAGGCAGCAAAGGCTGCCAAGACCACTTCTGTATCCCCCTGTGTTTGAAAGGGATATTGCTGCAGCCGAGCCTTGACCTCCCGGAAATTATAGAGCTCGCCGTTGAAGACGATCGTGTACCGACCCGAGACATCCGTCAGCGGCTGGTTGGCGGAGTCGGACAGATCCAGGATGGAGAGGCGGCGATGGCCAAGGGCGGCTGGCCCATCCATGAAAAAACCATCTGCGTCCGGACCCCGATGGCTCATGGCATTCGCCATAGCGCGCAGCGCGTCCTGCCGTGGCAGGCCGCTGCCAGAGAAATCTATGATGCCGCAAATACCACACATGCCTTAATGTTGAGAGCCCTCAACCTGCTTCCTGCAGCAGGGCCTGATAATGGGAGGCATAGGCCTTGGCTATCACTGCCGGCTGATACTGCAGCGCTTTGGTAAGGCCTTTCTGTACCAGCTCCTCCCGATATTGGCTATCCGAGCAGACCCGAAGGATGCCTGCCCGTATGCTGCCGATGTCTTCCGGGTCCACCAGACAGGCTGCATCGCCCGCAATATCGCTCATAGGAGATAGATGGCTGGTGACAACCGGCCGGCCGGCCTGGAAGCCTTCCACCACCGGCAGTCCAAAGCCTTCATACAGAGAGGGCAGCAGCACGACGTCGCAGGAAGTGTACTGATGGGCTACCTCTTCTGCACTCAGCCCGTGTATATTTTCATAGGGGAAGCCAGCCATTTTGAGCAGCTGGCTTTGTGATTCATCCAATCGGCCTATGACCGTCAGGTGCACGTTCAACCCCTCTAAGGCCTGGATGACCCGAGGGAGGTTCTTGTTGGGTGTTATCCCCATAAACAGCAGGCGGGGGCAAGGGGTATGAAAATGGGCCGGCAGATACCGGATATGAGGAGAAATGGGGTTGGGAATGACAACGATCCGCCGGGGGGCGCAGCCTGTCAGACGAATGATCTCCAGCTTCGTCTTATCTGAGATAGCCGTCACCCGACGGCAGTAGCGAACGGGCCAGTCCAATGTAAGGGTAAGGATTAACCACCTCCTGACTCCATATCGCTGACGGACAAAGACGCAATCATGCACCGTCAAGGTCGTTCGGCGACGCGGCAAGCCAAAAACGGCGTACAAAGCGTCCCCGGTGACATGAAAAACAGTGTCTCCAGGCGCACGTCGGGCCTTCAACCAAAGGAATACACAGTTCCACAGAGAAAAACCAGGCTTTGGAAGCTCCCAGACCTCCGGGGTTGCACCAAGTGACCATCCCTGACGAACATGCTCAAAAACAGACTCCAGGCTGAAAAAGCGCGGATCCCTTTTCCGTAGGATATGGATGGCCCTCATTGCAGGCTTAGGGTCATCTGCCGGGAAGCGTTAGTGGAGCGTCGCCTTCCCAGCCATGAGGGTAGAAAAAAGTAAATGACCGACATAAAGACCGAGACTTTGATGATCGAGTTGAGGATCTGCATCAGATCAGTCTCAGCGGAATACGTGATCTGATAGAACATGACAGGTATCCAGAAAATAATCAGTGGAACGTGACGGGAGAGCGAAAAAATTAGCCCGTAGACCCATCGTATTGACACACCAATCAGGAAAAGGAAAGCAATGCCTCCAATGGCTCCGAAACTTGCGTATGATTCACCCAGCGGTCCTACATTCATCGAAGTATATTTCGACAACTTGGTGCCGGCATAATACCGCATGTTGAAATGCCCGTCTGCCGTAGGCTTGTCTGGCCACAAGAACCTAGGGATGAAACTGGCAAAAATGGTATTGAATAGGACTTTTCCGTTGTCATGCTCCTTGACTGCAGGGAATCGATGGATCACTTTGGAAATAATCCACCCCTGATTGAGCCTCAGATAAACCGGGAAAAAAGCCTTTGACTCAAAAAGCCCTGTACCACTACTTAAATTTTCAACGAAAAGTTTAGCAAAGAGTTCCACCTTGTTGTCTGAACCCTTATTGAAGACAATGTTCCGAAAAGTTCTCTTCGTATTCTGAATGACGGTGATGATAAAGAATGCCGCCAGAAGAATCGTGACCTTCCTGAAAAGCGACATTTTGTTGCCCAGGAAAAAAAACGATGAAATCGTAATACCCATATAGATCATGATGGTGAACATACCGATCGACATGGAGTAGAATAGAATCGCGGAGCTGAATGTAAGGATGATGATCGACTTGTTCGACCGGTTGGGTGAATAGTATATATAGAGCAGACTAACGAAGCAAGTCAGAAAGAGAATGGTGCTGACATATTGTAAAAAGACGGGTAATACTTTATTGAAGGCAAAAGACATCAAGCCTGCAAACATGATCACAATGCCGAGTACCTGCTCGTTTTTCAATATGACCGTAGCACGTTCCAGGATCTTTGAAATACCAGGGTTGTCGTCTGAGTAATCCTTAGACTGCAGCGGGAAGGTGATCGTAAGACAAAAACCAGTAACAGCAGGAATCACATAGGAGAAATAGATTGTCTCTGTCACCTGCATGGTATATCCCACAGAGCCTGCCCGATGGAAGTTTTGATTATAGATGTCATACCCCATGATCGGCATGACCAAACATGTCATGATATAAAGAAAAGCGATCGACTCCCTGAGTACGATGCCTTTACCCATCTTGTCGATGATGGATAATAAAGACACTGTTAACAGCACCCACACCAGCAGTCGGCTCATTTCATGAAAAATCAATGATGTGATGAATACCGTCAAATAGATCGCTGTGGGCAGGAACCTATTCATAGACTTTTCTTTAAAGATGTAAAAGGCAAGGTCAGGTTTAAAGCCTGAGAGACTGCATGGGCAATCGTGTCAATTGAAAATGGCTGGATCTTTGCCAAGGCTTTGTGCCCCATACTCCGCAAGTCTATGGTACCATCTATGACAGAATGCAAGATGCCTGCCAACTTCTGCTCCCCTTTCGGGCCAGGGGCAAAGGCCCAACCGGTTTGCCCCTCGTCAATGAGATCGGCTGTGCAGCCAGCTTGCGTAGAAACCATGGCAGGACGGCCGCAAGCCATGGCCTCATTCACGACCAACCCCCAGGTCTCATTATAGAGGGAGGGTAAAATGATGATATCTGCCATTCGATATAAGACAGGCAAGGCTTGTTGATTCTGGAAACCCAGGAAATGGAACCTTCTGTCTGCATGCGCATCTTTCAGGAGTGCCTCTTTCAGCATTCCTTCCCCAGCATATACGAAATTAAGCCGTTCTGACGGGACAAGTGCAGCCAGTCGAATCAAACAGCCAGGATCTTTCTTTGGCTCCAGCTTCCCACAAAACAGGATTACGATTTGATCATCCCGGATTCCCAAAAACCTCCGCTGCACGGTAGCCGCTGCCTCAGCTGAATCACTCAGATTCATAAACCGCTCATTATCAATGGCATGGGGCGCCCGATGCAGCCTTATTTCATTTAAACCATGTGCTAGATAGTAGGCTCGGTTGCACTGACCGACATATAAAGCCAGGTCGATATGCCGATATACCCAAGTCAAGAGTTGTTTGCGAAAAAAACGCTTAAAGCCAGACGCTGGGTCCAAAAGCGTCGAATCCCCTCGGAACAGGAGCAGCACCTTCCCATGAAAATGCCGTAATACCTGGAGGTGACTGTAATGTGCCCAGGTAATAACGAGGATTGCATCTGGAATCCATTCCTCCAAAGCCCTGATAAGCCCTGGATTGACAATACCCATGAAACGATCTGACCCTGGTCTCTTGGCCGTATTGTCTACAAAGGTATATTCATACCCCTCCAGCAACGGGATGTCCCATTGAATATTCCGGTTGAAGTCGGGGTCGTACTGACTACCAAGCTGGGTTTGTGACCAGGTATAAAAGACTTTAAGTTGAATATCGCTGTAACCCGACAGCTTTGAAAAAAGGGGTGCATTGTATTGAATAGGATGGGTAGATACAATGGCAAGTCTGGGCATATCAATCGTTCATTCTAGGGCGTCAATAAAAGTCAGTCGCTAAACCTCTTGTACCAGAGGTCGTGAAATCAACCTACGGTTGCCCATCACAACATTCAGTAATCTCGCCAGGCGGCCAGTAACTGCATGAGCTGAATATGTATCCAGCACTTCAGTATTTACTTGACTCGGATGGTAGGTAGCTGCAAAGGATCTGAAGGCCCTGTATGTATCCATAAAATGACGGTCGATTTTTTCAATATCAGACTCCCCAGCAAATTCAAGTGCCATCCCCGCACCAGTCTGTCGCAACACTTCGATAGCCGTACTGCTTTGGTGCAGGACGGCCAACACAGGCTTTCCACTCAAAACACCCTGATATGTTTTAGATGGTGTATAGTGGGCCTCCGTGCTGCCCAGGATAAAGACGGCATTGGCTGCTTCCAAATGAACCAACACGTCTAAGTAAGGGATCCGCTGAGGAAATTCGAATACAACTGTGCCCCATAATCCATACCGCTCTGCATATGGACGAACTTTGAAGCCTTCAGGATCTGTATTCGAACGACCTGTTCCGATGAAATGAAACTCGACATCCTTGAAATCTGAGAGAGAGGTGGACATAGCACGGAAAACTGCATCTAGTATTTCATAGGCTTTTGGTAGTAATGCGCCTGCATATACAAATCTAAACCGGCCGTCACCCTGAAAGACATACGGATCTCGCCCAAGGGAAGGCATTACCCGATGATCTGCAACCTCTCCGCCCATCGGCATCGCATCAAATAAGCATGTCTTTGACAGCCTGGGGTTCCTATCCTTTACACCCTGGTAGTATGATTCAGCAACGCCCGTAATCCATGTTGCTTTCCTAATAGCCAAGGGTTCTAGCAGGCGAGAAAGACGGGAACTCCACCAATGACGTGAAAAAGTTTTTTGTGACCCGGGAAATTCATGCACCCAGGGGTCTTGGTAGTCGACTCCATAAAGTATTCCTGTACGAAACTTCAGCATGGGACCCAGTAATACCACGTAGTATGAGGGTATGCTGAAATACACAAGATCGATCTTTTCCTTCCGGATGATATCCACTGCCCTGAAATAAAGGAAAAAAAAAGCTCTAAGCCCTATATCCCCAATAAGACGGGGACGTGACAAAGGGAATGCAGATGTCTTTACAATCCACTGTCCTTCCGGGAGCAATCGATTCATATCGTAATCCAAGCGCTCTTCATAATGTCGCTCATGAACCGTCAGAATACAGGGTCGCCATCCGTAAGATGGTAGATGTTGG
Source organism: Bacteroidota bacterium (assembly GCA_016868815.1). Classification (GTDB taxonomy): domain Bacteria; phylum Bacteroidota; class Bacteroidia; order Chitinophagales; family Chitinophagaceae; genus Pollutibacter. The sequence continues at coordinate 433,432 of VGFQ01000001.1, forward strand.
GCAAACAATCGGATACGATGAACACCGACAAGATTCGATGGGGGATAATGCGGGTATATTATTAACACCTTGGGATTGCGGGAAGGCTCGGCAGATACTCTTCCAGGTTCAATTGGCACATAGGAAGGATAGTGGGAAGGGAAAGTCTCTTGCCCATCCTTTTGCGCGGGCTCCGGTACCTGAAGTTTGCTTGACGCAGCAGGTAAGACTTCAACCACCTTATTCAGAATCGTTACTAGTCTGCTGGTGACTTCAAAGGCAGAAAAGCCGTGAAATGCCTTATGATCAACAATCGTAGGATCGAAGCCATCAGCAAAATCACGAAAGGTTTGATAAGAGGGAAGGAACGATTGCTCTAGTTGGGCTACATCCTCCTCCCCGCCGAAATCAAGAACCTGACCAGCATGGGAATTACGAATGATTTCAACAGAAGTACTTTCATTGTGCAAGACGGCGAAAATAGGCTTCTTGCTAAGAACCGACTGGTAAGTCTTGGAGGGAGTGTAATGTGGCTCTGTACTACCAAGAATGAAGATAGCATCTGCCGCTGCCAGATGTACAAGTACGTCAAGATATGAGATCCTCTTGGGATGCTCGAATACAACCGTCCCCCAAAGGCCGTACTTCTGGGCATAGGAACGCACCTTGTACCCCTCAGGGTCGTCGGCTGTGGTGCCCGTACCAATAAAATGAAATTCGACATTTATAAATTTATCCTTTGAGGCTGCAATAGACCTAAAGATGGCTTCCAAGGGAGCATGCGCCTTTGGAAGAAGTGCCCCCGCATATACAAAAATATACTTGCCTGCACTGGTAAAAAGATAGGGTCGTTTCTCAATGGTCGTGATGGCATCGTGGTCTGCCGCCTCCCCACCATAAGGCATAGCTGCAAAAAGGCAGGATTTTAAGAGTTCCGGATTTCTATTCTGGACGCCTCGATAGTACCCCTCTGCCACACCTGTAATGAACGATGCTTTTCGGACAGCCATAGGCTCCAGCCACCTGGAGAACTGCGTACTCCACCAATGCCGGGAAAAAATCTTTTCGGACCCGGGAAAGATCTGCACCCATGGGTCTATGAAATCAATTCCATAAGGCACTCCAGTACGCTTTTGCAACAGGCGTCCCAACAACGATCCGTAAAAAGAAGGGATAGGGATGTAGATAAGATCGATGCTTTGCTCTTTGATGATCCTGACGGCATACTGTAAAAGGTAAAAAAATCCACGAAGGCCAATATCCCCTATCAACCTAGGCTTCGTGACATTAAAGGCCTTAGACTTATAAATTTTTTGTCCTTCAGGCAACAGGCGACAAAGATCCCAATCCAAGGTCTCTTCATAATGCTGCTCGTGTACAGTCAGGATGTGAGGCTCCCAACCTAATGCAGGAAGGTGACGTGCAAACAAACGAGTCCTGTGGACAGCCACCAAATTAGAGGGTGGATAATGGGGCGAAATGATGAGAATCTTCTTCAAAAGACAATGAATGAAAAGTCAAGATAGGCTCTACAGGTATCTTCTTGCAATGCTACGTTTATTGGGTGAACGACAGACAATTTTTCTGTTCCAAAGTGATATTTAAAGAAGCCACCTCCCTCTCCCCATGAATAGGTCTTTTCATGGATGAAGCGTCATAAAGGTATTTAGCATTGGGACGCTTAGCCTGCTGCCCAAACTTGCAGCAGCTTGGAAGACTCAGTTGACCAGTCCATCAGCAAGGCAGCCTCATGTCTGCTGGCCCTGGATTGTCGTATTTCCTCTTTTGCCACAATCAATGTCTCCAGCTGTTCTGAAAAATGAACTTCACTGGGAGCAAACAGCGAACCATGTTTGGGAAATTCTGCCAAGAGTAGCTGTTGCGCCCGGGTCTCAGTAACCGCCAGGTATAACCCCGCCTGCAAGTAAGCCATGATTTTGTTGGTCACTACCAGGTCTCGATTGGCATCTGAGAGCACATCTACTGCCAAGCCAATATCGTATTGTCCCAGGCGGCTGTGCAGTTCATGCTGTGGCAATGCACCATGCAAGTGTACATTCGGAATTCCTGATATATGCCGATCACTGAAAGATCGATTCAGTTGGCCGTACAGATGTAACTCAACAGTTGTTGCATATCTAGAGACTACGGGCAGCACCATTTCCAACCCTCTACCCACATGAATATGCTGAGAAAACCAGACCAGCCTCAGAGGGCCTGTTAAAATGCTGTCTGGCTTGGGGAATTCTGCTTTGGGAAACGCATTCAACACAACAAATCCAGTTCCGCGAGGGATGGATATGTCACGATCAGAGGCTTCCCGAATCAATGGTGCAGCATAGGAAGCATAGTCAGCCTCCGCCAGACAGGCCTTCATCACGGTACGAAGGGAATGGGCCCTATGTGGAAGCTGGGTTTCTGCAGGATGATAATCCTCCACATCCATCCCAAAACGAGCTCCAAACCGACGAGCTGCCAAGAGGGCAGGATGAAAAGCCGCCGGGTTATGAGCAATCACCCAGTCATAGTTGCCGTTCAGATGGATTACTGCCCTGCGGAGCAGGATGTATCGCTTTTCAATGGCCATGGCATGCAGCTCTGGCAGCTCCGAAAAGCGGCATAAAACCCTAGACACACGCTCCAGAATGCTGCTGAGCAGCCACATACCAAAAGGCCTGCGAAGTGCTGACAGGCGCATGAAGCGGACAATGCGATACTGGGCCATTAATCGAAGGTCATTCTCGTCGCCCCAATTACCCAAACGGAAAAGGATTACCGATACCTGGTAACCATTGTGGATGGCAAGGTCGATCTCTTTCACCAGCCTTGGATTGGCAGATAGGTTGACGGTCGTCAGAAAAAGGATTGACTTTCCATTCCTCATGGTCGGATGTCATTCAAGAGGCCTTCGATATAATCCAAATGGCGGGCATAAGCATTTTCAACGGCAAAGGAAATCCTTCGGCTGACAAGGCTGGGATCCTCTCCCTCCGACACCATGGCTGCTGTCTTGCAAAAGAAATCGGGGAAATCGGCTGCCTGGTCCATCGGCAGCATATACATCAGGTCGGAATCCGCATATGCGAGGACGGCATGAGTGATAACAGGTATACCGGTAGAAAGATATTCCAGGATCTTATGTGAGTTCGCGTTGTCCCTGTTGGGCAATCCTTTGAACTGCCAGCAAAGCCAGAGTATGTCAACACCGTTTATCTCCTCTGCCAGCTGGTCTGCAGGAAGGGGCCCTCTCAAGATAACATTGGGAAAGCATTGCAGCTGATGAAGGAAGGCTTCCGTTTCTGGACCCCTTAGGCCATATAGGTTCAGGTCATTTTCTTGATAAGAGCCCCAGAAAACGAACTGATAGCCCGGCAGTCTTCGAATGACCTCCAGCATGGCCTTATGATCGATCGTCTCAATGCGCAGATTACCCGAATACCCAACCACTGGCGGCTGGTTCTGCTTTCGGGAGCCATACTGCTGCCAATTCTGCAAGGCTCTTTCCGCAAAAGTCCGCTGAAGGCCATGGTTGATCTGCTGGCAAGAGAACCCCTTCGCCAGCAGACGCTGACGGATCGTGTCAGAAACCGTCAGGATCAGGTCTGATGAATACAGCTCGGTGGGAGGTTCTTCTCTGGGAAAGTGGTCTGCGGCAAAAAAAAGACTATGCGACGCTCCGAAATAGCGCAGATCCTGATACAAGTAACCTTGGAAACACCAAATCAGATCTGGCTTCTGGCCGATAGCACGAAGAAGAGCTCGGACTTGCATCCGAATCAGCAAAGAGTAAAGAAAAGGGGGGAGAAAACGTTTGCCCCGAAATATGGGTCTATATCGAACGATGTGGAGTCTGTGGTGCTCCAAAGATGGAGTGATAGAGATGCCTTCGTAGGCAAGGTCTGGAGGCTCTAGAAAGAAAACCTGGCAGCCTCTATGGGCAAGTTCTTGGGCATAGTGATGCTTACTGATCTTCATTGCCCCCCACCGCTCGTGGGAGATGAGATACACCGTCTTACCGGTGAGTCGGAACATACTCAAACGTAGAGATGGCATCTAGGACCCTATCAACCATCGTAGGGGTCATCTCAGCAAAGATAGGCAGGGATAAAATCTGCGACTGGTTGGTGAAGGCCACTGGAAAATCAGCAGGCTTATAGCCCATATGTGCATAGCAAGGTAAAAATGGGAGGGCTGTCGGATAGTGAATGGCTGTTTCGATGCCATTTGCCTTTAAGTGCTGGGATAAAGCATCCCGATGGTCGGTTCGTACGACATAGAGGTGAAACGCATGGAAGTATCCTTCTTTGATCATTGGCGTGTCGATGTCAAGCTCCTCGAGCCTGGCCGAATAGGCGGCTGAAACCTTCTGCCGACCTCGATTCCAGTCATCCAAATGGGGGAGTTTGGCGGAAAGTATGGCAGCGTGCAAGCCATCTAGTCGGCTGTTTCGCCCCTCAATAAGATGGTTGTGTTTTGCTTTTTGCCCATGATTAGCAATCATTCGAATATGTGCAGCCAGAATAGCGTCATTTGTTGCCATGCAACCTGCATCACCGTAGGCCCCAAGATTTTTTCCGGGGTAAAAACTAAAACTGGCAGCATGGCCGAATGTGCCAGTACGTTTACCCTCTATGGAGGCGCCGTGGGATTGGGCACAGTCTTCCAAGACTTGCAGGCGGTGCCGCTCCGCAATCACCATGATGGCTGGCATATCAGCCGGATGGCCATAGAGGTGGACCGGAATAATGGCCTTGGTATTCGCAGTGATGGCACTTTCAATAAGGGCTGTGTCAATCGTGTAGTACAAAGGGTCAACATCCACGAAGACGGGCCTTGCCCCTACATTGCCTACGGCCTCCGCAGTGCTTATCCAGGAGTTCGCTGGCACTAAGACTTCATCCCCATGACCGACCCCCCAGGCCTTGAGAATGATCTCCATGGAGTCCGTCCCGTTGGCGCAGGAAACGACATGGTCTACCTCAAGATATTGGGCAAAAGCTGCCTCGAATGCCGTGACATAAGCACCTCCAATGAAGGCCGTATCAGTGATTACATTGGAAATAGAACGGTTGATATCATCCCGAATAGTGAGGTATTGAGCATATAGATCAACGAAAGGAATTTTTTCCATGGAGCCATGATTGAGTGGGCAGAGGTAACAAATATCGTAAAGATCATATTATTTGCCTTGAGTATTCAGCAGGGTAGTTGCACTGTAGATTCGGTCTATGATTTCAACCGTCTTCAGGCCTTCATAGCCATTGGTAGCAATGATGTCGCCTTTTGTAAGGACGTCTACGACATTGCCATACACCTTGCCATGATTACTCATAGAGCCGATATACTGACCATAGTGATTGGGGGGGTTGCCAGGCGGAAGTTCGCCGATTTGATCTCCCTCAAGACTCTGATACTCCAGCTCATTGAGGTATTGCCCGCCAATCTTGATGGTTCCTTTCTCAGCAAAGATCGTTAAGGACCCTTCCATGTTGTGGTCATGGCTGTTGATGGTGAAATGGATAGTGCCTATAGCATCATTGTAGAATCGCAAGGCAACGACGCCCGTATCTTCAAATTGGATGGTTTCGGCGTGGTTGAAATTAGCAGCAAATGCATGTACATCTCTGACATCACCTACCATCCAATAGAGGAGGTCAATAAAATGGCTGAATTGTGTGAAAAGGGTTCCTCCGTCGAGCTCTCGCGTGCCACGCCATCTATCCGAAAAGTATGCCCTATTCCGATTCCAAAAGCAGTTCAACTGAATGCTGTAGATGCGTCCCAGCCGGCCCTCGTCGATGAGTTTTTTTACAGCAGCGACGGGGGGGTTGAACCGGTTTTGTTTCACGATGAACAGCCTTCTGTTCGCCTTCTCAGCTTCGAAGATCATCGCACGGCAGTCTTGCACAGACAATGCCATTGGCTTCTCACAAAGCACATGACAGCCCGTACGGAGTGCCTGAATGGTATGTACCGCATGTAGGCCATTGGGCGAGCAGACGGATACTACATCCAACTCCGTTTCGGAACGGAGCATGTCATCCACATCGACATAATGACGAGCCCCAAAAATGTCTCCAAAGCTGGCTGCCTTTTTTGGATCGATGTCGCAAACAGCCGTCAAGATGCCCATCGAACGAATGTATTCGGCATGCCTCATGGCTATGCGACCACATCCAATGATTGCAAATTTAATCTTCATATCTGTGCTATATCTTCTCTGTGTATTTCTACGCCTGTACAGAAACTAATGAGTACACCCATCCCTTTTTTTTGGAACACAAAATAACTCCCGGCAGCGACGGCAGAGGCCCCAGCCTCAACGGCCATTCGGAAGTCGCCCAGCCCTGAAGCACCTCCGCAAGCTATCAGTGGAATACCAATGCCATGTGACACTTCCTGAATGAGGGCGAGGTCATACCCTTCCCAGGTGCCGTCTTTGGAGATGGCATTTAGCATGATTTCCCCTGCTCCGCATTCCTCCAGCATGGAGGCCCATTGAATTGGAGTCATACCATGTTCCTGTGTGCCGGAGCAGCCGAAAACTCTTGAACGCCCGAGCCAGTTATTTCGGACATCAATGGAGGCTACAACGGACTGTGAGCCGAAGATATTTGCTATCTGACGAATGAGGGTCTTGTCACGAAACAAAATGGTATTGAGTACTACTTTTTCATATCCCGAGTCAAAGACTTTTTTGGCATCGTCTAAGGTGCGAATCCCACCGCCGTAGGCCATGGGCATGAAAGCCTCTCCTGCAATATCATAGATTTTAGAGAAGTCAGGCTGACGTTTTTGATAAGAGGCCCGAAAATCCAATACAATCAGCTCATCGGCTTCTTTCTCATTAAAAATTTTTACGGTATTGATCGGATCTCCGATATACCTGGGCTTGGCGAAACGCACTGTCTTGTACAAACCGCCACTATCGAGCAAGAGGATGGGAATAATCCGTACTCGACCCATATCAGCACTTTGCAAAATTTGAAAGAATCCTCATTCCAAATTTATGACTCTTTTCCGGGTGAAACTGCAAACCATAAATATTGCCTTTGCGAAAGGCACAAGTAAATGAGTACCCGTACATAGCCGTGGCTGCAACTTCTTCAGGCTGCATCACGGAGAAATGGTAGGTATGCACAAAATAGAATCTTGGGCTTGAGGGGAGATCATCCCAAAGTGGATTTCCATCTGCTGTAATTTTTATATCGGACCATCCCATATGGGGTACTTTCCTTCTCCCCAGCCGGGAAGTGTCAAATCCTACAGTGACCGCATCCACCCAGGCAAGACCATCCACATCCCCCTCTTCACTATGCGTAGTCATCAACTGAGCACCCAGGCAAATACCTAAAATGGGACATTTACGGATCAGGACTGTTTCGTCTAGGACTTCTTTTAAACCGGATGCCAGGATGTTCTCCATGCCTCTTCGGAAATGACCGACACCCGGGAGAATGAGGCGGTCTGCTGCAGCAATTACATGCTTATCATTGCTGATACAAGAGTCGATACCCAGCCGCTTGCACATATTCTGAATGGAAGCTAGATTTCCGAGTCCGTAGTTGACAATAGTAATCATGTACAGGCTTATTTCAGGATATCATGCCCAGAACTAGTCGGGAAAAAGCACCGATAGGCTTTTTTCAATGGATAAAGTATGGGGTAACGCTCATCCAATGGCTTCTCACAGTCAAACATATAATGGCTTCTGGGTGGTAAAGACATCAGATGATTAAACTGTTCCTCGGAAAGTGCAAGCTTTTTAAGAACAAACGCCTTATCTTCTGATAAAAGCCGCTCGTCATAGATGGGCTTAGAAAGCTCTGCAAGGGCCTCATCCCTCGTCATCTGCCCAGCAAAGATAAGATCACTCAAATGAGGCTTCCGCTTGTCGATATGAAATTTCGTTGGAAGAATATACCCTTGAAAAAATCGTGTCCATACGCTTTCATAATGTTTCCCTCCATAGTCCCTCCAGCCAAACTCACGCTGCAAAGTCTCTTTGACTGCATACTTGTCATAATCGACCATATTGAGCAACGATACGCTCTGCACTTTTTTGATAGACTGATATATCCGTTGCATTCTGGGACGAATAAACGGATAGGTCTTGAGCATGCCGTCGCCATGAGCCCGATAAATGGCCTTAATGTTTACAGGATCCGTTTTGGGAAAGATCCATGATGGTGGCATGGTACTCTCTGTTTGAACATTGGTTCCACTTAGAATATAGGGTATATTGAATTGCTTTGCCAGACGATACAGGACAGCGATGATGGCATGATCTGTGATAGCCTCTATATCGACGACAGAAGCCCGCAAGTAGGCCAGTTGAAGGCTTCTGAATTCCCGCCAATCAACAACATACGTATTCAGATCAAAGCCTAGACGTCGAATGATGTGCTCGATGTTCATCACGGCCAACTCAGAATTCCAGCCATTATCGAAGTGCACTGCCAAAGGGCGAAGTCCATAGTTATGGGCTAAATATGCCAGGTAACTACTATCGACGCCTCCACTGAGGCCCATAATACAATCATACTTTCGACCTCTGCCCGAGGTCCGTATGGTCTCCACAAACTTTACCAGCATTCTGGCTGCTTGATCTCCACGAGGGACACTGGAAGCCTCCTTTTCCCGATACTGTTGGAAATAATGGCAGACACCACTCTCATCGAATCGGATATCTGGATCTGCAATGTTATCCATTACAGAAAGAATACATCGTTGGTAGCGTGTGTCTGTGGATGATATAATAGGATGGCTCATGAAGGACGACTTTTTACCAGTAAATCGGTATACCTAAAAATCTAAAAAATGTGTAAGGTCTTGCCGATTTGATTCGAGGATTTTTAGATACAGCCCTTCTGCTTGGCCTCATATTTCAAAGATATAATCCTAGGATCAATCACCATTGCTTTCTTTTCAATGGAATAGGGGGCATCGCCACCCACTCTTTATAGAGAGATTCCATGGCATTTCCCCCAATTAAAATAGATTTACGAAACAATTCCCAGGCCTCAAAGGCAGCTTTCTCCCTTTGAATATTGTATGTGAACCAGTACCAACGGCGATTGAACGGTACTTGTCTGTTGAGAGCGACGTGGCGGAGCAGTCGCAAATACCCTTTCCAAGTCAAAGGCTTTATGGTTTCCAGATATCCGAAATGTAGATGTCGAAAATAAAGAGTCGACAATAAACGTCGCATCATTTGTTTCCTGTCTTCTAGATGATGATGGCAGACTGTTGCAGAAGGTCTGTACAGGAGAGTTGCTCCTTTTCGTAAAGCATCTGATGCCCATAACATGTCTTCACCAAAACTTACATCCCGGAAAGGCGCCTCCTGTAAAGCTGTTCGCCTGTACATCGCAACGACATTGTCCCAACCACACATTTGCTGCTTTTCTGTCGGTGTACATGCATCAAAATCATGACTTGCTGTCAATTGATATCGTTGATCAATAGGCAGATCAATTGGCCGATGCCAAAGCATAGGATTACTGTACTCATTACGGCAAACGATCTGCGACCCACACACTCCCCATACTGTTGAATCAGAGAATCCATCTGCCATTTGACACAGTAATTGACTGGAGTGCGCTTTTGCATCCTGTACGGTGTAAAATATGAGATCCGCATCTGAATGCTTCCAACCTATATTCCGGGTAAGTCCATGGTTGAACTGAGAAGAATCGATACGAATAATGTCTACCATTGGTACTGTTCTCAAGTACTCACAGGTTCCGTCATTTGATCCTGAATCGATGGCGATGATTCGCCTGGGCGCCAGAGACTGAGCTAAGAGTCCCTGAATGCACTCTTGTATTTCAGGTAAGCCGTTCTTAACAGGTATAACGACATCAATGATAGGCTCTCCACTTTTGGCACTCATGGATTGTCAGTCCTTAAGAAAATATAGGTATTTTTGGAGCCTTCCAGAATATACTGCAGCTATTTATCGGCTTAGGAGTTGACTCCGGATTTTCTCCAAAAACTTTATCGTACAGTGGATAGATAAGGTACAGTCCCAATTCGGGATATCCTTGGTGGAACGAAATACGTGATACGTTCGGTTAATAATCTTTTTAACGACTGGATTTTATAGAGCCGGTATCGCTGCATGAATGAGTACGTCCGAAAAGCCCTTCGCTCCTGGGTATCGAACAGATGCCAGAATGATTCTAAATGAAGAAGTCGATCAGAAAGAATCAACTGCCGGCCATTGGCAGCACTGAAAAAGATGTCGGTGAACATGTGACGTAATGCATCTTTATACCGATCCTTAAGTTGTAATTCGATCATCTTTTCCATGGTACTGGCCATGATCCAAATGCGGCTTTCAATTTTTTCAGGGGAATGGAATCCAGTTCGAGATATGCTCACATAGCTGACCCTTAGGTAAATGTCTGGATGCATATCCATACACTTGACATACGTCATACCCATCAGCAGAATACGCACGTGTAATTCTACATCTTGCCATAACTTTAGCTGCTCTCCCCAAAGGCCCGTCTTCATGAAGCTTTCCCTTTTCCAAAATGTGCCTGTACCCTGGCAAATGGAATCTCCGGATAGGAATCGCTCCAGATCATCTTCGTCTGTGTTGATATTCCAATAAACATTCATATCATCCACCTTCATCCGAAACATCAGCATCGGAAAAATCAAAAAGTCTTTGTCAGGATGCTGCATGGCAGCTTGAACGCGCTGCTCTAGGCAGCTAGGCGCGAGAATATCATCCGTATCAAGGAACAGAAGATAATCACCCCTACAAGATAAAACGCCTATGTTCCTGCAACAACAGGCCCCCTTCGGTTCTCTATCCCGCTTAAGCAAGTGGATACGAGGATCTTCCTTCGCAATTGCCTGTAATATCTCCCAGCTATTATCAGTGCTGCCATCATCAACAATCATCCACTCCCAATGAGGATATGACTGGCCAAGGATACTGTCTGCTGTCTCTCGGACAACATCTGCCCGATTATACGATGGCGTAATGATGGAGACAAGAGGTGAATTCATACATCCTTGATGATGAATAAACAAAACAAAAGATCTGAGGAAAGATCATAGTGATCAGACACGAAGGTTTTTCTTGCGGTATTGCTCAAAATTCTTCCTTCTAATAAAGCCTATATATTCAGGGTAGGACTTATATCGCTTGCATTTTGTAGGATCAAGCTGCCGAATGACCTTTGCCGGATTGCCAGCGATCACACAATACCCTTCTGGAAACGACTTGGTAACGATGGCCCCGGCTCCTACAATCGTAAAATCTCCTAGGACCACACCCGGGAGGATGACTGCATTCATGCCGATCCAACAATAACTGCCAATGCTGACATCTTCGACATGATGCTTAGAGTTATCATATTCATCATGATTGGAAGATACAATGCCGACATTCTGTGCAATCTGTGTATAGTCGCCAATCGTTATCTTCCCAATACCTTGTATGTAGCATCCTGGAGAATAGCCTGGGCTTGTGTGGGCGCCAATGAGAATATTCTGATACCCATTGACCCGACTGGAAGAGTGTACCGGCCAATAGACGCCATGATTTCTTCCTATGACAAAATGCTCCCACCATAAGCGAAAGGTAATGGGTACTTGCGTTTCCTCTGTCTCACGTATGAAACGAAAATAAGGGATGAGGGAGATCCCTTTTGTAAAAATCACTATGATAATTCTTTTGACATATCGCCATGCTCTGAAACCATGATCAGTGAACATCTTGAATGATTTTTCCTTTAAAATACAGATTTACATGATGTTACATACACATATAATGATTTAACCAACCAAAGGGTTTGATAAACCAATATAGATGAGTCATCAGTTCATGATTCCAGGCAGTTCTGTTCAAGGTGATTTTCAGTGGTTAGATAGAATTCTATGAGACCTAGCACATAGATAGAGACATTATGCAGACGAAGGTTTAATGATATAAAAAAATTAATGCTACTTAATCCCTCCTCGGTGAAAGAAGCTATGGGATAAATGACTCCAAAAATCCCTTGCAAAGATAATGCTGGGGATGCGACAAAATCCTTTCCAAGAAAGGGATTGGACACGGTTGGCATCGCCTGCCATTCGAGCCTGCAGCATTTCGCGAAGATACCATGTCTTCAGGATTTGTTTGGCTTCAGATGGTGTCAGGTTCTCCTTGCTGGTACCCAGGCGTCTTTGAAAGGCATTATACCTGGCAAGTAAACTGTACTGGGCCGCTAACATACCGTTGCTGAATTGGGAAATTCCTTTGATGTTTGTTCGGTATAAGTAGAGCGGTTCTTCGACGTAAACTAGCTTGCCTACCTCATCCAGTTTAAGGTATATGTCGTGGTCCAGGGCCCTCCGAAAAAAGGGGTCAAAGCCTTCCGTCTGATCATAGCACACTCTTTTGAAAACAGCAAAACTGCCGATACACATGTTCCTGATCAGTGCTTCGCCTGGCAATAAAGGTCGATAATGACGGTAGATTTCTACTATCTGAAGGGATTCGTCGCATCGATAGCAGGCACTGTTTGCCATACTCGCAGACGGATTTGCCAAATGAACCTGCACCATTCGTTCTAATGCCTGTGGAGCAAGCGCATCATCAGCACCAAGCATGCCAATGAGTTCTCCCTTGGAATATTCAGTAGCCGTACGAAAGGCACTGGCTGCGCCTAAGTGTTTGGAATGTCTTTTAAAGATTATTCTTTGATCGCTCAGAAAACACTCCAGCCAGGGCAAAGGGTCTTCTCTGGAATGGTCGTCGACAATGATCAGTTCCCAATCAGTATAGGTCTGGGCTTGCATACTTCTGACCAGATCTGGCAAGTAACTGGCATTTTCGTAATGCGCAACGATCACTGAAAAAAGCATGCTTAGGTGCGTGATAATCCAGGCTATTGTCCGATTATTTCTCTGTATGTTATCATCAGTGCTTCAGAAATAGGCTGTGCACCATATCGATCAAGGACGGCTTGCCGGATGCGCTGAGGGTCAAAACTCCAATCGCCACTTGCCATAAACAGCATAGCCTCGCATAGGGCATCTATATCAGCGGAAGGGATCAACATCCCATTGCTTTCGTTGATGATTTCTTCTGGTCCGCCACATATACTTGCAATGACAGGCCTTCCACAAGAGAGTGCTTCAATCAATACGACCCCAAAAGTCTCGACTAGACTGGGCAATACAAACACATGGCATTGTTGCATTTTTTCCATGACAGCCTTTCGGTTAAGCCGTCCGGTAAAAACGATCCATTCAGCCAAGCCAAGCTGATTTACTAATGTACGAAGCTCATGGTCAAGGTCTCCTTCCCCTGCAATGACAAGTCTTGCCTTACCGGACTGACCGAATGCACGGGAAAATGCATGTATGAGGTAGACATGCCCTTTTTTGGCTGTCAATTCAGCCACATTTAGAAAAACAAAAGGGCCCCCAGTAGGAGCCTCTACCAGCAACTCTTCTTCAAAGACCGGATCCAGCAGATTAGGAAGGACCTTCGCATCGGAAGCAAGAAGGTGAGCAGATCTAAGCTTCTCACCTAGAGATGCAGAGACAACCATATTGACAGCTGCATGAGCGTATACATCCCGCAGCAGTGGAAAGCATTTCTCAGGAACTAACCCACGAGCATAAAATGTACTGTGTTCGGTAATACAGACTGGAATGCCCTCTTCTATAGAGATCGCATAGGCTGCTGTCCCAGCCAACCAAGCATTATGAGCGTGAAGGATATCGGGTCTTCCCCATATTCCTGCCAAAAGCTTAAAACTTTTCTTGACAGAAGCTTCAAAATAAGCCAATGACTCTTTTGGATCAATATCGCTCCAGCATGGCATCCGCATACGTAAAACAGCCATGCCATGGATGGTCTCAAGTTTCCAATCCATCTGGGCAAACAGACGGGAAAGAATCAATCTTGAAATAGCATAAATACCTTTTCCTCTGACCGGATTGTAATAGGTCTTAAGCCCCAGTAAATGACGTCCTAAACTGATCAGTAACGGCTTGACTGCAATCGATGGACAAACCGAGACAATTGCGATATCTAAGCCCCTCTGCTGTAAGGCAAGTGCCTGATGAAATTGAAAAATTCCTGACAATGGTGCATGTGTGGGAACTAGTTCCTCCGGTGGAATAATCAATACCTTCATGGCAGGCATGCACGGATTTGGAACAGATGTCGCCAGCTCGGCCTGACGTTATTGGGTGAGAAGACCTGCCTCCAAGTACGGCAAAGACATTTCTTCAGCATTAAAGTACAGGCGAAGTTGTTTTTCTATGGCAGCTTCCTTGAAAATTCTTGGAACAACCGCTGCAGGATCCACAAATTGGGAATAATAATCCAGGACCGATTCACGCATCTTTGTCACCTGCTCTACGGAGAACTGTAACGCCTGTCTTACAGCGCTCAGCATGCTTCCCGGATCCGAGAATACAATACAATGCACATTTGGGAGTAGCGCGGGGCGTAGTTGGTTATGATACTGCAACATAGGGATAGTACCAACACCCAAAGCCTCTATGAGGTTATGTGCATGGGGCATACAATATCCTGGCGTAGCAATAAAAAAATCAAAACTGGAGAGTACTTCTATCCACCTTTCAATAGGGATCCAAACCTTTCGGCTATCCAGCAGACAAAGCATAGCTGTCGCCTCCTCCTGACCCAACCAATGGAGCAAGTCTTCGAAACTAGTTGGCTCATATGCAGCAATATCTGAGGTATGGAGCATTTCAAAAATACTACTTCTGTCAATGAGACCGAAAAAATCATGCACCATTCCTTTATCAGAAGGAAGGTTTGGTTCGCCGTACATAAAGATGCGACGCCTATTCCTTTTTTGATCTTTGATGGCCGATTGAGAAAATGTTGGTCCCAAGAGTGGATGTACAAAATAGGGCAGATAAAAGCACCTGGATGGGTGCTTCATCTGCCCAAAGAAATTAAGGTCCACTAAGAATTGAAGGGAGACAGGAAATGTCGGCAACACTTTTGTTTCGGTAGCCAGTCTCATCCAGGGGAAAGATTGACCGATCGAAGCCATAGATTCCCTCCACAGGATTGCGCCGGGTAGAGAAAGAACCCCTCTATCGTATCGTCTAAGCCGAAATAGAAATCCAAGGCTTTGATAAAAAACAATCCTATAACCGGCCAAAGAGAAATAATTCAATAACTGAAAGCCATATCGTCCATGATTGAAAACAGATAGCGTCACAATCAGATACAGATGGGTGGCTTTTTTATCAAATGTTTTCCAGCGCAGCCTCCCTATTCCAATCAAGTTCAGGATAAACCATCTGGAATCATGGGCGATCGTTTGCAAAAAAGTCAGCCAAGCCATAGTGAAGCCAGACATCTCATTGTGTAATCAGTTCAAGAAGCGTCCTTTCAGGCTGTGGATCGTAGGTTGCATTTATATATGCCCTTGCCCGTTGCCCTATCTCTTCCCAGGTATTTCTAGATTGCCAGCAACGCTCCAAAGCATCCGAAAAGCCTTCTTTGCTGATCCGATCGGCCAGAAATCCATTCACCCCGTCGTGAAGGTGTTCCGGCATAGCACCCATCGGCGTTCCAACGACAGGTCGGGCAGCCTGCATAGCCTCAAATAATATAATAGGTCCTGTATCCTGTCTGGACGGAATCAACACGATATGATGACTTGCCAATATAGCATCGATATCTTCAACAAATCCTTTAAGGTGAACTCTTTCCTGAAGGCCATTGGTATTGCAAAAGACTTGTAGTACTTCTACATCAGGCCCTTTTCCATAGATGTCCAATACCCAGGATCGTTCATGCCACTGAGGGCTCGAAAGCACTTCAAGGGCAATATCCTGACCCTTCCATCTTTTTATCAGTGACCCAACCATACACATCCTGACAGGACCAGATGCTATGTCGGGGTAGGGAGCAGATTGCAATTGACGCAGGGGATGATGAACAATCCTGGTATTAGGCAGGTCATAGGAGAGCTGCTCGCCATAAAGTTGCATCTGCATTTTCGAGCTAAACAGATTCCATGAACTTCGCCGGAACACTTCCCTCATATTTACTGCCAAGTCAGGTGGATACACATAACCGGGAGTTACACTGTGGTACATGACCGTGAACGGAACCTTTGTTTGCCTGATAAAGACCATCAAATCACCTGAATCCAAAGCGATTTCATCACCACTGGCGAGGCTAAAAAAAATATGTGTTGGTTGGAATGCGTTGATGTATCCATGGTAGGTGAACTTACTCTCTTGGCGGAGACACAGGTTAAGGAGTTTCTTTTGCAACCTGCGCATGACATGGGGATAGAACCTTCTCCTCAGTTGCAGCTGAGCACCCTTTTCCCGTAACTCTTGTATCCGAGGGTGCAGTTGCGGCCAATCGAAGACGGATACTAAAATGTCGTGGCCTTCTTCTAATGCCCGTCGAGCAGTAGACGACCATAATTCTTCTGAGCCCCCCCAGGGAAAACCACAGCTGGTATAAAAGACAAGCCTCATGTGAATTATATAGACCTGAAGAAAGAGGGGGTGGACGATGGCGAAAAATCGGAGTCTCAGATTCAGGCATATTCATCTCACCTACCACTCATGATGCGAATTTTTTTCCATAAGGGCCGAAGCGGTTTCAGGAATGGGTAGTATTCGAAGAAGGAACCTTCCGTATTAAATGTATTGTGCGGGACGGGCTTTTCCTGCATAATTTGGGCAAATTCCTCCTCTGTGAAACCCAATTTCTTTAGCACATAGTCTTTATCCTGCTTGAGCGTTTCTGTCTGATAAAGTGGCTTTTCCAGTTCCCGAATAGCTTCTTCGCGGGTGATTTGCCCTGAGCAAATGAGAGTGGAAAGATGGGCTTTCCGCTTATCAACCTTGAACTTAGTAGGGAGAATGTATGACTGATAAAATTTTGTAAAAACAGACTCATGATGCTTCCCCCCGTAATCCTGCCAATCAAATTCACGCTTGAGTGTTTCTTTGGCTTCCATCTTGTTATACTGTACCCAATTCAAGAGTTCTACGGTCTGGATCCCCTTATTCTTTATTTTATTTTTGGTTTTCTTATCTATAAAGGGGTAGCTGGAAAGTGATAAGCTTCCATATTTTTTTTGGATGTCCAAGATGTTTATATAATCTGCCTTGTTATGTGTCCAATGCCTTGGCACAATGCCTTCAGTAACTAAGTTCGATCCGCTTAAGATGTGCTTTATACCCAAACGAAATGCACATTGATAAATACTGGCAAAAATCGCATGATCAGTCAGGGCTTCAATGTCGATCACCCCTGCATGGATGTAAGAACGCTGCAAGTCTCGAAATTCTCTCCAGTCAATGACAAAAGTCTCAAGGTCGAAACCTATCTTGTTGACAATATGTTGTATGTTCTGTACGGCCAATTCTGAATTCCAACCGTTGTCGAAATGAATGCAAAGGGGTCTGAGACCAAGTCTGTATGCAAGATATGCGAGGTAGCTGCTGTCAACACCACCGCTTAGACCCAGTATACAGTCGTATCGCTTGCCGGCACCTTCTTTTTTTATCTCCTCAATCTTACCTGATAATAAAACCTTTGCCAATATTGGGTTTGGAATCTGGGGCGCAAGAAATTCATAGTAGTGCTGGCAATAGTTACATATCCCCTGATCATTAAATGTAATCTGATCGTCGCCCACCGTGTCCATGACACACCTTGCACAACGTCTATAGACACTAATAATCATACCACGAGTTTGAATTCATTCGCTGGCTGATGGAATATTTACTGGATGGCTTACAGAGGTGGTATCTGATATCTGCCAATTGGATGGCTGATACATATTCAACTGCTGGTATCTGTCAAAATACGTCGGATGACCATGAATGTCTGTACTGAGGACTTCGAATTGTATGGCTCTCTCTACCTCGTCGTCAATCAGCTCACCGATCCGTTTAATCCACACTGTAATGGAATAGGTTCCGGGAAGGGCCTGTAAAAATGGAATCCTGCATTCCACGACATGCTGCCCTGCGGCAAATTCTGTCTGAAAGCCTTCCCACGGACTCACATAACCGACAAGGGCTACGCCTTGATTATTGTTGATACAAAATCCGATTTCAAGATTTCTTACATACTCCATCAACTCAAAACCTATACGAATCGAAAACGGTTTGCCAATAAAGAGTGTACTACTGATGCCTAGATTTTCATCCATCATCTGGATAGTCCTAAGCTTGGAGAAAATACAAATATGATGTTTCAGATTTCCTAGGTCGACATCGCCTGTAGATGCATTCGATGACCGAATATACCGATCAATACCACTATTGACATCCCCAATAAATTCAATCATTCCCTTTTCCAATATGATTGCCTTGCGGCAGAGCGTACTGATGGCTGCCATATTATGGCTTACGAAAAGGATGGTCCGCCCTTCACCACGACTGACTTCGCTCATCTTGCCCAGACATTTTTGCTGGAATTCAGCATCCCCCACAGCCAATACCTCATCCACAATCAGGATCTCACTCTCCAGGTGTGCAGCTACGGCAAACGCCAGGCGGACGTACATCCCACTACTGTATCTCTTTACAGGAGTATCGATATACTGCTCTACTCCGCTGAATGCGACAATCTGGTCAAATCTGGAGGCGATTTCTTTTTTCCGCATCCCCAGGATGGCCCCATTCAGGAATATATTTTCTCTACCAGTGAGTTCTGGATGGAACCCGGTACCAACCTCAAGTAAAGATGCTATTCGACCTTTAATGCGCACCTCACCTCTGGTTGGTGAAGTTACACGGGAGAGCACTTTCAATAATGTACTCTTACCTGCGCCATTTCTGCCAATAATCCCCACCGTCTCACCTTGCCCGATTGAAAATCCAATATCTTTAAGGCTGTACACTAGATCCCCTACCCCGCTCACAGCACGGTCGTTCGTCTCACCAACTCGAAGGAATGGATCCTCCCGACCCAGCCTTCTTGCCAACCACCGATGAAGATCTCTGCTCAATGTCCCTGTACCGATCTCACCAAGCCGGTACAGCTTTGAGACATCTTCAACTTCGATGGCGTTGATCAAAACCAAAGAGGATTAGACAGAGTCAATGAACGTCTTTTCCACACGATTGAAAACTACAACCCCTACTAAAAGTACAGCTATACTAATCGTCAGCGCATATAAAAGGGAGGAGAAGGTCATATCACCTCGTCCAAGCAGACCAAGGCGTAAACCCTCCATGATCGGTGTGAGCGGGTTAGCTGCAATGATTGCTGCAGCAGCCTTTGGAGCTGAACTCAGAGGGTAAATCACCGGAGTAGCATACATGAAGAGCTGTACGCCAAAGGTGACAAGGAAGGCGAGATCGCGATATTTGGTGGTCATGGCACTGATGAGCATGCCACTCCCAAGCCCCAGTATCGCCATTAATAAAACCATCAGAGGGAATAGCAGGAGGTAGGCATTTATCTGTAGGCTATACCCCTTAAAGAAGCTGTAATAGGCGATGAGTAATGTGAGTAGTAGCATCTGAACGCCAAAACGGACAAGGTTACTCACCACAATGCTAAGCGGCATGATGATTCGGGGGAAATAGACTTTTCCAAAAATGGCAGCATTGTCTTTGAATACAGTAGACGTCTTTGTAAGGCATTCCGCAAAATAATTCCATGCCACGATACCCGTCATATAAAACAACGGCTGGGGTAGGCCATCTGTACTCAACCCTGCCAGCCTACCGAATATAAATACATACATCACAGTGGTCAGCAGCGGCTGTAGAAAAAACCATAGAGGTCCCAATACTGTCTGCTTGTAAAAAGATACAAAGTCGCGGCGGACAAGCAGTATGAGCAAGTCCCGATAATGCCATGCATCCTTGAGATGCAGGTTGAAAAGTGGCTGCTGTGGGCGGATGCGCAAGTCCCAGGATTCTTTCGCGGATACTGCTTGCTGACTTTGAGCCATAGGTGGTTCAGTCAAATGGGTGAGGAGATGCGGGTATAGCGGCCCATGGGTGATAATCTCCGCTGAGTCCGACGGGCGGATTTCTTCGTATTTGATGCACTACCTCGATGGCTGTACGTGCTTCATCAAGCGGGAATCCTCTGCCATCAAAAATCTGCTGGTAGCTTTGAGTATGAAGTTCGGTGAACCCATCACTAAACTCCATAGAATCTCCGTTGATGGTGAGCGCCCGGTAAGTCCGCTTACCCTCACGCAACAGATCGGGCGGCAGGATTTGAGCATTGATGCTCAAAAACCACCGAACCCTGGCTTTTTCCAGTTCCATATAGCCAGCAGCCCTGTCATGTGAATGGACGTGCACGATGTTGCTTTGGACTTTACCAAAAATCCATGACAGCATATCAAAGAAGTGCACACCGATATTCGTAGCTATGCCACCAGACTTGGACAGATCACCCTTCCAACTGCTGTAGTACCAGTTTCCGCGGGATGTGATGTAGGTGAGGTCAATGTCATATTTGCCCTCTGCGACAGAATCCTGGACCATCTTCCGCAACTCCACAATAGACGGATGAAGCCTCAACTGCAGGATGTTATATACATCTCGGCCCGTCTTCGATTGAATTTCTGCTAAAGAGTCAATATTCCATGGATTCAGTACCAATGGCTTTTCACAGATGACATGCGCATCGTTCCGAAGCCCAAACCGGATATGGGCATCATGAAGATAGTTTGGTGAACATATGGAGACATATTCAACCGGTTCTTGACGTATTCTGAGCTTTTCAAAGTGCCTATCAAATCGCTCAAACTCGGTGAAAAAATCAGCATTGGGAAAATAAGCATCCAAAACACCCACACTGTCGAACCGATCCAGTGCGCACACGATCCGGTTGCCTGTATCCCGGATGGCACGCATATGCCGGGGGGCAATAAAACCTGCTGCGCCAATGAGCGCAAATCTTTTCATTTAACTTATGTAGCGGTGCACGTGATTCAGTAAAATACTCACAGACTATCCGTTACGGAAGATCCTTTGTAAGAAACCCGCAGGCTTCTTCGACTTCTTTCGCTTGTCTTTATCAAAGTAATCTTTTCCGTAGCCATAACCATAGTTGCCATACCCATAGCCACCATAACCATAGTAGGAGCCATAGCTGCCTGCCTGGGCTTGAATGTCATTCAATAGGATCGAAAGGCGAGGCAATCGCTTGGAGCTGTAAATCTCATCCATCAACTGCAGCTGTTTACGATATGTATAGTTATGCCGGACCACATACAAACTCACGTCTGCATGTTTCCCGATGACCATTGCATCACTCACCAGTCCTACAGGGGCCGTATCAATAACCACTGCCTCATAGTGATCTTTGATTTTTTGGAGAAAAGCATTCAGCCGGTCATCCAACAGCAGTTCGGATGGGTTGGGCGGGATTGGACCGCAAGGAATCACATCCAGATTTTCAATCCCGGGCACAGGCACTATCAGATCTTCGAATGGAATGCTGCCAATGATATAGTTGGTGACTCCCTTCTGCTTGGTCATCCCGAGACCACTAAGAATCTTAGGCTTTCGAATATCAAATTCCAAGATCGCAGTTTTCTTTCCAGACAACGCAATGACGGCACCTACGTTCGTGGCAATAAAGGATTTACCTTCTCCGCTGGTTGATGAGGTTACCAGCACGACAATCTTATCTTTCTCTGGGATGATGTACTGAAGGTTGGTACGGATGATTTTAAACTGTTCAGAAATGAATTTGCGACTCGAGGCCCTGACGACCAGGGCCTCCCCGATCGCGGAATGACCTATCTCTCCAATGATCGGAGCCTGGGTGCTACTGACCACATCCTGACGGCTACGTACCTTATCATTGAGGTATTCCATCAAAAAGGCTACAAATGCAGGAATACCAAGTCCGATGAGCACAGCAAGCATGTAAGTACCCTGCCGGTTAGGCCGGATCGGCAACTGGGATGAGCTTGCAGGCTCCAACACGACCACGTTGGAGACGGTGGCTGCAGAACTGATGGCTGTCTCAAGCTTTTTCTCCAAAAGAATCTGATAAAGTCCTTCCAATATCTTCTGCCTCCGTGTGATCTCAATTAGCTCCCTTTGCTGCTCCGGCATTCGAGACATAATCCTATTGGCTGAATTATTCCTTTCCTTAAGACTTTCTACACCGATCCCGTAGCCTTGTTTGACATTTTGCAGATTTTGAAGGATGTCTTGCCGTAGCTTCTCAATCGCCGTTTCCAGAGAAATCATCATAGGATTCGACCTCGGCGTTGTCGGCAACATTGTGGCACGCTGCACCTGTAGCTTGTTGAATTCCATGATCTGACTCGCCAGAGTGGGCTCCTCCACCGACAACATGCTTCCTACCTGACGATATGGGTTCTTCGTATCACTGATATAGCTAATCAGATTATCTACAAGCTGCAGCTGAATGGACCGGGCTGTAATCTCTTCCTCCAGGTCTTTGAGGGCACTGATCATCGTCTGAGACTGCGACTCGGGGTCTAGCAACAGGTTCCTTTGCCTAAAATTCTTGAGATCCTTCTCGACAAAACTCAGCTCTTTGGTGGCAGCATTTAGTTGCTCATCAATGAAATCAAGCGCATATGTATTTGATTTCTTCTTCTCATCAAAGCCCGACTTTTGATACTCTGCCATCCATTGATTTAAGATATCCACACCCAGCCCGGGCGCCTCTATTTCAAGTATGAGCCGCATGATGTTTGTAGACTCGCCGGAAGGCAAGGCATTTAGGTATGAAAGCATCTCCTGGCCGCGCTCAGGAATACTCGCATAGGTGACAAGAAACTCGTTGGTGACATAGTTTTTAAGGGATATGGGCTTTCGCAAAATCAAAAACTTACCCCTCTCTGTGGTAAATGGCTCATTGAATTTCTGGATCTTCCCCTTCTCACCGAACTGAAAGCGCTCTTCGTCAAGGACATTGATATTTAAATCGAACTTTTTCAGCGTGTCGGGTAATTCCAAGATCTGCATTCTGAAGGGAGACTCAGAAGGGTTTATCATGCTGGTGAGAATGCTCCCTTTATTGAAATACAGGAGTTGCAGTCCCAGCGACTTCACTACCCGCATCGCAATATGACTAGTCTTGATCACCTGAATCTCATCATTAATATTCTTTTCTGATGTATTGAAGAGCATTTCTTCAATCTTGTCAGATTTCATCCTTCCTTCATCAGGCTCACGAACCATCATCGTGCTGTTCACTGCATAAATCTTGTGCTCATACCGTAACTTGACATAGGAAAATACCAGACTTAGTATCAACGACAAAATAATCCAGGGGGCATAGGGAACGTAGCGAAAAAAAACCTCCCGCGGGGATACCCCTTGAGTGGAGACATGCTGCTCGAAGGCGGTTGCTTTTCCCAAACTCATATTCTTGAATTAATCAAAAAGTTCAAAAGGATGGTGAGTATAGACGCGAAAGACAAAATGATATTCACACCCTGCTGGCGCTGGTTTTGGAATGGTGCCATCTGCAGGCGATTGGCTTGCACCACAAGGAGATCGTTTTGCTGAAGGATGAAATTGGGGGAACGGAAGATATCCTGGTTTGTCAGATCCAAGTTCACATAGGACCTCTTCCCCTCCTTTTCTCGAATGAGGACGACATCCTGCTTGCGACCTGTTGGCAATATGTCTCCGGCCAAGGCAATGGCATCGAAAACCGTAACCCTATTGTTCTGGGTTTGGAAGACACCTGGAGCATTCACTTGTCCTAAAACTGTGATTCGTATGCTCACGTTTTGAACAACGCAATATGGGTTGGAGAGAACACCCAAGGCAGTGATCTTTTCGGTCAAATGGCGCTCTAGCTCAGATCTTATCATGCCTTCTGTATGAACCAGCCCAAGCCCATGAATCCGGATGTTACCTTGCTGATCGACCCGGTACCCTTGATATCCAGCCACACCACCAGCATTGGAAGAGGCAGGAGAACGGGCATTATCCTGGGAGGAAGAGATGACAGACGATTTGCTGGTACCCGCCATCACCTGATTGTAAATGGAAGTTGCATCGGGGTTGTCGCTGAAAAAAGTGATATTCAGCAGATCCCCTTGTTGGATGGGCTGTTCAGCCCTAGGGAAAGTGTCTATAGCAGACAAATTCATGCCATTCGCAAAATAACCTATGGGCTTTTCAATCTCACAGGAAGCCATCAATACCGCTAAGAGGAAAAAGGAACTCACTCCTGCCAGAGTGCTATGGCGGATGAACCAGAGAAGGGACTTGGGAGTTCGAGGCATTTCAGGAGTTTGTACGGGTTAAAGGTGAAACCTTACTTTTATCGACTTTGGCAACCAACTTGTACCCAAGACTTTCAATCACTACTTCAACGGTATGCGGCAACACTCGTTGAACGGTAGCTGTTTTATCCATCAAAATACCGGAGCGTATCAGCACTTTATCGTCTGGCTTTAGCTCAATGGGGTGCACCTCCACATCGCTGTACTCGTCTAAAAACCTTCGAATATCTTCAATCTCGCTATCCTTGACCTGAGCTGGTTTACCCAGCCAGTAGACATAGTTCAGTACACCATCGACTACCCGGACCTTCATCTGATCCTCCGGTAAAACCCGCACAAAAACATACGACTTGAACAATGGCTCATCGACCCATTTCATCCGGTCGCTCCACTTCTTTCTGACACGATTCAAAGGACAGTAGGACTCAATACCCCGCTCCTGCAGCAAAGCACCCACTTTCTTCTCCCTCCTGGGCTTGGTATAAATGGCGTACCAGGCCTTTGTCTTCTGCTTCATGGTCATATTCACATGGCTTCGCCACGTCAGTCACACGCTGGCATCAACAGGTGTACCGAGCATAGGTTATCCAGATCCGAGGCTTCACGTCTCATGACATGTCATGCCCATAGGGCGTATGGTGGCCATTTACATTGGAAACCAGGCTCTTGAGATGAAAACATGCAATCGAAACTGTGATAAATTCCTGTCTTACAGTAAGGCTCCAAATATATGCCTTTTCGCATTATTGGCCTCCACAAGCAAAGAGAAAACAAGGGCATTGCCAGGCTTGAGAATCATGGGATGCCTGAGAAGTGGCACTGATATTGCCCACCAATACAATGAATGGGGGATGGCTAATATCGGCTAGGGCAAAACAAGGTTGACATTGCCCGCTGAGAGAAGGTAAGAGCAGCCCTCCGGTACGCACCAGGCCTTGCCATCGGCATCAAAATGTAGCCTTTCTCCTGTCTGGCTGACCCAGCCGATTTGCCGGGCCGGATTACCTACCATCAAAGCATGGTCGGGCACATTCCGGATGATGACGGATCCGGCCCCAATTAAGGCGTAACGACCTATCTCTACACCGCAAACAATTGTGGCATTGGCCCCAATGGTAGCGCCTTTACGCAAAAAAGTTGGCCGGAACTCATGTTTGCGTTCGACAAAACTCCGGGGGTTCATGACATTGGTGAATACCATGGAAGGACCTAAGAACACATCGTCTTCGACAACGACACCGTTGTATACAGATACGTTGTTCTGAATCTTCACCCCATTGCCTATCCGTACCCGGTTGTCAATGAAGCAGTTCTGCCCGATGTTGCAGCCCTCCCCAATCACTGCGGTGGGCATCACATGAGAGAAATGCCAGATCCGGGTTCCCATTCCAATACGGGCCCCCTCATCCACGATGGCGCTGGGGTGAATGTTGCCAAGGTTACTCATCAGAAAAGGGCTTAGGATCCGAATACCAGCTGGAGCAAATTACACAATAGACCCGACAAGCAGACACCGTTGCACAGCTATACAAGCAGTCCGCAGCGGATTGTATTCAAACACTTCGATTCTCCCAAGAAATGGGGGGAAGCAAGTAGCCGGGGCGCTTCTCAAATCCGTATAAGGCCGTGATCCCTACCAGATTCCTAACCTCCAATGGCAGTTTGACCTGACCATTCAGGATCCAACGGACATTGTGGATGCAGACCGTCAGGTTGATGATATAGGAGGCCTCGCGCAACAAATTGGCATCAAGGGTGGCGCGGGACGCATAAACACCTGGGGACCATGGGATAATTTCTTGATAGGCATCATCATGAAACACTGAAAATAAGGTTAACTCACTCTTTTTCTCCATCACCTCAAAGCCCACCCGCAAGCCTGTGATCGGTTTGAGGATGCGGTATGAAAAGACCAATTCGATCGGCCGATGGGTTACATACATATCCCCATCTGACTCTTCCTGCTGCATGTCAAAGCCCAGGAGTTCGAAATATTCATCCTGGGGGAGGCGGCGAAGTATATCCTGCAGGTCTGTAGTGTCTGCCAGATGCTGCATATTGTTGATATAGTGGTTCAGGCCAGACTTCACTTCGCCATGGAAGTCAACTTGCCCGTCTTTCATCACCAACACTTTATTGCACAAGGATCCGATAGATGTCATATTATGGGATACAAAAAGTACCGTCTTACCCCCATTTCGACTCACTTCACCCATTTTCCCAAGGGATTTCTTCTGAAACTCTACATCACCTACCGCCAGCACTTCATCGACAATCAGGATTTCACTTTCCAGGTGGGCGGCTACGCCAAAGGCCAGGCGCACATACATGCCACTGCTGTACCGCTTGACAGGGGTGTCTATATATCGCTCCACACCGGCAAAATCCACGATCTCGTCAAACTTACAGTCGATCTCCTGTTTCTTCATGCCCAGGATCGCACCGTTTAGATATACATTCTCCTTACCCGTCAACTCAGGATGGAAGCCAGTGCCTACTTCCAAAAGGCTTGCAACGCGTCCTCGGATGCGGATCCTGCCAATTGAAGGCGCCGTAGTGCGACTCATCACTTTTAACAGGGTACTCTTACCAGCGCCGTTACGTCCGATGATTCCCAATACCTCGCCTTGCGGCACTTCAAAATTGATATCCTTCAATGCCCATACATAGTCGCTCGTACCCTTGCTCGATCGGTCGTTGACATCTCCTATTTTCAGATAGGGATCTTCCTTCCCCAGCACCCTGTGCCACCATCGGTTCAGGTCGTGGCGCAGAGTGCCCGTTCCTACCAGTCCCAGGCGGTATTGCTTGCTCAAATGTTCTACTTGGATGACTGCTCCCATCTTGCTAAACGGTATCCATGAAGTTTTTTTCGACCTTGTTGAAGACCAGCACGCCCACCCACAGGATAACCATCATAAAAGTGAAGCTATACATGAGCCCGGAGATGCTCAACTGACCGGCACCCAGATATACTTTTCGGAATGCTTCCACCAGCCAGGAAAGCGGGTTGGCCTCAATAAGCCAACTGAATCTGGCATCCATCGTGGAGATGGGATAGATGACGGGGGTGGCATACATCAGCAGCTGGACGCCAAAAGAGATCAGGAAGGTGAGGTCTCTGTACTTGGTGGTGAGAGCAGATAAAATCAGCCCCATACCCAGACCCATGCCTGCCATCATCAGCAATACGATTGGCGTGACGATCAGCACCCCCAGCGGATCGAGCTGCACCTGACTGCCCTCCAAAATGAAGTAGCTGAGAAAGGCGATGAACAGCAGATATTGGATGGCGAACTTCAACAACCCGGATATGACCTTGGAGAGGGGCATAATCAGCCGGGGGAAATACACTTTACCGAAGATGCCCGCATTGCTGGTAAATGTGCTGCTGGTCGCCGAAAGGGTCTCTGAGAAATAATTCCAGATGGTGATACCCGACATGTAAAAAAGGGTCTGCGGGAGTCCGTCGGTTGATATCTTGGCAATGTTTCCGAAAACAATGGTGAAGGTCAATGTCGTCAGCAAAGGCTGGATAAAGAACCATAAAGGGCCAAGGACGGTCTGCTTATAGACGGAGACG
The DNA here is from genome assembly GCA_016868815.1 of Bacteroidota bacterium. Taxonomy (GTDB): domain Bacteria; phylum Bacteroidota; class Bacteroidia; order Chitinophagales; family Chitinophagaceae; genus Pollutibacter. The sequence continues at coordinate 461,227 of VGFQ01000001.1, forward strand.
ATGTCTCGCCGGACAAACATCATCAACAGATAGCCATAGTTCCATACCTCCCGGATATTCAGGGTAAAACGCCGATTTCTTGGCTCTATTTCCAGGTCCCATACATCGAGCTGAGCACGCTGGCCGGAATCTGTCTGCATTGTATTGATTCAATTTCTGGGCTACCCATTCCGGAAAACCGGAAACCTGGCCTTGTTAGGGAAAATGGGATGTAAGGCTTGCTATTATCCAAACACCCAGTTCGCTATGCTCAGATAGTGCCTGGGCTTGCCCTCACAAAATAGTGCTCAAAAATGTGCCATCAAAGTACCCCATAGGTAAACTTTTGGCAGGGGATGCTGTATCTTACCACTCCAGACCATCGATCCATGGATAAACGGTTCCTATCCTTAGACGTCTTCAGGGGTGCGACAGTTGCCTTGATGATCCTGGTCAACAACCCAGGAAGCTGGTCGCACCTGTATAGTCCCCTGGCCCATGCCCCTTGGCATGGGGCAACACCTACAGACCTGGTCTTTCCGTTCTTCTTATTTGCCGTAGGCAATGCCATGGCCTTTGTGCTGCCCCGCTATGACCGAACTTCCAGCTCCGCCTTCTGGTCGAAGGTCGGCTGGCGCAGCTTTCTGATTTTTCTGATCGGGCTGACGCTGAATGCATTTCCTTTTGTCCGGTATGATGCAGAGGGGCAGCTGGTAGCCAAGTCCTTTGCTACGCTTCGTACTCTGGGGGTCCTGCAACGCATCGCCCTCTGCTACATCATAGCTGCTGCCTTCATCCGACTGCTGGGTGATAAAGGGTCGGCCTATGCCGCAGCCCTCATACTGCTCATATACTGGGCACTCTGCCAGTCCCTCGGAGCGCCGGGAGACCCCTATAGTCTCGAAGGCTGGTTCGGTACTGGCATCGACAAAGCCTTGCTGGGAGAAAAACACCTGTATCGGGGCGAGGGTGTCCCCTTCGACCCCGAAGGCCTAGTGAGCACCCTACCCGCCGTCGTACAGGTCGTCATCGGGTACCTTGCCGGCCAATACATCCTCCAAAAAGGGCTGCAGTGGGAGATGTTGGCAACCCTTATGGCCATGGCGTTGCTGCTGATCCTTGCCGGCCTTTGCTGGAATATGAGTTTCCCGATCAATAAAAAAATATGGACAAGCTCCTATGTATTATACACCAGTGGCCTGGCGCTGGCAACCCTCGGCATGGCCATCTGGCATATAGAGTTCCGACATAAGGGCGGCCGCTGGTGTCAGTTCTTCCTGCCTTTCGGAAGAAACCCCCTACTCATCTTTGTTCTGAGCGGAGTGGTCGCCAAAACTTATGGACTCTTTCGCATCTCCGACGTAGACAGCCAGGGGGCGCCACTTTTCCGAAGCCTCGGCGCCTGGATGTATGAACACTTCTTCTCGCCTGCCTTTGGAGTCCTGAACGGTTCGCTGATGTATGCCATCGCCCATATCCTCCTTTTTTGGGCCATCAGTTACTGGCTAGACCTTAAGAAGATCTACCTCCGCGTATAACTTTACGTACTGCATCATTCCAAGGAACCCAACCCATTTGTCATGCGATTCCAGGTTTCACACCACCCCGAAGAAGGATGGCACAGGATACGCCTCCACGATAGCCATACCGGTTGCAGCGCAGACATCATCCCGGAGGCAGGCGCCATCCTGAACGCCTTTTCCATCCCCACTACCCAGGGTATCTGCAATGTCATGGATGGGTTTTCCAGCTTTGCCGACTGGAAGAATCGCATCGAGAAAGGCTTCCACAGCGCCAAGCTCTCCCCCTTTGTCTGTCGGCTCAAAGGATCCTCTTTTGAATGGCATGGACGTACCCTGTCTATTCAGAAGTTCCTGCTCAATGGCACGGCCATTCATGGTATCCTTTATGATGCCCCCTTCCAAGTCATCGAAGAAGGCATTCATGAAGACTTCGCCGAGGTCGAGCTCAAATACGCCTACAGAGGCGATGTAGCTGGGTTTCCATTTCCTTATGACTGCTTGATTCGCTACCGGCTGGAAGACCAACAGACCCTGCTGGTGTCGACCGTGGTGCACAACCGAGGGCAAGAGTCCATGCCCATGGCCGATGGATGGCATCCTTATTTTAGCTTCGGCGGAGGCATCAACGGCCTCATGCTCCAGTTTCATGCCTCGCAGATGCTGGAATACGATGCAGACATCCTCCCCACGGGGCGGCTCCTATCCCAGCAGGAATGGAAGTCGCCCCAGACCATCGGCGACCGTTTTCTAGACAATGGCTTCGTCTTAGACAAAGGCAACCCATCACCCGCCTGCATCCTGTCTGACCCCGCATCGGGCCTGAGACTCTCTTTTTTACCCGAAGACGCCTACCCCTATCTGCAGATCTACACCCCTCCGCACCGGCAGAGTATTGCCATTGAGCTGCTCAGTGCCGCCCCCGATGCGTTCAACAACGGGATGGGCCTGTATACCCTGGCCCCACAGGAGGCTAAAACCTTCTCGCTGCGTTACCGTCTCGAACAGCTGGGTTGACGCTGGCCGCTCCGCCCGGTAGCCCTACCCGACGAGTTGCAGTGCCAAGACGAAGCATTGCTTAGAGAAAAGGAATGAAGGCCTCCAGCGTACCAGCCGGAAGAACTGTAAGGCAGAAGCCCGGTACGCCCGCTCCCTGAAATAACACTTGATGATGTTGGCATGCAGCTGGGTCCGCTTGTCGATGAACACTTCATTTCCCTGGATTCCGGCATAGAAAGGATCTTTAGCCATATCTGAGAACTCCTCCAGCTGCTTTGAATAAAACCGCAGTTCCTCCAAGTTATTACTGGCTTCGCTGATGTTGCCGCCATGTATGTGCAGGCAAACAGTGGCTTTGTCGATCCATTGCGGCGTCACCCACGCCGCACACCTTGCACAGAAGTCATAGCACTCGGCATAGTTGTACGTAGACTGAAAAAAGACCTTGCCCCGCAGTGAGGCCGGTATGCAGATGGTCTGGACCGGCGGCGAGTACGGCAGAAATACAGACAACATGCGCCCTACATCGGCTGCTGCATAAGACTTCCCCCGGTCAGGCGGCTCAAAGACCTGCTCATCGCTGCCTTTGACGAGCATGAATTTTGTGTACAATAGATGGTTGGCCAGTCCTGAGGCGATGGCATCTGCAAAGGTCTGCAGATGATCTTCCCTATAGGCATCGTCGCTGTCCAGAAAGCAGAGGTACTTGCCGGCCGTCTGCGCCAGTCCGAGGTTCCGGGCTGCTGAGACCCGCTGGTTGGATTGTTGGATATATCGAATCCTGCCATCCTGCTGACAATAGGGCTCCAGGACCTCCCTTGTCTCATCGGTGGAGCCGTCATCGACGACCCATAGCTCCCAGTCCCCATAGGTCTGGGAGCGCACACTGTCGATGGCGCGCGGCAGGAAATGCCCTCGATTGTAGGTGGGGATGATGACGGAAAAGAAAGGAGGCTCCATACATAAAGGTAGCTCTTTGCCTTCTCCGGCCTTCGGCTGCTACCTCATCCCACTTCCACGATCTCCTGCCAACGGGTGGTGTAACGCTGGCTACGCTTCTCTTGCCGCATCTTCCAATTCCGCGTCAGGCCGGAGGCCAGGTATTTGACCATGTCGTCGCGCATGCTCACATTGAGGTTGTCGATCGCCTGCATAAGCATCCGATGGCGGAGGTCCGGGGCTTGGGAGGCAAAGAGGTTGCCCTGAACGGGATCATCCGGCACCAGGCCACCGAGGATGACGCCCGCCTTCAGGTAGCGACGGCCCAGATGAAAGAGCTGGTCCACTAGGGGAAGGGCGTGGCGCATGAGCTCGTGGGTGACGGAGGTCGGTATGGGCAAGACGGCACAGCGATGGTCGCTGCGCGGATCGTAGTCATACTGCCCGGGACCATCCCCGCTCGTAACGGCGAACACGCCGATCGAGCTGGCCGCCGAGCCCTGGCGCCTGAGTTTCTCCGCTGCACGGGCGACATAGGTAGCGACCGCCTCCCGAAGGGGTTCCAGGTCAAAGACCGGCCGGCCAAACATCCGCGTCGTGGCAATCGTCTTCTTGATGTCGAGGGGATCTTTCATGGTGATGGAGGCCTCGCCCCGCAACTCCCGGATCAGTCGGACTCCGACGACACCCCCCAGGTGCCGGCGGGCCCATTCCTCCGGCATCTGCCGTAACTGCCAGGCTGTCTCAATGCCATACTGCTCCCGCAGGCGGGCGGCATAGCGGCGCCCAATCCCCCAGATGTCGGCTACGGCCGTGCGTGACAGGGCCTCTTGCAAAGCCTCTTCCGTGTTGAGGACGACGATGCAGTCCGTCTTCCGTTTGTCTTTTTTCGCCAGACGGTTGGCCAGCTTGCTCAGGAGCTTTGTGGGAGCGACGCCCACCGATACCCGGATGCCCGTCCATCCCTCCACGGTATGGCGGAGGTGCAGCGAAAAATCCCGCAGCGCATGGGCAGGCAGGTGGGAGAGATCTAGGAAGGCCTCGTCGACCGAATACACTTCCACACGCCCTGACCGGCCATCGGCATCATCCATCACATGCCGGAGCGTATCCATCACCCGCATGCTCATGTCTCCATACAAATGGTAGTTAGACGAGAAGACCGCCACCCGGTGGCGCTCCATCACGTCCCGACACTGATAATAAGGTACGGCCATATCCACCCCGAGCGCCTTGGCCTCGTCCGTCCGGGAGATGATACAGCCATCGTTGTTGCTGAGCACCACCACCGGCCGTTCCCGCAAGTCTGGCCGGAAAAGCCGCTCACAGGAACAATAAAAGCTGTTGCAGTCGACAATCCCCTTCATCCCATCGCCCATTGACGGCCCAACCCTAGAGGGCATGTATCGCATAGGTGACCACCCCCCAGACCGAGAAGTCTGCCTCCGGATCAATATCGATCGCGGCCAGGCGGGCCGTCTCCGGCACCAGCCGTACCCGGTTGAACCGCTGCTCGAGCCGGCGTATCAGCATCTCTCCGTTAAGGGTGGCGATGACGACGCGGCCACTAACCGGTTTCAGGCTCCGATCCACCACCACTACGTCGCCATCGAAGATGCCGGCCCCAACCATCGCATCTCCCCGCACCCGCATGAAAAAGGTAGCTGGCTTGTTGCGTACCAACTGCTCATTCAGGTCGATGCCCCGTTCTGCATAGTCATCTGTCGCGGCTGTGAAACCGGTCGCCTCTGCCGTTCTGGCCTCCTGCTGCGTATACTGCCGGGTGCCGCGGTAGGCGGCCGGCTGAATTCCTTCACTGTCCATGGGCGGGGGTTTAGATTGCTAAAATATTTAGTATTTTGGATTCCAGCAAACCCTGCTCAAATTTTTTCGTCGACGGGCGCCCTGCCGCGAGGGTGCATTGACAACCACTGACCGTCTCTTACCCGTCCCCGGCGGTCGAAAAAGCCTATGGGATGGAGGAAAATCTAAGGGCAGCCCGAGGATGCACACGAGGGGCAGCCTCCTCCTCGCATGACATTTACCAAAAACTTACCCATGCCGCACAGCGAACCCAACGCCGCCACCATGATGGAAAGACTCCATATGGAGAACGACTTCATGAAGATGAAACTGATGCTGGAACACGGAGCCCGGTTCCAGAGAGGAGCCAGGGATAAAGGGCTAGACCCTGCCACAGAATTTGCCTTGCTCAAACAAGTCCTTGCCTTCGAAGAAGAACATCCCCCAGGCAGGCGGAAGACCGTCTTTGAGCAACTGGGGCGGCCGGCCGACATACGACCGGTGCATGAACTGGCCGATGGAGAGGTGGAAGAGGCCCTCTCGGCGTTGCAACAGCGGCTTCAAAGAGGCGGCATCTATCTGTCGGCCTTGAGCAGCGATGTCGCCCCCCGGGAGCTCTACCGCTTCATCATGGAAGAGCTCATGCACGTAGAAATCTGCAGCGCCGAGGGACCGAGCAGGCATCGCTTTATATATGATGAGTTCCACCCGGAGCCCCGCCACCAGAACGCACGCACCGCTGTAGAACTATGCATCCGCCTCATCTTACAGAAGCAGAACCTGCTGTATATGTTCCCTGCCGGTAGGCCGCTGCAGCTCAACCAGCACGAGCGCCTCGGCGAAACGGAATTCCGGCGCAAGGTATTCGACTTCAAGTCGCGGTACGAGGATATTGTCTCCGTCAAAGTCGAAGTGATACGCACCGAACTGCGCGACAGCCACTGCCGCATCACCGGCACCCACGTCACTGGCCTATGCCTGGAAGGCCGATGCGACATGGTGAAAGACGGCTGGGAAGTTGCTTTCCGGCAGGGGCGGCATGGGGAATGGCTGATTGCAAGCGTGCAGATCAAAGGGATTGACCTGTGAGAAAACGGATACCATCGCCCGCAGGCCTGTTGCCAGCCAGCCATCTGGAATTCCAGCCAGTTACCTATATTGAAGGGTATGAGCACATCTATAGACAAAAGACACCTGGCCCTGGATATTCTGAGGGGAATGACCGTTTGCTTCATGATCATTGTGAACAGCCCAGGGCCGGGGGCAACTCCATTCTCGCCGCTGGAACATGCAGCCTGGCATGGGTTCACACCGACAGACCTAGTCTTCCCGACCTTCCTGTTCGTCGTGGGAAATGCCATGGCCTTTACACTCCCCAGGATGCAGGGGCTGGGCAGCGGCGCCTTCCTGTTGAAAGTCATGTCCCGTACCCTCGTCATCTTCCTCCTTGGATACCTGATGTATTGGTTCCCATTTGTCCGCCAGGGGGCCGATGGGGCATGGTCCCCCGCGCCTATCAGCCATACCCGAATCCTGGGTGTACTGCAGCGCATCGCCCTCTGCTATGGCATCGCAGCTCTGCTCATCCGGTACCTGCCCGAATGCCAGCTTCGACGCACCGGCACGCTCCTGCTGTTGGGATACTGGGCAGCGCTGGCCTGGGGGGGAGACTATTCCATGACAGGCAATTTAGGGCACCAGCTGGACAAGACCGTGCTGGGCGAAAACCATCTCTACCATGGCGAAGGCGTTGCCTTCGACCCAGAAGGGTTGTTGAGCACGCTGCCCGCCGTGGTGAACGTACTCATCGGATACCTGGCAGGCATCTTCGTACGCCGACAGAGAGCGTCTTATGAGACCATCGCCCGCCTGGCCCTGGCAGGCGCAACCCTGGTGGCCGTCGCCTATGGCTGGAACAACCTGTTCCCGATCAATAAGAAACTGTGGACTAGCTCGTTTGTGCTCTACACCACGGGGCTTGACTTAATCATCCTGGCAGGACTCATCCAACGAACGGAGGTGTCGGCAGTACCTCGATGGACAAGGTTCTTCACCGTATTCGGTCGGAACCCACTGGCCATCTACCTGCTCTCCGAACTCCTACTCACCAGCCTGTGGACCATCCCTGCCCAGTCTGGCACCAACCTTTGTGAAAGCCTCAACGCCAGCTTCTTCCAACGCATCGCACCCGGCCCCTGGGGATCGTTCCTCTTTGCCCTATCCATGATGCTTTTTTGTTGGACTGTCGGGTGGGTGATGGACCGAAAGAAGATCTATTGGAAGGTATAGGTGGTCAATCGGCCACGGCCGGCAACTCGGCATACTCGAAAGGCTCCGTTGGGTCGGACGCCTCTCGAAAATCTTTTCGGATGGTATAGGCATGCATCTGTTCTGAAGGGTACTGATAAGTGACCATCGTCCGAATGCGCTCCGCGGGCAGGCCATCCTGTATCCATTCCCAGGCTAGGTCGTCGTTCAAGATCAACGGCATCCGCTTCCGGCGGTTATGGACCTGTTGCATGAGGGCATTGGCAGCCGTCGTGACCATCGTGAAAGTATCCATCGCCTCCCCCGTCTCACGGTCGGCCCAGGGCTGCCAGATGCCGGCTATAAAGAAATACTCCCTGTCTGGCAGCACGATGCGATAGGGATAGGCCTTGTCCTTCTTCATCCCCGGAGCCGTATAATGCCGCCACTCATAAAAGCCGGAAGACAGCACCAGACAACGTCGGTGCAATGCCGCCTGCCGGTAGCTCACCTTATCGAGCATCTCCTCTCCAATGGCATTTAGCGTATTGCGCGGCAGATCCTTCCGGCCAGTCTTCGGGTTCAGGCCACCATGGCGGAAATGGTCCAGCTCCGTCCAGGTATGTATAAAAGAAGGAATCAACTCCCAGTGCATCGACGTCAAGACGACATCCTTGCCTCCGTCAATCGGCTTCAGGACGGGCCAACTGCCATAGGCAAAGCCACTCAGCAATGGGCGCTGCAAAGCTTCCGAAAACACACCGATCTCTATCTCCAGCTGCTTCAGGCGGATGTGTTGCGCATAGTGTACATCGATGCCATTGTAAAAACACATACCTACAAATTACACCGAATGCCAGCATCCTTTGCATCAAAAAGCCTGTGAAGAAAAAGGCCTGGAAGGCCCGACAGTATAAAATCCGGAATAATCCTTTATTTCGCCTCATTCCAGGCATGACCGACGAATATTTCATGCGACTCGCCCTGGCAGAGGCCCGTAAAGCCTTTGCCGCAGGGGAAGTGCCCGTCGGGGCCATCATCACCGTGGGAGAACAGGTGCTCTCCCGGGGCCACAACATGGTGGAGAAACTCAACGATGCCACCGCCCACGCCGAGATGATCGCGCTGACATCAGCCTTTGAGCGGCTTGGGTCAAAATACCTCCCAGATGCCACCTTGTATGTGACCGTCGAGCCCTGCCTAATGTGTACCGGCGCCATCTACTGGTCCAAACTGGCACGCGTAGTCTGGGGTACGGATGATGAAAAAAACGGTCACCGGCGCATCACCTGCGACGCCTGGCCCTTTCATCCCAAAACATCCCTCTCCAAAGGTATCCTGGACGAAGAGGCCTCCTCATTGCTGAGAGAATTCTTCCAGTCGAAACGTTGAAAGGCAAGCTGCCCGCCATGCAAGGTTTGAAGAGAAAAGGGAGGGCCGTTCCTTGCTCCATCGATTCGATGTACTTTTGCATTCCATCAAACTTTCATCACCATGCCATTCACACTCACCCCGCTGCCCTATGCCCACGATGCCCTGGAACCGCATATCGACACGCTGACGATGCAGATCCATCACGGGAAGCACCATCAGGCCTACGTCGACAACCTAAATAAAGCCATCACCGGGACTACCCACGAAGGTAAGTCCATCGAAGAACTGGTGGCGGCCGCCGGCGCCATCTCTCCGGCCGTCCGGAACAATGGCGGCGGACATTGGAACCATACCTTCTTCTGGGAAAGCCTCTCCCCTCAGGGTGGCGGGCAGCCCGGCGGCGCACTAGCACAAGCCATCGATGCGGCCTTCGGATCCTTTGACGCCTTCCGCGAGAAGTTTAACCAGGCAGGCATGACTCGCTTCGGCAGCGGCTGGGCATGGCTGATCGTCAAAGATGGGGCGCTGGAAATAACCAGCAGCCCCAACCAGGACAACCCGCTCATGGACATCGCAGACCGCAAAGGACGTCCCATCCTTGGCGTAGATGTCTGGGAACATGCCTATTACTTGAAGTACCAGAACCGCAGGGCCGAATACCTGGGCGCTTTCTGGAACGTCATTGACTGGAATAAAATATCCCAAAGATTTGCAGCCCACTAGAAGGACAAGCAATTGCACTCATACTCCTATCCATTGCCCGGGCCTGCCCCGGGCTTTTTTTGGCTCGGCAAGCGGATGCCCTAGGGTACCGGGTCGTACCCTGACCCACCACAGGGATGGCATCTGGACAACCGGGCAAGGGTCAACCTAAACCCTTTGAACAACCCATGCTTGCGCAAGGCCTGGATGCTATACGCTGAACAGGTAGGGGTATATCGACAGCTGGCCGGTATCCACGGCGAGAGGGCAAGCTGATAGAAACGGATCAGCAGGATGAGGGGTACCGCGAGGACCCGTGCAATCCACCGATACGGCTGTCGTGTAGTGTCAGACAATATGCCCATATCTGTTGGTTAGACGCTCGATCACTTGGCCAACCTGACCGTAGAGGTCGGCATAGTCAGGCAAGACCCGTCCCGTATAGAGCAGGAAGATGTCGAGCCCCCCTCCCTCTGGTTGCCCATTTATCTCCAGCAAACCAGCCTGCCGCCTCCAGGCCTCACGCATCAAGCGCTTGACCCGGTTACGGTCGACGGAGCGGCGGAATGTCCGGGTACTCACACCGAAGCCAGCTTTGACACTTGCGGCCCGGGCAGGGTCCTTGAGGTGATGGACCCGCAGGAATCCCACTTGCAGGCACTCACCGCTGCCAAAGACAGCCGCTATGCGCTTCCGGCTCTTCAACCGCTGGTCAGCTCCCAGTCTCTGAGGAAAGGACGATGGCATGCCGAGAGATTGCTACAACGAAAATAGCTCCAAGTGGGGATCAGGAGCTATCATATCTTACTTAGCGAGGAGCAGTGGCTATTTCTGCCTGAACTCGTCGGAGACGGTCAGCTTATGCCTTCCCTTGCGGCGGCGGCTGGCCAACACCTTGCGGCCATTAGCCGACTGCATACGCTTTCGGAATCCATGGACCGACTTACGGCGGCGGCGATGCGGCTGGAATGTACGTTTCATGCACTTAGCTTTTTCACATTGCGGGAATAGGACCGGGAGAACGATCCGTGGCTACCATTCAGCCCAGGCCACCACACCCGGACTATTGAAAGGAGGGCGAAGGTACGAAAAAGCGGGATTCCTCCTAACATTTCCATCTTATGTGTAGAGTCTGCCGACTGGCAACAAAGAAGGCTGCCCTCGGCAGCCTCCCAACAGCTTCTGTCTGATATCAAAGGGCTTACTTAGGAATAGCTGGCTTGGGTGGTGGCGCAGCCGCTGCCGTTAACTTCTTCTTGACAGCCGGTAGCAGATCGTCGGCATCCGGCTGCACCAGCAGGGCCTCTTTTCGAAACACATAGCCATAACCTGCTGCCTTGGCTATTTCTTGGATCATGGCCGTAGCCTTTTGGGCGACCGGTGTCATGAGCTCCTCCTGGCGTTGCTGCATTTGCTGCTGGTAGCTGGATTCAAAGCCCTGGAGCTCTGTGAGCAACTTTTTCATTTTCTCCCGGTTGGCAGTCCGGATGGCATTTGACCACTTGGCGGAATCAGCCTTGTAGATGCTATCCTGTCGGTTGAGCTCGCGGAGCGTTTCCGCATAGTTGATCTGCAAGGCGCTGTCGAACTGAGCCATTTCAGTCATCGCCTTCTTGTATTCAGGCATCAGCTGTACCACTTCATCGACACTGACATACGCGATTTTCATTTGTGCGTTCACGGCAGTAGCAGCCATCAGGCAGGCTAACAGACCGAGGAAAATAGCTTTTCTCATTTTGTTCTATGCTTTTTGAATCAGAAGAGGGACGGATGGATGACCGTCAAGTGTTTATTTTACGCCCAGGGCCTTCAATACATCATCGCTGCGGTCCAGGCGAGGGTCGGCAAATATAACGGTTATTCCCTCACTTTTGTCCAAAATAAAGTCATACTGCCGGTCCACTGCCAGCTTTTGTATGGCATTGTAGACACGGTCCTGTATCGGCTTGACCAGCTCCTGACGCTTGCGAAACAGATCGCCTTCGAAGCCAAATCGACGCTTCTGCAAGTCGCGCAGCTCCTTCTCCCGGTTGAAGAGCTCGTCTTCCCGTTTTTTACGCAGGGTTGGACTCAGCATGACCTGCTCGGATTCGAAACTCCGGTACATGGCATCCAGCTCCGACTGCTTTAGCTCGATTTCCTTTTGCCACTGTTCGCTGAATTGGTCGAGCTTCTTCTGCGCCTCCTTGTAGTCGGGCATACGCTCGAGGATATATTTGGTGTCGATGACGGCGTAGCGCTGAGCATACCCCATCGTATTCAGCAGCAGGGCTGCCATTGCCATCAGGATGGACCTTGTCATAGCCGTTGATTATTTTGTTGAGGATAGAAGGGCAGATTATTCAGGCTCGAAGCCGAGCATAAAGGTAAATTTACTGGCATCCCTCAGCCGGGTTGACGGCGTGATGGCGTCGAGCCCCAGGCCGTAGTCAAAGCCCAGCAAGCCAAACATGGGCAGGAAGAACCGCACGCCGACACCTACTGCCCTGCGCAACTCGAAGGGATTCCACTGCTTGAAGCTATACCATCCGTTGGCCGCTTCAAAGAAGGCAAGTCCAAAGATGGTGCTGCTGGGATTGGTTACAAACGGGTAGCGAAGCTCCAGCGTATACTTGTTGAAGATCGTGAAAAAGTTGGACGCCCGTTGCAGGTCAGGATTCACGGTAGGGTCTGAGACCTGATAGACGGGATAGCCTCGGTGTGCAATGATGTCGTACCCGAGGACGCCGAAGTTATTCGTCAGGCCTGCATTACCCACCTGGAACCGCTCGAAGGGTGAGATGGGGATGTCTTTGTTGTATCGCCCCATGAAGCCATACTTGGCGGCAAAGCGAAGCACAAACTGCCGGCTCTTATCCTCTCCACGAGCCTTGCCCAGCGGGACAAACCACTCGGCATTGAAACGCCATTTGTGGTATTCTACCAGCTTGTAGATATCTGACTCATTGACGCCGAGGAACGACGACCAGGGGGGAGTGAAGGCAGCACTCAACATGAAGTTAGAGCCACTCCTGGGAAAGATGGGCTGGTCTACCGATGCCCGAGAAAGGGCCACCCGGAAGTTCAGGTTGGAAGAATTACCTGTCGCAAAGGTGGGAAAGATGGCGTAGTTACGGGCCGTGTAGTTAATATAGCTCAGCGTATAGACAAGAGAGAAGAAGTCATCCGGCCACTTGAGTTGCTTACCCAACGCGATGGACGCACCGGACGTATTTAGAAAGGAAGAGTCGGCATAGTTCCGGTCGAAAAAGCCTGTGAAGGGGTTGAGTGCATTGGAGAAGCGGGTGTTGAAGACGCTGATCGTAAAGGAGTTGCGCTTCTTTCCTCCCAGCCATGGTTCGGTAAACGAGAAGTTGAGTGAACGGAAGAAACGGCCGTTGGACTGATAGCGGAGGCTCAGCTTCTGTCCGCCACCTGAAGGCAGCGGATCCCATGCCTCCTTGCGGAGGATATTCTTTACAGAGAAATTGTTGAACGTCACACCCAGGGTGCCCGTGAGGCCGATGTTGCCCCCCCAGCCAGCACTGAGCTCCAGCTGGTCAGATGACTTCTCCTCAAGGCTGAAGTTGATGTCCACGGTGCCGTCTTCCTGGTTGGGCACGGGCTGGATGCCAATCTTCTCCTGGTTGAAATAGCCAAGTTGCGACAGTTCCCGCTGGGTACGGATGATATCGGCCCGACTGAACTTCTCTCCAGGTAGGGTACGTATCTCCCGCCGGATCACATACTCCCTGGTTTTGTCGTTTCCTTCAATGTTGATGTTTTTGATCGTGGCCTGAGGACCTTCCATGATGCGGATCTCATGGTCGATGGTGTCGCTGTAGACAGAGGTCTCGACCGGGTCTACCTGAAAGAAGAGGTAGCCGTTGTCCATATAGAGGGAGCTGATGTCGCCACCTTCCGGAGAAAGTTGCTTGCCGAGCTTCTTGTTCAGGGTCTCCAGATTGTAGATGTCCCCCCGATTGATACCCAGCAGTATGGTCAGGATGGAATCCGCATATTTTGTATTTCCCTTCCAGCTAGTACGGCCAAAATAATAGCGGCGGCCCTCCTCCACCCGGAGTGCCACGTTCATCTGCTTTTTCTTATCGAGGTACTGTGTATCCGATACAATCACGGCGTCTCGGTAGCCCAAAGAGTTGTAGTATTCAAGAATCTTTTCTTTGTCTTCCCGATACTTCTTCTCATTGAACTTGGCAGAGCTAAATCTAAAGCGAGCCCAGGGTTCCAGGTAGCGGAGGGCTTCTGTAGGAACTAGGAATTTCCAACCCTTTAGAAAATCATCCTTCGGCAGGCGTTTGACGGCACCATAGGGGCTTGACACAGAGTCGGGCGTCAGAGTGAACCGCATCCGCTCCTTGGTGCCTTTCATCTTTTTCTTGAGCCGGACCTCATCGACCGAGGCATTGCCAAAAAAATGCAACTCGTTGATCTTCACCTTGCTGCCCTTGTCGACTTCGAATTCCAGTATGAGCCTTCCTTGGGCGCTGGGGTCCGGAATATCATTGATCTTGGTCTTAATACCTTGAAAACCCTTCTCGACATAGTACTTTTCGATGGCCTCCACCGCTGTCATCCGCATATTGTCTGTGATGACGCGGCTTTTGAAGAGCCCCACTTTGTCTTTGAGCTCGTCGGCCTCCCCTTTGCGGATGCCTTTAAAGCGGAAGTCAGAAAGCATAGGACGCTCCACGGCCGCGATCTCAAGCCAGATATTGGATCCTTCCAGCTTGGTAATATAAATGTTGATATTGGTGAACATGTTTTGCGACCAGAGCTTGTTGATCGCTTTGGAGAAGTTGTCGCCACCGGGTATGGTTACCTCATCCCCGACCGAAAGGCCGGACACAGAGATGACAATGGCAGCATCAAACTTCAGATTGCCTGTCACCTGAATGTCGGCGATGACATATTTCCGGGGAATCTTGGCGCCATAGATTGCTAATAGTTCTGGATCGACCGATGCCGGAGGCAAGGTGTCGGTCTGTGCCAACAGGGGAATACCGGAAAAAAGAAATAGACAACAGGACAGACATATCAGGGTCCTCTTCATCCGGCGAATGGTTGGGAAGGCCAAAATACGGGCTTTTTTATGTAACGCTTTGTTTATGAAAATGCCAACACTCGATGCCATCACCATTTGACGCCAGAGTCTTCTCTGACCTGATGGCCTGTTTTGCCAAAACGGCGTTCCCGGCCTTGGTAGTCCAGGATGGCCTCATAAAGATGGTTTTTGCGGAATTCGGGCCAACGAGTGGAAGTGAAATATAGCTCAGCATACGCTAGCTGGTAGAGCAGGAAATTACTGATGCGGTATTCTCCGCTGGTCCGGATCATCAGCTCCGGGTCTGGGAAGGCGCTGGTGGCGAGATAAGACTGGAGGATGTCCTGGCCGATCTCTGCTGGATCGACCTTGCTGGCCTGGACGTCCTCTGCGATGCGCTTGACTGCATGCACCAACTCCCAGCGGGAACTATAGCTGAGGGCCATCACCAGGTTGAGTCCCGAATTTGTTGCCGTCATATCCAGGGCTTCCTGCAGGGCCCGATGCGCATTCTCCGGGAGCATAGACATGTCTCCGATGACATGCAGGCGTATGTTGTTCTTGTTGAGAGTGGGGACTTCTTTTCGGATCGTCTCCACAAGCAATTCCATAAGGCCAGTCACCTCCGGCTCTGGCCTGTCCCAGTTCTCTGTGGAAAAGGCATACAAGGTAAGATATCGTATGCCCAGTTCTGCACAGCCTTCCACAATCTCCCGGACACTCTCCACGCCGTGAAAATGCCCATAGAGCCTATCCTGCCCCTGTTCCTGAGCCCAACGGCCATTCCCATCCATGATGATGGCAATGTGGCGGGGTAACCGATCCATGTCCAGGAGCTCTTTGGGAGACATATATATATATAATAATGAATTTGCAGATATGCAAACCCTTTATTAAGGCGCTGCAGAATGTAGGGTAGCCCTTGGTAGGGTCAATCTGGGCATCGGTAGGAGCTAATGGAAAAGGATAATCCAGCCTGGAGGAACAGATACTGGTCGCGTTGGGCACTAAACCCCCTTTGCCGGCCGAAACCACCGATGGGGACGCCTGTATCATTGGACCGGTCCTGGAGTTGGAAGGCGATACTCGGGCGACCTGTCGGATCGAGGGGGAAAGCCACAGAACCTGCATAGGTGCTGCTGACATCGTCTAGATAGTCCGTCGTGGTGAACCGGTAGACAGCCTCCAACGTAACATTGAGATTACGGGCCAGGTTGTACTTAATTCCCATCCCCACGGGGAAGCAGACGGACATGGTACGGTAGAATTTCCGGTTGGGATAGACCGTCGATCCCTGGCCCTCTGTCCCCAATGGCCTCAGAAAATACTTTGTCCCCCGCAGATAGGCATAGGGATTGAAATTGAAAACGCCTGCACCCAAGGTGACGTAGGGTGTAAAAAAATCGGCATGACTAAAGGGCTGGAAACGGTAAAAATTAAAGTCGCCTTGCAAAGCCAATTCTAAAATATCTGAATTAAAGCTTAGGTTTCGACGGCGGTTAAATTCAACCTTACTGTATTGGTCAGCATATCCCACCTGGGCATAGTTGGCAGAAAACCGGACGGCCACGTAGTTGCTGATCTGTTTGCGAACAAAGATCCCCAGGACAGACTTGGGCCGGTTTATCGAAGAGCGATTATTCAAATCCCCAAAATAATGGGATGCCCCCACCAGAAAGCCTACCTCCCCCTCATGAACATATACTTCTGGCTGGGCAGCTGTCTTGGAATGGAAGGAACTGAGCAGCAGGAACAAAGGAATCGTGTACCGGAATTGCATCAGACTTGGCCCGTTTCGTGCTGAAACTTCTGCAAAAACCCTGCCTAGTTGCGGGTATCGAAGCCCCATGCCAGTTTCTCACGCAAGGTTTGTAAAAAATTCCGCTCATGGAGCCTGACAAGGCCCAAGGTGAAAGACTCGCGTTTGACCGCCAGCTGCACATGCCGAGGCACGAGCTCCTTCCGTGCATCCAACGTGCAGATGCAAGAATCCGTACGGCCTTCGAGTTGAAAAGAAATGACCGAGTCGTCCGGCACGACCAGGGGCCTGACATTTAGGTTGTGGGGGGCCACCGGGGTGATGACAAAGCTCGACGTGTCCGGAAACAACACCGGACCGTTGCAACTCAGCGAATATCCCGTCGAGCCCGTGGGTGTGGACACAATCAGACCATCTGCCCAGTAGCTGTTGAGGATCTCCCCATTCAAATACGTCTGGATGCGAATCATGGGAGATACATCCCGTTTATGGATGGCAAACTCATTCAACGCATAGGGTGTCTCCCCAAAAAGGGGAATGTCGGCATCGAGATGGATCAGGGTACGCCGGTCAATCACAAAACTGCGGTTCGCCAGGGCATTCACAGCCGCCCGTAGGTTGTCCTTGCCAAGGCTTGCCAGGAAACCCAGCCTCCCGTAATTGATGCCCAGCACAGGTATATCCCGCTCGCGGACCAGGGTGACCGTATCCAGCAGTGTTCCATCCCCGCCAAGGCTGACCAGGCAGTCGTAGGTTTCATCCAAGTCCCTAGAGTCGTGGAAGACACCCACCTCCCCGATGTCTTGCTGATGGCCGCTCAAAGGCCGATGGATATCCAAATGGAGGACCGGCTCAATATGATGGGTTCGCAAAGCTTCAAGCAGCACCATCACATCTTCGGGATGGACGCTTTCACCCCCGCGACTGTAGATAGCGACCTTCATGGTACTAAGGTAGGTGAATCAGCCCAAGGGCCTCCCGTCTCAGAGGGAGAACTTATGGAAGAAGAGTCCATGCTCTCCCAGCTGATTAAAGCTATATTCTAGCCGCAACACCCAGTCGTAGATCGTCAAGATGTCCAGGCCAAGGCCGCCGGTATACAGAAAACGGTTGCTCAGCACATTGCCCGGGCGGTTATCCCGGGCGTATATATAACCCGCATCGCTGTAGGCCTTGGCATAAAACCGGAAAGGGATGACCGCATAGGTCCTGGAACGCAATCCCGTCCTTAGATCAAATTTCAGAAGCTCTTTCCTCAAGGTATTTCGTACCATGCCGCCAGCCACGCCGTCGACCACATAGTATTCCATTCCACGAAGAAAGTTGTCACTATACCCCAGCAAAGACTGGTTGATAAAGGACTGATGAAAGGGCAATTTGAGGGTCGCATCCATAAGGGTCGAGAAATAGAAGCGGGCTGGCAGCGTCCAGTATCGGGCACCCCTCAGTCCAAACTGCCAGAGGTCCATAGGTCCCCCGAAGCCACGCTTGAGGAAGCTGGCCTCCAGGGTATACCCCCGGAGCGGATACGGGATATAGTCCACATCCAGGTGTTGAAATAAATAGCTCAACTCTGGATAGGTCACTTGCTTTAGTTGGCCCAGAAAAAAGCCTGGATTCATCGCAAGGATGGTGTCTTCAATCCGATCCATCCGAACGCCCAAGAAGGCTGTATGACGGTCAATGGAACCCTTTCGGTACGAATAGGTTAGCCCTGCATAGCTCTGACGTCGCATGTAGCGCTGTTCGTCCTTGTAAAACTGCTGTCGGTTGGAACGGGTGGAATAGTTGACTTCCCTGAACTGAGCATGGGAGAGTTCAAAACCATAGCCATGACGTAGCGCCCTGTCAGCAAACGGGTTGAAATATTTGACCGTCACCTGTTCGGTGTAGCCTTTCAGCAGCCAGATGTTGAATTTATCGTTGCGGCCCGTGATGTTGTCTACTTTTACTTTGAGTCCGTAGTTGATCCTTTCAAGGCTGGAATTATACTGGTCAAGCCAGACATTCCAATTTCGGTCTATCGGCTTAAAGTAAAAGAAGGGCCACCAGTACCATCGCTCTTTGACGTCGACCGCAATGTCCAGTGAATCACCCTCCCAGTTGCAGGGCGTGACAGAAACATCGACAAACAAAGCCGTATTCATGAGGTTCTGGCGGGAGGTCCTGACCTGAGAGAGGATGTCTGCGACACCATATGCACGTCCTTCCACCAAGGTGATTTCACGGGCAATGATATACGTGCGTGTCCGCTGCTGACCAGTGATCAGGATACGACGCACCGTCGAAGGGCCATAGGCAGACATAGCGGGTGCGGATGGCTCAGCCGTCTGCCAGGGTTGGGCGGTTGTGTACACGGACAGCGCCAGACAGAGGCATGTGAGTATATGTCTCATGGCGTGGCCCCATGGGTTGAACAAATTCAGTGTACGCCGTAAATGGAGTGAGGCCACCTCAGACATTGAGATAGGTCAGCAGGTTTTCCAGATTCAACCTGAGCTCGTCCTGGAACCAGTCTTCCCCCGGATGGTAGAGTACTTCATAGTCATGGCGACGGAAACTGGCGAGGATGGAGGCTACATCACCCCGGTTGAGCCGGAGGTAGACCTGCAACCCAGTGCCCTCCGGATCGGGGAGGGTATTCAGGTGGGTGATGACCGCGTCGTTTGACTCGACAATACGGTTGATGTCAGACAGGGCATAGGCCACGGGTGCCATGCCCAAGACAATCAGTGCGCCCTGGTCGGAAGCGCCGCAGAGTCGGGCCAGGGGCTGGAATAGGGTTTGACGGGTGACCACACCGAGGTATGTCTCCTGGGGATCCAGCACCGGCAGTACGTCTAGGATTGCATCTTGGCAGACCCTGACGGCGGTGAGAAAAGGCTCATCGCCTTGTACAGAAATAGACCTGGCCGGCCCCTCCAGACTGCCCACAAGGGCATCCGATTCCAGATCCAGCAAGGCATCCTCCCAGACCAGGCTTTGTAGTCGCTCCCCGGCTGTGACTGGCAACTGACGGATGCCCAGCTCCGCCATGCGCTGCAGGGCAGTGCCTATGGTATCCGACGCAGACAGCGGCAGGACCTCAGCAGATATCAACTGGCGACAAAGCATCTTTACCCTCCGGAGAGACTTTGGTTCTTAGACTGCAAATATCATTCCACCGCTGCAGGCTGACTGAGCTTGTGGAGGAACTTTTCAAGGATTTGATTGAATTCGGCAGGCAGCTCCATCATAGGGGCATGGCCACACTTATCGATGAAATGTAATTCACTATGGGGGATGAGGCGGCGGAATTCGTTGGCTACAAAGGGTGGCGTCACATGATCATCGTTGCCCCAGATCAGGAGGGTTGGCTTGTCTATCTGCCCAAGCTGATCCCCCAGGTTGTGTCGGATGGCACTCTTGGCCAGGGATAAGACCCGGAGGATCTTTGCACGCTCATTCACGATGCTGAAAACTTCATCTACCAACTCCTTGGTAGCGGTCCGAGGATCGTAAAAGGTCTCCTCTGTCTTTCGCTTGATATAGTCATAGTCGCCCCGCTTGGGATATGAGTCCCCCATGCCACTCTCATAGAGTCCTGAGCTGCCTGTCAGGATCAGCGATTTCACCCGTTCCGGATGCATGAGCAGATACACCAGGGCGACATGGCCACCGAGGGAGTTCCCCAACAGATGTATGTTCCGGTAGTCTTGAGATTCAATAAACCGATGGACGTGTTTTTGCAATCCCCCCACGGTAGAATGCAGCAGGTCCAACTCGAAAAGGGGCAAGAAGGGAACCACGACTTTATATGCCTTGGACCTAAAATATTCGATGACGCCGGTAAAGTTACTCATGGCGCCAAAGAGCCCGTGCAGCAAAAGGAGGGGTTCTCCTTCGCCTATCTCCAGGTACTTAAAACCCCCTTCCTCTCTGATATCATTGGTCATGACAATAGGGTTTGTAGCCGTTTCTGACACTTGCTAATATAGTCGTTTCAGGCTGAACCAACGTCAATGGTCTAGAGAATCCGCTCAAATTGATCCTAGGCCCTGGGGGCTGTGATGTGTTCCGGCCGATCGCGGAAGAAGTCCTGAAAGATACGCAGCATGTCTCCTAGGAATGGGAAGATCTCTTTAAGCCATTCCAATGCCCAGGGTGCCAAAGGAGCAATCCAAGGATAGGTCCATGATGCATCCACCGTGGCTTTGTCGGGGATACCCAATCGTGTTAAATAAAATAAAATAAAACTGTAAGTGATGCCATAAAAGAGCGCATATAGCAACACGCCGCCAGCCTTGTCGAGATCGCCCAGCATCACGGCCTCCGCCGTGGAAGCGATGAACTTACCTGCCAGCTTGACAGCCCACTGGGCCAAAGCGAATACCAGCAGGAATGACAAAAATGGAACCCATCTGAGCGGGATTCCCTCAAAGCCTGCAAACCACTGAGCAACGGTGGCAGAGCAGCGCAGTGCCACCACCATGCCCACAAACAACGATACAAAGGAAAATGCCGACAAGATAAGCCCGCGGGACACACCCTTATAAAAAGAAATAGCCAGAAGGGCCAGCGAGATGAGGTCTAAGATCATGGGTGGGCCTTTGCCAGCAAGGCCTTGACCACTTCTGAGACAGCCTTGCCATCGGCGCGGCCTGCCAGTCGCTTGGTAGCAGCCCCCATGACCCTGCCCATATCGGAGGGAGATGAAGCACCCAATTCCTGAATGACGACCTTTATTTCCGCTTCCAGTTCCTCCGAGGACAATGCCTTCGGCAGGAATCGGTCGATGACGGCCAGCTCCTCGCGCTCTTTGACAGCCAGGTCTTCTCGACCCTGCTTCTCGAAGATCTCCAAGGAGTCACGCCGTTGCTTGACGAGTCGCTGGAGAAGCCGCAGCTCCTCCTCCTCTGAAAGGATATCTGACCCGCCCTCTGAGGTCTTTACCAGCAAGATGGCGGCCTTGATAGCGCGCAATGCACGCAGTCCGGCTTCATCTCGGGCGAGCATGGCCGTCTTGATCTGGTCATTGACCGTTTTTTCTAAAGACATAGTGATAGGTATTTCATCCATGAATAGGGGGTGACAGTTTGCTAGGCAGATCCTTCAAAATGCCATGAGCCCTCATCCCTGCTGTTGTGAAGCTTTAAACTTTTGGTAGAAGCCTTGGGCGAACTGGCGCATCTCGGCCACCAGCTCCTGTTGATGGGTGGCCCGCTCAAAGCTGTCGGCCAGTCCCATGAAATTCTGATAGTAAAAATCAGCCATCTCGTCGACCATCATATCCTTAGTCCAAATATCTATGCGCATGGCCGCCTTTTCCTGCCCATTCCAAAATGCCAGCATCATGGCTTTGGCAGGCTGAGCATCTTCTGCCGTCGAGGAGGTGGCTGCCCATTGGATAGACTCAGGAACTTTCCCCTCATTGAGGCTGACGTCGACCGTGATCCTGGATTGATTCATCAAGATGTAATTGAAGGTAAAGTTATGGAATCACTGCTTGGCCGGCTGCCGCCGCCAGCACTTCGCGTAGCCGACGCACAGAAGACTCCCATGAAAACTGCCTGGCCCGCTCCAACCCCTGTCGGACCATCTTGGTTCGCAGCCCTTCGTCGCGATAGATCCGTAAGAGCCGGTCGCCCATCTCCTCCGGTATCATGGGATCAAAATATAAGCCCGCTTCCCCGGCTACCTCCGGCAGAGAAGAATTATCGGAACAAAGCACCGGCACCCCCGCTTGCATCGCTTCCAGCACTGGAATACCGAAGCCCTCCCAGAGGGATGGATAGACCAGTGCATAGGCTGACCCTACCAGGGCAGGCATCTGTTCATTGGGCACATAGCCAAGTACCCGTACATCATGGCGATATCGGAAATTCGACAACGCCTGCTCAAATGCCTGATTCTTCCATGCCATGCGGCCTGCGAGCAGCAGGAGCATGTTGGACTGTTGCCGCTTCTTGAAGATGGAAAAGGCCCGAAGGAGTCCGATCAGGTTCTTCCTCGGATGCACCGACCCCACATAGAGGAAATACTCCTGTCCATTTGTAAAGGCCTCCCGAAAAGCAGCACGGGCATCCCATGACATGGGCTGAAAAGACGGATCAGCCGCATTGTAGACAACGTCCACCTTGCCCTTAGAGAAAGGATACCGACGGTGGATGTCTTCCTGGGAAAAGGTAGAGACCGTAACCACCCGCTGCGCCTGCTGAACGAATAATGGAGTGTAGGTCTTGTGATATTGTCGGTGCGACCAGGGCATGAACCGATCATCCTGCAGGAAGGAAAGATCGTGGATGGCCACTACCTGAGGGACCGATGTGCGGAGGGAGCACATACCATCGGGCGAAAAAAACACATCGGGCTGCTCCCCCCGAAAAACCATAGGCAGGCTCCAGTCGTACCAAAGCTTCCATAAGAGGGGATGGCGGGCAGGCAGGCCTACCACGCGCTGGCGGACATGCGGAGCCCCACTGAGCAAACCGGCAGGGCGCCGATCGTCCAGAAACAGGAACTCATCTGCCGGACAGGCAGTGGGAAGCCGGGAGCAGAGGCCACGCGTGAACCGCCCGTAACCTTCCTCATAGCCATACCATGCAAAACGGGTGTTGATGGCGATCCGCATATTCAGGGGAGACCAAAACTACGGGAAAGGGCCAAGTCTGCACGCAGGCTTCAGTTTTTGAGGCAGATCGACTAACTTTGTATGCTACACTCAGATATATGGAATACAATACGACCCGCAACAAGCTAGTCATGCGGGAATATGGACGACATATCCAGAAGATGGTCGACCACATCCGCACCATCGAAGACAAGGAACGCCGACAGCGCAATGTAGATGCAGTCATCGAGCTTATGGGCTTCCTCAACCCACAGCTCAAGAATATGGATGACTACCGGCAGAAACTCTGGGACCATATCTTTCTGATCTCCGAGTTCAAACTCGACGTGGAAAGCCCCTACCCCATCCCCACCGCAGAAACCCTCAAGCTCAAGCCTGCCAATCTACACTATCCTAAAAAGTACCCCCGATACTCGCATCTCGGCGTTCACCTGGACAAGGTGATACAAAAGGCCCTGACCGAGGAGAATCCCGAAAAACGCTCCGGCTTTGCCCACTCCATCGCATACTACATGAAGCTTGCTTATAACACGTGGCACCGCGAACTGGTACATGACGATGCCATCCGACAGGAACTCAATGCCATTACCGGCGGTCAGCTCGAGTTCAGCCACACCCCCTACGTAAAAGCTTATCGGGAGCGCGATGACGACCAGCGCTTTCCAAAGCGTGGCAAGCCAGGCGGCTTCCAACCCCGGCCCGGCGTTAAGCCCCTGAATTTTGGTCCAATGGGCAATAAAACCCGCCCCCCGCAGAAGTTTCAGAAGAAGCGCTACAAATAAGCAGCTGCCACACAGCCCCAGCTAGCGCCGGACAGCCGAGGACCCACCATGCCGCCAAGACCAAACAAGGCAGTGATTGTAACCGCTCCCTCCGGCGCGGGAAAGACCAGCATCGCCCGACACCTCCTCCAACAACTTCCTACCCTAGCATTTTCCATATCTGCAACAACCCGAGAAAGAAGAGGCGCAGAAGTGGATGGGAAAGACTATCATTTCATCGACTTGGCGACATTCCAACAGCATATCCACCAGCACGATTTCCTGGAATGGGAAATGGTCTATGAAGGCAAGTATTATGGCACACTCCTGCCCCTTATACAAGACATCTGGCAGAACGGATGCACGCCGCTCTTAGACATCGACGTCCAGGGAGCCCTGCGGGTGATGAACGACGATCGCGTACAAGCCCTGTCACTCTTCATAGATCCCTTCAGCCTGGATGAACTGGGAAAAAGGCTTCGGGCCCGGGGAACCGATCCAGAGGCATCCATCCGAGCACGCCTCGAGAAGGCATCTACAGAATTGTCCTTCAAAGAGAGATTCGACCACATCATCGTCAACGATGACCTCCCAAATGCCTGCAGGAAGGCAGAGACCATCGTGCGCGCATTTCTTGAAGCCTAAGGCTTGCAAGCCCAGACATCCGGCCGTCTAACTCTGGATAAGTCGGGATAAGTTCAACCGCCTTCCATTAACTTTACGCCCCAAACGTAAAAACAGCTGCCCAACTCCATTCCCGATAGAAAATCCTTCTTCCAGCGCATCTGGGGCTCCGATGAAGGGGCGTCAGAGATGAGCTTTGTAGACCATCTGGAGTCCCTGCGGTGGCATATTGTCCGGTCCGTCCTCTTTCTACTCATAGCAGCCATTGCCTTCTTCATCTGGATCGACACCATCTTCGACTACGTCGTCATGGGACCGACACGGAACAACTTCATCTCCTACCGCGTCCTGTGCCGGCTCAGCCACGCGCTGGGGATGGGCGACTCCCTCTGCATGCCGCCCATGGACCTTAAGCTACAGGTGACCTCCGTCAGCGGAACCTTCATGTCGAGTATCACCATGGCCCTCTCCTGCGCAGTCGTAGTAGGGCTGCCCTACCTGCTATGGGAGATCTGGAAGTTCGTGAAGCCCGCCCTCAAACCCGAAGAACTCCGACATACCCGAGGCATCATCTTCTGGGTGAGCTTTTTCTTCTTCATAGGGGCAGCCTTCGGGTATTTCATGCTGGCACCTTTTACTTTCAACTTCCTGTCAAACTATAAAATCGGGACGGCCGGCATGCTTGAATACCGGCCAACACTCGCCGACTACCTCGAGACCCTCATCGACATCACCCTCGGTGCAGGGCTGGCCTTCCAGCTGCCGATGGCTTCCTGGCTCCTCTCCAGCATGGGCATCCTCACCCCCACATTCCTGCGGAGCTACCGGAAATATGCCTATGTGGGACTGCTGGTCATTGCAGCCGTCATCACCCCGTCGCCCGACTGGGGCAGCCAGCTTGTCGTTGTCGTGCCCCTGGTCTTGCTCTATGAAGTCAGCATCTGGATCTCTGCCACCGTCAACCGTAAACAGGAGGAGAAATGGAAAGAATGGGAGTGACGGCTCCGCATCGCCGGAAAATCCGGCGAGCACATCCGAGGTAAGCAGAATACAACGACCATGATAGACCACTCTCCTTTCAACCTATTCCTTCCGGTGGCAGTCGGCAGCGACCACGCCGGCTTTGAATACAAAGAAGATATCCGCCAGTTCCTGGCGGGGAAAGGACTGGCCGTCCATGACTTTGGAGCCTATAGCCTGGAATCAGCTGACTACCCAGACCATGCCCATGCCGTGGCACAAGCCGTCGAAAAGGGAGAGTGCTCCTTCGGAATCCTCTTCTGTGGGTCCGGCAACGGGGTGGTCATGTCCGCCAACAAGCATGCAGGCATCCGGGCCGCCATCTGCTGGAACCCGCCCATCGCAGAATTAGCCCGTGCCCACAATGATGCAAACATCATCTGCATCCCCGCCCGCTATATCTCCCAAGAGATCAGCCGACACATGGTCGAACGCTTCATCGTCACAGAATTCGAAGGTGGTCGACATGCCCGACGCGTAGGGAAGATACCCTGCCGCTGACCCACCGACCACCGACATGCCCCACTCCCATAAGCATCCCTCCATGATCAAATCCATCTTCGTCGTCCTCGGACTGGGCCTCCCCTGGCTGGGGCTTGCACAAAATAAAGTGGCCGACCCCAGACCCTATGCCGCCAGCATTACGGAAGAAGACCTCAGAAGTCACCTCTATGTGATCGCAGGGCCAGAGATGGAAGGTCGTGAAACCGCCATGGAAGGACAACGGAAAGCCGCCACCTATATCCAGGAGGCATTCCTCAAGCTGGGACTTCAGCCTGGCTACGATCGCTCGTACCAGATGCCATTCCCCGTCTACCGTGACTCGCTGGCAGATGCCCGCTTCGTCGTCCGTGGTAAAGCCTGGGGACTGAACACAGACTTCCAGCCGATGATGCAGGTGAACAATACGGCCACCCAGTACTTCTCCGAAGTCACCTGCGTCGGGCATGGCATCGTGGACTCTTCACGGAATGACTACGGCAACATCGACGTCAGAGGTAAGGCCGTACTCATCCTGGATGGAGCCCCTGCTGGATACCGCACCCCCCGCCCAGGATATCTTTCCCCATCAGGCATCTATGGAAAAATCCAGGCAGCACAAGAAAAAGGTGCTGCCGCCATCCTCCTGGTCGGAGCCGGCTTCCCTAGGCGCTCAGCCGGGCCCAATGGCAATATGTTCACCGAACTCTTCAAGCCCGTGCAGGCAGTCAATGTATACTTCATCTCTGAACAAGTCGCCAAGTCGATCCTCGGATCAGAATGGGAAATAGTCCGCGAAAAAGGTCGCAGTGGCCCCATGGAGCCTAAAGCCTTCCCAACAGAGACAGAACTGCACTTCCGAAAAGAAACCCGGTTCCTGCAGAGTACCAATGTTCTTGGCGTGCTCGAAGGAACAGACAAAAAACACGAATGGCTCGTGATCACGGCCCACTACGACCACCTGGGGAAAAGAGGGGATGTCATCTACTACGGAGCAGATGACGACGGATCCGGAACCGTAGGCATCCTGGAAATCGCCGCTGCCTTCGCACAGGCAAAGGCAGACGGCAAAGGGCCCCGTCGCAGCA
This sequence comes from Bacteroidota bacterium, assembly GCA_016868815.1. Lineage (GTDB taxonomy): Bacteria > Bacteroidota > Bacteroidia > Chitinophagales > Chitinophagaceae > Pollutibacter. Next base: position 488,176 of record VGFQ01000001.1, read on the forward strand.
TCCTATTTATGGCCGTCAGCGGAGAAGAGAAGGGGCTCTGGGGATCCGAATACTTCTCAGACCACCCCACCATTCGGCTCGACAGCGTCACATCAAACCTGAACATCGACATGATCGGTCGCATCGACACAGAAAGAAAAACCGCCGATACCACCCAATATATTTACGTCGTCGGCGACGACAAACTCAGCACCGACCTAAAACCCATCAGCGAAGCCGTCAACCTCAAATACACCCGGCTCACCCTCGACTACAAGTTCAACGACCCCAACGACACAGAACGCATATACTTCAGAAGCGACCATTACAATTTCGCCCGCAAAGGGGTGCCCATCATCTTTTACTACGACGGGATGCTGAAGGGAGACTACCACAAACCTACCGACACGCCCGACAAGATCCACTACTCCCTGCTGGCCAAAAGAGCCCGGCTGGTGTTTCACACCGCCTGGGAAATGGCCAACCGCGACGCCCTGCTCAAACGCGACCTGCCACAGCCGCAGATGCAATGATTCCTTTCCTATAGGCATTGCACACAGATGGCCGCCCCATGCGGCCATCCTTCTTTCACAATAAATTCATAAAACATCCGCAGAAGGACTGCCAAAGCAAAAACGGCACCTGCTTTGGAATGAAGAGATGAACCTTGAAGACCGACCATGCCGACCCTCTTGGTACCCCTGACAGCCCTCTCCCTCTGGCTGGCGCCTCCTGCCAGACCGACTGCAGACACTTCCGGCCAGACAACGACCATCCATTCCAACAAAGTTTACCACGTGGTGATCGACAAGTCGGACTATGAGCTCACCTTATATGAAGAGGGAGAATGGATCGTTAAATACCCCATTGTTTTTGGGAGCCGCGACCAAGGCGACAAACTGATGGAGGGAGACCGCCGTACACCAGAAGGGACCTTCCGGATTACCCAGAAAAGACAACACCCGAAATGGGGGTGCTTCTTGCTGCTGGATTATCCCAACGGAGAGAGCATCTCTCGGTTCACGGCACGCAAGAAAGCCGGACTCATCCCTGGCAATGCCCGCATAGGCGGCGGCATAGGCATCCATGGCACCCGCCCGCATGAAGAATACGCCGTGGACAGCTATATAAACTGGACAGAAGGCTGCATTTCCCTTAAATACTCAGAGGTCTTCGAGCTCTTCGAGCTGCTACCCATCGGGACAGTGGTAGAGATCCGCCCTTGAGGCCTCACTGGCCGAGACGGCCCTGAGCGATTTCGTGCACGACGCCCGGATCTAACAGAGTAGTCGTATCGCCCAACTGTTCTGTCTCGCCTTCCGCAATCTTACGCAGGATACGGCGCATGATCTTCCCGCTGCGCGTTTTCGGAAGCCCAGACACAAACTGGATTCTGTCGGGCTTGGCAATAGGTCCAATGATGCGGCTGACGGTGAGGGATATGTCGCGGCGCGTGAGGGCAGGATCGCTGTGCATCTCACCCATGATAACGTATGCATAGATCCCCTGGCCTTTGATGTCGTGGGAAAACCCTACTACGGCACTCTCCACCACGCCAGCATGCATGTTGATGGCATTTTCCACTTCGGCAGTACCAATGCGGTGTCCACTGACGTTGAGCACATCATCGACCCGGCCTGTGATGCGGTAAAAGCCGTTCTCATCCCTCAACGCCCCATCGCCGGTGAAATAGAGGTCCGGATAGGTCGAGAAATAGTTGGTGCGGCAGCGCTCGTGGTCGCCGTAGGTCGTGCGGATGATAGAAGGCCAAGGAGAACGAATGCAGAGGTTACCCGAGACCCCGTTGCCTTCGACCTCACGGCCTGCATCATCCACCAAGAGGGGCTCGACGCCGGGCATAGGCAAGGTCGCATATGAGGGCTTGGCAGGCGTCACACCCGCTATGTTACTGATCATCACGCCACCCGTCTCTGTCTGCCACCAGGTATCTACAATGGGACACTTCCCTTTGCCTATATGCGCATCGTACCAATGCCAGGCTTCTTCATTGATCGGCTCGCCTACGGTGCCGATCACCCGAAGGGTATCAAGGCACTTCCCTTCCAGGTACCCCAGCCCATATGACATCAGACTGCGGATGGCGGTGGGAGCCGTATATAGGATGTTGACCCGATGCTTGTCGACAATATCCCAGAAGCGGCCAGCATCTGGCCAAGTAGGAATGCCTTCAAACATCAGAGAAGTGCCGCCCGCTCCCAACGGACCATATACGATGTATGAATGCCCCGTGATCCAGCCGATGTCGGCCGTACAGAAGTGCACCTCGCCCGGCCGGTACTGGAAGACATTAACAAAGGTGTAATTGGTGTAGACCATATATCCGGCATGGCTGTGCACAACACCCTTGGGCTTCCCGGTAGAGCCCGAAGTGTATAGGATGAAGAGGGGATCTTCCGCCTCCATCTCGACGGCTGGGAAAGGTGGATTGCCCGCTGTCTCCACGTGGTGAACTTCATCCTCCCACCATACATCCCGACCCTTGATCATAGAGACGGGCGTCCGGGTGCGTGTGAAAACGATGACCCTCTTGACAAAGGGGCAGGTGACAAGCGCATCGTCGATCACACTCTTGAGCGGAATGTCTTTTGCGCCCCGGAAAGCTCCGTCACAGGTGACGACAAAGGCAGCCTGCGCATCTTGCAGACGATCTGAAATGCTTTGTGCAGAGAAGCCGCCGAAGATGACGGAATGGATGGCCCCCACACGGGCACAGGCGAGCACGGCAATAGCCAGCTCTGGAATCATGCCCATATAAATACAGACCCTATCGCCTTTCCGCACGCCGTTGTTGTGCAGTACATGAGCGAACTGGCAGACCTTGAAATGGAGCTGCCGGTAGGTGAGCACTCGGTGGTGTTCTTGCGGGTCGTTGGGCTCCCAGACGATGGCAGGCTGGTCACCAGCTGCTTCCAGATGTCGGTCGAGGCAGTTATCCGTGATGTTGAGCTGAGCTCCCGTAAACCACTGCACCTTCGGCTCAGTAAAGTTCCAAGTCAGGACTCGCTCCCAACGTCGCCGCCATGTGAAATGTTCCGCTACGCTGGACCAGAAGCCTGCCGGATCCTCGATGCTTCGTTGCCATGCTTCCCTGTATGCTTCCAGGGATGTGATCTGATAGGGATATGACATGCTTTTGTTCTAAAGAATTGAGTCGGGAAGATAGAAAAAAACTCCCATCGCCGCCGAAGCTTCGGGGTAAATCGTCTATATTGGGATGTCCGTATCTGGCTCCACCATCCCTCTATCAAGATACTTAACGACATGAAGAGCTTGCAAACCCGAAATCCCATCTGGCAAGTCATAGGAGCCTCTTCGGTAGGTACGCTCATTGAGTGGTACGACTTTTACATCTTCGGCAGCCTTGCACCCATCATAGCTGCTCAGTTCTTTCCTAAGACCGATCCGACGGCAGCACTTCTTGCAACCCTGGCGACCTTCGCCGCCGGGTTCATCGTCAGGCCTTTCGGCGCTCTGGTCTTTGGCAGGCTGGGCGATATGATCGGCAGAAAATATACTTTTTTACTCACCCTGATCCTGATGGGTGGATCAACCTTTTTGATCGGACTGGTGCCGGGCTATGCCAGCATCGGCTTCGCCGCCCCCATCATCGTCCTCTTGCTACGCCTGATCCAGGGCCTAGCGCTGGGTGGGGAATATGGAGGTGCTGCCACCTATGTGGCAGAGCACGCCCCTGCCGGCAAACGCGGTTATTACACCAGTTGGATACAAACGACTGCCACACTTGGGCTGCTCCTCTCCCTCGGAATCATCTTAAGCACGCGCTCTCACTTGGACGCAGATGCTGGGTTGTCGGTGCAGAAATTCGAGGAATGGGGCTGGCGTATTCCTTTCCTCCTGTCGATCGTACTGCTCGGCGTATCAGTGTATATCCGGCTTCGAATGAAGGAGTCGCCACTGTTCACCGCCCTCAAAGCGTCGGGTAAAACCTCCTCCAACCCTATCCGTGAAAGCTTCGCACATCGCTCCAACCTGAAGATGGTACTACTGGCCCTCTTCGGCATGGTGATGGGCCAGGGTGTGGTTTGGTACACTGGCCAGTTCTATGCACAGACGTTCCTAGAGAACGCTTGTCGGATCGACTTCGGCCAGACACGCACCATCCTCATCTGGTCCATCATGCTGGCGACACCTTTCTTCATCCTCTTCGGATGGCTGAGCGACCATATAGGCAGAAAATGGATCATGCTGGCCGGCATGCTGCTGGCGATCGTCTCCTACCGGCCCGTATACCAGGCCATGCTTAATACAGCCAGCACACAAGGACTCACCGCAGACCCTTCGCTGGAACGCGTTGACCGCAGCATGTCCCCTGCCCAAGGCCAGGATTGGAGCCTCGTACACGTCACCACCCATCGGGCCTTCCCCAACGGCATCGTAGAAAAGGAAGTCCGCAAAGACACACTCTACCACGACGAAAGGCCCGTACTCAGCGGAGCCCCTAAGGTCAGCCGCGAGCTGCCATCCGACAAATACCGCTGGATGGTGATGCTCGTCTTCATCCAGATCCTATTCGTGACGATGGTCTATGGACCCATCGCTGCCTTTCTTGTGGAGATGTTCCCGACCCGTATCCGCTACACTTCCATGTCCCTTCCTTATCATGTCGGTAATGGCGTGTTTGGCGGACTGACCCCCTTTATTGCCGTACTCCTTACTACAATGAATGCCCATGACCCACTCGTAGGCCTCTGGTACCCCATCTGCGTGGCAGGGATCTGCCTGGCCATTGGCACCCTTTATGTGAGCAATAAGATTGACCCGAATGTGAACGATTAAACGAATATTGATGAATCTGCTGAAAAGAGCCGCCGGCATCTTCTGGATGGCACTCGCACCGACATCACTCTGGTTCCTGATATCGACAGCCCTTCAGGAAGTGGCCAAAAAGCCCGTCATGGACACAAAGATCCAATGGTCGGTCTTCTGCCTGGTCTTCATACCGATATCGGTCGGCCTCTTCTTGTTCGGCTGGTATGCATGGAAGGGTGAATACGACGAGTTGCCAAAGAGCTCGGGAGAGTTAGATGTCGACTAACTTTGCGGCATGTCGATCCATGTCAGTAGACTCTCCAAGTCTTACAGCACCCAACAGGCTGTAGACTCTATCTCCTTCTCCCTCCCTACAGGCGGCATCACAGGCTTCCTCGGGCCCAACGGTGCGGGCAAGTCGACGACCCTCAAAATGATCACCGGCTACCTCAAGCCTGATGCCGGAGACATCCGGGTAGCTGGCTTCTCAGTGCAGGCTGCACCGATGGAGGTCAAGCGCAGGATCGGCTACCTTCCAGAACTGAACCCGCTCTATATAGACATGTACGTGCGGGAATACCTTGGGTTCGTCGCTGCCCTGCACGGGCTGCGGGAACGAAAACGCCCCATCGACGCTGCCATCGAAATGACCGGGCTAGGACCAGAGGCGCGTAAGTCGATACAACACCTTTCCAAAGGGTATCGGCAACGCGTGGGCCTAGCCGCCGCGCTGGTGCATGACCCCGAAGTACTGATTTTAGACGAGCCGACT
>VGFQ01000002.1 GCA_016868815.1 Bacteroidota bacterium
AGATCCCCTGGTGGCATCACGTCTGTCGGAATGGCGGCAGCTGAAATTCGGACTACTCATGCACTGGGGTACCTACAGCCAGTGGGGTATCGTAGAAAGCTGGAGCCTTTGTCCGGAAGACGAGCCGTGGTGTGTTCGAAGAGGGCCGCATGCTGCCGACTGGCATGCCTATAAACAAGCGTATGAAGGCTTGCAGAAAGTATTTAATCCGATCCGCTTCGACCCAAATAAATGGGCGCAGTCGGCCGCTGCCGCCGGTATGCGGTATGTAGTCTTCACCACCAAGCACCATGATGGCTTTTGCATGTTCGACACCCGGCAGACCGACTACTGGGTCACTCACCCCAACTCGCCTTTTAGCAGCCACCCAATGGCCAACATTGCCAAGGAAGTCTTTGAGGCCTTCAGAAAGAAGGGATTCATGACAGGCGCATACTTCAGCAAGCCCGACTGGCATACGCCTGACTACTGGTGGAAGTATTTCCCGCCCAAGGATCGGCATGTTAGCTACGATCCCAAAAAATACCCGGAGCGTTGGGAGGCTTTCAAGCGTTTTACGCATGCCCAGCTGGAAGAGCTTGCTACCGGCTATGGCCGTTTAGATATCCTATGGCTGGACGGCGGATGGGTGCGGCCGTTTCATACCATCGACCCCCGTGTCGACTGGCAGCGGGCCATCCCCTACGATCAGGATATCGATATGCCAGCCATCGCCCGTAAGATGCGAGCACATCAACCCGGGATGCTCATCGTCGACAGGACCGTGGCAGGCGAGTATGAGAATTATGCCACACCGGAACAGTCGGTACCCAATACATGGCTGCCATATCCTTGGGAGAGCTGCATCACGTTGGGTAATGCCTGGGGTCATGTGCCCAATGAGCAGTACAAATCGTCCCGCACAGTTGTACACCTGCTGACCACCGTTGTTAGTCGCAATGGTAGTCTGTTGCTAAACATAGGCCCCCGGCCGGACGGTGAATGGGACAGCATGGCCTATGCCCGTTTGGCGGAGATTGGGGCATGGATGGATGTCCATGGGGAGGCTATCTATGGGACAGAGGCGGACTCACTCCTGAAGTCCGTGGGGCCGTGGGTATTTATGCGCAAAGGGTCAGATATTTTTGCCATCTACCAGGCGACGGAAAACGAGGGAAGCCCCCCCTCTAGAATGACTATTCCCTTGGCATATCAAGGCGTTGTACAGTCGGTAAGTATGCTGGGTCATACAAAGGCGTTGCACCATCGTCAGGATGGGTCCGGTATTCAAATACAGTTCCGCGAGAAAGGGGTGACTCCGCCTGCTGCCGGACTGGCCTGGGTGTTTAAGGTGCATTACGGCATTCAGTAACTTATATATACGCTAGCGCTTGCCATAGGTCTGTGCTCATTCACTGAGTATGGATTTCTTTCGTGATAGTATCTTAACCATAGTAGCTCAGTCCTTTCAGGGCAGGCCTTTCCAATAGGGTTATTCCTAAGCGGGTCTTGTACATTTATCGTTGATTGCATTATTTTAGCAAATACTCTAGCCTACGCTGCCACATCCACATGCATCCTGTATGGAGGAAAAAACCCAGGTTGAACTTTTTACACAAGCGTCTGACGTGATGGAGCAATTCCTGTCCGGTGACGGGGAATCAGTCTTTTCATCATTTACAGCGGACTTCCGATTTTCAGACAAGGCCGGTCTCTTCAAAAACGACATACATCATTTCCGGGATTTTCTTCAACACCTCAAAGACAGTCCGGATTTCCAGTTCAAGTGGAAGATGCGTCGGTATGTTGCCAATGATATTGAGTTTGCCCTTTATTTCACCAAAAAAAAGCGTTCCAAGAAACGCAAGGACCCCTATATCACCATCATGGCATGGATGTATATGCATCCCACTGGCAAATCCTCTCGACTTTCCCTGGATTATGTACCTAGGGAAGTAATTGCAGAACTGAGCCAGGGTGGTTTACATACATTGCTCAATCGTCTTAAATATCTGGTGGGTGTATATCGTACGCCCCGGCGAGGATGATAGCAGATTTACGCTTTAGGGTACTTACAGGTAGCTCTAGTATATATGTTTTTTTGAACGATCGCTTGATGGCAGACTAACTGATATTCATGAGTGAATTTCATGATGCCATTATCTGCCTGTTGTCTTTTTAATGGATGCTAGCGACATTTCTACGCATCGTTCTAAGCACAGGAATGCTGAACGTTGTTGTACCTTCGGAAGTCAAATGGAAGCAAATCTCCATCCTTTGTCCGCTGCACACGTCCCGTTGCTGTCGGTGGTGATTCCCGTCTTGAACGAGGAGGACAGCGTCGGCTTGCTCATCGATAAAGTGCAAGAAGCGCTGGCAGCTGTCTCTCACGAGATTGTCATCGTTGATGACGGGAGTACCGATACGAGCCAGGATCGTGTCCGTGAAAAAATATCAGCGACAGTCATATTAGTGACGCTCAAAAAGAATTATGGGCAAAGTACTGCGATGGCTGCTGGCATCGATCATGCTGCCGGTGCCTATATCGCTTTCCTGGATGGCGACTTACAGAATGATCCTGCTGACATCCCCGCCATGCTGGAGAGGCTGCAGGCAGATGACTGGGATATCGTGGCTGGCAGGCGCTGCCAGCGGAAGGATGGCATCCTGGTGCGAAAGATCCCCAGCCGCATCGCCAATTGGCTCGTTCGTCGGATCACGAATGTGGCGCTGAGCGACTTCGGCTGCACGCTGAAGGTGATGAAGGCGGATGTGGCGCGCGACCTCCAACTGCACGGCGAGATGCACCGCTTCATCCCCGCCATCGCCAGCCTGAGCGGTGCGAGCATGACAGAGGTCGATGTCCGACACCATCCTAGACGTTTTGGGCAGTCGAAGTATAACCTTTCCAGGACCTTTCGGGTGATCAGCGATCTGATGCTGATCTATTTCATGAGGCGTTATGCCCAGAAGCCCATGCATATCTTCGGCACGGCAGGGTTCCTGGCATTTATTGCAGGTTCACTAATCAATCTGTACCTGCTGGCGTTGAAAGTTCAAGGGCAAGACATCTGGGGTAAGCCGCTGTTGATTCTCGGTATGATCCTGCTGCTGGGGGGCATCCAGTTGGTGACCATCGGCATCCTTACCGACATTGGCATGCGCACCTATCAGGAGGCTTCACAACGTACACACTACCGCGTCCGTAAGATCTACGGTGGCCCCAGGGAAAGTCTCTAATGATTTATTTCGCGAGAATCTGGCGGATCGTCTCTCCAATCCCCTCACGGAAAGGGGTGATCACATATCCAAGCTCCCTTTCGGCCTTGGCGGAGCTCACAAAGCGGCTGCTGAAAAATCGTCCGAGGATGTCAGGTGTGAAGGCGGGATCCTTACCGAAGAGATGGTAGCCGGCGAGGTTTACATAACCGGCTGCTTTCATAGCCCACAGCGGTACTTTCACAAGGTTGCTCTTGCCAGAGTGCTCTGCGACGGCTGCGTAGAAGTCGCGGTAGCTGATATTCTCTCCGCCCAGAATATATCGATCGCCATTGCTTCCTTTCTCCATTGCCTGAAGGTGTCCTCGTACGACATCTTCCACATAGCAGTAGTTGGCTACCACTTCTAGGCAGGCAGGGACAAAGCTGGTATTTCGCTTTAGAAATCCTTCCAGCATCCGGCTGATGGCATTGCTATGGGTCATCAGTCCTGCGCCGTAGACACGCGTTGGTATGACGATGCTCGTCTTCATGGTTTCGGACGCAAAGCTTCTGACGATCTCCTCCGCCATGTACTTTGTCTTTGCATAGTCGTTTTCAAAACCATCATGGCTGTGGTCATTTTCATCTAGCGGCTTTCCCTGATAGGGTCCGAGGACGGAGGCGCTGGAAGTGAAGATGACGCTTTGCACGCCTTGTCGGGCTGCGGCTTCCATCACATGGCGGGTGCCATCGACATTGGTCTCAAGGAATGGCCGGATGTCTGCCGACCAGAGTCGAGCGAGGGCAGCGCTGTGGTAGGCCTGGCTGCAGCCTTCCATGGCGCGTTCGATGGCATCGGTATGGGAGAGGTCGCCGGAAAAGGCTTTGACGCCAGGCTTCTGCACATGATGCGACTTGGCGGGGTTTCTGACAAGCGTATGCACCACGTGTCCCTGCTCGAGCAGCACCTGCATGATCCGATTGCCAATATAGCCGGTGGAGCCGGTGAGGAAGATCTTCATATCACTGGTTTGATGTTTTCCGGATGGCATGCATGCCCAAGGGGATCTCGTGCGACAACGTCAGGCATACATGCACGATGGCTGCCGGCCAGCAGGAGCCGTGGTGGAAGGCGAGTCCGCAGAGGATGGGACCGAAGACAAGCGCTCCGATCTTCTCGCCCTTGTCGCCGTGCATATGAGCCACAAAGTAGAGGGCTGTGTTCGCCAGGATTGCAGCAGCGATGCCGAAGAGGGCGACCATGGGGAAGAAGAGTGCACCACGGAAGAATGCTTCATATGTCAAGATGAAGATGGTCCGGAGGGGGAAATAGAGTTTCCAGGCCGATGGGGGTGGGATGTCTTTTTGGCTGTCTTGCCGTATGATTTTTCGGGCGCTCAGATACCCGGCTGTCGCTGCCAGGATGGATAAGATGGGTGTGAGTGGGAGTCCGCCGTCTGCAGGAAAGGATAGGATGTCTGAGTATGCAGGGGCTGCTCCCATCCACCCGTTCCAGCATATGGCCGACAGCGAGAAGAGGATGACCCCTGCAGATAGCAGCGTCGTGTTGGCGGTTCTGGCGATGGCATTGGGCGCATCGGTATAATGATATCCACCTCTACGGAGCGCATACCGCTGCACGCCATAGAAGGCGAGGAAAGCAGCAGCTGAGAAGGCGAGCATTTTCGAGTAGGCGTCCATGGTCAATGCATTTGATATGTCAGTGACGCTGTCCGATGGGTGCTACGTTGCGGTAGCTCCGGTACGGATAGGACCAAGTTAGCACGAAAGGTAGACATCGATGCTGTAGGTGCAGTTGCGTGCATATTTCTTGAGACGTCACGGCCTATGCGATCATTGGTTTCAGCTGCGTACCCATTAGTTTGATCGTATGGTGCACACGTTCGTTTGGTACCACGGCGTTCTCCATCATAAAGCAAAGCCGTTGGATACCTCCCAGGGCACGGGCGTGGTCGTGAATTTTTTCCGCCACGTCTTGCGGCGTTCCGATCAGGAAGGCTCCTTTGTCTGTGAGTTGCGCTTCATAGTGGCTGCGGGTGATAGGTGACCAGCCGCGCTCCCGGCCGATGCGGTTCATATTCTCAAAGTATCCTGGCCAGAACTCTTCTATGGCCTGCTCCCGAGTGTCGGCTAGCCAGCCAAACGCGTGCAGTCCTACCCGCATCTCGCTTTCCGGGTGTCCTGACTGCAGCCACGCCTCCCGATACAGGTCTACCAGTGGCCCGAAGCGATGTGTCTCGCCGCCTATGATGGCCACCATCAGTGGGAGTCCCAGGCGGCCGGCACGCGCAAAAGAGGCAGGCGTCCCGCCAACGCCCACCCAGATGGGGAGCTTTGGCTGTAACGGCCGGGGATACACGGGGAGGTCATTCATGGCTGGCCGGAACCGCCCCGACCAGGTGATGCGTTCGTTTTCCCGGATGCGAAGTAGCAGGTCCAGCTTTTCTGTGAACAGCTCCTCATAGTCTTCCAGTCGATAGCCGAAGAGTGGGAATGCCTCTATGGAAGAGCCTCTGCCAACGATCATCTCGGCCCTTCCGCAAGAGATCAGGTCGAGTGTAGCGAATTGTTGAAAGACACGGACAGGGTCGTCTGCGCTCAGGACGGTGACGGCACTGGTGAGGCGGATGCGGGAGGTGTGGGCGGCTGCGGCAGCAAGGATGAGTGCATTGGCCGCATCGAGCATATCCTTGCGATGGTGCTCGCCGATGCCAAAACAGTCGAGTCCGACCCTGTCGGCCAGCGTGATACGTCCCAGGAGATTGGCGATGGACTCATCCGCCCGCATGGGCTTTTCTCCGGGTCGGGTGAACAAAGCTGCGAAGCTGTCGATGCCGATCTCCATTGTTTGACTGTTGATGAATGATTAGGGGCCGCAAAGGTAGGCAAAGGGGCAAGTATCGACGGGATGATGCGCTTCCAATCTTCCTGCCAAAGCCTGAGAATGCTTATTTTCACACCGGCCCGTTGGGCTTCGAGTCCGGCACCCACAACCCATCCAGATGGTTCCCTTTTTTCTTCGCAGTATCCCCTGCCTGCTGGCTGTATTTTTCCTCTCCCTCGACATTCAGACCGCGGGCGCTCAGACGCAACACCCCAACATCCTCGTCATCTATACCGATGATGTGGGTTACGGCGACCTTTCCGCCAATGGTGGACGCATCTCCACGCCCCACATCGACCGACTGGCCCGCAACGGCCTCAGTCATACGAATGCCCATGCAACCGCCTCGACCTGCACGCCCTCCCGTTATTCGCTGCTGACGGGCGAATACGCTTGGCGGAGGAAGGGAACCGGCATCGCAAGGGGCGACGCTTCGATGATCATCCCTGTCGGTAGAGAGACCCTGCCGAAGATGCTGCATCGGGTCGGCTACCGCACCGGCGTCGTGGGCAAGTGGCACCTTGGCCTGGGAGGTCCGGAGGGGCCCGACTGGAATGGCAGCGTCTTCCCGGGCCCCAACGAACTGGGCTTCGACTACAGCTACATCATGGCCGCCACGGGCGACCGCGTGCCTTGCGTTTACCTGGAGGACGGCAGGGTACAGAACCTGACAAAGAACGACCCCATCCGGGTGGACTACGAACGCAACATAGGTAACGAGCCCACGGCCCTCAGCCATCCACAGTTGCTCAAACTGCCGTGGACACACGGGCACAACAACAGCATCGTCAACGGAACCGGTAGGATTGGCTTCATGTCGGGTGGGCACTCCGCTCGCTGGCGCGACGAGGACATGGCCGACAGCTTCACCTCGCACGCTTTGCGTTTCATCGACAGGGCCGAGACCCGACCTTTCTTCCTATACTTCGCCACGCATGACATCCATGTGCCCCGACTGCCGCATGAACGATTCCATGGTAAGTCGGGCTTCGGCCCCCGCGGAGATGCCCTGCTCGAGCTGGACGACTGCATCGGCAGGATCCTTGGACGGCTCGAGGCGCTGGGAAGATTGGACAATACCCTGATCGTCTTCACCAGCGACAACGGACCGGTGCTCGACGACGGCTACGTCGACCAAGCCGTCGAGCAGCTCGGCGACCACCGCCCCTGGGGCATCTATCGCGGCGGCAAATACAGTGCCTTCGAGGCGGGCACACGCGTGCCCATGATCGTGCAATGGCCGGGCCATGTGCGCAGGGGCATGACAGACGCGCTCATTTCACAAGTCGACCTGCTGGCAAGTCTCGCATCCCTCCTCGGACAGACCTTCGACACATTATCCGCCCGTGACAGCGAAGACCATTGGAAGGCTCTGGCAGGCCTTTCGGAGAAGGGCAGGCAGTGCATCGCCCTGGAGGCCATCAGCGGCACCGTGGCATACCTGCGAAGCGATGGATACAAATACATCCCACCCTCCAATGGGCCCGCCATCACCAACCAATGGACGAACATCGAGACAGGCTTCTCCCCCCGCGAGCAACTCTACCAAACCTTCAGAGACCCTGGGGAGAGAATTGATCTGGCGGCGAGGCTGCCGGAACTGACTGCCACCCTCCGGAAAGAATGGGAGCAGCTCAGGCGAAAATGACAAGGGCTTTTTTCAGATGCAGCATGCCGGAAGACAATGATGCGTCCAGGAACTTATTTTTGCCCATGGCATGATTCAAGATGATTTTTTTATGTTGAATACAATAAAATAGCAGACAGATGAGCGGATCATCGGAACTCAAGGGTAAGGTGGTGGCCGTCACCGGTGGGACGGGCATCCTCGGGCATGCATTCATACAAGGAATTGTTCAGTCAGGCGGTGCCGTAGGCATCCTGGGCCGCAATGCAAAGGCAGCTGAAGAGCGTGCCAAGGCAATCAATGCAGCCGGCGGCAGTGCCTTGGCCTTGGTGGCCGATGTGTTGGACGAGGGACAACTAAAGACAGCCTGCGACAAGATGCTGGGGTATTTCGGAAAGATCGACGGGCTGGTGAATGCAGCCGGGGGCAATATGCCACAAGGTGTCGTGCAGCCGGATGATGACCTTTTTCGTATGAACCTACAGGGACTACGCGAAGTATTGGATCTAAACCTCTGGGGTACCATCATCCCCACACAGGTCTTCGGCGAGGCGTTGGCAAGTAACGAGTCGGCCAGCATCGTCAATATCTCCAGCATGAACTCGAAGCGGGCCGTCACCAAGGTACTCGGATATAATATGGGCAAGGCCGGGGTCGACTGCTACAATCAGTGGTTCGCTGTCGAGCTCGCCCGTCGCTATGGCGACCGCATCCGCATGAACGCCCTGACGCCAGGCTTCTTCCTGACAGAGCAGAATCGGAATCTGCTGACCAATGCCGATGGTACCTTCACAGAACGGGGAGCTGCCGTCATCCGGCAGACGCCTTTCAAGCGCTTTGGAGATCCTCAAGAACTGGTAGGTGCGCTCGTCTTCCTCCTGAGTGATGCCTCGAGGTTTGTGACTGGCTCTCAGCTGGTGGTAGATGGTGGCTTCTCGATCTTCAGCGGTGTATGAGTTCCGCTTCCTATCGCCCCTGCCACCCGCTATCCTATGATAATGGGTATTCAGTGCTCGAAAAGAATGGCATGGCTTCCCGAAGAATTGTTTCGAATCATCTTTTCATTTTTACGAACATCGCATGACCCAAGTACCTTTAGCTTATATCGACGGATCTTTCCTTCCTGCAGCTGATGCAGCCCTTTCTGTTGATGACTTAGGACTGCAGCGCGGCTATGGCATCTTTGACTTCTTACGCGTGGAAGGGAGGGTGCCATTATTCTTGGAAGACCACCTGCAGCGGTTCAGTCACTCGGCTTACCTTATGCATATGCCCGTGCCCGTCAGCCCTGATGCATTGACCACCATCATCCATCAGATCATCGACTCAGCATCACTGCCCGTGTCGGGCATCCGTTTTTTACTCACCGGCGGCTCTTCCTCAGACGGATATACGCTCAATACCCCTCGCCTGCTGATCCTACGCCAGCCACTGGCGGCTCCCCCTGAGCAGCTGCCCACCCTCGGCTTGCATCTTTGCAGCTACGAATACCGCCGCCAACTATCGTCTGTCAAGACAACAGACTACCTCATGTCCATCTGGCTGCAACCCTGGCTCAAAGAGAAAGGTGGGGATGACATCCTATACCATGTAGGCGGGCAGCTTCGTGAGTGCCCGAGGGCAAATATCTTCTTCGTGACAGCACAAGGGATACTGGTCACGCCGGAGGATGGCATGCTGGCTGGCATCACACGCAAACATGTTCTTGAAGTCGCAGCCCAGCAAGATATTCCTGTAGAAATCCGAGATGTAACGCTGGCGGAACTAGCTACCGTGCAAGAGGCATTCATCACTTCTTCCACCAAACGACTTTTGCCTGTTTGCCGTATTGACGGCAAACCATTTCATACGCCGGGGCCTGTGACGAAAATGTTGTGGGATGCCTTCCTAGTGCAAGAGCAGGCATACCTGCAGGTACATGCCCGATGAGCGGATCGATCAGCGCGAGATGGCTGCCACCTGCTCGCGGATGCTGCGGCCCCACACACGATATCCTTGTTCGTTGTAGTGCAGTTTGTCGGGCAGGTAAAGCGACTTGATCGGAGTGCCATCCGATCCGAGGAAGCTGCCGGCGAATCCGATGACATGCAGGTTGGGCTCGCTGGCGCAATATTCCCGGATGAGTCGATTGGCCTCCTGTACGCGGTCCCATGCCGCCCAGCGCCGCTCACTCGGAGAGATTTCCAGCCAGGTGATAGGCAGTGTCGGGTACTTGGCCCTGACCTGTCGTATGATGTATTTGAAATGTTCGAGCAGCTGGTCGGGGGCTTTGTCCTTCTCCCCCGCGGTGATATCATTGCCGACGTACAGGAACAGGGCCTTCGGTTGGTGTGGATAGACGATGCGTGTCACATAGTAGGCGACATCGGCCAGATTGGAGCCACCGAAGCCACGATGAATGATGTTCGGCTGGCCTAAATCTTTGCGGATGTTCTTCCACATCCGGATGTAGG
The DNA here is from genome assembly GCA_016868815.1 of Bacteroidota bacterium. Lineage (GTDB taxonomy): Bacteria > Bacteroidota > Bacteroidia > Chitinophagales > Chitinophagaceae > Pollutibacter. The sequence goes on from VGFQ01000002.1 coordinate 10,165, forward strand.
AGCTGCCCAGGAATAGGAGCGAGCCGCTGCGGTAGGTTTCTGCCTGGTTAAGGCTGTCAAAGGCTTTGATCTCCATATCCCAGCGTCGCGCGCCTTGTGATGATCCATGCATGGACAGTCGCGTGTAAAGCCAGTCTGCGATCGAGGTCAGGCAGGTGTCGAGTTTCTTCTTGTCGCTGCCCAGCGTGTGGCCGGCGCCGACGAAGGGTCGCAGGCCCGTGGGGATGCCTTCCGAGAGACAGCGCTCGAAGAGGATGAGGGGGCCGTGCCCGATGCCGTGGTAAGAATAGCTGCTGTCGTAGGGGACCGTCTTGTCGGCCGTCCCGCCGGTGTTGAACAGGGGGGCGTCACCTGCTTTGATCCAGCGGTTGTCGGGTAAAGATCCCCAGAGGTTGACAACGGCCTGCACCCGCGAGGAGACACCTTCATATCCTTCTCCCTCAAGGGTACCCCATCGGCTGCGATCCACCCCGCGGGGTACTTCATGATCGTCCATATAGCCGACGGCTAGGCTGGTCATCGCACCAGCGGAAGTGCCCATGAGGAAGACCTGCGATGTGTCGATGCCGAAGCGTTCGGACTGACTGCGTAGGTATCGGATGGCAGTGCGACCGTCCTGCTGGGCCCGGTACATGGCCTCATAATAGTCGTTGTTCGTTTTTGTAGGGGCTATGCCCAGTCGATAGCTGATGGAGGCGGTGACATAGCCGCGCCGTGCGAAATCTTCACAGAACATTCTCACGACCGACAGTTTGCGATTGCCATTCACGAAGCCACCCCCGTGGATGAAGACTACCAATGGCCTCCTTCGCATGGTGTCATGGAATGGAGGCATTAGCACATCCAGCCTTAACTCCTCCGACTCCCCTTTCCAGTTGATGGCTTTACCATACCGGAGGTCGACGGCAGAGTCGAATCGGTCAAAGACCGGAGAACGAAATCGCTTTTGTGCCTGCACTGCCGAAGCGTTGAGCAGGAGGATCATCCATGCCAGGGAGCAGTTGGACCAATACCGTTGAAGAAATTTGTATGCCATAACGATGATTGGTGAAAGCTAGGGAGATGGTAAATGTAGGGAGTAGCTCGGAATTAGGAACGGCAAATGCCGGTTACCGCTAGCGAAGGATCCACTACACTGTCATAAGGGCTTATCCGTGCTTCGAATTGCTCCGGCTTTTGTAGAAGAATGGGGCTTTTTTGTCGGAATATTGCCACGGAAGGGGTCCCCATAAAAAAAGCGCGAAGGATCGTCCCTCACGCTTTTGTATGAATGAAGTTTCAGATCGGATCAGAATCCGGGGTTCTGCACCATTTTGGGATTATTCTGCACCTGCGACACCGGGATGGGCAGGATCGTGCGGTAATAGTAGCTGTTGGTGGTGGCTTGATAGTCGATCAGTCGCGAAGTCGAATTACCTGCCGAGTTGATCTTGACGTAGTTGGTCTTCGTGCGGTTGAGGTCGAATAGCCTTTGTCCTTCCAGCGCAAATTCCTTGCGGCGCTCGACGATGATGCTATCCACGTAAGCCGCTGCCCGGATGCTGCCGGCAGGTGGCATCGCGAGCAGTGAGGCGGCGAAGGGCTTGGTGGTAGAGGCTGTATCACGTCTCATCCGGACGAAGTTGATGTCTGCTAGGGAGGCTGTCAGCGCATTGTTATCGTTGTTCTGCACCGCTAACCTGGCTAGCGCCTCGCCGCGGGATAGATACATCTCGGAAAGTCGGAATACTTTGATGTTCTCAAGGAAGGTGACAATATTGGTGTACTTGAGACAGAGCGGAACGTTTGTCTCGCCACCGATGGAATTACGGTTGCCGAGGGCGACGAACTGGCGGCGCATGTCGGTGTCTCTATAGGACTCATATAGAGACCTGAAGGTGGTGAGCGTTGTGCCCGTACTGCGGCTATTCATCCTCGTCTGGGTGCCGAGCATCTCCCCATAACCCTCCTGGCTGCAGAGGTAGGCGATCCCGTCGGTACCTGGGTTGTCGTTGGTGTTGTTGGTGACCTCGAAGATAGACTCGTTGTTGTTGGGGGTTCTGAAGTCCTGCACCAAGGAGCCATAGGGGAGCAGGCTGAAACGCCCTGATGAGATGACTTCCGTAGCGGCACTGACCGCTGACTGCCAGTCACCTTTAAATATGGCTACCCGCGCCCTCAACGCCAGCGTTCCCCAGCGGTTCATCCGAATCTTGGAAAAAGATGGGTTAACACTGCCGTTCCACCAGACGTTGCCAGTGGTAGGCAGCCGCTTAAGGGCTTCGGAAAGGTCCTTTTCGATCTGCTCATAAACTTCTTTCACCGAATTCCTTGCTGGGTAGACCACTTCCGTCACCTTCGTGACGGCCTTCAATACCAGAGGCACACCGAGATGTGACCCGTCGACCGTATGGTTGAGTGGCCGGGCAAAGAACTTTGCCAGATCGAAGTAGGCCAGTGCCCGTACGGCATAGGCCTCTCCGATGAGCTGACCGAACTCCTCCTGTTGCAGGGGGGTGATCAAGGCCCGCAGTTTCTCCTCATTGGCGATGATGTTATTGGCAGAGCTTACCACTTTATACATCTGGTTCCACATGCGGCTGACGTTTGCGTCGGTAGCCGTATGCGTCATCGTGTTCATGCCGGCGTAGCGGTTGCCGGTGCGAACGCTGCGCGTGGCATTGTCGGACAAAACTTCCGGTATGACGAGTGCATCGCGTCCGTAGTAGCTATACGACTGCATGAGAGAGTAGAGACCATTGACGGCGGCACGGGCTGTGGCAAGGCTCGAAAACACGTCCTCCGCGAAGACGCTCTGCTGCGGCTTCAGGTCGAGGAAGTTCTTTCCGCAGCCCATCGTCAGCAGCAGGGCCGAGAGCGAAAGGAAGGTGAGTATGCGTTTCATAATATAAACGTGTTCGGTCATTCGATGGGGTTAAAAGGTCAGGTCAATGCCGATCAGCAGGGTCCTGAAGACGGGTGGTCGCTGCGACATGACACCGTCGATGCTGACCTCTGGGTCGGTGTTGTAGCGCTTATCCTTCACCCAGGTATAGAGGTTCTGCGCCCGGAGGTAGGCCTTGGCGCTGGTCACACTTGCCCTGGCAATAAAGGTCTTGGGCAACGTATAGGAAAGGGAGACATTGCGCAGCCGCACATAGCTGCCGTCATACAGGAATCGGGTACTTTCATAGCTACCGGCCGATGACTGGGTACCCAGGAATACGGGCTTGGGTACATCCGTGACCTGTCCCGGTGTCGTCCAGCGACGGTTGAACTCATAGCGGCTGAGGCCGTTGCTCTGGTCGGAGAAGCCGAGGTTGGCGTCGGTCTTCTGAAGGTAACCATATTCGTCGTAGATCATGTTGCCCCAGAACACGTAGACCTGGAAGCTGAACTGAAAGTTTTTGTACGACATGCTGTTGGTCATACCACCGTAGAACTTTGGCAGCGCGCTGCCCGAGACGAGGCGGGGCAGCGCCGTCGTGAAGACGTTGGTGGTGGAATCCTTCCCATCGTTGGTGTACCAGGAAGCCTCACCATTGGCCGGGTTGACACCTGCGTAGCCGCGCTGGAAGTGGCGGTAATAGTCGCTGCCGATGCGGCGGAAATAGGCACCATTATTCGAGAAGAGGGAATCGATCTCGGTGATGCGGTTCCGGTTGCGGGTGATGTTGAAGTCAGTCACCCATTTGAAGCCGTTGCGCGTGGAGGGTGAGATGTTCACCGAGGAGATGGACAGCTCAATGCCTTTATTTTCCATGGCGCCGTTGTTCACAGTGATGCTGGTCACGCCATTGACGCTTGGGATGGACTGGTTCACCAGCAAGTTCGAAGTGATGCGCTTGTACCAGTCGATTGTGCCTGAAACCCTTCCTTTGAACAGGCCGAACTCCAGGCCCAGGTCGAGCGGGATGTTCCTCTCCCAGGTGAGGTTGTCGTTGGCGAGCTGCGAGGGCGTGAGACCGGAACCGAAGTTGTAGTCGGAGCCAGCGCTATATAACCCCTGAGATTCAAAATTGTCGATGCCCTGGTTGCCGGTGTATCCGTAGCTACCCCTCAGTCGGAGCTCACTCACCCAGTCGGCTTGGAAGAAATCTTCGTTGTGGATATTCCAACCGCCGCCGAACGACCAGAAGTTTGCTGACTGGAAGTTCTTCGCGAAGCGGGACGAGGCGTCCTCCCGCAGTGAGCCTGAGAGGAAGTATCGATCCTTCCAGGAATAGCTACCATTGAGGAATTGACTGACCATTCGGTTGGCCGTCCCCGTGCCCGTGGTGAGATCGGGTGAGGAGCCGCCGGCAGGGGTGGTGGTGCCAGGAGCTATGCTGTTCACGCGGATGTTGATGTCGATGTCATCGCGACTCTGCGCCTCATAACCGGCGAATACTTCCACGTCATGGCCGCCCTTGAGTTCCCGCTTGAAGCGCAGGATGTTGGTGGTGATCCAGTTGTTGATGTCCTGGGTATAGTTCTCGATCGATCCGCCAACGGCTACGTTGGCGTTACCCACGCGCGGGTCGTAGTAGATGGTTGTGAAAGCGTGGTTGAAGTCGAGCGCTGCGTTGCTTTCGAAGGTGAGCCCCTTGAGGATTTTATATTTCGCGGAGGCGTTGGCGCCAATATTATAAGTCCTGGCATTTCGCCGCGTCGTATTGATGACGGCGACGGGGTTGTAGCCACTGTTGTATCTGAACTCATAGGTCTGGCCATCGGCCTTGTAGACAGGTAGCCAGGGGGCCAGGCGGTACATGGCTCGCACCGGGTTGGCAAAGAAGCTGCCACCTAGGAAGTTGCTGGTACGCTGGAAGCTGCCGCTGAAGCCACCTTTGAAGGAGAGCCGCTCGCTGACCTGCGAGGAGACGTTGATGCGGTAGGTGGCCTTGTCGTAATTGATACCCTTGGTGGGGGCTTCCGATTTGTAATAACTACCCGAGACAAAGTAGGTTGACTTATCGTTACCGCCGCTGAGCCCGAGGTTGTACTGCTGGTATTGACCCTGCCGGAGCACCTGCTCGAACCAGTCGGTGTTGATGGTGGTGTCGATGGCATTGGCCTTGAGGAGGGAGTCGAAGGAATTGGGGTTTTTGCCAGCGTTTGCCCAACCTTCGCGGTAGTACTGTATGTACTGCGGGGTAGTGAGGGTCTTCTGCTCCTCGCGGATGTTGTATTTGTTGAAGCCCTGCTGGAAGGTGAAGCTCACCTTGCTCTTGCCTGGCTTGCCCGACTTGGTCGTGATCAGCACGACGCCGTTGGCGGCGCGCGAGCCATATAGGGAGGTGGCGGACGCGTCTTTGAGCACGATGAGCGACTGGATATCGTTCGCGTTCAGTCCCGCGATGGTGTTGCTGTTCAGTCCCGAGATGTCTCCGCTGACCACCGGGATGCCGTCAACCACATAGAGCGGTGTGGAGGAGGCGTTGATGGATCCGATGCCGCGGATGCGGATATTGGGCACCGAGCCGGGCTGTCCGGAGCCATTGGTCGATTGCACGCCGGCCATGTTGCCCTGCAGGCTCTCCTGTACGGAGGCGTTGGGTGCGTTCTCTATGACCGTGTTCTTGATGGTGGTGGCCGAACCCGTGAACGTGCTTCGCTTCTGGTTGCCATAGGCCACGACGACAACTTCCGAGAGGTTGTTCTCGGACTCCTCGAGCAGTACGATTAGCTCACCTCTCCCGTCGGGGGTCTTTACGGTCTTCGAGAGCATATTCACGCTGGAGAACTCGAGCGACTGGCCCTGCTGGATGGTAAGGGTGAAGCTGCCATTGGCCCCGGTGGTCGTGCCGCGGCGTTGTCCTTGTATACGGACCGTGATGTTCTCGAGCGGACTGTTATCTTTCGCGTTCAGCACTTTTCCCTTTATGATCAGATCGGGAAGCCTTGTTTCTTCGCTGTAAGGGAACAGGATATCCGAGGTCGCTCGTCCTGTCCGGCTCGTGTCGGCCTGAAGGTTCAGGGCCGCTGCCATCATGCACAACAGCAGGGCTGAGCCCATGCGTATTATTTTTCTCATCTGCAGCCGTCTTTGGTTTGGTGTAATTCGAATACGCAATCTAAGGATGAACACGTTTACTCAAAAGGTGTTTTTTTCATTGTTCCTAGGGTGCCCGCAATCTAGTCAAAGCCGGATGCAGTTTTTTTTGTAACATGAGGCGGAAAACCGATCCGATGCGACATTTCCTATTCTTCATATTCGTCTATACCCTTGCCTTGGGCGTCTCAGCCCAGAAGCTGCCCGTCGGGGCATCCACGATCGTCTACTCCAACCACGGTGAGCCCCTGACGCTGTACGCCTATCGGCCACCAACCTATGCTGACGGGCCGTTGCTGGTGGTCTTCCATGGCGTCAAGCGAAATGCGGAGGACTATCGGAACTACGCCATCCACATGGCCGAGAAATTTCGTGCCATTGTGGTGACACCTGAGTTCGACTCCGTCCGCTTCTCCTCTTCACGCTATCAGCGCGGTGGGGTTGTGAGGGATAAAAAGGCGGCGCCCCGGGAGGAATGGACCTATGCCATGATCCCCGGCATCGTAGAGTTCGTCCGCGGAAGGGAGGGGCGGAAGGAGCTGCCATACTATCTGATCGGGCATTCCGCCGGTGGACAGTTCCTCGTGCGCATGGCCGCATTCCTGCCAGGAGATGCCCGGCGCATCGTCGCCGCCAACCCGGGCTCCGACCTCTTCCCCACACGTGAGCAGTCCTTCGGCTACGGCTTCGGCGGACTCCCCGAGGAACTCTCCTCTACTTCCGTCCTGCGGGCCTACCTAGCCGCTCCGCTCACGCTCTACCTGGGCACCGACGACATCTACCCCCGACCCAGCTTCGACGACAGTCCCGAGGCCATGGCCCAAGGCCGTCACCGCCTAGAACGCGGGCGCAACTGCTTCGCCTTTGCCAAGGCCCTCGCCGAGAAGAACGGCTGGCCTTTCGGCTGGCGTAAGGTGGAGACTCCCGGCATTGGCCATGACGCCGCCTTCATGTTCGCAGCCCCCGAAATGGAGGACGCGATCTTTGGTCTGTTGCCGACGCCGGCCGCCAAATGAACCGAACATAGATCTCTACACGCAAACCTTCAAAACAACCACATGTCAGCGATCTTCGGCGTTATCTTCCATTTCATCGGGGGCTTCGCCTCCGGCAGTTTTTACATGCCATACCGTCAGGTCAAGGGCTGGCATTGGGAGAGTTACTGGATCGTGGGTGGGCTCTTCTCTTGGCTGATCGTGCCGCCCCTGGCGGCTTGGCTCACCATCCCCGGCTTCGGCGAGATCATAGCGGTCGCTGGGGGCCCCGTCATCGGCACGACCTTTCTATTCGGTGTGCTCTGGGGCATCGGAGGCCTTACCTACGGACTCGGCGTGCGCTACCTGGGTGTATCCCTCGGCAGCAGCATCATACTGGGACTCTGCATGGTCTTCGGCGCGCTGATACCAGCCCTGTGGTACGACTTCCATCCCGTCGAAGGGAAGGATACCTTCTCGGCGATGATGTCTGCTCTGTGGGGCAACACGATCCTTGTGGGACTGCTTGTCTGCGTCCTCGGCATCTGGATCAGCGGCCGTGCCGGAATGATGAAGGAACGGGAGCTGCAGGCAATCGGCAGCGCGGGAAAAGATGGCAGCCCCGGACTCGAATACCGCTTTGGACTGGGCATGCTCGTCTCCATCGTGTCGGGTGTCCTCAGCGCCTGCTTCAACTTTGGTCTCGAGGCGGGACAGTCGATGGCCTCCCTCGCCAATGAGATCTGGAAGACCGCCCATCCCGGAGAAGGAGAATTCCTCTTCCGCAACAACGTCGTGTATGTGGTGCTCTTATGGGGAGGGCTGACGACCAACCTCATCTGGTGTATGGTCCTCAACGCTCGAAACCGATCCTTCGGCGACTACACCGACGGTCGTACCCCGCTCCTGCGCAACTACCTGTTCTCCGCGCTGGCCGGCACCACCTGGTTCCTGCAGTTCTTCTTCTACGGCATGGGTGAGAGCCGTCTCGGCAACGGGCCCAGCTCCTGGATCCTTCATATGGCCTTCATCATCCTCGTCGCCAACCTTTGGGGACTCGTTTCCAAGGAGTGGAAAGGCGTGAGTATGGCCACGATCCGCACCATCGCCGCCGGCATCGCCATCATCATCCTCTCGGTGCTGGTGGTGGGATACGGCAACGCCTTGCATCAGGGAGAGTGACCTGACAGCCTATCGAAAATGATTGAGTGAAAACCATCCTTCTAAGAAAAAAGTTGATATGAGACTCGGGAAGAAAGAGATCGAAGCACACAATGAAGCAATCTTCGACGCGCATCATCGTCGCTACGCATTCGCGAAGCAGACGATGGCCAACGCAGAAGCCGTCGTGGCCAAGCTCATGGCCTTCCAAGTGGCCATCCCCAGCTGGGCGCTGGGCACCGGTGGTACCCGCTTCGGGAGGTTCTCGGGGCCTGGTGAGCCCGGCAGCCTGGAGCAGAAGCTCGATGATGTCGGTCTGCTCCATGCCCTCAACGCTAGCAGCGGTGCCATCTCGCTACACATCCCCTGGGACATCCCGAAGGACCATGCAGCCATCCGCCACCAGGCCGCTGAACTCTGCATTGCCTTCGACGCCGTCAACTCGAACACCTTCCAGGACCAGCCAGGACAGCCGTACAGCTACAAGTTCGGATCCCTGCAGCATGTCGACCGCGCTGTACGCCGACAGGCTGTCGCGCACAACATCGAAGTTATCCGTCACGGCGTAGAACTCGGCTCGAGGTCGCTCACCGTATGGCTAAGCGACGGTAGCTGTTTCCCCGGACAGCTCAACTTCCGAAAAGCCTTCCAGCACACGCTCGAAGGACTGGGAGAGATCTATGCCGCCCTGCCGGACGATTGGAAGGTCTTCGTCGAATACAAGGCCTTCGAGCCCAACTTCTATTCGATGACGGTGGGCGACTGGGGGCAGTCGCTCCTCTATGCCAGCAAGCTCGGAGAGAAAGCCTACACGCTGGTCGATCTGGGCCATCACCTGCCCAACGCCAACATCGAGCAGATCGTCGCGCTGCTGCTGATGGAAGGCAAACTCGGCGGCTTCCACTTCAATGACAGCAAGTATGGCGACGACGACCTCACGGCCGGCTCCATCCGGCCCTACCAGCTCTTCCTCATATTCAAGGAGCTAATCGAAGGAATGGACGCCCGGGGCATGGACCATGCCCATGGCCTCGGCTGGATGATCGATGCCAGCCATAATGTGAAGGATCCGATGGAGGATCTGCTGCAGTCGGTCGAAGCCCTCATGCTGGCCTATGCCCAGGCCCTCTGCGTTGATCATGCTGCGCTCGCCGCCGCCCAGCAGGCCAACGACGCCGTCGCCGCACAGGAGCAGCTGCAGGATGCCTTCCGTACCGACCTTCGACCATTGCTCGCTGAGGCACGCCTTCGTGCCGGGGCAGCCCTCGACCCCGTCCGCTGCTTCCGCGACCTGCGCGTCCGCGAGGCCCTTGTGAAGGAACGCGGCCATGCCACCGTTGCAACGGGACTATGATGCATAAGGAGCCGGCCATCCTCGTCTTCGATATCGGCAAGACCAACCGCAAATGCTTGGTCTTCGACAGGGCCTACAACGTCCTCTTGGCGGAGACGTTCGACATCAACGATGCCAAAGATGAACAGGGGAAGCCGGTTCTCGACCTAGGTGCACTCACGACCGCCATGCGTGGGCTGCTCCACAAGTATCTGGACGAACCCGCCCTCGACCTCAAGGCTTTCAACATCACCACCTATGGTGCGACCATCGTCAACACTGATGCGGATGACCGGCCGGTGCACCTCCCATGGGATTATCTGCGGGCGTACGATGATTCGGTCTTATCGAGATTCGATATGCACTACGGAGACAACGGTCAAGTATATGCGAAAACAGCCTCTCCACGATTGGGGAACCTGAACACAGGGATGCAGCTCTACCTGCTGAAGCATCAACAGCCCGCTGTCTTCGACTCTATCCACCACAGTACCTGGCTTCCTCAGTGGCTGAGCGGGCACTTTACCGGGCAGCTATTCACGGAGAATACCAGCATCGGTTGCCATACGCTCTGTTGGGATTTTGCCCGAGGCGTATATCCCTATTGGACGCATGCCGAGGGCATCTCCCGGCTATTCCCATCGATGCATGCGGCAGACCGTCCGCTGAAAGTCACGATTGCCGGCCGCGAACTCATGGCGGGGATTGGACTGCACGATAGCTCCTCTGCGTTGATCCCCTACCTGATGTCCATCCCCGAGCCATTCATGCTGCTATCCACCGGCTCCTGGAGCATCTGCCTCAACCCATTCAACAATACCCCGCTGACAGACGATGAACTGAAACAGGACTGCCTTTGCTATCTCACTTATCAGGGCCGCCCCGTTAAAGCTTCTCGATTGAATGCAGGCTTCCGCCATGAGGAGGCCGTCGCCGCAATTGGTCTCCAACATGGTAAGGACCTCGAATTCTTCTTTCGGCTAGCATGGGACTCTTCGCTGGCTGTTCGAATGCGGGATAACGCAGCTTCAGTGGACATCGAGCCTGCCGTCATCGACTACTATGCCTGTATCGATGCCATTGTCAACGACCAGATAGAGAAGATTGCCCTCGTCTCCTCCGCCCATATCCGGACACTATTTGTCGACGGTGGCTTCAGCAAGAATGCGGTGTTCATGGGCATGTTGCGGGAGCGGCTAACGGGGTGGGAGGTCCGTGCCGCAGAAGTGGGTCAGGCGACGGCAATGGGGGCGGCGGCTGTATTGCACAACCATTGGAATGGTCTGGGGAGACCTGCGGGTCTGGTGCAATTTTCTTGAGGAGCCGTTGCTGATTGTAAAGATCCTGGTTAGGATCATTCACTTCCGCTTCACCATCACCACGCTCACTACGGCCCGCTCCGCACCTGTGGTACTCGGACGTATCAGCATCGATCCGCCCACCAGCATCGAGGTAGACCCTCCGCCGTCTAGGTTGACGGCATGACTGCAGCCCAGCGACTTCATCATCATTGCCGTCTCCTGCAGCGTTAGGCCTGCATAGCCGGGTACGTAGCCGTCACCCTGCACCGCCACGATGAGCACGATGCCAGAAGCTGTGTAGCCGATGGCGGACCGGGGCCGTGTGGAACCGTTATTGACTTCGATGAGCTCCTCAGTGTCTGTGATGCGGATGTCGTTGTTGTATACGAGCATGGGTGATCCGCCGATACCACTTGACACGTTCCAGGCTGCTCCTCCCGCCGGATAGTTGGCGTCTGGTGTCTGTAGGGGCTGCTTGTTGACATCGTTGGGTGCGGGCGACGGATAGCTATAGATGGGATCATTCCCTCCGCCGATGTGATAGATCCAAGCAGCCGTGGGTGAACCAGTGGTGGTAATGCCAAAGGCGGCCCTTGTCGGGAAGTAGTATCCGAAGGGGCGACTCAGCGATTTGATGTTGGGGGCCAGCGTGGCATTATTGTAGCGCACCAGGCTGTAAGACTGGTTCGAGCCGAAGAAGCCTCCGTTGATGCAGGCATAGACGCTGCCTGGCTCCTGCTGCACGAACTCTGTCGGTGTCTTGGCGGTGGCGGACAGCACTGGCTTGAACTCCAGGGTGGTGTTGCTGCTTTCGTAGGCGAAGCAGTAGGCCCGTGTTTGTCGGTTGTTGAATGTGCTGTCGAAAGCGTAGAGCTGAACATTGGCGGGGAAGGTGGAAGTGGTCGTTGCATTCATCTTCCATCCCGGCGGTAGTGTGATCAGTGGCTTTACCACCGGCGGAGGCATGGGCAACGGTGGAGGTGGCGTATCACCACCCCCCTTCTTGCAGGAGACCGTCGAGATCAGCAGCAGCAGGGATATTATATTGGATCTCTCTTTCATGGGTTGTCTGGATAGATAGGTTTGTCCATGGAGGGCAGCGTCTCGTAATAGAAAAGGCATTCGCCCTGAAAGCCGTAGGCGCGGTTCAGCCGGATCATCTCCCGCAGCATGTCCTCCTTTACGCGATAGCCGTTACCCAGTGAGGTGAGCATGCCGGGGAACACTTGGCGGCGCTTCCGTCTCGGGACTTGCGACTGCAGTTCCTTCAGGATCTTCTCATACGCCTTGATGTCGTAGCGGTAGAGCTGCGGCAGCATCGCATCGGCATATCCACCCTTCAGCCATCGGGGCCAGTCCTGCAGATAGTTCTCGAGCGACCAGGGGTAGATGCTGGGCGACCACGTGACTTTGCACCCGCGGCGGACTTTCTTTACCGATTTGTAGAGCGACTCTCCGTAGACGCTGAGCCGGTCGGCCTTCCACTGTCGCCAAGAGCTGTCGGAGGCCGCTCTTGGAGGAGCTTCACCATCGTGCTCCGCCCTGTATACCTGTTGGGTCCATTCGTCGTACCCGCCTTCGGAAGGCATGGCTGGGAGGCGGTCATCACCCTGTACACCGTCCACCTCATATTTTCGTACTACTTCCAGCACCAGCTCCTTCATCATCGCCTGCACTTCCGGATGGAGCGAGTTCCACCAATAGAAGCCGTTCTTCTGAAGCAGGTGACCTTTCGCATTGCGGCCTTGCCAATGCGGGTAGCGTGTCGACCAGGGCGTGAGGGAATCACGGTAGCCATAGGCGAAGCCGTACTCGAACCAGGCGTGCACCTGGAGACCCGCCGCATGGCCCTGTTCGATGATCGATTTCAAGGGATCAAATCCGTTGTAAACAGGGTCTTGCCGGATGCCCACGTATCGTTCGGCCACCTCCGAGGGAAACATTGTCTTTCCCGCATTCCAGACGACCACAAAGACTGTGTTGACGCCATGCCGACGGCATTGCTCGACCACGCCTCGGATGTTCTCCTCCGATCGCAGGGCACTGCTGGCGACATTGGTCACCCAGGTGCCGCGGATGGGCTGTGCCTGCAATGTCAGCACTTGTGAAAGCAGCAGGAGGGTGAGTATGCGAAGATATCTCATGGTATAAGGCTTGCTCGGTATTCCATGTAGCGGTCGTGCAGCCGCTGCGCGGCGGGATATACCGACTGCGGACTCAGGAAGTGTGAGAATTCGAAGGTGATGGCCTTGGCATAACCCTGCCGCCGGGCAGCCTCCAGCTTAAGGCGTAGCTTCTCGAACTTGATGGGGAGGAACTTGATGGGCATGTCGCGGTCGAAGGTCTCAGCGTTAGTCCAGCACGCCAGTCCATGCCGGTCGGCCATGCGCTTGTTGGCAGAGAAGAAAGCGTCGAGCTCGTCGTATTCGATATGTCCGTCCTGGAAGGCCACGGCATCAATCGCTCCGCAGAGTCCGCCGAAGATCTCGTCCCATTCTCGTTCGTGCGCCTCTAGGCTCACGGCGTCCTCCTTGGTGAGTTCAGCAGAGGCGGCCATGACGGCCTTCTTGCCGTCGATCCAGGGAGAGATGAAGGTGGGGAGCCCGCCGCTGGCATCCTTGCACATCTTGCCTAGGGAGCGGAAGGCCTCTGTAGCGCCGATGGTGCGTCGGCTGATCTCCATGCTCAGGTACCATCCTTTGAAGGAGGGATGGTGGCCGTAGCGCGCCCAGGCCTCGTCGATGACGAAGCGATTGGAATCTATTTCATTGGTGAGATCTCCCGTATCCCAGTACCGTCCGCTGTCATAGAGGCCGAAGTAGAACGACATCCCGTGCCGGTCAGCCAGAGTGAGGAAGAGTTCCACCAGGTCAGTCGGTGGCGTGTAGCACCCGTATTCTTTGGACAGGTAGGCGGAGGGATAGGTCACGAACTTCCGGTGCCCACAGCGGATGAGGATGACGGTGTCGATGCCGGTATCGGCCATGTACTGGAAGTCTCGCGCCCACTCCTTCGGCCCCCAGTTCTGGTGGGGAATGTCGTGACTGATCTCATCTATAAACGTGCCTGTGATTTGCATGGATGCATCTGCCGCAATAGGGCCTTTAATGGATATTTATTTTTCATCGAGTTGGTCCCACCAATATTTTTTCAGCAGCCAGGTGGTGACAAAGAGCACCATCGTCCAGATGGCGAGGTGGGTGTGATCCTTCACCATCAAATACATAGGGATGACGACCTGCGCCATCTGCCAGACCATGCCCACGAGAATGTTGATGACATCACGGTGGAAATCGCGGTTGGGCTGGAAGCCGGGGTCGTCTTTCATGACGGCCTCGCGCACCGGTCCCCACCAACCCCAAGGACGTGTCTCCTTGTAGAACGCCTTTACGGCTTCGAAGTTTTCCAACGGCGCGAAGAAGGTGCCCAGCAGGCATCCGATGCCCGAGAATAGCAGGATGGCCGGGAAGAACCAGATGTCGGCCACCGGATCGGTGACGCTGAGTGCATCGAGGATCAGCTGCTTGAAGAAGAGCAGGGCGGTGGAGGCCAGCAATCCCGCCAGCATGCCACCGAAGTATCCGTAACCATTAAAGCGCCACCATATCCATTTGAGCATGTTCGCGCAGGCGTAGCCGCCATAGAGTGCTGAGGTGATCCACAACGTGAGGGTGTTAAGGGAGGAGGCGTTGAAGCCGAACACCACGCCGATCACAACGAGTAGCAGCGAAGAGAGGATGCTCAACCGGATCAGCTTCGTCTCGGGCGCGTCTGGCCGGATGTATTTGCGATAGATGTCGTTCACGATATAGGCGGGCGCGGCGTTCACGAAGGCCGCGAAAGTGCCCATGAAGGCGGCCAATAATCCCGCGAGCAGCAACCCTTTCCAGCCGACCGGCACGAACTTGTTGATGGCCAGGGGCAGGACCTTTTCGAAGTCGATGTCCTTGCCCATGGCGGCGATTTCGGGCTGCAGATAGACTAGTCCCAGCACGGCGAATCCGGCGACCATGATGTATCGGGGGATGTACATCACGGCGATGGTGGCGGCGCTCATCTTGGCGGCGTCCGAAGGGGTGCGAGTGCTGAGGATGCGCTGCATGTCATAACTAGGTACGGGACCCGCCAGCGAGGCGAAGACGCCTTTGAAGAGCATCATCATAAAAAGTGCGCCGAAGAGCCCAAAGCCGTCGTTTGCGATCTTCTCATCGACACCTGGGTAGGGGGTCTGCGACCAGTCCAGCCCAAGGTCCCAGCCAAATCCCAGGTCGCCCCATCTCGCAGGAGTTGCGGCCTGCACTTGCTCGGCCGTCACACCATTCCAGGCAATCCAGCCGATCACAAGGCAGCTAAGTGTCATGATGACAAACTGCAGTACTTCCGTCGCCACCACGCTGTACATCCCGCCTTTCAGCGTGTAGAGTGTGGTGATGCCGATGACGATCAGGGCGTAGGACTGCTCGCTCTTCACTGTCAACGAGCCAAGTGTCAGGGAGAGGTTCCAGGGCAGGATGGACGTGCAGAACTTGCCGATGCCTTCGAAAAAATAGGCCATGAATCCCAGCACGCTCACCACCGCGAAGATGACGATGATGATATGGGAGAGCCTCGCGCCCCTGCCCTCGCCGAAGCGGAAGCTGATCCACTGGGCGCCCGTCATGGTGCCGCTTCTGCGCATCCAGGCTGCGAGGAATACGAAGACGAAGACCTGGTTCCAAACGGGCCAGAGCCAGGGGATCCACGCACTCTTGAGGCCGTACACGAAGAGGATCATCACTGTCCACATCGTGCCGCTAATATCCCACATACCGGAAGCATTCGACAGCCCTAGCATGTACCACTTCAGTGTGTTACCGCCGAGGAAGTACGACCGCATGTCGCGCGTCGCGCGGCGCGACAGCCAGAAGCCCAGTCCTAGCGTGCCCGCCAGGTAGAGTAGGATGATCGTCAGGTCGAGCCCGTGCAGCTGCATCGCTGTTGAATAAATAAATTATTTATCTCTATTCAAAACTAATCTTCTTCAAATACATTTGATGTAAGTCTCGGAAAAATTGTGAAGATGACCCTGTGCCCGCGACGTATAGCAGCATGTCTGTTGATGACGGCCATTTCCCTGGGCTGCAAGAAGGTAGGTACGCCCTCGCCTCCACCACCACCCGTCACGCCGCCCACGCCGGTATGGGATGTAAATGCGTACCGCGGTGTCTGGCTTACCAACGTGGCGAGTGCCGCGCTCGACAGTCGAGACAACATCAAGTTGGCGATCGATAACTGCAAGAAGGGCGGCATCAACCACGTCTTCGTGGTGGTGTACAACGCCGCCCGCACGCTGTATCCCTCCGCGGTGATGCAGAATCTGATCGGCATCCCCATCATGGAGCGATTCGCCGGTCGAGATCCGCTGAAGGAAGTAATAGAGGAGGGACATGCGGCGGGACTCAAGGTGCATGCTTGGTTCGAGTATGGATTCTCTTCTTCCTACTCACAGAACGGAGGCCCGATCCTGGTCGCTAAGCCGCAATGGGCCGCGCGTGACTTCAATGGCGCACTCACCGTCAAGAATGGATTCGACTGGCTCAACGCATTTCATCCCGAAGTACAGCAGTATATGATCAACCTCTTCAAGGAGGTGGTCACGAAATATGATATCGACGGCGTACAGGGTGACGACCGCCTCCCGGCCGTACCCTCCTCCTCTGGATACGATGCATACACGACAACGCTCTACCGCGCCGAGCGGGGTACTGACCCGCCGCCGAGTAGCAGCGAACCCAACTGGGTGGCCTGGCGGGCCGGTAAACTCAATGCCTTTCTGAAGCGGCTGCGCAATGAGGTCAAGGCCATCAAGCCCAACGTTCTGGTGACGATGTCGCCCTCACCCTATCCCTTCTCGCTGAACGAATACCTGCAAGACTGGCCCGTCTGGGTCGACAGCGCCTGGGTGGATGCCGTCTTCCCGCAATGCTACCGTTACGACCTGCCCGCCTACAGCGCGGTGCTGTCGCAACAGGCCGCCGTACTTCGAGGCAGCAAGGCCTCTATCTGCTACCCGGGCGTGCTGGTGAAGTCAGGCACCTACGTCGCCACCGACGGATTCCTCACGCAGATGATACAGGTCAACCGCTCCAATGGATTCAAGGGCGAGGCCTTTTTTTTCTATGAGGGACTCAAAGACCGCATCTCCTTCTTCCAGGGACAGTACCCGTATATCAAGTGATCAGCGCGGTGAAGGACACCCCACACGGCGCACAAACGAAAGCGAGCCATGAAAAGGATCTTTCTCCCTCTGCTCCTCCTGCCGAGCCTGCTGCATGCACAGCGTTACTCCCGTTTCGTGGACCCCTTCCTGGGTACGGGTGGGCATGGGCATGTGTATCCTGGGGCGGCCGTACCCTTTGGGATGGTGCAGTTGAGTCCGGACAATGGCACCAACGGCTGGGACTGGTGCAGCGGCTATCATTACAGCAGCGACAGCATCGCTGGCTTCAGCCACACCCACCTCAGCGGTACGGGTATCGGAGATCTCTGTGATATTTCGGTACTACCACTCCTGGACACGAATGGCATCCGGTCCAATCGGCTCAAGATCCCCTTCTCCCATAAGGATGAATTCGCCTCCCCGGGACGATATGCCGTACGGCTAGGCAATGGCGTGGGCGTGGAACTGACGACTACGGTACGCAACGGCGTGCATCGCTACCGATTCCCAGGAGCTGCCGGCTGGCTGCGGTTCGATATGGGCTTTGCCATCAACTGGGACAGTGCCACCGACGGATTACTGAGGCTGATCGACGACAGCACCCTGGTTGGTTATCGATATTCCACAGGATGGGCCAAGGGGCAGAAAGTGTTCTTCGCCGCTCGATTTTCGCAGCTCGTGTGCGAGCGCATCGTGATCGACGAAGCGGGCTTCTTCAAGGGCGATATTGGTCCGAACGTCAAGATGGCCCTGCGCTTCGATACAAAGGGACAACCATTGACTGTGCGTGTAGGCCTCAGTTCCAACGATATCGACGCGGCGCTGGCATCTCTTCGGGAATCTGCAGGAAAGACTCCGGAGCAGGTCATGCGGTCCGCGGAAACCCTTTGGGAGCAAGAGCTGCGAAAGATCGAGATTGATACCGCCGATCGATCCCTGGCGACCCGATTCTACACTGCGCTCTACCGCACCTGCCTGGCTCCCAATGTTTACTCCGATGCGGATGGCGCCTATCAGACGCATGACCACCTGCGACGCCGGATGCCAACGGGACAGAAGTACACCATATTCTCCCTTTGGGATACCTTCCGGGCTTTGCATCCGCTGTTCACCATTACCCAGCCAGAGCGGGTTCCTGACATGATCAATAGCATGCTCGCCTTCCACGATGACAATGGTCTGCTGCCAGTGTGGGATATCGCTACCTGGGAGGCCAATACGATGACAGGCTATCATGCCATCCCCGTCATCGCCGACGCCATCCTCAAAGGGGTGGAGGGCTTCGACCACCGCCGCGCCTATGCGGCCATGAAGAAAAGCGCTGCCCAGCAGCAACGGGGTACGGCCGACTATGCCCGCTTCGGCTACCTCCCGCAGGACAAGCATGGCTGGAGCGTCACCTACACCCTGGAGTATGCCTATGACGACTGGTGCATCGCACAGGTCGCCCAAAAACTCGGGGAACCAGAAGACCATGACCGCTTCCTCAAACGGGCAGCTTCCTACCGGAATCTCTTCGACCCCGCCACCGGCTTCATGCGCGCCAAGGACAGTGCCGGGCGCTTCGTCGAGCCCTTCGACCCGCTCGTCTCCGAACACGGCTTCGAAGGACAGTACATCGAAGGCACGGCCTGGCAGCACAGCTTCTTTGTGCCTCATGACGTGCCGGGTTTCGCTGTATTACATGGCGGGAAGGAAAAGCTCGTCGCCAAGCTCGACGAACTCTTCGCCTCTTCCTCGGTGTTGAAGGGCGACAACATCTCCATAGACGTGACGGGACTGATCGGGCAGTATGCACACGGCAACGAACCCTCGCATCACATTATCTACATGTACACTGTCCTCGGACGTCCCGACCTCGCTGCCCGCTGGCTGCGCACTGTGGCCGACAGTATGTACCGCACCGGTCCAGACGGGCTCTCCGGTAACGATGACTGCGGACAGATGAGCGCATGGTTCGTGTGGACGGCCCTTGGCATGTACCCCCTCAACCCCGCCTCCGGGGAATACGTCTTCGGCTACCCACTGGTTAACCGTGCTGTCATCACCTTGCCCGAGGGTAAGGAACTCACGGTGAAGATCAACCGAATTATGGGTGGTGTGCCAGGGGTGAAGTCCGTTCGGCTTAATGGGAAGCCCCATGCCAAGCCCTCGGTGAGCCATTGGGAGATCCTGCAGGGCGGGCTGCTCGAGATGGAAGTAGGGGAGAGGCCCTGATTTATCTTTTTCAGGATTTACATGATCTCAAGACTTTTGTAAAAGAGTTTCGTCAGCGGCAGCGTTTGGGGATGGAGCAGGATAACGGGGTATCAAAAATTTGATGTCACAAATCGTTTTCTGAAGGGCACCTTGCATTCTATGCGTTTTTTACCAAGATTTTCGGATAACTAGGACTTTCAGGATAGGCTTGGCGAGTTTACCGAGCTTCTTAATGTCATTCCTGGATGTGCAAAAAAAGGGCGGTGTGTAAACACCGCCCTTTCAAAAATTAAATTAACTCAAAAAAGAGCTTCTTACCATCCGGGATTCTGGGTCATGCCTGTGGGGTTGGCATCGACCTCGAACTGGGGGATGGGCCATAGCTTGTACTTGGCATTCGTATTGGTCCGGATCTGGTTGCGGAAACGGATGCGCTGACTGATGCTGGTGGTGTAATTGGGCACTTCGTCGGCATCAAAAGTCGGATTATTCGGGGCGATGGCGGGATCTAGGGCATAGCCGACGACGGGCCCGCTGTTGGCATTTGCATAGATATCCCAGCGTCGCAGGTCGAAAAGTCGGTGCCCTTCTCCTGCCAGCTCCACAACACGCTCGCGGCGAATGCGTTGGCGAATCTGTGCCTGGGTGCCGGAGGCGATGGATGGCTGTCCGGCACGGGTGCGGACGGTATTCAAAGCGGCCAGCACGGTCGCGTCGATCTCGTTCAGCTCCACCTTTGCCTCCGCATACATCAGCAGGATATCGGCATACCGCATCAGGATGTATCCCGTTTTGTGTTCCCAGATGTACTGGGTGGAGTCGAGGTACTTTTTCCATACGTATCCTACGCCTCCGATATTGCCAGTGGCACTTACCTGCCACTGGATCCCTGCGGCCTGTGCTCCGATCCAATCGTTGTTGCCGGAGACGGTGTCATATCTATTCTGAATCCAGTTCCAGCGGAAGCGTCTGTTGCTATGGATGTTGAAGATCTGTCGTTCCCTAGGGTTGCTGTAGGGAAGGGTTGGTGCGGTGAGGGTGTGGTGCTGCATGGTGTCACCGGGCATGTAGACGGTCCATGCCAGTCGGCGGTCGCGGTTGAGGCGGGGGTTGAGGCGGCTGTAGATCGTGGAGGCATCGATCCGGCTCCCATTGCGGTCCTCGTAGCGATCTACGAGTGCCTGTGAGGGGAAATGGCTGCTCTGGGAGTTGGTCACCTGCCTCGGCACGCACCCCAGGATGGGCCCCCAGTTCTGCGGGTTTAGCTGATCTGTGGGGAAGGTCTGGTTGAATAGGATCTCGCGGTTGGCATTGGAGGCTTGCCCGGCGAGCATGAATAGCGCCGGATAGTTCGGGTTGAGGCCGTACTGGTTGAGGTCGATCACGGCCTTGGTGGCCGTGGCGGCCATGCGCCAGTCCTTGATCAGCAGGGCCAGCTTGGCCTTCAGGCCGAGGGCCACGGCGCGGTTTACACGTCCGTTCGCGAGTATCGGCTGGGCGGTGGCGAAGGCGGCAGAAGCCTCATCCATGTCTTTGTAGAGCTCGGCCACGATGGTGGCGACGGGTGTGCGCTTGGCAGAGAGTACCTCGTCGACGCCGGGCGCCTTGGGATACCAGGGTACGTCGCCGAACATGTACATCAGGTGGAAATAGCCCCAGGCACGCAATACCAGCGTCTCGGCTCGAATGCGCCCGTAGACGGCTGCAGAGACGTTGGCCTTTCCGTTTTGCATGCCTAAGAGTTGTTGGTTGGAGCGCTGGATGAGGCGGAAGGCCTGGCTCCAGCAGGTATTGACGAGGGCGTTGTTGACGAGGAAGGGACCACCGTCGCCCATGGCAACGAAGTCTTCCGCGTTGCCACCCCGCTTCATAGAAATGTCGGTGGATGCCTCCACGGCATAGAGCAGTGGGGTGTTGTTGGGGAATATCCAGAAGGCGGCAGCATAGACGCCGGTGAGGCCCTGCTCCATCTCGTTTTCGTTGGACAGGTAGTTGGTGGCCGAGGACTGGTCCAGTGGCCTCCGGTCGAGGAACTTGTCGCAGCCGGCGGCACCCAGGAGGAGTGCCAACAGGCCGAGGTTCTGTATCTTCTTCATGGTCGTTAGATAAGTGGGTTTAGAAGTTGACGTTCAGGCCGGCTGTCACCGTACGCATCACTGGGTAGAACTCGGCGTTTGCGTTGTTGATCTCGGGGTCGAAGCCATCCCAGGAAGGCGTTAGGGTCAGCAGGTTCTGGCCGCTCACGAAGACGCGGAGCGACTGGATACGCAGGCTGTTCAGCACATTCTTCGGCAGCGTATAGCCGAGATTCACGTTTTTCAGGCGGAAATATGCCGCACTGCGGATCCACCAGTCGGAGGCCACGAAGTTGTTGCCGCCAAAGCCAGAGGGCAGCAGGCGCGGGAAGACGGCGCCCGTGTTGTTAGGCCTCCAGGCGTTCGTCTGGTGTTGCAGGAGCGAGGCGATGAAGTCGCTGCTAGCAAAGGGGACGGCGCCCGTGCCACTCAGGTAGTTGTCGCGCATACCGACCCCTTGGCCGAACAGGTTCAGGTCGAAGTTGCCGTAGGATATGTTCAGGTTGATGCTGTACTCGTAACGGGGGAAGTTATTTCCGAGGAAGGTGCGGTCGTTGGCGTCCACCTTGCCGTCGGGCTTACCGTCGGGACCGCTGATGTCGGCATACTTCATGTCGCCTGGCTTGGGACCCGTGGTGGGTGTAGCATTCCAGGGGATGCCAAACTGAACGGGTGAGCTCTTGATGTTGTTGGAGTCGGCGAAGAAGCCTAGTGCGCGGTAGCCATAGTAAGAGCCCAGGGCATAGCCCGGCTGGGTGCGGGTGCTGCCGCCGTCGATGAAGGGCAGGCCTGCAATGAGGCCGGTGACTTCATTGCGCACATCCGCAAGCATGACGGTCGCGTCGAAGTTCCATTTCTTCACCTGCTTCTTATAGTTCATGGAGACTTCCCATCCGCGGTTCTCCATGTTGCCGGCATTGACAAAGGGGTTTCCGAGGCCGCCGGCAGAGGCGGGCAGCGTGCGGGGCAGGATCATGTCCTTCAGCGACTTCACATAGTAGTCGGCCGTCAGGGTGAAGCCACCCTTGAACGTAAGGTCAAGGCCCGCATTCCACTGCCGCGAGGTCTCCCATCCAATGTCGGGGTTGGGAAACTGCAGCACGGCCACCCCCAGCGTAGTGGCACTGTTGAAATAGGCGCTGGTGCCATTGGTGGGGTTGCTGTACACCGAAGTACCGTAGAAGGCGTCGAAGGCGTAGTTGGAGCTGAAGTTCTGGTTGCCATTCCCGCCTATGGAGCCACGGATCTTACCGAAGCTAATAACATCGGACAGCTCATCCCAGAAACCCTCGCGGCTGAATACCCAGCCGGCGGAGGCGGAGCCGAAGTTGCCCCACTGGCGATCACGAACCTGCGAGAAGCGCGAGGAGCCGTCGCGGCGACCATTGACTTCAAATAGGTATTTGTCGCGGAAGGCGTAGTTAACTCGGCCGAAGGCACCCGCCAGCGCGAGCTCGGAGACGCCCGCGCTGTTGTCGCGCGCGCCCGTGCCCAGGTTTAGGTAGGGCTGGTTGGGATTCACGAAGCCCTGGCGCGAGGCGCCGAAGAAGTAGTTCTCATAGAGCTCGCTCTGACTGCCCGCCATGACCTTGATGGCATGGTCCTCTCTGAGCTGCAGGCTGTAGGTGGCCTGTGCGCTGTAGGTCGTATAGAGGTCGTTGCGCCAGCTCTCCGACAGCGAGGAGGTGCCAGGCCAGGCTGCGATTCGGTCGTAGCTGTTCGTCGCAAGGTTCGGAGCGTAGATGTCGGCATTCTTCGTGAAGCTCTTGGTATAAGGGTTACGCTTCTCGCGGCCCCAGGCGGCTTCGAGCTCAAGTCCCCTGACCGGGTTGGCCACCAGGGCCACACGCGTGAGCATCGTGCTGCCCTGCACCACGGAAGTACCGGCAGCCTCGGCCATAGCGATGGGGTTGCGGTTGTTGGTCTGTGCGGCCGTGCCGTACATGTCTTGACCGAACTTGCCCGCACCGATGGCGGGCAGGCCGATGGCCTGGCGGATGATGAATTCGGGAGAGCCGGTGGACGGGTTGATGGTCTTGTTCTGATTATAGGCCAGCGTGCCCGTTAGCGTCAGCCACTTGGCGACTTTGAATTCGGGGTTGAATCGCAGATCGTACTTCTCAAACGAGTTGTTTTGGATCAACCCTTGCTGGTTCATGTAGGTCATACCTGTGAACACGCTGAAGCGTTCGCCGCCGGAAGAGATTTGCACGTTGTGGTTCTGCAGCATGCCGCTGTTGGTTAGCACCGCGTCGATCCAGTCTGTGTTGATGACGTCCATATTATTGCCGGCTGGATTGGCGACGTACTTGTCGATCAGCGTCTGCGGATACACCACGGCCGAAGGGTTGCCCGTGCGGTTCTGCTCGGCTTCGTTGCTATAGCGCAGGTGGTTGACGGCACTCACCCGCTCAGGCAGTGAGGTGAAGCCTTGCTTCGTGAAGAAGTTGTTATATGAGACCTTGGTACCTTTTGTCCCACCTCGCTTTGTCTTCACCACAATGACGCCGGCCGAGGCGCGGTTGCCGTATATGGCAGTGGAGGCTGCATCCTTCAAGATCGTCACGCTTTCGATGACATTCGGGTCAATCTGGTTCAGGGCGTCGGGACCCGAGCCGGTCGGCATCAGCAGACCGTCGATGACGATCAGCGGTGTGCTGTTGCCCTGGATGGAACTCTCGCCGCGGACGCGGATGAAGGCGCCATCGGCACCGGGACGACCCGACTGCTGCTGCACTGTCAAGCCGGGTGCCAGGCCCTGCAGCACCTGTGAGGTACTCGTCACCTGACGCTTGGTGATGGTGGCATTGTTCAGCGTCACCTGTGCGCCGGTGAGGTTTGACTTGCGCTGGGTGCCATAGCCTACAACCACGACCTCGCCGAGGTCGCCTGCGGTGGGCTGAAGCACCACGTCCAGCTCGCTGCCAGAGACGGACACCTCACGGGCGGTGAAGCCGATGCCCGAGAAGACCAGCGTCTCCCCTTTGGACGCCGAAAGGTTGTAATATCCGACTGCTCCGGTGGTGGTCCCTCGCAGAGTACCCTTCACAGTCACCGTGACGCCCTCTGCCCCGTTGCCGGTGCTGGCGCTTGTGACTCTTCCGGTCACGTTGATGTTCTGCGCTGCCAGTCGCACCCCCCAGGCGAGGACTAGCATCAGCAAAAGCATTGTCCGTTTCATAGTCATTGTTTTGATGTATGGTTTGGTTGAATGAACACTCCATGGTGGTCGACTGGATGCTTCGCGAATGCATCTGCCAGCCTCTCTAACAGTACCGCGAACTCACTGCGCAAGATAGGTCGGCCCGGCTGAAAATCCTGTAGGCCCCAGCCCGACCAGCGCGTGGCCGCATCGGTCGGCATTCCCCCCTCCAGTGCCCGGAAGCTCTGCTCCACCGTCAGCAATTCGCCTGTCACATCAAGGCTTCTACCCAGGCATGCCATCAGCCCGGCCTTCACTTCGGTTACGTGTACTGGTGAGTCTGGGTAGAACCAGGTGCGGTTGGCCCATTGGTAGGGCTGCCCCATGCCTTGGAGGATGCCGGTGGCCCCTGCCCTTTGGATCTCGGTGAATTGTGGATGGTCAGGCTTGACGTCATAGTAGGGCATGAGGTAAGCCTTGGCTTGCAGTAAGACCGACTGTATTTCTCGTATAGAAACAGCTCGCGGCTGTTTCCGCTGCTTCACCGACAGAGCCGCCAACACGCCGGCTGCCTGGCCAGTCAGCATCACCACCGGCTGCAAGCGCGTCGTTCCGTTGGCGGCATTGCTCACGCTTATGCCTTTCTCGGCTACGATGAGACCATCCGTTTGTTTCGGGATCAGCGCTCCGAGTGGGATGTTGAAGGAAGGGACTGGGTAGAAGCCGAGGTGCTGCGGGGCGGCTAGATTCTCGCGGTGGTGGTGGTCCACAGGGTAGTCGCCCACCGCGATGCCTGTGCGGTATAAGGCCAGGGGCTGAGTGTAGGGTTCGGAGATGTGGTTGAGGTCGAACCGCACAAGTCCCTGCAGCCGCCGTCCCTCGCGGTGGTAGGGCATGAGTGGCAGCCGATCGGCTGTGGGGAACTCATCGTCCACCAACCCGAGGTGCTTGTTGCCGAACTGCGTCTGCAGGAAGTAGATGAACCGAAGGGTCTTGGCCTTAGCCTGGGCGATGGCCTGTTCCCGCTGCACCCCGTTCATGGAGATCATATTCAAATAAATATCATTACCCTTGCCCGGCCAGTTGATGAGATACTTGCCGTTGGGCAGCCTGGCATAGTCCATCAACTGCTCCTTACTCACGTTGATGGTAAGCTTGGAAGGGGTGCTGCAGAAATCGCGGCAGCAGCCGTCGAACTCCATCGGGTCATAGCCGCTTGGTCGCACTAAGGTGCAGTCGGCGTCGCGCCCGTAATCCTTCAATATGGCCGTATAGGTGATGTCCTGCACGATGTCGCTGCTCTCCGGCACGTTGACTTTTTCGCCGGTGAGGCGGCTGGCCTCCATGCCCCTGTCGCTGCTCACGTCTGCGGAGGCCATTGCGTCGCCGAGTTCGGTCGCATCTACTACGCAGCGGGCGTGGACGATCCGTTCCCGACCGGTCGACAGGTCAAGAAAAATGGCGCCTGTCACCAGACCATTCTTTATTAATGTACGTATGAAGCGGTGTTTGTAGTGTACCGTCAACCTTGGCTCCTGTGCCGCCAAGGCCTTGAGGATGCTGTCGGCCACTCGCGGTTCGAAATGCGTGTTGCTCACCCAGCCGGTGGCTACTTTCTCGGGGCCACCGTAGCGTCGGTACACAGCCTCGCGGAATTCGTTCCAGAGTCCTGATGGCAGGTTGTGGTTGCCGTCGGTAGCAGAGACGCCCGCGGCCGATAGCATGCCTCCCAGCCAGGGTCCCTCTTCCATCAGCTGGGTGCGCACACCCATGCGGGCGGACTGCAGGGCCGCTGCCGTACCGCCTGTGCCACCTCCAATCACCAATACGCCGGTGCGGTGGCTTGGCTGCGCATGGATCCCCCATTGCGCCAAGGCGCAAGCGAAGAGCAGGAGGATATGTTTTGCTTTCAGCATGGTTTGTTCATCCTGACCGATGTCAAGGCTTCGAAGGGGCTTCCAGGGTCTTCCATACTTGGTAAAGCGAACGGGGGATGTGGAAGCATCCCTTCCACTTGCCGCCTTTCAACGGCAGCAGGACCTCGCCCCGACGGTTCAGGTAGCCGAACCACTCCCCGTGGTCGGGGTCGCGGAAATGGTTCCAGGTATAGTCGTGCAGTGTTTGGAACCATTCGGCGCAGCGTTCGTCGCCAGTCATTGTCCAGGCCTTTGCCATCGCCACCAGCGCTTCGACGTGCACCCACCAGAGTTTCTGGTCCCATTCCAGCTGCTGGGTGGGGTGGCCCTGGATGTCGAGGAAATACAGGATGCCGCCGTACTCCTTGTCCCACCCGAAGTCGAGCGTGCGCAGCATCACGTCGCGCGCCTTGCCGATGAGTGCCTCATCGCCGATGCGTCGTGCCAGGTCCATTATGAACCACATTGCCTCCAGCGTATGGCCCGGGTTGAGGAGTCTGCCTTCGAAGCTGTCGCTGAAGCTGCCATCGGGCTGCACATTCTCGAGGATCAGTCCGCTGTCGGCCTGCAGGAAGACTTCCATCACCTCATGGATAACGATGGGGATGAAGCTGTCGACGCGTTCTTTTCCCAGAATGCCTTCCATCTCCAGTGCGAGGTTACAGAGAATCATCGGCAGGCTGAAGTTGCGCAGCGGGCGGGTGCCGGGGAAGGCCTTACTGTAAGTTCCCTTCCAATGGTGCTGGCGCCGCAGGATGTTCTCGAAGGTGTCGAGTGCGATCGTCCGGTAGCGCTCCTCGGGTTTGATCTTGTAGAGGGCGGCGAAGGCCATGCACGCGAAACAGTCGCTGAAGATGTTGTAGGGCTGTACCAATGGCCGGCCGTCGGCCGTGAGTGAAAAGTACCAGTTTCCCTCGGTGTCGCGTCCGTGTCGTTCGAGGAAGTCGGCTCCCAAAAGGGCCATTTCCAGCCATTCGGGACGAGCTTCGAGGTGGGCAAACATGAAACTGAAACACCATACCTCACGTCCTTGCAGCCAAATGAACTTGTCGGTATCGAATACTTCGCCGGTACGGTCCAGACAGGTGAAATATCCGCCGTTCTCCCGATCAGGGCTTTTCTCCACCCAGAAGGGCAGGATGTTCTCTACCAATTCCTTGCGATAACCCTCCGCCAGGGCACTTAGCTGCTTCCCTAATATATGCTCAACCATCAATCCTGTATTCAATCGAGTAAATGAGGAGATAAAGATAATCAGGCATTTATAGGAAGTCCACCAACTTGTTAAATTATTATGTATTAATGTGTCCCTGCATTCAACAAAATGAGTTCTCCTTACAATAGATTTAAACTTTCCACCGCCAATAGCCCTGCATGACGGAGCCTACCCCTATGTCTGATAAATTCCCACTTGAAGTGGTGGGTGGCTTGGCCTTAGAGAACTGAGCCCTGAACCGTGCCATTGTCCAGTATCTGAATACTCGGGATCGGCGTCAAACTCTGGGGTTGCATCAATCACCTCACAGGACAATGCTACAGCTTCTTTCATTTCCAGGAGGAGCTGCTGAGCCGGATCATATCCCAGCAGTTCGGCATCCCCTCTTTTTGAAAAATGACTCCCGATCTATGGCCTACGGGGAATTCAAACGGGGTGTCGTGAGCAACGAGCGCGATGTACTGTTTGTCAACATCGACTTCGGCTTTGGCATGGGCATCCTCATCGGCGACTTAACATGTTATGCCAAGTCAGGCTTCAGCGGTGAGTTCGGGCAAATCCCCTTCTTCCAGAACGAGCGGATCTGTCATTGCGGCAAGCGGGGCTGCCTGGGGACTGAGACTTTGGACTTGGCTCTTTTGGAAGCGGTGAAAGCTCGTATCAAACTCGGCTCTTCCTCCGTGCTTTCCGTCCGGCATACCGACGTCCATCAACTCCGGCTGGAAGAAATCATCAAGGCGGCCCGCCAGGAGGATAGCCTGGTGGCCAAGCTCCTTTCAGACATAGGCGACAAGCTGAGAAAGTCCATCGCCATGCTGATCAACATGTTCAATCCCGAGCTGGTGATCTTCGGTGGCAAAGTTTTCGAGACAGGGGATTTCACCTGGCTCCCGATCCGCAATGCCTTGAACAAATTCGCACTTGGCCTGGCCAACAACGACACGCAGCTACAGCTCTCGCTGCTCGGCGCACGCGCCAGGGTGATGGGCGGTTGTCTGATCGCCCGGGGGCAGGTGATTTTCGGCTGCAACTGAGGGGCGCTCCGTACCTTGCGCTGGCACAAAATTGCCTGCTGTTGATTTATCTCAAACTTGTTGGCGTTGCCCTTTTCTGGGCGGGTGGATTTATCGCCACCAGGATCGCTGCCCAGACGTTCGGTCCCTTCACCGGGGCCTTCCTGCGTTATCTGATCGCTGGGTCCTTTCTGTTGCCGCTTGCCTGGCGTGCCACACCGGGGCTATGGCGCATGGACCGCCAGCAGTGGCTGCGGCTCTGCCTGCTGGGCTTCTCCGGTGTCTTTGCCTACAACTATTTTTTCTTCAACGGACTCAAACGCATGCCCGCCAGTCATGGGGCCCTCGTTGTAGCCCTCAACCCTGCCATCGTGATGCTATTCTCTGCTTGGCGTTATGGGGAGCGCATCCAACGGATGCGTTGGATCGGCATGCTGCTGGCCTTGTCTGGGGTCGCCTTTGTCATTGCCCGCGGAAACCTCGCGCAGATTCTGGAGAGTGTGGAATGGGGGGATGCCTTCATGTTGGGATGTCCTTTCACCTGGGCCGTCTATACCCTTGTAGGCAAGCAGGCCTTAGGCACGTCTACCCCGCTGGTAGCTACCACCTGGGCCTCGCTAACCGGGATGCTGTTCCTGCTCCTCTTCGCAGTATTTGAAGAACAGCCTGCCAGCGTGCCATTGGAAGCCTGGATATCCCTCGCTTATTTAGGTGTGATCGGCACGGTCTTGGCCTTTATCTGGTTCTATGAAGGTATTCAGCGCATCGGTGCTTCCCGCACGGCCATCTTCAACAACCTCATTCCCGTCTTTACCTTGGTCTTATCGGTCATCATCCTCGACGAGCAGGTACCCGCCTATACCTACGCGGGCGCAGCGCTCGTACTCACCGGCATCACGATGGTGAACTGGAAGGGTTGGTGAGTGGTCAAGTCCTAGCATGTCCGCCCTGGATATACTTGCAGCGCTGCTTCCAGGCAGTCCATGGCCTCGTCTACAGCCTCTTGCCGAAGCACATAGGCCAGCCGCACCTCATTCTTTCCTGCACCCACCGTCCCGTAGAAGCCGGTAGCAGGCGCCATCATCACTGTGCTGCCTTGATGGGAGAAAGATTCCAGCATCCACTGGCAGAAGGCATCGCTGTCGTCGATCGGCAGGCGGGCCATGGCATAGAAGGCCCCACCGGGAGTGGGGCAGAATACGCCTGGCATGCTGTTGAGGCGACGTACCAGCAGGTTGCGTCGGGCGAGGTATTCCTTCCGAGGGGCTTCAAAATAATCGGATGGAAGGTCCACGGCCGTCTCGGCCATGATCTGTGCGAGGGCAGGCGGGCACAGGCGGGCCTGGGCAAACTTCAAGGCTGACTCGTAGAGACCCCGGTTCTTCGTCACCAGCGCGCCAATTCTCGCCCCGCAGGCAGAATATCGCTTCGAGATGGTGTCCAGCAGCACGGCATGTTGCTCCATGCCCTCCAGATGCATGGCGCTCACATGTGTACCTTCATAGCAGAACTCGCGGTAGGCTTCATCGGAGAAGAGGTATAGGTCGTTGTCGAGACAAAGGCTGCGCAGCGCCCTCATCTCTTCGAGGCTGTAGAGGTATCCTGTCGGGTTGTTGGGGTTGCAGACGACGATGCCGCGCGTCTGCGGGGTGAGCGCCTTCCGGAACGCCTCGATTGGAGGAAGGGCGAAGCCGCTAGAGATATCAGAACGGATGGGGACTACTGTCACGCCGGCCATGACGGCGAACCCGTTGTAGTTGGCATAGAAAGGCTCGGGGATGATGAGCTCGTCGCCCGGGTTCAGGCAGCTCATGAACGCGAAGATGATGGCTTCGCTGCCGCCGGTGGTGACGAGGATCTCGCTGGCCATCACGTCGATACCGATGCTCCGGTAGTAGTCGGACAGCTTGCGTCGGTAGCCCTCATTGCCTGCGCTGTGGGTATATTCCAGCACTTTGATGTCGGCTTTTCGGACGGCTTCGAGCATGGCCGGCGGTGTCTCGATGTCGGGCTGCCCGATGTTCAGGGGGATGACTCGGATGCCTTTTCGGCGGGCAGCCTCTGCAAAAGGTACCAGCTTGCGTATCGGCGAGGCAGGCATGTCCCGTCCGCGGCGAGATATCTGTAGCATTTGGCAAAAGTAGACCCTGGGCCGCTGACCGCCAAAGCGGACAGTGGTTTACAAAGTCATGAGTGGGCATGTCCACACCTTGTGCGCAACCTATTATCGCGGTTTTTTTTCCGTGCCTGCCCGACAGATCAGCGGTGCCTTTCTAGCTAAGATCCGCTACTATAAGCAGCTATTCCCGGACCGTGAAGCTGCCGTGCCACAGCTGGTCAACGCCTCGCCCGCCATAGGCCCATGGTGCAGAGAGAGATTCGGGAATACCTGCAAGCGTTCCTCGACGAGCTGCGGCAGACAGACGTAGAAGTGATGCTCAGCAGCGTCGGCTGGGGCTATGCGCAACACAAAGAACCCCGGCCAGAAGCCAGGGTTCCTTTGATGAACAGGATTTAACATCCTGTCAAATAAGTGATGATCGATCAGTTGGAGACTACTTCTCCGGTGATCTTGATTTCAACGGGGGCATCTACACCCTTGACTTTCACGAAGATGCTTTTCTCGAAGACACCCGGGGCAGCCGCATTGTAGCCAGCCTTGATCTTTTCGTTCTTACCGGCCATCACAGGCGCCTGTGGCCAGGCAGGCGTAGTGCAACCGCAAGAGGCCGTTGCATTTTCAATGGTCAGCGGGGAGGTGCCCACATTGGTGAATTCGAAATCATGGTTCACGGGAACGCCTTGCTTGATCTTTCCAAAGTTGAACTTCATCTCCTTGAAACGGATCAGGTCTTCGGACTTCTTAGCATTGTCTTGCGCATGGCCCAGGCTCCCAAAGGTGAAGAAGGCAATGAGTAAAAGGATTTGCTTCATGGTAGGTATCGATTTGATAGTTGGAATTGTATAAAAGACGGTAGAACAACTGATATCGTTGCACACCGTTACGGTGTAAAATTAAGGTATCGGTCCTTGTTTTAAAAGGACAAAGAATGTCGGCCTTAAGATTTTTCAACCAAGCCCCCCCGATGGTCGCTTTCAGGCTCAATGCTAACAGAATTGCTTAAAATATCCCCACCGGTGAGGAAGACCTTAAAATATGGGTAGATTTGCTCACATGGACGGCACTTTTGCCCGAGAGACGCTTGAGGACGGACAGCTTAGCTTCGAGGCTTTCCGAGAGGTGGTTCAACAAGACTACGCCCTCTGCTGTTTGAGCCGGGAGGCCAGCCTCCTGGGCCGCAAGGAAGTGCTCACAGGAAAGGCTAAGTTCGGCATCTTCGGCGATGGCAAGGAGGTCCCCCAGGTCGTGATGGCCAAATGCTTCCGGCCAGGCGATTTCTACAGCGGCTATTACCGCGACCAAACCTTCGCTTTTTCGACCGGTGTCGCGAATGTCAAAGAGTTCTTCCTACAGCTCTACGGACATCCCGTCCGCGACGAAGAGCCCCATAGTGCCGGCCGGCAAATGAATGCCCATTTTGCCACCCCTTTTCTCGACGATGAAGGAAATCTGTTGCCGCTGGCCCATCACAAGAACCTGGCCGCTGGCATGGCACCTACTTCCGGACAGATGCCCAAGGCCCTTGGCCTGGCCTATGCCTCCAAGGTCTTCCGCCAGGTGCCTTCTGTCCATTCTCTAGCCGACCTCTCCGATGGGGGAAATGAAGTCTGTTTTTGCACCATTGGGGATGCTGCCACCAGCGAAGGTCAGTTCTGGGAGACGATGAATGCAGCTGCCGTCTTGCAAGTCCCGCTCGCCGTCTTCGTCTGGGATGACGGCTATGGTATCTCCGTCCCCAAAAGCTATCAGACTGCCAAGGGGTCCATCTCCCAGGCCCTGTCGGGCTTCTGCAAAGAAGATGGCACCAATGGCATCGACATCTACACGGTTAAGGCATGGGACTATGTCTCCCTGTGCGAGGTCTTTGAGGCGGGGATAGAACGCATCCGACGTACGCATGTGCCAGCCATCTTTCACGTTGAAGAGGTCACCCAGCCACAGGGCCATTCCACCTCTGGCAGTCATGAAAGGTATAAGTCGCCGGAGCGCCTTGCATGGGAGCGGGAATGGGACTGCCTGCCTAAGATGCGTGAATGGATCCTCGACAACGGACTCTTTAACGAAGAGGAGCTTTTTGACATCGAAGCCCGGTCGAAGCGTTCGGTCCTCGAGAGCCGCCAAGATGCTTTGCAGACCTTCCGTCAACCGGTGACAGCCCAGGTCGAGCGGGCATTCTCCCTGCTCCGTTCGCTCTCCCCTGAAATCTTGGAGCAGCACCCTTGCGTAGCCACCTTGCTCGCTGAATTCGAATCCAACCGGGAGCCCCTCCGCCGCGACGTTATGCAAGCCCTCGGTATTGCTGTGGCTATCCTCGGGGATGCTCCTGAAGCGCATGCCATGCGGGCCTACCTCCAAGAGCTGCGTAGCGAAGCGGCCTTGCTGTATAATACACACTTGCTGAATGAGACGGCCAAGAGCCCACTGCGCATAGTAGCCCAAGACCCTATCACGGAGGAAGAAGCCCCCCTGCTCAACGGCTATGAAGTACTCAACCGGTATTTCGATGCCCTGTTCACTGCGAATCCCAGGGTCTTTGCCTTTGGCGAGGACCTCGGACGCATCGGGGATGTCAACCAAGGCTTCGCCGGACTGCAGGCCAGGCATGGCAAGGGCCGCATCTTTGATACTGGTATCCGCGAGACGACCATTGTGGGCCAGGCCATCGGCCTTTCGATGCGAGGCCTCCGGCCCATTGCAGAGATCCAATACATCGACTACCTCGTGTACGGCCTCGTTCCGCTCACGGATGATGTCGCCTCCATGCATTTCCGCACCTGCGGCCGTCAAGCGGCGCCCCTCATTATCCGCACCCGCGGCCACCGCCTCGAAGGCATCTGGCATAGTGGGTCTCCGATGGGTATGATCTTGAGTACCCTGCGTGGCCTCCACGTCTGCGTACCCCGCAACATGGTACAGGCAGCCGGGATGTATAACACGCTGCTGGCCGGCAACGACCCCGGAATCGTTATCGAATGCCTAAACGGCTACCGCCTGAAGGAGCAATTGCCTTCAAATCTGCTAGAGATGCGGGTGCCGCTCGGGCAGGTAGAGGTCATCCGGGAGGGTGCCGACGTCACCGTCGTATCCTACGGCTCCACCCTTCGCATCGTAGAAGAGGCGGCCCGCATCCTCGAGACGCAGCACATTCATCTAGAGATCATTGATGTCCGTACGCTATTGCCTTTTGACCTGAGCCACGGCATCCTGGCATCGCTGAAAAAGACCAACCGCATCCTGTTTGTCGATGAAGACGTGCCCGGCGGCGCCTGTGGCTATATGTTCAACAAGGTCATCGAAGAGCAGGGCGGCTACCGCTGGCTCGATGTCGCCCCGCGGACCCTCACTGGAAAGGATCACCGTCCCGGCTATGGCAGCGACGGCGACTTTTTCGGAAAACCCAATGTGGTGGACATCATCGAGACGGTGACCCACATGATGCGAGAGTGAATCCACATACTTTCCCCCTTTTCTTTCCCGTATTCAGTCCAGGAACCTGCCCTTCAGCTCGGGCGTGGGCAGGTAACAGGTCTCCCGCTTGCCAAACCAGCGGTACCGATTTCTGGCTACGAAGGCATATACGGCATCTCTCCACCGGGCCGGCAGCAGGATGAAGGCAAAGGAGAGGCTCCAGGGGAATCCCAGGTGTCGGAGCGTGCGGAGGACGCTTTCGGATGATTGGTACACCTTCCCATTGGCTTGTAGCAGGGAAGTGTCGGGAGTGATGTCGGGCATCCCGAGTGTCGATAGCAGGTTCTTGCCGTAGACGCCTTGCAGGCTGGCGAAACGGAAGATGCCCTTTCGGTCGTGGCGGATGATGAACTGGACTGTGGCGTTGCAAAGATTGCATGCTCCGTCGAAGAGCAGGATGGGCCTGCTAGAGCCGGCTGCTGGCGCTTGGTGGGACGTTTGGCCGATGGCTGTCATTCGAGGTTGTGGAAGACTTTCTGGACGTCGTCATCCTGTTCGAGGCGGTCTACAAGTTTGAGTACTTCCTGTGCACCTTCTTCACCCGCTTCTACCAGGTTCTGAGGAATCCACTCTATTTCGGCGCTGAGGGGGGTGATGCCTCTTTCTTCCAATGCCTTTTGCAGGTTGCCGAAGTCGGCAAAACTGCAACGCAGCACCAGCACCTCTTCCCCGTTCTCGCCACTGCCTTCTCCCAGTTCTTCGAGGCCGAAGTCGATCAGCTCCAATTCGAGACTTTCTGCGTCCAAGCCTTCCGGCTTTAGTTTGAAGACACCCATCTTCTTGAACTGGAAGCTGACGCTGCCACTGTTGCCAAGGGTGCCATTGCCTTTGTTGAAATACGATTTGATGTTGGCGACGGTGCGGACGTGGTTATCGGTGGCTGTCTCCACCAAGATGGCGACGCCATGCGGTCCGTAGCCTTCATAGAGGATCTCTTCATAGTTCTCCATTTCCTTGCCCATGGCGCGCTTGATGGCGGCCTCGACACGATCCTTTGGCATGTTGACGCTCTTGGCGTTCTGAAAGCAGCGGCGCAGCGCAGGGTTGGTATCGGGGTCAGGGCCTCCGCTTTTGACAGCGATGGCGATCTCCTTGCCAATGCGGGTGAACTGTTTAGCCATGCGGTCCCAACGGGCAAACATGGTAGCCTTGCGTACTTCGAATATGCGTCCCATTAGAAGCGTAAATGGATGAGAGATGTAATTTTCGGGTCTGTGAAGTTACGATTCAGGCGGGCAAAAAATCCCATTCTCCGCAGCGGACGGGATGATGCGGAGGAATATTATTCGAATTCGGTGGCCTTTGGCAGGATCTAGCTGGGACGGTGCAGCATGCTGCGGCTGCGGCTATAGCTGAAGTATACGAGTAGTCCCACCACCATCCATATCATCGCAAACAGCAGGGTGCGTTGGTCGATGGCCACGATCATCCCCAGGCATATGACGGCGCCAAGGATGGGCACGATCGGCACCAGCGGAGTCTTGAATGGCCGTTGCATCTCGGGGCTTTTCCTACGTAGGATCCATACACCGAGGCTCACGAGCACGAAGGCGAAGAGGGTGCCGAAGCTGGTGAGGTCGCCGGCCATATGGCCGGGGATGAAGGCGGCGAAAAGGCCTACAAAGACGAAGAGGATAAGGTTGGCCTTATAGGGTGTCTTGAAGCGAGGGTGCAGGTCGCCAAAAGCCTTGGGGATGAGGCCATCCTGGCTCATGGTGTAGAAGATGCGGCTCTGTCCCATGAGCATGACGAGGATGACGGAGGAGAAGCCGGCGAGGATGGCCACGGTGATCATGGTGGAGAGCCATTCATAGCCTTTCATATAGGTGGAGATGGTATAGGCGACAGAGGCCTCTTGTCCTTTGGTGGGGTCGGTGAAGTCGGTGTAGGGCGCTACGCCAGTGAGGACGTGTCCGAAGAGGATATAGAGGATGGTGCATACGACCAGCGAGCCGAGGATGCCGATGGGCATGTCTCGCTTCGGATTCTTGGCTTCCTGTGCGGCGGTGCTGACGGCGTCGAAGCCGATGAATGCGAAGAAGACGATGGCGGCGCCGCCGAGGATGCCGCCGTAGCCGTGCTTGAAGAAGCCTTCATGGTCGGCGGTGCCTTCAGGGATCATATAGGGTACATGGTTGGCAGGCTCGATGAACTGCCATCCTAGGGCGATAAAAAGCATCACGATCGCCACTTTGACGAAGACAATGATGGCGTTGACGAAGGCGCTCTCCTGGGTGCCTTTGATAAGCAGCAGGGTCAGCAGGAGTAGGATAACGAGGGCCGGTAGGTTCATGATGCCCGTGCGGGTGACGCCGTCGATGGTGATGGATTCCAGGGGCGAGTGTGACCATTCATAGGGGACCGCCCCTCCCAACAGCTTGTTGAGGTATTCGCTCCAGGCGATGGAGACGGTCGCCGCTCCTAGGGCATATTCCATTATGAGCGCCCAGCCGATGACCCAGGCAACAAGCTCGCCCATGGTGACATAGCTATAGGCATAGGCGCTGCCGGCGACGGGGATCATGGCAGCGAACTCTGCATAGCAAAGGCCGGCAAAAGCACATCCGATGGCGGCCACCACAAAGGAGAGGGTGACAGCTGGCCCGGCTGCCTGCCCAGCGGCAGCGGCGGTTCGAACGAAGAGGCCCGCACCGATGATCGCTCCGATGCCTAGCGCCACGAGGTTGCCGGCTCCGAGGGTGCGCTTCAGTCCCTTCTCGCCGTTATCGGCTTGCGCCAACAGGCTGGCAAGGTCCTTTTTTCTAAACAGACTCATAAGAAGTTAGATGATAAGGTGAATGGGTGATTTCCCGTTGCTCAAGGTAAAGACTAAATCGTTTCTATACTGAAAATACCTTCAGACGATGCGTTGCGCTCGCACTGTCGGCTTTCTGCCGTATGTCCTATATTGCACAGGCAAGATAATCCCATGGCAAATAAGGGCAACCGCCTCACCGCAGTAATCTTTTTATCAATGGTTGCAGGCATCGGCATTGGATATGTGATGCACCGGAATATGTCGGTAGAGGCCGTATCCTCTTGGGCCGCCAACCTGAAGATCCTCGCCAACGTCTTCCTACGGCTGGTGCAGATGATCATCGCCCCGCTGGTCTTCTCTACCCTGGTCGTGGGCATAGCCAAGCTGGGTGACCTGGGCACGGTGGGCCGGGTCGGTGGAAAGGCCATGCTTTGGTTCGTCACAGCCTCGCTTTTTTCCTTGCTGATTGGACTTTTCTGGGTGAACCTTATGGAGCCGGGCGTAGGCTTCGAACGCTCGGTAGGTGATGCCAGCGGCGCAGCCGACGTGCTGAGCAAGACGAAGTCGTTCAATGTGGTCGACTTCTTCAACCACCTCTTTCCCCGCAGCATCTTCGAGGCTATGGCCGCCAATGAAATCCTACAAATCGTCATCTTCTCCATCTTCTTCGGCGTCGCCGCAGCTGCCATGGGAAAGCCTGCCGAACCGCTGATCCATGCCCTCGACACCTTCTCACACATCATCCTACGCATGGTCGGCTATGTCATGAACTTCGCCCCACTGGGGGTCTTCGGCGCCATCACGGCCGTGGTGGCTACCCGGGGGGTGGAAAGCATCGCCGTCCTCTATCTGAAATATTTCGGGGCCTTCCTCCTGGGCATTCTTTCTTTGTGGGCTTTGTTGCTGGGGGTCGGATGGCTGATTCTGGGCCGCCGACTGCCCGGCCTGCTGCGCTGCATCGCCAGCCCCCTGGCCATTGCTTTCAGCACCACAAGCAGTGAGGCCGTCTTTCCCAAGCTCGTCGAAGAGCTTGACCGCTTCGGCTGCAACCGCAAGATCGTCTCCTTCATCTTGCCGCTGGGCTACAGCTTCAACCTCGACGGAAGCATGATGTATATGACCTTCGCCAGCATCTTCATAGCACAAGTCTTTGGCGTGCCCCTCTCGCTTGGGGAGCAGCTGACCATGCTGCTGGTACTCATGCTCACCAGCAAGGGTATCGCCGGCGTGCCCCGCGCCTCGCTCGTCGTTGTCACGGCCACCTGTGCCATGTTCCAGATACCCCCTGAAGGTATTGCCCTCATCCTGCCCATCGATCATTTCTGCGACATGTTCCGTTCCATGACAAACGTCATCGGCAACGCCCTTGCTA
This sequence comes from Bacteroidota bacterium, assembly GCA_016868815.1. Classification (GTDB taxonomy): domain Bacteria; phylum Bacteroidota; class Bacteroidia; order Chitinophagales; family Chitinophagaceae; genus Pollutibacter. The sequence goes on from VGFQ01000002.1 coordinate 48,427, forward strand.
CCACTGCCGTCAGTAAATGGGAGCATGAACTCAGCCCGCCAGTGCCTTTCGAGGCAGGAGCCGAGGGTTGAAGGATGACATGCTTTCCGTTCCTCTGGATATATTCATAAACCAATGATGATGCACCTCCTTCAATTCGCCTGGACAGACCTGCTAAACCCCGAATTCTACATCGTCAACGGTGGCCTCTGGCTGTTTCTCTTCATTGTCTTTGCCGAGACGGGACTTTTCGCTGGCTTCTTCTTGCCTGGCGACTCGCTGCTGTTCGTCGCCGGTATCTACAGCAATGAGTTGGCCAGGGAGCTGGTCGATTTGAACAACGACTTCCTCAACTTGCTTCTGCTGACGTCCCTGGTTGTCGGCGCTGGCATCCTCGGGAACATCGTCGGCTACTGGTTTGGGGCGAAGAGTGGACCTTACCTCTACAAGCGGGAGGATACATTCTTCTTCCGTAAGAAGCACCTGCTGGCGGCCAAGGACTTCTATGAGAAGTACGGTGGTGGCGCCATTGTCTTTGCCCGATTCCTACCCTTCATCCGCACCTTTGCCCCCATCGTCGCCGGGATTGTGCAGATGGAGCGCCGCAAGTTCATGGTGTATAATATCATCGGCTGTGTCGCCTGGGCGGTGTCGATGCTGATGGCTGGGCACTACCTCTACCAGTTCATCCGGCAGCAATACGGCTTCGACCTGAAGGATCGGTTAGAAGTCATCGTCATTGGTATCATAGTCGTCACCACCGCCCCCGTCATCATCCGCTTGCTCCGGCATGGCCGCGAGTCTGGCAAAGGCAGCGCCTAGGTGAAAAGCCATCGCCACATGAAAAGAGAAAATGCCTCCGTCTTCAACCTCACCGTCGTCGTAGCGGCTCTCGGCTACTTCGTCGACATCTACGACTTGCTGCTCTTCACCATCGTCCGGGAGCCCAGCCTGCGCGGCATCGGTGTCACCGACGTGGGTATGATGGACGCTAGCACCCGCATCATCAACTGGCAGATGGTGGGGCTGCTGATCGGAGGTATCATATGGGGTGTGATGGGCGACCGCAAGGGCCGTCTCAGCGTACTCTTCGGCTCCATCCTGCTCTATTCGGTCGCCAACTTCCTGACGGGATATGTCCAGACGACCGACCAGTACGCCATGGCCCGCTTCATCGCCGGCATCGGCCTGGCGGGCGAGCTGGGGGCAGGCATCACCCTGGTCAGCGAACTGCTGCCCAAGCACAAGCGCGGCGTCGGCACCTCTCTAGTGGCAGGCATCGGCCTCTTCGGGGCTGTCTTCGCCTATTTCGTGTACAAGACCTCCGGCGACTGGCGCCTCTGCTACAAGATCGGCGGCGGGCTGGGCATCATGCTCCTGTTGTTGCGCATCAGCGTGGCCGAAAGCGGGATGTTCCATTCCGTCAAGGAACGCAACATCTCCCGGGGCAACCTGCTCATGTTCTTCAACAACGCCACGCGGTTTCGCAAGTACCTACTGGCCGTGCTGATCGGACTGCCCACCTGGTTCGTGATCGGCATCCTTGTGAACCTCAGCAACCGCTTTGCCACCGCCCTCTACGGTCTGAACGCGATAGACTCCGGCGCATCTGTCATGTATGCCTATGTCGGCATCGCCCTCGGCGACATCACCATCGGCCTCGTCAGCCAATGGTTCAGGAGCCGCAAGAAGGCGCTGTTCCTCTTCTATGCCATGACAGTCGTCTCCGGTATCGCATACTTCTCGCCGCTCAATCAAAGCGACACCGCGATGTATGCCATCTGCGGGGTCCTCGGCTTCAGCACGGGCTTCTGGGCCATCTTCGTCACCATGGGCGCTGAACAGTTTGGCACCAACCTGCGTGCCACCGCCGCCACTACCATTCCCAACATGGTGCGTGGTGCCTTGCCGCTGATCAACATGCTCTTCAAAGACTACTTCCAGGGAAGCCTGCAGTGGGGCATCGTGCAGAGCGCCATCGTCACGGGCTGCCTCGTGATGGCCATCACCCTGGTGTCGGCCTGGTTCACGGAAGAGACCTTTCATAAAGACCTCGACTATGTGGAGATCGAGGCAGAGGGGATTCCCTGAGAGGCCTGCGCTATCTTTGAAGCAATCACTTTCCGACCTGCTGTATGGATGCAGCCAATTATTATATTTATATTACACCGACCTACGACGGTTTAGATCAAAAGGTATCTTCATTCGTCATTTATTCTTGTAGCACGAATCCATTCACTGGCCATTATATATGAACATTGACATGGGCGGTTTGCTCAAATACATCTTATGCCAAAGCAAGTATATCAGGCATTACAAGCAGATGAAGATTTCTCAAGCAGCTAGACTGTCTCTGCTCCTCTTCTGCGGCAAAAGCTAAGGCCCTTGCCAGTCCCTCGCCATATCCTCGCCATCCGCTTCTCCTCTATGGGCGACGTTGCCATGTGCGTGCCTGTAGTTCGCCATCTGCTGGAGCAGCATCCCGATCTGAGGGTCACCTTTGTGTCTGACGGGGCCTTTGCCCCTTTCTTCGAGGGGATCGATCGATTGCGTTTCCATCCCTCGGAGCCGAAGGGCGCCCACCGCGGGCTCCGCGGGTTGCTCGATCTATACCGCGACATCATGGCCTCCGACCCGCCCGAGGCGGTGGCTGACCTGCACGGCGTCCTCCGCACCCGGGTCATGCGGATGTTCTTTCTGGCTTCCCGCACCGCCTATGCAGCGATCGATAAAGGGCGAGCCGAGAAGCGGGCCCTCACTCGCCGCGAGGCGAAAGACCTGCGGCCCCTGCCCACTACCTTCGAGCGCTATGCTGCCGTCTTCGAATCTTTATCGCGCCCTGTCAGCCTCTCCCGGCCGCTTGCCATCCCCCAGCGGAAGTTGGGTGAAGCTTTTCGAGTCGGCATCGCGCCTTTTGCACGGCATGCGGAGAAAGCATGGCCACCGGAAAGGATGCGCGAGGTCGTGGCGGCACTGCTGGCGCGCGGAACGGTGGAAGTATCGCTTTTTGGTGGCGGCCAGGCGGAAGCCGCCATGCTCTCCGCCTGGGAGGATGCCGAAGGTCATGTCAAAAGCTATGCATCCGGCTACAGCCTATCCGAGCAGCTCGCCCAGATTTCTCGTCTTGACCTGATGGTGAGTATGGACTCTGCCAGCATGCATATGGCTTCCCTTTTTGGCGTGCCCGTCGTATCGATCTGGGGAGGCACGCACCCCTTTGCCGGGTTTTTAGGATGGAGGCAGTCGTTGGAGGATACGGTGCAACTTGATATGGACTGCCGTCCCTGCTCCGTCTTCGGCAACCGATCCTGCTGGAAGGGTACACGGGAATGCCTCTCTGGACTCTCGACAGAGCGGGTGCTGGAGAAGATTTTGCAAAAGTTGGATGCGCTGGGGTAGCAGGCTCAGAGTGTCTTCAGCACGTCGTTCATCGAACGTACCGCTTCGGCACTCTTTGCGAACAGGACCTTCTCCTCTTCGTTCAGGTCCATTGGCAGGATGCGCTCCCATCCCTGGCGCCCGATGGTCACGGGTACGCCAAGACAGATGTCTTGCTCCCCATATTCCCCTTCCAAGCTCACACAGCATGTGAAGAGCTTGTGCTCGTCGCGTAGGATGCTGGCCACCAGGGCGGCTCCGGCTGCTCCCGGAGCATACCAGGCCGAAGTGCCGATGAGCTTGGTGAGGGTGGCGCCGCCTACCATGGTGTCGGCAACGATCTGCTGTTGCTGCTCCGCGTTGAGGAAGGATGTAACAGGAATGCTGTTCCAAGTGGAGAAACGGATGAGCGGGATCATCGTCGTGTCGCCATGGCCGCCTATGACAACGGCGTTCAGGTCGGCCGGACTGCAGCCCAGCCGCAGGCTTAACTGGTATTTGAAGCGGCTGCTGTCGAGTGTGCCGCCCATGCCTATAATGCGGTGCTTGGGCAGTCCGGTCGACTGCAGTGCCAGGTACGTCATCGTATCCATCGGGTTGCTGATTACGATGACGATTGCATCGGGGGAATGCTTCAACAAGTTCTCACAGACGCTCTTCACGATGCCGGCATTGGTGCCGATAAGTTCCTCGCGTGTCATGCCCGGCTTGCGGGGGATGCCGGAGGTGATGACTACGACGTCGCTGCCAGCAGTCATGGAGTAGTCGTTCGTCGAGCCCGTGATGCGGGTGTCGAAACCAAGCAGCGCGGCGGTCTGCATCATATCCTGTGCCTTGCCTTCGGCCAAGCCTTCTTTGATGTCGAGCAGGACGAGTTCATGGCAGACAGCGGAACGGGCGATATTGTCGGCACAGGTAGCACCTACGGCGCCTGCTCCTACGACGGTTACTTTCATTTAAAAGGGTTTCATGTGGTAATGGTATGAGGGCTGGTGCTCTCTGTGTGGCATGCAAAGTTAGTCGATGCAAGGAGATGATACAAATGGGATGAACTCAGAATTTAGCAGGTATTTGTCAGTATCCAGTCGGCTGGCTCATGCCCAGCGCGCCAAGAATTTTATCGACAGGCACGGTGCCACGAAACACCTCCAATAACTGCTGACGCCGATCATACAGGGCAAGCAGTGGCACATTGCGGGCTGCGAAAAAAGGGACGAAGAAAAAGCCTGCATCCCGGCCGACTCGGATGGCAGGAAATTCCTTCAGCCGAAACGTCTCCTGAAAGGATTTAATCATGTCGAGGGCTTCGTAGGTGCAGAGTACGATCTGCAGGTCGCCCAAATCAGCCATTCGTCGGGTGATCTCCGTTGTCTGGCGGTGGCAGTGGTCGCAGTTGGGACTGAACAACATAATGAGCACGGGCCGGCTGCTGTCCAGGTCATCGCGGCGAAGGATGCTGCTGCCATCGGTCAGCTGCAGGGTGAAATGCGGCAAGCGGCGCTGCTGCAGATAGGGAGGCAACGAGTCTGTCTGTGCAGACAGCAATGCCGGAGTCAGGACCAAAGCAAGCCCTATGCGCCAATGTTTCACATTCATATTCTAGGAATAAAGATACCAACCTCCCGATTATCAGGGTAGAGCCCTTGTTTGCTGCCTTGGCTTTTTACCCTATTTTCACGCCCTGATTATCATCGCTTAGCACCGACTAATCCTGTATTATGGCAAATACATCCGACATCAGCAGGGGCCTGATCATCAAGCTTGAAGGCAGCCTCTACACCGTCGTGGAATTCGGTGAGAATAAGACGGCCCGCGCCGCCGCAAAGGTCTGGGCCAAGCTCAAGGGCGTGGACAACAGCCGGACGATCGAAAAAACCTGGAACTCGGGAGATACGATCTTTCCAGTCCGCGTAGAGCGTAAGAACTACCAATATCTCTACCAAGACGATACCGGCTATAACTTCATGGATAATGAAACCTTCGAACAGGTCGTCGTGGAAGCAGCCAAAGTCGATGCCGCTCAGTTTCTCAAAGAAGGACAAGAAGTGTCTGTTCTTTTCAACACAGAGACGGAACAGCCGATGAGTGTAGAGCTGCCTGACAAGATTGTCTCGCGCATCACCTATTCCGAACCAGGCGTGAAAGGGGATACGGCCACCCGTACCCTCAAACAGGCTACCATTGAGACGGGCGCCACCGTCATGGTGCCCCTCTTTGTAAACGAAGGAGACGTCATCCGGATCAACACAAAGACGGGGGAGTACATCGAACGCGTGAAAGAATAATGCGCTCTGGCATGCCCGCCGCTATGCTGCTGGAGAAGCCCGTTCCGAGAAAGATCCCTACCTTCACCACTGGTCAGTCATTGCGCCTGGCCGCTAAATGTATCTGTTATGGATATGAAGGAAATCCAGGACCTGATCAAGCTGATCAATAAGTCCAACATTGGCGAGCTCAAGATCCAGCAGGGAGAATTTAAGATCACTATCCGACAGAAAGAGGAGAAGGTCGTCTCGGTCTCTGCTTTACCACAAGCAGTTCCCATGATGTCTGCCCTGCCGGCAGCTCCTTCCTCCGTCCCCCCGGCTGTTGACACTGCCGCCAAGCCTGCATCTAAGCCCATTAAAGAAGACAACCTCGTCGCCATCAAGAGTCCAATGATCGGCACTTTCTACCGGAGGTCTTCGCCTGACAAGCCCCTTCTAGTGGATGTGGGTGATGAGGTTTCCATAGGCAAGGTCGTATGCATTATAGAAGCTATGAAGTTGTTCAATGACATAGAGAGCGAAGTCTCGGGTCGCATAGTAAAGATTCTGGTGCAAGACGCCATGCCCGTCGAATTCGACCAGCCTCTATTTCTGGTAGACCCATACTAAGCTTGTAGGGTCGCAGCCATCGGCAATTGGGCTCGGCTCTTCCGGGACTCCTTAATCACCCCCCATGACCAAGGACCATCGCACCGACTTCAAAAAGATCCTCATCGCCAACCGCGGGGAGATCGCACTTCGTGTGATCCGCACCTGCCGTGAGATGGGCATCAAAACGGTTGCCGTCTACTCTACGGCCGACAAAGACAGCTTGCACGTGAAATTTGCCGATGAGGCTGTCTGTATTGGACGCCCCTCCAGCAGTGAATCCTACCTGAACATTGCTCATCTCATGGCAGCCGCTGAGATCACCAATGCCGACGCCATCCATCCCGGCTATGGGTTTCTGGCAGAAAATGCACGTTTTTCAGAGATCTGCGGCGATTCCGGCATTAAGTTTATTGGGCCTACCCCCGATCAGATACGCGCCATGGGTGATAAAATCACGGCCAAAGAGACTATGATCCGGGCAGGGGTGCCTGTGGTTCCCGGCAGTGGGGGTCTTCTGGAGAGCGTTGACCAGGCCAAAGGGATGGCCCAGGAGATTGGCTATCCCATCATTCTGAAGGCCACTGCCGGCGGCGGTGGTAAAGGAATGCGCGTCGTCTGGGAGGAGTCCGACCTGGAACGGGCCTATGATACTGCAAAGGCAGAGGCTGCCGCCTCTTTTAAGAACGACGGCATCTACATGGAGAAGTTCGTCGAAGAACCAAGGCATATTGAAATCCAGGTGGCTGGGGATCGCTATGGGACGGTCTCCCATCTGAGTGAGCGCGACTGCTCCATCCAGCGTCGTCACCAGAAATTGGTAGAAGAGTCACCCTCCCCCTTCATGACAGATGAGCTGAGGGAACGTATGGGAGCGGCTGCCGTCAAAGCCGCCGCCGCTATTAACTACGAGAGCGTTGGGACGATAGAGTTCCTGGTCGACAAGCACCGGAACTTCTATTTCATGGAAATGAACACTCGCATCCAGGTGGAACACTGCGTAACGGAGGAAGTGACCAACTTCGACCTGATCAAAGAACAAATCAAAATTGCTGCCGGAGAGCCTATCTCCGGGAATAACTACTTTCCATCGATGCATGCCATCGAATGCCGGATCAATGCAGAAGACCCATACAACGACTTCCGTCCCAGCCCCGGACGCATCACCGTCCTCCACACCCCTGGCGGGCATGGCATACGTGTCGACTCACACGTCTATGCCGGGTATATTATCCCTCCCTTCTACGACTCCATGATCGCCAAGATCATTGCCGTGGCTCGCACCCGGGAGGAAGCTATCAACACCATGAGCAGAGCCCTCAGTGAATATGTAATCGAAGGCGTGAAGACCACCATCCCCTTTCATCAGCAGCTAATGCGGCACGACGACTTCTGCAAAGGACATTTCACAACCAAATTCATGGATGGTTTTCGGATGGTATGATGCCGGATGGGTTGATCTCCTTTCTGACATAAAATATTAAGAGCGGCCTCGATGGGGCCGCTCTTATACTGTGCAGTCATAGGGGAATCCCGGGATCAGCGCAGGAACAAGATTTCCCGATATTTAGGGAGTTCCCACTGGGAATCATCGACCAGCAGTTCCAACTTGTCGACATGGTAGCGGATTTCGTCGAAGAGCGGCTTGACCTTATCACAATAGGCAACGGCCTTGTCGCGAGAGTGCGTCAGACTATTGGCCTGCTTGCGGGCTTCGGTCATATTGGCTGCGAGCGCCTGTACCTGCTGGATATGTTCGGAAATCTCCACCAGCACGTTTTGCTGTGCTTTGTAGGCGGACTCCGGAAGTCCCAACTCCTTCAGCCCCTTGATATTGGTGATGAGTACGTTCTGGTAACGGATGGATGCCGGTAGTATGTGGTTTCCGGAGAGGTCTCCGATGACACGCCCTTCGATCTGTACCGTCTTGATATATTTCTCCAGTTCGATCTCATGGCGGGCCTCGAGTTCGCTGTGGGAGTATACTTTATGTTTTTCAAACAGGTGTTTGGCCTTATCAGTCACCATCGGGTCGAGGGCCACGGGTGTGGTCTTTAGATTTGGTAGCTCTCTACGTGCTGCCTCCTGCTGCCATTCGTCGCTGTAGCCATCGCCTTCGAACAGCACTTTTTTGCTGTCTTTGATATACTGCTTGATGACTTGCATGATGGCTACATCCTTCTTATCGCCTTTCTCAATGTGGCCATCAACTTCTTTCTTGAAGTTGCTGAGCGTTTCCGCCATGATGGTGTTGAGGATCGTCATACAGCTGGCACAATTGGCCGAAGAGCCTACGGCACGAAATTCGAATTTATTGCCTGTGAAGGCAAAGGGTGAGGTTCGGTTGCGGTCCGTATTATCCAATAGCAGCTCGGGGATGCTCTTATGGATGTCGAGTTTGAGCATCACTTCATCCTGCTCATCGAACTTGTCGCTAACGCGGCTCTCGATTTCGGAGAGGGCTTTTGTCAGGAAATGTCCGATATAGGCAGAGATGATGGCGGGGGGCGCCTCATTGGCTCCCAGGCGATGGTCGTTGCCGGCTGAGGCGACTGCGGCACGCATCAGGTCGGAATGGTCGTGCACGGCTTTGATCGTGTTGACGAAGAAGGCCAGAAACATGAGGTTGGTCTTCGGCGTACGCCCCGGTGCCAGCAGGTTGATGCCCGTATCGGTGGCCATGCTCCAGTTGTTATGCTTGCCGCTGCCGTTGATGCCGGCGAAGGGTTTCTCGTGCAGCAGGACTTTCAGCCGGTGGCGCTTGGCGACCCGACTCATGAGATCCATCAACAGCGTATTGTGATCTACTGCCAGGTTCAGCTCTTCGAAGATGGGGGCGCACTCAAACTGGGCGGGCGCCACTTCATTGTGCCGGGTCCGCAGCGGGATGCCGAGGCGGTATGCCTCGTATTCGAAGTCGCGCATGAAGGCATAGACGCGCTCGGGGATAGAGCCGAAGTAGTGATCTTCCATCTGCTGCCCTTTGGCTGGCGTATGGCCAAAGACGGTCCGTCCCGTCATCACAAGGTCGGGGCGGGCATTGGCGAGCCCCTCATCGACCACAAAATATTCTTGCTCCCATCCCAGGGTGGCAGTCACCTTTCCGACGTTGCGGTCGAAATAATGGCAAACATCCACTGCTGCTCGATTCAAGGCCTCGATGGATTTGAGGAGGGGAGCTTTGTAGTCCAGCGACTCTCCCGTGTATGATACGAAGATGGTAGGAATGCAGAGGGTCATGCCCTGCCCTATGTGCATGATGAAGGCAGGAGATGTCGGGTCCCAAGCTGTATATCCCCGAGCTTCGAAGGTGGCGCGTAGCCCACCGCTGGGGAAAGAGGACGCGTCTGGCTCCTGCTGGACCAAGGCATCACCGTCGAACTGCTCCAATGGGGTACCGTCTCCTTTGAGAGTGAAGAAGGAGTCGTGCTTCTCGGCCGAAGAACCTGTCAGTGGCTGAAACCAGTGCGTATAGTGCGTAACGCCTTTCGACTCAGCCCATTGGCGCATGCCGGCTGAAATTTGTGCGGCCATGGTCCGGTCAATTTTATGCCCGGATTTGATGGATGCCAACAGGCTCTTGTAAGCCTCGTCGCTCAGAAAGTCGCGTGCGGTCTTTAACGTGAAGACGTTTTCTCCGAAAAGTGCCGTGACCTTGCCTACTCCGTCTACACTATAAAACGTATCGCCTGATGTGAGGTGATCGATGGCCTTGAAACGTAAAGATTGCATGTGTTGGTTGGGTTTAGAAAACAAAAATGTGGATTTTTAGAGAAAAAGTATTCATTCCTCTAGGTTTGGGGATAAAAAAGCCTTTACTGTGTGCCAAAAAAAAGGTTTATCGATCGATTTATTCTTGTCCATGCCATGTTTCACAGTTATGAATTATATAGTGAAAAATGTCATATGATAAATTTTGACAAGTAACCCCCACTGCATTGCACATTCTTGCACACAACATAGACAGCGGTTCCGCATCCACGGGAAGGTCTTGAATCGGCAGGCATTGTCGCCGCGCCTATCTTTGCCGATATTTTGATTCATGGAAACGACTGTTGACACAGCGGCACAGCTTGGTCTGCGGCCTGAAGAGTTTGATCAGATTAGGGAGACCCTCGGGAGAAACCCCAATTTCACAGAATTGGCGGCCTTTTCAGTGATGTGGAGCGAGCATTGCAGCTATAAAAACTCGATCCGCTGGCTTAAAACGCTCCCGCGCGACGGTGGCCGTTTGCTGGTGGCCGCCGGAGAGGAGAATGCTGGTCTGGCCGACATCGGCGATGGACTGGGCGTCGTGTTCAAGATTGAATCCCACAACCACCCCTCCGCCATTGAACCCTTTCAGGGGGCCGCCACCGGCGTGGGAGGCATCCATCGCGATATATTCACCATGGGGGCGCGTCCCATTGCAGCGTTGAATTCGCTGCGCTTCGGCGACTTATCGGACCCCAAGACCCGCCATCTGTTGCGGGGTGTCGTCCAGGGCATAGGGCATTATGGCAACTGCTTCGGCGTACCGACGGTAGGTGGCGAAGTGTATTTCGAGTCTTGCTATCATACCAACCCGCTGGTCAATGCCATGAGCGTCGGGATTGTCGAGTTGGGGAAGACCGTCAGCGCAACGGCAGAAGGCATTGGCAACCCCGTCTTCATCGTTGGATCAGCTACCGGTAAAGACGGCATAGGCGGTGCCTCATTTGCCTCTGCAGACATTACGGAAGACAGTGCACAGGACCTGCCAGCCGTGCAAGTAGGAGATCCCTTCCAGGAGAAGAAACTGCTCGAGGCGTGCCTGGAAGTCATTCCTACTGGTGCACTGGCAGGTATGCAAGACATGGGAGCCGCCGGCATTATCTGCTCAACGGCGGAGACGAGTGCTAAGGGCCACGTCGGCATGCGCATCGACCTAGAAAAGGTGCCCACACGCCAACAGCACATGAAAGCCTGGGAGCTCTTGCTGAGTGAGAGCCAGGAACGGATGTTGATGATCGTCGATAAAGGAAGAGAGGAAGATGTCCTCCGCATCTTTGCCAAATGGGACCTGCCCTGCTCGGAGATCGGGACCGTGACGGACGACGGCTTGCTGCGTTTCTACATGAACGGTGTGGAAGAGGCCGTCATCCCCGCTGAGAGCCTGGTGCTTGGAGGGGGCGCCCCAGTTTACGAACGAGCCTATCAAGAGCCGGCCTACCTGCAAGCGGTGCGCGACTTCAGCCCCAGTAGCGTGACGGTGCCGGCCGACCTAAAGGCCGTGGCCACCTTCCTTGCGTCCTTGCCCAACATCGCCAGCAAGCGATGGATCTATCAGCAATATGACAGCATGGTAGGAACGGCTAATGCCACGACCAATCACCCTTCCGACGCCCCAGTCGTTTGGGTCAAAGGAACCTCCAAAGGACTTGCCATGACGACCGACTGTAACAGCCGGTATGTCTATGCCGATCCATATAAAGGAACGATGATCGCCGTCTTCGAGGCAGCCCGCAACATTGTATGCAGCGGTGGCCAGCCCCTGGGCGTAACCAACTGTCTGAACTTTGGCAACCCCTACGACCCAGGCGTATATTATCAGTTTGTACATGCGATACAAGGTATGGGCGAAGCCTGCCGCCTATTGGGGACTCCGGTCACAGGAGGGAATGTCAGTTTTTACAATCAGCATCCTGAAGGCGCTGTCTATCCTACCCCAACCATCGGCATGGTCGGACTGCTGGAAAATATCCAACAGCGGATGGGGCTGGCATTCCAGTCTCCCGGCGATGCCATCTATCTGTTAGGAGAGGTCACAGACGACATCAGTTCTTCCGAATACCTGCACAAATGGCATCGGGTCGAACATTCCCCTGCACCCTATTTCGACCCGGCGGCCGCCCTCGCGCTGCATCAGGCGCTGTCGTCCCTGATACGCGATCAGCTCATACAGTCTGCCCATGACCTCAGCGAAGGCGGACTCTTTATTTCCCTGCTTGAAAGCGCGATGTCGGGCAGCCGGGGGTTTTCGGCCTCGCGACCTTCGGCAGGTCCAAGGGCCGATGCCTATTGGTTCGGGGAATCCCAGGGACGTGTGGTCGTCTCGGTGATGCCAACTGACGTCGACGCCTTTGAGGCGGCAGTTCGCCATGGACATCTGCCATGCCTGCGCATCGGGGAAGTGACGGCCGGTGCACTCCGGGTAGATGGATCCGACTGGGGGGATATCTCCGCATGGCAAAAGCACTACGACGAGGCCATCGGATTGCAGATGGCTGCCTTGTAAACACCAGCACATGGAAGTCGATTCGCAGAGACTGAATGCTAGGCTACCTGAACGCAGCGGCCCCTATACGATTGTGACAGGGGCAGCCGGCTTTATTGGAAGCGCCTTAGCGAAGTATCTGAACACACTCGGGAGTCGCCAGCTGATCCTGGTGGATGCGTTCACCCGTGCAGACAAGCAACCCAACCTGGCCGGCATCGAATTTGCCTATAAACTAGATCGCGATCTGCTGTTTGCCTGGCTGGAGCTGGAGCGGCCATCCGTCTCGCATTTTTACCACCTCGGTGCCCGGACTGACACGACGGAGTTCGACTATCGCGTGCATGAGCGACTCAACCTCCACTATTCACAGCAGGCCTGGCAGTATTGCACCCAGCATGGTATCCCCCTTGTCTACGCCTCTTCGGCTGCCACGTATGGCGATGGTGCACTCGGCTATTCGGACCATCATGATATGCCCGAGAGGTTGCAGCCCTTAAACCCATATGGCGTTTCAAAAAACGAGTTCGACAAGTGGGCCCTGTGCCAGTCCTCACAGCCACCCCATTGGTTCGGCCTTAAGTTTTTCAATGTATACGGCCCCGGTGAATCCCACAAAGGGCGGATGGCCAGCGTGGTCTTTCACGCCTTCCAGCAGATCCGTGCACGGGGCTTTGTAGAGCTGTTTTGTTCGCACCGTCCGGAATATCGTGATGGCTGGCAGTTGCGCGACTTCGTCCATGTCAGCGACGTGGTCGCAGTGTGCCAATGGCTGGCAGATCACCTGCCGGAATCAGGTCTCTACAACCTCGGGACAGGCCAAGCCCGCAGCTTTAATGACCTCGCCAAGGCCACTTTTGCAGGAATGGAATTGCCCCCAGACATTCGCTATATCGCTATGCCCGTAGACATTCGAGACAGGTATCAGTATTTCACGGAGGCTGACATGCAAAAGCTTCGACATGCCGGCTTCCCGCAGACATTCCGGACGCTGGAAGAAGGAGTCATGGACTACGTCCGGCATTCCCTGCTGCCCTCTACAACGCCCCACTCAACTTAGACAGACCTTCATGGAGATTTTCCTCGATACAAGGCTTGTACGTGCCGAACAACGGTACCTCTCCAATCGTGTGGGAGACGAGACCATCCTGCTCGACTTGCAGACAGGCGATTATATAGCACTCAACGACACCGCCGCCAGTATTTGGGAAAGGTTGCAACAGCCCCACACCGTGCAGGAACTGTCAGCATCCCTTGGCCTGACCTTCGATGTAGCTCCTGACCAATGTCTGGCAGAGACGCTTGATTTTCTCCGCGGGATAGAAGCCCTTCATTTGCTGGCACCCGCCTGAGCAGATACGGCATGTCCATCCGGAAACGCATACGTACATACAATACATCCACGCAGCTGGACCGTCAGCTCTTTGCCCTCACCATGATTGCCTGTCCCTTTTTTCGGGTGGCCCTGCTGGCCATGCCCTTCTCAAGGGTACTGGCATGGCAGGGGGTGCCCGGGGAGGAAACTACGGAGTTGCCCGACCCTGGCTCACTGGCCTATCGAAAGGCTATGCATGTGGCCTTGTTGCGTACAGCCCGCTACTTTCCATGGGCAGCCAACTGCTATGCGTTGTGCCTTGCGGGCAAGTTTCTTTTGCGCAAGCAAGGAATTTCCTCCACCCTTTATCTGGGTTTTTACAAGACCCCGGAAGGCTGCCATCAAGGGCATGCCTGGCTTCGGTCTCATGATACCTGGATTTCGGGTGGGGGGCAGCGGTATCTCTACTGCGTACATTCGTGCTATAGCTGAAAAACCAACGACCAGCAGTAATCGGCATGGGGATCTGTCTACATATGATGGTAAAGAATGAAGCCCCCCGGTTGCCACAGCTCTTCGCGTCGCTTGGAACGATGGTAGATGCCTGTGTGGTGTCTGACACCGGCTCTACAGATGATACCATCGCCTGCATATGTTCATGGGCTGATCGTCTAGGAATACCCTGTCAGGTGGAGAACCATGCCTGGAAAAATTTTGCGCATAACCGCAACCTCGCGTTGCAGGCTGCCTACAAAGCCCGGCGCGATGGCTTTCATGACTGCAGCTGGCTGATGGTCATCGATCCGGATGAGGTGTTGCAAGCGGAAGATCTAGCATGGAAGGCGGGCCTGATCCGTGGGGAGTCCTATTCATTGCATGTCCGCGCTGGCGGCACCTCAGTGTGCCGCCCTTTTCTGCTAGACATCACCGCTACGGAATGGCGTTGGCAGGGTCTTATCCACAACTGGGTGGAAAGCCTTCCGCCCGGTACACCATTTAGTTTTTTAGAGGGGGTCGCACTACAGTCCAGTGTATTTGTGGGTGCTAAGTCGCACGCCTACTGCTCACCTGTAGAGAAGGCCGAGGAAGACCGGCGGCTGCTTCTGGAGGAATTATCCGGCTCGCCCTTGTCGATGCGTAATGCTCATCGATGGTTTCAGCTTGCCTATGTTTGCCAATTGGCGGGGCGACATCGAGAAGGGATGGAACGATTGTCTTGCTTATGGGCATCTTCGGAGGTGCATCCTGAGATCCGTTATGCGTCCGCCATCCTGGCTTCTAAGTCCGTTCGTGCCACCAACGGTACGCATGACGAAGCGTTATCTCTTCTTCATCAGGCTCGCTTATGGGAGCCTCATCGTTGGGAGGCATCCTATTATATTTCAGGCCTTATGCGGGAGGCTGGCGATGCTGCGGCAGCCCTGGAGGCCCTTCCGGCAGTCGGTCTGATGCCGCCCCGGCTGAACGGTATTTTCTGGATGGAGCACGACCTATACACCTGGAGGGTGTCTTACGAGCGCGCCTTTTTGCTCTACCAGACGGGCCGGTGGCAAGAGGCTTCCAAGCTGGCGACCTCGCTTATGGAACGTTCCATTCTGCCACCTGCTGAAGCAGGATTCCTGCTTGCCTTGCTACAGCGGATAAGACAAGAGACCAGTACATCGAACTGATCGCTTCCAAGGCTTCTGCCTATGAGTACCATCTTTGGCATAGTAAGGCGCGAAGGCCCTGCCACCCGCGGGGATGCAGGTACGCGTATGTTCTCTGCCATGGATCACTGGCAAGCCGACCACCGCAGCCAGTACGAAGAGGGCGGGTTGTTGCTGGCGCATCTGCTGCTGCGCAACACGCCCGCACCAGAAACCAGCATCCATCATCTCGGACCGTACAGCCTTACGGCCGACCTGCGCCTCTACAACCGGGCGGATTGCCTCCGCCGTCTGGGCATCGACCCGGGCAAGGGGACTTTTATGCCGGACGGATTGATCGTCCTGCATGTCTTTCAGGCATTTGGCGTGAACGGCCTCGCAGAACTCGTCGGTGACTATGCCTTTGCACTCTATGACGCATCGACGCATACCCTACTCTGCGTCAGGGATTCGATGGGTGTGAGGCCTTTATGTTATAGTATCCTCGGGTCAGACCTGGTATTCGCCAGTGAGCCACGAGGCATCCTCGCTCATCCGGAGACCGACACAGCCCTCGACGATGCCTTCATCCTACAACTCATGGCCGGCCAGCCGCCAGACGCTGCGTCAACCTTCCGCCGGGGCATCCGCCACCTCCTACCAGGGCATATGCTGCAATGGCGGCCCGAAGAATTGCGCATCCATCCCCTTCGAAGGCTTACCATTCCGGCGTTGCAGCGGTTCCGCCATCCAGCAGACTACCAGGAGGCTTTCCGGGAGCAGCTGCAGAAGGCGGTTGCCTGTCGGCTGCCCAGCCGAGGTCCGGTAGGTGTTGAACTGAGCGGCGGGCTCGACTCCAGCGCCATAGCTGCCTTTGCCGCACCCTTATGCACTGGCGGAACGACACTGCACAGCTTTACGCTGGGAGGGCCGGAAGGGCTGCCGGGCGGGACCGTCACTGATGAATGGCAATATGCAAAAGCCGTGCTGGCACATTGCGGCATCTCCCAGCATCTACGGGTCTCCAGCGGCGGTTGGGCCTACCCTTCTCATGCGCAGGACCTGCACATCTCTGATCACGGAGGGGTCGATCTGATTAGTCCGTTCTGGCAGGAGCCAGCCTGGAGGCTGATGAGGCAACAAGGCATTCACACCTCCCTTTCCGGATTTTTCGGTGATGAGGTAGCCACCCATCCGGCCAGGCTCTATTACCACGATTTCCTCCTCGATGGTCGCATCCTTGCCTTCCTACAAGCCTGCCATGCCCATCGGGATTATACTTTGCCATTCCGAAGGCTCGCAAAAGCATGCCTGCCCGCAGCTATGAGAAGTTTTTTGCAACGTCGGACTCCCTTGCCATCCCAGGATGCATGTTACCTCGTTGGGCCACCTCCTAGGATGGATATCGGCCCTGCCGATGACAGGCCCTTCAGCCTTCGCCGGCACTTACTGCAGCGTGCCACCTCTGTCTATCCGCAACGTCGACTCCAGAATGAGTCGCTGGCAGCTATTCGCTACCGCATCGACATGCGGTATCCGTTGGCAGATATCCGACTGGTAGAGTTTGTGCTATCCTTGCCGCCGGAGGCGCTTGGGCATGTTGATATGGACCGACACCTATACCGCAGCAGTATGAAAGGATGGGTGCCAGAGGAGGTGCGGCTTCGAACTGAAAAGCATGTTCCGTTAGGGATCTTCCCTGTCCATGAACTCCGTAACCAACTCCCCTGGTGGAGGGCAGCCATTGCCGATATCAGAAGTGCTGCCGGCCACCCATTATTGCATCGGCTCGACTTTGCACGCATTGACCGTGATCTGGACCCCACCCAGGCGGAGAATACCTGGCAAGGAGTCTTTGTCCCGCGTGTGCCATTCCATATCCTTGCGCTGGCCAGATTTTTTGACGAAAGGACGGGGCCGTCCGGCCTGTCGGACGCCGTCCGGCTGGGAGACTATTCCCAGTTGACTTGAAAGTGTATCTTTACTACAAATTTATCAGAAGGTGGAAAATCCAAACCCTATCAATCAGATACAGCCCCCCCCGCAGGTGGCACAAGCCACCGTCAAGCCGACGTCAGAGGGGCGAAAGCCCTGGCAAAAGCCCCTGGCCAAGCGCATCTCCAAAAACTCGATACTCGACCTGGGACCAACACCAGGCACCCTGGAGAACATGACCTTCTCCTACAAGTCCATCTGAACGGCTACGCTCCCTGGCAAGTTCCATCTAGCCGCTAGGCTTGTGCGGTCTTGCGAGGCACTTCCCGGAGCCATGTCTCCACCGCATCCCCCGTCGATGAGAGGCTGATATGCGGAGGGCGGCTCATGCGGGCTATCGGTACGCAGTCTGCCATCATACCAAAGAGTGCTAGATGCGCGCGCTGTAAAGACCGTTCATGGATGAACTCACGGCGGTAAGTATGGGCTGCCAAGGCGAGGAAGGCACTGTTCCCTAGCAGCTCCTGGCACACAAGGTGCTGCAGGCTAGCGTCTGACTTCGACAACACGAGAATCCCACCCAGCGGGAGCGCTCGTCCGAAACTTGGATCGGACAGCCGCTGGCCAAACTTTTCCGTATCGGGCCAGATGCGGTTTTTTTTCTCGTACTGCGGGTCTGCCAGTGCGTCAATCGTCTCAGCGGTCAGCTTGAGCATGGGATAGGAGGGGTTCACCAGGATGGAAGAGGCGTCCTTGGGGTCAGCTTGCAGCAGGCACGTGTCATCTGTGAATATGGGAAACCCTCTTTTTCTCAGTTCGGCTGCGATGGACGACTTCCCGGCACCGCTCTCCCCGGCAAATAGCCATACCAGGTTGCGGTAAATGATACCTGAAGCATGTAGCAGGAACTGCCCGCGCTGCATCAAGGCAGCAGCCATGCAGACGGTGATGCAATAAATCCTGACCAGCAGAGGGTCTGCCTGATTGGCGGGGAAAATGCGGATATGCGTGCCATGGTCGACGGCATACTCGGCGATGCCAACCAGTCGGAGTGCGAAGGAGTGGGCGTAAAAACGCCAGGCATGCCCTTGAGACTTTGTCCAAGGCGTCGGGGGCGTTGAAAGCCATGATATCACGATCTCCGCTTCCTGAGGGGGGCAGGCTTGGAGCTCTGGGAATTCGATTTCTGAACGTATCTTGAAACCGTATGCCCTGTAGAAGTATGACTGGCCTTGGGGTTCCACCATTTGGATGGTCGCACAGGATGCATTCAAAGGTAGCAGTTATCCACGGCCGGTGGCATCAGCGGCACCCATGACTTCTCTGAAAGAAACAGCCCATTCCTATGGGCCGGAGGCGGCCACCCTGCTGCAGATGGCACGGCTTGTTGCTGCCACGCCGGCGGCGGCAGAGACTTTCCGTCTCCTGGAGGCCCCTATCTCTGCTGGTATACTGCACCGTCGCCTGACCGCACATGGCCTCACCGGCATAGGCCTGCCGGCTGGGCTGCTGCAGGAAGTCTTTGATTCGCAGACATATGCCGCCTGGGCAAGAGCAGAGCGACAGTCCGCCGCCTGGAATCTTCACCTTTTTGAAGAGCAGCGCCTGCTCGATGGTTTACTCTCTTCCCTAAGCCTTCCGTATATCTATGCCAAAGGCCTGCTATTGGGATGGGCTTTTCACGGTGACTTGACCACCCGTGCCACCCGTGACATCGATGTGATGGTCCGGCCTGCTGACTTGCCGGCCTTCCGCGGCCTGTTGGCGATGGCCGGGTACGAGGAAGTATATTTCTTCCCCGAGCAGCATCTGTGTTATGGACGATGGCTGAACCGGGAGGCTGTCTTTCGGAAATCGGTTTCAGATGGGGTATATGTGCATGTGGAGCTGCAATGGTCGCCGGTCTTGTCGTTTTATCGAATTCCAATCGCCGCCGATCAGCTCTTAGAGCATAGGCAATGGCAGCCCCTTGGCGGGGTACAATGGCCGCTTCCTTCCGTGGAATCTCATTTGACGATCCTGTTGTTGCATCATGGCGTGATGGATGGCTGGCGGCAGCTCCGGCATCTCCTCGACCTCTGCCATTTTCTCAAGGCCATGGGCGGGGCAATAGACTGGCCACGGTATCAGCAAAAGCTTATTCAGATGGGCATATCGGTAAATGCCTCGGCAGGCTTCAGCCTTTGCCGTTCCTTGTTGGGGATGCAGGTACCGGAAGGTTTTGCGGTGGACGACCGAGTTTTGAAGCGGCTGGAGGAGTCGCTTCTGTCAGGTCGTCCTCTTTTACGCGACCAGCGGAGCCTGGCATTCCTACGACGGCAATGGCTGCTGGCGGATGGATTCCGGGGTCGGTGCCGGGTCTGCCTGGGGCAACTCCAGAAGGCAGTCTCTCCAGGTCTCTATGAGCTGGAAGCCATTCCGTTGCTGCCCCGTTTCTTCGCTTTATATTATGGATTAAAACCCTTTCGGCCTTTGCTGCGGCCATTTTTGAAGGCACATGCAGGTAAAGGTATCCATGAGTAAAAATGACGGGATGCTCGGAGCCGGTTATGCTATGTACCTTACGGCCTAATTTTTACTAAATATGAATAAGAAACTCGCCATCATCGGCGGCGGCAACCTGGGAAGAGCTATAGCCGAAGGCCTTGCTGCCAGTAGCTTTACGCTGCCAGGGCATATCTTTCTCACTCGCCGCCACGTCGACCCGTTACGCGACCTGGAGGATGCAGGCATCCTAGTCAGCAACGACAACCGGCAGGCTGTTCGATTTGCAGATACGGTCCTGATCGCCGTCAAACCATATCAGGTCCGGGAACTCCTCCATCAGCTCAAGCCAGAACTCGATCCTGCCCGTCATGTCCTCTGCTCTGTCGTTACCGGTGTATCGATTGCGGAGATGGCCGAGATATTGGGGGCTTCCTTTCCCATGGTGCGGGCCATGCCCAACACTGCCATCGCCATCGGAGAGAGCATGACATGCCTTTGTGCCTCTGGTGTCAGCCCGGAGCAGTCGGCATACGTAGAAGCACTCTTCAGCCACCTGGGCCGGGTGGTGGCCATCGATGAACGGTTGATGGATGCCGCCACCGTGCTCGGGGCCTGCGGTATCGCATATGCGTTGCGCTATATTCGTGCCAGCATACAGGGAGGCATCGAGATTGGCTTTGATGCGGCTACGGCCTCGCTGATCGCTGCCCAGACAGTGAAAGGAGCCGCAGAGCTGTTAATCCGGACGGGACGCCACCCGGAGGAAGAGATCGACAAGGTGACGACGCCCCGGGGATGTACCATTGCGGGGCTCAATGAAATGGAACACTGTGGTTTCAGCTCTTCCCTGATCAAAGGCATCAAGGCCAGCTATGAGAAAATCGGACATTGACCGTCCTGCGCGGGGATATCTTCCAACTTTTCCACAGGGCTCTTCAGACCGGCGGCTGCCCTTGGGAATCTTGTAATTTTACTCGCCGAACGGAAATCACCCTCTGATGTGAGGCCGTCTCTGTTCATCCTATGTAACCCTATGATGAGGACCCCCGAAGGGAATCCTTGACCTATGGTGTCTTTGAACATACTCCTAGATGGCAAAATATATATTTGTGACTGGCGGCGTGACTTCTTCCCTTGGTAAAGGGATCATATCGGCTTCGCTGGCAAAGCTGCTGCAGGCGAGTGGCTTTTCAGTCACCATTCAGAAGTTCGATCCCTACATCAACGTTGACCCCGGCACCCTCAATCCCTACGAGCACGGCGAATGTTATGTGACTGAAGATGGAGCGGAGACAGATCTCGACCTTGGCCACTATGAACGCTTCCTCAACATCAGCACCTCTCAAGCCAATAATGTCACGACAGGTCGGATCTATCAGACGGTCATCAACAAGGAACGCGAAGGCGCATATCTCGGCAAGACGGTGCAGGTGGTGCCGCACATCACCGATGAGATAAAGCGACAGATGAAATTGTTGGGTGCGGAAGGTTTCGACATCGTCATCACAGAAATTGGTGGAACGGTGGGTGATATTGAGAGCCTGCCATTTATTGAAGCGGTTCGTCAGCTGCAGTGGGAGTTGCCCGATGAAGACTGCCTGGTGGTACATCTTACCCTAGTACCATACCTCAGCGCGGCTAAGGAGCTGAAGACAAAGCCCACGCAGCATAGCGTCAAACTCATGAGTGAAAATGGCGTGAATCCAGATATCATCGTCTGCCGTACGGAGCATCCGCTGTCGATTGACATTCGCCGGAAGATCGCCCAGTTCTGTAATGTCAAAACAGAGGCCGTGATTGAGGCGGCCGACGCCTCTACCATCTACGAAGTGCCTGTCAATATGATGAGGGAGGGGCTGGACCGGATATGCCTCCAAAAGCTCGGAATTCCCGTGTCGGGGGAGCCGAATCTGGGTGCATGGACCCATTTCCTTAACAAGTTGAGGAACCCCCACCACCACGTCAGGGTAGGCCTTATCGGAAAGTATATCGAATTGCAGGACGCCTACAAGTCGATCCTTGAATCCTTTGTGCACGCCGGGGCAGTGAACGAGTGTTGCGTGGAAGTCGTCAAAATCCACAGTGAGTTCATTACAATCGACACAGTTGAAGAAAAGCTAGCAGGGCTGGACGCCCTACTGGTGGCGCCCGGTTTCGGCAACAGGGGTGTTGAAGGCAAGATTACCGCGGTCCAGTACGCACGGGAACATCGTCTTCCTTTCTTTGGCATCTGCCTTGGTATGCAGATGGCTGTCATTGAATTCGCCCGGAACGTGCTAGAGATTGCGGATGCGCATTCCACGGAGATGGATCCCGACACGCCCCATCCAGTCATCAGCCTCATGGAAGAGCAGAAGCATGTCACCGGCAAAGGAGGTACGATGCGTTTGGGTGCCTACGACTGTATGCTGGCCGCCGGCAGCCTGGCCCGATCTGTTTACGGGACCGACGCTGTCCAGGAGCGGCACCGACACCGCTGGGAGTTTAACAATGCTTATCTGTCAACCATGGAAACGGCCGGCCTGATGGCCAGCGGGAGGAACCCCGCAACGGGTCTGGTGGAAATCGTTGAACTGCCGGGCCATCCTTTCTTTATTGGTGTACAATTCCACCCCGAGTTAAAAAGTACGGTCGAATCGCCGCATCCCCTGTTTGTCCAGTTCATACGGGCTGCTCTTGAGCACAATCAAAAAAAATCTCTCCCCAAAGGTGTACATGCCAAGCCGCAGATGATTTGATCCTTTCAGCGAAAGTCGACCTGCTTACATACCTTTGCCGCTTAATTTCCCGATATGCAGATGGATAAGAATTCGGTGATTGGCTTCGTGCTGCTCGCTCTGTTGTTCTTCGGTTATTTTTATTTTACTCGCCAGGCACAACTGGACTACGAGCGCAAGCAGCTTGCTATAAAGGATTCTATCGCCCGACTGCAGCCCCCTGTCAAGGATACTATTCCATCCACTGCACCTGCCTCTTCGAACCTAGTACCTGCAGCCGACAATGCCGTGGCGGGCAGTTTGACCCAGCAGGGAGTATCCAAGGAGGAGGTCACCCTCGTCGAAACAGCATTCTTGCGCATCGAATTTTCTAATAAGGGCGGACAGCCCAGACGCATCGAGCTGCTCCAGTATCGTGCCCCCGACAGCAGCCCGGTACGCCTGCTGGACACCGCTTACGACCGATTTTCATATGCAATCGCTACTGCCAACGGGATGTCTACCCAGAGCGCCGACCTGTATTTTTCCGGTAGTAAGGTCGTTCGGCAGGCCGATGGCAGTCAGACCATTCGCTACACCCTCTCAGACAGCTCCGGACGTTCGATTTCACACGTCTACACCCTCCGGCCCCGAGATTATATGGTCGACTTTAACTTAGCAGCAGAAGGAGCCGACAAGATATTCAACCGTAACCAGGTAGACTTCCTTTGGCAGCTAAGGGCTCGCCAGCAAGAGCAAGACATCCAAAGCGAAAAACTGGAGACGCAGCTTGGCCTGATGAGGGCCGACGACTACGATTACTATACCTTGGGAAGCGGCATTAGTGAGAAGATGGAGGAAGGAGTTCGTTGGATTGGCTTCAAACAAAAATTCTTCAATACAACCCTCATTCCAAAAGACGGCTTCTCATACGTGGAGGCCAACTGCACCGTGCCACCAGACAGCACTCGATTGGTAGCCAATGCGGCGCTCACCCTCCGGGCAATGCTGCCGGCCGGCCCAAAAGTCGCGCTGCCCCTCCGCTTCTACTATGGTCCCAATGACTTCGCCCTGCTCAAAGGATATGGTATCGGGCTCGAGGACCTGGTCAACCTAGGCCAAGGCTTCTACGCATTCGTGAAGTATATCAATCGCTGGGTCGTACTTCCGTTCTTTAGCCTGATCGACGGCCTCCTGTCGAGTTATGGATTGGTGATAGCCCTGCTGACGATCTTTATCCGGCTGCTTACCTCCCCGTTGGTATACACCAGTTACCTGAGTGGTGCCAAGATGAAAGCGTTGAAGCCTGAGCTGGATGCCATGCGGGAGAAGTTCGGGGAAGATCAGCAGGCTTTCAGCATGGAGCAGATGAAGCTTTTCCGCAGTGCCGGCGTGAATCCACTTGGGGGCTGCATACCCGCCCTGCTGCAGATTCCCATCTTTTTCGCATTGTACAGCTTCTTCAATTCAAACATCGCTCTGAGGGGGGAGTCATTCTGGTGGTCGCAAGACCTGTCAGCCTATGACAGTATTGTGACCTGGAGTTTCTCTATTCCATTCATCGGGAACCATCTGAGCCTGTTCACGATTCTATCTGTCATCACCAGCCTGCTCATCTCCCTTTACAGCATGAGTATGACACCAGACCAGGGGAACCCGGTGCTTAAGTATATGCCTTATATCTTCCCTGTCATGCTCTTGGGCATTTTTAATAGTTTGCCTTCTGCCCTGACCTGGTATTATACGGTTTCCAATGTTATTACGCTGGCTATGCAGTTTGTGATTCAAACCTATATCATAGACCACACTAGGATCCTCGCCCAGATCGATGAAAACCGGAAAAAGCCCCGAAAGAAGTCAAAGTGGCAGGAAAAGCTCGAACAGATGCAGGATACCCGGAAGCGGGTGGAAAAGTTGCAGTCGAAGACAAAGCCGAAGTCTTGAGTCGCTTTCAGCGCGTCGTCAAGCAACCAGGATAAGCAATTTTCTGTCTTCCATTGTGTAAACCCTGAGAAGCCATGGACTTGAAGACCATTTTTATCGCTCTGCTGCTGGCCTTGACGATGCACTCGTTCTCCCAGCGGACATTTTCTGAAGGAACCATACAGTTCGATATCTCTGTGCAGACCGGCAAGCCCGATCCTCAGCTCGCGGATATGTTTGATGGTGCCCAGGCCAGTATCCAGCTCCGCGGTGGACTCAGTCGTTCAGAATTGGTGAGTGCCCTAGGAAGTACCGTGACCATCTTCGACCACCGCGCTGGCACCGGTGTGGTCTTACGTGAGTTCGGTCCGCAAAAGTTGCTCATCCGGATGGATAAAGACGATTGGACAGATAAGAACCGCCGGTACCAGGGCATCCGCTTTATATTTTCGAAAGACACCAAGACGATTGCGGGATACCCTTGCGTGCGTGCGGAGGCAGTGATGCCCGACAGTTCCCGCTTCATGGTCTGGTTTACCCGGCAGCTGGTGGCGGAGAATGCTTCCTTTGATCCACAATTCAGCCTGTTACCGGGCACCGCACTGGAATATGAGTCGACCGTTGGGGGCATCCGGGTGAAGTATGCTGCCGTCAACGTCAGTTTCGATCCCGTACCGATCAATCGGTTCGAAGTGCCAAAATCAGGTTACCGGGAGATGAACTACGCAGAAAGCCAGCCTAGAAAGTCAGGGAATTGATCTTCAGCGAATCGCAGGTGGGGTGGGGGTCCGAAAGGTCTGTAAGAGTATGGGCTTCGCCTTGACGGGAATGTGTACCGTCACGTTGCCGCGCTGGTAGATAACCATGTTACAGGGGCCTGCAGGTGACTGGTTGGGAGGGAGGGAGGGCAGATTTCGGGTAGAATGATATTGGTAAAGCCCCGTTCCCAAAGAAAGCTTTAAGTCTTTTTTGATGTTCGAAAATGAACTGGCGTGGCGATTTTTACCGCCGATGCTGATGATGCCGTCTATGGCAGAGACATAGCCCGATACGTACAGGAAGGCCCCTGCAAACACAATCTTCTGCATGCGGTTCCGGTAGGCATTGAGTCGTTGGAAATGCATCGTATGTAAAGATATTGATAAATTACCTGCAATTCCTATTCCAAATTTCCCAGAGGATGGCCATTCATCGAAAGTCTCGTATTTGCCGTCTATCTGTGCAAAGCCTTAAGTCAGTGAATTTTTCCAGCTTACTTTGTAGCCTGTTTATCGATAAGATGTTGATTTTCGGCAAAAGGTTGGTTATCAGGCATTTTTCTGAATCCCAATTTTTCGCAATACATTGAGGTCATGGCAAAGCGGCACGAACGGGAGGATAGGGAGGAGATGGACGAGCTGCTCCGTCAGTACCGGCTGCTGATGTCGGGGCGGGGAACCATTTCCCTTTCAGAAGACTCTTTCGAGCGGATCATCGATCATTTTGATGAAGACGACGACCTGCAGGCTGCCATCGAGGCGGCGGAAACCGGCATCGGCCAATACCCCTTTTCTGCTGCATTGCTGATCAAAAAGGCCGACCTGCTGATCTCTGACAAGCGCTATCAGGAATCACTCGACTTGTTGGACAGGGCGGAAGTCCTCGACAGCATGGATATTGACATCTGGATTCTTCGGACAGATGCTTGGCTGGCGATGGACCAGCAGGACAAAGCGGCCCGTCTGCTAGAGGAAGCCATTGGCCGTTTTTCGGGTGATGACCGGCTCGACCTGCTGTTTGAGCTGGCGGATGTCTACGATGATTATGAGGCCTTTGAAAAGGTTTTCGATTGCCTGCGAATGATCCTCGAAGAAGATCCCAACAACGAGGAGGCACTCTATAAAATTTGCTTTTGGACAGATTTTACCGGGCGCAATGAAGAGAGCATCCGGATACACCAGGGCATCATAGACGCCAATCCTTACAACGAACTCGCCTGGTTCAACCTGGCAGCAGCCTATCAGGGCCTTCGGCTGTATGAGAAGTCTGTAGATGCCTACCAGTACGCCATTGCCATCAATGAGAAGTTTGATCATGCCTATCGGAACATGGCCGATGCTTACATCCGCCTACGGAAGTATCGGGATGCGATTGAAGCCCTAGAGAAGGTCATCGAATTATCCCGTCCTGAAGAAGTCGTCTATGAAGCCATTGGCCACTGTTTCGATCGTTTAAAAAATCCGGCACAAGCTAGGTTTTACTTTCGAAAAGCCTCACACCTGAACCCGGAGGATGCCAAGTTGCTCCATCGGATTGCTGTGACGTATATCCAGGAAGAGAACTGGCAGCCGGCAGTCCGCTATCTGGAGATGGCGTTACGGATCGCCCGCAACAACCATGAGTTCAACCTTTCCATGGGCGAAGTGCAAATGCAGCTCGGCAACATACGAGAGGCAGTGGAGCATCTGACCATGGTCGTTCATGCCAGGCCCCGAAACATCACAGGCTGGGAGGCCTTGATTCGTTGCCTCTATGATGCGGGACTATATCTGGAAGCAGAGGCCCAATCATGCGCTGCCTATCTTGCCACGGGAGGCAAGCCGGTCTTGCTTTTCTACAGGGCGGCCGTCCTTCTGGCCATGCACAAGACAAAAGAGGCCTTGTTGTTATTCGGTCAGGCGATGGAGTTGGCACCCCGAAAAGTTGCAAAGATGCTCGACCTGGACCCTTCCGTGGTCCAGCACCCACAGGTGGCAGAGGCCATCGCCCGCCATCGCCGCCCCAAGAAGCGTTGAGGTATCCTTAAGTGAGGTTCGTCGTTGATTCTTATCTTAGCATCTCTGGAACATTCACCGATGAATTTTCACCTTTCACAGATCCCGGATAGGCATACGAAACCCCGCACCGACGGCATTACCATGGTCATGGACAAGGGCTTGAGCCTGGAAGAGGCCCGCCATTTCATGCCCGTCGCCCGCCTGCATGTCGACATCTTAAAGCTTGGCTTTGGCACTTCCTTCGTCACCCCCGACCTGAAGGCCAAGATCGAACTCTACTTATCTCATGACATCCCCGTCTATTTCGGAGGGACGCTTTTTGAGGCCTTCCTGATCCGCAATCAGTTTGACGATTACATAGCCATCTGCCGCGACTACGGCCTCCGGCATATGGAGGTCAGCGATGGATCCATTACCATTCCACATGCTGAAAAATGTGGGTATATAGAACGCCTGACCAAGCATGGGACAGTCCTTAGCGAGGTGGGCAGCAAGGATGCCGCCCATATCATCCCCCCCTACAAGTGGATAGAGCTGATGCAGGCTGAACTCTCGGCCGGTGCGACCTATGTCATTGCAGAGGCAAGGGAAGCCGGCAATGTCGGCATTTACCGTGGCTCCGGAGAAGTCAGAGAGGGCCTTGTCCAGGAGATCCTCACCAAGATCCCCGGAGAACGCATCCTCTGGGAAGCACCCCAGAAAGCCCAGCAACTCTACTTCATCGAGTTGCTCGGCTGCAACGTCAACCTTGGCAACATCGCCCATTCCGAGGTCATCCCGCTGGAGACGATGCGGCTGGGACTGCGGGGCGATACTTTCCACCTTTTCCTTCAAAATGACCCATCGTGAGGCGGTTTGCCCTGATCGGCCTTCCGCTCGGGCATTCTTTTTCGCAGCGGTATTTCACGGCCAAGTTTGCCACAGAAGGCATCTCAGACTGCATCTACGACCTCTTTCCCCTCGAGGATATCTCGCAGTTTCCCTCTCTTTTGGACATGCACCCAGACCTGGAAGGCCTGAATGTGACCATACCTTACAAAGAGAAAGTCATTCCTTTCCTGGATGACATGTCTGAAGTAGTCCGGGACTGTGGAGCCTGTAACTGTATCCGTCGGACTCCCGCGGGACTTTTTGGCCACAATACAGACGTGGTTGGCTTTGAGCAATCACTACAGGCGGGTCTGCAGCCTTCTCACCGTCAGGCACTCATCCTTGGGACAGGCGGAGCCTCCAAGGCCGTTGCGTATGTGCTGCGGAAAAAAGGGATTGCCTATCGATATGTCAGCAGGAGGCCTTCCCCAAACTCATCTATGCTCACTTATCAGGACCTGGATGACACCATCCTGTCGTCCCATACCTTGCTCATCAACACCACCCCCTTGGGAACTTCCCCAGCCATAGAGGAGGCGCCTCCCATTCCTTACGACTTGCTGACGGCGGCTCACTATCTCTTCGATCTGGTCTACAACCCCCCCGTCACCAAGTTCCTGCAGGAAGGGTTGCTGCGAGGGGCCACCACCCACAACGGATCCGATATGCTCGTCATTCAGGCGGAAGAGAGCTGGCGCATCTGGAATGCCAAATGATTTTCCGGTCTTATTATTCGCTGCTCAGCAAGGATACCAGCTCGACGATGTCGAATAAATGTCCGGGTGCTGGGATGTAGTTGCTTTTGTCTATTTGTTCCAACCATGTCAGCAGCTCGCGTCGGCAGGCTATGGGGTAGGAGGAAGCGCCCTGAGCAGGCAGGCAGGCGGCCATATATTCCAGCTTATAGTTGATGCGGCGGCATACTTCCTGCCGAACGTCGCATACCTCCACATAGTTGGATCCTGGATACGAGAGAGCCTCGCGGGCAAGCACCCTACTATGCTGGGGTTTGGCGTCGTGCAGGGAGAAGGGGTGGGCTGTACGCGCAGCGGGTTCTTGCAAGGGTTTCGGGGCCGGAGCGATGGGTTGTCCGGTTCGAAGTGGTATCCTCAGACGCTGCAGGGAGGTGGTGGCAGGAGAAAAGAAACGACCCTCCAGCATGGCATATTTCAACAAGAGGAGACCCAACAGGGCAGCGGCGGCGGGGATGGAATACCGGTAGAGGCTGCGGAGGATGCCAGGCTGGCGGTCAGCTGCTGCCGGCAACGACTTTGCAATCTGCAGCCAAACATGGGAGGGTGGGGCTGCCTCGGCTTCCTGGAGCCGGGAGGTCAGCCTTCCCTGTTCCTGCTGTATTTGTTTGGCCAGAGAAGGCCATAGGTCAGCCGGGGGACTCATTTCCTGCTCGTAGAGTTTTTTCTGCCATTCCATGGATAGACTTTTTTCAGACATGGCCCTTTATCCTCTCCAGCAGGGCTTTCCTGGCTCTTGCGAACTGCGACTTGCTGGTGCCTTCCTGGATGCCCAGCATCTCGCCGATCTCTTGGTGCGAGTAGCCCTCCACGGTATAGAGGTTGAAGACGGTCCGGTAACCTTCAGGGAGCGACTGGATCATTTTCATCAAATCTTCCAAGGCTAGTTTGTCGAGGGCATTCCAGCTGCCTTCTTCTATTTGTTCCTCCCGCTCGCTGAAGGGGTCCGCAAGGGGGTGCCGCCTGCGGTGGTGTTCGATGGCGGTATTTACAAAGATTCGTCGCATCCATCCCTCGAAAGACCCATCCGCCCTGAATTTCGACAGGTTGCGGAACACCTTTACAAAACCCTCCTGTAAGATATCTTGCGCCCCTTCAGCGTTCCCGGCATACCGAAGACATACTGCATACATCCGTGCGGCATATTTCTGATACAAAGCCTCCTGCATCCGTATATCGTTGGCAAGGCATCCCTGTATGATGTCGGTATCTGAAGCGGACATCCCTGTATAATGTCGTTTTTTGGCGGAGAATGGTTGTATGCGGGCTAAACTTTTTGGCAGTTCTTTCGTCAGATCCCTTCACCCAGGAAATGGAGCATGGCGTCCAGGGCTTTTCGCCGATGGCTGAAGTGGTTCTTGGCTTCCATCCCCATTTCTGCGAATGTTTGTCCGGCCCCGGTCGGAATAAAAACAGGGTCGTATCCGAAGCCTTGCTTGCCGGCCGGGTATTCGGCGATCCGTCCTTCACAGATGCCTTCAAAGCAATGCGACTTGCCTTGAAGGCAGAGGCTGAATACGGTCCTGAAGCGGGCCTCTCTTGTAGTGACCCCCTGCATGCGCTCCAACAGTCGTTGCTGATTAGCTGCATCTTGGGGGGGCTCCCCGGCGTATCTGGCAGAGCGAACACCGGGCTCACCACCCAGGGCGTTTACTTCCAATCCTGTGTCCTCGCTAAAACAATCACACCCCAGACGTTGGAACAGGAAGTCTGTCTTGGCTAAAGCGTTTTCCTCCAGCGTCGGAAAGGGTTCGGGGATCTCTTCGTTTATGCCCGCTTCCGGCAGAGTCAGGATGTGGAACCGACCTTTTAGCAGGGCACGCACTTCTGCTGCCTTATGGGGGTTCCTTGTAGCGAAGACGAGGGTTTGGGTAGGACTACTCATAAGGGAAAAACCTTTTTAAGGGCGACCC
Source organism: Bacteroidota bacterium (assembly GCA_016868815.1). Taxonomy (GTDB): domain Bacteria; phylum Bacteroidota; class Bacteroidia; order Chitinophagales; family Chitinophagaceae; genus Pollutibacter. The sequence goes on from VGFQ01000002.1 coordinate 79,149, forward strand.
AGAGGAGTTTTTTGCTGGGCATATCTCTTTCGAGTTGATCCAGCGGTGGCGCGGTGAGGTATCGGATGCCTTCGAATTCCTGTACCTGGTAGTCCGGAAACCGCATAGGCAGACCGATCTCTTGAGAAGCAGCGCCAAAGATCAGTACGATCCGGGGCGTATGTACCCGGGAGAGTTCCTGATGGTCTTTGTCAGCCATATGGGCCAGGTTGATTAGTCTGACATCAGGCATGCCCAGCCGGCAGGCGTGAAGGATATTTAGAAGGAAGGAGAGGGAGGCCTCCTGGATGACGGCTGCCTCTGGCTGACAGACCAGGATCAGGATGCGTTTGGAGTACCCACCGAGACTGTCAGCCTGGCTGGCTGTCCCGGCATGCAGGGTGGGTTGTACAATGGCATCTTGATATAGTAGTGATAACAGCCTTCCAGGAAGAGGTGTAGATGTTGCCGTACCCCGCTTAGACATATTTTGACAGTAAAGGTCAGCAAATTTCTGGTTTCGGATATCAACGTTAAAAGGATGCGGTAGCTATGGGTGATCAAGTCTCTTTTATATTGCTTCTTTTCAGCTAAATCTTGCGGCCATCATCTAAGATATAAGTTTTTAAGTCGGATACTGACTTTTGAGTGATTGCCCCATGGTGTTTCGATAAGGGTGACTTTTTTACACCAGCAGGTACTTTCAATTTGCAGATCTCTTCAAGTTTATTCATTGAAATGGCTTACTCACTATTGTGAAACGATTTCTTCATTTGCTGGTAGTAGCTAGATTATCAGTTTTTTGAGTGAATGAAAACTAGACAATTATCTGTTTTTGCTTAATGAAATAACCAATGGCCTGACATCTTCTATAGGGTCAAATATTTTCTCATTCAAGACAGTATAAGTGCGCGAAATAGTAATCATGGTAGCGACCGGGTAAATAAATTGATTAAGACTGAATATGTCATTTTGGCGGACGAGAAGCAACAGCCGCCCTATTATCAAGGAGGTGGAGGTCTACTCTTTTGAAGGTATGTGCTACAGGAGGTCTATATTTTTTCGTTTCTTTACTATCAAATAGGCTTGATGGTACAACGTATGCGACCTGTTGTGCAAAAGATCGAGGAGTCCAGGCTTGATTCTATCACCTTGGAAAACTTACCCTTCGGGAAGATTTTTTCTGACCACATGCTCGTGGCTGATTTTCGCGATGGCGCCTGGCAGAGCCCTGAGATTATACCGTACGGACCGTTTGAGGTCGATCCATCTATATCTACCCTGCATTATGGGCAGGCGATCTTCGAAGGCATGAAAGCTTTCAGAGTACCGGGTGGGGGCATTTCCATTTTTCGTCCTTTAGAAAATTTACGCCGGTTTCAGCGGTCTGCCGCGCGGATGGAAATGCCGGAGGTATCAGAGGAGCTATTCATCGAAGGGCTCCTGGAACTCATCCGGCTGGATGCTGGCTGGATGCCTGATTACCCAGATCACACACTCTATATTCGGCCTTTTATGTTTGCGACGGATTCATACATCGGTGTCCGCCCAGCCGAGACGTATCGTTTCATGATTATTCTCTCGCCCTCCGGACCGTTTTTTCTGGAGCCGCAGCGCATTTTTGTCGAAAGCCACTATGTGCGTGCAGTGGCCGGCGGCATTGGCTTTGCCAAGGCGGCTGGAAACTATGGAGCTTCGATGCATGCCACAGCCTTGGCCCGGGCTAAAGGCTTTGACCAGGTGCTATGGACAGATCCGGTGGAGCACAAATATGTACAAGAGATCGGCATGATGAATGTCTTCTTCCGCATCGATGACAGGATCGTGACGCCGAGCCTAGAGGAAGGCACCATCCTTCCTGGGGTGACCCGCTCTAGCCTCATCACTTTGCTGCGTGACTGGGGGGTGCAGGTAGAGGAGTGCCGGGTATCGATGGATGAACTCGCAGATGCCTACACCCGAGGTCAGCTGAAGGAGGTCTTCGGTGCTGGCACGGCCGCCAGCGTCTCAATGATCCGGGAACTATCTTACCAAGAGCACTCCATGATTTTCGATGTGAATGCGTTCAGCCTGGCGCATCGCCTGCGCACCACACTCAAGGGCATTCAGCAGGGGCAGATAGCCGACACGCACGGCTGGATGATGCCCGTCTGAGAAAATCCTTGGGTATTCGCTGTACCTAAGAAGATGAAGCCTTTGAATTTAATCTCTGGTGATTTCTCACACGATTGGAGGGTTCATTATTATCGCCCTTGTAGATGAATACCATGTTGTGATAGAAATGTATCGAGATGATTTTTTTATCAAAATATGTTTCCTGGTATTGTTCGTGGGTGATCTCCTGATGGTTTAAGCAGTCCGTTAGCCCCTTAAAAAAATTCATGGCAGTGTTGGGGTTGTTCAGGTTGAGACTATCTCCTCCATGGTCTTCCCAATAGGATGTCTGAATGTCTTCAACCACATAGACCCCCCCATCTTTCAGATGTGGGAACAGGATTTTAAAGGACTCTATGATGTGTTCGTTGTGATGGCTTCCGTCATCGATGATGACATCGAACGCACCTACCTCGGCTATAATGCCCTCCAGAAATGGCTTGTCCACCTGGCTACCTCTGTAAATTTTGATCCGATCCTCTTGGAGGGCAGATTTGTCGTAAATGTCAATTGAATAGATTTTCCCCTCTGGGAAGTAGCTCTTCCACATACGGAGCGAGTGGCCTCCCACCAAAGGTCTTTCTTCTCCGCCGACGCCAATTTCCAATAGATTGATCTGCTTGTTTTTGAAACGGCTCAGATGAGTCATGTAGTGCGGTGTATACCAATGCCCATTTGTTTTATCTGTTCCGAAGAGGTCGGCTAAGATGGTCAGGTTGTCACTATAAAATGGAGCAAAAAGCTTTGCCACTGTTTTCCTCAGCTTATTTCTTTGCTGGTTCGAAAGTCGGTCTTTGAGATAAGACTTGATGCGATGGTACATATGGGACTTTTTATGACACGATGCTACACATTGCACTCCTTGGAGAGCCCACTTGGAGCGAACATCTTGTTTTGGGGTGCATTCGAGGGTGTTTAGATTCATAAACGTATGTAAACCAGCATTATTGTCAAATAATCAGGCAACCGAACCTCGATCCCTAACCGCTCGTTCCATTCCATTACCGATTGGGGGGCGCCAATCCTCTGAACAAGGTTCTGCTTCAGCGGTTCTCCCAGGGCGCAGGTGGCAGGCGGGACATAAAAAACATTTTGAGACATGGCATAGACACTGTACCTTTGCCGTCCTAATAAAATAGGTCGAATGCCAACGATACAGCAACTTGTTAGGAAGGGTCGGGAAATAATTCGCGCCAAGAGCAAGTCGCGTGCCTTAGAGTCCTGCCCTCAGCGCCGGGGTGTCTGCACGCGTGTGTACACTACCACCCCCAAAAAGCCAAATTCTGCCCTACGGAAAGTCGCCAAGGTTCGCCTGACTAATAAGGTTGAAGTTATCGCCTATATTCCCGGCGAAGGCCATAATCTTCAGGAGCATTCCATTGTACTAATTAGAGGTGGACGGGTTAAGGATCTTCCAGGCGTTCGTTACCACATTGTCCGTGGCAGTCTCGACACGGCCGGTGTCAAGGATCGCAAGAAGAGCCGTTCCAAGTACGGCACCAAGCGGGACAAGAAGGGAGCTGCCAAGCCAGCAGGTAAAAAATGATCCATCCCAGTAATTTCTGAGACATGAGAAAAGCCAGAGCCAAGAAACTTCCACTCGCCCCAGATCCAAGGTTTAACGACACCTTGGTGAGTCGTTTTGTCAATAATTTGATGTGGCAAGGTAAAAAAGGTGCCTCCCTGACCATCTTCTACGATGCAATCGATAAGGTTGCCAAGCAGACAGGGGAGAATGGATACGAAGTATGGCGTAAGGCGCTTGCCAATGTGACGCCCGGCGTGGAAGTTAGGAGCCGCCGCATCGGTGGAGCTACCTTCCAGATCCCCACGGAGGTTCGCGCTGACCGTAAAACTTCGCTCAGCATCAAGTGGCTGATCCGATTTGCCCGGGAGCGCAATGGCAGGAGCATGGCTGACAAACTTGCTAATGAGATTGTGGCTGCAAGTAAGGGAGAAGGCGGCGCCTTTAAAAAGAAAGAAGATACCCATCGGATGGCAGAGGCCAATAAGGCGTTTGCCCACTTCCGGGTATAATGCAATGTATAAAATCAATAAGGAGCCGGGCATATGTCCGGCTTTTTTCTGTCGGGCGCTCACAGAATCGGCTTTTCTAATCTTTTCGTATTAATACATACCTTTGCGCCCGTAAAAAGTCAAAACATCATCCTCTCAACACTGGTTGTGCATCATCATACAATTGTGCCCTGTGTCCTTAGGATGATGCGTCTTGCACTAGCTGGAGACGTAATATTTTCATGACATACCAATAATGAAATAGGCATGGCTGACTTGAAATTTCAACGGAACTTCGGTATTGCTGCACACATCGACGCTGGCAAGACAACGACTACGGAGCGCATTTTGTATTACACTGGAATGTCGCATAAGATCGGAGAGGTCCATGACGGGGCTGCTACGACCGACTGGATGGAGCAGGAAAAGGAGCGAGGCATTACCATCACTTCTGCAGCTGTCACCTGTTATTGGAATTTTCCCACCGCTCAGGGACAGGCCATCCCGGACACCAAGAAGTATAAGTTTAACATCATCGACACGCCTGGCCACGTTGACTTCACCGTGGAGGTGGAGCGTTCCATGCGCGTACTCGACGGACTTGTGGCACTTTTCTCTGCAGTAGACGGTGTCGAGCCACAGTCTGAGACGGTTTGGCGCCAGGCCAATCGGTACAAAGTGCCCCGACTGGGTTTTGTCAACAAAATGGACCGAGCCGGTGCTGATTTCCTGAATGTGGTCAAGCAAGTACGAGAGATGCTAGGGGCTAAGTCTGTACCATTGCAGTTGCCCATCGGTGCGGAAGATCACTTCCGTGGGATTGTAGACCTGGTCTCCATGAAAGGGATCATTTGGAACGACACCACCCAAGGAATGACCTACGACATTGTTGCCATCCCCGAGGATATGCGGGAGGAGGTCGACTATTGGCGCGGTCAGCTCATCGAGGCGGTGGCGGAATACGACGACACCCTCATGGAGAAGTTTTTCGAAGATCCCGAATCCATCAGCGAAGAGGAGATCCACGAAGCCATCCGGAAGGCGACGATCGATATGACCATCGTTCCCATGCTCTGTGGTTCCTCCTTTAAGAACAAAGGCGTGCAGACTACATTGGACTGTGTGGTGAGATACCTGCCCAGCCCCCTCGACATCGAGGCCATTCGAGGCATCCATCCCGACACTGGCGACGAGATTTCCCGTAGACCCGATTCCAAGGAGCCTTTTGCTGCCCTGGCCTTCAAGATCATGACAGATCCATTTGTAGGCCGACTCGCCTTCTTCCGCTGCTACAGTGGCAAGTTGGATGCAGGTTCTTATGTCCTCAATGTCCGTAGCGGAAAGAATGAGCGCATCAGTCGGATCATGCAGATGCATGCCAACAAGCAGAACCCCATCGAGATGATTGAGGCTGGGGACATCGGTGCGGCAGTAGGTTTCAAAGAAATCAAAACCGGAGATACGCTCTGCGACGAGAACAATCCGATAGTTCTCGAAAATATGTTCATCCCGGAGCCAGTGATCTCGGTGGCCGTCGAGCCAAAGGCACAGGCCGACGTCGACAGGATGGGTATGTCCATCGCCAAACTGGTTGAGGAAGATCCCACACTCCGAGTCAAGACCGACGAGGAGACAGGGCAGACCATACTCAGCGGCATGGGCGAATTGCATCTCGAGATCATCGTTGACCGCATGCGCCGTGAATTCAAAGTGGAAGTAAATCAGGGCGCGCCCATGGTGGCGTATAAAGAGGCCTTTCATGCCACTGTCCAACACCGGGAGACGCTCAAGAAGCAGACCGGCGGCCGAGGCAAGTTTGCAGACATCCAGTTCGATCTAGGCCCTGCCGATGAAGAATGGCTCAAGGAAAACCCCGGCAAGCAAATGCAGTTTGTGAACGATATTTTCGGTGGGTCCATTCCCCGCGAGTTCGTCCCGGCCATCCAGAAAGGGTTTGAGAACTCTATGTCTAACGGCGTGCTGGCCAATTACCCGGTGGAGCATATGAAGATCCGTGTGTTCGATGGCAGCTTCCATGCGGTGGACTCTGATTCCATGTCATTCGAACTCTGTGCCAAAGCTGGCTTCCGGGAGGCTGCTCGCAAGGCAAAGCCCGTGCTGCTGGAGCCGATTATGAAAGTTGAAGTCATCACGCCCGAGCAGTACATGGGTGATGTCACTGGCGACTTAAACCGTCGCCGCGGAATGCTCGAAGGAATGGACAGCCGCGCAGGCGCCCAGGTAATCAAAGCTAAAGTCCCTCTGAGCGAGATGTTCGGCTACGTCACCCAGCTTCGCTCGCTTTCCTCAGGCCGCGCGACGTCCACCATGGAATTCTCACATTACTCGCCTGCCCCGAATAATATCGCCGAAGAGGTGATCGCCAAGGTGAAAGGACGACAGAATGGCTGAGCCCCTTGCAAGGCTAAATTTCCCCAAAGGCCCCCCTCCGGTGCCCTTTGGTCTTTAAGGCCAGCCGGTAAAAAAAAACAAGTTTTCCTTGGCTTATATGCCTTTGGTCCCTACCTTTGCACTCCCATTGAATGGTGTAAAATTTTATGTCCCAACGAATCCGAATCAAACTGCAGTCTTACGACCACAGTCTAGTGGACAAGTCGGCCGAGAAAATCGTGAAGACTGTTCGTAGTACGGGTGCCGTTGTCACAGGTCCGATCCCTCTGCCCACCAGGAAGAAAATTTTTACTGTACTGCGGTCGCCGCATGTGAATAAAAAAGCAAGGGAGCAATTCCAGCTCAGCATGCACAAAAGGCTGCTAGATATATACACCTCCTCTTCCCGCACGGTAGATGCCCTAAGCAAGCTCGACCTGCCTAGCGGGGTGGATGTGGAGATAAAGGCTTGACCATGTACGGTCTATGGTAGTTACTACCAGTTGACCGGTCTCGGTTCTCGCGCAGGGGATCGGGTAGATAAATAAAAATAGAAGTTCCTACGGGGACCTCAAATATGAACAAGCCCTTCGAGGTTTGTTTACCGCCGGCACTTCCCTCCATTAGAAGGATTCAGGGATAAGTCCGATGGCAAACTGGGATTGAAGACGGGAGGTCATCCACCCGCTGTCCCGATGACCAAAAGGGGTAAAATAGTAAATGTCATGAAAGGAATCATCGGCAGGAAAATTGGGATGACCAGCGTCTTCGGTACAGACGGCAACCAATTGGCTTGTACCATCATCGAAGCAGGGCCTTGCGTGGTCACTCAGGTAAAAACAGCAGAAACAGACGGATATACAGCCCTACAGATAGCATTTGAAGACAAGAGAGAGAAGCACAGCAATCGTTCTGAGAAAGGTCATTTTTCAAAGTCATCCTCTTCTCCAAAGAAAGTCCTTCGTGAATTTCGTGATTTTTCGCCTGCCAAATCCCTGGGAGAAGCCATCACCTTAGATATTTTCTCCGAAGGTGAAAAGGTCGATGTAGTCGGTACCTCTAAGGGCAAAGGCTTCCAGGGGGTGGTACGTCGGCATGGCTTCAGTGGGGTGGGTGAGCAGTCGCACGGCCAGCACGACCGCCAGCGGGCGCCAGGCTCCATCGGCAACTCATCCGACGCATCCAGGGTTTTCAAGGGCGTGCGAATGGCGGGCCGTATGGGGGCTGACCGTGTCAAAGCACGCAACCTAAAGGTCGTCAAACTGATGCCGGAGCGCAATTACATCCTGGTCGAAGGGTCCGTACCAGGGCACAATGGATCGATAGTTCTCATCCAGAAATAATCTCCAACAGGTACTCCATGCAAGCAGACGTATTGAACACCAGTGGCGGAAAGACCGGAAGGTCCGTCGAATTGCCTGATGACATCTTTGGCATCGAGCCTAACGAGCATGCCATCTGGTTGGCCGTAAAGCAGTACCTGGCAGCTCAGCACCAGGGGACGCATAAAGTAAAGACTCGTGCCGAGGTACATGGTGCCAGCCGGAAGCTGCACCGTCAAAAAGGCACGGGGGGCTCACGTAAGGGTAACATCCGCAATCCACTCTACAAGGGTGGTGGAACCATTTTCGGCCCTAAGCCCCATGGTTATGGCATTAAGCTCAACCGCAAGGTGAAAGACCTGGCAAAGATGAGTGCCCTGAGCCAAAAGGCACGGGAGCAAGCCATCGTGGTGGTCGAGGATATGTCTATGGACGCACCCCGTACCAAGACTTTTGCCGCGATGCTGAAGGCATTGTCCGTATTAGACAAGAAAGCCCTATATGTGACGGCGGAAGTATTGGATACCGTGTATGCAAGTGCCCGAAATATCCCATCCGTCCTGCCGACCATATTATCGGATGTGAATACATACGACATCATGAATGCCGACGTGCTGGTATTCACCGAATCAGCTGCCGCATTGTTCATCGAAGAGGAGGCTGCCTGAGCAGGAATAGAACTGATACAACAGAACAGACATGAAACTCGCTGACATACTCATCAAACCCATCCTCTCGGAAAAATCCAACGCTCTGCAGGAGCAGCGTGGGGTTTACTCTTTCCGGGTGGACCGTAAAGCCAACAAGCTGGAGATAAAAAAAGCCATAGAGACTTTCTATGGGGTAAACGTTGCAGAGGTCCGTACGCTCACGGCACCTTCTAAGAGCAAGTCGCGCATGACCAAGGCAGGGGTCATCTCTGGGCGCAAGCCCGGCTATAAAAAAGCGTTGGTGAAACTGGCGGAAGGTGAAAGCATCGATCTCTATTCAAACATCTGATTAGGAGCAAATGCTTCGCAGGTCAAAATAAAAGATTATGGCACTGAAGAAATTTAAACCCATCACAGCCGGCACCCGCTGGAGGATTGGGAACGCCTACGCTGAGGTGACAGCTGATGCCCCTGAAAAGTCGCTGGTAGAGCGGGTGAAAGGCTCAGGAGGCCGGAACTTCCAGGGCCGTCGTGCCATGCGTTATATCGGTGGCGGGCATCGCAAGCTCTATCGTGTCATCGACTTCAAGCGCGACAAGCATGGCATTGAGGCAAAGGTCGCCTCCATTGAGTATGACCCCAACCGCACGGCCTTCATCGCACTTCTTAACTACACAGATGGGGAGAAGCGCTATATCCTTGCCCCGCAGGGGCTGGTGGTGGGAGCTACTGTCGTCAGCGGTGATGCCGTTGCCCCCGAGATTGGAAATGCGCTTATGTTGCGGAATATGCCCCTGGGTACCAATGTCCACAATATTGAAATGCAGCCTGGCCAGGGCGGTAAGATCGCCCGCAGCGCGGGCTCCTCTGCACAACTGACCAACAAAGAAGAGAAATACGCTGTGCTGAAGATGCCTTCAGGTGAACTCCGTAAGATTCTGATCAATTGCTATGCATCTGTAGGCGTGATCTCCAATTCAGATCACAACCTGCAGAGCATGGGTAAGGCAGGCCGCAACCGCTGGAAAGGAATCCGTCCCCGCAACCGTGGTGTCGCTATGAACCCTGTCGACCATCCGATGGGTGGTGGTGAAGGCAAAGCCTCCGGTGGCCATCCACGCAGTCGCACCGGTAAGTACGCCAAGGGCGAGAAGACGCGTACTAAGGGTAAGGGCACGGATAAGTTCATCCTGCAGCGCCGTGATGGTAAAAAACTAGCTAAGTAAGACTTCAGAACCCCCAAGGAAATACGAAACTCAATATGGCTCGTTCAATTAAAAAAGGACCCTACGTAGACGCCAAGCTGGAAGGCAAGGTGAATGCTATGAATGAAGGGAAGAACAAGAAGACAGCTATGAAGACCTGGAGCCGTCGAAGCACCATCACGCCGGACTTTGTCGGGCATACCTTTGCGGTACACAACGGCAATAAGTTCATACCTGTCTATGTGACGGAGTTTATGGTAGGGCATAAGCTCGGTGAGTTTGCCCCCACACGAAATTTCAAAGGTCACTCGAGCAAGAAAACCTAACCACGCCTCGTATCCCGCCTAGGCTATAGCAGAAGTAGGCGGACATGGTAAACGATAAGATATGGAAGCAGTAGCGAAACTTAAGAACTATCCCACCTCTCCGCGAAAGATGAGGCTGTTGGCTGATGCCATTCGCGGCCTGGACGTGGAAAAGGCAGTGGCCATGCTGGAACATCACCCGCAGCACAGCTCAGTGCCGTTGCGTAAGCTGGTGTTGTCGGCTGTCAGCAACTGGAAGGAAAAGAATGAGGGAGGCAATGTCTCGGGCTTGGTCGTGAAGACCATCTATGTAGACGGTGCCCGCTCCATCAAGCGCATGCTGCCTGCACCGCAGGGAAGGGCATATCGCATGCGCAAGCGCAGCAACCACGTGACCGTAGTAGTAGACAATATACAATAAAGAAAAACCTCGCAAATTATCCATACATGGGTCAAAAAACCAATCCGATCGGCAACAGGCTCGGTATCATCCGCGGATGGGAGAGTAACTGGTACGGCAATGCGAAAGATTATTCTATCAAACTGATAGAGGATCACAACATCCGTAAATATCTCATCGGACGTATTACAAAAGGGGGCGTTTCCAAGATCGTCATCGAACGGACGCTCAACAAGCTGATTGTCACCATTCACACCTCTAAGCCCGGCATCATCATCGGGAAGGGTGGTGAAGAAGTCGACAAAATCAAGGAAGAGTTAAAGATACTAACCAATCGCAAGCGCGTCGAGCATCGCCTGCAATCACATGACCGCGCTGACAAGTCTGCCTCGGTCGTTGATGTCCAGATCAACATTCTGGAGATCCGCCGCCCCGAGCTGGACGCCCAGATCGTTGGTGAGAGCATCGCTCGTCAGATAGAGAACCGCATCAATTACAAGCGGGCCATCAAAATGTCCATAGCCTCTACCCTCCGGATGGGTGCCGAAGGCATCAAGATAAAAGTCAGTGGACGCCTGGGTGGTGCTGAGATTGCCCGTACTGAGGAGATACGCCAGGGACGTGTGCCGCTGCACACCTACCGGATGGATATCGACTATGCCTCTGTCCATGCCCTCACCGTCTATGGTAAGATAGGCATCAAAGTGTGGATCTGTAAAGGCGAAGTACTGACGAAGCGGGACCTCAACCCCAACTTCGTGGGAACCAAAGGCGACCTAAGCGATCGCAGTGAGCGTCGCGGCGACGATCGCCGCGGTTCTGGCAGGCGCGATGACCGAAGAGGTGGTGGCGGTGGTCGCAGAGATGACCGTGCCGGTGGAGGACGCAGGAGTTAAAAAAGCATAACCCGGGTAGTAGGACTTAGGCCCTGCCCCATGAAATCAGATTGCGATGTTACAACCCAAAAGATCTAAACACCGGAAAGCCCAAAAAGGCCGCATCCGTGAGGTCGCCAAACGGGGTTCCATGATATCCTTCGGTTCCTTTGGCCTTAAAGCATTGGAACCCGTCTGGATGACGAACCGTCAGATCGAGGCAGCTCGTCAGGCGATGACCCGTGCCATGAAGCGGGAAGGTAATGTCTGGATTCGGATATTCCCCGATAAACCAGTGACGCGGAAGCCAGCCGAAGTCCGGATGGGTAAGGGCAAGGGTAATCCTGAGTTCTGGGCCGCCGTGGTGGAGCCGGGAAGGGTCATCTTTGAAGCCGACGGAGTGCCTCTGGATGTGGCTAAAGCTGCTTTCGCACTTGCAGCCGCCAAGCTTCCAATTAAAACAAAATTTATTGTCCGTAGGGATTTTGCGGCATAATGAAGGAACCTGAAAATAGAGACCTATGTCTAAGAAAGTTGAATTCCTGAAAAGCTTGCAGGGGCTGAATGTCCAGGACCTCCGGGCCCGGATACAGGATGATGAGGTGCGCCTGAAAAAGCTCCGCTTTTCCCATGCGATCTCCCCGCTCGAAAACCCTATGACGATTCGTGCCCTGCGCCGGGAAATCGCTCAGCTCAGGACCCTCCTCAGCCAACGGGAGGTGAAGCCTGACCAGGCCTGCCATTGACGACCAATGTAACCGTTGATACAAGCAAAACGTAGAAAAATGTCTGACAGAAAGATTCGAAAGACCAAGATAGGGGTTGTCCGCAGCGACAAGATGCAAAAGACCATCACTGTGGCTGTGGAGCGCAAAGTAAAGCACCCCATCTATGGCAAATTTGTGAAGAAGACGACCAGCTTCCATGCCCATGACGAGAACAACGAGGCTCGTCCTGGCGATATCGTGAAGATTATGGAGACGCGCCCGCTTAGTAAGCTCAAGCGCTGGCGCTTGGTGGAAGTCGTGGAGAAAGCCAAATAAACAGTTATCAACACAGCGGAAACGCAACATAATACTCCGCCCCAGCGGCAGGGCCAAAACAAAAAACAATGATCCAGCAGGAATCGAGGCTGAACGTAGCCGATAACAGTGGTGCCAAAGAAGTGCTTTGCATACGTGTACTCGGTAACAGTGGACAAGACTATGCAAAGATCGGTGACAAGATCGTGGTGACGGTCAAGGATGCTCTGCCAGCCGGCGGCATCAAACGTGGAACGGTTGTCAAGGCAGTGATCGTCCGGACAAAGAACAAGCTCCGCCGGAAAGATGGCTCCTATATCCGTTTTGACGACAATGCCGTCGTCCTTCTCAACGCTTCTGATGAGCCCCGTGGCACGCGCATCTTCGGGCCTGTCGCCCGCGAGTTGCGGGACAAAGGATACATGAAGATCATCTCCCTGGCACCGGAAGTACTGTAACTCATTAATAAGAACTCTTGCGCCCCAGGGCTCCAAACAATATCTATCATGAGCAATCGATTCAAACCGAAGTTTAACATCAGGAAAGGCGATACCGTCGTGGTCATAGCCGGCGAGGACAAAGACCTCTCAAAGCCCCGCAAGGTGCTCGAAGTACACCCTGACGATGCCCGGGTATTGGTCGAGGGAGTGAACATCATCACCCGTCATACCAAGCCATCCGCACAAAATACCAAGGGAGGCCTGATCAAAAAAGAAGCACCCATCCACATTAGCAATGTGATGCTATGGGATGCCAGTAAGAATGCCTCTACCCGCGTAAAAAGGGAGCGTAGAGATGGCAAGCTTGTCCGCATCGCAAAGAAATCCGGAAACGAAATCTAATATGAGCACTGCAACATACACCCCCAGACTGCAGCAGAAGTACCACGAGGAAGTGGTGCCGGCCTTGAAGAAGAAGTTCGGCTATAAAAGCCCTATGCAGGTGCCCCGCCTGACCAAGATATGCCTCAACAGAGGTGTAAACGGAGCCGTAGCCGACAAAAAGCTCATCGACATCACCGTAGAAGAGCTTTCCACCATCGCAGGGCAGAAGGCCGTTCCAACCATGTCTAAGAAGGACATCTCGAACTTCAAACTGCGGAAGAACATGCCCATCGGCGCACGTGTTACCCTACGCGGCACCCGGATGTATGAGTTCCTCGATCGTCTGATAGCAGCGTCCCTTCCTCGAGTGCGCGACTTCAAAGGTGTCAGCGAGAAAGCGTTTGACGGCCGAGGCAACTACACAATGGGTATCACAGAACAGATCATCTTCCCTGAGATAGACATCGATAAGGTCAACCGCATCACCGGGATGGACATCACGTTCGTGACGACGGCTCGGAACAATGAAGAGGCCTACGAGCTCCTGCGAGAGATCGGGATGCCCTTCCGCAACATGAGAAATAACTGACACACATCCTTAAAAACGATCTATGGCAAAGCATTCAGTAAAAGCCCGGCAACGGAAACGCCAGCGGATGGTGGCTCAATATGCAGAGCGCCGCGCCGCACTCAAGGCGGCAGGCGACTGGCAGGCATTGGACCAGCTCCCCCGCAACTCCTCCAAGGTGAGGCTAAAAAACCGGTGCCAACTGACCGGCAGGCCCAAAGGATATATGCGGTTCTTCGGCGTCTCCCGCGTCATCTTCAGGGATATGGCCCTGGCCGGAAAGATTCCTGGTGTGCGGAAGGCCAGCTGGTAACAAAAAGCCTTCGACCGAATAACAAAACAAAAACAATCTGCCAACTACCGAAATAGTGGGTGGCGATAGCAGACATCAAGTATATCACAATGACTACAGATCCCATCGCAGACTTCCTGACCCGGATTCGCAATGCTCAGATGGCGGGGCATCGCATCGTGGAGATACCCGCTTCAAACCTGAAGAAGCGCATCACGGAGATACTCTACAGCCAGGGGTACATCCTCAAGTATAAATTTGAGGACGACACCCGGCAGGGAATGATCAAGATTGCCCTCAAGTATGACCTGCAGACCAAGGAACCCGCCATCAGAACCATGGAGCGCGTAAGCAGGCCAGGTCTGCGTCATTATGCCCGTCCCACAGAGTTCAGGCGCATGAAAAATGGTCTAGGGATCGCCATCCTCTCGACCTCTAAAGGAGTGATGACGGACAAAGACGCAAAAGCACAAAACGTCGGTGGCGAAGTACTCTGCTACGTCTATTGACAAATTCTGGCCTACCAGGCCTGCAAGCCAGGTGGAGCAGTGAAAGGCTAATACTAACGAACCGAAAACAGCATCGAATGTCACGCATAGGAAAAAAGCCGATTAGTCTACCCGCAGGGGTGACGGTGAAAGTGGGGAACGACAATGTGATTGTTGTCAAGGGACCCAAAGGCGAACTCTCTCAGTCCGTCGACCGCGACATCCGCATGGAAGTGCTCGACAACCAGGTCGTATTCGGCAGGCCTACCGACCAGATCCGCCATCGGGCACAGCATGGCCTCTACCGCGCCCTCGTTAGCAACATGGTTATGGGTGTGACGGTAGGCTTCAAAAAGGAATTGGAGCTGGTAGGCGTGGGTTACAAAGCCTCCAATCAGGGAAATATCCTCGACCTCTCGCTGGGGTACTCTCATAACATCATCGTAGATGTACCCAAAGAACTCAAGGTGAGTACAAGCCAGGAGAAAGGAGATAACCCCCGCATCTTTCTGGAAGGGATCGACAAACAACTCCTCGGACAGGTAGCTGCCAAAATCCGCAGCCTGCGGAAGCCGGAGCCCTATAAAGGCAAAGGCGTCAAATATAAAGGAGAATTCATCCGCAGGAAGGCAGGAAAGGCCGCCGGCAAGTAACACTCGAACCTAATACATGTGGTCCGTCTTTGACGGGTCGATAAACGAACAAGTAAGAAGATGGCACAGAAACTTTCCAGAAGGCAGCGTATCCGTTTCGCGATCCGTCGGCGCGTGTCTGGCACATCCCAGAAGCCCCGGCTGAGTGTATTCCGCAGCAACACGGACATATACGCTCAGCTGATTGACGACGACAACGGCGTCACCTTGGCAGCCGCCTCCTCCAAAGAGAAGGATATTGCCGCGCAAAAAACCAACAAAACAGAGAAGGGCCGACTGGTCGGTGCCTCCCTAGCAAAGAAGGCAACGGCCTTGGGCCTTAGCACCTGTGTATTCGACCGGGGCGGATATCTCTACCATGGTCGCGTCAAGGCAATGGCTGAAGGTGCCCGCGAGGGTGGACTGGCCTTCTGATACATCATTAGGAAACTGAATCATAATCTCCCTTAAACATGTCAAGAGTAGCGATGAACAAGGTTAAGATGGGCGACCTAGAGCTCAAAGAAAAGGTGGTAGCCATCAACCGTGTTGTCAAGACGACTAAGGGCGGCCGCACTTTTAGCTTCTCGGCGCTGGTGGTCGTCGGAAACGAGAACGGCGTCGTTGGCCACGGCCTCGGTAAAGCAAAGGAAGTCCAGGAAGCCATCACAAAAGGCATCGAAGATGCTAAGAAGAACCTGATCAAGGTGCCGGTGATGAAAGGTACTATTCCGCACGATCAGCTAGCCAAGGAAGGTGCTGCCAAAGTACTCATCAAGCCGGCTGCTCATGGTACCGGCGTGATTGCCGGGGGCAGCATGCGGGCTGTACTGGAGAGTGCCGGCGTGACGGACGTACTGGCCAAGTCGCTGGGCTCAGCCAATCCCCACAATGTGGTCAAAGCCACCTTCCGGGCACTTGCCATGCTTCGCGAACCGATCAGTGTATCCCGTACACGCAGCATCAGCCTTAAAAAGGTATTTCAAGGGTAAGTTCTGGGATGACCGGGATCTTCCCTCTTACACCCATCTAAATCCCTCCGGGTATAGCGATGAAAAAAATAAAGATAACCAAGGTCAAGAGTGTGATTGACCGTCCGGAGCGCCAGAAGCGCACGATTGAAGCACTTGGCCTGCGCAAGCTCAACTCCACCGTAGAGGTCGAAGCAACCCCGCAGATCCTGGGGATGGTCAGGAAAGTCAGCCATCTGGTGAAGGTCGAAGAAATCTGATCCCGGCCCCTGCCCGGAGTCAGCACAACTTATTAAGCGAGCGGCCACAGGGGGCCGCGTTGAGTAAAATAGACAAACATGAAACTGCACACACTCAAGCCTGCCGAGGGAGCCACCCACCGGGAAAAGCGATTGGGAAGGGGTGAAGGCTCCGGTCACGGAGGTACCTCTACCCGCGGCAATAAAGGTGGCCAGTCCCGCAGCGGCTACAAGTCCAAAAAAGGACATGAGGGCGGTCAGATGCCCATCCAACGCCGAATTCCGAAGATTGGCTTCAAGAACCCTTCTCGGCAGGAATACAAAATCTTTAACCTGGGTCAGGTAGAAGAGTTGAGTGCCACATATGGCATCACGGAATTCACGATGGAGAACCTGTACATGAACGGTTTGGTATCTCGCACTGACAAGGTGAAGATCCTGGGTGACGGCGAACTCAAATCAGCCATTAGTTTTAGGGTCCACCGTGCCAGTGCCAAGGCAAAAGCCTCCATCGAGGCGGCCGGCGGTCGTCTAGACATCATTGAATAAAATTTCCCGACATTTGACATAGCCGCACGTCGTAATCGTGTCGGCGGCCCACAAATCCAAGCGTTGTGAAGAAGTTCGTTCAGACCCTTCGAAACATATGGAGCATAGAGGAGCTTCGCAGTAAGATTATCGTGACTCTTCTATTGGTATTGGTCTACCGTGTAGGCTCTATTGTTGTGCTGCCGGGCATTGACCCCAACAAACTGGATCTCTCCAGTGCCAAGGAAGGCTTGCTGGGCTTGTTCGACACCTTTGCAGGAGGCAGTTTCTCCAACGCCTCCATCCTTGCCCTGGGGATCATGCCCTACATATCCGCTTCGATCTTCATGCAATTGATGACCATCCTGGTGCCTCAGATGCAGAAACTCCAGAAAGAAGGTGACAGCGGACGGAAAAAGATCAATCAGCTCACCCGTTACCTGACGGCAGGTGTAACCTTCCTGCAGGGAGGGGCTTATGTGGCCTACCTCCAAGGTGTCAACCGCGATGCCCTTATCGAGTCGTACGCCCCCTATTTCTGGGTCTCCACTGTCATCACCCTCACCGCAGGCACACTGTTTGTTATGTGGCTGGGAGAGAAGATACAAGATAAAGGTCTGGGCAATGGCACGTCCATCATCATCATGGTGGGCATTCTGGCGCGCCTCCCGCAATCATTCCTGGGTGAGTTTGCCGCCAAGCAGACACGTGGCGGTGGCGGGCTGCTGCTGTTTCTGATAGAGAACGCACTGCTCATTGCCATCATCCTGGGGTTGATCCTCCTGGTGCAGGGAGTGCGGAAGATCCCAATCAATTATGCCAAACAGATCATTGGCAACCGGCAGTTTACCGGTGCACGTCAGTTCCTTCCGCTAAAGGTAAATGCTTCGGGTGTCATGCCCATCATCTTTGCTCAGGCTATCATGTTCTTGCCTACGCTGTTCTCGTTCACCAGCTTTGAGACGGGCCAGGGCATTGCCCGTATCTTCAACGACCCCAGCAATGGATGGTATATGCTAATCTATGCAGTAATGGTCATCGCCTTCACCTTTCTGTATACGGCCCTGATCTTCAACCCCAAGCAAATGTCTGACAGTCTAAAGCAGAGCAATGGTTTTATCCCCGGGGTGAAGCCTGGCCAGCCCACCGCTGACTACATTGGCCAGGTTATGGACCGGATCACCTTGCCTGGGGCCATCTTCCTTGCCATCGTAGGCATCCTGCCAGGCATCGCTCAACAATTGAAGGTCACCCAGTCTTATGCTTCCTTCTTTGGCGGCACCTCGCTGCTGATCATGGTTGGGGTGGTCTTGGACACCCTTCAGCAGATAGAGACCCACCTGCTCATGCGTCAGTATGATGGTCTGATGTCGAGCGGAAGGATACAAGGGCGACAGGCAGCCGCTACAGCCTCCCTATAGCATGATCGTCGTCAAGACGCCTGCAGAAATCGAGTTGATGCGCAAGAGCGCCCTCATGGTGGGCGAGGTCTTAGCGACCGTCGCTAGATTTCTACGTCCTGCTGTGACGACCAGCCAACTAAACGACCTGGCAGAAAAGCATATCCGCTCTCTCGGCGCCGAGCCATCTTTCAAGAACCTCTACGGTTATCCATTTGCCACTTGTATTTCTGTAAATGATGCCGTTGTCCATGGCTTCCCCAGCGACAGGCCCTTGCAGGAGGGAGACATCGTCTCAGTAGACGTGGGCGTGCTCTATCAGGAATTCCATGGTGATTCCGCCTATACGTTCGCCCTAGCACCCGTGGCGCCTGCCATCTTGCAGCTGCTCAAAGTGACGAAGGAGTCGCTCTACCGAGGTTTGGAGAAGGCCGTTGTGGGCAACCGGATCGGAGACATCTCCTATGCCGTCTTCGAGCATACGGAAAAAAAGTACGGCTACAGCGTGGTGCGGGATTTGGTCGGGCATGGCTTGGGCCGGCGCTTACACGAAGACCCGCAGGTGCCCAATTTCGGCAAGCGGGGCGCCGGGCCGATCTTGCCTGACGGACTGGTCCTGGCCATCGAGCCGATGATTAACATGGGTCGCAAGGATGTATACCACGATAAAGATGGATGGACCATCCGCACGCGCGACGGCCTGCCCTCCGCACATTTTGAGCACAACGTCTGTGTACGGCGACATCAGCCTGACATCCTCTCCTCCTTCGATGCCATTGAGCAGGCAGAGAAGTCCAACCCATATCTCGACGCCTCTTATTTTTAACCCTCCGATAGCCTACATCACAGGCCCTGGCCGAACGGCATAGTGAGGGCTTGCCGAAGATGCAAATAGCCAAAGATCCATACGACCTCATCGTGGTGGGCGGTGGTGCTGCGGGTGTATTCTGTGCCGTGAATGCGGCAGGGATGCGCCCGGGGCTGCAGGTCGTCGTCATAGAACGCAGCGCCAAGCTGCTGGCAAAGGTTAGGGTTAGCGGGGGCGGCCGCTGCAATGTGACGCATGACTGCCAAGAGCTGGAAGCGATGAGTCGTTGCTACCCTAGGGGGGCGCGCTTTATCCGAAAGGCCTTCCATCAGTTCTTCACCCGCGATACAATCCAATGGTTCCGTCAACGAGGAGTGGCGCTTGTCACCGAGCCGGATGGCAGGATGTTCCCTTCTACTAACCGCTCAGAGACCATCGTCGGATGCTTGTTGCAAGAGGCGGAACGCCTGGGGGTTGCATTCCAGCTCCAAGCCGATCTGGTCTCTCTGCAACCCACAGGGGATGGCTTCCGACTAAGTCTTAGAGATGGGCAGATGCTATCCGGCCGGAAGGTCTGCATAGCGAGCGGCGGCATGCGCAGCCAAGGGCCTAGCTGGCTGTCGGACCTCGGCCATAGCCTGGTGGAGCCCGTCCCTTCTCTGTTCACCTTCAATCTGCCTGGGCATGACATCTGTGGACTGACGGGTCTGTCGGTGGCAGATGCAGGCGTCCGGGTAGAAGGTTCTAAAGCGATGCATCGTGGAGCCCTTTTGATCACCCATTGGGGGTTGAGTGGTCCTGCCATCCTCAAGGCTTCTGCCTGGGAGGCCAGGAGCTTGCATGGGGTGGGCTATCGCTTTCCATTCCAGGTGCAATGGCTGGCAGGCCATACCCTGACAGATGTAAACGCCTCTTTGGCTGCCATGCGTAAACATCATGGATCGGCCATGGTCTGGTCCAAGTCTATCTTTCCGCTACCCTTGCGGCTTTGGCAATTCCTGGCGACAATGTCGGGCATAACTCAGGGCCTTCGCTGGGCAGACATGACGGCATCGCAGCGGGACAGGCTTTCCGCTCACTTGCTCTCCCATCGCTTTCAGGCCGATGGCCAGACGGTCTTTAAGGAAGAGTTTGTCACAGCCGGCGGCATCTCCACGCAAGAAGTGGAGGCCTCCACCATGGAGAGCCGAAAGATGCCCGGTTTGTACTTCGCCGGGGAGGTCCTCGATGTCGATGGCATCACAGGGGGATATAATTTCCAACATGCCTGGACCAGCGGATGGGTCGCTGCGGCCCACATCTCCCGAAGCCTGTTATGACCCAGTTGGAAGCATGCGGAAACAAGCTATATTTAGACATCAAACCAACCGCATGTCTGACAGAAGGGCTTTCTTACGCCGGCTGGGCATCTCTGCCGGCAGCCTCCCATTCCTTCACTGGGCAGATCCTGCTTTTGCAGCAGCTTCCCAGGAGCGCCACTACCGTCCCGGAGATGCGGCAGCGGCAGCCGGGGGAAATGATGAAGATTTCTGGGGGTGGGTGAAGGCATCGTATACCACCTCTCCAAATATCCTAAACCTCAACAACGGAGGGGTGGCCCCACAGCCCAAAGTGGTGCAAGACGCCCATATTCGCTACTACCAGTATTGCAACGAGGCGCCTTCGTACTATATGTGGCAGATC
Organism: Bacteroidota bacterium; assembly: GCA_016868815.1. GTDB lineage: Bacteria > Bacteroidota > Bacteroidia > Chitinophagales > Chitinophagaceae > Pollutibacter. The sequence continues at coordinate 99,901 of VGFQ01000002.1, forward strand.
TTGGACCAGGGGAGGGAGCCCTTGCGGGAGCGGCTTGCCGGGCTTTGTGGCTGCTCCCCCGAAGAGGTAGCCATCAACCGCAACTCTACCGAAGGACTCAACACTGTGATCTTCGGCTTGAACCTGAAGGCCGGTGATGAGGTGGTGCTCACCCGCCAGGACTATCCGAATATGATCAATGCGTGGCGGCAGCGGGAGAAACGCGAAGGCATCAAACTGGTATGGATAGACTTGCCCCTGCCAATGGACGATGAGGCACAGATCATAGAACTCTACCACAAGGCCTTTACTGCCCGGACGCGGGTAGTTCATATCACCCATCTGATTAATTGGACGGGACAGATCCTGCCCGTCCACTCGATTGCCGAAGAGGCCCGGCAGCGAGGTATCCACGTCATCACCGACGGTGCGCACACACTGGCACATGTCGACTTTAAAGTGCCTGCGCTGGGGTGCGACTACTTTGCGAGCTCTTTGCACAAATGGCTGAGTGCGCCATTCGGGAGCGGGCTGCTGTTCATCCGGAAGGAGAAGATTCGGAATGTATGGGCCCTACTATCCAACAATGAGCCAGATGGACCGGACATCCGCAAGTTCGAGTCGCTCGGCACACGCTCCTTTGCCGCTGAAATGGCGATCGGGACGGCTCTCGACTTCCATGAGGTGATTGGGGCTCAGCGCAAGGAAGCCCGGCTGCGCTACCTCAAAAACTATTGGGTGGATCAGGTGAAGGACTTACCCCGGGTAACGTTCCTCCAGTCGGCTCCTGCACACCAGTCCTGCGCCATCGCCAACATCGCCGTTGCCGGCATGAAGCCCGAAGAACTCTCTGCAGAACTCTTTAACCGCTATCGGATACATACGGTCGCCATCAACTGGGAGCATATCCACGGAGTGCGGGTGACCCCCAACGTCTACACTTCCCCGGGCGATCTCGACCGGCTCGTCGCAGCCATCCGGAAGATCGCCAAATGACTCGGAGCCATCCCTAGGTGGGTGTCCAGGACTGGCTTTCTTTTAGATTTTTATGCGAATTCGGGTATTTGAGTTACTTTTGCAGCCCCTCGGGCATCACTAAAACCGCCCGAAATCCAACCAAAAGGAGGACATATACAGTGGAAGAAAACAACACACTGCCAACAACCCCTGCTGAGGTATCAGCCCATGATGATTTCGATTGGAGCATCGACAAGCGCAATGTCGCCCGTTATTCTAACGAGGAGAAAAACAAGTATGACTCAGTCTACGAGGGTACATTCAAGACCATCACAGACGGGGAGATGATCGAAGGTGTCGTCGTGGGTCTCACCAAGACAGACGTCGTGCTCAACATCGGCTTCAAAAGCGATGGACTGATCTCACTCAACGAGTTTCGCGACATACCCGGCCTCAAGCAAGGAGATGTCGTGGAAGTATTGGTGGTGGAGAAGGAAGACAGGGAAGGGCATCTGCACCTGAGCCGCAAGCAAGCCCGTATCAATAGGGCATGGGAGCGGATCGTGGAAGTACATAAGACGGGAGATGTCGTTACCGGCATCGTCACCAGCAAAACCAAGGGCGGCCTGATCGTCGATATCTATGGGATGGAAACATTCCTGCCCGGCTCTCAGATCGATGTGAAGCCAGTTACTGACTATGATCAGTTCCTTAATAAGACGATGGAGTTCAAAGTGGTCAAGATCAATGAGACCATCAAGAATGCCGTCGTATCCCACAAAGCTCTCATCGAAAGCGACCTGGAAGCACAGCGCATGGAGATCATGGGCAAGCTCGAGAAAGGGCAGGTGCTGGAAGGAACCATCAAAAACCTCACCGACTTCGGCGCCTTCCTCGACCTGGGTGGTGTCGATGGACTTCTGTACATCACAGATATCAGCTGGGGACGGATCAAACACCCCTCTGAAGTTCTCAAGCTGGACCAGAAGCTGCATGTCGTCGTCCTTGACTTCGATGATGAGAAGCGCCGCATCAGTCTGGGCTTGAAGCAACTTACTCCGCACCCGTGGGAGACGCTGCCAGACACAGTACAGGAAGGTTCAGTGGTAAAGGGCCGCGTCGTGAACATCGAAGACTATGGCGCTTTCTTGGAAGTGATGCCGGGCGTAGAAGGCTTGGTGCATGTCAGCGAGATCAGTTGGGCCAACACACCTGTTAACGCGAAGGATTCGTTCAAAGACGGTGAGGAATGTGAGGCAAAGATCGTTACGCTCGACCGTAACACCCGGAAAATGAGCCTTTCGATCAAACAACTCACGGATGACCCATGGAGCACCATCGAAGATAAATATCCGCTCAACAGTCGTCACAGTGGTCTGGTGAAGAATATCACGCCATATGGTGTCTTCATAGAGTTGGAGGCTGGCATCGGTGGTATGATCCATATTAGCGACCTCAGCTGGCTGAAGCGGTTTAACAACCCGTCTGAGTACACCCGCATCGGCAACAATATAGACATCGTCATCCTCAACATCGACAAGGCAAACAGGAAACTTCAACTAGGGCACAAGCAGCTAGAAGAAGATCCCTGGAACACCCTGCAGGACACTTTCGCCATCGGAAGCATCCATGAGGGAACTGTCACGCGCAAGGAAGAGAAGGGAGCCATCATACAGCTTCCCTACGGACTGGAAGGGTTCGCCCCGAACCGTCACCTCGCCAAAGAAGACGGGAAGAATATTGTGGCCGATGAGACCAATCAGTTTATGGTCATCGAGTTTGACCGAAATGAGAAGCGGATTGTCCTGAGCCATGCCCGCATCTGGGAAAAGACGAAGACGGATGCGAAGGACGCTGAGCGGAAGGAAAAATCTGCCGACGCTGCCAAGACATCCAAGGCTGTCAAAGATGTTCAGGGTAAAGTCGAGAAGTCGACCTTTGGTGACTTGGGCGTGCTGGCGGAGCTGAAGAAAAAGATGGACGGCGGTGAGACTGGCGAGGTGAAATAACGCCCCCGTCGACCCAAATACATGAATGAGGCTGTCTCCCAAGAGGCAGCCTCATCTTTTTCTGCTATGGGCTATAGCTTCCCCAGCGTATGCATGGTGAAATCCTTCAGCGACGGCAGCTTGAGGTCTGCCGCCTCCCAGCAGCCTTTCTGCCAGGCCTCTGGTGCCGGAACGACAATGCAGCGCGTTCTTGCCGCTTTGGCGGCGAGCATGCCATTGAAGGAGTCCTCAAAGCAGACCGCAGCGGTGGCCTGGGCCCCTAGGCTTTGTAGGCATTCGATATACACCTGCGGGTGAGGTTTCCCGTACGCTAGGTGCTCTGCGGAAGCAACCGCATCGAAGCAGTCGGCCATGCCGCATTTTTCGAAGAATGCATCGACCAGCGCGAGTGGAGAAGACGTCGCAAGACCGATGCGGAGGCCAGCAGATCGAAGGAGTCGCACGGCTTCCGCGGCACCAGGCATCATTACTTCTTGCAGCTTTAACTTCTCTATGACAAGACGTGTGATCTCCACTTCAGTGCGTGCAGCCAGGGACATGTCGATGGAATAGGCCTGGAACCAATATTCCAGGAACTCTTTGGTCCGCAGTCCGACGGTGCTGGCATATGCTGCGGCATCTAGGGCTACGCCCAGATCTCGCATGACCTCCAAGGCTGCCTCATGCCATAGCGGTTCAGAATCTATCAGCAGCCCATCCATGTCGAAGATGGCCGTATTGATAATCATGCGCTAAAGATACCCTCTCCCCGCCATTTGCTATAGATCTCGGCCAGCCCTTGGGCGAGATGTAGGAATCTCAGGGGGAATCGATACCTTGTTTACCTCGAGGGCTGTATCGATGTATACGGTGACTGACAGGTTGGCGCAGGTGGGCATGGTCCGTAAACTGGTCTATGCGATGGTGGGCATCGTTACCTACCCGGGCCTCACTATGTTCAACCGGCTTAAGATCTCCGGCACGGAGCATCTGAAAGGCTTACCCCGCCACAACGTCTTGTTCGTCAGCAATCACCAGACCTATTTTGCCGATGTCATCACCTTTCTGCACATCTTCTGTGCTGTCAAATGGCATAAGTGCAACCGGCTGGGGCTGCCCTATTACCTACTGAATCCTTTCTCGAAAGTACATTTTGTGGCGGCCGAAGAGACCATGAAAGACAATCTGTTGACAAGGCTCTTTGCCCTAGCTGGGGCATTGATGGTCAAGCGTACCTGGCGTGCAGAAGGCCAGGACATGCAGCGGAATCTGGACCCATCCGACACACATAAGATCTCCAGGGCCTTATCGCGCAGCTGGGTAATTACTTTTCCACAAGGCACTACCAAGCCTTTCGCACCGGGACGGAGGGGCACGGCTCACCTAATCCGGGAGCACCGTCCCATCGTCATCCCCGTAGTGATCAACGGCTTCTGGCGGGCTTTTACAAAAAAAGGGTTGAGCTTCAAGAAGAAGGGGACACTCCTGACGGTCCGCTTCAAGGAGCCCTTACAAATCAACTATTCAGCCCCTGTCGATGAGATACTGGCGGCGGTCATGGATGCCATCGAGCAGAGCCAAACCTTCATGCAGAAAAGCCGGCACCATCTCCTGGCGCGGATGGAGAAGTGAGCCTTCCCGCTAGTCTTTTACAAACAAAGCCCGAAGTTCCAATGCATCCGTTGGCTTCATCTTACCGCCAAGGATCAGCCGCAGCTGTCTGCGTCGCAGGGCCCCTTCATAGAGCCGCTGCTCTTCGGGCGTCTCTGTAAGGATTTCTGCCACAGCGGTGGGTTTTTTGTCGGTGTCGAGGGCGACAAAAGTATAGTAGGCCTCGTTGCTGCGGTATCGTGCCCGGTCGCTGAGGTCTTCTCCCCACACTTTAATGTGCACTTCCATGCTGGTATGAAAGGCCCGGGTGACGCGGGCCTCTATATGCACCACATTCCCCAGCCGTATCGGGGCCTGGAAGGAGATGTTATCTACGGAGGCGGTGACTGTGGCCCCGTTGCAGTGTTTGCCAGCGGAGAGGGCGGCGGCAATATCCATCCAGTACATCAGCCGGCCACCCATCAGGTTGCCGAACAGGTTGGTATCATTGGGCAGCACCAGCTCTGTCATGATGACGAGGCTGTCAGCCGCTTTTCGGGGTTTTGGCCTTTCCATGGTAAGGTGCGGTTGAGGGGTGGGTTGATTTTCTATCACGCAGGGGGAATGGTTGGTTGCTAGCAGTTGTTTTTTGCCTAGACGATGGCGGAGGCGCACCGCGACAGGAACTCGGGGTGGATGTCTGCATTCAGTCCTGGCCCATCGCTCACCTGCAGTTCAAAACCATGGTATTCCGCACCTCCTACGACGGGGTCTTCGAGCTGCCCCAAGAGACAGGTATCGAGGTCGTAGAAGATGATGTTTGCATGCGATAGGGCCAGGTGTACTTTGGCGGTGAGCGCAAGGCGTGATTCCAGCATGCCGCCGATCATGCAGGGCGTCTGCAGTGCCTGGGCGCTGTCAGCGATGCGGATGGCCTCACGGATGCCACCGGATTTTGCCAGTTTGATGTTCACATAGTCGCAGCCGCCGGCACTGATGACACGGATCGCATCGTGATGGTCGCATACGCTCTCGTCGGCCATGATCTTGATCGGGGAGGCTGTCCGTAGGGCTGGCAGCTGTGCATCGTAGCGGTGATGCATGGGCTGCTCGCAGAACTCGATGCCATAGGGGGCGATGGCTTTGAGTACTTCCAGGGCTGTTGTCGGGTCCCATCCCTGGTTGGCATCAGCCCGAAGGGCAATGTCCGGCCCAACGGCCTCTCGGATCAGGCGGATGCGTTCGACGTCTGAGGTAAAATCTTTGCCCAGCTTGACTTTAATGGTCTTCACACCGCGGGCGACAAAGGCTGTTGCAGAGGCAGCCATCTTGGCCGGCTCATCGATGCCGATGGTGAGGTCGGTGACGATGCGTTTTCGTTTCCCCCCTAGGAACTGGTACAATGGTAGCCCGGCCTGCTTGGCGGCGATGTCGTGGAGGGCCATGTCGAAGGCACTCTTGATGGTAGCGTTTCGGGCGATGTAGGCGTCGAGGTCTGCGAGCCGGGCATCGATCTCCAGTGGGTTTTTCCCTATGAGGATGCCAGCTAGGTCCTTTCCTACTTCAAAGCAGGTGGCCAAGGTCTCCCCAGTCAGCATAGGGAAGGCGGAACATTCACCCATGCCTACAGTCCCGTCTGACGTATGGATGCGGATGAAGGTGTTCTGTGCGACGGTAGACACTTCAGTGGCGATGACGAAGGGCTCCATTGCGATCGCCAGCTTGAAGATCTCGGTATGCGTGATGACGAGGCTCATGATGGCACTAAGGTAGCACGAACAGACTTCCCCTTATGTAAAGGCGGATAAGTAGGTTCAGGTCAGCTTCTAATCAAGCCTTTCTCGCGGAGGATGTCGAGGGTGAGGGGTGTGCCCGGAGAGACATTCCGGTATCGTAGCACGTCGCATAAATAGACTATGTGATCGCCTCCGTCCATCGTGCCAATGACATGGAGGTCCATCCAGGCCAAGGCCTCGCTTAATACATTGACTCCTTCCCATGTGGTGAGGAGTCCGCGCCGCCCGAGCAGGGCGATCTTATCTGTCTGGTGACCTGACTTTCGGCCGAGCAACGGGATGAGTCGATGTTGTCCGGCGGCGAGCAGCTGCAGTACAAACCTCTGTTCGCGGCGAACCAACTCTAGGGTGCGGGTGCCTTTGTAGAGTGCGATGATGAATCGCTTGGGCTGCATGCTAACGGCAGTCACATAGGTGCATATATGCATATTAGCGTCACCAGCATGGTAGGAACTCACGCTGTAGACAGGCTGGCTGGACCGGTTCCAGGGCTTTTTCATGATTTTTATGGTTATGGGCGGTCGAGGGTCCTGAGATAGGCCTCTGCGATGTCAAGATGTTTCTGTTGTTTGGCCTTCGCCATCCGGTCGAAGGTGCCGACGAGCATTCCTAGCCGGGGGTTAGACTGGAAGAAGCTGCGGTGTACATGCATGAAACGCCAGAAAAGCGCGTCCCATGTCTCTGCCCAGCCATAGCCGGAGGGCAGGGCGCTGCCCGCCGGCCAATCGCCCATCTTTTTGAGGTAGTTGCTGCCGCTGATATAGGGCTTGGTGGTCATGAGGCCACCATCAGCAAATTGCGTCATGCCATAGACGTTCGGCACCATCACCCAGTCGTATGCGTCTATGTACAGCTCCATAAACCATTGGTACACTTCGTTGGGGTCGAACTCACAGAGTAGAAAAAAGTTCCCCAGCACCATGAGTCTTTCGATGTGGTGGTTGTATCCGGTGCGCAGCAGTTTCTGTATGACTGTATCTACTGGCACGATGCCCGTATGGCCCTCATAGAAGGGTGCTGGGATGCGGCGGTGGAAGCCCCAGTAGTTTCGGGTACGCTGGAAGTTTCCTTCCCTCAGGTAGATCGCACGGATGAACTCTCTCCAGCCCAGTACTTGTCGCGTGAAGCCTTCCAGAGAATTTAGGGGAATATGCATGGGGTCTGCTGCTGAGAGCGTTCGTTCGATGACTTGAGCCGGTGTCAGCAGGCCGATGTTGATCATGGGCGACAGCACCGAATGGTGCAGGAAATGTGCATCGGGAACCATGGCATCTTCATATACACCAAACTGACGGAATCTGCGTGCGATGAAGTCGTCTAGCATGCAACTGGCGCCCACATGCGTCCATGCCCAAGGGTAGCCTGCTGTAAAGGGCTTCCCGGGATGGCCGGGGCTCTCGGGAAAATGGTGACTAACATATTCTTCCGCTTCTTTCGTGTATTTATCAACGTTATTTAAGGGGAAAGCGGGTGGGGTGGCATCCGCGGGGTATTTTTGTCGATTCTCACTGTCGTATGTCCATTTTCCACCTGTTGGCGTACCGTCTTTTTCAAGGAGGATGCCCATGCGTTTACGTCCGGCGGTATAGAAGTCTGTCTGGAAGTACCTTTTTCTTTCTTGGAAGTATTCATTCAATGTGTCTACATCATATAGAAAGCCGGGGTCTGTATATGTCTCCAGCTGGATGCCGGATGCCTGAGCTGCATGCGCCAGTCGCTTAGAAAGCCAGTCGTCAGTGAGTTGTGTAAGATGGATGGTCTGGCAACCGCGACCTGCAAGCGCTGGCAGCAAAACCTGCAGGTCGTGTTCTGGTGAGAACGCTTCGAAATACACTACCACATGTCCGGATCTGCGCATTTGTTCGGCATAGGCGCGCATAGACGCCCGGTGCAGGACGAGCTTCTGCCTGTGAAATCTTAGCTTTCGAAAGAATAAATATTCTTCTACCAGCACGATGGTTCGACCGGGGCAAACCGCGGGGTGGGGGTCGTAGAGCTGGTGCGGGAAGACGAGCGTGATGTCTTTCATTCTAAATTTAAACAAAGCCTCTCGGCAAATGTTTATGTGATTAATATAAGTCGGATGGACAAACTCAATGGTAAGAAAGTGCTCATCGCAGGAGCGACGGGCGGGATAGGGACCCAGACGGCCCGATTGTTGGCTGGCAGTGGGGCTGATGTATATCTCACTGGCAGAAAGGCAGACGCGCTGTTGCGGCTGGCTGATAGCCTCAGTGTTCCGCATGGTAGATGCTTCGTGGCTGACCTTACGGAGGCCCCCGCAGTAAGCCGCATGGCAGAAGACATCACCCGCCAGAGCGGGCCCCTCGATATTCTCGTCAATGCGTCAGGCATAGGCATCATAAAGCCTTTGGAGCAGTTGTCTCTGGAGGAGTTCCAACAGACGCTGCAGGGAAATCTGACAGCAGCCTTCTTACTCGTCAAGGCCTTCCTGCCCGGCATGAAGGAGGGTAAGAAAGGGCTCATCATCAATATACCCGGTGTGCTTGGCAAAGTGCCGATGGCGGGGGCAGCTGCTTATAGTGCCAGCAAATACGGGCTGGTGGGTATGATGCAGTGCATTCGGGAAGAAGTGAAGCGTACGGAGATACGGATCACAAATCTGTACCTCGGCGGCGTGGATTCACCCTTCTGGGACACGATCGATCTGCGGGTCCAGAAAGAACGAATGATTCGTGCAGAAGAGGCAGCCCGTGCCATATGGTTCCTCTGCCAGCAACCCCTTAGCGGTGTGGTCAGTGAGATGGTTTTACAACCTTTCAACCACCAGGCCATTTGAACGGGGAACGAAAATCGCCGTTCTCCGTCGGTATCCGCCTTTATAAATCACCCATACAAGCCAGCATGCCAAGTACGAAGCTGGCGGGTGAAGCAGTCTTGCCTTAGTTTCGTCATCTGAAGTGCTTTGTATGCCCGCATCGGATTCGGCTTGGCTCGACGCCCACAATCTCACCCGGAGCTATGGGGGGCACCTTGCTGTCGACGACCTTTCTTTGACGTTGGCAAGGGGGGAACGTTTGGCGGTGGCCGGGATGTCGGGGTCCGGCAAGTCGACGTTGCTGCGTATGCTCTCGGGACTCGAGCAGCCAGACGCGGGCAAGGTATGGTTTGAGGGGCAACTTGTAAAGGGTCCTGTAGAGGCGCTGGTGCCAGGGCATCCGGGCATTGCCTATCTCAGCCAACATTACGAGCTCAGGCGCAACTATCGGGTCGCCGACGAGCTGGCCGCCTGGAGCCTGGTGCCTCCGGAGGAGTCTGACGCGATTTATAGTGCCTGTCGCATCATACCCTATCTGACTCGCTGGACGCAAGACCTGTCGGGTGGTGAGCGGCAGCGGGTGGCCCTGGCACGCGCTCTGGTTACTGACCCCCGCCTTCTATTGCTGGACGAACCATTTTCAAACCTCGACGCCTTGCATAAATCGCTTCTGCAGGAGGTGTTGGTTGATCTCCAACAGCGTATGGGCATCACCTGCCTGATGGTGCTCCATGATGGTAGTGACATCCTTTCCTGGGCCAGCCGCGTCGTGGTATTGCGGACGGGTAGGGTAGTGCAGACCGGTCATCCGCAGGAGCTATGGTCCCATCCAGTGGATGAAGCGGTAGCAGGTCTGATGGGGCCTTATGATCTGATCGGCATACCCATATCACTCCGAAGATGGTTCCCGGCTGCGCCAGCTGCCGCCCGTTGGATGGTGAGGCCTTCTTTCTGGGAGGCGGTCGCTCCCGGTGCCGGGGTGCTCGACGGGTGCATCGAGGAGCTGCAGTTTTCTGGCGCATCTTACCTGGCTAGGGTGGCGGTCGGAGCTGACAGGTTGCGTCTCTATCTGCGCGATGCCGTGTGGCAGCCTGGTCAGGCCCTAGGGCTCGCATATCGTCCCTCAGCGGTTCATTGGTTGGCGCCTGAGCCGTTCTAGGCGTTCGCCAAAGGCGAGTATTTTTCGGAAGCCTCAGTTCGATCGTGTGTTGATACTAGATGTCTTATTTTCATTCTGCAGCACGAGACGCTCAAGCATGGATATGATAAAGCGTATTGGACTATTCTGGCTGGCTGGCTATTGGCTGGCAGTCCCTTCCTTTTCCCAGCCGGGATTGGAGCGATTGCCCATCTGGCGGGCTTCTCTCGCTGAGCAGCCCAAGAGCGACTGGCTGTTGGGACTTGTGGATGCCCGGGCCGGTGCCTACCGAAGTGTCGATGGGCGGGATATCATCTTGTGTAATGGATTGGTGAAAAGGGTCTTCCGGCTTACGCCGAATGTCGCTTGTACCGACTTCACCAACCTGGTGACAGGCCAGCAGCTGTTGCGTACCGTGGCACCGGAGGCGCGCATCACCATCGGAGGGCATGTTTTCCGCATCGGTGGATTGGAGGGTGTACCTGAACGAGCATATCTCCTCCCGACCTGGGTGGATGGTCTGAAGTCGGGTGTCGGCGATTTCCAGATACAGTCGGTGCGTGTCGGTAGGATTGAACCGCATACGTGGCCCACCCGTGCCGAGGTGCTTGGATGGGTGGACTCCGTCAAGGACAAAGAATGGAAGGGCCGCTTCGGAGGGCTCTCTAGGCCTTCTGGCATCACCCTTTCTTTTGACTATGGCACTGCCGATCCTGAGGGTAGGGGGCTTCAGGTGAGTATCCATTACGAACTGCATGACGGTATCCCGCTGATTGTGAAATGGATGGAGCTAAGGAACCCGGGTGTTGCTGATGTGGTGATTGGAAATCCTGTGCATGAATTGCTGGCGTTGGTGGAAGAAGAAAGTGCTGTCGTTGGCAGTCCGGACCAGATGAAAAAGCAGCATGGCATCTATGTGGAGACTAACTATGCCTTCAACAATGCCATGCGCTATGATATCAGCGACCAGACAACACACTGGAAGACGGATAGCCTTTATACTTCACAAGTCAATTACAACTACCAGACACCCTGCATGCTGGAAGTCTACCCAGAAAAAGTTACTTCTGTGCGGCTGAAGCCAGGTGAGGCCTACGTTTCCGCTCGTACCTGCGAGCTGCTGATGGATGGCTACGATCGTGAGCGCAGAGGGCTGGCCATCCGGAAAATGTATCGCTGTATAGCGCCCTGGGTCACCGAGAATCCGGTGTTCATGCATTTGGTGAGCCGCAACGACGACGAAGTGCGCCGTGCCGTCGACCAATGTGTGGCCACCGGCTATGAGGCGGTGATCCTGAGTTTCGGCAGCCACCTCAACATGGAGGATACCACCCGCGCAAACCTAGAGCGGTGGAGGTTGCTGGCCGAATATGCCCATACAAGGAAAGTGCTGATAGGTGGGTACTCGCTGTTCAGTTCCAGGCGCATCAGCGATGAGGATGATGTGATAGACCCTGTATCAGGTAAGCCTGATGCGGCAGCCTTCTTCGGGCATGCGCCCTGTATGGGCAGCCGATGGGGACTGGCATATCTTGCCAAACTGCGAGGGTTCTTTACCTACACCGGCTTCGACCTTTTCGAAAACGACGGTCCTTATCCTGGGGATGTCTGCGCCTCTCGCATGCATCCCGGTCATGAGGGGTTAGGGGATTCCCAATGGCGGCAGATGGAGCTCCAGAAAGGGCTTTACCGCTGGATGCTGGCCCGCGGTATCTACATCAACGCACCTGATTGGTATTTCCTCGACGGTACCCACAAAATTGCCATCGGCTACCGAGAAACCAATTTCTCTCTTTCCAGGCAGCAGCAACGCATTCTGAACCGACAGAATATCTACGACGGCACCTGGGAGAAGACCCCCTCCATGAGCTGGGGTTTCGTGCCCCTGGTGCGCTACCAAGGAGGTGGACCCGAGGCAGTTTTGGAGCCGCTTTCCGAGCATTTGGAAGATTACCGCGAGCTGATGGTTCAGTACTATGGTGCAGGTGTACAGGCCTGCTACCGTGGCCCAAGACTTTTCGATACGGAGGAGACACGTGCCATGGTTTCCGCTACGGTCTCCTGGTATAAAAAGTACCGTGGCATCCTAAATGCAGACATCATCCATCTGCGCCGGGCGGATGGCCGCGATTGGGATGGAATCCTGCACGTCGACCCTTCACGCGAAACCTGCGGCCTGTTCATGCTCTACAATCCTCTGGATCAGCCGATGACTCGTACCATAAGGGTTCCTGTCTATTACACGGGGTTACAGCAGCTTGCCTGGGTCTGCCAAGGGGAGGGCCCGGCCCGGGCACTTCGGGTTGATAGAGACTACATGGTAGAGTTGACCGTACATATCCCTGCCAAGTCCCATGCCTGGTATAGGTTCAGGAAGCAGACTCCGTAATGGCTACATGACAACTGGTCAGCTTCTAGACAAGCCCCCACGAGGCTTCCCGGGCATTCTCCATTCGTATGGCCCCCGGGTCGTGCAGGATTATTTGCGTCACGAGCCAGTCTAAATACAGGAGGGTGACAGGCATTCGGATAAGACAAACCCCTTGAGATAGGTGCTGGAGACAATCCGCCAGGTCACCCCTATCAGTTGTCTCTGGTTAAATCATCCATATTGAGCATAATGCACAGCTATCGCCGCCCTCCGGCCGATCTATCGTTTTTTCGAAGCAAAAAATGTGGGAAAAACTTCCATTTCTGTAATACCTTTTATACTGCCTTTTCCCAATGTGATTGCTGGGGCCATCGCCGAACCCTTACAGTTGCCAAGCGGGTGGGGAAAAGGAATATTTCCGATTTTGGCTAGGTCCTTTTATTTTTGCATTGTATCATAAATTTACATTATGAAGAAAATCCTCTTATTCATATCGGTGCTCTGCTTTGTGGTCACAGGGCAGGCACAATGGAAAAAGGCCAACAAGAAGGGTCATATTTTGGGCGTATCCTTCACCTTGCATGATTTCAAGACCGTTTCCGACTACCAGAGCTCCAGCCTCAGCAGCATCATGGACAAGGGTAGCTGGGCACAGACGAGGGATATGAACCCTGGTTTTGCTCTTTCCTATGCCTCCGGAATTTCTGACAACCTCGATGTCATGCTACGCCTAGGACTGACGAGTCTGGACTATCCCCGCCCCGGAAACCGTATTCCCACAGCCACCATCCCCCATACAATGATCGAGTCCGACGTCTCCTTCCTGGCAAAGCTATTGTCGGATCGATACCTCATTTCCCCCTATGTATCCCTGGGGGCAGGTGCTTCTGCCTGGAATGGTTTTTTTGCTGCCTATGCACCGTTAGGGTTGGGCCTTCAGGTCAACCTATTTGATGATGTATACTTAAACTTTCAGTCACAATTCCGCTTCCCCGTCACCGGCAACGCCTCCAGTCATATTTTTTATGGCATCGGAATGTCGTCTGCCCTGGGTAAGAAAGAATAATCGCTCGCCGGCCATCCAGCACGGCCAGTAAAAATCGGGGCTACCCGATTTTTTTTGAATGCCAATACGAACAAGTGTTAGTGTTCGAGTCAGGTGCCACTATAGATAAACCGATCACACATGGATTTCCGATTTACAGAAGAGCAGGAGATGATTCGTCAGGCAGCCAGAGGATTTGCCGAGAGCGAGTGTCTGCCGGATGTCATCGGCCGGGATGAGCGGCAGGAGTTTGCCCGGGACCAGGTGATGCGTCTGGCAGAGTTGGGATTCATGGGTATGATGGTGGCTCCCGAATATGGCGGCTCAGGTATGGACATGGTTAGCTATGTGCTGGCGATGGAGGAGATCAGCAAGGTCGATGCCAGTGTAAGCGTATGCATGAGTGTGAATAACAGCCTGGTGCTATGGGGGTTGGAGGCCTACGGTACTGAAGCGCAGAAGCAACAATATCTGATCCCCCTGGCTAAGGGCAGAAAGGATGGCGAGCTATACATTGGGGCCTTCTTGTTGTCGGAACCCGAGGCCGGAAGTGATGCAACCTCCCAGCGGACGACGGCCGTGGACCATGGTGACCATTATCTGCTCAATGGCACTAAGAATTGGATTACAAACGGATCCTCCGCCTCCGTTTACTTGGTGATGGCGCAGACAGACCCAGCCAAAGGGAGTCGTGGCATCAACGCCTTTATCGTGGAGAAAGACTGGCTGGGCGTCACCGTCGGTGCCAAAGAGAATAAAATGGGCATCCGCGGCAGTGATACCCACAGCATTATATTCAACGATGTGCGGGTCCCGAAGCAACACCGCATCGGTGAAGATGGCTTTGGGTTCTCCTTTGCCATGCAAACCCTAGCGGGTGGGCGCATTGGCATAGCCGCACAGGCCCTCGGCATCGCCTCTGGCGCCTATGAGCGCTCCCTGGCCTATGCCAAGCAGCGCGAAGCCTTCGGCAAGCCTATAGCAGATCACCAGGCCGTGCAGTTCAAACTGGCAGACATGGCCACACGCATCGAGACGGCCAGACTGCTATGCCTCAAGGCAGCTTGGGAAAAAGATCAGGGGCTTGATTATACGATGAGCTCTTCGATGGCAAAAGTGTACGCATCTGAAACGGCCATGTGGGTGACCACCGAAGCCGTACAGGTGCATGGAGGCTACGGGTATGTTAAAGAATACCATGTAGAGCGACTCATGCGCGACGCCAAGATCACGCAGATCTATGAGGGTACCAGCGAAGTACAGCGCATAGTTATAGGACGGCAGGCGCTCAAAGGGTAAGGGATTCTAGGAGATAACCCAACCCTTACTCCCCCCGCAGCACATATCTTTGTTCCATGGTGATTGATCTAACCGCCTGGCAGCAACTCCAGCAGGAATGCAACGCGTCGGGGGTGACGATGGTTGCCGTCTCCAAGACCCAGCCCATCGAGGCCATGGAGAGGCTCTATTCCTATGGGCAGCGCGACTTCGGCGAGAACTATGTGCAGGAATTGCTGCAGAAGAAAGATTTGCTGCCCTCAGATATCCGATGGCATTTCATCGGTCATTTACAGACCAACAAGGTGAAACTCCTCGTCCCTTTTGTATATCGCATCCACGGCGTCGACAGCCTCCGCCTCTGGCAGGCGATTGACCGACAGGCAGGAATGGCCAATCGGTCCGTCGGCTGCCTCCTACAAGTCCATATCGCCCGCGAAGAGACCAAGTTCGGGCTCTCACACGAAGAACTGAACCAAGTCCTGGATGCCACCCACAACGGTGAGACCCTTGCCTACGCGCCGCTTTGCGGTCTGATGGGGATGGCCAGCATGACGGAAGAAGTAGTGCAGATCCAGGAGGAGTTTCGGGGACTTCACCGCCTTTTCCAGTCGCTCAAGGCTGGGCGGTTTGCCGATAGTAGAGATTTTCATTCCCTTTCGATGGGTATGAGCGGAGACTTCCGGATAGCCATCGAAGAGGGCTCGACGCAGGTGCGCATCGGCAGCCTATTGTTCGGACCTCGGCCACAATGAGCTTCCAACCCGCAGGAAAGCCATGGCCACCATGGCAGGCATCATGCCATTCCGTAGATTTACAGTCGCTCTGAGGGTACTCTCTACTACAATACAACTGGATTATGCTATCGGCCAAAAACATCACACTTGCCTACGGAAAACGCGTCCTTTTCGATGAAGTCAATATTCATTTCACGCGTGGCAACTGCTACGGCGTCATCGGTGCCAACGGTGCCGGCAAGAGTACTTTCCTCAAGATCCTCAGCGGGGAGATTGAACCCAACAAAGGCAGTGTGGAGATCACGCCCGGTGAGCGGATGGCAGTACTCCGCCAGAACCAGTTTGAATTCGACGAGCAAACCGTTCTACACACCGCATTGATGGGTCACAAAAAAATGTGGGAAGTGATGCAGGAGCGGGAGACGATCTATGCTAAGACAGACTTCTCCGAAGAAGACGGTATCCGGGCGGGGGAGCTGGAGGCCGAATTCGGCGAGATGGGCGGCTATTCGGCAGAGAGTGATGCAGCCACGCTGCTCAGCAACCTGGGGGTGACAGAGAAATATCACCAGAGCCTAATGAAGGAGATCCCTTCTAACCTTAAAGTAAGGGTGCTGCTGGCACAGGCACTGTTTGGAAATCCAGACATCCTGCTAATGGACGAGCCGACAAACGGCCTAGACATTGAGACTATTAGTTGGCTGGAGGACTTTCTGGCAGACTATGAGAATATCGTGCTCGTGGTCAGTCACGACCGACATTTTCTCGATGCCGTCTGCACCCATGTCGCAGACGTTGACCGCCAGAAGATCAAAGTGTTCACCGGCAATTATACTTTCTGGTACGAGTCATCCCAGCTCATGGCTCGCCAGCTGGGCGATCGGAATAAAAAGGTGGAAGACAAACGACAGGCCCTACTCGACTTCATTGCCCGATTCAGTGCCAATGCCTCCAAGTCGCGGCAAGCCACTGCACGAAAAAAGGCCTTGGAGAAGCTCACTATCGAACAGATAGAACCCTCCAACCGTAAGTATCCGGGTATCATATTCCAACCACTGAGGGAGGTCGGAAATCAAATCCTACAGTTGGAAGGCCTCCAGAAATCGGTCGATGGACGCGTGCTCTTCGATAAAGTTTCTTTCAGCCTCAACAAAGGCGATAAGATCGCTTTTGTCAGTCGGGATGCCCTGGCCGTCACTGCCTTTTTCTCCACCATCCACGGCGATATGGCCACAGATGCCGGTAAGCATGAATGGGGAACGACCATCACGAGGGCCTATCTCCCACAGGAGAATACGGCCTTCTTCACAGAAGGGCTATCTCTAATCGATTGGCTGAGGCAGTATGTACCTCCTCATGTCACGGATGCCGATGAGCCCTTCCTTCGGGGTTTCCTGGGGAAGATGCTGTTTAGTGGCGATGACATACAAAAGAAGACAAATGTCTTGTCCGGCGGAGAGAAAGTCAGGTGTATGCTCAGTCGTATGATGCTGCAAAATCCAAACGTTATCATCCTGGACCAGCCGACCAACCACCTCGACCTGGAAAGCATCCAAAGTTTCAACGAGGGATGCATCAGCTTCCCCGGCATCGTCTTGCTCACCTCTCATGACCATACGTTCATGCAGACGGTGGCTAACCGGATCATCGAACTCACCCCGCAAGGCATCATCGACCGTCTGATGACCTTCGATGAGTATATGGAAGATGACCGGGTCAAGTCCCTGCGTGAAGAAATGTATGCCTAGAAACTTTCATGGCTGACCTTAGGGGAAGACAGACAATTGCCGGCCGGTCGCCCTGGATTGTTGTGCTTAGCTACCCTTGCTTTTTCTCGTATTTTTGATAAAGGCTGGTCAGCGGTCGACCGGCACTAAACCTTTTGTATGAGCCAGACTCTGGCCGATAAGTTCCTGCGGCTTAAAACGATCATGGATGAGCTGCGGGAACGCTGCCCATGGGATCGGAAGCAGACTGCGGAGACACTCCGGACCCTCACCATTGAAGAGACCTATGAGCTGGCAGATGCTATTGCGACTGGGCAGTGGAGCGGTATAAGGGAGGAGCTGGGAGACCTGCTGCTGCATATTCTCTTTTATGCCCGGATCGGCCACGAACAGGGGCACTTCAGCCTAGAAGATGTGATCGATAGCATCTCCGAGAAACTTGTCAAACGCCACCCACATATTTATGGAGACGTATCGGTGTCTGATGCAGACGATGTGAAACGGAATTGGGAGCAGATAAAGATGAACGAAGGGAAGTCCTCCGTACTAGAGGGGGTTCCCCGTTCTCTTCCTGCTCTAGTCAAGGCAGTACGCATCCAAGAGAAAGCAGCTCAGGTAGGCTTTGAATGGCAGGCCGCCGCACAGGTATTGGAAAAAGTAAAAGAAGAGGAGCGGGAGTTGCAGCAAGCGCTAGCCATGCGGGCAGCTTCCGACAGCCCAGTAACCCGTCGACATGCAGAGGAAGAGTTTGGCGACCTTTTATTTTCATGGGTTAACTACAGCCGTTTTGCAGGTATAGACCCTGAGCTCGCGCTGGAGCGTACCAACCAAAAGTTCAGCGAGCGTTTTCGGCAGATGGAAATGCTAGCACAAGCGCAAGGACGGCCCCTCTCGGGCTTGAGTCTGGCGGAGATGGACGCGATCTGGGATAGTGTCAAACGCGCATACCACCCTGCCAGGGAGGGTGGTATGTTATGATATGTGTATTCCTGTACCCGTTTGTTATATATCAACCTAAGGGGCACCCTTGAACCGTATTTTAGCTGATACCGTCTATCGTTACGCATATCTGCCGATCATCTCGGCATGGCTGTTTACGTTTTCTTTCATCTTCAGCAACTACTTTTCTTATAGTACCTCCCCGGCAGGTGTTCAGCGCATCCTGCAGCAACAGTTGCAGCGCCAGGAGCTGGCATTTGCCAATGTGCTGACAGACACATCCTTGTTGTATACGATGTCCCTCGACTCCCTCGGGGAGGCCGACATGCAACGGTTGAGCGCTCAGGAAATTGGAATCTTTCTGTACCGGCGAGTGGCGGGGGCAACGCCCGTTCTCCGGTACTGGAACACACAGCGCTCGATACCCCTGGAGAGTATGTTGGAAGGTGATGACGAAGCGTCGTGGGTGGAGATGCCCAACGGGCAATACCTATTTCTTCGGCGTAGGGTATTGATTAATGGCTCTCCTGACTGGCTGCTTTGCGGATTGCTGCCGGTGCGGATGGACTACTTCGTAGAGAATGATTACCTGCGTAAAGGGTTCGTCGGTGCGCCAGATGTAGAGGCTAATTATCGGATATCCACTTCCGTCAAGGATATCCCGATCCGGAATATAGATGGACAAATAGTTTATCGTATTGAGCGGAAGCCGGAGGCCACAGAAGGGGGTGGTGGGTGGCTAGTCATCTTGCTACGGCTTTTGGGGACCCTGCTTATCTGCTTCTATTTGCACATGACGGCTCTTGGATTTGGAAGGCAGCTGGGTCCTTTTCCAGCCCTTGTATTCCTCATCGCAGCTATTGTATTGCTACGGGGGGGCACCTACCTTCTTCCCGCCTCGATGGTCTATGGAGGCGTGGCGCTCTTTGATCCAGCCATGTATCAGGCAGGCAAGATTTCCCGTTCGTTGGGTGACTTGCTGGTCAATACCCTGCTCTTTGTATGGGTGGTGCTGTTGGCGCAGTCTTTTTTTGGCCATGTTGGGATGCCAAAGCCCAGAACCCGCTTGCGGGCATTGACGCGTGCTGCCCTGGGAGCGCTTTTTCTGGTGGTCATCACCTGGCTGGCGGGAGATGTAGTGCGGCGGTTGGTGTCTGATTCAGATATCTCATACGATGTAACCGACTTTTTCCGAATGGATGGGTACACGGTGGCTGGATTCTTCACCATCGTATGCCTGTCGATGGGCTATTACATCCTCAGCCAGATGATTTTCGAGCGGTTCCAGGAGCCAGCGGGAAAGGGTGCTTACACGAACCTGCTGGTCACCGCTGGAATGGGCTTGATGCTGATCGTCCTTTGCCTGCCCGCTCAGTCACGTGGTTTTGGGATGGCTTTATGGATATGGCTGTTGCTTTATCAGTGGTTGTCATTTGTTCCCTTCTTTCAGGGCAAGGGGCAACGCATGGGGCAGCATATCGTCGGTTGGTTGGTGTTTTATGCTGCTTCCATCTCTACGATCCTGTTTACAGAGAACCAGAGTCGGGAGATGGAACGAAGAGAGTTAGCCGCCACGCAGCTGGCCATGCAGGTGGACCCATCCGGTGAGTATCTTGTCGATATCGCCGTCAAGGGTATCAGCAATGCATTGATTTTATCCAATATAGACCGTTTCAGAAACCCAGGCCTCTCCCAACGGCTTAAAGACAGTCTAGTGGCGGCCAACTACAGCGGCTACACGAATCGGTTCGATACAAGACTCTATCTGTTTGATGCGGACGGTAGTGTGTTTTCTCCTGCCGACCGATGGTCATACGACACCCTTCAGGCCCTCTATACTTTTCATGCTAAGCCGACAAAGGTTGCGGGCATGCGTTACTATGAGAAAGACTTTACCAGTTTCAGCTATATCTACCGTCGGGAGGTCAGGGATCAGACTAGCATCGCTCGAGCCATTATGTACATGGTCTCCAGCCCGCGAAGGTTTCGGGAGGAAGCCTTGTATCCTGAACTCATTCGACAGCCGAAGGGCTCCGTACTCGATGGTCAGCCTGGCTATGCCTATGCCGTCTACGACAATCTTCGCCTTAAACTCAGCCGGAATGACTTCGACTTCCCGGTGCGACTGGCATCCGGAGATGTGCCATTAGACCGGTTTCACTGGGGGACTTCTGATGGTTTCGACATCCTATGGCATCGAGCAGGCGGTGGGAAGGTCGTGGTCATTGCCCGCAGAAGCAGATATGTGTTGGAAGCGATCACATTGTTTGGCTATGTCTTCTGCGCTTCCCTGCTTTGGGTGGCCCTTTTCCAGTTGGCCAGCTATTTAGTGAAGTTCCGATTCGACCTGCGGTCCATCCTGCCTTGGCTGCGCGGAATCAGTATCCGTAGGCAGATACACGGGACGGTGATCCTCTTCACATTATTTTCATTCCTCGTCATCGGGGCATCTACGATCTATTTCTTCATAGCACGCTATGATACGGGTAACCGGGAGATGCTGAGTCGCAGCCTGCAGTCCATGTCTGCCGACTTTGGCTACCGGCTGGCAGCCCTTGGTTCCGACACAGGGGCTTCTCTCAGTAGCAAGATGCAAATCCTTGCCCAGGAGATCTCAGAGGCACACAATGCAGACATTAATGTCTACAATGCTGCTGGAGCACTTCTCGCCTCCTCACAACCTTTCGTGTATGGAGAGGGTATCCTCAATCGCAGGATGAATCCAACGGCCTACTGGAAGATGCAGAGTCAGGGTAAGGTGCAATTTCTTCAGACGGAAGACTATGGGCAGTTGTCTTACCTCAGTATTTATCGTCCCCTACAGCTGAGTGGGTCTGTGGCACAGGTGTATCTGAACATCCCATACTTTGCCTCGAACCGTGGACTGAAGCAGGAGATATCTGGCTTTCTTGTTGCCTTGATCAACCTGAATACCTTCATATTCCTCATAGGTGGGATTATTTCTGTATTGATCACCAATAAGATCACCCGATCCCTGACATGGATAGGCAGGAGAATGGAGGAGCTGAGCCTGATGGGGCACAATGAAGAGATTGCCTGGGATCGGACAGATGAGATCGGCGTTCTGGTGAAGCAGTACAATCAGATGGTGCATAAGCTGGAGGCAAGTGCCGCTGCCCTGGCGATACAGGAGAGGGAAGGCGCCTGGCGGGAGATGGCGCAGCAGGTGGCCCATGAGATCAAGAACCCGCTCACTCCCATGAAACTCAGCATCCAGCGGCTACAGATGGCCATTGATGCGGGCGACCCTAATGTCCAGGAGATGTCTGCCCGCATGGCCTCTAATCTGATCGAGCACATTGAGCATCTCTCGCATATTGCAAGCGACTTTGCAGAGTTTGCTAATATTGGTCAGTCCAATAACCTGCATTTTGACCTTCGGGTAGTGATCAGCTCTGTCGCCTCATTGTTTGGCATCAACGGTGGCGAGGTCCAATGTGATCTTCCCCTCTCGCCCATCCCCGTATTTGCGGATAAGACACAGATGAACCGCTTGTTCACGAACCTAGTGCGGAACGCCCTGGAAGCCATCCCCAAAGACCGGGAGCCTTTGGTCAGGATCAAAGCCACCCTGGAAGCGACAGAAGTGTCTGTATTGGTAGAGGACAATGGCGATGGCATTCCGGATGAAGTACGTCCACAGATTTTTCATCCACGCTTCACGACAAAAACATCTGGTACCGGGCTAGGCCTGGCCATGTGCCGCAGTATTGTCGAAAAAACAAAAGGGCGTATTCATTTTCAGTCGAATGATGGGCTGGGGACAACCTTCTTTATTCACCTACCCATACACCTCGAAGAGACGACAGCGATAGATAGCCCCCTGTCAGAAAGAGATTTTTCTTCTTCTGGCCTGCAGCCATGAAGCTAGCTCCGACTGGGAGAGGCTGCTCAGATTTGATGTCTTTGTAAGACCTCCTTTCTGTGCGGCCAGTACGCCGTAGCGGATATCTGAAAATCCCTCTGTGGAATGAGCATCTGGATCGATAGAGAGCAGGATGTTTCGCTCTAGCGCTGCTGGTATTAACGTCCAATCGAGGTCCAGGCGACGAGGATGTGCGTTGATTTCTACGGCAACACCCGCTTCGGAGCAGGCATCCAAAAATGCCAGGTGATCGATCGGGTAGCCAGGGCGGCTCAAAAGCAGTCGCCCGGTCGGATGGCCGATGATATCTGTATAGGGGTTTCTGACAGCGTTCATCAGTCGCATCATGGCCTTCTCTTCAGACATCTGGAGGTTGGAGTGTATGGAGGCGATGACGAGGTCGAATCTTGCCAGCACTTCGTTTGGGTAGTCGAGGGATCCATCTCCGAGGATATCGCTCTCGATACCTTTGAAAATCCGGAACGGATGGAGGCGTGCGTTGAGGGTGTCGATAAGGGTATGCTGCTGGCTGACTTTTTCTATATGGAGGCCTCCGGCATATTGTGCCGAGCGGCTATGGTCGCTGATCACCAAGTATTCAAAACCGGATCGGATGCAGGCCAGGGCCATTTCTTCAAGTGAGTGGACACCGTCACTCCAATCGCTGTGTGCGTGTATGATGCCTTTGATGTCGGAGACCTGAATTTCATTGATGCTGGCAGAGCCTTTCTGGATGCCGCCTGGATAAGGAGGCTCGCGTCGGCTGGGAGGGACAATGGTCAGTGCGGCATATTCGAATAGTTCTTCTTCATTTTCACGGGGTGGGATAACTCCGTACAGCTGTTGCCATTTGGCCAGAAAGGCCTCGCTACCCGTCGTTGACAGCAGGGTAGACCCGAAGTTTTCCGGTTGGCAGCCATGAAATACCAAATCGATCTGGCCATCCTTCTCGAGGGTGATCCGATGTGGTTCCTGCCAGACAATCATCGTGGGGTCAGAAGCCTGAATGGCTTCAGTGAGCTTTGCTAGATCCGTGGTCGTGACAAAATCAATGCGTTCCAGTGTGGGGCACTGGCGTCGGAACGCACCGGAAGGGGCATGCAAAGCTTCCGGCCAGTGTTGTTGTAGGAAGGCGATGATTTCCTGGGCGAGCGGCTCCGCATCTGCAAACAGGCAGCTGTCGCGATACTTCAACATAAATTCAATGGCTGCCTTCACATTTTCCTGGGTACGGCTGCCGAATCCTTTGTAGCGCATCAGTCGGTTTTCTTGGCAGGCGTACAGCAGTTCGCCTACCGTCTCGATGCCCATATCTTTCCAGATGGCAGCAATTTTTTTCGGTCCCAGTCCTTTTACCTGCATCATATCCAGCACGCCGGTCGGGGTTTTTGCCAGAAAGTCTTCCAGCACTTGCATCGTACCGGTCTCAAGCACTTCCGTAATTTTTGTGGCAGTGGAAGGACCTATTCCCTGGAGGGATGCAACCTGATTCCTGGGGATTTCCTCAAGGGGCCTGTTGAGCTGTTCGATCTGGAAGGCAGCAGCTCCGTAAGATTTTACTTTGAAAGGGTTCTCCCCATGGATCTCCATGAGCCTAGACAGCAGGCTGAACATGTCAGCTATAGCGGCATTGACCATAATTTTCGTTGGCGGCGGTAAAAAAAAAGTCCCGCATGGCAGCGGGACTTTCAAATTCATCAACAAATAATTATGCCTTCTTGGCGGCCTTCTTGGGGGCAGCTTTCTTAGCAGCCTTCTTGGGGGCAGCTTTCTTGGCAGCCTTCTTGGGGGCGGCTTTCTTGGCAGCCTTCTTGGGGGCAGCTTTCTTAGCAGCAGCCTTCTTAGGAGCAGCTTTCTTTGCAGCTTTTTTTGCAGTGGCCATTTCTTTTGATTTTAATGGGTTAAAATAGAATTGCACTATGAAATTAGACACACTTTTATATTCCGCAAAATTTTTTTTAACAAAATTTTTGCCACTTACTCCGCTATCTCGATCGGCTGGATGGAGACGATGGTTCGGTCACCTTTGGATTTACGGTATTGTACCAGTCCATTAGACAAAGCAAATAGCGTGAAATCTTTTCCAACACCCACATTCTTTCCTGGGTGGTATACGGTGCCACGTTGACGGAGGATGATGTTGCCGGCCAGGGCTGGCTGTCCGCCAAAGATTTTCACTCCGAGTCTTTTGCTTTCGGAGTCTCTTCCGTTTTTAACACTGCCTTCACCCTTCTTATGTGCCATAATTGTCGCTTTGAGTAATAATGGGTAGGTTCAATTATCAGGCGATGCTTCCGATGCGTATGTGCGTGTATAGTTTCCGATGACCGATTTTCTTCCGGAATCCCTTCCTACGTTTCATCTTGAAGGCGATGACTTTATCCCCTTTGCGCTCTCCAAGGATCTCTGCATTGACTGATACGTTGCAGTCAGTTCCCACGGAGGTTTTTCCGTTGTTATCAAACAGCAAGACTTCGGTGAAGGTCACCTTGTCGCCGGTACTGCCATCCAGATGCGGCACAAACAGATCTTGCCCAGTGCTTACGCGGAATTGTTGACCGGCGATTTTTACTATTGCGAACATGGTTATTATATTAGCATTTCGGATCGCAAAGGTATGTTTTTCTGGGAAAATCTGATGGTTTTTTCAAAAAAAAGACCTGGCGGGGTTTTCATAGGTGATCAGGGTATATTTGCCAACCGCTGAAAAAGAAAGGCATGAAGTTACGCTCCTTGCTAGCAAGGCCCTTTGCCAGCTTTATCCAGAAGCAGATCCGTAAGCAAATGCAATCAGCGGTCGAGGACCAGCGAAGGGTATTGCAATCCCTCCTAAAGGTGGGAGCGCATACGGAGTTTGGGGCAGCCCATCGTTTGTCGGCTGTGACGAACGAACAGGAGTTCCGCCAAGCATTACCTGTCCGCGATTATGAGCAGTTCAAGCCCTGGATCGAGCGGATCAAGGAGGGACGGCATAATGTCTTATGGAAAGGTCAGCCAATTTATTTTGCCAAGACCTCCGGGACGACCAGTGGGGTAAAATACATACCCATCACCCGAGAATCGATTCCCAATCACATCCAGACGGCGCGCAATGCGTTGTTGTGTTACATGGCGGAGAGCAGCAACCATACTTTTGCTAGTGGCCGTATGATCTTCCTATCCGGATCACCTGAGCTTGAACGCGTGGGGGGCATCCCAACGGGTAGGCTGAGTGGAATTGTCAACCATCACATACCCAGCTATCTCAGGCGCAACCAGCTGCCCAGTTATGAGACCAATTGCACCGAAGATTGGGAGGAAAAGCTCGACAAGATCATCGCCGAGACCCTGGACCAGGATATGTCGCTCATCAGTGGAATCCCTCCATGGGTACAGATGTACTTCGACCGGCTGACCGCCCGGACGGGCCGTCCGGTGAAGGATATCTTTCCCCATTTCTCCATCCTGGTGCATGGGGGTGTGAATTTCAGACCCTACCGGGACAGCCTGATGGCATCGATCGGGAAGGTGGTGGACACGTTGGAGACGTTTCCCGCTTCTGAAGGGTTTTTCGCTTTTCAGGATACAAGGAATCCGGAGGCAGGGTTGTTGCTGAACACGAACTCAGGTATTTATTTTGAATTCATCCCTGTGGCGAATGTCTTTGAGCCCAACCCGCGCCGACTTGCATTGCATGAGGTGGAGGCGGGCGTGCACTATGCGCTGGTAGTGTCCACCACTGCAGGACTCTGGGCATACAGCATAGGTGATACAGTCCGGTTCCTTTCCTTAGACCCTTATCGGATAGAAGTCACAGGTCGCATCAAACATTTCATCTCTGCCTTCGGAGAGCATGTGATAGCCGAAGAAGTCGAATATAGCATGATGCGTGCAGCCCAGGAGGTAGGGGCATCTGTAGTGGAGTTTACTGTGGCTCCTCTGATTCTTGCTGGCGAGGGCCAGTCATGTCATGAGTGGTTCATCGAGTTTGACCGTCCGCCCGCCGACCTGCCTGCCTTTGCCGTCTGCGTAGATGGGTACTTACGTGAAAAAAACATATATTACGATGACCTGATCCGAGGTAAGATCCTCAAGCCGCTGGTCATTCACAGCTTACATCGCAATGCATTTATTCATTATATGAGAAGCATTGGGAAGCTGGGTGGCCAGCATAAAGTACCCCGCCTGAGCAACGACCGGGTGTTGGCAGAGGGATTACAGCCCTACCTGGAATCGATATCGCTGTAGACTTAACGCTTATGCAAACCGGCTCATCCACTCCTGCCTTTAGCGAAGCGCCAAAAGAGCCCCTCCAGCCCCGGCGCATCGCCGTCTTTGGATCCACAGGCTCCATCGGTACGCAGACGTTGGATGTCATTCGAGATAATCCCAACCTCTTCGTGGCCTCTATCCTCACCGCCCATAGCAACGCCAAACTACTGATAGAACAAGCCATCCTGCACCGTCCGCACACAGTAGTGATCGTCGAAGAACAAGGATATGCCGACGTACGAGAGGCCCTGCAACCCCTAGGCATTGCCGTGTTATCTGGTGCCGCAGCCCTTGAAGAGGCAGCCGGGCATCCAGGATATGATCTGATGCTGGCCGCCATTGTCGGCTTCGCCGGACTCAAGCCTACCCTCCAGGCCATCACGACCCGCCGGCCGATCGCATTAGCAAACAAAGAGACCTTAGTGGTTGCCGGAGACATCGTCATGCAGCGCGCCGTGGAAGGCCGTGTGCCGATCATCCCGGTTGACTCAGAACATTCCGCCATCTTCCAGTGCCTCGTGGGAGAGACCTACAATCGGATTGAGAAAATCATCCTGACTGCCTCGGGTGGACCTTTCTTTGGCAAGAAGCCCAACTTCCTCGTCAACGTCCGGAAAGAGCATGCTTTGCAGCATCCTAACTGGAATATGGGTGCCAAGATCACCATCGACTCTGCCACGCTGATGAATAAAGGGCTGGAGATGATTGAAGCCCGCTGGCTGTTTAACTTAGAACCCTCCCGCATACAGGTGGTCATTCATCCACAAAGTATCATCCACAGCATGGTGCAGTTTGAAGATGGCAGCATCAAGGCGCAGATGGGACTTCCAGACATGAAGCTGCCCATCCAATACGCACTGGCCTATCCCCAACGCATTCCCAACAGATTTCCCAGATTCGACTTCAAACGCTCTTCTACCCTTAATTTTGAGCCACCGGACATCCGCACGTTCCAAAACCTCGCATTGGCTAGTGAGGCCATGTTCAAAGGGGGAAATGCTCCGGCCGTCCTCAACGCCGCTAATGAGATCGCCGTCTTCGGATTCCTCCGCAACCGCCTCGGATTTCTGGATATGACCGATATGATCGAACGTACAATGGCACATGTGCCATATATCGAACAGCCCACGCTCGATGATTATTTTGAGAGCGATGGCGAGGCACGTAATTTTGCAGCGTCCCTCATGAATATGTAGTCGAAAGTTCGTGCCCTTTCATCGTGTTTCAACCTTACACATGCTTACCCATCTACTCGATATCCAGTGGCAGTCTGTCGGCCTGCAGGCTGCACAGCTCGTCTTGTCGCTTTCCATCCTCGTCATTCTGCATGAGTTTGGACACTATCTGCCTGCCCGGATCTTCGGTTGCCGGGTGGAGAAGTTTTACCTCTTTTTTGACCCCTGGTTTTCTCTCTTCCGCCGGAAAGTAGGGGAGACGGAATATGGTATTGGATGGCTGCCGCTGGGTGGGTATGTGAAGATTGCCGGGATGGTCGACGAGAGCATGGACCGGGAACAGCTGAAAAAGCCTGCGGAACCCAGGGAGTTTCGCAGCAAGCCGGCCTGGCAGCGCCTCATCATCATGCTCGGTGGCGTCAGCATGAACATACTGCTGGCCTTCTTCATCTATGCAATGATCTTGTGGGCTTGGGGGGAGAGAAAGCTACCCTTGTCCGGAATGAAAGACGGCGTCTGGTGTGTGGATTCTCTTGCGACCGAGCTGGGGTTGCAAAATGGAGACCACCTCCTCGCTGTCAATGGCAAGCCGGTTGCATACTTCGATGACCTGAATGCTGATCTCCTGGTGGGGGAGACGGTCACCATTGTACGTGGAGGCCAGACCCTAGAACGTAAACTTCCAGCCAACCTCATAGAAAAAATCGTAGAAGCAGGCCGAAGAGCTCCCATGCTGATGCCCCGCATCCCTGCCATCGTGGCCGAAGTCAGCGATACAAGCAATGCCAGACTCGCCGGCCTCCAGGCACAAGATCGGATCACTGGGATCGACAGCACCCCCATCCGGTATTTTGATGAGATCAAACCTCTGCTCTCCGGCCGGCAGGGAGATACGATTGCTTTGCAGGTAGACCGCGCTGGCCAGTCGTTGACACTGACCACCGTACTCGGAAATCAGGGCACCATTGGCTTTTTCCCGGAGATACCTTCTATAGCAGACCTGGAGCGCATGGGCATCTACCGCCTCGAAGTCAGGAACTATGGGTTCTTCGAATCCTTTCCAGCTGGCGTGGGAAAGGCTATGGACAAGCTCACATCTTATGTAGCGTCGTTCCGTAAGATCATCGACCCGTCCACTGGCGCTTATAAAGGGCTGGGAGGCTTCAAGTCCATGGGATCCATCTTCCCCAAAGATCTCTGGGACTGGGAGGTGTTTTGGAATATCACCGCCTTCTTTTCCATCATGCTGGCCTTTATGAACCTTTTGCCTATCCCGGCACTCGATGGAGGTCATGTCATGTTCACCATCTATGAAATCATCTCCGGACGTAGACCCAGCGACAAGTTCCTGGAGTATGCCCAGATCGTCGGGATGGTAATCCTGCTGACACTGCTCATCTATGCGAATGCCAATGATATTATCGGATGGGGCCGTGGTCGCTGAGGGCCAATGGACCTGCAAATACCGCCACCTGCCTTGGCTTCTCTTGTTGGCGATCAACTTCCCAGCCATCCCAGTATTAGCCCAATCCCTGGTCTGTCCGCCCCGTGGTGCCTATCCCATGCCCATGCTCTCTATCAGTGCCCGGCAAACGATGGAACAGCAACTCACCAATGTTCAACGGCAAGTCGCGTCAGACCCCACTAATCCCGAGCATCTGATCTGGCTGGGTAGACGCCTTGCCTATCTGGGTCGCTACCACGACGCTATAGAAGTATTTTCCATTGGGTATCAGTTGCATCCGCTGGATGCCCGCTTTCTACGCCACCGTGGGCATCGATGGATCACGCTGCGCTGCCTGGACAGTGCCGTCAGCGATCTTAGAAAAGCTGCAGCCCTTGTGCGTCGACAAGCAGACATGACGGAGCCGGACGGCATACCCAACGACCGCAACATCCCTACCAGCACACTGAAGTCCAACATCTGGTACCATCTCGGACTCGCCCTTTATTTGAAACGAGATGACAAGGCTGCCCTGCAAGCATGGAAGCAATGTCTTCGGGTCTCCCGCAACAACGATATGTTTGTTGCCACGGCCAACTGGTACCATCTGACCCTGCTTCGGTTAGGCCGCCATCGTACGGCCAGCAGGTTTCTCGCAAAGGTCGACCCCGGCATGGATCTGATGGAGAATCATGACTACCTCGAGATTCTCCGGCTTTATCAACTATCGACTTCCCAGGAGGATGTGATGAAGGCCTTTCGCAGCAGGGAAGGCCTATCCACAGCCTCCTTTGGGTACGGGCTGGGCTGCTACCTGCTGCACCGCGGTCAGAAGGAAGCGGCAAGAGAAGTCTTCAAATCCATCCTCGACACCAGCCCCTGGGGTTCCTTTGGATTTATGGCTGCTGAATATGAACTGATACGATGGGATGAAGCCCCTCATCTGCGGCTAACCCGCTAAGCTTTGCAGCCAATGCGATCTGGCGGCATTCCGCTAAGACAGAGGGGTAGGTACAGGCCGTTCCCGCTGATTTATATTTACTGTAATCGCATAAGCCATGGTAGTCAGTTATACGATCGGACTCTCGGTATCCGATGCAGATCTGGAGGGCATCCGACGCTTGCAGCAGGCCAACTTAAAAGATAGGATCTCCCCGGAAGAGGCCCTGCGGGAAGGCTTTACTACAGCGGTGTACTCGCTGGACTTCCTCCGGAAGATGCATGCGCAACATCCTGCCATCATGGCCACTGCGGCAGGTGAAGTCGTAGGCTATGCACTGGTGGCCATGCCCGCGGTGCGTCACGGGCATCCGTTGCTGGAGGATTTGTTTGGAAAGATGGATAAGATCGTGTTCCGGGGCAAGCAGCTCCGGGAGGCTGGTTATGTTGTCGTCGGACAACTCTGCGTGGACAAGCGCTATCGGGGCATCGGGCTAGTGCCAGCGATGTACGACCACTTTCGCGAATGCCTGTCGGATCGGTTTGAATTCTGTGCTGCCGATGTCGACCGGGAGAATATACGATCCCTGCGTTCGCATCTCAACATGGGTTTTGAAGTAGTTGACACCCTCAACTATGGGGGTGCTCTTTGGGATATGATCGTATGGGATTGGTGCCAACCCCAAGGGCAGCAGTAAGAATACGGAGGTCCTTAAGGGATCTTCACGGCCTGACGGGCAAGGAGTTTCCAGCGGCGACCTTCTTGTTGCCATACCATGAGTACATGCAGCCGCGGCTGCCCAGGCTTGCCGCCATCCATGGTGTTGCCATCTAGCCGGCACCGGAAAAGGGCCGTGCGTCCGGAGAGGGTGACCTGCTTGTCCGTCAGTTCCATCGAGAGGAAGTCGCTTTCCCCGGAGACCAGCCTGCCGATGAACTCCTGCTTGTCTTCTATCCGCAGGTTGGAATGTCCGTAGCTGAGTTTGTCAGATGTCAACTCTTCCAGAGCCGTCTTGTTGCCATCGATCATGGCGATGCGCAGTGCTTCAACCCTGCGGAGCAGGGCATCGGCTGCGGAAGTCTGTGCAGACAGCGAGAGGGGCATCGCCAAAGCCCATATCGCCCATGCGATCCAAGATGTTCTCATGGACGGAAGGTATGTCATTTGCCCATTACTTTTGGGTGTCGTTCTTATGATTGAACCAGTAAGTTAGCCCTTGCCATGATACCCATCACGGATGCCCACGCACATTTTTGGAGCCCTGAACGGTTCGACTACCCCTGGATTGCCGAAGACTCTCCCTTTGCCCGCGACTTCCTGTTGGATGCATACTGCCATACCACGGTGGGGATAGCCATCGAGCGGATGGTCTTCGTTGAATGCGACTGCCATCCCCGGCACTCGGTGGCAGAGGCAGCATGGGTCCTCGAGCTAGCAGCATCAGACCGACGCATCCAGGGCATTGTCGCCCATGCCGAGCTTACCGAGCCAGCATCCCTCGACGTTGTCCTGGACGCCTTGGCCGCCAACCCGCTGGTCAGGGGTATCCGGCATAATATCCAGGGGCAGCCCCCTGGCTTTTGCCTGCAGGAATCGTTTGTCACCGGCGTCCGCAAAGCAGGGTTGCGCGGTTTTCATTTTGAGCTGTGTATTACCCACGAGCAGCTGCCTGATGCCCTGGCGTTGGTGCGCCTTTGCCCCGATGTCTCTTTCATGCTGGACCATTGTGGAAAGCCAGGAATACGGTCCGGCCAAATGGATCCATGGACAACCCACCTGCGGCTGCTGGCCCAAATGCCACAGGTGTCTTGTAAGATTTCAGGACTGCTGACAGAGGCCGATTGGAATAGCTGGATCCCTGCACAGATCTTACCCTATATAGAGTATGCAGCAGAGGCTTTTGGGCCCGCGCGCATCATCTATGGCAGCGACTGGCCTGTCAACACGGTGGCAGGGGGGTATGCCTCCTGGCAGCAGGTAGTCGAGGAAGCTTGTTCTTCTTGGTCTCATGCCGACCAGCTGGCCTTCTTCCATGAAAATGCAGGGCGTTTTTATCGGTTATAGCCAGCAGGCATCGGCTTTTAATACCAGTGGTTTGTACCCCGAGTCGGTCGTGAACGGGCAGGTTGAATGTCACGCAGCAAAATCCTATCGGATCATGGTTTCAGAAAAGCTGTGCTCCGAGCACTACCCGCCATGCCATTCCCAATGGACAAAGATGACGAAGCCTTTTTCTATCCTGAATGCCGGCGTCACCTCCATGTGTTCGACAGAGCTGAGGATTTTTACATCTCATGTTTTAGGTGGTTGATAGAGGTTAAAACAGTAGATTAATTCACGGTTTCCTCGGGTGGAATAGTTTTCCTCTATGTGTGAATGACGTGATGCCCAACGTTCCGACACCCTCTATCGCTGGTCCAAGGTTCATTTTTCCTCGCCGCTTTTCTTTACTACTTTAGATCAACAAACGGCTGCCATGCTTTCTTTTCTCTCCCGGCTTCATCCCTTGTTGGTTCATCTCCCCATAGGCCTGCTGTCGTTCTCACTGCTTTTGAGCCTGCTGCCGGCGAGCCGGAGGGTACTTTACGGGCCAGCATGGCGGTTGTCGATCGCCTTATCGGCCGTGGCCTCGTTGTTTGCCTGTGCGACTGGTTACCTCCTGCGGCAATCGGATGCCTATGATGGGTCCATTTCTTCCTGGCACCAATGGGCCGGCATCTCCACCTGTATAGGCGCATGGGCGGCCTGGGTTTGGGTTCCATGGCGCCGCTACCTCGTCTGGCTGGCATCCGCCTGTATGGTGGTGGCCGGGCATCTGGGAGGTACGCTCACACATGGAGAAGGCTATCTTTTCTCCTCTGAGACAAGCGCCCTTCAGCATATAGATACGGGGGTTGTGGTTTCCTACACCGCTGCGGTGAAAGCCACCGACACGTTGTCGGTGTCGCATCCTTTCCGCGACGAAGTTTCGCCTATCCTTCGTCGTAGGTGTGCCTCCTGCCATTCCTCGCTGAAGCAAAAGGGAGGCCTCCGGCTAGATGGGGAGGCCTGGATCCAGAAAGGCGGTAAGAATGGCCCTGTCGTGCTAGATGGCGACCGGTTAGCCAGTCCTCTATATGTCCGGCTCCTGCTCCCGCTCTCCGACGAGAAGCACATGCCTCCCAAAGGCAAGCACCAACTGACCCGTGCAGAGCTTGCAGCCCTGTACAGTTGGGTGGCCTCCGGCGCTCCTTTCGGACCTGTCACTCGCCCCGTCGTCGATACCTTAGGGTCTGTCCCGCTCGCGGTAACGGATGCGCTGGAGGAAGGGGAGGGGCTTGCCGTCGAAGAGCCCCTATCCATGCCCGTGCTGCCCTCTATGCCTGCGCCCGATACGGCGGCTATTCTGTTCCTACAGCAGCGGGGCGTGATCATACAGGAGGTGATGACAGGCTCCCATGGACTTTATGTGAGCCTTCTACAGGCAGACAAGGTAGATGAAAGCCTCATGCAGGCATTTAATCGGCTGCGGGAGCAGGCCATCGAAGTAAGGGCCGGCGGCACCAGCCTGGCCGATGCCTTCCTGTTGGGGATGCCCGCCTTCCCGCAGCTTCGGCGGCTGGATCTATCCCGCACTCAGGTCACAGCGGCGGGCCTTCGTCAGATGGACCGGTTTCCCGCCCTGGAAGTGCTAAACCTCTACGGTACGGCTGTGGGCGATGGCGTGGCCGATGCCCTCAGCCCTTGCCGAAAACTGAAAAAAGTATACCTCTGGCGGACCGCTGTCACCGAGGCGGGCTTCCGTCGCCTGCGGTCCAGCCTTCCGGCCTTGGACGCAGACGGTGGCAGCCCAATATCACTAGGGACAACACAAAGTAAATGACATGGTCTTGATGCGTCACATATGCTCCCTCGCCCTGGCGGTCGCCTTGGCGTTGGCCTTATCGTCGCTTCGGCCCGACCCCATCCTCCCGGCGGATGTCTTGAGTGCTTACCGTCAGTGGAAGGGTCCCGTTGACTACAACCGGGATGTGCGCCCGATCCTGGCCGATAAATGCTTTGCCTGCCATGGGCCCGATGCCGGTAAACGGAAGGCCGGGCTGCGGCTCGATCTGTCAGAAGCCGCCTATGGCCCGCTGCCGGAAAGCCCAGGGCGAGTAGCCATCCGGCCCGGCCAGATCGATCGCAGCGAACTGGTCCGACGCATCCTCTCGACAGACCCGGACCTCCGCATGCCCATCCCAGCATCTCACCTCGAACTCAGCGCTGTAGAAAAGGCCGTCCTGGTCCGTTGGATAGAGCAAGGCGCAGCCTACAAGCCCCACTGGGCCTTTGTGAAGCCATGGAAGCAGGCAGTGCCTGTCCTGACCGGTGAGCCCGGCCCGTTGGGTGTCATCGACCGGTTCATCAGGGCGCGACTGCCAGCGCTAGGCCTTCAGCCCGCCCCCGAGGCAGACCGCGAGACGCTGCTGCGGCGCCTCAGCCTAGATCTGATCGGACTCCCACCCAGCCCTGCCGAGGTGGATGCATTCCTGTCCGACACCTCCCCAGATGCTTATGAGAAGCAGGTTGATCGCCTGCTAGCCTCCCCTCACTATGGGGAGCGCATGGCCACCGACTGGCTGGATGTTGCCCGCTTTGCCGACTCACACGGCTATACTGTGGACCGCCTCCGCGACCAGTCGCCCTGGCGCGACTGGGTCATTGCTGCGTTCAACCGCAACATGCCTTACGATCGGTTCATCCACGAACAGCTGGCGGGAGACCTCATGCCGACGCCAAGCCGCGACATGCTCATTGCCACGGCCTTCAACCGCAACCATCAGCAAAATATGGAAGGCGGCATTGTCGAAGAAGAATTCCAGACAGAGTACATCATGGACCGCACCAATACTTTCGGCGAGGCCTTCATGGCCATGTCGCTGGGTTGTGCCCGTTGCCATGACCACAAATACGATCCTGTTTCGCAGAAGGACTACTATCGCCTTTATGCCTTCTTCAACAACATCCTCGAGGCCGGTCAGATATCTTGGAACGACGACATGCCCACCCCTACACTGCATCTCCCCACGCCGGTGCAGGAAGCGGCCATCACCGATTTGCAGACAAGGATCCGGTCGGCCGAGGCCGCGGTGGACTCGGTCCGCGCCGCAGCCCTCCAAAGGGCTGAGGACTGGGTCGGAGAAGGACAGTATCTGTCAATACCCCTAGGGAAACGGCCGCAGGCAGGCCTCCAGGCATGGTTTCCGTTGGACGGTGACCTCTTCGATCGCATCGACACGGCGCGCAAGGGCGTCATGAAGCACGACGCAGGTGTGGCTGGGGATACAGCCAGGTTCCGCCAGGAGCAGGGCCGGCAGGTGCTGCAGCTGGACGGAGATACCTACCTAGACCTGTCGGGGGCTGGCGCGTTTCGTCGATCGGATGCCTTCACCGTTGGCCTCTGGGCCTGGATACCAAAAAGCCTCTCAGACGGCGTCATCATCCATAAGAGTAATGCTGAACGACTCTACAACTTCAAGGGCTTCCACATCGCTCTCCGAAACGGTCGCTTCGAGGCCTTGATGGCCCATACGGCCCCTTCCAATGCCATCATCCTGCAGTCGGGAAAACCTGCTACCCGGGAACGGTGGGTACACCTGACACTGGCATACGACGGCTCCTCGCGGGCTGCCGGCCTCCAACTTTGGGTGGATGGGGAGCCCCAGGAAATGCGCGTCGTCAAAGACCGACTGACCAAGGACATCATCTTCCATCAGAAGCCTGAGCCGGGTCTGCAGGTTGGTGGATGGTGGCGTGGCACGGGGTTTCGCGGTGGCCTTGTGTCAGATGTGACGGCCTATGGCCGGATGCTCACCCCGCTGGAACTTCGGGCCCTAGCAGGGTTGGCTGACGCTGGCCGGCTGGCCAGGATTCCTCCCGCCAGCCTGACGAAATCGGAGCAGCAGAGCTTGGCTGCTTTTCGGGCGGAGACGGCCGACACCGACTTTCGGCAGGCGCTCGCCACCCTCCGTGCCTTGCGGACGGCCCTATCCGATACCATGCGCCAGGTGCGCGACCTGATGGTCATGGAGGAAATGCCCGCCGCCAAGCCGGCCTACCTGTTGCGGAGGGGCCGATACGACATGCCCGGTGAGCGCGTCACCCCTGGTACGCCTGCCAGCATCTTCGGGTATTCGTCAGCGTTACCATCAAACCGGTTTGGCCTGGCGCAATGGCTTACGCACCAAGACCACCCCCTCACATCACGGGTGGCAGTGAACCGCCTCTGGCAGATGCTGTTTGGAACAGGTCTGGTGCGTACTTCAGAAGACTTCGGCAATCAGGGCGAGATGCCTAGTCACCCCGAGCTGCTCGACTGGCTGGCGATCGACCTCCACGAATCGGGATGGGACGTCAAGCGCATGGTCCGGCAAATAGCCTTATCCCGGGCGTATCGGCAAGACAGCCGGGTTTCTCCAGCCGCTCGCGAGGCAGACCCTGCCAACCGCTGGCTGTCGAGAGGGCCATCTGCACGCCTGACGGCAGAGATGCTGCGCGACAATGCACTGTCAGCAGCAGGAATGCTGCGGCCGGAGGTGGGAGGCCCCAGCTTCCGTCCCTACCAGCCCATCGGACTTTGGGATATCAAGGGTGATACCTATCGGGCCGACAGCACCGCACATCTGCATCGGCGCAGCCTCTATGCCCTGGTCAGGCGGACAGTGCCCAACCCCACCCTCTCCACCTTCGACGCGCCAGACCGCAGCGTATGCCTCTCCCGCCGGCAACGCACCAACACCCCCTTGCAGGCATTGGTAACCCTCAACGACCCTACCTACCTAGAAGCTTGCAAGGCCCTGGGGCAGCGGATGGCCATGCTGCCCGATATTGGACAGGGCATCCGGCTGGCCTTCCGCTCTCTGACGGGCCGGCACCCGACCGAT
The DNA here is from genome assembly GCA_016868815.1 of Bacteroidota bacterium. Classification (GTDB taxonomy): domain Bacteria; phylum Bacteroidota; class Bacteroidia; order Chitinophagales; family Chitinophagaceae; genus Pollutibacter. The sequence goes on from VGFQ01000002.1 coordinate 136,826, forward strand.
GCAGAACAGGCACTGCTGGCAGACTTGCACAGCCAGCAGCAACAGAGATTCCGGTCCCATCCGGAGAAGACGGTCGGCTGGCTCGGGGCAGGCATCCTTCCAAGAATAGATCAACAGCCCCCGGAACTCGTCGCAGCCCATGCCGTCGTGGCCAGCACGATCCTGAATTCAGACGCCACCCTCACCAAGCGATAGCCATGGCAGATCCACACAAGCATGTAGGACCCATTCCGCCAGACCTTGAAGCGATGGCCCGCTCATGGGACCGAAGGGATTTCCTCTCGCGTACCGCCATGGGGCTTGGCGCCTTCGCCTTAGAGCAGCTGATGGGTGGGAGCGCTGCTCAGGCAGCGCAGCCTTCGGAAGCTGCCTGGATGCAGCAGCTCACTGCCATGGCCCCCAAAGCACGGAGGGTCGTATTCCTGTTCATGGCAGGCGGTCCATCGCAGTTTGAAACGTTCGACTACAAGCCCCGGCTGCAGTCGCGCTATGGGCAGCAGCTACCCGACTCGGTACGTAAAGGACAGCGACTCACCGGCATGAGCGCCAACCAGGCAGTTCTGCCTGTCGTCCCCTCGGCCTACGCGTTTCACCGCCATGGCCGCAGTGGCACCTGGGTGAGCGACCTCCTGCCGCATACCGCCAAGATGGTCGATGAACTCTGCATCGTGCGGTCTGTATTCACCGAACAGATCAACCACGACCCCGCCATCACATTCTTCCAGACGGGCCACCAGCTCTCTGGCCGGCCTTCTATGGGCGCCTGGGTCAGCTATGGCCTTGGCTCTGAGAACCGCAACCTGCCGGCTTTCATCGTGATGGTCTCGAAGGATGCTCCCAAAGACCAGCCGCTCTATGCCCGCTTGTGGGGCAATGGCTTCCTCCCCTCCGAGCACCAGGGGGTGCAGTTTCGGTCGGGTGCCGACCCTGTGCTTTTTCTGAAAGATCCGGAGGGCTATGGCAAGTCGGAGCGAAGGGAGATGCTGGACCACCTGCTACGCCTCAATGAGATGCAGAACCAGCAGTGGGCAGACCCCGAAGTAGAAGCGCGCATTTCCCAGTATGAGATGGCCTTCCGCATGCAGACTTCCGTACCCGATGTCATGGACACGTCGGATGAGCCGGAGGAAGTGTTTGAACTCTATGGCGCTGCCAGCCGCGACAAAGGCAGCTATGCAGCCAACTGCCTGCTGGCCCGCCGGCTGTTGGAAAAGGATGTGCGCTTTGTCCAACTCTACCATCAGGGCTGGGACCACCACGACGGGCTGCCCAAGAATATGGAACGCCAATGCCAGCAGATCGACCAGCCTACGGCCGCGCTGTTGGCCGACCTTCGACGAAGGGGACTACTGGAAGATACGCTGGTGGTATGGGGAGGGGAATTCGGCCGTACCGTCTACTCCCAAGGACGCCTGTCTAAAGAGGCCTATGGCCGCGACCATCACCCCCGCTGCTTCACCATGTGGATGGCTGGCGCCGGCGTGAAGAAAGGCAGTAGTTTCGGGCTTACTGACGACTTCAGCTATAACATCCTCCAGGACCCCGTCTCCGTACACGACATCCAGGCCACGATGCTGCACCTCATGGGCATCGACCATGAACAGCTCACCTACCGCTTTCAGGGAAGGCGCTTCCGGCTCACCGATGTGCATGGACAAGTGGTCCGGCAGCTGCTAGCATGACTTCCCTGGCTGCCAGACCAATCATTTCAGGCTCTGCTGCAGAGCCATAGTTGTGAGCCGATATTTTGCCAGCATGTTGGGCACTTCCCAGGCCGGCATTGCGCCCGTCTTCAGAAAGCTTAGGTACTTCTCGGTGACTTGTGCGAAGTGCGCCTCGTGCCCATTGTGGTAGACTGCAGGTATCGTCACTTCCCATCCTTTCAGATCTTCTGCCAGGGCAATGCCCGGGTATTTATGTTGCACTTCTGTGAAGGCCTTGCGCATGGCTACCTCGTCGAGCCCTGGCTTGCGTTCGATGTAGAGCCGGGGGATGAAGCCGCCTTCCTTTCCTTGTCGGATGATGAGGTCTGAGCGGCTGCCACGCATCACCGAGAAATGGGTGTCGCCACCGCCTGGCTCCGCGCGGTAATTCCAGATGACGGAGACGCGGGCGTGGATGCCGCGGATGGTATAGTCTATTTGTCCGTTCGATGCCACCTGCAGGATGCCTTCGGCGTCCACGTTCGGCGCCAAGTAGTCGGGTAGGGCCTGCAGGGAGGTGCTGGCGGTGAACTGCGGCAGGCTGACGGCCGTGTTCCATCGGCGGGCACTCAGTAGCCGGATGTCTCTGCTAAAGTCGATGACCTGCTCCGGAAAGGCCTCCCATTGGACGAGGTCCACCAGGTGTGTGGTCACGTCTACGACGCCGGCACCCTGCTGGGCGACGTCGTAGAACCAGGCGGGGCGCTGCAGCGGCGATCCGGAGACCTCCTTGTAGAAATGGTGTACGCTCTCTTTGGTGATGGCCGGTTGCTCGGCACTGCCGTTCTGCAGCTCGCCGAAGACTTCCGGCCGCTGCGAGAGTTCCCGCTGCAGGATGGTGGAGATCTCGTAGCGTTCTGTCATGATGTCGTATAGCTGGAGGCCCTTCCGCCTGGCGAGGCGAAAGGCCTTCTCCAGGGTGCGGTAGCCTCTGGCGTCGATGGCCATGGGCTTGTCGGCGAACACATGATAGCCGGCTTGGATGCTTTTGATGATGTACTCTGCCTTTTTCTGGTTGTTGCCAGCGAGCATGACGACGTTGCCCTGGTGGCCGCGCAACATCTGAGAGAGGTAGTCATCGCCCGTATGGAGTACTTCGTGCCAGGCTGTCGGGTCTACGCTACGCTTATTGTAGCCTTCGATGCGGGTGAGGTGCAGGCGCAGGTCATCGCCAGCCGGCGCATACACATGGACTGTTGGATCTACCTCGGGGTACATGCGCTTCTGCACGAGGGCGGCATGGAAGTGCCCGGGGTCGAGGGTGATGAAGCGCCAAGGTGCCGTCGTATCTTTTCGGTTATGCATGGCTGTGGCATCCAGCAGGGTTGCGGTGAGCAGCAGCGAGGCAATCGTCTTCATCTGTTTTAGAAGGTGTAAGGGTGGCGTTTGGGCCGGGAGAGCATGCTGTTGGCTTCGTCGTCGTTGCGGAAGCGCTCCTTGACGGGATCCCAGTACAACCTTCGTTTCAGCTTCATGGTGATATGGTGCAGCAGGCAGGCGGAGCAGGAGCGATGCCCTACTTCTACTGGGGCGATGGGCTGCCGGCGGGTCTGCATGCTCTCGAGCCAGTTGCCGTGGTGCTCGTCACTGACGGGCAGGTGTACCTCGTTGGGGCCTATCTGAGACGTGATGATCTTGGGGTCGCTGGCGATGAGGGCCTTGCTGGGCGTCTTGCTGACGGGGTCGGAGGCGGTGGCGGTGTAGTTTCCGCGGGTGACGAAGATCCATCCCTCGGTGCCTTCGAAGCGGATGCCGTTCGGGTTGGCGTCGCTCACCTCCATGGTGACGCCGTTGGCATAGAGGCCGTAGGTCTTGAAGGAGCCGTGTACATCCCAGAGTCCAGACTTGGGGAATTCGGCGCTGCCCCAGAGTTCTACGGGGCCGGTATATTCCGTATTCATGGCCCAGTGGGCGATGTCGAGGTGGTGAGACCCCCAGCCGGTAATCATGCCGGCGCCGAACTGTTCGCAGCGGAGCCATCCGGGGCGGTCATAGCCTTTCTGCGGGTGGACGCGTTTTTCAGTGTAGTAAACATAGGGTGTCATGCCCAGCCAGGCATCGAAGTGGAGGGCGGCAGGGATGGGCATCTCCTTCTCTTCATCGCCCGAGGGGTCGACGGGCAGGCCGATAACGATATTTTTGAGTTGTCCAATGCGGCCGTTGCGGACCAGCTCGCTGGCGTAGCGGAACTGTGTCCACGAGCGCTGCTGGCTGCCGATCTGGAGGATGCGGCCGGTGCGGTGGACGGCGTTGCTGAGGGCGCGGCCGTCTTCGATGGTAAGGGCGGTGGGCTTCTGCAGGTAGACATCCTTGCCCGCCTCCACGGCTTGGATGCCGATGATGGAGTGCTGATGGTCTGGGGTCGATATTAGTACGCCGTCAATATCTTTGTTGGCTAGCAGTTCGCGATAATCATCGTAGGGTGTCACGCCATTATCGGCATTGCCGGTCTGTTTGGCATAACGGCTGTTGACGTAGTCGACGGCATCTTTCACCCGGTTTCTGTCGACGTCGCAGACGGCCATGATGCGCGCGTGGGCATATTTGATGGTCTCTGCCATGTCGTGGTCGCGAGAGATGCGGCCCGTGCCGATGGCTCCGATGTTGAGCCGGTTGCTGGGCGCGTATTTACCCAGGACGCTGGCAGGCACTATGGTTGGGAAGCCGAGAGACGCTGCGGTGGAGGCGGCCCCGGTGCCGGCCGCCATGGCCATAAATTTTCTTCGGTTCATATGCTTGGTGGGTTGTGATGAATGTTTAATGGAATTTCAGCGGCGTGTCAGGCTGGGTGGCGTAGGCGTTGTGGGGGTCTCGCTGTGCGGACTTCCCAACGATATACCGGATGCCGTGGAGCACATGCTTAGTAAAAGTGGGGTCTGAATAGTTGAAGATGTCATGCCCCAGGGTGGTGACCCATACATGCCCGCCGCCGAAGGCATGATACCAGGCCGTGGGGTAATAATCTTTGTAATGTCCTGCATGTTCCCTGACTTTTTCCTCCTGTTGTCCGTCGAGGGAGGAAAGCTCGTGTACCATGAGCACTTCTATGCCCGGGAACAGCTCTTTGGCGAAGTAGCATTCATCTTTCTTTTCCCAAACGGCAGGGACACCCTCCATGCTGGGATGGCTGGGCCGCATGTTGAGGATGCGGAACGACTGGTTACGAGCATGCCAGGAGAAGGTACCGCCCAGCATCTGCTTGAACCAGGTCCAGTTCCGTTCGGTACCCATCACGGAATGCAGTCCCACGAAGCCTCCGCCAGACTCGATATACCGGCGGAAGGCGATGCGCTGGGCATCGGTGTCGAAGACGTCGTTGTTGGTATTGGAGAAGATAAGGACATCGTATTGGGCGAGGTTGGCTTCGGTGAACTGGCCGGGGTCGTCGGAAGCCGTCAGGGAGAAACCGACTTCACCGGCAAGGCGCTGCAGCATCTCGACGGAGGCTGCCCGGTTGTCGTGCACATACCCTTTCCCATTTCTTGTATACACCATCGCTTTCACCTTCTTCCATCGCACTTGTCCTTGTACGACGGAGAGGAGGGATGCTGTCAGGAAAAGGCAGAAGCCAGCAGATCGAAGGGCTATCATGTTTGTACTTTGGTTGGAGAATTAAATATCGGTTCTTTTCTCATAGCAGCGTATTTCAACCGATTTCTTTGTTGCACATGCCGCGCTCGATACACATTTTCCTATCTTGAACCTTGAATAAAATCGGTTGATAATGCAGGTCAGGCTGGATGAAAAGGTAGTCGTGGTTACTGGAGCGACGGGCGTTTTGGGGGAGGCATTTGTCCGTGGCATCTCCCAGGCCGGGGCCCGCGTGGTGCTGCTGGGCAGGAATCGGGCAGTGGCAGCGGAGAGGGCCAGCGCCCTGCAGTCGGCGGGCGGCGAGGCGCTGGTAGCCGAGGCGGACGTACTCGACATGGCACAGCTGGAGGCGGCGCTGGCGCAGACGCTCGATAGGTTTGGCCGTGTGGATGGCCTGGTGAATGCCGCCGGCGGAAACATCAAGGAAGCGGTCATCATGCCGGACGCAGACCCTTTCACGGCCGACCTCGATGCCTTGCGCCGCGTCTTCGACCTCAACCTTTTTGGGAGCATCCTGCCGGTCAATGTGTTTGGCCCGGCCATCCTCTCCAGCGGCGGCGGCAGCATCGTCAACATCTCCTCAATGGCCTCTGCACAGGCCATCACCCGCGTGCTGGGCTATTCCCTCGCCAAGGCCTCGATCGACAATTACACCCGCTGGATGAGCACGGAGCTGGCCATCCGACACAAGGGACGGGTGCGGATGAACGCCATCGCCCCCGGCTTTTTCATCACCCACCAGAACCGTGCCTTGCTGACCAATCCCGATGGCAGCCATACCCCCCGGGGCGAGGCGGTGATTCGCAACACGCCCTATGGCCGCTTCGGAGAACCTGACGAGCTCATTGGCGCCTTAGTTTACCTGCTAAGCGATTCGTCCGCCTTTGTCAACGGGCAGGTGCTGGGTGTCGACGGCGGCTTCAGCGTGTTTTCCGGCGTTTAGCCCATCCAAGGAGCACCATCTGGACGGTGAAGCATACATTCGTCTCATTACAGCAAAGTCCATTCTTTACATTCACCACGAAAGCAATGCTATATGAAACTCAGACAGACGTGGAGATGGTTTGGTCCCGATGACCCCGTGACGTTACAGGATGTCTTGCAGACCGGTGCCCAGGGGATTGTGACAGCCTTACACCATGTGCCTCACGGCGAGGTCTGGACCATCGAGGAGATCCAGCGTCGCAAAGAGATCATTGAGGCCAAAGGGCTCACCTGGGATGTGGTGGAAAGCGTGACGATCCATGAAGATATCAAGACGAGAAGTGGACGCTATCTCCACTGGATCGATTGCTACAAACAGACCCTCAGCCATCTGGCAGCCTGCGGCATCCGCATCGTCACGTACAACTTCATGCCGGTGAACGACTGGACGCGCACCAGCCTCGACCACCCCATGCGCGACGGCTCGCTGGCCCTTTACTTCAACTGGGCGGACATGGCGATGTTCGACATCCACCTGCTGCAGCGGCGAGGTGCAGTAGGCGATTACCCCGCCTCAGTTGTTGCCGAGGCCAGCCGCCGCTTTGAGGCCTCCACCCCCACCCGGAGAGAACACCTGGCCAATGTCGTGATGTTCGGCATCCCGGGAGAGCGGAAGTCGACCATACCCGAGATGCGCGAAAAGTTGGCCGCCTACCGCGACATCGACCGGAAGGCCCTGCGCGAAAACCTGGCGTATTTTCTGTCTGCCATCGCACCCGTGGCGGATGAGCTCGGCATCCGGCTGGCCATACATCCCGACGACCCTCCTTACGACATCCTCGGCCTGCCCCGCATCGTTCGCAATATGGACGACTACCAATTTATCCTCGACGCCGTGCCGGCGCGCAGCAACGGAGCCTGCTTCTGCACGGGCTCGCTGGGGGCCTCGTTCGACAACGACCTGCCGGAGATGGCCCGCCGCATCGGCGATAAAGTGCATTTTGTCCACCTTCGTAATGTCCGGAAGGATCCAGAAGGTAATTTCTACGAAGACGACCACCTCGGTGGCGACGTGGACATGTACGCCGTCCTGCAGGAGCTCCTAGAGATCCAGCAGCGTAAGGGTGAGTCCATCCCCTTTCGCCCCGACCATGGCCATCAGATGATTGATGACCTCAAAAAGACCACCAACCCTGGCTATTCCTGCATCGGAAGGCTCCGGGGGCTGGCAGAACTGAGGGGGCTAGAGATGGGGATTGTCCGTTCACGAGGTTGGGAGGGGTAAGCCTCTATATGCGTTTTAATCGATTTTCAATAGGTTCTTTGTTTATTTGATTATATTCGACTTTTCCAAGACCTGGTAGCACATACATCACCATTGCGTTTTTTGCAAACTAAAACACTGATTGTCATGCCATCTAACCCCTTCAGGGCATTTCTCTTGAAATGCATGCCTCTTTGGGTCCTGACCGCCTCGTTCTGCCTGATCGCGGCCACGCAGGCCCGATCGTCCGAGCCAACGTTAGCGTTTCGGGCAGTCTTGCCAAAAGACATCATTGGGCATGTGACGGATGCCAAGGGAGACCCCCTCGCCGGTGCCACTGTCACGGTAAAAGGCACCAAGCGTATCGTGCTCACCGATGCCAACGGCGACTTCAACCTCAAAGGAGTCGATGATGCGTCCACCCTCGTAGTGACCTTCGCCGGCTATACTCCTCAGGAGGTCAGCGTAAAGGGCATCTCAGGCCCCCTCACGGTCCAATTCGCCGACCAGCAAAACCAGCTCGGTGAAGTGGTCGTGGTGGGTTATGGAACCCGACAAAAGAAAGACCTGACAGGCGCCGTGGCGCAGGTGAAGGCTACTCAGTTCGAGAACGAGAACCCCCGGTCGGTACAGGATATGTTGCGGGGCAACGCCCCTGGCCTCGATGTAAGCCTGAATGCTGGCCCCAAGGGCGGAGGCTCACTGCTGGTGCGAGGCCGCGGTTCACTAATCGCATCTTCGTCTCCCCTTTTGGTGGTGGACGGGGTGATCTACCAGGGTTCCCTGGATGATGTTAACCCCAACGACATCGCCACCATCGACATCCTCAAGGACGCCAGCTCGGCGGCTGTCTTCGGCGCCCGCTCTGCCAACGGAGTCATCCTCATCACCACCAAGCGCGGCAAGAGCGGCAAGCCTCAGATTTCGGTCAACGCCAACTACAACCTGAACAAGATTGCCCAATATCCGCGGCTGCTCTCTCCGGATGAGTTCATCAACTGGCGCACAGACGTACTCTGGAGCATGCGCGGCTTCGACTCCACCTCTCGCCCGAACATCAAATACCAGTTTACAAACCCCAGTAAGCTGCCGGCGGGCCTGAGCGTGGACCAGTGGAAAGCGCTCACAGGGGCCACCGGCGATGCTGTTGACATCTGGCTGAACCGCCTGCGCCTGACGACGGTTGAAGTGAAAAACTACAAGGATGGCAAGGTAGTCGACTGGGAAGATATTATGTACAACCGCCAGTCCAAAGGACAAGACTATACCGTCGCTATCAGCGGCAAGAAGAACGAGCTCTCCTACTACACCTCGTTGGGATACCTTGAGAATGAGGGCTTGTCGGTAGGCGAGAAATACAAAACCTTTCGCGCCCGTGTGAATGTGGAGGCAGAAGTTGCAAAATTTCTAACCTTCGGCATGAACATGCAGTTCGCCGACCGGGATGAGAGTCCATGGAATGTCACCCTAGGTGATATGATACGTACGACGCCGTATGGTCAGCTCTACAATGACGATGGGGTAACGCTTCGAACGAGCACCAACGACGACCCGGGTAACAACCAAAACCCTTTCCTCAACATCACCTATCGTAAACGCCTGCAGAAGACGATGAACCTCTTCGGCTCGTTTTATGTTAAGGGTAAGCTCCCGTTCGGATTTTTCTACCAGACAAACTTCACCCCGCGCCTCGACTGGTATAAAAACTACAATCATATTTCGTCCGCCCACCCGTTAGTGGGGGTCCGCGGAGGCGTCACGGTGCGCGAAGACAACAATCAGTACCAGTGGCAGCTCGACAACATCATCGGCTGGGCGAAGAACTTTGGCAAGCACAGCTTTGAAGTCACCTCCCTGATCAACGCCGAGAAATATCAGAGCTGGTACCAGCGCGTCAATGCGGAGAGCTTCTCACCCAATGACAACCTTGGATACAACAATATCGCCGCCGCCCGTACAGTCGTAATCACCAACGATGACCAGTACGCGACGGCCGACGCCCTCATGGGTCGCCTCAACTACAACTACTCCGGAAAATATCTGCTGACCGTGACGGGACGCCGCGACGGCTACTCCGCCTTCGGTCTCGAGAACCGCCGCGCCTTCTTCCCCTCGGCCGCCCTTGGCTGGGTGTTCACGGACGAAAAGTTTTTGACTGGCATCACACGATTCATTGAGTATGGTAAGCTGCGCGTCTCCTATGGCGAGAACGGCAACCGTGAGATAGGTCGTTATGCTGCCCTGGCCAATCTGGATGCTGGCAGCTATGAGTACATCACTCCCGGGGGTACACGTTACAGTGTAGGACGTGTCCAGGCCGCCAACATGGCCAACCCCAAACTCCGCTGGGAGCGCAACCGCTCGATGAACATCGGAGTCGACTTCACCATCCTCAAGGGTAACCTCAGCGGCTCGATCGACTGGTACGACCGTTCCACCAACGACCTGCTGGTCAACCGTACCTTGCCCGTCATGACCGGTTTTGCCAGCGTAATCGCCAATCTAGGCCAAGTCGACAACCGCGGTTTCGAGGTAATGCTGAACAGCATCAACATGAAGCGGAATAACCTCAGCTGGCGCTCCAATGTGACCTTCTGGACCAACCAGAACAAGATCGTGCGGCTCTATGGTCCCGTGCCCGTCATCGACGCCACCGGTAAGATCACCGGCTATGTCGAGAAGAACGACGAAGCCAATCGCTGGTTCATCGGCAGGCAGATCAGCGATATCTACGATTACAAGGTGGCCGGCGTATGGCAGATTGCCGATGATGCCAAAGCCAGATCCTACGGATTCACGCCCGGCGACTTCCGCCTCGAAGACCTGAATAATGATGGCAAGTACACGGCTATCGACGATAGGACCTTCGTCGGACAGACGACCCCAAAGTTCTCCTTCAACGTCCGCAACGAATTCACCCTCTTCCGCCACTGGGATGTCTCCTTCTCCCTCTACGGACGTGTGGGCCTGGTGAGCATCTTTAACGAGGCCAGAAACGTAGACCTGTTCTACGACCGTTCGCAATTCTACCGCAGGCCCTACTGGACACCCACTAATCCAATCAACGACTACGCCAAGATGATGTCGGCCGCCGGCGGCACCGTCGCCTTCAACGTTTACCGAAATTCCTCGTTTGTCCGACTCAATAATATCAGTGTAGCCTATACCGTGCCGAAAGAAGTTCTGGACAAATACAAGTTCCAAAGCATCAAGCTTTATATAAACGTCCAGAATGGGATTGTCTTCTCCCCATGGAATTACTTCGATCCGGAGAACAAAGGTCTCACCCCTACCATTGTCAACTTTGGCCTTAACACAAGCCTTTAACCGAAACCAGTCCTACAAATCGAAAGCATATGAAAATGACACCCCATACACTTCGCATAAATCGGGTGCTGGCATTGACCTTGGCCGCAGCCTTGGCCTTGCCCGCTTGCAAGGAGTCCTGGCTGACGCCAAGACCCCTCTCTATCTTCAGCCCGGAGAACACCCTCACGACCCAAGTGGGCTTCGAGGCAGCCCTGGCCTCCTGTGCCAACAACATGCGCCAGGAGTTTTATGGAGACGGTGCCCCCATGATCACGGAAAACATCTTCTCGGAGGTGGCTGTCGAGGGCACGACCGACAAGTTCGGACCTGCCGTCAACATGAACATCCTGATCACGCCAGACGCGAACCTCAACAGCGGAGACTTCAACCGCATAGGCTGGTATTGGGAGCGTGGCTGGCTCGGCATCCGACTCGCCAACACCATCATCTCTCGTCTGCCCAAGGCCACCTTCTCCCAGGCCACCAAGGACGTGATCAAAGGCAAGGCCTATTTTTATCGCGCCTACCAATACTACCGTCTGATACACCAGTTCGGCGACATCCCCACCACCTTTAAAGAGATCTCCGAGCCCAAACTTGACTTCAAGACCGTGAAGCGCGATGCCATCCTCCAGCGCATCAAACTGGAACTCGACACAGCTGCTACATTCGTGCCTTGGGTGCAGAACAAGGGAGACGTGAACAAAGGCGCTGTATATCACCTACTCGCCAAAGTATGCCTCTCCATGGGGCTTTTTGATGAGGCCATCAACGCCACTTCTGCCGTGATCAATAACGGGGCTTACCGATTGGTCACCAGCCGCTTTGGCTCCGAGCTGAGTGATGCCCGGAAGAATGTGATCTGGGATCTGCACCGTCCACCGAACAAGGCCGCTTCTGCCAATACAGAGACGCTCTTCCTGGTGACAGATCGTTATGGTGATCAGAATGCCACCACCAGCGGTATCAATACCATGCGCCAGGCAGTCCCCTTCTTCTCTGTTAATACCATCCTGACCCCCGACGGTCGTGTCGGCATGACCCCCAACTTCGGGGTCGAATTAGACATGTGCTCCTTATATGGACGCGGCATCGGCCGCTGCCGCGCCACCGGATATTCTACGCGCGACATCTGGGATGACACCAAAGACCTTCGTCGCGACACCGCCTCCGGCAACTGGATCATGATGAATATGCTGGTGTACAACAACCCTGCCATCAAAGGCGTCTCTCCCTGGTACGGGCGCCGGCTGCAGCTATTCACCAACAGTGGAGCCCTTTCCGTTTCTACCGGAGACACCATCCGTACCTGGTACGATTGGCCACACTATAAACTCTTTATCCCAGACCAGATCCGTACGCCCTATCAGGGTGGCAACACCGACTGGTATGTCTTCCGCCTGGCGGAGACCTACCTGCTGCGGGCAGAAGCCTACTGGTGGAAGAACGACATCGTCAAAGCTACGGCCGACGTGAATGCTGTCCGGACGCGGGCCCGCTGCTCGCCCTATTTGGCCGGTGTGGTCGATATCGGCACCATCCTCGACGAGCGCGCTCGGGAACTCTATTATGAAGAGCCACGGAAGACCGAGCTCACCCGGGTAGCCTTCACCTTTGCCAAAACGGGCAAAACGTATCTTGGCAAGACGTACAATGCAGCCAACTTCCACACGTCTAACTTCTGGTACGACCGGGTGATGGACAAGAACGTCTTCTACAAACGCAACGTGAAGAACGTACGGGGCGATGCCTATACCATCAGCCCCTACCACTCCCTCTGGCCCATCCCACGCACAGCCATCCTGGCCAACCCCAACGGTTGGATCAATCAGAACCTTGGATATTCCGGCAGTGAGACCAACCAGCCTGCGTCGGACAAGATCTTCGAATAATTTGCTGCATCCCATGCAGCTATCTCAAACAAGCACCCTGGCGATGAGCTGGGGTGCTTGCTTTCAGGGCCTGCAACATCGAGATGCTCATGCGCTGCTTTGGCTACCAGACCTCGGCATCCCTATCAATATTTCATACACCCATGGACAGTAGGACTATACTGCCGCCTTAACCCGGGAAGAAATCACCTAGTTTGCCAACAACTAAAACGCTGCAGCAACAGTTGCTCCTGTTACTGCCAACCTCCCTCCCCAGCCCCTCCACTAAAATAAAAATGGGCTGGAAACCCCCGCCTTACCAGTATATTCCAACCGGTGGTCGTCCTTTCAGAAATCCTTTCTGCTGGCCTGAATTACATGTACAAAAGTAGCTACCTCTTAACCCTCGCCTTTTCTCACGTGCAGCCCTTTTGTTTTTGTGAAGGCCCGCAGGCCCTGGTGGGAAAGTGTGGCACCAAAGCCTGAGTGCTTACGGCCTGACCATGGAAGCGCTGCACTCACACGGTCGCAACAGTTAATGTAGCCCGTGCCAGTATCAAGCTCTGTGAGGATGCGTTCGCCACGGGAGTTGTCAGATGTATAGACAGCAGCGGTGAGGCCATAGTCAGTGTCCTGCATCAATCGTACCGCCTGTTCGTCGTCTGTCACTTTTTGGATGCCGATGATTGGGCCAAACGACTCTTCGCGCATCATCCACATGGAGTTGTCTGCATCTGCGATGACCGTCGGTTCAAAATAATAACCTTTGCCTCCAGCCCGCTTTCCTCCGCATAACAAGCGGCCGCCCTTGGACAGTGCGTCTGCAACCTGTGCTTCGAGCACTTGAAGATTGTCTTTCCGTGCCAGCGGCCCGAGGTAGATGCCTTCTTCCAACGGGTCTCCCATACGCCAGGTACGCACCTCCTTCACGAAGGCCTCCAGGTAGGCCTCATAGACCTTCTCATGAACATAAATGCGTTCCACCGCGCAGCAGCTTTGCCCGTTGTTATAGAAAGCGCCATCGGCCGTGGCAGCCGCGACAGCCGATATATCCGCCACGTCATCGGCCACATACAACGGATCCTTGCCACCAAGCTCGCACTGGCAGACGGCCATCTGTGAGGCCACCGATGCATAGACATGTTTCCCGGTGCGGTAGGAGCCTGTAAAAAACCAGCCGTCAAACGACAGGTGCAGCAAGGCCTCGCCTATCTCGCCGGCGCCAACAGCCGTCTGGAAGACATCCTCCGGAATGCCAGAGGCCTTTAGCAGACGGTCGATCTGCAGTCCCGTCAGCGAGGCATGCTCTGACGGCTTGTACAATACGGCATTACCTGCCAATAGCGCGGGGATGAATACATTCACGCCGACCAAATAGGGATAGTTCCAGGCCGAGATGTTGCAGACCAGGCCCAGGGGTTCGTAGCGGATGCGTTCTTCCATTGTTTCATTGGTCGACATTACTTCGTCCGACAGATATCTCTGTGCATGATTAAGCATCCAGGCAATGCGCGTTCGCGCGCCTTCAATCTCATTGCGTGACTGCTGGAGGGGTTTCCCAACCTCGGCCGTGAGGTCGGCGGCCAAGGCTTCCTTCTCCTCCGTCAGTAGATCCCGAAAGCGGGAGAGGATGTTCCTCCGTTCTTCCAGGCTCTTCGACGCCCAGTGAGGCTGTGCTTTTCGCAGCCTCATAGCCTTCTGTTCTAGGGTCTGTGGCGTGTCGGTCACCAGGCTGGCGATGACTTCTTCTGTGGCGGGATTGACAATCTCCATGCGGCGGTGGCTTTGTTGGATGACGGATTCCAGAAATCGTTGTCTGACGCGATAAGAGAGAGGGTTTTCCTGCTTGTCGGCCATCCGCTCTGGATGCCATTGCACACAGAGCAGGAAAGGCTTTTGACTGCCGTCTTCGGCTTCCAGTGCTTCGGGAATGCCGTCTTCCGACCAGGCAGTGACTCGCAGCCCATGTCCGACCCTCACGGGGTCGATGGCCTGGTGGTGGGCGCTGTTGACGACCCCCTCTATACACCCACAGGCTTCTTGCAGCAGGCTGCCGGGCAGGAGCTGCACGAGGTGTCGCTTGTCGGTCTCGGATGCTTTCCGATGGAGGGCGTTGCCGGCGGGCCCCAGGTCGGGCAGCATGCTCCCCCCTTCGAGGATATTGACGAGCTGCATTCCGCGGCATATGCCCAGCACCGGTAAGCTGCGGGATTTCGCATATGCATATGCCTGTGCTTCGAAGGCGTCGCGCTCCGGCTCGAAGGCTTCCGGCATGTTCGGGTAGCGCTCCAGCCCTCCATAGCAGGCGGGTTGCATATCGACCCCGCCAGATAGCACTAGCGCGTCGCAGCGGTGCAGCAGGTGTATGTTGGGCTGCAGGAAGGACAGCTCGACCACCTCGAAGTCTTCTTCCAGGCTTTTCTCGTTGAACCAGGCGGGATAGTAGGCGTAGTTGGTGCGGGAAAATGTAATGCCTATGCGTTTTTTCATCGAGGTGGCGGAGATTTACCTAGAGGGCTTCTGCGTAGAGGCGGCGGAAGTCGTTGCGGTTGACGGGCCTGGGGTTGTTGGGATGTGCGAAGTCGGCCTCTGCCAGTCCGGCCAGCGTGTCGAGGTATTCTTCCCGGACGCCTATGTCTTGCAGCCGGGTGGGGATGCCGATGCGCTGGTTGAGTTCGAAGAGGTACTGCACCACTCCCTCACCGTCTTCTTTGGTGAGGTCGAGGCGTCGGGCGATCTGCCGAAACTTCTCTTCGCAGCTGGGGATGTTGAAGCGCATACCGTAGGGCAGGTTGACGGCATTGGCAAGCCCGTGGTGGGTGTCGAGCAGGGAGGAGAGGGGATGGGCGAGTGAGTGTACGACGCCCAGCCCTTTCTGGAAGGCGACGGCCCCCATCAGCGATGCCATCAGCATCTGGCTGCGTGATTCGAGGTCGGGCGCTGCGACGGCCTTTTCGATGGACTGTGCGATGCGCGCGATGCCTTCGAGGGCGATGCCTTCGCAGAGCGGGTGCGACATCTTCGCCAGGTAGGCTTCTATGTTATGGGTGAAAGCGTCCATGCCAGTCGCGGCCGTGACGGCAGGTGGCAGGTCCATCGTGAGGAGCGGGTCGGCGAAGACGATGCGCGCCAGCAGCTTTGGGGAGAAGAGGATCTTCTTCTGGTGGGTGGCATCGTCGGCAATGATGGCACTACGGCCCACCTCGCTGCCTGTACCGGCCGTGGTGGGGATGGTGATGAAGGGTGGGACTTCATTGGTGACATATACGTCGCCGCCTATGAGGTCATCGTATGCGAATAGGTCTTCGCGGTGGTGGGCACGCAGTGCAATGGCGCGGGCCACATCCATCGCCGCACCGCCGCCGATGCCGATGATGGCATTGCAGCGCCCTTCGTCGTATGCGTCTGTCCCGCGGTAGACGTCTGACTTGACGGGGTTCTTATGGATGTCATGAAAGGCGATCGGTTGTATGCCTCTGGCATCGAGGGCTGCCAGCATCTTCCGGAAGAAGGGGAGGGTAGCGACTGTCGGGTCGGTGGCCACCAGCGGCCTTTGCAGGCCATACTTCGAGAGGTAGCCACCGAGTTCTTCACTCGCGCCGGCCCCAAAACGAATGGTCGTAGGGAAGTTATATTGCAGGATCATAGAAGGAGGTGCAGGTCGTGGTGGGGGAAGTTGTCAGATGATCTCAAAATAACGTTTGTATTCCCAGTCTGTGACAGATTTTAGGTGCTGCCGCCATTCCCAGTCGCGTGTAATGGTGAAGTGATCGGTGAAGGCGTCGCCGAACAGCTCGCAGGCGACGGCAGAAGTACGCATCTGTGTGGTGGCCTCTGCCAGCGTATGCGGGAGGGTGCCATGGTCATATACGCGGTAGCCGTTGCCTTCTACGGGTGGCTGCAGGCGAAGCTGGTGGCGGATGCCATAGAGGCCAGATGCTAGGGCCGCGGCCATCGCGAGGTAGGGGTTGGCGTCGGCGCCGACGACCCTGGTCTCGAGGCGGCACGACTGGCTTCCGCTGTTTAGTACACGCAGGGCCACGGTCCGGTTGTCGACCCCCCACGTCAGGGTCGTAGGCGCCCAGGCGCCCTCCACCAGACGTTTGTAGCTGTTGATGGTCGGGGCGTACATCGGCAGGATATGTGGCAGGCAGTGCAGCTGGCCGGCTATGTATTGCCTCGCCAGGGTGCTGAGCCGTTGGGGATCCTGCGATTCAAAGAAAAGGTTGTGGTTCTGGCCTGCATCCCAAAGGCTTTGGTGCACATGTCCTCCACAGCCTGGGAGTTGCTCATGGATCTTCGCCATGAAGGTTGCCATGATGCCATGGCGATATGCGATCTCTTTGACACCCGTCTTGAAAAGCACGGCCCTGTCGGCCGCCTCCAACACTTCTGCATGGGCAATGGCTGCCTCATAGGTTCCAGGGCCTGTCTCGGTATGCAGTCCTTCAATGGGTACGCCAAAGGCAGTGAGTTGGTCGAAGAGGTCCCGCATGAAGGGATTCTTCAGCGTGCTGCGTAGGATGGAGTACCCGAACATGCCGGGGCTGAGCGGGGTCAGGTTCTGGTAATGCTTTTCCCTGGCTGTGGCGGGTGTCTCTTGGAAGTTGAACCATTCGAATTCCTGTGCGAAGACGGCCCGGAAGCCTGCTTCAAGGGCCTGGTCGCGGATACGCTTCAGCAGCTGTCGCGGGCAGACAGCGGCGGGGCTGCCATCTGCTGCCATCAGCTCCCCCAGCAGGAAGGGAAGGTCGTCTTCCCAGGGGATGGCGCGCAAGGTGGCCGCGTCGAGTCGCGCGGGGCTGTCAGGGAAGCCGCTATGCCAGCCGGTATAGTGTCCCCGGTCGTAGAGGGCATCTGCGGCATCCCATCCGAAGATGACATCGCAGAAAGAGCTTCCTTTCTCCGCCATGGAGCGCAGCTTCTCCAGCGAGACGTATTTCCCACGGAGAATGCCGTCGATGTCGGCGTAGGCAATCTTTGCCTTCCGGGAGGGATGGGCTGACGCTCTTTCTAGGGCGGTGTCGAAGGGATGTCCGTCGGTATGCATAAGTGGGTTTGGGATGGTGGGTCAAAGGGATATGCGCCCCCTGCGGGTCCACAGGAAGGCTAGGAAAGATACCGCGAGGATGGTGAGATAGGCGAGGGTGGGCCCTTGTGCCGACAGGCAGACCGCGACGAGTGATATCATCGCGATCAGGAACGCAGTGGCAGGTGCGATCGGGAACAGGGGTGCCCGGAAGGGTCTTGCGAGGGCTGGCGCGTAGAGCCTGAGCCGAATCATGCAGACCATGGCGATCGCGTAGAGCGTGAGTGCGCCCAGGACGGATATGGTGATGATTTCTCCTGTCCGGCCCGTCAGCAGCGCAGCGATGCCGATGCACATGTTGATCAGCAAGGCCTTGGAGGGGGTACGGAAGCGAGGGTGTATATATCCCAGCACGCGTGGGCCGAACCCTGCCCGGCCGAATTCATAGGTCGACCGGCCAGCTGCCAGGATGAGGCCATGGAAGGAAGCCACCAGTCCGAAAATTCCAACGGTGACCAGCAAGTGAAATAGCGGGTGTCCCGCCCCCACCACCTTTCCCAGGGCCAGAGGCAGGGGTGAGTCGGAGGTCGAGCCGTCGGCCTTATATACGATGGCCTCCCATCCTGCCACGCCCGTAGCTGCGGTGAAGGTTAGTAGGCAGAGCACCACCAGGGTGAGGATGGCCGAGCCGAAGCCGATGCGGATGGTCCGTTGTGGCTCGATGGCTTCTTCTGCCACGTTGGCGACTCCTTCGATGCCCAGAAAGAACCAGATGGCAAAGGGGAGTGCGGCAAAGACGCCAGCCACCCCATTGGGGAAGGCATTCTGCTGCAGGTGCTCCCATCTGGCTGCGGGTAAGACGATGCCGGCGAATAGCAGCAGCTCCGCCACTGCCAGGATGGTGATGAGGAGTTCGAAGACTGCCGCCGTCCGTACACCGATGATGTTGAGGCCTGTGAAGACAAGGTAGGCTGCTAAGGCGATCGCAGCCACCGGTATCTGTGGCAGGAAGAGGTTGAAGTAGGCACCGATGGAGAGGGCGATGGCAGGCGGGGCAAAAATGAATTCTATATGCTGTGCCATGCCGGCGATGAAAGCCCATCGGGGCCCCAGGGCCTGGTGGGCGTAGTCGAAGACGCCGCCCGCCTGTGGGATCGCACAGGCTAGCTCGGCATAGCTGAAGGTGAAGGCCAGGTACATAAGGATGATGATACCCGTGGCGATGGCCAGCCCCAGTGTGCCGCCTTTTTCCAGCCCGAGGTTCCATCCGAAGTACATGCCGGAAATCACATATCCGGTGCCCAGCCCCCAAAGCATCAATGGCGTCAAGGTGCGCTTCAGTCCGGCGGATGTTGATTGTTTCAGCATATGGGTCGTTTGATTTTGCCTGCTATAATTCTTCTGCTGCCCTGCCGTCGAGTTTTGCTTTCAGCAGCCGCGTATGGTGCTCGGCATGCAACCAGGAGAAGATGATCATCTCCCGTAGGGTCGACTTGCCCATTGCCGGATGCGGCAGCAGATAGCTGTCCAGGGTCCGCTCAGAGAGGCATGCCATCTGCTTGCAGAGCGCTTCTGCGATGCGGGCGTGTTTTTTCACGAGGGCGTCGCGCTCCTCCACCTTCACCTTGCCGGGGTGGTACAGGCGGGGTGCTTTAAAACCCTTGCTGAGGGCCTTGCGGTATTTCTCTTTGAGTTCTGCCTCTGAGCGCCCTTTCCGGTTGGGTTTGCCAAAGAGCAGCCGCAGTAGCGGCAGCGGTAGCAACAACGCCAGCTGCACTGCGCGCAGTGTTTTGGTAAGATGCTTCAAGTCTTGCCCTGCAGACCATTTGGAGCCATGTGGCCGCTCGAAATCCGCATCTGAAAGCCCCGCTACCAGTCGGTTGAATGCATCTACGGCCCGTCGAATGTTCTCTTGAACTATCTGATGCATATCCGATGTGCTTTGTATTTATTTAAAGAGATTCGTAGGTGTGGGGCAATTCATGCAGATGATGGTGCTGTTCAGGGCCCTTCCCATATCACCGTGCTGATCCGGTTGAACCAGGTCGGGTACATGGCTGTGTGCAGTGCTTCGACTTCATTGCGCCGAATCTTCAGCGTGGGGGTCATCATTCCGTTGGCAATGGACCAGTCGTGCTGGGTGACCACGATCTTCTGCACGCGCTCGTAACTGTCGAGTGTGGTGTTGATTGTTGCCAGCATCTGTGAGAGGCGCTGGATCAACCTGTCTTTGTCGCCCGCCTTGGCGGCCTCTGAGAGATTCACCAGTGCGATAGGCTGTGGGATGCCCATGCCGACGACGCAGACCTGTTCGATGTCGGGACTGGCCATCAGCTTCAGTTCTATAGGCCCCGGGGAGATGTACTTGCCTTTGTCTGTCTTGAACTGGTCTTTGATGCGTCCCGTGATGAATAGGTAGCCCTCTGCGTCGTATTGTCCTTTGTCGCCAGTGCGGAGAAACCCGTCCGTATCGAAGGCTTCTTGCGTCAATGCGGGCTCTTTGTAATATCCGGTGAAGTTGCCCGGACTTCTGACGCAGATTTCACCTTCGTCGGTAATCTTCACTTCCAGTCCCGGCAAGGGTTTTCCGACGGAGCCGATGCGGTTGGCTTCGGCGGTGTTGAAGTGTGCGTAGACGCTGTCTTCCGACATGCCATAGGCTTGTAGGATCTGGATGCCCAGCCGCTGGTACCAACATAGCAGATCGGGGGCTATGGGGGCGGCGGCGCTGAGGATCACGCGCGCGCGCGACAGTCCGAGTTTACGTTTGATGGCCATTCTCAGCAGATGGCTAAGCAAGGGGATGGACAGCAGCGTGTCGAGGCGCTGCTGGGGGAATTTCTTGAGGATTGTCTCTTGGAACTTGGACCATATGCGGGGCACGGCAAAAAAAGCATGTGGCTGGACGGAGGCTAGGTCTTCAGCGAATGTCTGCAGGGTCTCCGAGAAGGAGGCGGTGCCGCCTGTGAAAAGAATATTCATCTCGACGGCCATCCTTTCTGCCACATGGCTCAGCGGCAGGTAGGAGAACATCGACGGTTGGCGGGGTGCATCCAGTATCGGGGCGACCTTTTCAAAGACTTTTGCGAAGGTACAGGCTGTGTGCATGACGCCTTTGGGTCGGCCTGTGGTGCCGGAGGTGTATACGATGGTAAGCGTCTGGTCGCACTGCCAGTCATGCGGTCGGGCGATGGGTTCATGGGTCTCCAGTATCCTCTCCCAGCTGTTTTCTGCGGAGATGCCATACATGGAAAAGGCAATGCGGACGAGGGAGAGGGGGATGCCTTGTTCCTGATCGGGGTAGTCGTCGAGCTTTCCGACGAAGATGGCCTTTGCATCACTGTGTTCTAGAATGGTTCGGATGGTGCCTGAGGTCAGCGTGGGGTAGAGGGGTACCGAGACGCAGCCTGCCATCATGATGGCGATATCGGCCATGATCCAGTGTGCGCAATTTTTTGACAGGATGGCGACATGGTCGCCGGGCTCCAGGTTGCCGGCGCGGATTGCGGCCGCCACGCGGCGGCACTCATCTCCTGCCTGCGCCCATGTCCAGGTCACCCATCGCCTTCCAATGGGCTGTCGGAGGAAGATGCGGTCAGGCTGTTGGCGTTCCCAGCGGAGGAAGTATTCGAGTGGAGTCATCGGCGGTAGTTATGTGTTCACCTTACGCGGGCTTAGATGGCAGGACTTGTTGGTCGTTAGAGGTGGATGGCCTCTAGTCCCACCCCCAGCAGCTGACGGGCGATTCGGTCAATCGATGCTTTGGGTCCTTTGACGTGCAGGGTCCGGTGCTTGTGTACGAGCGTCTGCCCAGGGGCCAGTGCCGCAGCGGGGGAGGAGCTTTCGAGTTCATAGAATTTGCCCATCTGTTTTCCATCGATGGGGCCGTCGTTATAGGCATTGACGGCATCTCCGCGGAACGGGTCGTCCTGTTGTTTCCATTGAGAGTTGACATAGTCGCGGGCACCTGTGGGCAGGGTAAACTGCGCAATGGTTAGCACGCCGCTGGCGCTGTCGTAGCTGGCGGCTCGGGGGAGTGCCCTTCCAGGCGGGATGCCTATTTTACCCCGATGGTTGCCGTCGGCGGCCATGAAGATATGTGCATCGGTGACGCGCAGCCTGTCGCTCGGTACTTTCCCGAAGTAGTCGTCTGTGAGGGTTGGGCCGCTGCCATGGGCACCGCCCTTCCATGGGATGAGGATGGTCGTCGAAGGGCTGGCACGCAGCATGCTGAGGATCCAGATGGAGAGCATGCCCGACTGCTTCTCCCAGGTGTTGCTACCGGTGTTGGTGATCTGGTTATCGGTCTCAAAGCCGACAGCTTCTATGTCTTCGGCGGTACTGCTGAGGTGCGATAGCACCTGGTCGCGGGGCAGCAGGGTCACCGTGCGATGCACTGTCAGCTGGAAGGAAGTGCCTGACTGGTTTGTCAGCTGCATGTCTTTCTCAAACGATGCGGATCCTTTGTCTTTGCGCACGAGTTTGAAAGGGATGGTGTCGATGTAGGCCGGTACCTGCCAGTGTTCGAAGCTGAAGTCGGCTCCCGGCGGAAAGTAGATGGAAAACTGGCCGCCCTCTGGTCCCAGCCAGAAGCGCTCTTCTCCGCCGAAGGCATTCATGTGGGGTGTGAACGTTCCGGAAGCGATGAGTGCATGGTTGATCCAGCCGAAGGAGGTGCCTGTATCACCGGTGGCGGTACTGGTCATCACCCGTCCCTGGTATGCAGGCAAGACGATGAGCTTGGCCTTGCCGGCTTCATCTTCGAGGGTGATGGCATCGGGGTGGTATTGGTTTAGGAAGCGGGCGTCGTATCCAAAACTGCCAGGCAGGGTATCTTGGTTGGGCCTGCCCGTATTTCCCTGCCCACAGGCCAAGGCTGCCAGGGCTCCTAGTGCTGCCATGCCCATATCCATCCTTCTTCGCATTTTTTTCCTTCAAAGTTTTTTCGATCCTGTCTAGGGCTTTCCTATCAGTGAGATGGGGCTTTAATAGGAGGTATAAGATACGATAAAATCAGAAACAGCCCTTTGCCTGCCAGCTCTCCCTTTGATCTGCTATCTTAGGGGAATGATCTTGCAGGGTAAGCGCATCGTCGTGATCGGCGGCACGTCTGGCATTGGGCTGTCGGCAGCAGAGGCTTTTGTGCGTGCAGGGGCTTCTGTCGTCGTTACGGGTCGCCATCCGCAGAAGGTGTCGGCGGCGGCTGCCCGGCTGGGCCCTTCGGCTTGCGCCCTTGCATCTGATGCCTGTACAGAAGGCAGTGCCGAGCAGGCCATAGAGGCGTGCATGCATACTTTTTCTGGCTTCGATGGATTGTATCACGTGGCGGGCGGCAGCGGGCGGCGGCATGGCGATGGTCCCTTGCATGAGCTGAGCCTGGAAGGATGGCAGCGGACCTTCGATATAAATCTTACGGCTTTGATGCTATCTAACCGGGCAGCGGTGCGTGCTTTTCGGCAACAAGGTCATGGCGGCTCCATCCTCAACATGGGATCTGTACTGGGCTTCTCACCCTCGCCGCGCTATTTCTCGACGCATGCCTATGCAGCGGCCAAGGCTTCTGCCGTGGGATTCACCAGGGCCATTGCCGCACACTATGCGGCCGATGGCATCCGTGTGAATCTGATCGCACCGGCCTTGGTGGAGACGCCCATGTCGGTGCGCGCCCAGGAGGATGCTGCTATCATGGACTTCATTCGTACCAAGCAGCCACTTGAGGGTGGCCGCATCGGCATTCCTTCTGACCTCGACGGGGCAGCAGTATTCTTTCTTTCAGACGCCTCCCGGTATGCCACGGGGCAGGTGCTGAGGGTTGATGGTGGTTGGGAGCTCTCGGAGGGGCAGTACCATGATTGACCAGTGGCACCCTGTGGCGATGGGCATCGATGTCGGGGGAACCCATATCAAAGGTGTGGTGCTTTCAGCCGAAGGCCAGGTATTGCAAAGCCATCACATTCCGACGTTGGACGATCCGGCGGGGCATTGGCGCGACCGGGTGCGAGAGATGGCGGAGGCCCTACGAGACCTGCATGGGTCCGCTATCCCTGCGGCGGGGATTTCTGCCCCCGGGCTTGCCAATAGTGACAATACAGCCATCGTCCAGATGCCGGGCCGGCTTTCGGGGCTTGTCGGCTTGGTCTGGTCCGACTGGCTGGGCCTGCCTTGTTCTGTGCTGAACGACGCCCATGCGGCGCTATTGGCAGAGGCTGCCTATGGCGCGATGAGTGGTTTCCGTCATGGCGTATTACTCACCCTGGGTACGGGCGTAGGGGGTGCCATCATGATCGATGGGACATTATACCAGGGTCAAAGCCAGATGGCGGGTCATTTCGGGCATGCCGTCCTCAACGCATACGACGACGAGCAGAGTCTTCTCGGTATGCCGGGCAGCCTCGAATATGCTCTGGGTAACTATTCGGTCGCAAGGCGTTCGCGGGGTCGTTTTCTAGACACGCACGCGCTGCTGGATGCGTTTGTGCGGGGAGACGTCTTTGCACAATGGCTATGGCTTGACATGATGCGCAAGCTCGCCATCTTTATTAGCACCCTCTCCAATGGGCTGTCCCCCGAAGTCGTCTGCCTAGCAGGTGGGATGACGCAGGCGAGCGACCACCTTCTGCAGCCATTGGAAAGTTTCCTTGATATTTATGAATTCCGTCCCGACGGAGTGCGTACCCAGCTACGGATTGCGAAGTTTGCCGACATGGCAGGCGCCATCGGAGCCGCGAGGATGGCCATGAAGATCTCTTCCACGATTAATCATGACCGTTAGTGAAATTTTAAATATCACTTAAATCCTACATAGTATGTCTGCATACACCCATACATACCTCTCGCACTGTAAAGTCATCACGGATGCGATAGCCCTTCAGGAGGCTGCCATTTGTGAGGCGGCAAGCCTTTTCCATCGTACCATCCTTGCAGGCAGAATGGTGCATCTGTTCGGCAGTGGCCACAGTCGCATCATGGTGGAGGAGATGTGGCCGCGGTATGGGTCCTTTCCCGGCTTCAACCCGATTGTGGAGCTGGCGGTGAGTTTTCACAACCTGGTGGTGGGTGCCAATGGCCAACGGCAGGCCATGTTCCTGGAGAATGTGTCGGGATATGCCGCGCAGATCCTGCGGAATTTTGACATTGCGGCCATCGACAGCGCCCTACTCATCTCCTCTTCGGGTACCAGTACAGTGGCTGTAGAGATGGCAGAAATTTTTTGTGCTCAGGGGGTGAAAGTCGTCGGCATCGTCTCGAAGCGGCATTCCGATACCAGTGCCAGCAAGCGTGCCGATGGTCGGAGGCTGGGTGATTTCTGCCACATTCTACTCGACTCCGGCGCACCTGTGGGGGATGCGATGGTTCAGGTGGAAGGCCTCGACACGCCCGTAGCCCCCGGCTCTACCATCGGTTCCTGCATGTTGGTCAATTGTATTAAGGCAGAGCTGGCGGCGATGCTAACAGCAGCTGGCCAGCCGCCCACCGTGCTGACGGCTGCCAATGTGGTGAGCGCCGAGCGATCGCAGCAGCTCTTTCAGTCGGCCTATGATGAGCATGCACATCGCTTGGCAAGGCTCTATGAGCGGGTCGGCCAGTCTTGATGCCCCTGTCGGTCAGCAACTTTTCTTAGCTTGTCAGAAAATATCCTTCGATATGAAAATCGCCATACTCGGTTCTGGCTTCATTGCCCGTTTTTATGCGGACTCGCTGCACGGCCAGCGTCGCAAGGATTTGATCCACACTGTCTATTCCCGCAATGCGGAGAACGCTGCTCGTTTCGCCAGCGACTACTCCTGCGTGCACCATACCTCGAATATGGAGGAGGCCATTGCTCATCCTGACACGGAGGTGGTGGTGATTTCATTGTCCAACGACATGCACGAGCCTGCCGTAGCGCTTTGTGCCAAGTACCGAAAGCATGTGCTCTGCACCAAGCCGCTGGGGCGGACTGCCGAGGAGGCTTTGCGGATGATGCGTTTGGTGGAGGAGGCCGGTATCTTTGGAGGATACCTGGAAGATCTATGCTATACGCCTAAGTTTTTAAAGTCACTGGCCAGCGTGCGGCAGGGGGACATTGGAAGGGTTTTGTGGACGCGGTCGAGGGAGGCGCATTCGGGCCCGCACAGCGATTGGTTCTGGGATAAGTCGAAGTCTGGCGGTGGCGCCATCGTCGACCTTGGCTGCCATTGCGTCGAGATCGGCCGCAACTTCATCGGAAAAGATGTGCGGCCTGTCGAGGTGATGTGCTGGGCTGACACGCAGGTGCATCCTATCGATGCGGAGGACCATGCCGTGGGGTTGGTGCGCTATGCCAGCGGCGCCATCGGGCAGTTTGAGGTGAGCTGGTGCTTCCGTGGTGGCATGGATCTACGCGACGAGGTCACCGGCACGGAAGGGACCATATGGATGAACAACTTCCTGCGTACAGGCTTCGAGATATTCAGTAAGGGTAAAGGTGGCGGGTATATTGCCGAGAAGGCGGAGTCCAATACGGGCTGGCTGTTCCCGGTGGGTGACGAAGTGCATGAGCTGGGCTATTCCCATATGTTCACTGACATGTTCGAGAGCATCGAGCTGGGGCGGCGGCCACAGGAAACCTTTTATGACGGGTATGTGGTCAACGCAATCCTCGACGCGGCCTACCGGTCTGCCGCATCGAAGGGCTGGGAGGCGGTAGAGCTCCCTGAATGGCGGGGAGCGGAATATTCTGAACCCATCAAAGGTCATCGGTCTTTTGATGAAAATTACTATCTCATCAAAGAGGAAGTACTTCCTAATGGGACGGGCAAACGCATCCTGAAAGATAAAGTCACGGGCGTTGTCATCTCCCGTGACTTATAATGGTTGTTCAGAGCTTCCAGTCTCCCTGGTAGTGGGGGAGTAGCAAGCTGTTGGCTTCTTTGTCGTGCTTGAAGCGTTCTTTCTTTGGGTTCCAGGTGAGCGGGCGGCGCAGCTGGTAGGCGATGTTGGCCAGGGCGCAGACCGAGTTGGAGCGGTGTCCTACTTCCGCATGGCAGATGGGTTTTGAACCATTCTTACATGCGTTCAGCCAGTCGGCATAATGGTCGTCGGAGGTGTACAGCTTCGTCTCGCCGGGCTGTAGGGTGGCGGTGGCGATGTTGGCCGGGTCGCTGTCGAAATAATCTCGTGCGATGTCGATGCGTCCTTTGGTGCCGATGAAGCGGACGCCGAAGCCTTTGCCAAATTCTGCGTGCCGCATGACGACACCGTTGGCGTAGGTCATTTGCAGTCCTCGCAGAGTTTTCGGATCGGCAGGTGGGTTGAACTGTACGGGTCCGGAGTCGTCCATGCCGAGTCCCCACTGGGCGATGTCGAACATATGTGCGCCCCAGTCGGACAGGATGCCGCCGGCATATTCGCGGTATTTACGCCAGTTGGGGAAGATGTCCTTTTCGACGGGAGGGGAGAGTTCGGAGTGGAAGGGATGGAAGGCGGCAGGCCCCACCCAGCCTTCCCAGTTGAGCGTGGTGGGCCTTGTCTCTTCGCCGAGGTCGCAGGCGATGGCCGGGTCGCCGACATGCACCAGGACTTCTTTGACATCTCCGATATAACCGTTGCGGACGAGTTCGCAAGCCGTTTGGAAGTTCTTCGAGGAGCGTTGCATGCTGCCTGTCTGCAGTACCACCTTGTGCTTGTCGACGGCCTTTACGACGGCCCGACCTTCGGCGACGGTGCGGGTCAGTGGCTTCTCCAGGTAGATATGTTTGCCCGCCTCGGCGGCGCGTACAGCGGCCCAGGCATGCCAGTGGTCGGGCATGGCGATGACGACGCCGTCCACGGAGGGGTCAGCGAGGATTTCGCGGAAGTCCGCTCTAGCCTGAAAGCCACCGCTGGTGGGCTGGGTGCTGGATGTTTCCCGATAGGCCTTTTCGGCGAGCGATTGGAAGAGGGCGAGCTTTCGGCTGTCGACGTCGGAGCCGGTGAGGATGCGGACGGGTTGTTTTTTGAATTGACTCAGCAGTCCACGGCCCTGCTTGCCGGTGCCGATGAAGCCAAGTCCGAAGAGGTCGCTGGGGGCGGTGAACCCGCGTCCGATAACATGGCGCGGTACGATAAAAAAGGAGGCGGCGGCGAGGGCCGACTGGCGGAGGAATTTTCTGCGATGCGTCTGTTTCATATTTTATGCAATTAGCTAATGGATAGCAATATAATGTATTTGGAGAGTACTCGATGGGCAATTGCCGCCTGTTCAGAAAGAGGTTTTATTTTTTTGAATTCCCTCATAAAGGCAGTCGAGGTCTTCCTGTGTGTTAAAGGCCTGGATGGAGTAGCGGAGGTAGACATCTGATGCTTGGCGCATGATTGGCACTTCTATGTGGTGCTCGGTGAAGAGTCTGCGTTGCAGTCCCTCTGGGTCGGTCGTGCGGATCGGGATGCTCAGCATCTGTCCGACCCATTCTTCTGTCAGCGGGCTAAGGGGTTCTGCTTCGAGCAGGTCCATGAACCGTCCTGCGTTCTTCAGCAGCAGCGTCCGGCACTCCCTGGCGACGGCGGGCCAGTCGTACGCCCGCATAAAGTCGATGCAGGCAGGGACGGTGAGGAAGGCAGAGAAATCTCTGGTTCCTATCATCTGGTAGTGATCGAGAAACTTTGAGTGGGAGGGCTTAGCGGCCTGGTAGCCCCAGCTGACGACCAGTGGCTCCATCTGCTCCTGCCAGTTCTTGTGTACATACAGAAACGAGCAGCCTTTGGGCGCCATCATCCATTTGTGGCAGGCGCCGGTGTAGTAATCTGCCTGCAGGGTGTCGATATCCAAGGGCACATGGCCTGGGGCATGTGCGCCGTCGACCATAATGGGAATGCCTTTGGCACGTGCGTATGCGCACACTTCTGATATCGGGAAGATAAGGCCGGTGGTACTCGTGATATGGCTGATGAAGATCAACCGCGTGCGGGGGTTGAGTCCTGCGAAGAAGTCTTCCAGGAAGGCTTCTTTGGTGGTGACGGGCAGCCGTATATGCTGACGGTGGTAGTGGGCGCCTTTACGGCTGCAATGGAAATCCCAGGCCCTGTCGCAGGCGCCGTATTCAATATCGGTTGCTAGTATTTCGTCGCCTGGAAGCAGCTCCAGGTTCATGGCAACTGCATTCACGGCGAAGGAGGGGTTTGTGACGTACACCAGGTCATCCGGGTCGCTGCAGTTCAGGTAGCCTGCCAACGCCTTTCTTGACTCTGCTAAGTAGGCAGGTCCGTCGAAGGCGATGAACTGCACGGGTTCAGCCTCCAGCAGACGCTGCCATTCCAGGTAACGTTCAAAGACGGGGCTGGGCGTGGCACCGAAAGATCCGAAATTGAGGTAGCGGATGTCTGGACGGAGGAGAAAGCATTCTTTGAGCAATGAATGCATGTCTATCAGTATTGGGTGGTTACCATCGGTATTTTTGCAAGGCACGTCATTGGAAGACATGTGATCCACCTATGAAATATCTGCATTAATGCTCACTTCAGTTATCAATGACATGCACTACGTTCATTGAAAGTGAGTTATGCAGATTTATATAATGTAATTTACGCTTCTTTAGCTTAGTCTCCCACCGACGGGCTCGTGTAAGAAAAATCAATATACCTAATTTAGCAGCGAATTGTTAAATTTTGACCAATCAAAACTCTTGACCATGATTAGAATTGTATTCCTCAGCATGGCTGCTTTGTCGATGTGTATCCTGCAGGCTTTCTCGCAGGAT
The DNA here is from genome assembly GCA_016868815.1 of Bacteroidota bacterium. GTDB lineage: Bacteria > Bacteroidota > Bacteroidia > Chitinophagales > Chitinophagaceae > Pollutibacter. Next base: position 166,213 of record VGFQ01000002.1, read on the forward strand.
CGCCGCATCAGCGGTTCCGTGACGGACGAGTCGGGCGTTCCCCTCGCCAATGTCACTGTACTGGCCCGGGGTGGAACCCAAGGGGTGTCCACCGATGCTGCCGGGAAGTTCATCCTGTCTGTCTCTTCCAACGTGAAGGCCATCCAGTTTTCGGCGGTGGGCTTTGCGTCGACCGAGGTGACCATAGGCACACAATCCAACCTCAAGGTCAAGATGATTAGCGAGGCCAAGGCCTTGGATGACGTTGTAGTGGTGGCCTATGGGACTGCCCGCAGGGAGACCTTCACCGGCTCTGCTGCCAAGATATCGGCGAAGGATATACAAAATCGACCACTCACCAATATCGGCACGGCCCTCATCGGTTCTGCGCCGGGCGTTGCCGCTGTCACGGCCAATGGACAGCCTGGCTCGGCGCCTTCCATCCGCATCCGCGGCTTTGGCTCCGTCGGCGCTTCCAACGATCCCCTCTACGTGGTCGATGGAGTGCCCTTTACGGCTGCCCTCAACAACATCAACATGGACGATGTCGAGAGCATCTCGATCTTGAAAGATGCAGCCACCACCTCGCTCTATGGATCCCGCGCTGCCAATGGCGTGGTGATGATCACGACTAAGAAAGGACGCAAGGGCAAGGGCACCGTCAATGCTAAGGTCAACACCTCCCTGACATCCCGTGCCATACCTGACTACGATCGGGTCAACGCATTCGAATATTATCCCCTGATGTGGGAAGCTTACCGGAATAGCCTGGCCTATCGGGCTACCTCCCCCCTACCTTTGGCACAGGCCAGCAGAATCGCCTCCGGCCAGGTAGCCGGCCAGAACAGCATTGTAGACCTCCTCGCCTACAATCCTTTCAATGTGGCACGCAACCAGGTGATGAACGTAGATGGAACTCTGAATCCGTCCGCAGCGCTGATCTACAATACGGCCGACCTGAATTGGTTCAGTCCGGTATCCCGGACGGGCATCCGCAACGAATACAGCATCAGCTTCAGTGGTGGCAGCGACCGGACAGACCATTTCGTGTCTTTCAGCTACCTAAAAGAAGACGGCTACATTACCCGCTCTGACCTCGAGCGTTTTAATGCCCGCGTCAATATCAACTCACAGGTGACCGACTGGATGAAGATCGGCATGAACCTAGGATTCATCAAGAGCGGAGGGAACTTTGCCTCCACTGGCGGGAGCAACTCCATTGTCAACCCCTTCTTCTTCGCCGCCCGCATGGGACCTATCTTCCCCTACTACGCCTATGATCCTGCCAATCCCGGGAAGTACCTGCTGGATGCCAATGGCAACAAGCAATGGGATTTCGGGAACTCCACGATTGCAGGACTGCCAGCCAGGCCTGCCGGGGCGTATGGCGGACGGCATACCATTGCTGAGAATCAGCTCAGCAGCGAGTTCTTCAACCGCAACGTCTTCAACGGAAGGGGCTATGCAGAATTTCGTCTCATGGAGGGGTTGAAGGTCACGTCAAACATCGCTACAGACTTCACCAACCGCTACGACCTTACATATCAGAATAACATCATTGGCGATGGTGCGCCTTCCGGCCGTTCCTCCAAGGACTATCAGACACTCCTGGGACTCACCTTCAACCAGCTGGTGAACTATAATAAATCTTTCAAGAACCATCGCTTCGAAGCCTTGGCAGGCCATGAGAACTACTTCCTCACAGAGGACTACCTCAGCGGCCAGCGCCAAAACCAGGTGGCAGAAGGGAACTATGAGCTGGCGAATTTTACCACCACCACAAATGTCTCCTCGCAGGCAGACAATATCCGCATCGAGAGCTATTTTGCAAAACTCAACTACGACCTCCTGGGTAAGTATTTTGTCTCATTGAGTGCCCGGACGGATGGAAATAGCCGATTTGACGATAAAGTCCGTTGGGGTCGCTTCTGGAGCGCCAGCGCCGCCTGGGTGCTGTCCAAAGAGAATTTCCTCTCGGATGTAAAATTCATTAACTTCCTCAAGCTCCGCAGTTCTTATGGCACGACGGGCAATGACGCTGGCATCGGCTACTATCCTTACCAGACTTTGTATACCATCGGCCGCAACAACGCCCTCAACCCCGGCGTGCTGCAGAATACCTCTCCCGGCAACGACTCACTCACCTGGGAGTCCAACGAGCAGTTCGACATCGGCATCGACTTCACCATCTGGGATAACCGGATCAGCGGTTCCGTAGAAGCCTTCAACCGTGTGTCCGACAACCTGCTCTTCAGTGTTCCCCTGCCTGTCTCCAGCGGCTTTGCCTCGGTGACCCGCAACGTAGGCAGCATGTTCAACCGCGGCATCGAAATCCAGATGAATGCAGACGTCGTACGCACCAAGAACTTCACCTGGAACATCGGCATCATGGCGACCAAGTTCCGCAATGAGATCACCAAGCTTCCGCAGAAGGAGATCATTTCCGGTACAAAGAAGCTCATGGTGGGCCAGTCGATACAAGACTACTGGCTGCGCACCTGGTATGGTGTCGGCGCTACCGACGGCGCTGCCCTCTATAAGGCCATCCCAGGCTCCAGTGGTGCCGTGGTGAATGCCAAAGGTGATACGGTCACCACCAATCCGAACAACGCCCAGTATGAATACAATGGTTCTGCGATTCCCGACTGGTATGGCGCATTCAACACTTCACTGCGATATAAAGGATTCACCCTCTCAGCGCTGGCCAACTGGGGCCTGGGAGGCTTGACATACGATGAAACGTATGCCGCCTATATGCATTCAGGTACCTACGGTGCTTCCTTGCACAAGGACATGCTCAACCGCTGGCGTAATCCGGGTGATATCACCAACATCCCAAGGATGGACAATGCGCAGACCTCCTTTTTTGGGTCGACCAGCTCCCGGTGGCTGACCGAAGCGACCTACCTCAACCTCCAGAACGTGACCTTATCGTACGACTATCGTCCCGGAAACAGGAACCGCCTACCTTTCAGCTCCGGCCGCATCTTCTTTTCTATGGAGAATGTGCAGATGCTCACCACGCGCAGTGGCATGAACCCCATGCAGTCGTTTGCCGGCGTGACGTCCATCGGCTATATCCCCGCCCGAGTGACGAACATCGGGATCAGCGTAAACTTCTAATCGATAAACAATCTTCACCATGAATACCAAGATATACGTCAAGGTACTGGGACTGACCGCAGTTCTCGTGATGGGCTCTTGTAAAAAAGACTACCTCGAGACCCGTCCCACCACCGCCATCGACGCCAGCTCGGTGCTCACCAGCGTCGCCAACGCCACCGCCGCCATGAACGGCATCCACCGCTCTATGTACATGCGCTGGAACGACCAAGGCACTTTTGGAATGGGGACTGTCATGCTGTATAATGAGGTGCTGGGCGAGGACTATGTTATGTCTGGCCAGTCCAACGGCTGGTTCATCAGCTTCTACCGCTGGCTGGACCATCGTAATGCCAACGGCAACGCCTATTTTCCCTACCAGTTCTTTTACCGTATCATCGCCAATGCCAACGTGCTCATCGAGGGCATCGATAAGACGCCGGGCCTCCAGGCGGAAAAAGATGCCATTAAAGGACAGGCACTTGCCTACCGCGCATTTTCCTATTTCAACCTGGTCCAACTTTATGGTAAGCGCTTTGAACGCGGTGCCCCGAACGCAGACCTTGGTGTGCCACTGGTGCTAAAGCCCACGACGGAACCCCAGCCGCGCGCCACCGTGGCTGCCGTCTATAAGCAGGTTAATGACGACCTGGCCTTGGCAGAGACGCTGCTGGATGCTGCCCGCCCTAGGGTCGACAAGTCAAATTTCAATGTCAACGTAGTCCGGGGCTTGCAGGCAAGGGTTGCCCTGACGCAACAGGAATGGGCCACCGCCGCCACCAAGGCGTCCAAGGCTAGGGCAGGCTTCGCCCTCATGACGGGTGCCCAACAACGAGAGGGCTTCAGCAGCTGGAGTAACCCCGAGTGGATGTGGGGCAGCCAGCAGATTGATGACCAGACGGAGTTCTTTACTGCCTACCTCGCCTACATCAGCTTCAACTACAATTCTACCAACATCCGCACCAACCCCAAATGCATCAGCCAGTCGTTGTACAACACAATGGCGGCCAATGACGTGCGCCGCGCCCTTTGGGTGCCTGTACCCACGGCGGCCAACACCGTCGTCCCCCCCGGTGGCAACCGAGTAGCCTTCATGAATCAGAAGTTCCGCGCCAAAGACTTTGCCAATTCCGTTGGGGATATACCTTACATGCGTTCGGCCGAGATGTTCCTCATCGAGGCTGAGGCACTGGCCCGTGCCGGCCGCGCCGCCGAAGCTCAGACGGTCTATACTACCTTTATGGCCAGTCGCGTGCCAGGCTTCGTCAGGCCCACTGCCAGTGGGGATGTACTGGTTAATTTGATCATGAACAGTCGCCGCGTAGAGCTCTGGGGTGAGGGCTTTCGCTTCCTCGACCTCAAGCGACTGAACCTTCCGCTCAATCGGATTGGTAGTAACCACAATCAGGCGCTTGCCGTCATGATGACACTGGCCGCCGGCTCCAACGACTGGCAGTATGTCATTCCGCAGAGTGAAATCAACGCCAATCCTCTGGTGACTCAAAACCCTTGAGGAATATCCGCGGAACGTTATATGAAGGGCGCACATCAGTTGCGCCCTTCTTCTTTTCGTAAGTTTAGGTCTTCATGTACAACAGGACGGCATACATCATAGCGATCATTGCAGCAGGACTTTTCCTGCATTCCCTAGGGAAGGTGCATCTCTTCGACTGGGATGAGATCAACTTCGCGGAAAGTTCCAGGGAGATGATTGTATCAGGCGACTATAGCCGGGTGCAGATCAACTATGAGCCTTTTTGGGAGAAGCCCCCTATCTTCTTCTGGTTCCAGGTCCTCTCCATGAAGGTCTTCGGATTCACCGAGTTCGCGGCGAGGCTTCCCAACGCTGCCTGCGGCATCCTTACACTGATATCCCTCTACCTCTTTGGTCGCAGGATCCATGGAGAGTCATTCGGGCGCTGGTGGGCCTTCCTCTATGCGGCCACCGTGATGCCGCACACCTATTTCAAAAGCGGGATCATCGACCCCTGGTTCAACTTCTTCACCTTTCTGGGCATTGGCTTTTTGGCGCTTTTTGTCATCGGCCAGCGGGATGAACGCCCGCCCCTACGCTTTCTGGTATTCTCGGCGGCATTCACAGGCTGTGCGGTGCTCACCAAGGGCCCGGTGGCCTTCCTGATCGTACTGCTCGCATATGCCGCATCGCTGGCCTTCGGCCGTCGGCGCGGATGGTCCCGGCCGGCCCATTACCTCCTATGGGCTGGCATTTTCACCGCCGTCACGCTCGCTTGGTTCGGACTGGAGGTTATGAACCACGGGTGGTGGTTTATTGATGAGTTCATTAAGTATCAGATCCGCCTAGCGAAGACGCAGGATGCCGGCTTTGCTGGCTTCCCGGGCTATACCTTCTTGGTCTTACTGACCGGTTGTTTTCCCGCTTCAGTTCTAATCTTTCGTATGGGTGACCGCTCTGTCGAGGACGTGGCTGCGAAAGTCTTCAGGCGGCTGATGATCTCGTCACTTCTTGTGACCTATGTGATTTTTTCGCTGGTACGCACCAAGGTCCTTCACTACTCCTCCTTCGCGTATTTTCCTATTGGCTACCTCGGTGCTACTACCATACATGGTATCCTGAACGGAACCTGCCGATTTCCTACCTGGCAGCGGTGGCTGCTTACGGGTCTTGGCATGCTCTGGGGAATCGTATTCACCGGCCTGCCGTTGCTGGGGACGCATCTAGAATGGCTACGGCCCTTTCTGGCGCATGACCGTTTTGCGTTGGCGAATCTTGAGGCCGATGTGACCTGGGACCATCTGCTGATGGTGCCGGGCATCCTGTACCTGGCTGCCGTCGGCTTCTCGGGGCGATGGATGTATACAGGACGATTACGCCCCGGATTTCTGTTGTTACTGCTGGCCAACATTGGCATACTGCAGTTCGCCCTTACCACATTCCCCACTCGCATAGAGGGTTATTCGCAGCGTGCGGCCATTGAGTACTTCAAATCGCTTAGCGGACGGCGCGTTTACGCTGAGACAATTGGATATAAGAGCTATGCCCCTTACTATTACTTCGCCGTGCAGCCAGGAAACCCTAGGGAGACAAAAGATGAGCAGTGGCTTTTGCGGACTGACAGTCTGGACAGGCCTGCCTATTTTGTTGTTCGGGTGGATAAACGGGACAAGGTTTTGCAGGAGTTTGGCCAGCGGCTGGAAGTCCTTTCCGAGAAAAACGGATATGTGCTGATGGTTCGCCGAAAGTGAGCGATGGGGTAGATTATGTGTATAGCTTGCTGCGCATCAAACCCCAGAGGCATAAGCGGTGAACAATGGAAACCCGCAAACACCCGATGCCGTATTTAAGGCTTCTTGTCAGGTTTATGCTACTGGCCTCCTCAAAATACTTGGTGGGGCAAGTAATTTCTCCGATCTGATAACCCTTGTAGAAGATTTGAGAGACAATTTCATTGTCAAAGATGAAGTCATCGTCACATGCTTCCAGGTTCACGGCCTCCAATACTTCCCGAGAAAAGGCACGGTAACCGGTGTGGTACTCAGAAAGCTTTTGTCCTAACAGCAGGTTTTGAGTGAAGGTAAGTGCCCTGTTAGAGATGTATTTATACATAGGCATCCCGCCATCCAAAGCTCTGCCGCCGAGAATTCGGCTCGCAAATACGACGGGATAGATGTCATTGGCAATGATGCCAACAATTGAGTGAATCAATTTTGGGGTATACTGGTAGTCCGGATGCAGCATAACGACGATGTCTGCACCCAGTTCAAGGGCTTTTCTGTAGCAAGTTTTTTGATTCCCACCATACCCTTTGTTTAGGTCGTGCCGGATGGAATGACGAATACCCAGTGTCTTCGCTATCGTCAACGTATTGTCTTTACTTGCATCATCCACAAGCACTAACTCGTCTACGATGTCGAAAGGGATTTCTCTGTAAGTTTTTTCGAGCGTTTTTGCGGCATTATAGGCAGGTAATACTACTACAACTTTCTTCCCATTGAACATAGAAATGATATTATTGCCAAGATATCATTTTTTTACTATTGAGGTCGTGTATCACCATGGCCGGTAGAGATGAAGAGCTGGAAATACGTACAGCAAACATTAAGAAGCTTTGAGTGTGGCAGCAAGCTGCCCAGATAGCTCAAAAACACTTCGTATTGGGTTTTTTGAATAGTCGGCAATTGATCAATCTCCATTTGCAGAACCGATAGATGAAAGCGTTACGAAGGCATCCGTAACCATATTTTAGAGTATCGGTGATCTTGACGATGCTCATTTTATGGAAGTACATGGTGGATCAGTTTACTTCTCTGATTTCAAATCTCTGCCAAAAGATTTGTGATATCTCTTGGTTGTGGAAAACCCAGGAGTTGTCATTTTCTTCGAAGTTTATTTGCTCAAGAATTTCACAACTAGTTGCGCAGTAGGCTGTATGATACACTGAAAGCCACCTGTTCATCAAAAAATTCAGGAAAAAGGTATCGCTAACTATATCTATTGGAATCAGATGAAATTCTTTTGCGACTGTGCCAGCGGTATTGTAGATAGAAATGTTGACGATGACCTTCTTCCCATAAAATACGACCAGTAATTTTGCGACAGAATATGTAACTTACTATTCATGTCAATGAATGTGCTGAGGAATGCCAGCCCTTTGAATGCACCCATCTGATAAAATTCTAATAAGACTGGATGGTCCAGACGGGTAGAATTTCTTCTCTGGCTTAAGCAAAGATTATGATAGATGTCCGGACTCCAGACAGGTTCTGCGAGGTTGCCTGGTTCGACGACCTCTGCGGAGGAGATACCTGCTTTCTTGGCGAGGTCGATCCTGATCGGCGGAGCAGCTTTTCACACTGTAAAGACATCCTCCAGCATGTTGAAGCAATGGGGTATGATAACATCCTCCTCCCCACTTCCTATATGGATGGGCAGGAGACCATCCCTTTTGCGGCAGCCGCTGCCATGCTGACTCATCATATCAATCTGCTAGTAGCGGTCCGTACGGGTGAGATTCATCCTCCCATGCTGGCCCGTCATCTGGCCACGCTTGACCACTTGCTTAACGGAAGGCTGACTGTAAACATCATCAACTCCGACCTACCCGGTCTCAGAGAGGATCCCAACCTCCGCTACCAACGCTGCGAGGAAGTCATTCGCATCCTTCGACAAGCGTGGACGGATGCCCGCATTGAACACAAGGGACAGGTTTATCCTGATTTTTCCCTAGATGCAACCCCTGTCCGCCCCCTGCAGGTCAATGGTGGCCCTCTTCTATATTTTGGTGGGATATCTGATGGGTCTCGGGAGGTTGCTGCTCGGCATTGTGATGTTTTCCTCATGTGGCCAGAGCCTGAACAGCAGATAGAGGATACCATGAGAGATATGTCTGCGAGGGCTGCCCGGTTTAACCGCAGGATCGACTTCGGACTGCGTATACACGTGATTGTCCGGGAGACAGAGGCGGAGGCAAGGGCCTATGCACGACATATCATGAGCCGGTTTAATCCCTATGGATTCAACCTCAAGCATCTAGCCCAGGACGCCCAGTCGGCCGGCGTCCTCCGCCAGGACCGACTTCGGGAGCAGCTTTCTGATGCGGAGGGCTTCATCGAGCCGCATCTTTGGATGGGCATTGGCCGAGCGCGCAGCGGCTGTGGGGGTGCCATTGTAGGCGACCCCGGGCAGGTGCTTGCCAAGATCGAACGATATATAGAGATGGGGGTACGAGCATTTATATTTTCCGGCTATCCGCTCATAGAGGAAGCTGCCTGTTTCGCACGACATGTACTTCCCGCACTCCCTCGTTGCAGGCTGAATGTCGTGCAAGGAAGGTTGCCCGCCATCGGCTAGCAGCGAACAAACAGAACCCTCATGATCCGCTTGCTAGACAGCTTCGACATCTTTGTTTATCTGGCCTGTCTGCTATTGCTTGTCTTTTCTTCTTTTGTTTCCGTTCGAAGGGGTAGGTCGGCTGCGGGTTATTTTATGGCTGACAGGGCGCTTCGTTGGTGGTCGGTGGCGGGATCAATTTATGGTACCAATGTCAGTTTGTCTCAAATCATCGGTATGCTGGGCATCGGATACTCCATTGGGTTTGCCCAGAGCCATTACGAACTGCTGGCGATCCCTGCCATCCTGGCGCTGGTATATTTGTTCATCCCAGTCTATCGGCAGGCAAATTTCTTTACCCTTTCTGAATACCTCGCAGAACGGTACGACGACAGGGCCCGACTTCTCTACACATTGGCCATCATGGCCATCATCCTCATCTTGTTGGTGGGAGGATTGTACATTGGAAGCCGCCAGCTGGGCCTATTGTTCCGCGACACACCCCTGCAACCTACCTACCTGCAGGGTATCCTGCTGATTGCAGCGGCCTCCTGTCTTCTTACATTTTTTGGCGGGATGGAGGCGGTCGTGAAGGCGGAGAACATCATCACGGTGCTAATGGTGCTGGCGGTCCTCACGGTAGGGTGGTGTACCTTACGTCAGCCCTCCATAGGTGGACTTTTTGGCCTGTTGGAATTGGATGCATCGTCTGACAGGGGCCTTCATAAGATGCGGCTCTACCTCCCTAGCAACCATCCCGACCTGCCCTGGACAGGAGTGTTCAGCGGGTTGCTTGTCTTGCATGGCTTCTTCTGGACCACCAACCAGTTCGAAGTACAGCGGGTACTCGCAGCCAGAACGGATCGCGACGCTCAACTCGGCGCCATCGGTGCAGGGTTCCTGAAACTCACGATTCCCTTCTTCTCCATTGCAGCAGGGGTAGCCGCTGCCTATCTCTTTCGTTACGAATATGACCTAGCAGATGTGAAGCCCGATGACGCCTTCGTGATGCTTCTTTCCAAAGTTGTCCCTTCCGGTTATGGACTGATGGGGCTCATCCTGGCTGGCTTTACGGGGGCCGTCTTCTCCAGTATGTACTCCATGCTCAACTCGGCAGCCACCATCTCATCCGTCGACCTCTACCGGAGGTATGTTCATCCACTGGCAGCAGACGCCCGGTTGGTGTGGATAGGGCGGATAAGCGTATTGGGGATCACGCTGTTGGCGTCCATACTTGCCTGGCTGAGCTTTGATCCGAACGCTGATGGGAATTTTTTCCTCACCCTTTCCCGCAACAGCTCCTATCTGAAGCCAGGCATTGTCTCGGCTTTCTTCCTGGGGGTTGTCTGGAAAAGAACTCATCCCGCTTCGGCCGCACCGGTGATGCTCGCAGCGCCTTTCCTCGGTCTGGGGATCGAATGGTTCTATGCAGAAGTACTGGCCAATGATCCCTTCTGGATAGATCTGTTCGGGCCGAGATTGAATTTCCTGCATCGTGTCTTTGCCGTTTTTGTTTTGTGTTTGGGATTGCAGGTATTTCTCAGCCTTCGTATGCCAGCACCTGAAAAGTTTTCAGAGACGCTCCAGCTAGCTTTACCCTGGATGCATATCTTCATGTTCATTCTCATGCAGGTCATCATCCTCTGGCTCATCAGAAAGGGCGTCTACACTGCCGCCAGCATGGCCATGCCGGCAGCAGTGGCTAGTCTGTTGCTGTGGCAGGCAGGTCGCCGTCAACGATGGAATGCCGTAAATTTTTGGGGGGCTTTGCTCGCGGCCTTTACCCTGTGGGCATTATATCGTTTTGTATAAGACAGAACTTTAAAAATGTGTTATCATGACGTTGCTCCAATCTTTGATTCTCCTGTTGGCATGTTCAGTGGCCTCAGTGGCCTCCGCCCAACGTTTGATGGATGGAAGTCGGCGCACGGTCGGCTATATTGAAGACGGCCGTATCATGGATGCATCCCGCCGTACCATTGGATATTTCGATGATCAGCGGGTGATGGACGGTCGTCGTCGTACGGTTGGATACATCGAGGATGGACGTTTCATGGAAGCCTCTCGGCGTACCTGCGGGTATATGGATGGTGACCGCGTGATGGACGGTAGCCGCCGTACGATCGGCTACCTCGATGGAGATCGCATCTTGGATGCTTCCCGAAAGACAATCGGGTACATGGAAGGGGTGCGACGAAGGGAGGCCGCCGCTTTTTTCTTTTTCTACTTCTACTGATACGGATTATCCCTGCGATGCAGGCTTATTGAGGAAGGCTTCCCAGAGTATTTCGATCGGATGCAGCGCTATCTTCCCGGTTCCATCTTTAACCTGGTGCCGGCAGCTAGTGCCAGGCGCACAGATTAGGGTATCGGCAGATGCCTTACGGACTGCTGGGAAGAGGACTAGCTCTCCGATGCGGTTGGAGAGGCCAAAGTGCTCTACTTCATAGCCAAAGGATCCAGCCATCCCACAGCATCCGGAAGGGATGGTGGAGACCGAATAGCCTTCCGGCAGTGAAAGCATTTTCACGGTGGAGGAAAGGTCGCCTACGGCTTTCTGCTGGCAGTGGCCATGTAGGAGGATGTGCCTACGGTCAGCAGAAAAAGCATTGGTCTGTATATGGCCTTTCTCAGCTTCCCGGGAGATGAACTCATCAAAGAGTAGGGAATGGCCTGCCAGTTGTCTGGATGCTTCAAGATACTCATCTGTGGCGAGATCTGGGTATTCGTCTCTGAAGGCTAGTATCGCCGAAGGTTCTATGCCAATGAGAGGTTCCTGGTTGGTGACGATGCGGGAAAGGATCTTTATGTTCTCGTTTGCGATTTCTTGTGCCTTTCGGAGAAGGCCTTTTGAGAGCCAAGTTCTTCCACTTTCATGGTGACTTGGTATCGACACTTCATATCCAAGGGATTCCAGCAGAAGGATGGCTTTGATGCCGATGTGTGTATCTGTATAGTTAGTAAATTCGTCGCAGAAGAGGTGCACCTTGCCATGGGGGTATACTCGACCGGGCGTTTTTCGTTTTAGATACCGCCGATGCCAGCTGCGGAGGGTTTGTCTCGGTAGCGTTGGGAGGGAGCGCTCCTGGGCGAAGCCCGAGAGTTTCTTTACAAGGGAGCTCAGTACGGGGGCTGTCATCGTGAAATTGTATAGCCATGGCGCCAGCATTCCGATCCGCGAGAGCAGGGAGAATCGGGCAATCAGCTGCGACCTGATAGGAACGCCATGCGCGTCGTACCAGTGTTGCAGGAATTCTGCCTTCAGCTTGGAGACGTCGACATTCGAGGGGCACTCAGATTTGCAGCCTTTGCAGCTGAGGCACAAGTCCATTACCTCGTAAATCTCATGGTGGTCGTAGCGGTTGGCCTGCTCAGATCTTGTCAGGAATTCCCGGAGGATGTTGGCACGCGCGCGGGTTGTGTCTTTTTCATCACGAGTGGCCATGTAAGAGGGGCACATGGTGCCTCCAGATAGATGGGTCTTCCGACAGTCGCCAGACCCGTTGCATTGTTCGGCATGTTGGAGGATGTCCTGGCCCGCGAACCGAAAGATGGTATTAAAGGCCGGGGTTTTCTGGCCGGCCGTATAGCGAAGATGCTGGTCCATGGGCGGTGTATCCGTGATCTTCCCGGGGTTGAAGATGTTGGCAGGGTCCCATGTTTTCTTAATCTCCTTCAGCAGCCGGTAGTTCTGAACACCGATCATCTGGGGGATGAACTCACCCCGCAGCCTTCCATCGCCATGTTCGCCGCTGAGTGAGCCGCCATATTGTTTGACGAGGACAGCGATCTCTTCTGCGATTGTGCGGAACTTCTGTTGTCCTTCCTCTGTCTTCAGGTTCAGGATGGGTCGGAGGTGCAGCTCGCCCGAGCCTGCATGGGCATAATGTACGCTGTAGAGGCCGTGCCGTTGGAGTATTAAGTTGAATGCCTCAATATAGGAGGGCAGATCGTTGACATCTACGGCGGTGTCTTCAATGACTGCAACTGCCTTTTCATCTCCCGGCAGGTTGCTGAGCAGTCCCAGACCTGCCTTGCGAAGATTCCATATCCGCTTGGTGTCTTCGCCGAATAGCAGCGGGAAGTGATATCCCAGCCCGGCTTCTCGCATCCGCTCTTCTGCCTGGGCAGCCACCGAGAGGACCTCCTCGCGTGAACTCCTGCGAAACTCTACGATCAGGATCGCGCCTGGGTCTCCCTCCACAAAGAAACGGTTTCGGCGCTGCTCTGGATTATCCTTAGTGCATTCCAATACATAGTGATCGATCAGTTCGCAGGCAGAGGGGCGGTATGCAAGGGCGATGAGATTGGCCCTCAAGGCTTCATCGATGCTGTGGAAGTGTACACAGAGCAGCCCAGTCTCGGCAGGCGGGAGTTCCACCAGCGATAATGTGATCTCCGTCAGGAATGCCAGCGTTCCTTCAGATCCAGCAATCAGCGTGCAGAAGTTGAAGTCGGGCCCGCCGACCGTGAACGGTGCTGTCTCGAGGAGTAAGTCCACGGCATAGCCAGTATTCCTCCTTTCCACTGATTTTTTCGGGAATTCCTTTCGGATGGCGACTTGGTTGTTATAGTCGGACAGGGAGGAACGAATCTGACGATAGATAGACCCTTCGAGGGTCTGCTGTTCACAGATGTCATGGAAGCGTTCCAGATCGAGGCTAGAGAATGCTGCCTCGCTGCCGTCGCTCAGGATGGCTTTCACAGCGCGCAGATATTCCCGGGTGCTGCGGTAAACGATAGAGTTGGAGCCGCAGGAGTTATTACCTACCATGCCGCCGATCATCGCGCGGTTGGCAGTAGAGGTCTCGGGGCCGAAGAATAGCCCATATGGCCGGAGGAAGAGATTGAGTTCGTCTCGCACCACCCCCGGTTCAACCCTCACCCATCGTTCAGCTACATTCAGCTCGAGGATGCGGTTAAAGGACTTTGACACATCTACCACGATGCCGTTGCCGACCACTTGACCGGCCAATGAAGTGCCTGCCGTGCGTGGGATGAGCGATGTTCGCTCTTCCCGGGCAAAGGCAATTAGCCGCTTTATATCAGCCGCACGCTTGGGGATCGCCACCGCCAGTGGAAGCTCGCGGTAAGCGGAGGCATCGGTGGCATATAAGATGCGCATCTTCTGGTCGAAATGCAGTTCTCCCTCCAGCTTGCTGGATAGGAGTTGCAGCTTCATCCTCATCGTGTCTTGCAACAATTCCATCAGTTGAATGGCTTCTGCAGGATTATCTCAGCCGTTGTATGAGATTCTGATTGATGGCGTCCAGAAACTCTTCCGTATATAGGTAATGCTCTCCATGCAGGACTTTGTTGCCATGGATGCAGATGGCCAAATCTTTCGTCATGTTACCACTTTCTACCGTCTCGATACAAACGGCCTCAAGTGCATCGGCAAAGTCAATCAATGCCTGGTTGCCGTCGAGTTTTCCACGGAAGGCAAGTCCTCTGGTCCAAGCAAATATGGAAGCGATCGGGTTGGTGCTTGTAGGCCTTCCTTTCTGGTGTTCGCGGTAGTGGCGTGTCACAGTGCCGTGGGCTGCTTCTGCCTCCATTACCTGACCGTCTGGCGTGACGAGTACGGAGGTCATGAGTCCCAGCGAGCCATAGCCCTGGGCAACCGAATCGCTCTGTACATCTCCATCATAATTCTTGCATGCCCAAATAAAGCCGCCATTCCATTTCATCGCGCTGGCAACCATGTCATCTATCAGCCGGTGTTCATAGGTGATTCCTGCCGCGTCGAATGAAGCTTTAAATTCTGTGTCGAAAACTTCTTGGAAGATGTCTTTGAAGCGACCGTCGTATTTTTTCAGGATGGTATTCTTGGTACTCAGATACAGCGGCCAGCTTTTCTGAAGAGCCATATTCATGCAGCTCCGTGCAAAACCGCTGATGCTCTCATCTGTATTGTACATAGAAAGAGCCACACCTCCGCCTTTGAAAGCGAAGACTTCGTGTTCTATCACCTTCCCATCCTCGCCTTCATACTTCACCGTCAGCTTTCCCTTTCCCGGTACGACGAAGTCTGTCGCTCGGTATTGGTCGCCAAAGGCATGCCTGCCCACGATGATGGGCCTGTTCCAGGTCGTCACCAGTCTTGGGATGTTCTGGATGACGATGGGCTCGCGGAAGACCGTACCATCGAGAATATTCCGGATGGTACCATTGGGGCTCTTCCACATCTGTTTGAGGTTGAACTCTTTGACGCGCTCTTCGTCGGGGGTGATCGTCGCGCATTTGATGCCTACTTTATGAGTACGGATCGCGTGGGCAGCGTCTACGGTGACTTGATCATTGGTCTCGTCGCGGTGCTCCAGGCCTAGGTCGTAATAGCGGATGTCGATATCCAGATAGGGGAGGATCAGTTTGTCTTTAATGAATCTCCAGATGATACGGGTCATCTCATCTCCGTCGAGTTCCACGACGGGACAAGCCACTTTGATTTTCTCCTCCATGTTGTTATTTATCCTTTGGAAGGACAAATGTAAAACATGCCGGGCAATTGACTTCCATCTGCCTTGCTGTCATTATGCCTTTTTTCCTTTTCTTCGGTTATTGATGCGTATCGTGATGTTGAGCCAGAATACTTCAGTCACCCCCTGTCCAGGGGAGTCGGTAACTGATTCCGCCACGCACCAGATGTGGGGATATGTTTGGCTGTCCTTTTTGGTGTCGGGTGGAGAAGTCGAGCCTAGCACCCAGTGACTGTCTACCTAACCACATCATGTTTATATGGATCCACTCCTGCTGTTGGTGGTGCATATCAGGTTGTGCCATGCCTTTCGAGGAAAAGCAAAAGGCGGGAATCGCCAGCCAACAACACATGCACAAGCAGCAGGAGTACACCAGTCGTCTCAGTCTGGGCGGCTTCTACCAGCCCAAGCCTAGGTAAATATTGAAAAAAAACCAATCGCCGTTGGAATCGGCTTACCTTGCGTAAGCCAATTAATTCTGTGATGGCCTGGAATCGCTTTCCTGTACTCCTCTTTTTCTGGACGCTCTTATCATGCGTTGAAAAGAGAGCCAATCTAGCCATCGACCAGGATCTGGCGCCTCGCCAGTTTGTGGGGTCTTTCCCGGAGATCCCCCTGCCATGGACTTTGACGGAGGCAATGCTCTCATCAAAGCCGGGCGATAGCCTGCTGATCAACCAAGCGCTGGTGAAAAGGTACATTCCCGATAGTGTATACAAAAAACACTTCCGGAGGGCAGAGCATCCCAGATTCCATATCATTGGCCGCATCTCCGTGAAGGAAGGGGAGACCTATATCTTGGTAAGGGCCTCGTACCGATCCACAGTGTTGGCTTATCTCTTGTGTTTTGATCTTACAGACAGCTTTCGGGTCTCGAAACCTGTCTTACAGCTTCCTGTAGATGCGCGTTATAAGAATGAATTTTCTGTTGATCGGCGGCATGTGATGTCAAAGATCAGATCTCGGACGGGCCGCGACGGTCAGCTGACATACCGAAAAGATGCATGGGTGTACAATACGGCAGGCGTCTTCACATTGGTCCTCACCGAAAGCAATGAGCCGATCGATGAAGAGGTCTATAACCCTATTGATACATTTCCGGCAACCCGACCACTCAGTGGAGATTATCGCCTATCGGCACGAGACTTCTTGTCTATTCGCGACGGCCATTCTGACAAGCGACTGACATTTTTCCTGCACATGGAGCGAAAGGAATGGGCTTGTACCGGGGAGCTTCGCGGAGAATTGAATCTGGTAACCCCCACTTTAGCCCATTACGACCGCGCAGACGATCACTGTATCCTTGAGTTTAGCTTCCGGCGCAATGCCGTCACGGTCCGAGAACTTTCGGCCTGTGGCAACCGGAGAAGTGTACGCTGCACATTCAGCGGGACCTACCGCCGGAAGGCAGTCCCCGTCAAGAAGAAAAAATAGAGCCAACACATCGTTGCATCGTGCCGGGCCAGCTTTAGTCTCTGAATTCTGCCGATCATGCATTAACTTGCGGCTCGCATGACAGACTTTAGAGATTTTTGTGTTCCCTACCAAACGGACTCCCGGTATGCCCGAAAGGTGGCCTATTTCTCGATGGAGTATGCTGTTCACCAACCCCTCAAAATTTATAGTGGTGGGCTTGGCTTTTTGTCCGGCTCCCACCTCCGCAGCGCCTTTGAACTCCGGCAAAACCTGATTGCCATCGGCATCTTATGGAAATACGGGTATTATGATCAAGCCCGCAATCAGGATCAGACCCTACAGGTGCAGTGGAATGAGAAGATCTATAATTTCCTGCAGGACACCGGAATTAAATATCAGGTAATCATTCATGATGCACCTGTATGGGTAAAAGTCTTCTACCTGGCGCCATACAGGTTCCAGACAGCCCCGTTGTTCTTGCTCAGCACCGACCTGCCCGAGAACGACTACGTATCACAGACCATCACACACCGGCTCTACGATGCCAACGTCGCAACCAAGGTTGCCCAGTTCATCCTGCTGGGGGTTGGTGGCGCCCGACTGGTCGATGAGCTGGGCTTCGAGCCAGATGTCTACCACCTCAACGAGGCACATGCCGTCTCCTCCGTTTTTTACCTGTACCAGAAATACGGCCGCAACATATCCGAGGTCAAACGTCGGCTCGTCTTCACCACGCATACTCCGGAAGAGGCTGGCAATGAGAAGCACGATATGCATCTCTGCCATAAGATGTCTTATTTCAATGGCCTCCCTCTCGAGGAGGTTCGAACGATCACTGGGATACACGACGACCACTTCAACCACTCCCTTGTCGCCCTCCGTTTTGCCCGAATGGCTAATGGGGTGTCTGAGCTCCATGGACACGTAAGCCGAAAGATGTGGGGCGGAACAGACGGGGTCTGTCCCATAATTCATATCACCAACGCGCAGAACTGGAAATATTGGGCAGATAAGCAACTGTATTTCTCTATGGACGGCAGCGACACAGAGCGTTTCGACGACCGTAAGCGCTACCTCAAGAAGAGGGCTTTTGATCTGGTAGCGGACCAGACAGGGAAGCTGTTGGATCCTGACGTCTTCACCATCGTTTGGGCCCGTCGATTTGCAGGATACAAGCGGGCCGACTTACTGACCCGCGATAAAGAACGCTTCAAGGCCCTGCTGGCCAACAAGCGGCATCCCGTGCAAATCGTGTGGGCCGGGAAGCCCTATCCGGTAGACTACCCGGCCATCACAGAGTTCAATCATCTAGTACATATCAGCCGAGACTATCCGAATATGGCCGTCTGCACGGGCTATGAACTCGGATTGAGTAAACGACTCAAGCAGGCAGCAGACGCCTGGCTCAACAACCCCCGCGTGCCCCGAGAGGCCTCCGGCACCAGTGGTATGACCGCCGCTATGAACGGAGCTGTTAACCTGTCCACCAACGATGGCTGGATTGTGGAGTTCATAGAGCACGGAAAGAATGGATTTGTGGTGCCGTCTGTCGACTATGAGCGCATGCATGTGTATGAGCAGGATGAGTACGACCTCGATGCTATCTATGAGATACTCGAGCAGCAAGTTCTACCCACTTACTATGAGAATCCCGAAGGCTGGCGCGCTGTTGTCCAGCAAGGCATGCGGGATGTCCGTTTCCGATTCGATTCAAACCGGATGGCAGCAGAGTACTACCAGCTCATGTACATACCTGGCTAGCGGAGTTCTAGTTTTGAAGGGATACCCATTTCTCCAGCGCTTCGCTGGTCATGACACCCTGTAGGCGTTTCTCTTCCACACCGTTCCGATATAGGATGAAGGTCGGTAGGGCTTGTACGCCAAGCGATTTCATGAGTCCCACCTCAAGGCCTCCGTCCATCTTCACCAGCCGGATGCGTTTGTCTGACTTTCCTCGCATGTAGGATGCGAGGATGGGCTCCATTTGACGGCAGGGTGGACACCATTCTGCCCCAAAATCAACGAGAATGACCTGGGCTGAGGATATAACATCATTGTATTGCTGCCAGGTTGTCTGTGGCAGTTGTGTATTTCCAGGCTCCACAGGAAGCCCTGCTATTTTCCATGCGCTCATGCCACCGCTGAGGTTTGTGACCTGCAGGAAGCCTTGGGCGCGCAAGTATTGGGCCGCCGCATGGCTGCGGCCACCACTCAGGCAGTAGACAAAAACGGGTCTGTTCTTGTCCAAGTACTGTGTACGGTCAAAGAACTGCTGACGGTCCGTCCAATCTGCTTGCAGCGACCCTTTCAGATGTCCATCCTGGTATTCACGGGCCGTCCTGACATCCAACAGCTGGATATCTTTCAATGTCGCTGCCTTGGCGAACGCTTCGGGTAGTAACTCTCCGGCCGGCTGTGCTTGATTGCTGCAGGAGATCAGCAAGGTCAGTAGAGGCATCCAATATTTCATGGTTGGCTGGTTGATTATTTTGTTGTGCAAGGTATTCTGTGTATTTCGGTTGATGCCGAGTCCTTCCCTTTTTTGTCTCGCTGACGTTTCATCCATTTGACTCCTTCGAACCAAAGCACGGATACCATTCCGACGGCCACCGCATGCCCCAGCATCTGCCAGCCTGGCCATTGGAAGCCAAAGAATACCCGGATCGGGGGGATAGCGAGCAGGCCTACCATCAGAATCAGGGTGAGCAGAACGATTCCCTTTAAGAGGTTGTTTTTATACGCAAACGTATCAAAGAGGGAAAAGAAGAAGGAGCGGTTGACGAATGTCAGGAAGATATTGGCAGTGATCAGACAAACAAAGACAAGCGTGCGTGTAGAAGCCTCTTCCATGCCATGTGCGATCGCGTTTTGGTAGGTACTCAACGTGCCCAAGGTGATCGCGATACCCTGCCAAAGGCTAAGGGATAGCTCATTCCAGGATAGGAAGGTGTCCGTCATTCGTCTGGGGGGGAGTTCCATGCTGCGAGCTTCTAGTGGCTCATTCTCGTAGATGATAGAACAGGTAGGGCCCATAATGAGTTCCAGAAATATGATATGGACGGGAGTGAAGATGTTAGGGTATGCCCATCCCAGCACCAGCGGAAGGAATACGGTCAGGATGATCGGGATGTGAATGGATATAATGTATTGAATGGCTTTCTTGAGGTTTCCATAGATGCGCCTACCCATGGCAACGGCCTCTGTCATTTTTGAGAAATCATCGTCTGTGAGGATGAGGGATGCGCTGCTTCGGGCCAGTTCAGATCCTCTCTTCCCCATGGCAATTCCAATATGCGCTGCCTTCAGTGCAGGGGCGTCATTGACGCCATCTCCGGTCATGGCTACTATCTGTCCTTTACGCTTTAGGGCTTCGATGATTCTCAGTTTCGCCTCCGGAAACATACGGGTGAATAGTTCATGCTGCGTGACCGCTTCATCTAGCTCCGGATCGGTCATTTGCATCAGCGCATCTCCATTGATACCATCGTTTTTTGCTGTGAGGCCCGACTGCCGAGCAATGGCGGATGTGGTGACGGGGCCGTCTCCGGTGATGATCTTAATCCTGATCCCGGCTTCTTTGAAGATATGGAATACTTCCCGGATGCCGAACTTGGGAGGGTCGAGGAATGCCAGCAGTCCCAGGAATCTGAAGGGGATATCTTGTTGCATTGCTGGGTATCCTTTGACAGGTTGTACTGCGGGATCTCCTTCGGGTGTTTGCCCTACTGCCAGGACGCGATAGCCTTGATGTGACAATACCTCTATGGCTTTTCGAATGTGTCTGGTTGTCTCATCCTGTAGGCTACAGCATGCCATAATGGCCTCAGGGGCTCCTTTGGTCGCGATGATGCGCGTCTTAGGGTCTTCCGACTCAAAGATATGGGTCATCATCGGCGGCTTTCCTTCCAGCGGGTATTCGTGTACCATCCGGAATGCGCTGCGCTCATCTTGCACGCAATGTTCGGCATAGGCAGCATGGATGGCTTTTTCCATCGGATCGAAGGGGATCGACTCACTGGCAAACATGGCCGCACGGATCAACGTTCGGGCATCTGGGCTGAGGGTGCCTGTAAGGGATGATAGTTCGCAGTATGTGCCAACCGACAGGCATGCCAGATCCATACGGTTCTCTGTAATGGTGCCTGTTTTATCTGTACAGATGACGGTGGCTGCCCCGAGTGTCTCCACAGTCCTAGTGTTTTTGGCGATGATGCCCAGCTTCATGAGGCGGTATGCACCCAGCGCCATAAAGGTGCTGAAGGCGACTGGGATTTCCTCCGGCAGGATCGACATCGCCAGAGTAAGCCCTTTCAGCAGGCTATCGAGCAGGTCTCCGGAACGTGTCCAGTGTATGGCCCAGACCAGCAGGAATATCAGAATGCCGATGGCGGCCATGCGGCGTACGAACCTTTCAATCTGGCGCTGTAGAGGGGTTGCTTCCTCTTCAATGCTTAGCAAGGAGCCTCCGATGCGCCCCAATCGTGTTTGATTGCCTACTGCTGTCACTTCCAGGATGGCTTGACCGCTGACCACTTGTGTGCCCTGGTAGGCAAAGGGCTCTTCATCTTTTGCGTTTCGGATGATGCTGAAGGATTCGCCGGTGAGCATCGACTCATTCAGGGAGAAGTCTGCTGACTGCAAGATGCGTCCATCCGCTGGGACCATGTGGCCTTCCTCTGCTATGATCAGGTCTCCTATGACAATGTCGCTAGATTCCACCTCTAGGATCTCTCCTGCCCGGATGACCTTTGCCTTTGGAGCCGTCAGGTGCTGAAGCGCTTGCAGGGCGGTGCGACTTCGTTTGTCCTGAAAGAAAGAGATGGCGGAGACCAGCAGGATGGCTGCGGTCATAAATATGCCTTCCGATGTCTCCTGTAAGACAAAATAAATGACTGCTGCGGCGAGCAACAGGAGGAACATAGGCTCTATGACAATCCCCCGGAGGCTTGCCAGCCATGCCTTCTCTTCGTGATGGTTGCGGATGTTGGGGCCATGTTGCTGCCGCGACTGCCGGACTTGCTGATCCGATAGGCCGGTCAGGCCGAAGGGGTATAACATGGTGGATTAAAATTATGAAAATCGTTATGGATGATCAGTTTGCCTGCCCTTCTACTGGCCGCCTTTCTTTAATTTGCATGCATGGCAAACCCTCGCATTGTATTCATGGGTACGCCTGCCTTCGCCGTTGCCTCCCTTGATGCCATGCTTCAGGCAGGCTGCCAGGTGGTGGCCGTTGTCACAGCGCCTGATAAGCCGGCGGGGCGTGGCATGCGGTTGATCGGCAGTGCGGTGAAGGAATATGCAGCGAAGCATGGCTTGAAGGTGTTGCAGCCTGAACAGCTCAAGTCGGTGGATTTTATAGAAACGCTTCGGTCTTTACGTGCCGACCTGCAAGTGGTTGTCGCTTTCCGAATGCTACCTGAAGTGGTATGGTCTATGCCGCCCATGGGGACGGTGAACCTCCATGGTTCACTGCTGCCCCGCTATCGAGGCGCTGCCCCCATTCAGCATGCCGTGATGAGTGGTGAGACGGAGACGGGTGTCACCACCTTTCTGCTCCAGCACGAGATCGACACCGGAGACATCTTGTTGCAACAACGGATCCCTATCGGAGAGCAAGAGACAGCCGGTGAACTGCATGACCGGATGATGGTGATCGGGGCGACACTCCTTGTCAAAACGATACAGGGGCTGGCAGAGAACGCTTTACAATCGGTATCGCAAGCCATGATCTCTGCAGAAAACTTTCGAAAGGCCCCTAAGATTTTGCAGGAAAACTGCCGCATTAACTGGCAGCAGTCCGTGCAGATCGTCCATAATCTTATCAGGGGGCTTTCTCCTGCACCTGGCGCATTTACCGTATGGGAAGGGAAGACGTTGAAGATTTTTCGCTCTAGGATAGAACCCTCAAGCATGTCTGTAGCCGCAGGCACGCACCGGTCTGATGGGAAGAGTTTGTTTTATTTTGCTTGTGCGGATGGGTGGCTTCAAGTTCTCGAATTGCAGCTGGAAGGCAGAAAGCGCATGAAGGTGGCTGATTTTCTAAGGGGGTACAGAGGCTGAATTAATATTGGAGATCTGCCTTTCTATTTATTTGATATATAGGCAGATGCTTGGCAGGATCTTGATGATGCAGGACTAGCCAGATTCCTGAGGAGCTGAAACTTTTTTTCCAAAGGGAAATGTTTTTTTATATAGTAATGCTAATTTTATTTTGATTTATGATAAGGTATCGGCAATCTGTAGCGATGAAAGGAGTGTTCCTTCATCAGCAACGATTCCAGGTTTGTTCAAGGAAAACTGTTTTCCCGATGTAGGATAACAGACGTTTGTCGTGTCGGTATTTGTTGTTCATACATGATATCATGGCTTATGAAAAGAATATCTATTGCGCTCATTTTTTTCTTTCTTGCCACTTCATTCTATGCATCTGCCCAGGGATCGATTCAATTCACAGGTACTTCGATGCGCCCGGGGGATTCCTGTACTGTCATTGTTCAGAAGAGTTCAGAGCTATATTTTAAACAAAAGCTGGTAGCAGGAAGTGATAGCCTCGTAAGGGCGACTTTTCTCAATCTGTCGAGCGGTCGGTGGGCTGTCAAAGTGGATGCGACGGGCTACTATTATCCTTCGACTAAAGTTGTAATAGTTTCTGCCGGACCTGTCAACGTGACGATTCGTTTCAATCGCATCACCCTGGCAAATGCAACAGACTACTACTACGAATGGACTGACGACAGCAGCTTTGCTGGACATGCCCAGCAAAGTTATATCAATGATCCTCCTCAGTATCGGGTTCTCACAGACACCATCCAGGTACCGGATGACTTTTCCTCCGTCAACCTCCTGAATCAGCATGGGATCTTACTGTCCAATAAAGAAATTTCCTGGTCACGGGAGGATGCATATCGATTGTATCAGTCAGTCAGGATGATCCCTTCCCTTGCCATTGCGAACCTGGAATTGCTGACAACCGCCAATGGGCTGGTGAAGTCTATCTGGCAGTTGGCAGAAGGCGCATTGCCCAACGACATTCAGATAACAGTCGCCGCTGGTGTAAGGATCGTGCGGGTCTCCCGGGAGGCGTTTGTCTATGCTACTCCTCTGGTGGCTGAACTGGACGGCGTCAAAGGCCGTTTTTTCTCGCGTCGGCTCTATCATGCCATTGTAAACTACGCGACAGATTATGGGCTCGATGCATCGGCCGTTGCGACCCTAGCACAGCAAGGATTTGGGATCCGGTTCCTAAATCCCGGCCAGGAGTTGCAAACCATCATGAACGAAAACGCAGGTAATTTCCAGTCATTCTCACCCTTCGAGAAGATTACCATCCTGTCCATGTTCGCCGAGTTGCCTAATGGTATGCACGTGCAGGCAAATCTCAAATACATCGTCCGCCGCATCGCAGGTCAAGTCAACCCCATTTATCCCAATGCTCCAGCCATCGCGTGGACGAGCAAGGGTGTCATAGAGTTTATGCACAGTGCCTTTCAGGGCGCAAACTACGGTGCCGTACAACGACTCATCCTGCATGAGAAGGCACATTTCCTCTGGGCTGGGCTCTTCAGCGAGCAGTTGAAAGACGACTGGGCAACCATTGGCGGCTGGTACAAAGATCCAACGGTCTCCTCCGGCTGGTCCACCACCAATACCACTGAATTCGTCTCTGCCTATGGGCATGCACACAATCCGGATGAGGATATGGCAGAGTCCATCGCCGCCTATGTCACCAACCCGGCGATCTTACTGTCCCGCTCCATCCGGAAGTTTGAGTTCATCCGGGACAGGGTCATGCACGGCACCCGTTACATCTCCGTGATCCGTCAGAATATGACCTTCCGGGTCTACAACCTATATCCAGACTACAATTACCCCGGCAAGATTCTGGGTGTCAAAGTCAACGTGACAGGATCCCCTGATGCCGACAAAGTTGTCACCATCGAGCTTCGGCTAAATGCCATCGATTCGACACGGGACGGTGCATCTTCCGCCTATACGCGGATATTCAGTCCAATCGGCACCTTTTACGACATGGGGTTGTCGCCTGTGGGTGGCAACCGATTTCTCCTGCGTGGGCAGATATCCATCTCCAAATTTGCCAAAGCCGGCTATTGGACTGTCAATCAGATCATGCTCACAGACGATGTGGGGAATCATCGATATGAGAACAACAACACATTTGGACTTAAGATCTTCATCAACAACCCGGGGGAAGACCTCGTCGTACCCAGATATGTTGATAAGACATTGAAGCTTTCCACCGGCATGGGGAAATACAGCTATTTTACGACGAATGAAGACCCGAACGCCAATTCAGTGCCCTATGTGCAAGGGAAGTTTGATATTCGCGAGCGAAATGGGCTGAGTTATATCGGCCTGAACTTTGCATACCCGACTAACATCCCCAATGTCAATAAGGAACTCCAATTCGGAGTGCTTGGGAACGATCCCAAGTACCTGCTCAGAGACAGTGTTGACAAGGATATCACGCATGTCACGTACCGATATCCGATCCCAGGTTACTTCCCTACTGGCTGGTATAAAGTCACCCAGATTTTCAAGCGAGATGAAGCGCAGAACGATGCCAGGGCCACCTTTATGCTCGACACTACCGGCTATCAGGTGCGCGTGAATGAGACAAAGCATCTGAGGGACAGCATCTACATCGCCACTCAGTATCCTGATCATATCCCTCCGCAGTTGGATCTAAATGCCATTTCCATCCAGGCAACCCCAACCTATCCGACAGCACCTGACGGAGAGACCCTTTTTGAAATGGAATTCTTTGCAAAGGATAGCTCCGCTTTCGCAGGCAAAGAGGCAGGACTAATGAATGGAGGCTATGTACTGAGGGACCCTCAAGGCAAGCAGTTCCATTATTCCATGCAGGGTGATCTGGCCAAACAGTTCAAGATGGACTTCTATTACCGGATAGAGGATCCGGAAGGGACTCCTGGCATCTGGCGTAAATATAAAGTATCGACGTTGCTGCCACGAGGCTCTGCCCCTGGGATCTGGGGTGTAGAGTCGATCAGTCTGGTTGACCGGGCCAACAATATGAAGCACTTCAGCTTCACGGAAATTGTTCGTTTTGACATCGAAGAGAAGGATTCACTCAACAAGCTTTTCCCTCGTGTAGAGATTTTGGATAAGAAGGTGAATGCTTCCAATGCAGATTCCATATCAATGTCCATCGCTTGCAAAGGCGCTGCGGGTAAACTGTTCAGGGCAAGATTTTATAGTTCGATGGGCGGCAACTCTGTTGTGGCAGAAGGCGTCATGTCTTCTGACTCGATTGTTCTTCGAAAGATCCGCCTGTCTGGCGTGAAGGATGGCATCCTCTATGCTACCGTCTTTATCCTCGACTCATCCCGGACGCTGCTCGGCATCGGCAAAGCCAGCTATACCAAAGATGTGGTCATGCCCAAGTCGGCCATCCTTAAGACAAACCTGTCAGACTTTGGTAAGAGCAATATCGACTCCCTCATCCTCAGCATGCGATTTTCAGAGCAGCACGGTAGCTATGCCGTCGTCCTCCGCCAGCTGAGTGTCGCGCAGGGGGGGCTGTCAGACACGGACTCATTGGTCATCAAAGGGTCGGCCAGGGATTCATCCGTCAGCTTATCAGGCCTCAGCCTCCGAAACTTCCGTGATGGACTCATTCAGATACGCGTGACTTTTCTTGATTCCGTCGGGAATCCGAGCCTTGTCTCCACGATCCACGTGTACAAAGACACCCGCGATCCGATACTGCAGCTCTCGAGGCTTTCCACGTCGGGTCGTCGGTCCATCTTCTCACTGACGGCGGACGAGTACATCCGCAATATGCCTACAGCCGCCTCTTTCCAGCTCACCAATGGAACGATCCATACGGTCCTCAGGCGGTCTGGTAGCAGGTTTGAGCTCGAGGTCGACAGGTCATGCAATGACACGCTGATGCTGCAGCTCAGGCCCGAGGCGGTCTTTGATACGGTAGGGAATCCGAATGCTGCGGTTTCTATGACAGTGATTGACCAGATTGTTCCTGCCATGGCTACTATTCGAAGGGATCCGTCGGGCATGCTCGTCTCGACGGCTGCAACCGGCAATCAATGGTTTTTTGAGGGAGTAGCCCTCCAGGGGGCTGTTACAGTGGAACACCGTCCGCAGCAATTGGGCCGCTACATGGTGCGGGTCACGCAGGATGGCTGTGCTGGTCCGGAGTCAAAGCCTTTTTTGGTCAATGCCAAATCTTCAGCATACGATCTGGGTGGTGGCCAGTATGTCAATGCCTTCCCGAACCCTGTGGTCAGCCGGTTGAAAGTGTTCTTCCGTGTAGACCAACAACAGATGCTGACGGCCCGCCTGCACGATATGACAGGCCGGCTCATATGGAAGACCAAGGCCATCCCTTCTGGGGCTGAGATCGAGATGGGCCGTCTCTCCAAAGGTCTTTATCGGTTGATCCTGGCCGATCAGCAGGGCCGTCTGGTCAGAAGCCTCACGATCCAGCGGCAGTGACCCTCGGTGGTCTTGTTAGGGATAGATCAGGTATTTTTTACGCAGGGCCCGGAAGGATTTGAGTCCTGGTTCCCAGCTTTTCCGGATCTGGCGTTCTGTATGCCCTGCCTTGAGGTGTGACATTAGCTCGGCATTGCCGGCAAGCTTGTTGAAGAAGGCGGCCGCCGTGTCGCCCGATTTGGGTATGATGAAAAATTTATCCTTCTCAGGGAAGAGCCGGTAGGCCTCCAGGAGATATTCTAGGCAGATCTGTTCCCCTGTGCGTCGTTTGACTGCCTCCGGCGTCCCCCGCAAGTCCCAGCCATAGCAGGTCTGTCCTTTAAGCTTGGGTTCCTTAGCGCCAGGCATGGAGATGGGAGTAAAGGCGAAGAGGTTATTTGGAAGGGCTGGATGGCCAAACACCTGGAAGGGTGTGGAGGTGCCTCTCCCTTCACTCAGCACGGTCCCTTCAAAATAGCATGTCGAAGGGTACCAGTAGACGGAGGCCATGTCTGGCAGGTTTGGCGAAGGCTTTACCGGGAGCAGATAAGTGCTTGCATGCTGATAGTTGCCACAAGGGATGACCATCAAAGGCGATCCCTCCGATCTCGACAGCCTTTCATAGGCTGCCTGTGCGTCTGGCGCCAGCCATTTTTCTCCTACCAACATCCGAGCATATTCGCCGATGGTCATGCCATAGACAACCGGTACCGGCTGCATGCCTACAAACGACCGGAACCGTCGGTCTAGCACAGGACCGTCGACATAGTGCCCATTGGGATTCGGCCGGTCCAGCAAGACCAGTTTCCGGCTATGTAGAAAGGCGGACTCCATGTATTCTTCCAGCGACGATATGTAGGTATAATAGCGCACTCCCACGTCCTGGATGTCGAAGACCATCACATCTACGTCTTTTAGATCATCGGCATCGGGTCTTCGCTTACTTCCATAGAGGGATACCACCGGAATGCGGGTCGCTTCGTCGAGGTAATTACCCACCTTGTCTCCAGCGTCTGCTGTTCCCCTGAATCCATGTTCCGGGCCGAAGATGACGCTGACATGCAATCCCAGCGCCCGGAGGGTATCCACCAGGTGACGGCCATTTGAGAGGATGGATGTATGGTTGGCAAAGACTCCGATACGCTTACCTTTCAACGTGCCGATATAGGCTTCGATCCGGTCTGCTGCCGGCACGGGGTTCTGAGCAGAGATTTCTGCCATGATTAAAAAGCTGAGGGCGAGCAGACATTTGGCATTGGTAGTCATGTTGCGAGGATTTCTTTGGGCAAGGTAAGGCTCATCGGACTATATTTACAGTCATATAGACAGCCATTCTTTTCGCTCCTGCAACCCGATCTCTACACTGCTTCTCTTAGGAGCTTTCGAGGTGTCCGTTCATGGCGCTGACGGAATAGCATCAGAAAAATTGAATGAAATCAACATGGAAGCAAAAACAGGCGACAAAGTCAGGGTGCATTACACCGGCCGGTTGTTGGACGGGACGCAGTTCGATTCTTCCTCAGGCCGCGAGCCTCTGGAGTTCACCCTCGGCGCTGGCCAGATGATCAAAGGTTTCGATGCAGGCGTCCTGGGTATGCGTGTGGGTGAGTCAAAGACATTGCAGATCCCACCTGAGGAGGCTTATGGTGCTCGTGACGAGTCTGCCGTCATTGAATTCCCGAAAGAGAGTGTCCCGGCCGATATGAAGCTGGAGTCCGGCATGCAACTATCCCTTCGGAATCAGTACGGGCAGCCTGTGCCAGTCGTGGTGATGGAAGTAAGGTCAGATGTTATCCTCATGGATGCCAACCACATGCTCGCCGGAAAAGAACTGGTCTTCGAGGTGGAATTGGTGGAAATTGTCGGCGCGAAGCCTCTCATCATCATGCCCTGACCATCTTCGTTATGAGAGTGATCTCACCTTGCGACGGGATTTAATGCGGCAATCCGCCCCAAAGTCTGGCTATATTTGGTGCTGCCTTTCGGTTATTTCTTTTTAAGCCACCAGCCCAGCCACAGTCCGCAGAGCCCCCACATCATAATGGCATCAATGAGGTCTTCCCATACGGCACCCACCTGATACCATGTATAGCCGGCGTATGGAAATGTCAAGAATCCGATCAGCCCGATGCCTATGCCTGTCAGTATGCAGGTAGACTGCGTAGCATCTGGTATGCGCCCAAGGATCCACATCAACGTGACTGCCATAAGGATGCTTGCCAGATAGCCCCGCAGGATCTTGCCACCCATGCTCGCATCCCAACTGTTTCGAAATGTCAGCGTAGCCCAAAGCTTTCCATTCTGCTGTTGACTGAACGCCTCCATCTGCCCCTGAGGGGTCCCCTTCGGCAGGCGGGGTAGGATATAATTGCCCTCCTCCAGCCTGATCGATTTCAGAAACGTAAGGATGGTATCTTGCTTCACGGTATAACCCGCTGCCTTGTAGTGTAGGTCTAGGACGGTATGGGAGGCTGTCTGCCAGGCGAATGCGATCGTACCGCCGACCCAGGCGCCAATGATCCATTTTTTCATTTGTATTTCTTTCTTGAAAGATACTTTTTTTTATTCCGTTCACCCTACGACGCCAGCCCTTTTGCCCGTATTTTGCAACCATGCAAGCCCATGCAGCCGGCATCTCAGAGCGATTTATGCGCTATGCCTGCATAGATACCCAGAGCAATCCGGACAGCCCAACCTTCCCCTCAACTCCTAAGCAGCATGACCTTTCCCTTCTCTTGGTCAAAGAGCTCCAGGTGATGGGAATTGTAGACGCCGAAATGGATGAATGGGGCTATGTCTATGCCACCATCCCTTCCACATCTGCCAAAAATGTGCCTGCCATCTGCTATTGTGCGCATGTAGATACGTCCCCGGACTGCTCTGGGACCGGTGTAAAGCCCCTCCTGCACCCTTCCTGGGACGGGTCACCCATCGTCCTGCCTGACGACCCCTCGCAAGTCATCACGGTGGAGGAGCACCCCTATCTGCTTGAGCGCATCGGAGATGATATCATCACAGCCTCGGGGACAACCCTCCTGGGGGCAGATGACAAGGCAGGGATTGCCGTCATCGTGGAGACAGCTGCCTTGCTTATGTCTCACCCCAAGATGTTACACGGGCCCATCCGGATCTTGTTCACGCCGGACGAGGAGATAGGCCGGGGCGTTGACAAGGTAAACCTGCAAAAGCTGGGCGCCGTCGCCGCCTACACACTGGACGGGAGCGAACGAGGATCCTTAGAAGATGAAACGTTTTCTGCAGATGCCCTCGACGTGATCATTGAAGGGGTCAGTGCCCATCCCGGCTTCGCAAAAGGGAAAATGGTCAATGCCCTCAAAGTCGCCGCAGCCCTAGTGTCATCTCTTCCCAAAGATGGTCTTAGTCCAGAGACGACTGAGGGCAGAGAGGGCTTTATCCATCCGGTAACACTGAGCGGACATGCAGAGGCCGCCAAGGTCTCATTTATCCTGAGGGATTTTTCCACGGCTCAGCTTGACGTGCAGGCTGCGCTGATCGAGTCACACCTTCAGGAGGCGGCTATCGCACACCCCAACCTGCGTTTCAAGGTGATCCGGCATGAGCAATACCGGAACATGAAGGAAGTGCTCTTGCAGCATCCTGCTGTGGTCGCGCGGGCCGAAGAGGCCATTCGGCTGGCGGGTATGGAAGTCAGAAGGCACCCTGTCCGTGGCGGTACCGACGGAGCTCGGCTCTCTTTTATGGGGCTGCCATGCCCAAATCTCTTCACCGGCGAGATGGCCTTCCATTCGAAGCTTGAATATGTGAGTGTACAAGACATGCTGAAGTCAGTACAGATGCTTGTCCGACTGTCGGAAATATGGGAACGGGATGCATGAGATAATGATGCGAGGGCACCCATACAGGAAAGGAAGGACTGACCCTGGCCATTTACCTTGCTAGCACATGACAGATAGGATATCGTAATTTCAATAAAAAGCCAGCTATGGATTTAGTCCTCATCTTCTGGTTACTTGCCACCATATTGGTCTTGTATCTCAGTCTCGTCACGGTAAAGCAGGGGTACGTCGATGTCATCACTATGTTTGGGAAGTACCGACGGATGCTTCGCCCTGGACTGAATTTGAAGATCCCTTTCCTGGAGAGGGTTTACCGATCTGTCAGTATCCAGAACCGCTCTGTAGAACTCGAATTCCAGGCCGTTACGCAGGATCAGGCCAATGTTTATTTCAAGAATATGCTCTTGTATGCCGTTCAGAACGATGGCGAGGAGACCATCAAGAAGGTGGCATTTAAGTTCTTCAGTGACAGAGACCTGATGCAAGCGCTCACACGCACGATTGAAGGTACCATTCGTGCCTTCGTCGCCACCAAGCGTCAATCAGAGATCTTAAGCTTACGCCGTGAGATCGTAGCCTTCGTTAAAGAAGAGATCGACCAGTCGCTTGAAGAATGGGGCTACCACCTGATCGATCTACAGATCAACGACATCACTTTCGACCAGCAGATCCTCGAGAGCATGAGCCGCGTGGTAGCCTCTAACAATCTCAAGGCTGCTGCAGAAAATGAAGGTCAGGCCCTCCTCATCACCAAGACCAAGGCTGCAGAAGCGGAGGGCAACGCCATCAAAATCTCCGCCCAGGCAGAACGGGAGGCAGCACGGCTCCGCGGACAGGGGGTGGCTTTGTTTCGGCAGGAAGTGGCCAAGGGCATGACGGAGGCTGCCGAACAGCTCAAGCAGGCCAACCTGGATACCAATGTCATCCTGTTTAGCATGTGGACAGAAGCTATCAAAAACTTCGCTGAAGCCGGGAAAGGGAATGTCATCTTCTTGGATGGCAGCAGCGACAATATGCAGAAAACCATGAAACAGATCATGGCCCTGATGCAAATGGATAGCCAAAAACAGTCCTAAGGGCGATCGATATCCCATGGCTGCTTTGCTGTGAATCATTTTTCGTCCATCTTTGAAAAGGAAAAAATTTAATGTATGATGATGACATGGCTGCTACAGGTCCAGGATACATTAGTCCGAACCACTCAGGCCCCTGCGGTTCCCGCTACCGTACACCTATGGGACATTCTGCGGTCAGGCGGCCCCATCATGGTGCCCCTAGCCTTACTCTTTGCCACCGCACTCTTCTTCTTTTTCGAACGCAACATTGCCATCCGAAGAGCAGCCCGGCTCGAAGACAATTTCATGCCCATCATCCGGGATCATATCATCTCCGGAAATATTGCAGCTGCCCGTGCCATGGCCCGCAATACGCCCAACCCCGTGGCTCGCGTCATTGACAAAGGCATACAGCGCGTCGGAAAGCCTATAGATGCCATCGAGCGCAGTATGGAGAATGTGGCTAACATCGAGATGTATAACCTGGAAAGAAATCTCAGCGTCCTCAGCGTTATTTCCCGGGCAGCCCCCATCTTCGGGTTTATAGGAACCCTGGCCGGCCTCATGCAGCTATTTTTTGACATCAACACAACCGGCGAGTTTGTTCTCAACACCATCGCGGGTGGGTTGTATGTCAAGTTGGTCACTTCCATCACTGGCCTTTTGATAGGACTGCTCTCATTTCTGGGGCATAGCTACCTGCAAACCCAGATAGACCGAACGGCAAACAAGATGGAAGTGGCCGCTGCCGACTTTTTGGATATCCTGCAAGAACCCACCAAGTGATACGGCGATGAAAATCCGCAAAAGGTCTCGTGGTGAGACGGAAGTCTTTACAGATGCGCTCAACGACATTCTGTTCATCCTCCTTATGTTCTTTCTCATCGTGTCTACCCTCGCTAATCCCAATGTCATCAAACTCTCGCAGCCTAAATCCAAAAGTGATACGAAGGCCAAGCAGAATGTGGTTGTTTCCATTGATGCGGAGAAGAGGTTCTACGTAGGGCAGACCCCCGTCACTGCCGAACAACTTAAAGAGGCATTGACGCCTGCCATACAGAAAGAGAAGACAGAGGTGCCTACCGTGGTGATCAATGCAGACCGATCAGTCCCCATCGATGAGGTGGTAGCCGTCATGCGTGTGGCTAGATCGCTCGGTGCTCGTACCGTCTTGTCCGTCGATAAGAACTGATCCACATACATGGACTTTCGAAAGGCCCAGGAAAACTTCACGCAGGCACTGCAGAAACGGTATGATGCCCGCGAGGCAGCCCAGATTTCAGAATGGATTTTCGAATATATCAGTGGCTTAAGTCGCTCTCAACGCCTGATGCAGTCGGAGGATCACATGACGGATGAGATGCTGGCTGGATTGCAACGCTGCCAGGAAGAGCTTCTCCTATGGCGCCCTGTCCAATATGTATTAGGAGAGGCGTATTTCGCCGGGATGACCCTGCAGGTGGATGAACGGGTGTTGATTCCCAGGCCAGAGACAGAGGAGCTGGTGGAATGGTGCCTCTCTAACCCTCCGTGCATAGATCCCCGGATACTCGACGCCGGTACAGGAAGTGGATGCATTGCCCTAGCTATCAAAAGATCCTGGCCTTTGGCTGAGGTATGGGGAGTCGATAAAAGCGTAGATGCCTTGGAAGTCGCCACTGCCAATGCAAGGGCCACCGGGACGGATCTTCGTCTGATGCCTTTGGATTTGCTCGACAGATCCACATGGCATTCTATTCCCTTGTTCGACATTATGATCAGTAATCCCCCTTATGTACCTTCTTCCGATAAAGCCGAGATGCGCGACAACGTTCTTCGATATGAGCCCTATATGGCATTGTTTGTAGACGGTAATGATCCGCTTCTTTTCTACGATGCCTTGTCAAGACTAGCCCTCGAAAAGCTTTTACCTGGAGGGGCTCTCTATCTTGAAATCCATGCCTCTAAAGGGGTTGAAGTGCTGCAATTATTGCAATCTAAAGGCTTTGAGGGGCTATTATTGAAGAAAGACCTTTCTGGAAGAGATCGTATGGTGCGTGCCATCCGTGTCTGACAATATGGGCGATTCCACAAACAGTTCGGACCTTTGATCTATGAGTATACATGAGCTATATATGTCTCGTTGCCTGCAACTGGCACGCCTCGCCCAAGGGCACGCCGCTCCGAACCCCCAGGTGGGGGCTCTGCTCGTGCATGGGGGGCGGATCATTGGCGAAGGATGGCATCGTAGCTGTGGTGGTCCTCATGCGGAAGTCGAATGCCTTGAGTCTGTCGCATTACCTGACAGATCCCTCATCCCTTCGTCTACACTTTACGTCTCTTTGGAACCTTGTGCACATCAGGGTCGCACGCCGCCATGTGCAGACCGGATCATCGCGGAGGGCATCCGACAGGTGGTGATTGGCTGCAGAGATCCGTTTTCGCTTGTCGATGGCCGAGGCATCGAGAGGATGGAGGCGGCGGGTGTCCAGGTGACCTGTGGTGTTCTTTCATCAGCTGCCGAAGATTTGATTCGTCGTTTCAGATGTTTTCACCTTCAAAAACGGCCCTATGTCATTCTAAAATGGGCACAGACGGCAGATGGCCGGGTGGCAGCAACCGAGGGCCTACCTTGCCGAATATCGTCTAAAGCTACGGATCGTCTGGTGCATCTGTGGCGCAGTCAGGAGTCAGCTATCTTCGTTGGCAGCGGTACTGCCCTGACTGATAATCCAATGCTTACATGTCGTATTCCAGGGGGGCGCCATCCTTTGCGGGTTGTAGTCGATCGTGCATGCGCCCTGCCCTCCCATCTTCATCTATTCGATGGGGAAGCCCCTACCTTGGTTTGTAACGTGAAAAAGGAAGGGGTAGAAGGGATGGTGTCGTACGCGCGCATTATGGATGAGCCAGACTTGTTGCCGGGACTTCTCCATACTTTATATCAGCGGCAGGTTCAAAGCCTCTTGGTAGAAGGAGGCGTCCGTTGGATGGAATCTTTCCTGCAGGCAGGTTGCTGGGATGAAGTTAGGCTCATTACGGCTATACATACCCGTTTGCCAGATGGACTACCGGGACCGCAATTTCGAATGCAAGGAAATCCACAGCGTTCCCTGTTGTCCGGTCAAGACCGCATCGACATCTTTATGCAATCGGAATCACATGGGTAATGAACTTTTTTCATATCTGACCATCGAACAAGACTCGTCTGCGGAATTCGTTAACAGGTAGTCGCTTCATTGCCTTTGTATTCCCCACGATGTCTGAAGTTACTTTCCGGGATCGGTTGTGCAGTTTACGCATAGAACATCCCAAAGCAGTTCATCTTTATTATGCCTGGTCTTTCGGGGCGAATGGGCTACGTTGTAAGTCTTCCGATCGCGGGGAGCCAATCAGGTCTGCTGGAAAATCCATTCTTGGGCAACTCGAGAACCAGGGTATTACGATGCTGCCATCATCGTCGTTCGCTATTTCGGGAGCACCTTGCTGTCTGTGCCAGGCTTGATTCATGCTTAGCGCAGTGCTGCGGCTCTTTCGCTGCAGATCATCTCAAGGGTAGAAAAATCCGTAGAAGCCACCTGGCAGCTTGATTTTAATTATACCTTGCTGAATGAAGTTATGCTGCTACTCCAGAGGATCAATTGCAAGATCCTCCATCGAGCGGTGCAGATTTTCTGCAGACTTGTGATAGGGATTCCTTTACGGAATCTCGACATCTGTCTGCTACAACTGCAGGCGATCTATCGGCTGGAGATTTCTCCGGTCGGACAGCCTGTTTCGCCATAGGCTAATGCCCATGTGATGATGTGATTGTTCCAAAATTTGTGGCCCAGGCGATGGCTGCCTATCGCCGGGAATACTTTCAACACCTTCATACTGCCAAGGTCTTGGCTGACTTCGACTTCCGTAAAATCAAGGAATAAACCGGTCAATGGGAATTGCATCTTGTAAAATGCCTCTTTGACAGAGAAAACCAGGGTGGCCATCTCGGCATCCCCTTGTATCCATGACTGCTCCGACGGTGTCAGTATCCTGTCGTGGAGTTTCGTGCTTACGGCAAATCGTTGCTCAATATCAAGTCCTACAGCGCTAAAGTCGTGTTGCCATGCCACCATGGCTCCGGTAAGTCCCTTCGTGTGGCTGATAGACCCCGATACACCTGATGGCCAACAGGGTTGTCGTTGATGTCCTATCGGAATGGGGGCGACGGGTACTCCAAGGCGTAGAAAGGCTTCTCTGGCGCAATATCTGCCTGTTGCAAATTCCTTGCGCCTTTTCTCTGCAAAGGATGCGCATTGCAAATACTCCCCACCCAAAAGTGCTGTTTCGTCCTTGGGTTCCTGAGTAAAGGCTGTTTGGATAAAGTCTATTTCCAGTGTCAACAAACTCATTGAGAGTGGGTTACAGGTATAAAGATCTATATAGTCGAATTAGTATGCAATCCCATTTTTTGCTATCATCCAATCTTTTACTATTTTTAGAGCTACTAGATTGTGCCCAATTTTTGGGTGACCATTATCCGCCAGCTGCTTTTGCTTCAATCCGTATCCCAGAATATCCACTCACCCATCCAATCATCGTCTGAACAGTTTCGGATGTAGTTACTGATGTATCAGTTCTGCAGTCCTCTCCTTATCAGATGGTACTTATGAATTCCAATGTCAGCGCACAGGATGCGAGTGGCATCGCGCTGTACCAAAGATATTTCTCGTACCCTATTTGTATCGTTGATGAAAAAAGGATTTTTGGAATTAGATGGCTGGCAAAAGTCAGCATCCAGGCTTTTGCAGGATGGACTGATGGGTTCAGTAGGTGCTTCAAAGAAGAAATCATCAACTCAGCGCAACCGTAATGTCTCATATCGTCCTCTTGCCGCCAAAGGTCATCGAAAAGGGCAAGCTAAGGTTTTAGAACAAAAGCAGCGTTATCCCGCTACCCTCAGCCAACAAGCATATTGGTATGCATACCAATCTAATCCCAACGATGCGTCGAATCACACGCACATCTGTGCGCAGATCGAAGGAGATCTAGTATATAGCGTGTTGCATGCTGCCTTTCAAAGACTCGTCAACCTCCAGGCAGCACTGCGTACACGGTTTGAAGAATCCGATGGCACCCTTTGGCAATATCTTGGCGCTGAAGATGATTTTCAATTGGAAGTCATCGATGGCTCACATATGGCATGTGCTCAGACAGCAACGAATGTCCATTGTATACTGGAGGAATATCTGTGTAGGCCATTTGAATTGGAGCGACAGCACCCCATCCGGGCACTGTTGCTGCAGCTGACGGCTCAAAAGCACATTCTCCTCATCGTCATACATCATATACAGTCAGATGGCATGTCGAATCTTCAGGTGGCCAGACAATTGTCTCAGCACTATCGGGAATGCCTCCATCAAGGTCCTTTAAACCCACAGCCCTGCATCATGGATGCCATGCTGTGGGGGGAAGAAGAGCTTGAATATCTGCAATCAGCTGCTGCCCAACATTCCATTGTTGCTTGGAAAGAGATGCTTTCCGACTTCGCGCCAATGGTGGATTGGCCATTTGATCATGCAAACTCCATGGCTTCTACAGGCACTGTTCTGCCTCATGTATTATCGGTGCGCCCTGATCCATCGCTCATGGCAATGGTGGCGACAGCCTTTGGTCCTGGGGTTACTGTCTGGAACAGATTTCAGCTGGCTACCTACTGCATGCTACTTAGATATCTTACAGGCTGCGCACATATCACGATCGGAGTGCCTATCCACGGACGTCGCCACGATCGGGAAAAGCAAGTAGTTGGACTTCGGATGAAGGTGATGCCTCTCTGTATAAAAGTGGATGATACTACTTCCGTTCAAGAGGTCATGGCGATCATTGACCGTACCAGCAAGCAGGCTTATAGGCATCATCAATTCCCCCTCGGTAAGGTTTTTGAAATAACTGGAAAGGGTAAAAATAGTTTTTCTTCAAGGCCTTATCATAGCCTGTTGAATCAGAAGGAAGAGGCAGCACATCATATTGACCTCCCTGATATTCGTTGCACACCCTACCGGATCTTTCGGCAGGGTGTAAAGGCAGATATCGTCATCTCTCTGTCAACCAGACTACTTCCAGAAACGGAAATGGCCGCGCCACTGGAGCTGCAATATGACCCATCTGTTTTTTCTGATGTAGAAATCAGTCGAATGGTCGATCGCTGGCTGCATATACAGCAGCAAAGCGCGAGGCATACGACCCTTCCATTCCGTTCTTTCAATTGCTTGCTACCGGGTGAATGGCCACAGCTTGAATTATTATCCGGTAGCTGTGTCAAGATCGAATATCCGATAGGCACCTTGCATGAGTTTTTCCTACAGCAAGCAATCCGCACTCCATCGGCATCTGCACTCATCTCGAAAGATGGCTGTCTTTCGTATGGACAACTGGATGCATATGCATCTACGATCACAGATCTTCTATTCGAACAGGGGCATGTGGAGGGGATGGCTGTTGCCGTCATAGGAGGTCGTACTACACATCTGGTTGCTGCATTGCTTGGAGTACTTCAGTCGGGCTCGCCCTTTGTACCCATCGATGCAGCACTCCCTGCAGAAAGAATCGCCCTCCTCCTCCGACAGGTAGATGTACACCTATGCCTCGTAGATCCAACGGCAGGTTTGAATTTGACGTGCCAAGGGGTGAAGATGATTCCCATCCCAGCTTTCCCTCCATCTACAGTTCCTGTCTCTAAAGACATCCGGCGTACAGTGCCGCTTGAATCACCGGCCTATATTCTTTTTACCTCAGGATCTACCGGAACGCCCAAAGGCGCCATGGTTAGCCATCATGCCATCACCAACCGCCTTCATTCCATGATAGGGGTCCTTGGCTTCGGTCCAACAGATCGTAGCCTGTTCCGGTCGTCTCCTAGCTTTGATGTGTCGCTACCTGAAATCTTTCTGCCTTTATTCACAGGCGGTAGCGTCGTAATGCCTACGACTGCCGATGCGCCTTTTCCAGAAGAGCTCTCCCCCCTTATTGCTAAGTTTGGCATCACCTATCTGCATTTGGTGCCCTCTGCACTTCGCGCATTTCTCGACCATCCGGTGTCTTCTGCTGCCAATAACTCACTTCGTGTCATCTGGTCAGGCGGAGAGGCTCTGACCAGAGAATTGGTTCGCCGTTGCCGCAGCTCATGGCGGGCACGTCTTATTCACGGCTATGGCCCAACTGAGGCGGCAGTTGGTGTTACCTACTACGATTGTACAGATGATTCGGAAGCCACTATGCCCAATCCCCCCATTGGCCGCCCAGTTCCCAATGTGTCGGTTTGGGTGATGGATGACGCAGCAAGGCCATTGGCGCCAGGCATGCGTGGAGAAATATGGATCGGCGGGGTGCAGACCGGCTTGGGATATGTCAACGATGCGGTTTTAACCGCCTCCAAATTTCTGTGCCACCCTCTGGGGTCTGGTGCTGACGTTCGCTTATATCGTACTGGCGACCTCGGTCGTTTTCGTCCGGATGGTAATCTTGAATGTCTTGGCCGCATCGATGACCAGGTGAAAATACTAGGGCATCGCGTGGAACCTGCTGAAGTCGAGTCGGTGCT
The DNA here is from genome assembly GCA_016868815.1 of Bacteroidota bacterium. GTDB lineage: Bacteria > Bacteroidota > Bacteroidia > Chitinophagales > Chitinophagaceae > Pollutibacter. The sequence goes on from VGFQ01000002.1 coordinate 205,911, forward strand.
GTATGAATGTGTAGGAGTTCGTACGGCACAGGTTCTTTCCGAAATAGATGATGCCGGCATACAGCGCTTGCGGGCCTGGGTGCATGGGGAGCATTTGGAAGAACCAAAACTTTATGCAAGGCTTTCCCGATGCCTGCCTCCATATATGCTGCCGGTCCGTATCCATGTATTAGATCAATGGCCCCTGACGCTTCAGGGCAAGACCGACCGGAAGCAGCTCTGGGCGCAGTCTGCCGCTGATCAAGATAAGGTGGAACATGGGCTACCCCTTTCCACGGCAACTGAACACTGGCTCGCTGACCTTTGGTCCGAGTTGTTACGCATACCAATCCAGCGGCGCGATGTCGACTTCTTTCGCCTTGGAGGACACTCCCTGCTTGCCCTGCGCATGATGGGCCGCATTCGGCAAGAACTCGAGATCAACCTTACCCTGATGGAGTGCTATGCAGCGCCAACCCTTGACGGCCTGGCGGCTCGCCTCGACGTCCTGAAATATGCAGCTCCATGTCCTGTTGCCATCGAATATGTATTACCCGAACAGTGCCACCAGCCAGCACCCATGAGTACTGGTCAGAAAAGGATGTGGATGCTGCAACAGCTCCTAGTACAACCTGCGGCATATCATGTAACCCGAATCTTTTCTATCCCCTCTACCCACACTTCAACAGATCTAAAATCTGTACTACAAACCATGGGGCAGCGGCATGGTATTCTCCGAACCCGCCTCTGGCAGGATGGTGAACAGCTATGGCAGCAGGAGATCCCCTTCGAGGAATGGCAATTAGACTGGAAAGAAATATCCGCAGCTAGTGAAGACGATCTGTGTTCTTTCATGCTTCAAGAAAGGATCCTTCCTTTTGAACTCTCCACCCGTAGCGGATGGAGGGCTCGATGGATGCATGCCTCCGGACAAGACCCACAGCTACTTATTGTCTTTCACCATGCCCTCGTCGATGAATGGTCCATGAACCTGTTCCACAGTGAGTTTTCTCTGCTGGTCGCTGGCACCAACCCGACAGATCTGCCCAGACTTACCTTCCGGTACATAGACTTTGCCCGTTGGCAGCAACAAGCCCTTACTCCAGGCCGCAAAGAAACGCTAGAAGAGTACTGGCAGCAGCGCTTCGATCAAATGGGCGATACCGCACAACTATTGTCTGACGGACACTTAGGACTTTCCGGCCCCGGATACAGCGGCGTCGTCACCTGCAATCTCGACCACCTGCAGGAATGCATGAAGGACTGTTCCCGAAGATTGGGCGTGAGCGGCTTTTCTTCATGGATGGCCGTCTGGCAAATCCTCATCGCCCGCTTGAGTGCAGACAGAGAAGTGCTTGTCGCAATACCTGTATCCGAACGGACACAGCCTGAATGGCTCTCCATCCTCGGCCTATGCCTTAACACGCTCCCCATCCGTGCATCGGTTATGCCAGAGGATACATTCAGCACCTTTTGCAGAGACAGCCATGACCATCTCCAACGTGACCTCGCCCATGGTCAATTGCCTTATGAAGATATTATCCGACAGGGTAATATGACATATGGTATCGATCATCGCGGGCTGCCGCAGGCCATGTTCATCCTGCATGCTGAACACGAGTGGAGCGAGGAAAAAGCCTTGCCCAACGCGCCAGGCACCCGGCAGGCAACCTTCGCCAAAAATCCACTTGCCCTGCACCTCATCGAGCGCAACGGACATTGCGAGGCATCTCTCGTATATGATACCAGTCTCTTTTTGGAGACAACCGCAGCTGCGCTCCTCCATCGCTTCGAGGCCGTCGCCACCCAAGTCCTCGCACAGCCAGATATCCACATCGCCGACATTGACATTCTCTTGCCCGGGGAGTGGGAACGACTTCTAGAATACTCCGGTCGGCATCACGTTGTCCCCTATCCGAAGACCACCCTGCAGGAGATCTTCCGCCAGACGGCGGAGCGATTCTCCGGCCGGCCTGCCGTCATCTCCGCAGATGGCAGTGAGACGAGCTATGCTGATCTGCAGCAGCAGGTGATGCACATAGCAGGCTACCTGCGTAGCCTCGGGATAGAGAAAGAAGACGTCGTAGCCATCCACCTTCAACGCTCCCCCGCCTTGCTCGCTTCCATGCTCGGTGTTCTCAAGGCTGGCGGCGCGTTCCTGCTCCTCGAGCCTAGCCTGCCAATGGACAGGCTCGGCAGCATGATCGAGCAGGCGCGGGTACGTTTGGTCCTATCTGAAGAAGGCATGCCGTCGATCCAAGGGTTCGAACAACATACTCATCTCTATGGCAAGGCCTTGGCAGAACAGCTTCCCTGGACATTTGATGAGTGCCTGCCGCCCGATCCTGAAGCCCTGGCCTATGTCATGTTCACCTCCGGCTCTACCGGAAAGCCGAAGGGGGCCATGGTCACGCATCAGAATCTCATCAACCGATTATCGTATAGCCGCGAGGCGCTGGGCTTTGGCATCGAGGACCGTGCCCTGCAAAAATCGCCCTTGAGCTTTGACGTATGCCTCACTGAGCTGCTGCTGCCGATGTTCTCCGGTGGGGTTGTGGCAATACCTGCGCCCGGCTGCGACTTCAACCTGGTGCTGCTGGCAGACCAGGTCGTATCGCTTAAAGCCTCCTATCTGCATTTTGTACCGGGCATGCTGAAAGCCTTTCTAGAGGTGCAGGGGATAGAAAAAGTCAATGGAATACTGAAAATCATCCGCTGCGGTGGAGAGTCGCTTTCTGAAGACCTCATGCAGCAGTGCCTGGCCACCCTCGATGCGCGGCTCTACCAGAGCTATGGACCGGCCGAGACGGCTGTGGCCGTAACCCTCTGGCAATGCCTCAACGGCCATGGCCATCCGAAGCCTCCGATCGGTAGGCCTAACCCCAACGTGGACATCCTTCTCATGAATCCTCAAGGCAAGCCCGTCCCCCCCGGGATGCCCGGTGAGCTCTGGATCGGCGGCGCACAGACCGGATACGGCTACATCCACAACGAAGTGGAGACTCGAAAGCGGTTTGTAGAAGACCCCATCAAGCCCGACTCGGGCAGAAGGTATTACCGCAGTGGCGACCTCGCCCAGTTCCTTCCCGATGGTAACCTCCTGTTCCTCGGACGAATCGATGATCAGGTCAAAGTCCGGGGTGTTCGTATCGAACTCGGAGATGTCTCCTCTGCCCTCCTCCGCTGTACTTTCGTCCAGGATGCCGTCGTGCTCTCAGAACCCGACGGACAAGGGTCCCAGCGACTCCGCGCCTGGGTGACTGTATCAGAACACGCCGACGGCAGCGAGATCACCCTCCGATCCGCACTCCTCCAGCTTCTGCCAACCTATATGGCGCCCTTCCGCATCCATGTGGTCGACAAGATCCCATTGACACCTCATGGAAAGACTAACCACCGCGCCCTCAAGGCACTCGCCGCCGTAGACGCTGAAGAGGATATCGCCCGACTGCCACTCACTACCCCAACAGAAATCGCCTTAGCCGGCATCTGGTCTGATCTGCTCAACAAAGATGTGCGTCACCGCGATGCCGACTTCTTCCGGCTCGGCGGGCATTCCCTCCTCGCCCTGAAGATGTCCGGATCAGTGACGCTTATTTGGGGGGTAGAACTGCAACTTTTGGACATCTATGCTCAAACGAAGTTATTCGCCTTAGCAGCTCATATAGATGCAGAAGCTTTATGTGGGAATGCTGAAAGCAGAACAATCAAAGTACGCAGCAAGTCAATCGCTCCCATGAGTTTTGTTCAGCGCAGGCTTTGGCTGTTGCATCACTTTATGACAAGCCCTTCTGCGCACCATGTGATTCGTCTCCTGCGTATTCCAAACGATCTGGATAGCTTCATCGTACGCAAGACGCTTCGGTTGCTGGGCTTACGTCATGGCATACTGAGGACTCGGCTGTTTGAGCAGGATGGTTCTTTTTGGCAGGAGGAATTACCTGTTGAAGGCTGGTCCTTGCCCTGGAAAGAATGGACTCCTGAAATGGGAATGCCATCTGACCTCCTGCAAGTAGAAAGGGAGGTTCCTTTTGATCTGTCTAAGGGAACCTTATGGAGGGCTTTGTGGCTGAAAGAAGGCGGTGATCAGAAATTATTCCTCGTTTTTCATCATGCATTGACCGATGAATGGTCGATGGGTCTTTTCATTCGAGAGTTTTGGTTATTGGTCAAGGGCAGAGCCCACCCGGACGATTTACCCCCCATTTTGGCTGGCTATGCTGACTATGCCAATTGGCAGCATCAAGCACTCATGGGTGGTGCAAGGCAACGGATGGAGGAATTTTGGCGCAAACGGATGCAGGGCGTGGAAAATGCGGCACGTATTATCCCAGATTTTTTTGTGGGGGAGGCCAACCTGGCCTGGCAAGCCCGGGTACAACAAGTATTGACGCCTGAACTCAGCATGTCTGTGAGCAGCCTCGCAAGGGATTATAGTGTCAGCCCATTCTTGCTTTTGCTCGGTGTATGGAATTTGTTGTTGGCCCGTATGTCATCCAATCGTGATATCTTGATCGGAACTCCAGTATCGCAAAGGCATCGACCTGAATGGCAGAGGATGATGGGCTTATGTACGAGTATTATACCCATTCGACTTCAGGTGTGTACTCAGTTAAGTTTCAAGGAACATATAGGCCGCCTTAAAGAAGAGATGGAGCAATCATTAGCCCATGCCGCCCTGCCATTTTCAGATATCTCTGCCATGGCTTCATCTGGCGGCAGTGAACCTTTGTATCCTATCCTTCAAATGCTTTTTCTATGTGTAGGCATCGATGGATGTAAAGAGGATCGCGAGGGCTTACTCGACACGTCTGAGATAGCGCGGTACGCATCGGGTGATTTTCAGATAGTGACAGACCTGGGTGCCGATTCTTGGAAGATCAGTTTGTTGTATGATAAAGCACGATTCGAAGCAGGGAGAATGTCTTCCTGGTTAGCGAGGTATGTCGAACTGATTTCAGTTGCCTGTCGTCAACCCCTTGTATCAATGGATGCACTCGATTGGCTTGGGGGAGAGGAGAAACTGCGATTGCTGAACATGGGTATGGGGGCATCCCATCCTCTGCCCCGACACGCCACCATTGATGTCCTGTTTGATGCGATGGCCCGCCAGCATCCATCATCGCTGGCTGTTGAGCATGCAGGTTATCGGTATAGTTACCGTGAGATCTATACCCTTTCGCAGGCATGGGCTGCGCACTTCGTCTTCAAGCTTGGACTGCAGCCAGGAGAAGTAGTTGCCCTTTTACTTCCTTCAGGTATTGAGCATATCGTTTTGCTATTGGCCGTTTGGAAGTCAGGTGGTGTAGTCGTACCTGTCGATCCAGCTTTGCCCGCAGAGCGGATACGTTACATGCTGACCGATAGCGGTTGTAGGTATGTATTGGCCGAAGTCCAACACCGGCAGCATTTGCTCGATGCGAATATTTGGGTGGATGCGAGCCTCCATCCGATTGGTACTGGAAGTTCATTGCCCACCCTGCAGATGCATGCGGAGGCACCCGCCTACCTCATGTATACCTCAGGTTCCACGGGTCATCCAAAAGGGATATTCAACACGCACCAGGGCTTTGTGAATACTTTGCTGTCCGTCTCCCGAATCCTGGAGATGAGATCCGCTGACAGGGTAGCCCAGTTCTCAACACCTTCTTTTGACGTGTCTCTCTTTGAAATATGCTTGGCATTCTTCAATGGTGCGGCGGTGGTGATTCCAAAGCGTAAAGAGCTTTCCATGCTGGCTTCATTCATTGAGGGCAGTCATATTTCTGTTGCTATGTTGACGCCCATGGTCATCAGTTCTTTATCGACAAAGACGATCGCTCGGCTTAGAGCCCTCATGACCGGAGGCGAAGAAGCGAGACCAAAAGATATAGAGCGGTTGGCTAGCCTCACATCTATATTTAATATCTATGGCACGACGGAGGTCTGCGTATGGTCGTCCATCCATCCGGTAGGACCTTGTTGGGACACCTCTCGTCGTATTTCTATCGGCCGCCCTCTAGACAATGTATTCGCGTGTATCTTGGACGATGAGCAGCAGTTGGTCCCCTGGGGTGGGATCGGTGAGCTCTGTGTCAGCAGCCCGGGTATTACAAACGGCTATCATCACAACCCTTCGCTCAGCCAGGAGCGCTTCATCCCTAATCCCTTTCATACAGACTCCCTACTGTATCGAACAGGTGACCTTGCCTGTTGGGACAGGGATGGTAATCTCTTTTATCACGGCAGGATGGACGGTCAGGTTAAGATCCATGGATTTCGGGTAGAGACGGCAGAGGTAGCCAGCGCCCTGGAAGCCATCCACGGCATTTTGCAGGCCACGGTCATGTATCGGGCTGGCACGGGGCCCGAAGCAGGCCTGATTGCTTTTTTGGTGACCGTCGATATTTTTTCCCTGGATGAGACCATGCTTCGATATCGGCTGGCCATGCATTTGCCGGGCCATATGCTTCCGGTCAGGTTTCACCGGATGTATAACATTCCTCTGAATCACAACGGGAAAGTCGATAAGTCGGTCCTGCAGGCCCTCGACGATCTCTATTTGCTCAAGAGGTCGGAACAAGCTGCTCTGGGGCCCGACAGCCATGGCGAGACAGCCACAGAAAAAAGGCTCTCTGAGATTTGGAGAGATGTCTTGGGGATAGATGCCTTTAGCCGGGAGGATAGCTTTTTCTCTATAGGTGGCAGTTCGCTGCAGATGATACGACTCATCGATATGATAGAGGCAGCGTGGGGGGTAGCGATAGACCCTTCCAGCGTATACATCCATCCAACGTTGCGCTCCATGTCCCGCCTGCTGGATGAGCAGCTGCCCGATCAGCCGACCTCAGCGGTCACTGATCCCATCATGCCGGTCATTGCGTGGGATGCAGGGAAAGGCCGCCATGTCTTCGCACTGGTTGGTGGGGCTGGCAGCATGGAGGAGTTCACCAAGTACCATCGCATCGGGCAACTTTTAGGCGATGGCTGGCGGGTTCACATTTTGCCTGACCCTGATACCTCCAGGGGGTATTTTCCGAGGGCCGATGTCGCTTCACTGGCTGCCATGTATGCAGATATTGTACGGCCATATGCCCACCGTGAGAAGATATGGCTTTTGGGGGATTGTATCGGTGGAATTGATGCGTTTGCAGTTGCCTGTGCATTGCAATCTCATGGCATCTCGAATCTCGGACTCATCATCATGGATGTATCAGCCCCTGCTGCCATCGACCTACCAGCTCCCAAAGGCCAGGCTGCGAAGCTCATATTTACAGGATTGCCAGAGGATTCAGGCCCTTTGAAAGAATGGATATATCGCCTGTATTTTTCGATGGCGTCGAAAAGACTTCTTAGGGAATGGTTTTACATCGCTCCCCAAAGCAAGCTTCAGGTGTTCCGGATGGCAGTCGCCCTGGACCTATTCGACCCGCTGAACTACATCCAAAGGTTTCCCGAGGCCGGCCCTCAAGCGGAGGATGCTTTTGATCATTACCTTTCTCAGGGGTGGCGGGTCGGTGCATGGCCTTCCCTTACCTTCAACGCCTATCGGTATAAAAAGGTAATGCGGTCTTTCAGGCCTGGCGAGGAAGAGCCTATATTACATGCTTTGTTTACTGGGTTATGTTCTAGAAGGGTACGGCAGAAAATCCTATCTGTCAGTCGACAGAGTACATATCATGCAGACCTGATGGTGGCACGTACCTACCTAAGGCTTGAACAGTACAAGCCCAGCAAGTTAAATGGCGACCTGCATCTGGTGATGTCCAGCCAGATCTATCAACGTGGGTCAGACTTGGGATGGTCTCGGTATGTAAGCGGGCATGTTTACCGTCATCGTGTCGAAGGAGACCATCGTTCCTACCTTCGGGAATGGCTGGGGACGACCGCGGCAACCCTCAGAGCCATTCTACAGTCCTAGCGGAATAGAGGTGGCTTTTATTTCGCGGATTGTCAGGCAACTGCTTGCTTCACCAAGTCGGCCGCTTCGCTGAGGAGGATGGCACTCTGCACCTGAAGGCCGCTTTCATCGATGAGCCGCTTGGCCTCTGCCGCATTGGTTCCTTGCAAGCGTACGATGATCGGGATATCTATATTCCCCATGTTCCGGTAGGCCTCTATGACGCCGGAGGCCACCCGGTCGCAGCGGACAATGCCCCCAAAGATGTTGATGAGGATGGCTTTGACATTGGGATCTTTGAGGATGATCTTGAAGCCTGCCTCAACAGTCTGTGCATTCGCAGTGCCGCCCACATCTAAAAAATTGGCTGGCTCACCACCACTCAGCTTGATCATATCCATGGTGGCCATGGCGAGTCCTGCGCCATTCACCATGCAGCCCACGTTGCCATCGAGTTTGACAAAATTCAGGTTGTACTGGCCGGCTTCCACTTCTGTGGGATCTTCCTCGCTGAGGTCGCGCATGGAGGCCAGGTCTGGGTGCTTTGTCAAAGCATTCTCATCCAGTTTCATCTTGCAGTCGACAGCGACGATCTTGTCGTCTGACGCCTTGAAGAGTGGATTGATCTCGACCATGGCGCAGTCAAGCCCAACGTAGGCTTTATAAACATTGGTTACAAAGCGAACCATATTTTTGAATGATTCTCCGCTGAGGCCCAGGTTGAAGGCGATCTTCCTGGCCTGGAAGGGTAGCAGTCCGCCAGCGGGGTGCACCCACTCGCGGTAGATCTTTTCAGGTGTGTTATGAGCGACGTCCTCTATATTCATGCCGCCTTCTGTACTGTACATGATGACATTGCGACCTATGCCGCGATCGAGTAGGATCGATAGGTAGAACTCCTTGCGCTCGGAAGGGCCGTCGTAATACATGTCTTGGGCGACGAGTACCTTATTCACCACTTTGCCCGATGGTCCTGTCTGCAAGGTCACCAGTGTGCCTCCCAAGATCTTCTGGGTAAAGACGGTGGCTTCCTCAAGATTTTTCGCCACTTTCACGCCATTGATGCCTGTCTCCCGTACGGTTCCTTTCCCTCTGCCGCCCGCATGAATTTGGGCTTTTACGACGGCAAAGCTGCTCCCGAACTGGGTCTTGATCTGCCGATAGGCCTCTTCCGCTTCATGCACATTGCTGCAAGCAAAACCCTCCTGTACAGGCACCTGATATTTTTTGAGGAGCTCTTTGGCTTGGTATTCATGGAGATTCATGGACGTGATTTGAGGCGAAATTAAGTATAGAAGGCGATACCTCCATACCTGCCAGATGTGCATCCATCCCGAAAAGGCCTTGCACAAAGGGCATATCTTTACACAAATTATACCAAACGATTATGACGGCATTCGAGAAGGTCATGGCGGCAGCGGCCTACATTCGGGATCGTTCCCGCCTGCAGCCGCCCTCTGGTGTCGTGCTGGGGAGCGGCTTGGCGAATTTTCGACAGTCCATATTTATCGAAATAGAAGTACCCTACGTGGAGATTCCTCATTTTCCACATGCTACCGTACAGGGCCACGGGGGTTCTTTGATCCTTGGATATGTCGCTGGCCGTCCGATTGCTGCCCTCTCGGGCAGATTGCATTTCTATGAAGGGCACTCACCCGCTGACGTCATCTTTCCTATCCGGGTGTTGGGTGCCCTAGGCGTCCGTACATTGCTGGTTTCGAATGCGGCAGGCGGTGTCAATCCTTACTTTTCAGTGGGAGACATCATGCTTATCACAGACCATATCAGTCTGGCAACCATAAACCCCCTGATAGGTCCCAATGAGGAGGCATTTGGTGCCCGCTTTCCAGACATGAGCGAGCCATACTCCCGAGAGTTGATCCAATTGGCGGAGGACCTAGCACCGACCCTGGGCCTGACGCTTCACAAAGGGGTCTATTTTGGGGTGACCGGCCCTACCTATGAAACGCGGGCCGAATATCGTATGATCCGGCTGCTGGGGGCAGACGCCGTGGGCATGAGCACCGTGCAGGAAACCATCGCCGCCGTCCAATTGGGGATGCGCGTTTTCGCCCTCAGCGTGATCACAGATATCGGCATTCGCGAAGAGGAAAATCTGATCACACATGAAGAAGTACTGCAGGCCGCACAGCTTGCTGAGCCACGGATGGCAGCACTCTTCACTGCGCTCATTGAACGAATTTGAACCGGCATTCTTTTTTCATATCAGCCATCCTCCTCGCCTGCTGCCTGCCAGCCTTGGCGCAGGTGCCTATGCGGGGGATGCCTCGCTTTGGTGGCGGGGCCGGCGGCCGTGCCGGAGGCATGAGCGGCGATTCACTCAGTTTTGAGAAACGGGACTTCCGGCAGGATTCTGTCACCCTCATCTTCCGCTATCTGGACACTGCTCGCTTCAGTACGCCAGACACCAGTATTGACGATTTCTTCGAACGGGTGCCCGTAAAGCCCCACCTCTTACACCTCGGTAATACTGGGAATGCGACCCGGTCCATCTTGTTTTCCCCCCACTGGAAGGCAGGGTGGGACCCAGGCTTTCATGCGTTTGACCCCTTCGCATTCACGCTGGCAGAAACCCGTTTCTTTAACACGACGAAGCCCTTCACCGAGATGACATACCTCATCGGGTCGAAGCTGGAACAGCAAGTGGGCATCTTGCACACCCAGAATATCCAGCCCGACTGGAACGCTTCGGTGCAATTTCGGCTGGTGAATTCGCCCGGACTATACAATTCTCAGAATACCAACCATTCCAATATACGATTCAATACCTTCTACACAAGCCGCGACAAGCGGTATGGGGTCTTCCTCATCACCATCAAGAATGGCCTGCAGTCGGCTGAGAACGGAGGCATTGAGAGCGATACCTTCATCGTCAATCAGAACCAGGCCTTCACCCGTGACCGTTTCAATATCCCCACCCGAATGGCAGATAGTGTCTTCACGACCCGCAATTTCTTCACTGTCAAACTCAATACTGGAAACCGCTACGAGCAAAGCCGCTGGCTTTTACGGCAGCAATATGACTTTGGGAAAAAAGATTCCGTGGTCACGGATAGTTCTGTCACGCGATTCTTCCTTCCCAGGCTTCGGGCTGAGCATACCCTTCGATTCGACCGACATAGCTACCGATTCTTCGACATACAGGCAGGTAATGACAGCAGCTACTACCAGGAAAGGTATCAATTGCGGCGTGTGCCTGACACTTTGGAGTATCAGGATACCTGGCAAGTGCTTTCAAACGATGTCTCGCTGATACAATTCCCCGACCCGCGCAACCCACTACAGTTCCTAAAGGCAGGGGCTGCCTGGGAGTCGTATCAGGCTGACTTACTCGGAAGGGACAACCGATTTCAGGCACTATCTCTTCACGGGGAGTACAGAAACCGGACCCGCAACCGGAAATGGGATATGTTGTTGTCCGGCACGTTCCACATTGCCGGCAGGTTTGCTGGCGACTATTGGGCGGATGCCCGCATCCGAACCCAACTCAGCCGCCGGATAGGATTTCTGGAGCTCGGATTTCGCAACGCCAACCGAAGCCCCTCCATGCTCTTCCAGGGGATAACATCTTTCCCGCTGCCAAAACCTCCCGGCGTCGCACGCGAGAATAACACTGAGTTCTCTGCCACGTTCGACCTGCCATACATTCGGACCCGTCTGGCCGGCGAGTACATGCTACTATCGAACTACACTTATTTCAGCAATTTCAACCAAGCTCGGCAGCATGCACCCCTTTTCAACATCCTCCGATTGGGGATCAACCGGGAGACACGCCTCTCCAGGCACTGGCTTTGGCGATTGGATGCCTATGTGCAGCTCGTCGCCGCAGATGCCCCGGTCAACCTACCGCTGCTGTATACCCGAAACCGGATCGCCTATGAGGGGCGTTTCTACCGAAACCTGCAGCTGGCCACCGGACTGGATATCCGGTATTGCACACCTTTTCGTTCCGACGATTATTCGCCCGTGCTGGGGCAGTTCTTTCTACAGGAGGGCCGCATCTTTTCCAACCTGCCCGATGTGGCAGCCTACCTCAACTTCCGGATCCGAAACTTCACGGCGTTCACTCGTGTCGAAAACCTAAATAGCGCCACCTTCCGATACGGATTCGGCTTCAAGAACCCCAACTTTGCAGCACCTTCCTATCCAATGCAGGATATGATCATGAGACTCGGCATCTTCTGGATCTTCGTCAACTGACTATATCCGATACGGGGTCTTTCGCCTGTAGCGCACAAGACTGTCTTGCCTTCCAGGGCTTTGCAGCTATCAATTGCCGATCCTACGTCGTTCGATCCTGTCTTTCAGCCAATAGACCGAGCGGGTAGAGAGTACCCCCAGTCCAGCACCTGCGAGCACCTCACTGAGCTGGTGCTCCCCGTGCCGCATCCTCAGGTATGATACACAGCCAGCGATCACGTATCCAGACCAACCGACCCAAGGCGATCGGAGTTTCCACTCCTGCCGGAACATCTCGGCAGCCCGAAAAGCATTGGTGGCATGCCCGGATGGAAACTGCGTGCCTGGCTTGAGGCCAAACGTGGGGATGCCCTCGCTGATTCGCCGCATCACCCACCCAGCCCCTCCAGCCAGCGCCAGGGAACCGATATCCAATGCAAGATGCTGCCGGAACCGATGCCGTAGCGGTAGACCCGCGGCATCCATCAGGTACACAGAGGCGATAGGCGTCCATTGCAGCAGCGTCTCCGGAGAGTACCCGTTGCCCGGGGCCGTGGCGGAGAGGCGATCCCATACCCGGTTGTCGAGACGCCCGATGACGGGCGTGAGTGGTTTGAGGCAGCCATAGGCCAGCGCCGTCAGTGGGATGGCTATGTGTTCTGGCCTCAAACCTTTGCCCTCCAATGTTGATGGGACAGAATCCCCCATTCCTGCCTTCATGGCTGCTGGCAGCGGCGCTGCGCAAGTGGATGCGATCCAGGATAGATATATTGTCAGCAGATACATGCAAGGTTCAAGGTAGGTTTAAAAACCGCTGAGCACCCATGGGACTGATATTTGTTAAAAAAAGATCTAGACTGGGCATTTTTCAGAATCTGTAGTAGTTTTGTTCCGTCTATGAAAAAGGCGTTCGTCCTCTTCCTTGCGCTCACATATCTGGCCATGGTCAGTGGCTTGATCCTCAACGTGCATTACTGCATGGGTAAATTGGCGTCCGTAAAGATCGGGCATCCTGAAGACGTTCGATGCCCAGATTGTGGCATGGAGAATACAGGGTGCTGTAAAGATCAGGTGGTTGTTATGAAAGTCGATGACAGCCATTCGAAACCCACCCTTTCAATTCATTTCGCCAAGATTATTCCAGCCCCTCTCTTCCGCCCGGCGCATGACGTCGTCCGCCACACCTTGATTTTGAATAATGTCGACTCCTACGACCCAAGTCCACCGGAACGATTTACGGGCCGTTCCATCTGTATCCGGCACAGCCAGTTTCGCATTTGATTCCTTTTCCAACACTGCAGGCGTATGCCATCTGAACTGATCGCCGGTCAGTATTTCTTTCATATTCAATCTAATTTATATGAAATCAATATATCGTGTTTTGGTGCTTTCATACATGGTCGCATTGTCTACGACCGTCGCTGCACAGCAACTTTATAATGCGCAAATAAAAGTCTGGGGCAACTGCGGCATGTGTAAAAAAACAATTGAGACCGCCGCGAAAAATGCAGGCGCAAGCACTGCCAATTGGAGTGAAGATGCCAAAATACTAGCAGTCTCCTACGACTCTTCCAAGACAGACGGCAAGAAGATCCAAAAGGCGGTGGCTGAGTCCGGATATGATACCCAGGACTTCACCGCCCCCAAGGCAGCATACGATAAGTTGCCCGGCTGCTGCCAATACGACCGGAAGCCTGGTGCTGTCAAAGCACAGCTGGCTGCCAAGGCGGAGGATGTCCCGAAATGCCACAATATGGTCAACTCAGGCAAGTCGTCCGACTGCTGCACACCCAGTAATGCTTGCTGCAAAGAGGGTAAGTGTGAGCAACGCTTGACTGCCGGCGCTGTGGCCAGTACACAGTCCTGCTGCAAAGAAGCCAGCTCATCCTGCTGTAAGTCATAGTAACTTGCCACGACCATTTGAATCAATCAGCGACAGGCGGACAAATGCCTGTCGCTGTTAATCTATCTTGTTATGAGATACATCGTCTTGTATATCTCCCTGTTTTTATGCGGCCTCCATTCCCAGGCTCAGATCCATAAAGCAACCCTGCAGGCCAGCGGCCTGACCTGCGCCATGTGTGCCCGTTCCGTCTTCAAGAGTCTGGAGACGTTGCCCTTTGTGGACAGCATCGACACCGACCTGGTGCAATCAGCTTTCGTGCTGTTATTCAAAAAAGATGCTTCCATCGATGCTGACCAGATCCGTAAACGAGTGGAGGATGCAGGCTTCAGTGTGGCATCGCTTCACATGACGGCTTCCTTCCACCATCTGCAGTTCCCTGCAGGCGGTCATATCATGATGAACGGTCGCATTTACCACATTCTGGGAAAGGCTGGACAGATGTTGGACGGGGACCTCTCCATGTTGGTGGTCGACAAGTTGTTCCTATCTGCTAAAGACCAAAAAAAGTATGCGTCTCTCAGCCATACTCGTTGCTATATGTCAGGCCGTACGGAGAGCCCTTGCTGCACGGCGTTTGGGATGCCTGTCAATCAACGCATCTATCACCTTAGTCTCTAAGCGGATGCGTCTCCCCACTGTAACGGTACGCCAAACGCACGCCTGCACATCATGGCGCATTGTATTGGCCGGCATGCTTACAGTCTGCTGGCTTCCCGGCTTTGCGCAAGAGTTATATGTATTCTCAGAGCCGGCCTCTAACATGCCGGCGAGGGCAGTAGCAGCCAAGGCTGCCGGCAAGTTTGTCAGCAGTATTATGTCTGGTCGGACGGACCACCGACAGAAACTATATGCAAGCTTCGGCCTTAGCCGAAAATGGATGATGCGGACGGGCACCACCTTTTCAAATATGTACGTTTCTCCCGACACGCGCTGGGAATCGCTCAGCCTCTACACGAAATACAGATTCCTCTCTAAAGATGGCATTCATCGTCATTTTCGGGCTGCCGCCTTTCTGGCAGCCTCCTACAGTAGGAATGAGCCTTTGTTCGATGAAATCAGCCTTGAGGGTGACCAGAGCGGAGTGCAGGCTGGGTTGGTATTCACCCAGCTGATACATAAGTTGGCGCTTTCCTCAACGCTGGGCTACACCGAAGTGCTGCAGTCTAAGCGCTGGGATAAGCAGCACGCCTCCATGCATCCCTACCGGAGCTTTGGCTACTCACTCTCTGCTGGGTATCTGCTGCTGCCTGTCCGATACCGCAGCTATCGGCAGACCAACCTCAACCTATACGTGGAGATGCTGGGCGTACAGAATCTCGACAAGTCCCAAGCCTATCTGGACTTAGCCCCCGCCTTTCAGTTGATCTTTAACAGCAATACTAAGGTTAATGCCGGCTATCGCTTCGCTTTGAGTGGGAACATGTATCGGATGGCAGACAGGAGTGTGTTGGTCAGCGTAGAGACGACTTTTCTAAACGTATTACGGGAAAAAAATCGTGACTGATGGCTGGCTTGAAACAAATACTTCTATGGATTGCGCGACTATTTGTAAAAAAAGATTGCTGCCGCTGATGCTTCTTTCTGCCTGGTCCTTGCATACGGTGCAAGGCTATGGGCAGGAGCCGATCCTAGTCGGGGAGAAAGCCCCGGAGATCCGTCTGGCCGACATACAGGACCAGCCATTTCTGCTCTCTACCCTTAAAGGTAAAGTGGTGTTGGTAGATTTCTGGGCCAGCTGGTGTATGCCCTGCCGCATGAGTCATCCATCTCTTGTGAAGTTGCAGAAATCATATGCTCCACGCGGGCTAGAGGTCGTGAGCGTCTCTGTGGATGAAGACCGGCGAGCCTGGATGCGGGCTGTGAAGACCGACAACCTTAGCTGGACGCAACTTCTCGATGTACGCAGCCGTCAGGCCGCTTCGTTTGCCTTTGGCGTCAAGTATCTGCCCAACTCTTTTCTCATCGATAAAAAGGGCGTCGTGCGGGGCGTAGATGCCACCGGCAGAAAGCTCATGCGATTGGTGGAGGCACTCCTGTCTGAGTGAGGAGCTTACCTCCTAAGGTATGTTATCATCTAAACGTTCCTACTTAGAGGCCCATGTGCTTACCAGACATGGTAAGCGCCATCGTCTAAAAAATCGATAGGTTTCGTGTTGGGCACCAAAGCCATCGAAAAAGAATGCTACTCCCGGGAGATCCGATCCTTCGAAATCGAGTACGCATTCCTGGCTGGCGTATTCCTGAACGACGCGATCCAACATTCTGGCAGCAGCCTGGCATTTTCTGCCCCTCGCATCGCTCCAGGCGGCCATGTAATATATTCTGCCAGGGGATCGGAAGAAAAGGGCGCCGGCTACCAGTCTTCCATCTTTCATCCAGCCTATGGTGAAGGCTTGCTCCATCTTTCGAAGTTCTTCGTAGAGCTGTGTCAGTCTTCTCCAGTCACGCGGCTTGGTTCCTTTCAGTGTACCCAGCCGACCGGCTTTTGCTAGTAAGGGCCTGATCGGAATGCCTGCACAAGCATATGCTCCCGGCTCAGGCTCCTTTCTCAGTGCGCTGCGAAGGCTTGCTCGGTAGTTTGAGAAGATGTCCGGATAGGGGCTTCGAAGGGAAAGGGTGTGGTTGCATCGATCTTTGCCTGGCCAGGGAATGCTCCGGCCTTTCACTTCCAAGTTCATATCCCATAGCCAGAAGTGGGGAGGGATTGCCTCTAGAAAGGATAGGGTGTCGTAGCCAGTGGGGGGGCTCCCATAGACGGCGAGCGGGCCGGCGAAAGGCATTGGATATACATAGCTGACCCCTAGTTTTTGGCGATGAGGCAAGGGAAGTACAGCCTGATAGTCCCCCCAAACAATGGCATCCCAGCAATCTGACATATGGTCTAAAAACACGGAATGACCATAGAGCCGGCCATTGGATGCATTGGTGACACAATCATCCCAGCGGTGGGTGTCGATCTCCGACCTGCGCATAAATTGCCATCCTTTCATGTCTTTAGCCTGTTGAGCAGCTGGTAGCGCCAGCCTTGTTGAAAATTATTTGCCTTTTCCTGTCAGGATGATGCGTATCGTGTGCAGCATGATTTTCAGGTCCAATGCCAGGGAGATGTTCTCTATGTATACAAGGTCATATTTCATCCGTTCTATCATCTCCGCTACGTTTTCCGCATACCCATACTTCACCATGCCCCAGCTGGTGAGGCCTGGCTTTACCCTGAGGAGATAAGGGTAATATGGTTCTAGGGCTAAGACCTGGTCGATGTAATATCGCCTTTCCGGGCGCGGGCCCACCAGGCTCATCTCCCCATTCAGGACATTCCAAAGTTGCGGCAGCTCATCGATCCGCCATTTGCGCATGGTCCGCCCCCAGGGTGTGATGCGCGGGTCGAGGTCGAACGAGAGCCTGGGTCCATCCTTTTCAGCATCCAGATACATCGAACGGAATTTCCATATCTGGAAGGCCTTTCCTTTGTAGCCTATCCGTTCCTGAGAATATAAAATAGGACCCATGGAAGAGTTGCGGACGCGAATGGCTGCATAAAGGAAGAGAGGGGAGAGGGTGATAAGGCCCAGTAAAGATATTGTTTTATCGATCATCCTTTTGGCATGCAACTGCCAAGGGGGCAGCAGATCGGTATCAATGTGGATGAGGGCTGCACCGAGGACATTGCTCGTCTTCACGGATCCGGACAGGATGTCCAGCATGTCCGGCACCAGCCGGATTCGGACATCCTGGTCCGATAGTTCACGGATGATGCGGTGGGCTTCCTCTCCGTGTTTTCCTGCCAGGCAGAGGATGACGACGGCTACACGCATTTCCTCTACCACGGCTCCGATGCAGCTGAAGTCTCCTAGTCTTTCCAAAGGGGCCAGCTGCTGGCTGCCATGATCCGTCGGGGAGAGGTATCCGATCATGCGATAACCTGTCCACCGGCTGTCGGCCGCGATGTCTGTCCAGCATTTGGCCAGGCTGTCCGTGTCCCCAACCAATAAGGTATTAAAGCGCACGTTGCCATTGGCCAGCTGCTGCTTCACCTGCCACAGGATGCCCATCCGACAAGCGGCCGGGCATAGGAACAGTGGTATCCAGGTGTAGAGAAAGTGAATGCCGTCTACGGCCGACTTGCCGGCATCAGGCATCGCGCTCCATGCCAGCCAAAGAAATACATTGAGCAGAAAGGCTGCCACCGCCATCTGGATAAATTCATTCCATCTGGACTTCTCGTACAGCGAATCATAAGTACCCATCAACGCAAGAGATATCACGGTGATTGCAGCAATTCCGATTGGCAGGACCATACTCCAGCCGGCTGGCAAGCTGCCCAGCAGATGACCATCCATAGGGCTTGCCATGCAGGCCAGCCATACGCCGGCCGTCAGGGCAAGCGCGTCTCCTGCGAGATACCAACCGCTGTTGATGGGCTGATGTCGGCTCATCCCTTGTCCGGCTTGGTGTTCATCTCTAGTTTTCGGAGGATCTGGTGGGCTACGTCCATCGCTATAAATCCGTCCAGCTCACTGACGGTGGGGGTGGTTCCATTTCGTATGGCATCGCAAAAGGCAGTCAGCTCGTGTAGGATGGCATTGCCTTCTACTACTGATGGATTCTCCACTGCTAGGGTTCGGATACCCTGGGGGGTCTGCACATCAAAGCTGAGGAGTCCCTCATCCCCTTCGGCTTTCATGCGGATGACTTCTGATCGCTTCTCCAGAAAGTCGATGCCGATGTAGGCATCTTTCTGAAAGAGGCGCATCTTTCGCATTCGCTTCAGCGAAATCCTAGATGCCGTAAGGTTGGCGACGCACCCATTGTTAAACTCGATGCGTACGTTGGCAATATCGGGCGTATTTGTTAGCACGGCCACGCCACTAGCATGGATGGCCTTGATGCTGCTCTTTACCAGATGCAGGACGATGTCGATGTCGTGGATCATCAGGTCTAGGATCACGCTTGTCTCTGTTCCCCTGGGCTTGAACTCCGCTAGTCGGTGGACCTCGATGAACATGGGGTCCATCTGTTGATGCTTTAGTGCCAGCAATGCCGGGTTAAAGCGTTCCACATGGCCGACTTGAAACCGTACGCCTGACTCGCGCACCAGTTTCACCATCGTTTCTGCTTGCTCCATGGTCTCCATCATGGGCTTTTCTACAAAGACATGGCGTCCTTTACGAATGGCCAGCTCGCAAAGTGCATAGTGGGTCTGGGTAGGCACGACGATGTCTACCGCATCCACTTCGTCTATGAGTGTCTCCGCAGATTCATATCTTTTCAAGCCAAAACGTGCCGACGCTTCGTTGGCAGCCTGCTCATCTGGGTCATAGAAACCTACGATCACCGTGCCCGGAATCTCCTTCCAATTCTGTAGGTGGAACTTCCCCAGATGGCCCGCCCCAAATACGCCTATGTTCAGCATGTTATGGTGGAATGTGGGCAAAAATACACCAAAGCCTCACAAGAACAGAAGGCCGCAGCCCTTTTGGAGAGATGCTTGATAATGGGGACATTTGCGCTGTGACAGTGCACATGCATCTGCGAAGCCCTATCGTTGTGACCATTGATGGGTGGTCTTCTTGCGGGAAAAGTACCCTGGCCCGCCAGCTGGCGCAACGTCTTGACTACCTGTACATCGACAGCGGCGCGATGTACCGAGCCATTACCCTCTATTTTCTCCGGCATCAGGTGGATTTTTCCGACCCCCTGGCAGTCGCTGAAGCGCTACGGCACATCCATCTCTCTTTTGTCTGGAACAACCTTTTGGGGCAGTCAGAGATGCACTTGAACGACGAGAATGTGGAACAGGAGATCCGGGGCCTGGCCGTCGCGCAACAGGTCAGCGAGGTGGCGGCCATTGCCGATGTCAGGACCTTCGCCATCGATCAGCAACGCCTCATGGGCCAGCATAAAGGCATCGTGATGGACGGCCGAGATATCGGCACGGTCGTATTTCCCCAGGCTGAACTGAAAATCTTCATGACAGCGGATATGGACGTCCGGGTACAACGCCGCTACCAGGAGATGGCACAGAAAAATCCTTCAGTCGACTTGCAAGAGGTGAGGAAAAATCTGGAGCAAAGGGACTATCTCGACTCGCATCGGATTGTCTCTCCCTTACGACAGGCAGCTGACGCCGTCTTGATAGACAATACCTTCATCTCTCGGGAAGAACAGCTGCAATTGGCCTGGCAATGGGTCAAAGACAGAGAAGGACATTCGTCATAGGGGGAGTCTTCGGATACCTTCATCGCTGTCTGTTCAGAAATAACTGGTCTGCCTCCTCCGCTAGGATGTCGCCGAGCAGCAGAAACTTTTCAAAAAGGGGAGGCCTCTACCACCTGACGGGCGGGCAGCCCTATTTGTTCAATACCTGCTTTGCGGATCCCATCAATGGGAGATGTATAGCCCGCACCCCCAACTCCTGCCCAGATGAGTGTACTTATGCACATGGAACAGAGTTTGCCTGTCGTGTAAAGGATCATGTCTTTCCAGGCACGGTTGCCATATTTCTGGACATATTTGTTGATACCGTCCTTCTCCCCGTGCAGGATGGGGTTTTCTGCAGGATGGTTTACGCCGGTTGCCATGACTTTCCCCTGGAAGCCCAATGATGGCGGCGCCGAAGGGATACCTAGGGCTGGCACGGGCTGCACCAAGGGCATGAAGCATATGCTGCCGATGGATATTGACCGTCATGGTCGGGATGGTTACCTGACCTTGAGAATAGCGATGGCTGCTGTCTTTGACTTTTTTCTTGGCGGGGCATGCCAATGTCATATAGAGGCCGACGCATTGGAACACTGACTTCAGCTCGTTTCTAGCTGAGGTCTTCATCGGCTCGTGCGTTACAACCAAGGGGCAGATCTGGTGGTACCGGCTGCTGGCTTATAAGGTTCAGACTACCCATTCTTCCAGCACCGACTCGTAAGGCCGGGCCTTCGGGAAGAGAGCTGTGAGGCGGCGGATGACACCTTCGACCATCGAGTCAGGGCAGGAGGCCCCGCTGGTCAGTAGGGCGGTGACGACGGGTTTCTCGGGCAGCCAGGCCGACGCCTCGGAGCCATCTTGGGTTTGCCAGTGGCTTTGTAAGATGCGCTCTTTGGAGAGGATGTCGTCTGCGGATCGGATGAACCAGGTCGGCAGCAACTGTTCGCATAGTTCTACCAGGTGGGAGGTATTGCTGCTGTTCCGTCCGCCGACCACGATAGCCAGGTCTGCCGATTGTTGCAGCATGCCCTGTACGGCCGACTGGTTATCCATTGTCGCATAGCAAAGGGTATCGCGTGTGTCTGCAAAGCGTTCGTGGATGGTCGCCTCGTCCAGTTCATAATGCTCCATCATGACCTGACGCAGATGGTCTGCGATGGCCTGCGTGTCACTGGCGAGCATGGTGGTCTGGTTGACCACTCCGATGCGGGCTAGGTCACGGCATGGGTCAAAGCCTTCACTGTAGCGCCCCTGAAAATCTTCTGCGAAGGCTTCCACCGGCAAGGCCCCTGTCAGATGAAGACCCAACAGCTGGGCTTCCTGCATGTCTTTTACAACAATAGTCGGCGCATGGGTTTCGCTATGGGAGAAGGTGGCTCTTGTCTCCTCATGGGTCGGCTTACCGTGTACGACCACACTATAGCCTTTCTGGGCGATCTGCTCCGACCGGTTCCAGACCTTCTCAACAAATGGGCAAGTGGTGTCATGATGCTCCACACGGAGGCCTTTTTCTCTCAGGCGTCGTTCTATCTCCAGCGTCGTGCCAAAGGCAGGGATCAGCACGATATCCTCTGTCTGCAAGCCGTCGATATCGACCAGCTCGCGCCCATGGGTATCCATCAAAAAGCCTACGCCCTTTGCCTGGAGGTCGGCATTCACAAACGGGTTGTGGATCATCTCGCTCAGTAGGTAGATGCGTTTGCCGGGGTTCTCGTCTACCGTACGAAAGGCGATCTCGATGGCATTCTCCACACCGTAACAGAAGCCAAAATGCCGGGCTAGATAGATGCAGAGTGGGCCGAAGTCTAGTCTGGTCGGAGTGAAGTCCTGTTTCATCCGATCGTTAAGCTTTCGTTTCTGCTTGATTGCCGTAATCAACGGGCTTCTGTAGGTGGCTGGTACCTGGAAGGTCTTCATGATCTGTTGTGGTAAAGATACGATGCGGCAGCGCATTGGCAGGGCAAGGAGGGCATCTTGCAGTGTTGGGGTTTGCAGGCAGTGTCTGACAAATGGGATGTCCTTCGGGGGCAGAGGGTTTATGTCGATTTATGGATTTCCTTTGCAAGCCATATGGCATCTGTCTATCAACGCCTGGGCGGCAGTTCCGTCTACGAGGTAAATCTGCGTCAGTATACGGAGGGGGGAGACATCCTGTCATTCCGAAGCCATCTTCCCCGGCTAGCAGACATGGGTGTCGGCATCCTCTGGTTCATGCCGATGACCCCCATCTCCAACGTGGGCAGGAAAGGCGCGCTAGGGAGCTATTACGCCTGTTCCGACTATGAGGCTGTCAATCCTGCCTTTGGCACGCTCGACGACTTCCGGCAACTGGTAGCAGCGGCACAGTCCCTGGGGATGCAGGTCATCCTCGACTGGGTCGCCAACCATACGGGTCTCGACCACCGATGGACGAAGGAACATCCCAGTTTTTACAAGCGAAACGACGGAGGGGAGTTTTATGATTCCAATGGCTGGGACGATGTCATTGATCTGGACTACAGCCATCCCGGGCTTCGGCAGCAAATGATTCAATCGATGCGCTTCTGGATCGAAGCGACAGGTATTGACGGGTTTCGCTGCGATATGGCTATGCTTACCCCACTAGACTTCTGGCAGGAAGCTCGTCGGGCTCTTGACCCAGAACGCAGGCTCATCTGGCTGGCAGAGCTGGATCCCCTTGACCACCCATCGTACATGCAAGTATTCGATGCTGCCTACACCTGGCGATGGATGAAGGCTGCCACGGAATGCAGGCATACCGGACCTGTTCTTACAGATCGATTGTATGCCCTGCTGGAGCATTACCGGGCCCATGCCCTTTGGAAGTATCGACCTGCCTGGTTCACCAGTAACCACGATGAGAACAGTTGGAACGGAACAGAATACGAGAAATTCGGTCCCATGGCAGAGGCGCTGGCGGTCTTGTCCTGCCTCTGGCCGGGTATCCCTCTGTTGTACAGCGGGCAGGAGATTCCCAACCGCCAGCGACTCGCTTTCTTCGATAAAGATACCCTGGACTGGACGGCCTCACCGGCCTTACATACCTTTTACCAACGGTTGCTTCTCCTCCGCCGGCACCACCCTGCCTTTGACAACGAGATGGTGGAACGGGTGGCGGCAGGGGCCGCGGATCTCGTCTTCTGCTTCCAGCGGCGGCAGGCCGATAGCCGCATCCTGGTGATATTGAACTTTTCCGCAGAAGATCTCCCGGGGTTACACCTTCCCGACACCCGGCTGCACGGCTCGTGGAAAGATCTTTTTTCCGACCGCCTGGAAGACCCCAGCGCCGGCATCTGCTTGCCAGCATGGGGCTATTCCGTATTAGTCAGGCCCTAGGGGTGGTTCAAAAAAGCCAGGGAGGCGTCGCTTCGTTTTGGATGCGATGCCTCCCTGGATGGTTATTTGGATGGCAGGACGGCGACTTATTCCATCTCAATAGGATACTGATATGCACCGTCGTATCCCGGATAAAAGCCCTCCAGCATAACTCGCTTCTGCCCTTTTACAAGGGCTGCATTGAAGTCTTCGATGCTTTTCACCTCTTTACCGTCCACCTTGTAGATGACAAAGCCATCGCGCATACGCGTTTGTTCATCAATCAGTCCTTTGCCGATGCGTTTGACTACGACACCGCCGCGCACGCCATAGTCACGGGCCCTCTTGGCGTCCAGGGTCTCGAACTCGGCGCCGAAATTCTCGAGGGCACTGTTACGAACAACATCGTAGCTGCCCGACTTGTTCTTCAGGGTCACTTGGGTGCTGAACTCCTTGCCGTTGCGGGAGTAGTTGACGGTGATCTTGTCGCCAGGCTTATACCCGGCCACCTGTTCGACCATCTCGCTGCCAGTTGTGACCTTGGAGCCGTTGATTTTGGAGATGTAGTCGCCTTTTTGAATGCCGGAGTTGGCCATGGCACCATCTTTGGCCACATCCAAGACCATGATACCCTGCCCTTCTTTGAAGCCCAGCTTTTCCCGCTCCGTATCTGGAGCCGTCTCCGGCAGGTAGGAGATACCCAGGTAGGCCCGCTGGACAGTCCCGTACTCGAGCAGATCGTTGATGATCTTCTTGGTGATGTTGACCGGTATGGCGTAGGAGTAGCCGGCATAGGCGCCGGTGGGTGATGCGATGGCCGATACAATGCCAACCAGCTCGCCATTGGCATTCACCAAGGCCCCTCCGGAATTGCCCTGGTTTACGGCGGCATCGGTCTGTATGAAGGACTCGATCGGCGTATTACTCTTTTTCGCATTCAGCCCGAGGGTACGTGCTTTAGCACTGACAATGCCAGCAGTGACTGTCGTCTCGAGGTTCAGGGGATATCCGACGGCCAACACCCATTGTCCAATCTTTACGTTGTCGGAATTGCCGTAGAGAAGGAAGGGTAAGCCTTTGGAATCGATTTTCAGCAATGCTAGGTCGCTGCTTGGGTCCCGTCCGATAAGTTTCGCGTCATATGACTTCTTGTTATTCAAAGTCACTTTGATTTCATTTGCCTCGTCGATGACGTGGTTGTTGGTGATGATGTACCCGTCTTCACTGATGATGACGCCTGAACCGCTGGCGCGTTGCGGAGCTTGCCGTAAGGGGCTTTCGAACTCCCGGAAGAAGTCATCGCCGAATATATCGGCAAAAGGATTGGACCTCCGGAGCAGATTGTTATTCGCCTGTCCCTTCCCCATAACGGTCGTGATGTGCACCACTGCTGGGGTTGATGTCTGGGCAGCTAGCTGGAAGTCGACATACTGCCCCGGCGTACCTGAGTTGCTGTCGAAGAGTCCTACATAATTAGATGGCATTTGCTGAATCCCTGATTGCTGGATGGTGGTTTGCGGGCGGAAATATTTCCCAAAGCCATACATCACGGCCCCTGTGGTCAATCCACTGACAAGCACCACCAAAAGAAATTGTTTGAGTTTCATATATTACCAAATTTACGACTGTATTCTTTCAAAAAGCATGCCTTGGACATAACAAAGCAACGGAACCTGACATATTTTCCCATACACATGCTCCAGTTTTTAACAATTGCTTTGGTTTCCGGTTCATTGGCGTAGCCCTCTATTCAGCCTAGAGACCGCAGAAAGGCCATCGTATCCACGCCGTCCGCAAAGCTGTCTAGGGTGGGCGACTGCGCCTGCCCAAACGGGGTGTATCTCTTGCCAACGATGCATTGCAGGGTTTGGCTAGATAGCAGTTCTGAAATATTGTCATTCGGATCAACAAAGCGATAGTGCAGTTGCCCGATCGGAGAGAAGGGGGCATCGTCTTCCGTCAGCAGTAAGGCGCCGCTACTCATGTAATATCGGCGGTTTAGGATGAGCAGGGTCATTTGATAGTCTAGGTTGTTTTTATAGCGATGCGCTTCTGCCAGCCACTCATAGGCTTTGAGCGCTTCCAGCAGGGGTGAAAAATCGTATCCCGCCGGTACCAGGATCTGCGTGACGTTGCGGCATCCCAGCCCATAATACTGACAGATATCATCTGCCAGGCCTTGCAGTTCTTCTGCCCTTTCTGTCCCGTCTAGGATGGCCACCGATGTGCGATTGCGCCGGATGATGTTCGGTCTGGAGCTGAAATATCGTTCAAAATGCCGGGCGGTATTGTCTGAGCCTGTGGCGATATAGGCATCGCAGCCGTTCAGCCGGTCGCAGACCGCTATCTGCTCGGCCGCTTCCGGGTGTAGGGAACGGATCCGGTCTACAACATAGGTGATGAGTGTGTGGTCTCGCTCTGAAGGTTTAATGTGTAGGCGGTGGCCGGACAGAAAGGTACAGACCAGGTCGTGCATACCCACCAGGGGGATATTCCCCGCCATGACGATGCCGACGGTCCGTGGATCAGTGGTGTTGGGTGGGATGGCATAACGCCTGGCTAGGCTGTTAAGCAGTGAATCCTGCAGATAGTGCTGGCGGATCTGTGCGGCAGCCCCTTCAACGAAACGGGGATGGAACCATGCATTGGCTGCAGAGGCCTTGGCCGCCGCCTCCGACCATCCATCTGCTCCGGGAGCCAAAAAGGCAGCCAGCTCAGAGAGGACACGGATCCGTTCTTCTAATTTCATTTTTACTTTTGTGCGGCTTGCTATAACTTTATCGCGGGGCTTGCAAAATTACCCTCCTTTTCAACCAAATCCCAGAAACCATGGCCATTAAGATCACAGACGAATGCATCAACTGCGGCGCTTGCGAGCCCGAATGCCCGAATAATGCCATCTATGAGGGGGGGGTTGAATGGGCCATCTCAGACGGAACGACCGTTAAAGGCCTCATTACCCTGATGGATGGATCTTCCATGGACGCCGATCAGAAGAACGTGCCTGTCAGCAACGACACATACTATATTGTACCCAACAAGTGCACGGAATGCCAAGGTTTCCATGAGGAGCCTCAATGTGCCGCCGTGTGCCCGGTAGATTGCTGCGTCCCCGACGAGATGTACCGGGAGACGGTCGATGAACTCATGGCTAAAAAAGAGCGGTTGCATATCTAAGCTAGCTAGGAATCGCAGATGCCTATATGCTACGAAGGGGTGGAAGTCGGTATCTTTATGAATCGGTTCACGCCTTCTGCATGAAAATCCTACAGTCTATGTTGCCTTGGACGCTCTCTCGGGCACTTTCCTTGCTTCTGCTGTCCGCCTCCTGCCAGTTGGTATCTCCTCCCAAAGATAAGAGCCAGGAGGCGCTTCATAGCCTGCTGCAGGCCGATGCAGACTTCTCTAAGATGGTACAGGAGAAAGGCTACCGCCAGGCTTTTTTAGAATATATGGAGAACGATGCCGTCCTGCTCCGCAACCAGCATCGACCTATGGTAGGCGCAGATGCTGTCAAATATGTCACAGGCTTTAACGACACGACCTTCACGGTCTCCTGGGACCCGCAAGGCGGCGACGTGGCTGCCTCCGAAGACCTTGGCTACACCTGGGGTATTTATACCATACAGACCCAGGCCAATTCTCAGAAAGGGAGCTACCTATGCGTTTGGCGCAAACAGACGGATGGACGATGGAAGTTTACGCATGATGCGACCACACAAGGCATAGCGCTCAGTAAAGCTATCGAAACCACCGAGTGATGATGGCATTTGGCCGAGTGTAGCAGCTGGCTGATTTTCTTTTCCTTTGCCTAAACCCCATTCATGACCAAACCTCGGATCGCCCTTGTCACAGGCGGGTATTCTTCGGAGGCTGTGATATCCTACAAGAGTGCCGAAACCGTCAACCGGCATCTCGACAGAGCCCGGTATGAGGTCTGGCAGATCAATGTGGCCCGGGCGGGCTGGACATATACCAGTCCTGACGGTGCCCGCTATGCAGTAGACAGGTCTGATTTTTCCCTACACCTTCCGGAGGGGCATGTCTGCTTTGATGCGGCCTTTATCATCATCCATGGCACACCAGGAGAAGACGGGAGACTGCAGGGATATTTTGACATGGTTGGACTGCCCTACACCTCCTGTGATGCGGCCACCTCGTCCATTACGTTCAACAAGCGATATACGGTTGCCGTGGCGGCTTTTTCTGGCATTCGCACAGCCCGATCCCTACACTTGTTCCGCGATCGCCCGCTCTCGCAGGCGGTCATCTTGGCTGCGCTAAAGCTGCCCGTCTTTGTAAAACCCAACAATGGCGGGTCAAGCATCGGTATGAGTAAAGTGTCCAGGTCCGAAGACCTGCCAGCTGCCCTCTCCAAAGCTTTTCAGGAAGACGATCAGGTATTGGTGGAAGAATGCATTCTTGGTAGGGAATTCACCATCGGCGCCTTCTGCAGCGACGGGAAGGTTTGTACCCTGCCGTTTACAGAAATACTCACCCACAACGAATTCTTCGATTTCGAAGCTAAATACCAGGGAAAGTCGAGCGAGGTGACCCCTGCCGAATGCCCAGAAGATGTTGCCAACAAAGTGCGCAGCACGGCGGCTCGCGTGTATGATACCTTCAACTGCCGGGGAGTTGTGCGGATGGACTTCATATATGAGGAACAATCACAAGAGCCGTATCTGCTGGAAATCAACTCCATCCCTGGCCAAAGCAGCCTTAGCCTCATACCTCAACAGGTCAAAGCTATGGGCTGGGACCTGACGGAGTTCTACACCAAACTCGTCGAAGAGGCCCTCGCCCGCCGCAATGCCTGACCTATGAAACGTCCTGGCATCATAAAAACTATTACAGCCAAGCCCTTGTGGGTGAATGTCCTCGTTGCCATCAGCCTCTCTTTCATCATCTTCCTGCTCTTCTTCCAGACGCTCGACTTCTTCACCAGCCATGGCGAATACCTGCGTGTTCCAGATGTAAAGGGCAAGGCATTGTCGTCCGCTACAGCAGAACTGGAGGCGGCCGGTTTCGAAGTACTTGTCCAGGACTCCGTATACAACGACACCCTCCCGCCGCTGACCATTATGAAACAATTCCCGGACCCTGACGCGACGGTGAAGGTGAACAGAAATGTCTATCTCACAGTCAATCAGTTGAATCCACCGATAATTCAGATGCCCAACCTGCTGGGCATGACCTTTCGGAATGCTGAGCTGGAGCTACTCTCCAAAGGATTGAAACTCGGGGATACCAGCTTTGTGGCTGACATAGCCAGAAACGCCGTCAAAGACCAACTCCTTGGACGGCTTAGCATCAAGGGTGGAAGCCCTGTGGCCATGGGCTCGCGGATCTCTCTGGTGCTGGGAGCCGGTATAGGATCACAGGAATTTCCAGTGCCTGACCTCTACCGCCTACCCTTCTATGAAGCCAAAGCTTTGCTCGATGCCCTGGGTATTAGCCTCGGGGTTATCTTGCCAGATGCCAACCTGGCGGATACCAGTACGGGATTCATCTACTGGCAGCATCCAGAGCCTTTATCACTTGCGGGTATAGCCAATAGCATCCGGGCAGGGCAGCTGATGGATGTCCGCCTGAGTGCCTCTCTGCCTCCTCCGAAAGAGCAAACTCCGGAACAGCGGCCCTGAACCTACTTCTCTGCATAAGGTAGTTGCTGCAAGCATTTCAAGCGTTAAATTTTACATTCAATCTATATGCAAACCATCAGCATTGAAGAACTGTATGACAGGATGCAATCGGGAGAGTCAGTATGCCTGGTAGATGTTCGGGAGCCACACGAGCATGCCGACTTCAACATCGGGGGTCTCTTGCATCCGCTGGGCCGCATTATGCAGGCAGAAGTCGACGAGCTGGAGCAGCTGAAAGACAAAGAGGTGATCCTCTACTGCCGCAGTGGCAACCGAAGTGGCCAGGCCTGTATGATGTTGGAGACCATGGGATTTAATCAGGTCAAAAACCTGGTAGGCGGGATGTTGGCCTGGCGCGACAAATATCACTCCTAGCGCCGCAAATTTTTTTGCGGCCATGGCATTCTCGAGCTGTACCCGCATACCGTGATTACTTACAAAGGAGGTGATGAAGACTCTCTCAAAGCGTTGGCCCGGCTGGTAGCCAGGGCTCGTCCATGCAGAGGTCACCTGTTGAGAGGGGCCGCAGGCATTCATCAGGGTGACTGCCTGCAAGAAGATTGCCATCCGGTAAGATGCCATACGCTGCCTTTTAGGGGCGAAAAGGAAGCAAAGCAAGGCAGCCCCGCCTCCTGCTTTGTTGCAGGATTCAGGTGCTGGGATGTGACTTAGTCAGCAAGGCTACCAGCGCAGCGTGATCCCCGCCATCCACTGGCGGCCGGCCATGGGAAAATATCCATTCTCGGTGACCAAGGCATTGCCGGCGTAATAGCTAAAGCTATATCCATTGGGCTCATAGGCAGCATCGAATACATTATTCAGCATCAGCGTGAGCAAGGTTTCTTTGGCTAGCTTGCAAGCGGGCCTCCAGGAGAGCAGCAGGTCTTGGGTAAAGAATGGGTCCAAACTTCTCTCTCGACGGCCTGTATTGTCCAGATACTGTCTGGAGACAAACTTCGCAGGCAGGGCGACGGACAGGTTTTTCAGGGGCTGCCAGGTTGCACTGGCGGCAGCCGTGAGGGCAGGGGAGAAGGCGATGGGGCTTCGTTCGAAGGCTTCGTTTTTTTGCCCGCCCTGGTCGTAGTCATCATAGTACACCGTGAGCCCAAGGATCTGGTTCTTACTCCACGTCGCATTTCCCTTGAGCTCCAGCTTTTGCGTTGCTTTCCATTTCCCGGTCAGCTCTATTCCTGCCCGAAAGCTCTCCGGGATATTGGTACGTGTGTAAGCACCTACGTCGTTGATGCGGCCGGTGAGTACCAGCTGGTCGCGGTAGCGCATGTAGTAGGCCGTGAAGCCCCACGAGGCCTTCGCACTGCTGCGTTCGTAGCCGGCTTCCAAGTCGTGCAAGTGCTCGGCGCTGGGCCTTTGCTGGGCGCCCGCCTCAAAGTCGTCCCGGTTGGGTTCTTTTGAGCCTTTGGCATAAGAGGCATAGGCTTTGTAGCCGTTCCCCAGCCACGAGATGCCGAGCTTGGGATTTAGGAATCCCCAGCGGTCATCGACCTTTAGTTGGGGGTTGTCGCGGAAGCCTTCGATGCGATAACCTACGCTACGGTATTGCAAGTCAGCGAATAGGAAGAAACGACGCCCCAGCTGTTCCTGCCATTTGACAAAAAGGTTAAGGTCGTCTTTGGTGGCATCATGTTCATACCAGCGGTATCCGATGGGTACGGGGTATTGTGCCCAGACGATCTTTCCGTAGTGGTCGCCGAGGTAGCGGGTGCCACCTCCTCCTCCGATGACTTCTCGCCGGTCTCGTTTGTATTGCAGCGAAAAGGTCTGGCCAAGGTAGTGGTTGTCCAGCCAGAGTTGCCGGACCAGGTCGGTGCGTTGGATGGCCAAACCGTTGACGATGGGGTTAGGAAGCCCGACGGAGCTAAACTTCCTACGTGCCTTGTACTGTTCGTAATAACCGAGTCCCCGGGTATAGAAGAGGGCTGTTTGCAGGTTGAGCGTCTGGCTGAAGCGTCGGTTATAGAAGAGTTGGGCATGCGTCTGGCGGTAGTTGTCGGTCTCATTGTCGTACGGTTCGCCGGCTTTCTCTGTCCCTGCAGGGTTATAGGTCCGATGGTCCTGCAGTTTGCTTTCCGGGATGCCATACCACGCCTGATAGGTCTTTTCCTTGCCGGAGAAGATGTTGAGCCGCAGGGATGCGTCGGGCTTCAGCCAGGCGGTGGAGAGGAAGAACGACTGGAGGTCGCTGCTGGCCCGGTCAATGAATCCGTTGCTTTGGATGCGTGAGAGGCGGGCATCCATCGTGAAGCGGCCATCGAGAAGCCCGGTACCCGCTTTTGCCGTATGCTTCCAGGTGTCGAAGGAGCCATAGCTGTTCGAGACTTCTGCATAGGGCTTCTCCTGTACCTCGTTGGTACTAATATTGAGGGTGGCGCCAAAGGCTCCGGTGCCATTAGAGCTCGTGCCGACGCCCCTCTGCACCTGGATGCTGCCGGCAGAAGAGAGGAAGTCGGGTAGGTTGACAAAGAAGATGCCTTGTGACTCCGCGTCATTATAGGGGATTCCGTTCAGCGTCATGTTGATGCGGGTGGCATCGGTGCCTCGAATGCGGATGCCTGTATACCCCACCCCGTTGCCTGCGTCTGCATGAACGACTACCGAGGGCGTCTGGTCCAGCGCAAAGGGAATATCCCTGCCCAGGTTGGTCTTGGCAATCTCTTCGGCACCGATGGTCGACTGGGTGAAAGGGGAGGCTGTCCCTGCCCGGACGGCTCGGAGCTCAATAGGCTGCATCAGCCGATTCATTTTTTGGAGCCGCACTGCCAGAAAAGAACCAGAGGACCAGAAAGTGTCCAGCGCTGCATAACCGACCGCGGATACCGTCACCTGGATGCCATTGACTGCCGGAACGCGGAACAAGAAGCGGCCTTCTTCGTCAGCAACAGTTTGTCGGCCATCAGCAAGCCGGATAGTGGCATTTGCCACGTCCTCTCCGTTCCCGGCATCCGTCACCCGGCCACGGATCTGTGCTTTGGCGCAGAGGGGCTGGCTGAGGGAAGCGCACAACAGAAAGGCATAGAATGCGAATCTCATACACGGTCAAATAGCCGGATGAGCCCCACACCGGCCCAGCGGAATTTGACAAAAAATCAGGAAAGGAAGTGGGAGTGGCGCTATCCTTCCCTGCGCAGGCATTACCCTGTTCAGGTTCAACGGGTTTGTTCTCAGCCCCTGCCAAGCCGTCGGCTCTAGCGGAAGCACCCCGGGAAACTGGTTGGTCACATGTCAGCGACATGTTAAGGCAAAATTAACGTTATGTTGTGTTTCGAGCATATTAAATTTGGATGCTTACAGTGAAATTCTATCCCATGCGTATACCCTTTACGACTGTAATGCTCTTGCTGGGGACGTTCACCCTCCCCGCGCAGGACCGAGAGAAAGATCCCATGGCTAGAGATCGAGACCTTTCCGGCTTCGATCGCATTGAAGTCAAAAATGGAATTGACTTGTTTTTAGTGGAGGACGACCGGGAGACAGTTGCCGTCAGTGCCCGGGAAACAGAAGCTAGGGACCGCATAGTCACCCGGGTCAGCAATGGCACGTTGTTCATCTATTATGATTTGAAAGGTGGGTTTCGCTGGCCCTTGAATATGAAGCTTAAAGCATATGTCTCTTTCCGGGATCTAAAGGGGCTGTCTGCCTCCGGCGCCTGCAATGTCTTCGTCGAAGGCAGGATCCGGGCAGAGAACTTCCGGCTGCAATTGTCTGGCGCCAGTGATTTCACCGGAGCGATAGAGGCGGGTGGGCTGGATATTGAACAATCCGGCAGCTCCGACTGTGCACTCAGGGGGAAGGCGCGCATATTGAAGCTGGATATCAGCGGCGCTAGTGAGACAAAAGCTTTTGACCTGCAGGCGCAAGAAGCAGCCGTCAAAGTCGGGGGCGCCTCAGATGTGTTCCTGACGGTGAGTGGCACCCTCGATGCCTCTGCAAGTGGCGCCAGCGATATCAGGTATAAAGGCAAAGGTGTCATCAAATCGATCCAGTCGGGCACAGCCAGTTCCGTCAAAAAGGTCGACTAAACTCCACATGATCCCATAAAAAAAGACCCTGCAATACAGGGTCTTTTCTTGTTGCGAAGGGAGGGATCGAACCTCCGACCTTCGGGTTATGAGCCCGACGAGCTACCGCTGCTCTACTTCGCGATGTGGAGCGTAAAGATATCATCTGCATTGTTTCCCGCCAAGAGTTTTTTTCCGGGTTACCTTTGACGGTAAATGATGAAATCCGGCTTCGTCAGCATCTTCGGTTGCCCCAATGCCGGCAAGAGCACCTTGCTGAATGCCCTGATGGGAGAGAAGATGGCCATCGTGTCGCATAAGTCGCAGACGACCCGCCACCGGATCCGCAGCTTTTTGAACGGACCTGGTTTTCAGGCGGTGTTGTCCGATACGCCTGGCATCTTGGACCCCGAATACCGGCTGCATGAGCGGATGATGCAGGCCGTCAAGGCAGGTCTGGAGGATGCAGACCTGGCGCTGCTGATTGTTGACGTCCGAAAGCCCTTCGAAGAAGCAGAGCAGGTCTTTGCCTCCCTTCGGCTCAAGGTGCCTGCCATCGTGGTGCTTAACAAGACGGATGCTGTAGATGCAGAGCGGCAGGCAGCTACAGAGCAATTCTTTAAGGAACGACCCTATGCCCGTCAGGTGGTGTCCATCTCGGCGCTGCACAAGTCGAACCTGGATGCTCTGAAAAAGGTCCTTGTCTCGATGCTCCCCGAAGGAGCGCCTTTTTTCCCCGAGGAAGACCTCACAGATATGCCTACCCGTTTTTTTGTCGGGGAGATCGTCAGAGAAAAAATCTTCGAACTTTTCGAAGAAGAGATACCCTACCAGTCCACCGTCTCGGTCGTCTCCTTCCGGGAGGGATCGACTGTGGGGATCACCGCAGAGATTATTGTCCAACGGGAATCACAAAAGGCCATCGTCATTGGAGAAGGGGGGCGCACAATCCGCGAGCTGGGTATCCGTGCCCGGCGGGACATAGAGGCTTTCCTAGGTAACAAGGTCTTTCTGGAACTCTTTGTCAAAGTAAGGCCAGGCTGGCGAGACAACGAACGTCATCTGCGTGAGTACGGGTACCGATGACTGTCTCTGTTCTTATTTTGCCCCCTGCCTATTTTCCGTGACCTTTGCGCCCTTATCTAACATGACCTCATGTCCGGATTCACCGTAGCCATCGTAGGCAGACCCAACGTCGGCAAGAGTACCCTCTTCAACCGCCTGATAGAGGAACGCAAGGCCATCGTCGAGGATATCCCCGGCGTCACGCGCGACCGTCAGTATGGCATCTGCGACTGGGCTGGCCGCACATTTAATGTCATAGATACGGGGGGCTTCGTACCGGATGGGACAGAAGCCTTCGAAAAGGAGATCCGTCAGCAAGTCATGGTAGCTGTCCGCGAGGCAGATGCTGTACTCTTTATGACCGACGCTGCCACCGGCATCACAGACTTCGACAGCGCGGTGGCCGACATGCTACGCCGCTCTACCAAGCCAGTGTTCGTAGCAGTCAATAAAGTCGACAACCACCAGCGACTCCTAGAGGCTTCTGAATTCCACAGCCTCGGCTTTGAACACATCTATTTTCTTTCCTCCATCTCCGGCAGCGGTACCGGCGACCTCATGGATGCCATCGCAGCCCAGATACCTACCGGTAAAGAAGATGCTGCCCCACCGGAAGGACTTCCCCGATTCGCGATCATCGGGCAGCCCAACGTAGGGAAGTCGTCCCTCCTCAACGCACTGCTGGGGTCGGAGCGGACGATCGTTAGTGAGGCGGCCGGTACCACCCGCGACACCATCCACACCCACTACCAGTTATTCCAGAAAGAGTTCATCCTCATCGACACGGCCGGTATCCGCCGGAAAGCCCGTGTGGAAGAAGACCTCGAATTCTACTCCGTCATAAGGGCCGTCAAAGCCGTCGACGAGTCGGATGTCTGTCTGCTGCTGATCGATGCACAGAAAGGCATCTCCCAGCAAGACCTGAACATCTTCTCCCTGGCTTCGAAGAAAGGCAAAGGCATCGTTCTGCTGGTCAATAAGTGGGATCTGCTGGAGCGCTCCACCAATACGGCCCGTGACATGGAGAAAGGGCTGCGAGAAAGGCTGGCTCCCTTTCAGGACGTGCCCATCGTCTTCATCTCCGCCAAGGAGAAGACACGCATCCTCAAGGCGGTGGAGACGGCCCTGGAAGTCGCCGAAAACCGAATGCGGAAAGTGCCCACCTCTCGCCTCAACGAAGTCATGTTACAGGCCATTGAAAGCTACCACCCGCCAGTGGTGCGCGGCAACACAGTGAAGGTTAAATATGTCACGCAGCTGCCCACCGCTGTTCCCAGCTTTGCATTCTTCTGCAACTACCCGGATGATATTAAAACACCGTACCGCAACTATCTCGAAAACAAGCTGCGGGAGCATTTTAGCTTCCGGGGAGTCCCCGTCCGCATCTTTTTCCGGAAGAAATAATCCCCTCAGAACAGAAGTCCTTCCAGAAAGAGGAAGGCAAAGGTGAAGTAAATGACCAGCCCTGTCACGTCTACGATGGTCGCGACAAAAGGGGCCGAGGAGACGGCCGGGTCAGCGCCCATCTTCTTCAGCAGCAGCGGCAGCATCGAGCCTGTCAGGGTGCCTTGTATGACAACGCCCAGGAGCGAGCACCCTACGGCAAGCCCTACAAAGACATAATGTTCACCATAGGTCTCCGGAAAGAACTGCGACCATACGACCACGCGTACAAAGCCGATCAGTCCGAGAACACTCCCCAACAGCAGCCCGGAAATGATTTCCCGGCGCATCACGTGCCACCAGTCGCGCATGGTAATCTCTCCCACGGCCATAGCCTGAATGATCAGCGTGGAGGCCTGTGAGCCGCTGTTGCCACCGCTGGAGATGATGAGCGGGATGAAGAGTGCCAGCACAACGGCCCGCTGGATCTCGTTCTCGTAGTAGCTTAGGGCAGTCGCCGTGAGCATCTCACCGAGGAAGAGTACGATCAGCCAGACGACGCGCTTTTGAAAAAGCTTTATGATGGGGATCTCTAGGTAGGGCTCGTCGAGGGCTTCGGTGCCCCCCATCTTCTGCATGTCTTCGCTGAACTCTTCGTTGGCCACCCAGAGGACGTCGTCGATGGTGACGATGCCCAGCATCACGCGGTTGTGATCCAATACAGGCAGGGCCACTCGGTTTTCCATCTTGAAGACCCGGTTGGCAGACTCCTGGTCGTCGTGCACGTTCAAGGCAATGTAGCGGCCGTCGAGCATGTCATGCACGGGCCTGTCAGGGGCAGAGACCAGGAACTCCCGGATGCGTACGTCATCCACCAGCTGCCCTTGGCGGTTGACCACATAGATGACGTCGAGGTTTTCAATGTCTTTCCCATGCTGGCGGATGTGCTGCAGCACCTCCCTGACTGTCCAGTCGTCTTCCACCGCGAGATAGTCGTTGGTCATCAACCGACCCACACTTTCTTCTGGGTATCCCAGCTGTGCCAGGGTGATCTTACGTTCTTCCGGGTGGAGCAGTTTGATCAACTCCCGGACCGCCTCATTGGGCAATTCTTCTAGGAAGGCCGTACGGTCGTCTGAGGGCAGCTCATTAAGCAGTTCGGCCGTCTTCTGCGGAGGAAGATGCTGGATGATGTGCTTCTGTGCGGAGAGGTCTAGGATCTTAAACACGCCGGCAGCGCGTTGGACCTCGAGTTGGGACATGATGAGGACGGCCAAATCCTTCTCCCCGTCTGCCAGCTCAGCCACATCGCTGATGTTCTGGTCGTTGAGGAAGTCGGCCAGCCGCGAAAGGTCGCTCTCCCTTGAGAGCGCTTCGAAGGTCTCCCTGAGTCCCATCGGGCGGACCTCATTGCCCATATGCCGGATTTTTACGCTAAATTAACTTTGTTTCATGAAAGCAAATCTCCTAATGCACCTCCTCGCCGGCCTCTACGTTGCTGACACCTCCCGGATGGGTCGGGGCGTATTTACTTCCACGCCCATCGCTGCAGGAACCTTTGTGGAGGTGGCCCCCGTATTGGTCATGGAGGCTGCCGAGCGGATCTTACTCGACCGGACGCTGTTGCACGACTACCTCTTCGAATGGGGCGACGGTCGGGACAAGGTGATCGTCGCACTGGGATATGTGTCCATCTACAATCATGCCTGCCCTTCCAACTGCGAGTATGAAATGGATTATGCAGGTAAGTCCATCGCCATCAAATCCGTGCGAAACATCGCCGCGGGGGAAGAGCTATTCATCAACTACAACGGAGACTACGATGATTTAAGGGCTGTCTGGTTCGAGGACCTGGGAGGGCAGTACTTTTCATGAGATCTCCCACGCCCCCACTTTCAGGTACGTTCAGGGGTACTATCTTTGCACTAACTCAATCTTTTGCATGCCTGCCAGCGATCTTTTCCGAAGCCCCGACTACTTCCAGCTCGACGAGCTGCTCACTGAGGAGCATCGCCTCATACGTGAGACCGTCCGCGACTACGTAAAACGGGAAATTTCCCCCATCATTGAAGACCATGCTCAGCGTGTCGAATTTCCAGTTCATATTGTCCGCCAGCTTGGGGAGCTCGGATGTTTTGGACCGACCATACCGGCCGAATACGGCGGGGGCGGGCTCGACTATCTCAGCTATGGCCTGATGATGCAGGAACTGGAGCGTGGCGACAGCGGTGTGCGCTCCACTGCTTCTGTTCAGGGCTCCCTAGTCATGTATCCTATCCATGCATTCGGTAGTGAAATGCAGCGGCAAAAGTTTCTACCCCGCCTGGCCAGCGGAGAATGGCTCGGATGCTTCGGCCTGACCGAACCGGACCATGGCAGTAATCCTTCGGGTATGACGACGAGTTTCCGGGACGCAGGTGACCACGTCGTGCTCAGTGGAGCTAAGATGTGGATCAGTAATGCACCCTACGCACAGGTGGCCGTTGTATGGGCAAAGGACGAACAGGGTGTCGTGCACGGACTCCTCGTCGAAAGGGGCATGGAGGGCTTCTCGACGCCCACCACCCACAGCAAATGGAGCCTCCGCGCCTCTGCTACTGGCGAGCTGGTTTTCGATCAGGTCAAAGTGCCCAAAGAAAATATCCTGCCCAATGTGAAGGGCATGAAAGGGCCCCTCAGCTGCCTTAACAAAGCCCGCTTTGGCATTGCTTGGGGGACCGTCGGGGCTGCGATGGACTGCTACGACACAGCTTTGCGGTATGCCCTGCAGCGGGAGCAGTTCGATCGTCCCATCGCCGGCTTCCAGCTGCAGCAGAAGAAGCTTGCCGAGATGCTCACGGAGATTACCAAGGCACAGCTCCTGAACTGGCGGCTCGCCGTGCTCATGGATGCTGGCAAGGCTACCGCCGCCCAGATCAGCATGGCCAAACGGAATGGTTGCCAGACAGCCCAGCAGGTGGCCAGAGAAGCCCGGCAAATACTGGGCGGCATGGGCATCACAGGCGAGTACTCGGTGATGCGGCACATGATGAATCTGGAGAGCGTAGTAACCTATGAAGGCACTCACGATATACACTTGCTGATCACAGGCCTGGACATAACAGGACTGAATGCTTTTAAATGACAGGATGCAGATCGCTGCTCCGCTACAAGGTGCCATCGTCTTCCTCACGGGCTTCATGGCCTCCGGCAAAAGCCATTTCGGGCGACAACTGGCCGAACTGATGCAAGTGCCTTTTTACGACCTGGATGCCTTCATCGAGCGGCGACAGGGGAAATCCATATCTTCCCTTTTCCAGTCG
The DNA here is from genome assembly GCA_016868815.1 of Bacteroidota bacterium. Lineage (GTDB taxonomy): Bacteria > Bacteroidota > Bacteroidia > Chitinophagales > Chitinophagaceae > Pollutibacter. Next base: position 244,802 of record VGFQ01000002.1, read on the forward strand.
CAAGGCGAGCAATCCTTTCGTACCATCGAGCGGGAGGCCCTGGAACACATCGTGGGTGAGATTCGTTCCAGGGGTCCTGAGGCCATGGCGGTGGTGGCTACCGGCGGTGGGGCGGCCTGCCATGCCGATAATATGAATTGGATGAATGCACAGGGAATCACTGTTTGGATGAATCCTCCGTATGAGGTGCTGATGCACCGGCTGTCGAGGGAGACCAGCCAGCGGCCGCTGGTGCAGGGACTGGAGGGAGAAGCGCTGGAAGCCTTTGTGCGAAGCAGGCTGTCCGTCCGCGAACCTTTCTACCGCCTGTCAAATTACGAGATACGGGAACCGAACCCAGTCCCATCCCTTTGGCTCAAGAAAATCTGAATACAATCCATATGCACAAGAACAGACTCTACATCAAGATGGCGGCCATACTGGGCGCTATGGCCGTTGTCTTTGGCGCTTTTGGATCACACCTGTTGCGGGAGAAGATGACGCCTGACACGCAATCCACCTGGGAGACGGCCGTCAGCTTTCAGTTCTACCATGCTCTGGGGCTGCTGGCCGTCGGCATCCTCTACAAGCGTTATCATTCGCATATGCTGGTGAATGCCGGCCGTTTCATATTTGGCGGCACGATTTTTTTCAGTGGATCCCTGTACATGTCGACCATACTCACCATGATCGGATTGCCGGGCCTCGGTATGTTTTCCATGATCACTCCCATCGGCGGGGTTGCCTTATTCCTGGGCTGGGTATGTCTCTTTCTGGGTATGCCGGGCAACTGGATGAAAAAAGACGCTGAAGAGAAGGACTAGCAGTTCTCCTTCACGCCAGGCATTGCCGTCTTCCCGAAGGGCAAAGCGGTTATCTTTGTCATTGCAGACAGAAGGATAAGTCATGTCCGAACAAAAAGGAAGAAAAAAGTCTTCTGACGACGCCCGGCTCACTCCAGAGCAGGAGCCAGAAGCAGATCTCGCACAACTCGTGCAAGACCATCGTTCCCAAAAAATCATGGGTGCGCTGCTGCTCTTTCTGTCCTTCTTCATCCTGGTGGCCATCCTCTCACATACCTTATATTGGCAAAAGGATCAGGATGTCGTACGCCAGTGGGGTATGCGCATACTTCTGCCAAATCAGTTGGAGATTGGAAATGTCCTTGGGACCTTCGGCGCTTTCGTCTCCCACTTTCTGGTATATGAGTCATTTGGGATTGCTTCGGTATTATTCGCTGCCTGGTTTGGCAGCATAGGTGCCAACCTCTTATTGGGGCGCACGTTGTTTCCGGTCCGTAAAATCTTGTTGCAGACTTCTTTATCCATTCTCTGGATCAGCATTGTCCTTTCCATTTTGATGCCTGGCACAGGCTTTCACTGGGGAGGGGAGTTGGGCGAGGCAATGGCATCGTGGCTGACTGGTATCCTGGGATTACTCGGCACCGGCATGTTTCTGCTGCTGATCGGCCTCAGTGTTGTCATCTGGCATTTCGACCCTGAGTTTGCCCGGCTGAATTTTTGGCAGCGGTCTCCCAAGCTGTCGTCAGATGGGTCGGATGATGCGACGCTGGTGGTTGTAGAAGAAGCAGCTGCCCAGCCAGCGATACCTGCTACTGATAGTGGTAATTCCCTCCGGTCCATTCCACTATCACCGCTGGTACGCACCGTGGATAGTGAGGCTATTGAAGAGGATGGGATGTCGCTAGTGGAAATATCAGAACAAGCTGTTCCGCCTGCAGAACCCCTATCACCGCCCCCTGCGCCTCCAGTGAAAGTATCGCCACCCCAGCCAGCCAAATCCCCAGCCGCTGCCACTATTCCGGATGAGTTGACCCTACGCATAAACAACCAACCTTCTGCGGAGCCAGCGCCAACCCCTGCTACAGAAACTGACAAGCTGCCTCTCTACGACCCTATCCTGGACTTGAGGAATTACAAGTATCCGACGCTCGACCTCCTGGAGCAATACTCCGGTGAGCAGATCACGATGGATGCGGCCGAGCTAAATGCCAACAAAGAACAGATCGAAAAAACGTTGGAGAACTACTCTATCTCGATCAAAGATATATCTGCGACGGTTGGACCGACAGTGACTTTATACGAAGTTATCCCAGCTGATGGCGTCCGCATCGCCCGCATCCGTAATCTTGAAGACGATATTGCCCTCAGCCTCTCAGCCTTGGGAATTCGTATCATCGCCCCGATCCCCGGGAAAGGAGCCATCGGTATCGAAGTGCCGAATGTGCGAAAGAGCATTGTTGGCCTACGGAGTCTGCTGGCATCTGATAAGTTTAAAAACAGCCGGCATGCACTGCCCGTAGCGCTGGGGAAGAAAATCGACAATCAACTTTTCATCGTTGATCTGGCCACTATGCCTCACCTGCTGATGGCAGGTGCCACTGGCCAAGGGAAGTCGGTGGGCATCAACGCCGTCCTGGCATCACTGCTCTACAAGAAGCATCCCTCACAGCTCAAGTTTGTACTTGTAGATCCCAAGAAGGTGGAACTCAGCCTCTATACCACCATCGAAAAGCATTTCCTTGCCAAACTCCCCGGGGAAGAAGATGCCATCATCACCGACACCCGAAAGGTGGTTAATACCCTTAATGCCCTTTGCATTGAGATGGATACCCGCTATGACTTGCTGAAAGAGGCTGCCTGCCGGAATATCCGTGAATACAACGAGAAATTCGTACACCGGAAGCTAAGCCCGCAGAAGGGGCATCAGTTCCTCCCCTTCATCGTGCTGGTGATTGATGAATTCGCAGACTTGATCATGACGGCCGGTAAAGAGATCGAGATGCCCATTGCCCGACTGGCCCAGTTGGCCCGGGCTGTAGGTATCCACCTTGTCATTGCCACTCAACGTCCTTCTGTCAATATCATTACCGGCACCATCAAGGCAAATTTCCCCGCCCGCATCGCCTTCAAAGTCTCATCCCGCGTCGACAGTCGTACCATCCTCGATACCGGCGGGGCAGAACAGCTCATAGGCCGGGGCGACATGCTGGTTTCCCTCAACGGAGAGGTCACCCGCGTGCAATGTGTCTTTGTCGACACGCCAGAAGTAGAGCGTATCGTTGAGCACATCGGTGCTCAGCAAGGCTATCCTCAAGCATTCCAGCTGCCAGAATATCTCGATGAAAAAGACCTCGACGCGCGGGAAGTAGATCTGGGCGACCGCGACACCTATTTTGAAGAAGCCGCACGCCTGATCGTGCAAAATAACATGGGCTCGACATCGCTGCTCCAACGACGCCTAAAGCTCGGATACAATCGGGCGGGCCGCCTTATGGATCAGCTCGAGGCGGCAGGCATCGTGGGGCCCAACCTGGGTAGTAAGGCAAGAGAAGTCCTCTTCCGGTCAGAAGCTGAACTCGACGCATACCTTCAAACCCTTCGCTGAATCTGCACCTGGCTGCAGCGAAATAGATATCTTCGATATTCAAATCACAGAAAGTAGAATCCATGCTACGCCACGTTTTAAGTCTCTTCTTGCTCGCATCCTGCTTTTCAGAAGTCGCAGCCCAGGCAGGGAAAGGCCTTGGACAAAACGACCCGGATGCCAAGAAGGTCCTCGACGCCGTCAGCGCTAGGTTCAAGACCTACAAGTCAGTCAAAGCCTCTTTCACGCTGACGGTGGAAAATACAGCAGGCAAAGAACAGGGAAGCAAGTCCGGTACCCTTCAAATGAAAGGAATCAAGTACCGGGTTAGCCTCGACGGCCAGGATATCTATTGTGATGGCAAGACCATCTGGACCTACGACAAAGGTGCCAACGAAGTACAGATCTCACTGCTGGATAAGAGCAGTGGAAGCATCACCCCACAGAAGCTCTTCACCGACTTCTATGACAAAGACTTTCTTTACAAGCTCAATGAAGAAAAAAAGATAGCAGCCAAAACTATGCAGTCAATTGAGCTCACACCCACTGACAAGACCAAGCCTTTTTTTAAGGTCATTTTGTGGATCGATAAGGCCGCCAAGAATATAATGAGCACGCGGGTCTATGAGAAAAGCGGGAACCGCTATGTCTATGCCGTTGGGACGCTGAAGACGGGCGCCGAGATCCCCGATGCGACCTTTGTCTTCGACCCCAAGAAATTCCCAGGTGTAGAGGTCATCGACCTTCGTTAGTCGCCTTCTCCCCAGCGATAGGTTTTTACCGCTACGCCGGCCAGGTCTAGCACCCTATCCGCCACCGTGGCTACTGCCTCTTCCAAGCTTTTGGGTCGGCTATAAAAGGATGGCGTCGCTGGGCATATTATGCCTCCCGCCAAGGTGACGGCCTCCATGTTGCGGATATGCAGCAAGTTGTACGGAGCCTCCCTCACCAAGAGAATCAGCCTGCGCCGTTCTTTGAGCATGACGTCTGCAGCCCGGGTGATCAAGTCGTTCGATATCCCGCCTGCAATCCGCCCCAGCGTTCCCATAGAGCAGGGAGCAATGATCATCGTGTCGAAACGTCCAGAGCCAGAGGCGAAAGGTGCGTTGAAGTCGTTCTTTTCATATATCCGGAAGGGAAGGCTGGCATATCCCTCCTCTTCCAATTCAGTGCGCCAAACGTCCCGGGCATTGTCTGACAAGACACCTGCCAGCACATCAGCAGCCGGGAGGGAGGAGGCCAGCTTTTGGGCAAGCATCTTAAAATAGATGGCACCACTCGCACCAGTGGCAGCCAAGACAATCCTGCGGGTGTTCATAACGTATCTTATAAAAAGTATTACAATCAACCGGCCGCAAGGTTAAGAACTCATCCCACCGCATTAAAAAATCCTTTATTGGATATCAGGCGGTTAGACCTACAGCAACCAATTACTTTTAGCATGCTGCAATAAAAAAATGCCTATGCCCGTTATAGACACGGTTTTTCATAGGATATTGGATTACAAACAGGGCTGGATGTCTATCCGGCCCTCGATTTTTTTAGCCCCCTCGGGTGCCTGCAAAAAAAACCGCCCGATACAGGGCGGCATGTCTAATTCCGTAGACAACCGCGTCAGTGTCCTGCCATTTCCGGGATGGCTTCTACCTGATAGGCACCGGCGTCCAGCTTTCGCTTGGTGTCGTCGAAGGCTTCCAGGGTGAGGCGGATCTCTTCGTCGGTATGCACAGCGGTGGGGATGAGTCGATAAATGATATGTCCTTTCGGGATGACAGGATACACAACGATAGAGCAGAAAATATGGTAGTGTTCCCGGAGGTCCATCACCATGGCGGTCGCCTCTTCGACCCCTCCCTTCATATAGATGGGCGTCACTACGGAATCTGTCTTTCCGATGTCGAATCCTTTGGCTTTGAGGCCTTTCTGTAACTTGATGGCGACGTCCCAGAGCCTTTGCTTGAGTTGTGGTTGTGTGCGCAGCAATTCCAGTCGTTTCAGGTTGCCCACAACCAGCGGCATGGGCAGGGCCTTGGCGAAGATCTGGCTCCGAATATTATAGCGTACGTAGTCGAGGATCTTCTTGGGTCCAGCTACAAACGCGCCGATGCTGGCCATCGACTTTGCGAAGGTGGAGAAATACAAGTCGATCTCGTCTTGCACGCCCTGAGCTTCTCCGGCCCCGGCCCCCGTCTGGCCGAGGGTGCCGAAGCCATGGGCGTCATCCACCAGCAGCCGGAAGTTGAAGCGGGGCCGCAGGGCCGCGATTTCCTTGAGTTTTCCCTGGTCGCCTGCCATCCCGAAGACCCCTTCTGTGATCAGCAGGATGCCGCCGCGCCCTTGTCTGTCGATGAGTGCCTGGCCGCGGGCGAGCTGCTTGGCACAGTCGTCGACATCATTGTGCTTGAAGACAAATCGTTGCCCCGGGTGCAGCCGTAGTCCATCGATGATGCAGGCATGACTTTCTGCATCATACACGATCACGTCGTGGCGGTTGCAGAGCACATCGATCAAGCTCATGATGCCCTGATAGCCGAAGTTAAAGAGGATGGCGTCTTCTTTTTGTTCGAAGTCTGCCAGTTCTCTTTCAAGTTGCTCATGCAACTGGCTGTTTCCACTCATCATTCGGGCGCCCATAGGATAGGCGAGTCCCCATTCGGTGGAAGCCTCTGCATCTGCCCTGCGTACTTCGGGATGGTTGGCCAGCCCGAGATAGTTGTTCAAACTCCATACGATCTTCTCCTTGCCGCGGAACTGCATACGGCTGCCAATGGGGCCTTCGAGCTTGGGGAAGGCAAAATACCCGTGTGCTCGTTCTCGGTGCTGCCCGATCGGGCCATAATTCTGTATAAGTCTTTCGAATATGTCTCCCATCGTTTCAATGTTGACGAACAAACTTACAAAAAATGAGGGATCCCGCGGCACCAGGCACCCGGCTGGCTGACACGCACAACTACAAAGAGGGGTCATTTGCAAAATCAGTTGCGGCAGCCTTCGGTTATGCCGGCGCTTGGCGCATCCCCTTGCCTTTAGTTCTAATTATTTTTCCCATGATCCTACCCCTTATTTCCCTGCTGGCAGTACTAGTCTCTTTGATCATATTCGTCCAGGCCCAGCCCAACGGGAAAACGGTCGCCTGCCCGAGGCTGGTCTTGGGGCTGATGGTCGACCAGATGCGCTGGGATTTCCTATATCGCTTCTATGACCGCTGCGGAGACGGCAGCCGCACCGGTACCACCCATGGCAGCTGCTACCCTTACGATGCACATATCCCGCTGCTCTGGATGGGTTGGGGTGTGAAGACAGGCCACTCGCATCGCGAGATCTATATGTCAGACATCACACCGACCCTCGCCGCCTTACCCCACACAAATGCCATCTGGCTCCATCGGCAAGGTCATTGAGAAAATGATGGCTCGCTAGCCCACTCGGCAGCGTCCCGGATACCTACCTTTGTCTTCATGCAGTCATACCACCAACTCCTGCAGCATATCCTGGACACCGGGGTGTCCAAGGGGGACCGGACGGGTACCGGCACCCTCAGCGTCTTCGGCTATCAGATGCGTTTCGACCTGGAGGAGGGGTTCCCCCTCGTCACCACCAAGAAGCTGCATTTGAAGAGCATCATCTATGAGCTACTCTGGTTTTTAAAGGGAGAAACCAACATCCGGTACCTCAAAGAACATGGCGTGAGCATCTGGGATGAATGGGCAGATGCCGAGGGGGAGCTGGGCCCCGTCTATGGAAAGCAGTGGCGCTCCTGGGAAGGGGCAGATGGCCAGACAGTTGATCAGATCGCTGAGCTCATTGCCGAGATCCGCCGCAACCCCAACAGCCGCCGACTGATCGTCAGCGCCTGGAATGTAGCCGACCTCCCCCGGATGGCACTGATGCCCTGCCATACCCTTTTTCAATTCTATGTGGCCGATGGAAGGCTCTCCTGTCAACTCTACCAGCGATCGGCAGATGTCTTCCTAGGGGTGCCTTTTAATATCGCCTCCTATGCTTTGCTGACGATGATGCTGGCGCAGGTCTGCGGACTCCGCCCAGGGACATTCATCCACACCCTAGGCGATGCCCACCTCTACCTCAACCACCTCGAGCAGGCCCGGCTGCAGCTCTCGCGCGCCCCCTTCCCGCTTCCTACCTTACGCATCCAACCTCATGTCACAGACATCTTCGGTTTTCAGTATGCAGACTTCTCGCTGGAAGGATACCAATGCCATGCAGCCATCAAAGCATCAGTGGCTGTCTGAACATCGCGGGTGCCGCTGGGATGTTGCAGGGCCCGGCAACCCCTGCCCGCTTGAATAAATACCTACTTTTGGCAGTACCCAAGAACCACGGCATGAGAGCGTTAGACATCATCGAAGCAAAGGGATTCATCAATGCGAATGCGACATTCACAGAGATTCACTCAGCCGTCTCCGTCGCAGAAGTGCAGTTTCTCCGCGAGTTGATTAGCCAGGGCCGCCCCAGGCGCACACTAGAGATAGGATGTGCCCTGGGCATTTCTTCCCTGGCCATCTGCGAGTTGATCGGCCCTGATGCCCATCATACCATCATAGACCCTTTCCAGTCGACCGACTGGAAAGGCCATGGCCTCTTCAACCTCTCCCAAGCGGGCTTTCAAAATTTCAAACTGGTCGAAGAAAGGTCTGAATACGTACTCCCCAGGCTCTGCCAGGAAGGGGCGTCTTTTGACTTTGTTTTCGTCGACGGATGGCATACGTTCGACCATGTGATGATGGAATTCTTTTACATCGACCGGATGCTCCCCGTGGGAGGAATCGTCGCCTTTGATGACATTTTACTGCCCTGCCTGAACCGACTTATGCGCTATATCAGTCGATATCCCAACTACGAAAGCCTCGGGTGCCGGGGCCGGCAAGATGGGCTGACCATCTTCCGCCGTGGGCTCTTTGCCCTGCGGACTTTGGTCGGATGGATGTGCCTGCCCCTGGGAAATCGCTTGCGGGGAGAACTCCTGCATGATGGCGTTGTGCGGTCTGATGCTTCGATCAGTCTCAACGGCAGCATAACGGCTTTTCGGAAGACGTCGGAGGATGACCGCGGCTGGGCCTGGTATGAACCCTTTTGAAACACACGGCATGATGTCAGACGCCATTCGCATCTCTCTGATTGTCGCAGCTGCCGACGATGATGCCATCGGCAGGGACAATTCCCTGCTCTGGCACCTGCCCAATGACATGCGGCATTTCAAGAACATGACCTGGGGCATGCCCGTCGTCATGGGACGCCGCACGTTCGAGTCCATCGGGTCAAAGCCCCTCCCCGGTCGCTTTAACATCGTTTTGACTCGCCAAATGCCGGCTGTGCCGCAGGAGGGTGTCTGGCATGCATCCCACCCGGAAGCAGCCCTCGAATGGGCCCTATCCACCCAGTGCCGCGAGGTGTTCATCGCGGGAGGAGGCGAAGTGTACGCTCAGTTTATGGCGCAGGCCCACCGCGTCTATCTGACAAGGGTACACACCTGCATCCCCGATGCGACGGTCCATTTCCGTGGCTTTCAACCGGCCGACTGGCAGTTGGTATCCCAGATTCGGTTCCACCAAGATGCGAAGAACCCCTTCGACCACAGCTTTCAGACTTGGCAGCGCGGTTGACACAATCCCGAATCTTGTACTCTTTTCCTGTCATAGCCCTGAAATACCTGCGCTACCTGCTCACGGCTTCCAATGGCAGCGGTCATGGCATTCATTCGCCCTTCCTCTATGCCTTTACCCGGCAGGTCCTCGACGACCGCATCCGCCCCCAGGCCTGCCAACCCATCGAGGCTCTGCGTGCACATCTGCACCTCGATCGGAGGATGCTTGATATAGATGATTTCGGGGCAGGCTCGGTGAGTGGCAGAAGCCGGCATCGCAGGGTAGGACAAGTGGCCCGCAGCGCTGCCAAGCCTTCCCGATATGGGCGTCTCTTGCATCGGGTAGCCGCCCATCTCGGTTGCCGGCATGCCCTGGAGCTGGGGACGTCCCTGGGCCTTAGCACGGCCTACCTTGCTACGGTCCCCGGAATGGAGAAGGTGCTCTCCCTGGAGGGATCTCCCTCCGTTCGCCAGGTCGCCAGCGAAAATATGGTGTCGTTGAAGCTTTTCAATGTTACCCTCCTCGAAGGAAATTTCGACCAGACCCTCGGGCAGGCACTTCAGCAGATGCCTCGGCCCGACCTGGTTTTCTTCGACGGCAACCACCGCTACGAACCGACGATGCGCTACTTCCAGCAATGCCTACCCTATGCTTCGGAGGATGCCGTCTTTATCTTCGACGACATCCATTGGAGTAGAGAGATGGAGCAGGCTTGGGCAGTCATCCGTCAGCATCCACAGGTTCGGTGTTCCATCGACCTCTTCTTCTTGGGATTTGTCTTTTTCCGGTCTGCCTTTCGACAGCCCCAACAGGTTGCCATCCGTTACACTGGATTCTAGGCATAGTGGCTTCCGGGATATCATCGCCTGACCCCTGCAATGCTTTCTCGTGCTTTGTCATCACGGAGGACTGTTTGCAGGATCCTCTAATTTATTCAAAAGCGGCGGTCCGGGCTTTCTGAAATTGAGTACCTTTGCGGCCAAACGCGTATTCCCCATGATCGTCGGCGTTCTGAAGGAAACTCCCCCTGAGACCCGTGTATCCCTGCTGTCTGAGGCCGTCTCCACCCTAGTGAAAAAAGGCTTGCAAGTATGGGTAGAGGCCGGAGCTGGTACGGAGGCCCAGTGTACCGATGCCGCCTATGAGGCTGCTGGCGCCCGCCTCTGTTCGGCCGAAGAGATCCTGGATGGGGCTCGACTCATCCTCAGCATTCATCTCCCTGCCAGCCACCCAGCCAATGGTACCACCCTCCTCGGGCTATACCAGGCAGCCACGCGCCCGGAAGAGATGAAGGCCCTGTCGGAGGCCGGCGTGACCGTCTACAGCATGGAGCGGCTGCCTCGGACGACCAGGGCACAGTCGATGGACGTACTCAGCAGCCAAGCCAACATCGCCGGCTACAAGGCCGTCTTGCTGGCGGCCAACACCTATTGCCGTTATTTCCCCATGTTCATGACCGCCGCAGGCAGCATACCGCCCGCCAAAGTCCTCATTTTGGGGGCGGGCGTTGCAGGACTACAGGCCATTGCTACGGCCCGTCGCCTGGGGGCGCTCGTGGAAGTCTTTGACACCCGTCCAGCCGTCAAAGAAGAAGTGATGAGCCTGGGAGGTAAGTTTATTGAAGTAGAAGGCGCAGCCGATGCCTCGCAGGCCGGCGGCTATGCCGTAGAGCAGTCAGAAGATTATAAGCGCCGGCAGCGCGACCGCATCGCTGAAAGTGTGGCCAAGGCCGACATCATCATCACCACTGCCCAGATCCCAGGTAAGAAGGCACCCGAGCTCATCTCCGCTGAGATGCTCTCGAGGCTGCGGGCGGGCTCCGTGATTGTAGACCTGGCAGCGGCCACCGGCGGCAACACCCCTGCCACGCAAGACGGAGAGACGGTCGAGGTCAACGGAGTAAGCATCATCGGTGCCGGAAACCTGCCGGCAACAATGCCCTTCGACGCAAGCCGGCTTTACGGGAAGAATATCCTCAATTTTTTAGCCATCCTCATAGACCCACAGGGCCAGGTGCGGACCGACTCCGACGACGAGCTGGTGAAAGGCACCCGCGTCTAGGCCATCCCAAAAGTTTTACCCATGGTACAGTTCATCCACTGGCTCGGCACCCAACAAGACATGGTCTATGTGGTCCTTCTCATGGTGTTTGTAGGTGTGGAGGTCATCGGCCGGGTGCCGAGTGTCCTTCACACGCCGCTCATGAGTGGTGCCAATGCCATTCATGGTGTGGTGATCATCGGGGCCATTATCGTCATGGGTCAGGCCTCCCCCGATAACATCCCAGTCCTTGTGCTTGGCTTCCTGGCGGTGGTGCTGGGAACCCTCAACGTGGTCGGTGGCTTTGTGGTGACGGACCGCATGCTCGAGATGTTCCGTAAGAAGAAGTGAAGTCCCACCCCAACACCCACGCCGCATGGAACAGCAGATTCTCACCATTCTCTATCTCGCGTCTTCTCTGACGTTCATCGTGGGACTGAAGATGCTTTCCAGTCCCGCCACAGCCCGCCGGGGCAACTGGCTGGCTGCAGCCGGCATGACAGCGGCCATCCTGGGGACCATCTTTCTCTATCGGGGCAGCGACGGTGCTCATCTTGGTAACTACGGTTGGATTTTTACAGGCCTGCTCCTCGGCACTCTCGTCGGCACCTATACCGCCCGCACGGTGAAGATGACCGCCATGCCCGAGATGGTCAGCCTTTTCAATGGGATGGGCGGTGCCTGCGCAGCCCTCATCTCCATCGTCGAATTCGGGCACCTGCACCATCAGCCCGGAGGCCTATACGCAAACCCGCTGCAGCTGCTGATCATCTTGCTGGGGCTTATCATCGGCGCTGTCTCCTTTGCCGGCAGCATGGTAGCCTGGGGGAAGCTGAACGGTAAAGTCAAAGATTTTTCCTTCCCGGGCCAGCATATCCTCAACAACGGGGCCATCCTGCTTGCCCTCGCCGGAGCTGTGTACCTGATACACGGGCATCCCGCTGACCCATCCCTTGTGTTTCACACGGTACTTGCGCTCTCACTGCTCTACGGCATATTCTTTGTCCTGCCCATCGGTGGGGCCGACATGCCTGTCGTCATCTCCTTGCTCAACTCGTTTACAGGCGTCGCAGCCGCCTGTGGAGGGTTCCTGTACCACAATAAGGTCATGCTCACCGGCGGCATCCTCGTCGGCGCAGCCGGCACCCTCCTCACCATCCTCATGTGCCGCGCGATGAATCGGTCTTTGCTGAACGTCCTCATCGGTTCCTTTGGTGGCGGAGCAGCCACGGGCGGCGCCACTTCAGCTGCCGGCGGGACGTACAAGGAGATCAACATCAGTGACGTCGCCACTGTCATGGCCTATGCCAACAAGGTGATGATTGTGCCCGGCTACGGGTTGGCAGTAGCCCAGGCCCAGCATGCCTGCCATGAGCTAGAAAAGGCCCTGGAAGCCCGGGGTGTTGATGTCAAATATGCAATCCATCCCGTAGCAGGCCGTATGCCAGGGCATATGAATGTCCTGCTTGCCGAATCGGACGTTGCCTATGATAAGCTCCTCGAGATGGAGCAGGCCAATGAAGAATTTCGCACCACTGACGTGGTACTCGTGCTGGGTGCCAACGACGTCGTCAACCCCGCCGCCAAGAATGACCCGGCCTCGCCCATCTACGGGATGCCCATCCTGGAAGTGGAAGAGGCCAAGACCGTCATCGTCAATAAGCGCAGCATGAAGCCCGGCTATGCCGGCATCGAAAACCAACTCTTCTTCCAGCCTAAGACCTCCATGCTCTTTGGAGACGCCAAGAAGGCATTGCAGGAGCTGCTGGCGGAGATCCGCAACGTCTGATGACGGATGTATGGCCCTGTCAGGGTCGGGTCGACTGCATTCCATATTTTTATGCAGGCTGTGCTTGTGCACAGCCGTGTACGATAAACCCTCTCCATGACCCGTCACCATCTTCTACTCGTCGCCCTCCTAGCTGCAGGCAGCCTACAGGCACAGACACGCATCCAAGGCTTCACACCAGCCAATGCCGTCCGGCAAGCCGAGGCTGAAAAGCTATTCGATGCGGGTATCAGCGCCGCCAACCAGGATGCCTGGATGCAGTTCCTCGCCTCTAGGCCCCACCATGTCGGCTCGCCACAGGCCAAGGTCAATGCTGACTATATGGCGGAACGCTTCCGCAGTTGGGGCTATGAGGTCGAACTCGCCCGCTACGATGTGCTATTCCCAACTCCTAAGACGCGCGTGCTGGAACTGTTGGGGCCAACACCCTACCGCGCCCTGTTGGAAGAGCCGACCCTGGCAGAAGACCGTACCTCCGGGCAAAAAGCCGAACAACTCCCCAGCTATAATGCCTTTTCCGGAGAGGGCGACGTGACCGCCGAGCTCGTCTTCGTCAACCGCGGCATCCCAGAAGACTATGAGATGCTGGAGCGCATGGGCATCTCTGTGAAAGGACGTATTGTGATCGCCAAGTACGGCGGCTCCTGGCGCGGCATCAAGCCGAAACTGGCACAAGAGAATGGGGCCGTCGGCTGCCTGATATACTCTGACCCAGAAGACGATGGATATACCAACGGGGATGCATACCCGAAAGGACCCTGGCGCCCAGAGCAGGCTGTACAGCGTGGCTCCGTGATGGACATGCCGGTGGCACCGGGTGACCCTGGGACCCCCGGCTATGCCTCCTTGCCTGGTGCTCGGCGGATCCCCTGGCAGCAGGCAAAGACCATTATGAAGATTCCTGTGCTGCCGATCTCTTGGGGGGATGCGCTGCCGCTGCTGCAGTCGCTGGCAGGTCCCGTCGTGCCCGCTGCCTGGCGGGGGGCACTGCCCATCACCTACCATGCAGGCCCGTCCGCGGCCAAGGTGCATCTCAAGCTCGACTTCTACTGGGATGTCAAGCCAGCCTACAATGTTATCGCCACCCTCAAAGGGTCTGCGTTCCCCGACGAGTGGGTGATCCGCGGGAACCACCACGACGCCTGGGTGAACGGGGCCGCAGACCCCCTCAGCGGGATGGTCGCCCTCATGGAAGAGGCGCGCATGGTGGCAGAAATCTCCAAGAAGGGCTATGCCCCCAAGCGTACCCTCAAGTACTGCGCCTGGGATGCAGAAGAGCCGGCCTTGCTGGGCTCCACCGAATGGGTGGAAGACCATGCCGAAGAGCTCCGTCAAAAGGCAGTTGTGTATATCAACACCGACGGCAATAGCCGTGGCTTCATCTCCGCCTCTGGATCGCACACCCTGGAGCCCATGTATAATGAGGTCATCTCCGCTGTGACCGACCCGCAATACGGAGTGAGTGTGCGTGAACGTCGCCATGCCCGGGCCCTTGTGGAGGCCGACCGCAACGCCCGTGCCCGTCTGATGGGCAACAGCTACCAGAAGATGTCAGCCCTGGGGGCAGGCTCCGACTACTCCGGCTTCATCCAGCACCTGGGTATCGCTTCCGTCAACCTCGGCTACGGCGGAGAAGGCAGCGGGGGAGAGTACCATTCCATCTACGACTCCTACGATCATTTCACCCGCTTCAAAGACCCAGGCTTCGCCTATGGCTCCCTGCTGGCGAAGACGGCCGGCCGGATGTCTTTGCGTATCGCAAACGCAGAGGTGCTACCGATCGACTTCGGCAGCTTCCATGAGACAGTCGCCGGCTATGCCGCCGAGGTGAAGGCAATGGCCGACAATCTCCGGCAGGACGTAGAAGTGGAGAACCGCCTCATCCGAGACAATATCTATGTCATGGCCCGAGACCTTCAGATAGAATGGCAGCTGCCCAAGCCAAGGGCGCTGGTGCCTTTTCTTGACTTCAGCCCCCTTGACAATGCCTTGGCAAGCCTCAAAACGGCAGCTCAGTCCTTCCGCATCGCTTCCGCCCAGGCCCCAGCACTGCCGGCCGAAAAACGAGCGTCCCTCAACACCCTCCTCCTACGGATAGAGCAGCATTTGCTTACCCAGCAGGGACTGCCCCGAAGGCCCTGGTACCGTCATCAAGTCTACGCTCCCGGCTTCTATACAGGCTATGGGGTAAAGACGCTGCCCGGAGTTCGTGAAGCCATCGAGCAGCACAACTGGCAGGAGGCGCTGGAGCAGATACGCATCCTAGCAGAGACCCTGCGCTCCTACACCCGCCAGGTGGAGGCAGCGGTTGCCATATTGTCATCTTGAGGTAGGCGAATCCCTTTTCTAGAAATCTTTACGCCTCGCATGCCTCTTCCAGAAGCTTTACTGCAGTCGCTAGAAGGCGTCCCCGGTTACGACCGCGCGGCCTTGGTCGGGGTACATGAGGCAGCCGAAGTCCGAGCCTCGGTGCGGCTGAATCCCGCCAAGCAGTACGATCTGGGCTTGTCCGGATTGTCAGACGCCTGGCGGTGGTCGCTGGATCGCCCGGTGACGCCCCAGGCCGTTCCTTGGTGGCCGCACGGCTATAGCCTGCAACCCCGCCCAGCGTTTTTCCTTGACCCACTCTGGCATGCAGGTGTCTATTATGTGCAGGAAGCCTCCAGTATGTTTCTGGGCTATGCTGTGGAGGAGCTGCTGGAAGGGCGTACAGGGTTGAGGGTGCTGGACGTCTGTGCTTCGCCCGGTGGTAAGTCCACGCAGCTGGCATCGCTTCCTCAAACAGGACTACTCCTGTCCAATGAGACGATCCGCAGCCGGGTGCCTGCCCTGAATGAAAACCTCGTCAAATGGGGGAGTCCGCACGCCTGCATCTCTTCTGAGGACCCGGCTGCACTGGCGCGGCTGGAGGATTTCTTCGATCTGATGGTCGTCGATGCGCCATGTAGCGGAAGCGGACTGTTCCGCCGGCAACCGGAAGCGGTCGGTGAGTGGACGCCCGCTCATGTCGATCTCTGTCAACGCCGGCAGCGACGCATTCTGGCGGAGGTCCTGCCAGCGCTTGCACCCGGCGGACTACTCTTCTATGCCACCTGCTCCTACTCCCCAGCTGAAAATGAAGAGGTGGTCGATTGGCTTGTGCAGGAGCAGGGATTGGAAGGCCTACGGGTACGCATACCCGAAGCATGGGGGATTGTGGAAGTCATATGCACGTCGAGGGCAGTAGGGTACCGTTTCTTTCCTGACAGGCTCGCGGGTGAAGGGTTCTTTCTAGCCTGCCTGCAAAAGTCGGGCACGCGGCAGCCGCAGCAGTCGAAAGTCCGCCCTTCAAAGTCATTCTACGACCGTGGAAGTGAGCTATCTGCCTGGATGACCAGTCCGTCGCAATGCCATGTGTATGAGCAGTCAGGTAGCCTATACGCAGTCCCACAGGCACTGGCACAGGATATAGCCATCCTCTCTGAGGCCCTTCGGTTAAGGAAAGCAGGCGTGCGTCTGGGTCGTTGGGTGCGCGGAACACTGTTGCCAGACCATGAGCTGGCTATGAGTCCCTGGATGCATCCGCAGAAAGCCAGCCTACCCCTTGCGCGGGAACAGGCCATCCGCTATCTGCGTCGTGCGTCGGTAGATACTCCAGAGCATCCTTTGGGATGGGCTGTTGCAACCTGGCAGGGAGTGCCTCTCGGACTCCTCAAATGCATGCCCGGCCGCACCAACAACCACTACCCAGCAGAATGGCGCATCCGCCGCGCAGGCCTGTCTGAAGCAGAATGACCAATAGGCCTTGGAAGGTATTCTGCGTTCGTTGGAATCTTGTATTTTTACGAGATATATAAATCATTTCTAAAATCCTAAAGTACTCTGCAGTATGAATAGATTCGCCCCTGTTGTGCCCGTCGTCTTGGCGGCATGCCTGACCAGCTTGGCACAGCCCTCTGGGCTTTTGAAGCCGGTAAAGGGCGATGGGCAGATATGGTTGAAACATACCGTGGCACCTAAGGAGAACTGGTACAGCGTGGCCCGGGTCTATCATATCGGTCCCAAAGACATCGCTGCCTACAACAGCACGGAGATCAGCAAACCCCTCAACATTGGTCAAGCTTTGCGCATCCCCCTGAGGGAAGAAAATTTCACGCAGACGGGTATGTCAGGCCCAGATGAGGCCTTGGTACCGTTGTATCATATCGTAGCGGAGAAAGAAGGGCTCTTTCGTATCGGGCAAGACTATAACTACATCGGCATCGAACAACTCAGGGTACTCAACAAGTTGCCTTCAGATGCCATCCGCGCCGGGATGCGACTGGTTGTTGGGTACTTGAAAGTGGCTAAAGGCCAGCAGGAATGGGCGGGCCGGAGTGTCGCGTCACTCATGCAGGGAGCTTCCTCTGTAGTTTCTTCCAAACCGTCTGTCGTCGAAACGAAAACGGAGTTGCCTACACCCAAGCCATCCACTCAGCCGACATCGGCCGCAACACGCGAGCCAATGCCTACATATGTTTCGACTCCTGCTGATCCCCTCCGAAACCGGTTGGACACGAATATCTCCCCAGGCGGTTATTTTGAGCCTTTGTTCCGGGAGCAGTTGCGTGCTGGAACGCCTGCGGAGCAGACCGTGCTGGTCGCTTCTTTCAAAAGTACCAGTGGCTGGAAAGACGGCAAATACTATTTGTTGATGAATGGCGTAGTACCGAGCACTGTCGTGCGGGTGACACATGCTGCCACCGGTCGATTCATTCATGCGAAAGTGTTGGGGGAGCTTCCTCCGATCCGGGAGAATGAAAAGCTGGCGGCCCGCATGAGCAATGCTGCCTTCTCAGCCCTCGACCTGCCAGAAGGGACCCATGAGCTTCTCCTCGAGTGGATAAAGCCATAGCATACCCTGGGGTATTGTTCTTGCTACCTGTTTGTCCAAGACACAAGGTTCAGCACCACACATCGTTCCTATATGCGATTCCTCCCCCGTATCTTCATGATCCTGGCTGCAGTTTTGGCTCTTTCTGCAGCTGCCATCTATGCCTGGCTGCGTTCCCTGGAGCCCGACTATACCGGTGAACTCAGGCTGCCCGGACTGAAGGTACCTGTAGAGGTGCTCTTCGATGTGCATGCAGTGCCGCACATCCGGGCAGAGAACGAAGAAGACCTCTTCCTTGCCTTCGGCTACCTGCATGCCCGCGACCGCCTCTTCCAGATGGAAATCATCCGACGGCTCGGCAGTGGACGCCTGGCGGAAGTGTTCGGCGAGAAGGCGTTGGCAAGTGATCAGCTCTTCCGCACACTGTCGTTTCGGCAGCACGCCGAGCGCAGCGTAGACAGCATGATGTCCCATCCGGAGCGGCCGCACGTGAAGGCCGCCCTTGCCTATCTAAAGGGAGTGAATCACTACATCGCCACGGGTGCCACCCCCGTCGAGTTCACGCTGGCGGGCATCCCCAAGACGCCCTTCGAGCCAGAGGATGTCGAAGTGATCGTGTCGTATATCGGTTATACGTTCACGGGAGCCTTCCGGACGGAGCCCATCGCCACGGCCGTGGCTGAGAAATGGGGGATGGACCATGTCCGCGACGCCTTCGCCAACTGGCCCGACAGCGTCTGGACACTCCCCGTTCAGCGACCCGATGACGCGTCGAGGCTGCAGGCCGCCAAGACCCTCACCGAGATGACCGAGCGCATCAGCGGCATCGAGGCCGTCCTGCCCTATCCATCCTACAAGGGATCTAATGGCTGGGTGATAGCGGGGAAGAAGACGAAGTCGGGCAAGCCCATCATGGCCAATGACACCCACATCGCCTTCGCGCAGCCCTCCGTCTGGTACGAGGCGCATCTCTCCTGCCCGGGCTACGAGGTATACGGCAACTTCATCGCAGGCACGCCGGTGCCCGCACTTGGGCATTCGCCGCGGGCGGGCTGGGGCATCACCATGTTTGAGAACGACGACATGGATTTCTATCGCGAGAAGGCCAACCCCGCCGACCCGGGACAGGTATGGTTCAAGGACCATTGGGAGCCGCTCGCCGTACGGAAGGACACCATACGCGTCAAGGGTGGCGAAAATGTGTTGCTCGATGTGCAGTCGAGCCGCCACGGACCGATCCTCAACGGCGCCTTTGACGGACTCAACGGCTTCAAGGAGCCCATCGCCATGTGGTGGGTGCACGACCAGTTCCCTTCGACCCACCTGCAGATGTTCTACGAACTCTCGCATGCCGGCGATGCTGCTGCTGCCGCCGTGGCGGTCGCGAAGCTCAGCTCGCCCGGACTGAACATCATGTGGGCTGACACCCTCGGCAACATCGCCTGGTGGGCAGCAGGCAAGTTGCCCGTCCGGCCAGGGCATGTGAACCCCAACCTCATCCTCGACGGCAGCACTGGCTTCGACGACCCCACCGGATGGCTGCCCTTCTCGCAGAATCCACAGATCCTGAACCCCGAGCGCGGGGTCCTCTACACGGCCAACAACCAGCCCGATGACATGGGCTCGGGCCTCGTTCCCGGCTACTATGTGCCGTCGAACCGCGCGCGCCGGATAGAGGAGCTGCTGTACACCGACAAGTCCGACTGGACGGAGGCTGCAGCTCGCGATATGATCAACGACATCACCTGTCCCACCTATCCCGACCTCATTCGCAACCTCGTGCCGGCCATCGCACGCGACAGCCTCAGCCCGGAGGCGTCTAAGGCCTTGGGCCTGCTGGGTGCCTGGAATGGACGGCATGGCCTAGACGACGTGGAGCCCACTATCTACTACCGCTTCCTGTATATGACCTATCGCCGGATGCTGCTCGACGAACTTGGCCACACCGCCTTCCGGGCCTTCGAGCACAGCATGTCGCTGAAACGCAACACGACCGCCCTGCTGCAGAACGACAGCAGCCGTTGGTGGGAAGACAAGTCGACGCCCCGCCACGAGACGCGCCGCGAGGTGCTCACCGCCGCACTGAATGAGGCTGTCGCGGCCCTGCAACGGCAGCTCGGACGAGACATGGATGGTTGGCAGTGGAAGAGGGTGCATTTTCTGGAGCACCGGCATCCACTGGGCATCCTGCCGCTGGTGGGTCGGTGGTTCAGTGTCGGACCCTTCCCGGTACCCGGCGGGCAGGAGACCATCAACAACCTCGACTTCTCCTTGGATTCGACGGGCGTTTATAAGGTTATCAGTGGTCCCGCACTGCGGCGCATCGTCGACTTCGGCGACCCCGAGGCTCGGTTCAGCGTGAATCCCACGGGGCAGTCGGGACACCTCACCAGTTCTTACTACAAGGACCAGGCCCGACTTTTCGTGGAGGGTGGGAAGCGGCCCGAGCGGCTCGACTGGCAGGCCATCGGGTCTGCCGGCATAGGACGGATGCTGTTGAAACCCTGAGCGGGTTTTATTTCTTCACAGCAACCTAAGACATCATGAAACGCGCCAATCCCTTCGGCGTACGACTATATGTCGTGATGCTCCTATCGATATCCTTTGACAAATAGTCGGCCGGCTCAACTCCTTCCTTTACCCCGCTGCGTCATGAGGTGCGGATCGACAAGGGCCTTCCCATCCATCTAATACTGGGAATGCTCTACGTAGTACGGTGCATGGTGGAAGCCTAGCGGAAGGGGTAGGACTCCTAAAAAAAAATTCTAGATGATGGGTGCTGTTTAAAAGCCATCTATCCTCGTTTAGAAGAAACCATATGGGGCTGCTTGATAATTACAGCTCTCTCATCTCTTATCATAGAGGCATCCTCCTTTTGTAAAAAGCCTGTCCACCTTCCGCTCCACCGCAGGATCCTTCTGCAGCACTGGGGCGTGGTGCGGTTTGATGCGGGCATCCATGACCACAGGCCCTTCGCAACTCCAATGCTTGTTGCGGAAAAAAGACGCCACGCCGTGGATGTCGCTCGCGGGGTTGGTGCGGGTGAATGCCACCCACAGGAAGTTGCCGAGCCGCTCGGCGGTGAAAGTCGCATCGTCGGCCCAAACGATGAGCGGCAGTCCCTGCAGTTCCTGAAGTGAACCTTGCAGATGCCCATCTATCTCCCGGAATGCTTTTTCGGCCGCTTCTGCTGTCGTGTAGGGCCCGGTGCGGATGGCGGCCACGCCTGGCATGACGAGCCGTGCGTCGGTGATGCCCGGGGCGGTGTGGAGTGCTTCAGGCAGTTCGGTCAAGAGGTTGCGGATGGGATCCCCGCAGGCGGCCAGTACGAGCTTGCTACCGCTGTTGAGGCCATGACCGGAATAGTCGAGCGTGTCGATTGTGGTCTCGGTGTAAAAGTGTAGGTCGCGTCGCAGGTCGATGCGTTCGAACACGAATCGGAGATAAGCTTCGATGTCGTGCGTCGACAGGTGTCCTTTTTCATCGGCTGCGATGAACAGGAACTTGGCTAGGCTCAACTGTCCGGTACCAAGGATGTGGTTGGCGATGGTGAGCAATTCGGCCGGTCTTTTGACGGGCAGGTAGGGCGTGTAGCGTTCGCTGCCGATGGCGAGTAACAGCGGGTGTACGCCCGCGGCATCGACCGCATGCACTTCCTTCACGCCAGGTATCTCCTTCGGGATGGCGTCGCCCGTTATCTCATGGATGAGCTCTCCGAAGCTGGTGTCCTCCTGTGGGGGGCGTCCTACGACGGTAAATGGCCAGATGGCGTTCTTGCGTGCAAAGACCTTGTGGATGCGCAAGAGCGGGAAGGGGTGTTGCAGGCTGTAGTAGCCGAGGTGGTCGCCGAAGGGGCCTTCGGGCTTGTTCTCTCCTGGGTGCACATCCCCGGTGATCACGAAGTCGGCGTCGGTGCTGAGGCAGAAACCCTCGTGGTAGCAGTAGCGGAAGCGCCTTCCACCCAGCAGTCCGGCGAAGGTCATCTCGCTAAGTCCCTCAGGCAGGGGCATGACGGCCGCCACGGTATGGGAGGGAGGGCCGCCGGCGAAGACGCTGACCTTTAGCGGCTGCCCTTTCGCATTGGCCTTCGTCTGGTGGATGCCTATGCCCCGATGCAGCTGGTAGTGCAGGCCCGCCTCCTGGTTGGGCTTGTATGCATTTCCTCCGAGCTGGATGCGGTACATGCCCAGGTTGGCGTTCCAGATGCCGGGTTTCTCGATGTCTTCGGAATAGACCTGCGGGAGAGTAACAAAAGGGCCCCCGTCCATCGGCCAGTGCACAACCTGTGGGATCTCTGAGAGACGTATTTCCTCGTGCATCACGGGTTTGTGCAGCGGATTGCGGAGGGGCAGGGCCCGGAAGGCAGCCATAGCGGCTCCGACATGGCCGAAGGGGTCCTTCAGCGCGGCCATGGGCTCGTTCTTCAGACGTATGACCTGCCGGACGTGTTCGAGTTGGTGGCGGAAGAGGAAGCGGCTGCGCTCCAGCGTGCCGAAGAGGTTGGAGGCGGCCCGGAAGCGGCTGCCTTTCACGTTTTCGAAGAGGAGGGCCGGTCCGCCCGCCTCATGGACGCGCAGGTGGATGGAGGCCATTTCGAGATACGGGTCGACCTCCTCACGAATGCGTACGAGCTGTCCCACGCGCTCCAGGTCGAGCAGGGATCTCTCCAGGGAACAATATGCCATTCTGCAAAGGTAGGACGGCAAGGCTCCTCAGACCTCATATTTCGGAAATGCCCCGGATGCAGGGTGTTGGGAACTATAAAACTTCACTAGCCTCGCGGATATGGTCGGTGGGGATGCCGGTGGCACGGACGACATCCTCATCCGTCATTTTTGGCGAGTCTCGGAAGAAAAACTTTAGTTGCATTGCATTCAAGAAGCCGAACATTACGCCATACTCAGCCCCGAAGTGCGACCATTATCTCGTGCTCTCCTGCCTGCCCCGGGCGCCACGACATTGAATATCGAGGATGCTCAGCCTGCCTTCGGGATGGTCGTTATGCAACGCCTCCGGCAGGTTGTGAAAGATATGGTTGAAGATGCTGTCACCTCTCGGTTCTGACCATCATTCCTTTATCGGCAAGGTAGTTTTCGGGATAATGCTCATCCAAGGTGCGTCCCTTGCGCCAATGCAGAAAATAACCATTCAAAAGTGCCTGTGTCCTTAGTCGCTGTTACTCAGTCCCCACGGGCACATCCTGCCGGAGAAAAAAATTCCGAAATTGCGACTATTCAACTAATCCCTATGCGAAGACGCTCCTTCCTCCGTTCCGGCATGCTGTCCGGAATGGCCCTAGGCTTTGGTAGTTCGACGACCGCGCAACCTGACTGGAGATCCAAAGGTTTCGATGCTTCCGACATCACCACCCTGCAGGGGCGTATGAAGGCGGGTAATCTGAGTTCGGTAAAACTCGTGAAGGAGTGCCTCGATCGGATCGGTGCGATCGACAGGAGCGGACCGAAGATCAACTCTGTCATTGAACTCAACCCTGACGCCGTCGACATCGCTGCGTCCTTGGACGCGGAGAGGAAGGCGGGCCGCGTAAGGGGTCCCCTTCACGGCATACCCGTCCTCGTCAAAGACAATATCAACACAGGCGACAGGATGCAGACCACGGCGGGCTCCTTGGCGCTGGCCGGGAACATTGCGTCGTCCGATGCCTTCATCGTGGAACGACTCCGTGCCGCAGGTGCCGTTATTCTCGGCAAGACCAACTTGAGCGAATGGGCCAACTTCAGGTCGAATCGCTCCACCAGCGGCTGGAGCAGTCGCGGCGGACAGACGAAGAACCCGCATATTCTGCCCCGCAACCCCTCCGGCTCCAGCTCCGGCTCGGGCGCCGCCGTAGCGGCCGGCCTCTGCCCCGTGGCGGTGGGGACAGAAACAGACGGATCCATCATCTCTCCCTCTTCACACTGCGGCATCGTCGGCCTCAAGCCTACCGTGGGGCTCTTGAGTCGCTCCGGCATCATCCCCATCTCCCAGACACAGGATACGGCGGGGCCTATGAGCCGCACCGTGCGCGACGCTGCCATCCTTTTGACAGCCCTTGCGGGGGTAGATCCGCTTGACCAGGCTACTCAGGCTTCGCAAGGAAAGGGGGCAGCCGACTATACCTCTTTTTTGACACCCGATGCACTTCGCGGCCGCCGCATCGGATATGAAAAAAGACATCTGACGGGCAGTCACCTGGTGGTGCCTTTGTATGAAAAAGCCATTGCCGACTTAAGGGCTCAGGGAGCGGAGATGGTGGAAGTTGACTTTCTGAAACTGATGGCAACACACAGCGCCGGCGAGATTACCGTGTTGACCTATGAGTTTAAGGACGGGGTCGATCGGTACCTGTCGAGCGCCCGGGCCAAGGTCAAATCACTGGCCGAGGTGATCCGATACAATAGTGCCCATGCGGCCGAGGTTATGCCCTGGTTCCGGCAGGAGCTACTGGAAAACTGCCAGGCCAAAGGCGGTCTCGACAGTAAGGAATACAAAGAAGCCCTGCAGAGGTCTACGGGTGCCGGCGCTACCATCGTCGACTTTCTGAAGGCGCAGCGGCTCGACGCGATCGTCGGTGTCAGCAGTGGTCCGGCCGGCTTCACCGATCATCTCAATGGAGGCTACGGGACCGGTTTTTCCTTCTCCCAGCCGGCGGCCATGGCAGGATTTCCTCACGTCACGGTTCCTATGGGTTTTGTCTACGACCTGCCCGTCGGCCTCTCCTTCATGGGTGCCGCCTGGCAGGAAGGTCTCCTGCTGGGGATGGCGCATGCCTATGAACAGGCGACTCGGCATATCCGTCCACCCCGGTTTCTGCCCAGCTAGCCATTCCGTAGCTGGTCAAGGGGCCGCTTTGATCTGCTTTGCCATGCCTGCCGAACTTTGTTTCTTTGCGATCGCATGCTTTCCCCATCGCTTTCCTTCGAGAATACTGAGAATGCCTTTGCCTATAAGGATGATGGCGCCCTCCGCCGCGCTCACCTCTTGTTTCAGGCGATGAGCCATCCCCTCCTGGTATCTTGGGGTACCCGACTCACCAGCTGGGCCATGAAGGCCGGGCTTCCAATCGGCCAGCTGCTGCGGTCTACCCTCTTCCCTCAGTTCGTCGGCGGCGAGACACTCGAGGCGACGGCGCCCGTTGCCGCCATGCTCGGCGAGCACGGCGTGCAGGTGATCTTAGACTACGGCGTGGAAGGTGGTGCCGGCACGGAAGAAGCTCGTGAGCAGGCTTGTGCAGAATTCCTGCGCGTCGTCGACTATGCCGCCACACAGCCCAACATCCCCTTCATCAGCATCAAGGTGACGGGCATTGCCCGCTTTACCCTACTGGAAAAGCTCGACCGGTCTGTCGAAGCCCATGCCGGGCCACTGATGAAGCGATATGAGCAGGCCTTGGAAAGTTTGACGCAGGAAGAACAATTCGAATGGCAACAAGTCCATGAGCGGCTGGGACGCATCTGTGCCAGGGCCGCAGAAAAAGGAGTGGGTGTGCTTGTCGATGCGGAAGAAACCTGGATACAAGATCCTGTAGACATGTTGACATTGCTAATGATGGACCGTTACAACAAGGGCCGTGCCGTCGTGTTCAACACGGCGCAACTCTACCGGCACGACCGGCTGGCCTTTGTAGTGGACTCTCTGGAATCCGCTGCGCAACGTGGATTTCTGCTGGGAGTCAAGCTGGTGCGGGGCGCATACATGGAAAAAGAAAGGGCACGTGCCCTCCAGCGAGGCTATCCATCGCCTATTCAGCAAGATAAGTCGACCACTGACCGCGACTTTAATGAAGCCGTGCAAAGCTGCCTCTCGCAACTGGAACATGCATCGGTCATCATCGCAACGCACAATGAGCAGAGCAACCTCCTGGCGGTTGAACAGCTGGCAGCAAAAGGTTGGTCGATGGATCACCCCCATGTGCATTTTTCCCAGCTTTATGGCATGAGCGACCACATCACATTCAACCTTGCCAAGGCTGGATGCCGCGTCAGCAAGTATCTGCCCTTCGGGCCTTTTGACGACGTCGTGCCCTACCTGCTGCGCAGGGCTCAGGAGAATACGTCTGTGGCGGGACAGACAGGCCGGGAGCTGTTGCTGCTGCAAAAAGAGATGGCCCGTCGGCGGTCGGCTCGATGAGGACTGCCCTGTTTAACCTACCAGATAGGTCACGCCTTCCCGGCATACCTCTACGTCTGGAAATTCTGTGGCGGCTTCCTCGCGGAAGTCATCTAGGGCCTCGTATTTGTTACTGAAATGCCCCAAGATCAGTCGGCCAGCCCCCGCCAGCCGGGCAATACGGGCCGCTTGCAGGGCCGTCGAATGGTGGCGGGCATGTGCCTTCTCCCACTGGTCGTCGAGGTATGTTGCCTCATGATAGATTAAGTCTGAGCCCCGGACACTCTCTGCAATTGGCTCATGGAACGAGGTATCTGCACAGTAGGCATAGGCCTTTGGCACAGGTGGTGCAGCTGTGAGTTGCTCATTGGCGATGCGACGCCCTTGGGCATCGATGAAGTCTTCCCCGGCCTTCAGTTGGGGGAAGAAAGAAGAAGGCACGCCAGCGGCGCTGGCAGCCTCTGGTCGAACCTTACGCGGTCGTGGCTGCTCGCGGAAAAGAAACCCCCAGCACGGGATGCTATGGCGTACGCGGAAGCAGCGCACCGTGATGCGTGTGTCTTCAAAAAGAATTCCATCCTCCCCCAGGGCGTGGAAAACCAGCGGGTAACAAAGCCTCGACTCAGCAGCCGCCATCTGCAAGTCCAAGATGGCCTGTAGCGGCGGTGGGGCATAGAGATGGATCGGCTCTGTTCGGCCAGTAAGATTGTAGCTGTTCAACAGCCCAATCAGCCCGTAATAGTGGTCGCCATGCAGATGGGAGATGAAGATATGGCCGATGCGGCTCCGCCGGATTTTATAGCGGATCATCTGGATCTGTGTCCCCTCCCCACAGTCCACCAGAAAAAGGCGTTCGCCATCCGTCACGACCTGTGCCGTTGGATGTCGCTCATGCATCGGCAAGGCCGAGTTGTTACCTAGTATGGTGACAGCAAGCATGGGAGAGTCGTTTGGCCTACGTTAGGATAGATAATCGAACGGAATGGGTCGGATATTGCGGGGACAGGGAGATTTTTGGGGATCCGGCAAGCCATCCATCCAGTGCATGCTAGCCTAAAAGCTCCCGCTCGATCTCCTCCATCTGAACGATATCCCAAGCCTCGCTTTCCGTGGGGGTATGGTTCAGCAGCTCCAACACCTCCTGCGCGTCGAGGAAAGCCTCGGCATCCGGAGTGAGACAGCAGATGACAAAGGATTGCTGCATCTCATAGGATTGCTGCTGCTCTGCTGCCAGCAACCTTCCAATCGAAGCGTCGATCGTTGTGACGGAAGACAGATCCAGGATAAGGTTACCCGCCCCGGCATCGCGGCGTTGAGTCAGGTACTCCCGGAGTTCCTCTGACATATTGGCGGAAATGGTTGGTTCCATCACCCGGATGACGTCGAATCGTTCTTTGGTATCTATTTTGACGTGCATAAAAAAGCAATTTGTATGGTGGTCGAAATGTATTTTTGCATGGTGCAGTAGCATAGAGTATCTGGTCAGGTGATATTGGATTGTCAATCTATTGCTAATCTCTGGCCCGGCACTCAACTGCATGTGACATCTCAAAATTATTTTTTAACATTGTAATGGGACCCTACAAAAAATCCACACCGAATGGATAATAACTTTTCAGCCCAGGTCAAAGAAGTCATCTCCTACAGTAGGGAGGAGGCCTTGCGTTTGGGTAATGACTTCATCGGTACTGAACATTTGCTGCTGGGTGTGATCCGCGAAGGTGACAATACGGCAGTCAAGATTTTAAAGAATATGAATGTCGACCTCCAGGAGTTGCGCAAGGAGGTGGAGATGGCCGTCAAAGACAGGACCGGCAAGAATATCGCCAACATCAACAATCTGCCTCTGACCAAGCAGGCGGAAAAGGTTATTCGCATCACTGTCCTTGAGGCCAAGGCCCTGAAGAGTCCGACTGTGGAGACAGAACACCTGATGCTTTCCATTCTCAAGAATAAGGAGAACATCGCTACCCAGATACTTAATCAGTTCGAAGTCGATTATGACCTATTTCGCAACGAGCTCGGACTTGTCAAAAGCAACGAAGCCCGCAGTGAATTCACCGACGACTCTGACGAAGAATTCGACGAGGAAAAGAAAGGATACCAACAACGCTCTAAACAGGCAGGCGCTGCCAACGTAAAAAGTAAGACACCTGTCCTCGACAACTTTGGCCGCGACATCACCAAGCTCGCGGAAAACGGTAGCCTCGACCCCATCGTAGGCCGGGAAGAGGAAATCGAACGCGTCTCACAGATCCTTTCCCGCCGCAAAAAGAATAATCCCATCCTGATCGGTGAACCCGGCGTGGGTAAGACCGCTATTGTGGAAGGCCTTGCCCTCCGCATCGTACAGCGCAAAGTCTCGCGGGTGCTCTATGACAAGCGGGTGGTGTCTTTGGATCTGGCGGCACTCGTGGCCGGCACCAAGTACCGTGGACAGTTTGAAGAGCGGATGAAGGCGATCATGAACGAGTTGGAAAAGAATCGCGACGTCATTCTGTTCATTGATGAAATTCACACCATCGTAGGTGCCGGTGGTGCCAGTGGCTCGCTCGATGCCTCCAACATCTTCAAGCCGGCACTGGCTCGCGGAGAGCTCCAATGCATTGGAGCTTCAACGCTCGATGAATATCGCATGTACATCGAGAAGGATGGCGCCCTGGATCGTCGCTTCCAGAAGGTCATGATAGACCCCCCCAGCGTTGAAGAGACCATCATCATCTTGCAGAATATCCGGTCGAAATACGAGGACTATCATAATGTCTCTTATTCCGATGAGGCCATCGACGCCTGCGTCAAACTGAGCGATCGGTACGTCACAGACCGGCTGCTTCCGGACAAGGCCATTGACGTCATGGATGAGGTGGGAGCTCGGGTGCATTTGAAAAATATCAATGTGCCTGACTCGATCCTTGAGCTCGAGAAGAAAATCGAGGCCATCAAGCAGGAAAAGAATAAAGTCGTAAAAAGTCAACGCTTTGAAGAGGCTGCCTCTCTGCGAGATACCGAAAAGCGGCTGCAGGAAGATCTGGAAAAGGCTAAAGAGAACTGGGAGGAGGAAAGCCGACATCGGCGCTTCCCCATACATGAAGAGGCCATCGCAGAAGTGGTGAGTATGATGACGGGCATTCCAGTGAAAAAAATGGTGCAGGCGGAGACAGAGAAGCTCCGCAACATGGCCACAGATATAAAGGCTATGGTGGTTGGGCAGGAAGAAGCCATCTCCAAGGTAGTGAAGGCCATCCAACGCAACCGGGTGGGTCTCAAAGACCCCAAGAAACCCATCGGCACCTTTATCTTCCTGGGTCCTACCGGTGTGGGTAAGACAGAACTGGCCAGAGCCCTCTCTCGGTATATGTTTGACTCCGACGATTCGCTGGTGCGCATTGATATGAGCGAATACATGGAGAAGTTCACCGTCAGCCGTCTGATTGGAGCGCCTCCTGGCTACGTAGGATATGAAGAAGGTGGCCAGCTCACGGAGAAAGTTCGTAGAAAGCCCTATAGCGTCATCCTGCTCGATGAAATCGAGAAGGCACATCCAGACATCTATAATATTCTGCTGCAAGTGCTAGACGACGGAATGCTCACTGACGGACTGGGCCGCAAGGTCGACTTCAAGAATACGCTGATCATCATGACCTCTAACATCGGCGTGCGTCAACTGAAAGACTTCGGGGAAGGGGTCGGCTTCGCCACCAGCGCACGCGTTGCCCATGCGGAGGAAGCCAACAAGGCCGTCATAGAAAAAGCCTTGAAGCGGACCTTCTCACCCGAATTCCTCAACCGCGTTGATGATGTCATGATCTTCAACTCCCTGGAGCGTTCCCATATCTTCCAGATTATCGACATCCTCATGAAGGGTGTGATGAAGCGGCTTGTCAACCTGGGCTTCACCCTCGAACTCACCGAAGAGGCGAAGAATTTCATCGCCGACAAAGGATACGACCCGCAATTCGGCGCAAGGCCTCTGCACCGCGCCATCCAGAAATACCTGGAAGACCCGTTGGCAGAAGAGATCCTGGCGATGCAGGTCAAGCAAGGGGATGTTCTGCTGGCAGACCTCGACAAGGAAAACCAGAAAATCCATTTCACCCTCAAGCACGATAAGACGCCCACTGAAATATCGGAGGCTTAACAAAATTTGGACAATGCATATAGCCGGCTGAGCAGCTTGCCAGCCGGCCTTTTTATGCCCTCTGCCTACAGATCTCTCCTCGCTTGATTTGGTACTTTTGCTCTATGCAAACCAACATCGGCACAGACATCGCATACGCTGGAGATATCCTTCGGCGGGGGGGCGTAGTGGCTATTCCTACGGAGACGGTCTATGGCCTGGCTGCCAATGCGCTTGATGAGGACGCAGTGCTTCACATCTACACCGCCAAAGAGCGCCCACGCTTCAACCCCCTCATCCTGCATGTTCACGGCCTGGAAGCCTTCTCTCACTACGCTGCGTCCATCCCGGCGGCCTGCCTGGCACTGGCGGAGGCTTTCTGTCCTGGTCCGCTGACCTTTTTACTGCCAAAGAAAAGCCTGGTGCCGGACCTGGTGACCGCCGGTAGCGAACGCGTAGCCCTGCGGATCCCACGCCATCCGATGACACTCGCGCTGTTGCAAGACCTAGGCCTGCCCCTGGCAGCCCCCAGCGCCAATCCTTCCGGTACGGTGAGTCCGGTAACGGCCGACCACGTCTTGCAGGGACTCTCCGGTCGCATTCCCTATGTGCTCAACGGAGGCCCCTGTCAGGTAGGGCTCGAATCGACTATCGTAGGCTTCGAGCAGGATCAGATCATCTTATATCGATACGGAGCCATCACCCTGCAGCAGCTCGAACGTGTGTCGGGCATGCGGGTGCAGGAAGCGGATAAAGGGGGCCATGAGACGCCAGGCCGGTTGCGGAGCCACTATGCGACCCGGACTCCCATGCTCGTTTGCAATATTCAGGCATGGCTGAGCGAGCATCCGGATACCCGTGCTGCTGCTATCACCTTTCAAGAGACCCACGCTGGCATACAGCCCGGCTGGTGCCGGGCGCTATCTCCGGCCGGCGACCTACAGGAGGCAGCCCGTGCCCTCTTTCATGCGATGCGTAGTTTGGATGCGCTGGGGGCAGACATCATCCTTGCTGAACCCTTCCCGGATGCCGGATTAGGGAAAGCTATCAACGACCGACTAGATAGGGCCCAAAGCATCTACAAGTAAGCGATATTCGACGCGATTTCATCGGTAAGGTTTTGATAATCATAGGTTCTGTTCGTTTTTATTTTTTCTCCACATATCTATTTATTTTCTCAACTTTCATAATAATTTTGTATTAAGATGTCGATCATGTAACGATCTGCAACTTTTGTTGGCGGAGGCCAGACATTCAAAGATCCCATGAAGTCCAATCCTACTATCCATGAAGCCTATCTTTGGAACCGATTTAATGCGGGCGGTCGCTGCGTTGTGTGAACGCCGGCTGGTACTGATCCCGACAGAGACAAAATATGTGCTGGCTTGCAATGCCAGTGATGAAGGGTCCGTCTCCCAATTGATGTCAGTTGCCGGTCTGGCAGGCCATGAAAGGCCAGAAATCTTTGCTCCCTCTTTTGATCGATTGCAGCGGTTTGTTACAGACATTCCTCCTGTATGTGCTTTGCTGGCAGATCGGTTAACGCCGGGCTTGCTTTCTTTCTTGCTGCCTGCGAGATACTCCATCTCTCCCTCCTTGCGCTTTCCAGATGAAAAGATATCCATCCGCGTCCCTGCTCATCCGTTAACGCAGTCACTGCTAGACATGTGCATGTTCCCTTTGGCCGTCGTGTCCATGGCCCAGGGTCATCATACCACCCTGACGGCAGAGGAAGCGGCTCTTCTCGTCGCTGGGCAGGTGGGGTATGTGTTGGATGGAGGCCCTGCCGCGGTAGGATCAGATGCCACCGTCATCTCATTTGAGCCGGATGCGATAGTTATTCATAAGAAGGGGGCTGTATCGGCGAGGTCGCTCGAGATAGAGTCGGAGATGTTCGTCGTCAACAGCATCACACCAATCCTACCCGCTGCAGAAGATGCCATGGTGGTACCCTCAGGGCTCCCGCTCGCTGAGTTCCAGCCACCTCATTTCCTTGGTATCCAGGAGTGACTGGATCTCTAGGATGCGCCTGGAGAGTTTTTCCAATTCAGAGAAGGGAATCCCCTCCCTGCTCATCTGTTCTGTGACGGCAGCCCGCTCGGCCAGCAGGGCAGCCATCTCCCCATCGAGACCCTCGAATTCTTTGCGCTCCCTGTACGTCATTTTACGGCTCTGTGGGAGGAGCTCGGCAGCGGCCAACGGTTGCGGCTTCATGGCTTCTGAAGGGCTATTCCGGACTTTTCCTGCCTCCTGGGAGGCGCGGTATATGGCGTAGTTGCCAGGGAAGTCTCGTACTTCACCATCGCCTTCGAATACAAGCAGGTGGTCGACTAGGCGGTCCATAAAATACCTGTCGTGGCTGATGACAAGGAGGCATCCTGGGTAGTCCGACAAGAAGTCTTCAAGGACGCCTTGTGTCGGCAGGTCTAAGTCGTTCGTCGGCTCGTCGAGTATAAGGAAGTTGGGGTTGCGAAAGAGGATCGACAGCAGGTGCAGACGTTTCTTCTCACCACCGCTGAGGTGGCTCACATAGGTGTATTGTTGTTCAGGTGGAAATAGGAAGCGCTCCAGGAACTGCGCGGCGCTGAGGGAACCTCCCTTGGCCAGGGGGAAACTCTCTGCGATGCTTTTGACGAACTCGATGACGCGCATATCATTCTTTAGCAGTAGGCCTTCCTGGCTGTAGTGCCCAAAGACGATGGTCTCGCCGATGTTGATCTTTCCGCTGTCGGCTTCTTCAAGCCCTAGGATAAGCCGTATGAAGGTGGACTTTCCAGTACCGTTGCGTCCGATGATGCCTACGCGCTCGCCTTTTTTGAATGTATAGTCGAATCCCTTCAGGATAATCCGATCCCCATAACGCTTGTAGACTTTTTTGAGTTCTGCCACCTTCCCGCCGAGGCGATTCATCTTGACCTGCAGTTCCATCTGCTGATCATCGACGCGTGTTTTGGCGCGCGCTTCCACGTCGTAAAATCGATCTTGACGGCTGCGCGACTTGGTTGTACGGGCCTGTGGTTGTCGACGCATCCAGTCGAGTTCGCGCCGGTAGATATTTTGCGCCTTTTCGATGCTGGAAGCTTCCTGCTCGAGGCGGGCTGCCTTGCGGTCGAGGTATGTTGCGTAGTCGCCTTTACAGACATGCAGTGCATCTCCATCCAGCTCCCATATTTCATCGCATACAGCATCAAGGAAATACCGGTCATGCGTGACCAGCAGGAGGGTGAGATTTTCCCGGTCCAGGTAAGATTCAAGCCACTCTACCATGCCGACGTCGAGGTGGTTGGTGGGCTCATCCATCAAGAGCAGCACGTGTCTTTTTTCAAAGCCGATGTCTATCAGTGTCCGAGCCAGGGCGACGCGCTTGCGTTGTCCGCCGCTAAGCGTGCTAAGCGGCTGGTGAAATTGCCGGATCTCAAGCCTTTGAAGGATCTGTTTGACTTTTGCGTCGACATCCCAGGCGCCGAGCTCATCCATCCGCACTACGGCGGCACTCAGCCCTTCCGGGCTGCCATCATCACAGGCCGCCTCATAGTCGCGGATCGCATTTGTGAGCGGGTGGTCGTGATGAAAGATATTGTCGAGCACCGTCTCATTTTCCAGGAAGACAGGCTCCTGTTCGAAAAAGACGGGCAACACGTCGCGGTGCAACCATAACGTTCCCGTGTCGGGGGTATCGTGCCCGGATAGGATGCGCAGCAAGGTTGACTTGCCCGATCCGTTGCGTGCCACTAGGGCGATTTTGTCACCTGCTTCGATATGAAACGTGATGCCCGAGAACAAGGTGTCGATGCCATAGGATTTCGAGAGGCCTTCGACCGTCAGGTAATGCATGCGCTAAATTACAGATTCGAAGATGCTTGTTTACCTCAAATGCTCAGGCCCTGGCGATGAGCAGACAGGCCAAGGCGGTAGCAAGCAGCAAGAGCGGCCATCGGAGCATCTCGATGGACGCCCTGCGGCGACTTCGGAGCCGGTATCGTTGCACCGCTGCCGACAGCTCGGCGTCCGGCCCTGCCACGGGCTGCAGGAGTCGCGTGAGCTGTTCCGCCAGCGCTGGGCGAAAATGTGCGCCGCATCGCAGCAGTCGTAGGCAGACACCTTGCCGGATGGTCGCCTCCGGTACTTTGACTAGCAGCTCCACCGCATCGGCCGTCAGCATTTTCTGGATGCGCTTCATGAGGGCGTGTGCATCTGCTCGATGGGGGTCTGTCAGCGACACTTCCTGCTCTAGTGCAATGCAGGCCTTCAACAGGTCTGTAGGCCAGGGGCTGGGGGTACCTTGAGGATCTTTGCCCATGCTCCGCAGTTGCCACCGATCCTGTAGCCAGGCATCCTTCCGGATAGGGTCTGTCAGGATTTCATAGGCCTCTTTGACTTCTTGGAAGCGGAGGGCTGCCGTTGGGTCTTCAGACTGCTGGTCGGGATGCCATTGTTTCGCCAGCTTGCGATAGCTGCGTCGGACCTCATCGGTCGTCGAGAGAGGGGTGACGCCCAGGATCGAGTAATAGTCTTTGATCATGCTGGCTCCTGCATGCCACAGGTACTTAGCTAGTAATCGGAATAGGGGGCCGGCCGCAGGAAGATTGTCTCGTTGCGTGAGACATTCTTGCGATATCTGGGGTCTACAGAGAGTTTCTTCCACTCAGGGTCTTCCCGGAAAGCCTGCCAGTGGGCCTCTCTGTCTGCTCGATTCTCAAAGCAGGTCATATACATCAAGTTCGGCATCCGGGCTCCTGCAACCACCTCGCCATAGAATGCCGCGTGGAAGCCAAGCCGGTCGAAGAGGGCGATCTCTCCACCCTCATTAAACATCTCCACTTTATTCCAGTAGAGTCGCTCATGTAGGCTTTCATAGCTGCGTAGTTCGTAGATCCGTTGTTCTTTCGGTCCTTGTAAAGACGGTGGCCTCAGCTGCGGGAAAAGACGGAAGGATCTCATTAGTACAGTCTCTTTGCGGAGATAGGGCGGCTGTGCCGGCAGCGTGTCGAGGTAGGGTTGGGCATCTTGCAGATATACTTTGTCAGCCATCACCTTGGCTTCCACATCCATCAATTTTCGGAGGGATGCATAGGCCGCTAGCAAATAGGTCTGGCGGGTACGTGCCGTGTCGTTCGAGAGTGCGTGGAAGACCCCGACATGCTTCAGCCCCTGTCGGTGCAGGGCTGGCAATACGCAGCTGGCGAGGTAGGCATCCAGCCTGCGTCCCTGCTCTTCCGTGCTGTGGTGATAGATGCGGAGTTCGAGGATCGGGGCTTCTGACTTGGAGGATTGCGCTAGGGACAGTATCGGGTAGAGTAAAGCGGCTGCGAGTAGTCTAAGCATACTTTGTATTTATCTGTATGGATGTTTTAGAGATAGCGGGCAGTGGCATATAAATTTTTTTCAGGGTTTATGCCTGCTTAATCGAGGACATGTCTATAACGAAGCGACACCGCACATCTCGATGGAGCATACGTTCATAGGCCTCGTTGATATATGAGTTGGGGATGATATCTACTTCGCAGCTGATGTCATGTTGCCCGGAGTAATCAAGCATTTCCTTCGTCTCACGAGTCCCTCCGATGAGGCATCCTGCTCTGTCCGGTGCAAGATTTTCAGAGATGTGCAGTAGATACTGCTCATCAGCTAGGATGTGGGAGGAATAACATCCGGAGATGGGTACTCCGTATTCCTTGTCCGGACTGTTGTAAGTCCAGTTAATCCCTCCTTCGCAATATGACACTTCCCAAGCACGGCAGGTATCCAAAAAGAAATCCACTCCGACTAAGTCACATACCCGATAGCGGCTGGCCGCCTGTCCGGTGCTTACGACACGCTCGATGATTTCATGGCACGGCACAACAGAGTAGGGGGGGCCATCCCATCCATTGCGGGCTGTATACAGGTCAGAATGACAGGCGCTACAGAAAAGGATGTCGATGTTCACGTTTTTAGATCTTGGTTCCTGACGCTGCAGAGAGGGAGGAGCCAGCGAGGTGTGGGCAGCGGGAGCCAATTTACTCTTTTAGCAATCTTCATACATAAGATAAGAATTAATGGTCTGTGGTCTTTTCCTCTTTCTCGGCGGGTGTCGCGCTATCTTCTTCGCTGGGATTAACAGTCTCCGCCAACGCAAGCACACACTCTTCACCAATTTTCTTACAGCCCTCTATGTCTTTATTTGCATCATTGTAAGAGGAGTAATTCTGCTCCAATTTGCCAAGTGAACAATCGATAAATTGGTCACGTACTTCTTTTTGTGCAAAAAACTCACTCCCTTCTGTGCTAGGGTCAGTAAGAGTTTTTTCCATCTCGGAACGGGCTTTTTCCTTATCTTCTGCTGACCATTTTCCTTTTTCGCCACTATCGCAGCTAGCGAGAAGAGCAGAAAATATGAAAACGAGGCAACTTTGGAGCATCATTTTATTTAGTGTCATATCTGTTGATTTTGGTTGGAAAGTAAGGTAAGAAATTGTAGTCAGAAAAATTCCAAAGTATCACGAAAAAATACGTAGTAAAACGAACCTTACTGAAACAAAATAGGCCTTATCCACATAGACAGGCGTATGCATGTGGTTTGTATTCTTTGAAATGATCTTTCATCCTTTCTTAACTGCCGTTCACCGTTACATATTGCCGGCAATGAGCTAGGCATAGCTGGCCACGGGCTCACAGGTACAGACCAGATTCCTGTCGCCATGCGTATTATTTATACGGGAGACGCTGGGCCAGAATTTGTTCTGTCGGACATAGGGCAGGGGAAAGGCCGCCGCCTCACGGGAATAAGGCCTGTCCCATTCGTCTCTCACGACTGTCTCCTGTGTGTGTGGCGCGTGTTTCAGAAGGTTAGACTTCCGATCGGACCGGCCTTCTTCAATCGCTCGGATCTCTTCCCGGATCGAGAGGAGTGCATCGCAGAAGCGTTCCAGCTCATTCTTATCTTCACTTTCCGTAGGCTCAATCATGATGGTGCCTGCGACAGGGAAACTGAGCGTGGGGGCATGGAAGCCATAGTCCATGAGACGCTTGGCAACGTCTTCCGCCTCTACCTCTGCTGATTTCTTAAATGGTCTGAGATCGATGATGAACTCATGGGCGCAGGTACCTTCACGACCGAGGTAAAGGATGTCATATGCCTGCTGCAGCCTTGCTCGCATGTAGTTGGCGTTGAGGATGGCAAATTCAGTCGCCGCGCGCACCCCTTTGCCGCCCAACATCCGGATATAGCCATAACTGATTAGAAGTATGCTCGCACTGCCAAAGGGAGCGGCGCTGACGGCTGATTGTCGGGTGCCGACAGGGGAGTCGGTATCGGCCATGATGATGTGGCCGGGCAGGAACGGCGCGAGGTGTGCCTTCACGCAGATGGGGCCCATGCCCGGTCCGCCTCCGCCATGGGGGATGGCGAAGGTCTTGTGGAGGTTGAGGTGGCAAACATCGGCACCGATCAGGCCAGGTGCCGTCAGTCCCACCTGTGCGTTCATATTGGCGCCGTCCATGTAGACCTGGCCACCGTGCGCGTGAATGATCTGGGTGATATCCTTCACCGTCTCTTCATAGACGCCGTAGGTGCTGGGATATGTGATCATGATGCCTGCTAGCTCTTCACTGTGCTGCTCGGCCTTGGCACGCAGGTCGTCGACGTCGACATATCCGTTATCGAGGGCCTTCACGACCACTACGCGCATGCCGGCCATGACGGCTGAAGCGGGATTGGTACCATGTGCCGAGATGGGGATGAGCATGACTCTTCGGTGCTGCTCTCCTCGGGAGGCATGGTAGTCGCGGATCGTAAGAAGCCCAGCGTATTCCCCTTGTGCACCGCTGTTCGGCTGCATGCTGCAGGCGTCGAAGGCCGTCACGGCGCAGAGGTATTCAGACAGGCGCTGGATGACATATCGATAGCCTTCTGCCTGTCCGTCGGGCGCGAAGGGATGGATGCGGCTCCACTCCGCCCAACTCAGTGGCATCATCTCACTGGCGGCATTGAGCTTCATCGTACAACTGCCTAGGGATATCATAGAGATGTTGAGCGAGAGGTCTCGGTTCTCCAACCGCTTGATGTAGCGCATCATCTGGCTCTCGCTGTGGTGAGCATGGAAGACGGGATGCTCCAGGAAGGGACTTGTCCGCGTCAGTGAAGTGGGAATATGGTGGAGGGATGTCTGTTCAAAAAGGGTGATGGTGATGGGCGCATCTTGGGAAGAGAAGCAAGCGATAAGGTCAGAAAGGTCGGATATGGAAGTGACCTCGTCTATGGAGAAGGCGACATGCCCGGGCTTGGGATAGCGCAGGTTTATACGCCGTTCCAGGGCCCTTTCCCGGATACGGGCAGCATTGTCAGTATGTACGGTGACGGTGTCGAAAAAATCCGTGGTGGCAAGCGCATATCCCATCTCTTGGAGCTGGGCAGCGGCGGTCTGAGCAAAGAGGGCTACCCGCTTGGCGATGGCCCGAAGGCCGTCGGGCCCGTGGTAGACCGCATACATAGCGGCCATATTGGCCAGCAAGGCCTGAGCTGTACAGATATTGGATGTGGCTTTTTCGCGGCGGATATGCTGCTCACGGGTTTGTAGGGCCATGCGAAGGGCTCGGTTGCCTTCTGCATCAATGCTTACTCCGATGATACGACCAGGTATCTGCCGCTTGAAATCATCTTGCGTGGCGAAGAAGGCAGCGTGTGGGCCGCCATAGCCGAGGGGTACGCCAAAGCGTTGGGCTGACCCGCAGGCGACGTCGGCGCCTAGTTCACCGGGAGGGGTCAACAGGGTGAGGGCGAGCAGGTCGGTTGCCATCACCACATAGGCACCAGCTGCGTGTACCTGGGCGATGAAGGTCCTGTAGTCGACGACAGCCCCTTTGTCGTTGGGATATTGGAGGAACGCACCGAAGTACCGGTGGTCGATGTCAGCAGATGGAAGGTCACCTACCACGACTTCAATCCCAAGAGGTATGGCTCGGGTAAGGAGCACGTCCAGGGTCTGGGGGAATACGTTTGTGTCGACAAAAAAGCATGGTCTTTCGATGTATTCCTTATTGTTGAGTAAATTAAAAAACATCGTCATCGCTTCAGCGGCAGCCGTGGCCTCATCCAGCAGAGAGGCATTGGCGACCGGCAATCCAGTCAGGTCACTCACCATCGTCTGGAAATTCAGCAGGCTCTCTAGCCTTCCTTGTGCGATCTCGGCCTGGTAAGGGGTGTACTGCGTATACCAACCTGGGTTTTCAAAGATGTTGCGGAGGATGACACTGGGAGTCAGGGTTCCGTAGTAGCCCTGGCCAATGAAGTTTCGGAATACCTGATTCTGCTGGCCGACCACCCGGATATGCTCCAGATATTCAGCCTCTGACATGGCAGGCGGCAAGGGCAAGGGTGCCGTCATGCGAATGCCGGGGGGGACCGTCTTGTCAATGAGTTGGGAGAGGGATAGCTCCCCGGCGGTAGCCAGCATGGCTGTGGCATCCTGCTCTGAGAGGCCTATGTGCCGGGTTCTGAACTCGTTGCGTTGGGATTCTAGTAGTTCCATACGGGAGGGTCATTGTGGATGCGGCGAAGGTATGTCCTACCTTGAGAAAATGAATACTCTGTTCTTTCCTTTACCCGTGATGCATGGGAAACATGGAA
The DNA here is from genome assembly GCA_016868815.1 of Bacteroidota bacterium. Lineage (GTDB taxonomy): Bacteria > Bacteroidota > Bacteroidia > Chitinophagales > Chitinophagaceae > Pollutibacter. The sequence goes on from VGFQ01000002.1 coordinate 284,288, forward strand.
CAAATGTGATAACTGGCTTTGTTGGCTTTCTGGGTGACGGTGTGATGGCATCGGAGTGTAACTTGCAGCATGCACAGCGAATCACTCTTGCACTGGGAGCAAAAGTCGGTTGATCATGCCAAAGCCTACAAGAAGTTGTTGGCAAAGGCCGACCGGCGAAAACTCCTGCCGCGACTACCAGAGCTGCATGAAGAGGCATTTCAACATGCCGACTGCCTGTCTTGCGCCAACTGCTGCCGGAACTATTCCCCGCGGTTTAAGACACCCGATATAAAACGCATCAGCTGTGCCCTCCGGATGCGGGAAGGGGTCTTTATAGAGACCTACCTACGCATTGACGAGGACGGCGACTACGTGGTCAAGTCCACGCCCTGCCCCTTCCTGGGGTCAGACAACCACTGTGCGATCTATGAGGACAGGCCCTCCGACTGCCGTCGTTTTCCCTATACGGACGAAGATGTTTTATTCAAACGCACGGCCATCACCCTTAAGAATGCCAGTTTCTGCCCGGCAGTCTATTGGGTGCTAGAGCGCCTGTGTGCATCCGAGGGAATATAGGCTAGTATTCCATCTTTCGCAGTGTCGGGGCTTTCAGCCAGGTCGCGGCTGTCACTATGAGGGTCATACACCCCCCAAATACAACGGCGGGCACGACACCCATCCAGCGTGCGGTGATGCCGCTCTCAAAGGCACCCAGCTCGTTGGAGGACATGATGAAGATGCTGTTCAATGAGGCTACACGTCCGCGCATCTCATCGGGCGTCTTCATCTGAAGGATGGTAGATCGCACGACCACGCTGATGCCGTCGAGGACGCCGGAAAGGAAGAGCAGTGCAAACGAAAGCCAAAAAGATGTTGACAACCCGAAGCAGATTGTACAGATACCAAAGCCTGCCACACTGAGAAGCATGTATTGCCCCTGCCGGCTCCGCATCGGCCAGATGGTCACCCAAATCATGAGTAAGACCGCCCCCAGGGAAGGTGCAGAGCGAAGTATACCCAGTCCCTCGGGGCCGCGTCCAAGAATCTCATCCGAGAAATAAGGCAACAAAGCTGTTGCCCCACCGAAGAACACCGCAAATAAATCGAGGCTTAAGGCGCCGAGTACCTCCCGGCTCTTCCAGACAAAGCGGAAACCTTGCCGGATACTCTCCAGCATCGTCTCCCCTTCCGGCACAGGTTCTGGAGGCTTGGGCTGTATACGCAGGGAGGCCAGCAGCGCCACGGTCATCGCGCATACCATAAAAAGGAAGGTAGGGGTGATCCCTGCCTTTGCATACATCAGACCTGCCAGGGCAGGTCCGCTGACGGCGGAGACCTGCCAGGAAGTGCTATGCCAGGAGATGGCCGCGGGCAATTCTTCTTTTGGGATAAGGCGGGTGACGAGGGCGAAGGAGGATGGGCCGCTGAACGCCCTGGCCAGGCCGCTGCAAAAGGTTATGGCGTAGATGCCGACCAGCACTGCCTGCTTACCCACCCATGCCATGGCAGCCTGACCGGTCACCAGGGCAAAAGCTGCCGTCAGGAGTAAGTTTGCAGCGAAGCTCAACACCAGCACCTTTCTTTTATCACTTCGGTCTATTAAAAAGCCTGAATAAAAGGCTGCGAGGAAGGCAGGTACAAATTCGGCCAAGCCGATCAGCCCGATGCTCAGCGGGTCTTTAGTGATTTCATAGACTTTCCAACTCACCAACGTCGCCTGCATGTTCAGCACCAGTATAAAAAGGGCCCTGGAGCCGATGTATGACCGGAACTCCGCATGCCGGAGGACTGCAAGGCTACTATGACGGGCTAAAGCCATCGAGGTATTTCTGTCCCTCCCAGCTTTCACCTTCCAGCGCTGCCAGGACAGCCTGCAGGTGTGCCTCGTTGGCCAGGAAGTCGGCATGGGTGGTGTCTACGATCAGGGTTCGTACGCTATGCTGTCGGATGTAATGCGTGTATGTCTGCTGGATATCTGCCAGATAGCTTTCGCTGATGTTTTGCTCATACTCACGGTTGCGACGGCGGATGTTGTCTTTCAGCCGGGCTATGGGAGAATGCAGGTAGATGAGGATGTCTGGCTGGACGATCTGCTGGTGGATGATGTCGAAGAGCCGCTGGTAGAGCCTAAACTCGTCTTCTGGCAGGTTTACCTTGGCAAACAACAGGCATTTGGTAAAGAGGTAATCGGAGACGGTGACGCTATGGAACAGGTCTCTCTGCTGCAGGAGTTCCTTCAGCTGTTTGTAGCGTTCGGCCATGAAAAACAACTCCAGAGGGAAGGCGAACTGCTGCGGGTTTTCGTAGAATTTTGGTAGGAAGGGATTGTCGGCAAACTCCTCCAAGATAAGCCGTGCATTGTAATGCCGGGCCAGGAGGTGGGAGAGGGTCGTCTTGCCAGCACCAATATTGCCCTCGATGGTGATGAAGCGGTACTGCATTGGCGGGGCAAACTTAGCAAAGCCCCGCAGAACCTTCAGCCATTGTTATCAACAGCTGGGATAAATCGGCCTACGGCCAACGGGTCGGCACAGGATGCCAGCATGGTGCGTACGCGCTGACCTGTGCAGGGATGAAGCAACTCCGGGACCAGTTCATGCAATGGCTCTAGGGCAAAACGGCGATCTGCCAGCCGCGGGTGCGGTATAAGAAGGTCTTCTTCTTCAAGTACCTCATCCCCATAGAGCAGGATATCGATGTCAATGGTTCGCGGCCCATAGCGCACGCCCCTGGTCCGGCCCATCTTTGCCTCAACCTCTAGAATCGAGACCAACAGTTGACGGGGTGGGAGGGCGGTCTCGACTTCCAGCACCTGATTGAGAAAGTCTGGTTGGTCTTCCATCCCCCAGGCGGCCGTTTCATACAGCGACGAGCTGCGCAACACTCTTCCACAGAGCTGTCCAATCCAAGCCTTTGCCTCTGCCAGCTGAGCAGCCCGATCACCCAAGTTCCCACCAATGAGCAGGTAGGCATGGTGGATAGGATTGGTAGGTGACATCTCCATACAATGTGGGCAAATATCGTAAACGACACGAGTGATAGGTGCTTTGGTGGTAACTTCGTCTGCAATTCAATGTACTTGCCATCAACATCTACTCCCCAGTCACAGCCCTATAGTCAGTCACGGGCGATGGGTGCTATTGCCAGGGCCAGCCTGCTTTCCATCCTCCGTAGTCCGTCTTCCATCATATTTGGGGTCTTGTTTCCCTTCATCTTCATCCTGGTTTTTGGTTTTTTAAGTTCGCCCGTCCCGGTGCTCCGCATCGCTTTTGATGCAAAGACCGATACGACTTCTTCCCTCTACCGAGAGATCGTCTCGAAACCTAACATCGTAGTGGTCTACAAAGAAAAGGCTGCACTCCGTAGCGAATTGGAGAAAGGCCGTATAGCAGCTATCATCGCGATCGAGCCTCTCCTGCCCAACGGCTATCCGAAATATCGGGTGCGCGTGACAGCATCCACTGCCTCCGCCGACCGCATCGGATTACTCCAGTCGCTCGTAATCCGCTGCATCGGGGACGTCGACCGACGGGAGGATCCAACACGTCCTGTCTACGCCTTTATGATGCCTGAGACGATTCCTGGGAGGAGATTCCGCACCATCGACTTTGTCTTGCCGGGCCAGCTGGGGTTCTCCCTACTCAGTGCCGGTGTTTTCGGAGTCGCCTTCATCTTCTTCAACTTGCGGCAGTCGCTCGTGCTGAAGCGATTCTTCGCCACGCCTGTGCGCCGCTCCACCATCATCATTGGTGAAGGCGCCGGCCGGGTCGTCTTCCAGCTTCTGACGGCAGTAGTGATCCTTGCGGTGGGACATTTCGCCTTCAGCTTCACCCTCGTCCATGGCTGGGTGACATTTGCAGAGCTGCTCGTCCTCAGCCTGTTGGGGCTTCTCGTCTTCATGGGCTTCGGGTTTATTGTGAGCGGCCTGGCCAACACGGAAAGCACTATCCCCCCCTTCTCCAACCTCGTCACCCTGCCACAGTTTCTGCTGGCTGGTACCTTCTTTCCCGTTGAGAACTTCCCCTCTTGGCTGCAGCCGGTTTGCCGTGTGCTGCCACTGACGCACCTCAACGAGGCCATGCGAAATGTTGCCTTCGAAGGGGACCATCTGGTCGACTGTGGCAGTCAGATCGGGTACTTGCTGCTATGGGGAACAGTCCTCTACGGGATCGCCGTGCGTGTTTTCCGTTGGGATCCCTGAACCTGCAGCCATATGCGCATCCTCAAAGCTTTCTCTTTCGCCCTCGTCGGGTTATCCGCAGTGTTGTTGGCCATCTCCGCGCTTCTTCCCGGCCAGGTGGTGAACTCTAGGTCCGTGCTGGTAGCTGCCCCGCCCGACACGATACTCGCCGAGCTGCGCGACCTGTCGGCCTGGCCCGCCTGGAACCTGCTGCTGCAAGATGCTTCGATGGTGCCGACTGCTCCGACATCCGCAACCAAACAGTCCGAATCTTCCCTTCGTTGGCAGGATGCCCGGGGCGTCGAGCACCTTATCCAACTTAAACAGGCCGGCCCCGATGGCATCGTCACTGAGATGCGCTTCGGCCAGGGCGACCCGATGGAATCTGGCTTCTCCATCGACCTGCGATTCCCCGACTCGGTACAGATCAATTGGTATGTCCTCGAAAACCTGGCCTGGTATCCTTGGGAGAAGTTCTACGGTATGGTGTCGGGCGGCATGAAGGAGCAAACTATGCAGGAGAGTCTGATCCGGCTGCGCGACCGGTTGCACATACGCAAGAGGTAAGCAAAAAAAATTGTCAGTCAGATGAGCTTACAAACGAAAAAAGTCATTACGATGACGTTTTTCGATTTTAATGGAAAATTGGCTGATAAGATGCTATTTCCGATTTATAACCTCAGCAGCCCCGCCCGGTACAGTGTATGTACGGGCCGGTTGTCCCAGAAGCCTTCGAAATCCTTCAGCCCGGCATTGTGATAGTCTGCCTCTGCCGCTGCCTGTGTGAAAGGCTCACCATGCTTTCCTGATAGGAAGTCGCAAAGCCATCTGCCCTTTTTCGGCTCAGTACGGATGACGACATTGTCGCGAGGCGTCTCGAAACGAACCTCAGCCTGCTCCCATCGGGTGCCCTTCTTAGATTTTCCCACGATACTGAGCATAGGGGCTGCCCCTAGCCATATCCAACGGGTGCTCGAAGTCGTCGGTTGATATGCGACCGCTTCGAGTGATTGTCGGATGACGTCCTTGGGCACGGATGGCCGTGGGGTCGGGAAGTCAAACCATCTATGCAAGGGCTGGTCGATGCCATGCCCATGCATCCAGTTGAGCAGCGACTTGGCAAGGCCATATGCATATCTAGCGTGTTCTGCCCCCAGGGGATCGTCATGCTCGAGGTCGTTGATGGCAAAGACTGCCTGGCCAACTTCCTGCCTGCCAACCTGGAAAGCTGCGGGGTCTTTGCCGACAGGGCTATGGGCCGTCATGGTGAAGAGGTGCCAGAATGCTGACTGCAAGACCCCGCATTCGAACATCTGTCGGACCATTTCCATTGAGTCGATGGTCTCCTGATCCGTCTGCGTCGGAAAACCATACATGAGGTAGGCATGCACCATAATGCCAGCTTCTGTAAAATGCCGGTTTACCCTTGCCACCTGTCCAACGGTGATACCTTTTTGAATCAGTGTCAGCAGTCGGTCGGATGCCACCTCTAGGCCTCCGGAGACGCCAATGCAGCCAGCCCTGGCGAGCAGTAGGCATAGGTCTCGTGTGAAGCCATTTTCAAATCGGATGTTCGTCCACCAGCTAACGACCATGCCTCGGCGCAGAATCTCCACTGACAGTGCCTTCATGAGAGAGGGTGGTGCTGCCTCGTCGACAAAGTGGAAACCTGTCACGCCTGTCTTTTCTGTCAATTCCTGCATGCGGTCGCAGATCAGAGTGGCGGTCAAAGGCTCATAGCGCGCGATGTAGTCGAGCGACACATCGCAGAAAGTACACTTTCCCCAGTAGCAGCCATGTGCCATCGTGAGCTTGTTCCACCTGCCGTCGCTCCAGAGTCGGTGCATGGGGTTGAGTACCTCGATGGCAGAGATATAATGCTCCAGGGGGAGTCCTTCATAGTCTGGCGTGCCGGCTTCTGCCTGCCGGATGTCAGGGATATGCCTGCCCTCGGTGTATTCGACTTTCTCATCGACGCGGCGTGAAGTGCGTTTGAGGTTTTCAGGCCCGGTCTCGCCGCGCAGGTATTGAATGAGTTGTCTCAGTGGGGCCTCCCCGTCGTCGAGGGTGAGGTAATCGATGTATTCGAATAATCGTGGGTCACTTACCGAGCGCAGCTCGGTATTGGCATATCCACCGCCGAGCGCGATTCGCACGGAAGGGCAGTTTTCCCGAATCCATTTTCCGCAACGAAGTGCCGCATATAGATTGCCAGGGAAGGGTACCGAGAGTGCGACCAGCAATGGATTATTTTCGAGTATGTATTTCCGTAATATATCTAGCATGAATTCGTCGGTGAGGGTCTCTGGTGCTTGCAAAGCTTGGTTCAGGGTGTCGAAGCTGGCGGCTGACCGAGCGATGCGTTCCGCATAGCGAGTGAATCCGAACCAGGGGTCGACTGTGGAACGGATGAAGTCTGACATATCCTCCAGGAAGAGGGTGGCGACATGCCGGGCCTTATCCTGTACGCCCATCGTGCCGAAGGCCCAGTCGAGGTCGGCCAACATTTCAAAGCGCCCAGCCTCCGGCAGCAGATTTCGGGCGGCGATGCGATGCGCCAGCGTGGGATTGCATCCCTGCAGAAAGCGGATGGTCTCGTCTATGCAGGAGAGGTACAAGCCTCGGTTCGAATACACACGTCGGGTAGCGACATCCATCTGTGATTCCTGTTGTGCTGCGGTCTCGAATACCTTTGACAGCCCATCTCTCGAAAAGATGCACAGCATGGTTTCGATGCCGAGGTCTGCCTGCACGGAACGGATGCCCTGGGTGCCGAGAAAGCCTTTGAGATAGGCCGTCGCTGGATAGGGGGTGTTCAGCTGTGTGAAAGGGGGCGTTATAAGCAGGATGTCAACGCTCAAGTCAGTCTGTCGTATGGTAAAAGTATGAAATGAACGGGGAGCTATTTCATCAGATGTACCGTATGCCGCGTGGCGGCATATAGGTGAGGTCTTCCTGCGTTTACTAACCCTTGGCAAGGGGTGTAATCATCTCGAGCAGGGTCTGTGCCGCCATGTCCACTTCCTCACCGGTGGTGAAGCGTCCGAGGCTGAAGCGTACGGATGCCAGTGCATCTGCATCTTTCAGTCCCATGGCCTTCAGCACATGTGAGGGCGACAGGCTGGCAGAGCTGCAGGCTGATCCGGAAGATATGGCCAGCTTAGACGTAAGCCGCCGCAGCAGCATGTCTCCACCGGGTATTGAGAATGATAGGTTTGCCACATGCGGCAGCAGCGACTCCCGGCGGCCATTGAAGTGTACCCCCGGAATGCAGAGCAGCGGTTCGACCAGTCGGTCGCGCAAGCGCAGCAGGCGACTGCCTTCTTCCTCCATCTGCTCGCGGCAGATGTCAGCGGCCTTCCCGAAGCCTGCGATGCCCGGTACGTTGAGGGTGCCGCTGCGCAGCCCACGCTCATGACCACCGCCGTAGAGCATCGGCGTCACGGTGGCCCGGGGAGCCTTGCGCCTGAGGTATAGCGCGCCGACGCCTTTTGGCCCGTACATCTTATGAGCTGTGAAGGCCATCAGGTCAATGCCGTCAGCCACCACGTCGACGGGGCGCTTTCCCACGGCTTGTGTAGCATCGCAAAAGAACAGCACAGCATGCCGGTGCGCGATGGCTGAGACTTCCCGTACTGGCATGATGACACCCGTCTCATTGTTGGCGTACATCATTGATATTAGTACTGTCTGCGCATCGATGGCATCTTCCAAAGCCTGCAGGTTTGGCAGGCCTTGGCTGTCTACCGATAGGCGAGTGATGCGGCATCCCTTTTGTTCGAGTCGGTCGCACCCGTCGAGGACAGCCCTGTGTTCAGTCGCCCAAGTGATCAGATGATCTCCCTTGCGCACATAGGCTTCTGCTACCCCCTGAAGCGCGAGGTTGACAGACTCCGTGGCTCCTGATGTAAATATCACTTCAGATGGTCCCGCACCGATCAGCGACGCCACTCGTTCTCGGGCGATGTCTACAGCCTCCTCAGCTATCCATCCGTAGGCATGGCTGCGGCTGGCAGCATTGCCGAACTGCTGCGTGAAAAATGGCAGCATCTCTTCCAATACCGCCGGATCGCAGGGAGTGGTCGAGTTGTAGTCGAGATAGATCGGATAGGATGTCATGGCTTGCGTCAATCGTGTCGTACGCCTTCCTTTACACGAAATACGTGCAGGATGTATGGGAAGAGGGCCTCCATACTCTCTGCCGCCCCCCTTGGCGAGCCGGGGAGTGTGAGGAGCAGGGTGCTTCCGGAGAAGCCCGCCACACCGCGGCTGAGCATGGCATAGGGTGTCCGCTGCTGCCCGTAGCCCCTGGCAGCCTCCATGACACCGGGCAATTCGCGCTCTAGGAGTGGGCGTATGGCATCGGGCGTGACATCCCGTTCCGAGAGGCCTGTACCCCCGGTGAAGACAATGAGTTGGCATCCATCCGCAATGAGCTTGGCGGCTGTCTGCTGGATGGTGGTGAAGTCGTCAGGTATTGCGGTGCGTTCGATGTGAGGGAGGCCATGGCTGCGCAGTTTTTCTTCAATCACATCCCCACTGGTATCTGCATGCAGGCCTTTGCTGACAGAGTCGCTGCAGGTGACTACGGCCGTGCGGAGGTTCGCAGGATAGGCATGCTTGACGTCTCCCTTACCGCCTTTCTTCTCTTCTAGTCGGATGGAGCCGATCTCAAGGCCTCCGTCGATGGGCTTCAGCATATCGTACATGGTCAGGGCGGTGATAGCCGCACCGTGCATGGCCTCCACTTCGACGCCAGTTTTGTAGACAGTGTGCACTTCGACCCGTACGGTGATCTCAAGACCGCTGACCGCATGGGTGATGGCGGTAAACTCTACCGGCAGTGGGTGGCAGTCGGGTATGGCCTCATAGGTGCGCTTGCAGGCCAGCAGCCCTGCCGCCCGGCTGAATTCGAAGACATCACCCTTAGGCACACGACGCTCTAGGATGGCATCAATCGTTTCTTGACTGGACACCCTGAGGGTGGCCACTGCCAAGGCTTGCCGGAGGGTCGTCTGCTTATGTGTGATGTCTACCATCTCATATTTATTTTGGCGTCAGCGGTTTACCTTCCACTGATACTCTTCTCCCTCGAATATTTCTTTTCCCCAGATGGGCAGGTCGGCTTTGATGCGTTCCACACATTCCTGGCAGGCATCGACGGCTGCGCGCCGGTGCGCGGCCGAAGTAAAGACGAAAAGGCAGATGCTGCCGACCGCCACATGGCCGAGGCTGTGATAGACATGCATGCAGGCGAGCGGGTATTTCGCGAAGATGTCTTCTCGTATCAGGGTCATCCGTTCGAGGGCCATTTCTTCATAGGCCGTGTACTCTATACCGGTCACTTTTTGACCATCGATGTTGTCGGCCCGTACCTGTCCAAGGAAGATGCTATGCCCGCCGATCTTGGTCTTCGATGCGTGTTTTGCAATGCTATCGCCGATGAATCCAGCCTCTATGGGTCCTTCTGTGAAGATGTTTTTTGTTTTGTGTGTGCTCATGGTAGGATGGTTTTTTTTAAGGATGAAAGGCTCTGTACGCCACCCTTCAGGCTATATGACCTGCTGAGTGGGAAACGTTCTTTCATAAGGAGGGCTGCCTGCAGGCTTCGGCGGCCAGTACGGCACACGAAGAGGACTTCCTCTCCGGGCGACAGCTGCAGTACCCCCTCCAGTTGCGATAACGGTATATACTCATGTACAAGCCCGATCGTCGGCCATGCGCCGGGTTCCCTCACATCTATAATGCGCATGTCAGGATGGAGGACTGAGGCCTCTACCTCGATGCCTGCATATTGGGGCAGGCCGCAGAAGTGGCCGTAGTCGAAGCGAAGGTAGTCCTCGGCGCTGGTAGGCATTTCCGGAAAGGCATCTGATGCAGGTAAGATGTTCACCACCAGCTGTCGGTGGCGAAGTGTGTCGTAAGTCAGCAGTCTGTTGCGAAGGGGCTCACCGATGCCCGTGATGACTTTGACGACTTCAAAGGATTGCATGCACCCTATGATGCCGGGCAGCATCCCCAGCACGCCGGCCTCGGCACAATCGCGCACCTCGCCCGGGGAGGGTGCAGAAGGGAAAACATGCCGGTAGTGAAGGCCAGGTATGCCCAGTTTGTCTGGAAGGTTGAAAACAGCCACCTGTCCTTCGTATTCAGAGACGGCAGCATGCACCAGCGGCCTTCCAGTGAGCCAGCAGCCATCATTCACTAGGTAACGGGTAGGGAAGTTATCGCAGGTATCGACGACCAGGTCATAGTGCGGAAAGATGTCTAACGCAAAGGCGGCATCACAGGCATATGGCCAGGTCTCGAGCTGTAGTGCGGGGTTCAATGCCTGCAGTCGTTCGCGCACCACATCCACCTTTTGACGTCCGATGTCGGCATCCGAGAACAGCACCTGTCGGGGCAGGTTGCTGAGGCTGACCCGATCGGGGTCGACTACCCCCAGCTGCCCGATACCTGCGGCTGCAAGGTATTGCAGGACCGGGCAGCCGAGGCCGCCGGCGCCGACCACCAGCACCCGGGCATGCAGCAGCTTCTGCTGGGCTTCCAGTCCGAAGCCCTTCAAGCTCAGCTGCCGCTGGTAGCGATCGTATACTAGTGCATTTTCCATCCTATCAGCCTCCGGAAAATGGCGGTAGCAGTGCAATGCATGCGTTTGGGCCGATTGGTGCATCGCCATCGATGATCTGTCGGTCGATGGCGATGACAAACTTCGTCTCCTGCAGTCGGGGGAATAGCTCGAACAAGGCATCCGACAACTGCTTCTTACCTTCTACTTGTTTAATATGCAAGGTATCCGTTCCCGTTATGTCTTGTAGCTGTCCGAAAACGAGTATAACCATTATGATGCCTTTCATGCTCCTGTCTGGAGCAGTTTGTAGGCGGCTAGGGCCAATACGCCCGCCAGTATGAATTTAAGCGCTGACTGCCCGTATTTGAAGGCACCCGTCCAAGCCCCCAGCAAACCACCAGCGAAGGCGACAGCCACTAGGGCGATCATCCCGCTGACGAAGCCCACTCCTTTCATCAGTTGGCCTCCAAGCCCCGCCAGCGAATTTACGAATATAAACAGCGCGCTGACGGCAGCGGCCTGTTTTTGGTCGGCCCATCGCAGCAAGAGCAGGGCTGGCGAAAGCAGGATGCCCCCGCCGATGCCGATCAGCCCTGACAGGAATCCGATACCGACACCAATGCCCATAGCAAGACCTGTATGGTCCGCTCGTAGCTTTTCCTTCTGGACATTGGGGACGAACAGGAATCTTCCAATTGGTACTAGAAGCAATAGCCCCAGGACGCGTTTGTAGAGTATCGCATCAACGGTCAGTGTGCCTCCGAGGAAAGAGAGTGGAACCGACGAAAGGGCAAAAGGGATGAAGAGCCTGTGAAGAAAAAAACCACCCCGGTAAAACTGGATGAAGGCTGTCAGTGACACAAAGAGGTTCAAGAGCAGGGCAGTCGGGCGCATCTGCTCCGGGGCGAAACCAAACAGTGCCATCAGCGCGAGGTAGCCGCTGGCGCCGCCATGCCCGACGTTGGCGTATAGAAAAGCTACGACGAATAGCAGTAGGTAGAATATGATGGGGATGTCTAACATCATCATACAGGTAAGAAATGTACTTCTATCGCGCAGCCTGGCTCGAAGTCGGTGGCAGCCGCTGGCAGCAGGGCCAGCGCGTTGGCATGAGCGAACGACTGGAGTCGATACGACTCCTGGCCTTGCAGGAGCCTTACTTGGTTTCCTTGGCAGGATGCCTTGAGAAAATGAGTCAATCCGACTGGCTTGCGGTACGCATGCTCCAACAAAGCTGTAGCGGTGGTAAGGATCGGCGGCAGCTGCATCATCCGGGCAATGGCTATGCCAACATATTCATAGAAGCAGGTCAGCACCGAGGCGGGGTTGCCAGGAAGTCCGAAGACGGGCTTGCGGTCATGCATACCGAAGAGGAGGGGCTTGCCGGGTTTTTGACGAACCTTGTGGAAGACCATCTGGACGCCGCAGCAGGAAAAGGCCTGCGTTGTATAGTCATGCTCGCCCACGCTGACACCGCCTATCATCAATATGATGTCACTGCTCTGGATGGCCTCTGCAAGGGTGTCTGTCAGTCGTTGTGGGTCATCTGGGCATTGGACGATGGATATTTTCTCGATTTGCCAATGCCGAAGCGCCCCTTTCAGCATCAGGCTGTTCGACTCATACACTTGCCCGTAGGCCAATGGCATGCCGGGGGTCTGCAGCTCGTCGCCAGTGACGAGGATGGCCACCCGGGGCCTTGGATAGGCTTTCACTTGGCTGATGCCGATGCCCGCCAGAAACCCGATGGAGGCGGGGGTGAGGCGGTCTCCTCTCTGCAAGGCGACTGCGCCCGCTATCACTTCAGAGCCCTGGGGTCGCACGTTGTTGCCCCTCGAGAGGGAGGGATCGGACACCTTCAACTGTCTGTCTTCAACAATAGCTTTCTCTTGCATCAGCACCGTGTCGGCCCCTATTGGCACCGCCGCCCCGGTGAAGATTCGGACGGCCTGCCCTGCTTGCAGATGAAATGGACGGCTGCCCCCGGCGGGCTGCTCGCCGATGAGGGTCAGGGTTGTGTCACGGTCAGCAAAGCGAAAGGCGTAGCCATCCATGCTCGACTGTGGAAATGCGGGGATGTCGCACGGTGCGCAGACATCTTCGGCGAGTACCAGGCCGGCCGCAGTGGCCAGGGGTTGCTTTGATGCATTCAATAGATTCACCTGCGAAGCCACTAGGGCCTTAGCCTCGTCCACGGAGACCATATGCTTCGGATAGATTTCCATCACTCAGAAAGGTGACTTATGTCATGTTACCTCTTCCATTCAAAAAGAAGACGGCTTCCCACAAAGGTATTGAGCGATGGTGGATGGTGGCCTCACTCATCCTCCGATGCTGATCATACTTCGGTTCTCTATCTGGGTGGCATCCACCTGTTGTGGGCCGGCCGTGAACTGTCCCCCCAGCGATTCTCTCTTGTCGCGCACATTAGCCTGGATGAGTGGGATGATGTCTTCTCCGTTCCGGTATGCTGTAAGCAGGTCCGTCTCTGACGGTGAAAAGAGGCAATTTTTCATCTTGCCATCTGCCGTCAGCCTCAGCCGGTTGCAGTCGCCGCAGAAAGGTGCCGTCATGGTGCTGATGACGGCGAAGGTCCCAAGGTGTCCGTTCACTGCGTATTTTTTGGCTGTGCCGTGGGTATCGCGCCCCAGGGGGCGAATGTCGAACGCACTTGTCGCCCGCTCGAGGATCTGCTGCCAGCCCAGTACTTTCTCCGGCTGCCAGCGATTGCCGGTGAAGGGCATGAACTCGATGAAGCGTACATGTATGGGCAGGTTGCGTGTCCATCGGATGAATGCTTCCAGCTCATCGTCGTTGACGCCTTTCATCACGACCGTGTTGACTTTTACCTCGAAGCCAAGGGCGACCATCTCGTCGATATTACTTTTGACTTGTGCGAACAGGTTGCGGCGTGTCATGAGCAGGAAGCGGTCGGGGTCGAGGGTGTCGAGGCTGATATTTAGGGAGCGAATGCCGCATGCTGACAGCAGCTCGGTATATTGGTGCAGCCGGGTGCCGTTGGTGGTCAGGGTAAGTACCACAGGCAGCTGTGCCAGCCTGCCGATAATATCGGCTGCATCCTTTCGTATGAGCGGCTCGCCCCCTGTAAGGCGGATCTTGTTCACGCCTAGCGAGGTGAAGATGCGGGCGATACATTCTATCTCAACGGGCTGCAGGAGCCGGGCGGAAGGCGTCACGGCATGGTCCTCCTCGGGCATGCAGTAGGTGCAGCGTAGGTCGCAGTTGTCGGTCAGCGAGATGCGGAGGTAATTGTGTGTTCTATGGAAGCGATCGGTCAGGATAGGTCTGGATTGGAAGGGTTCTGCCACTGTGCAAGGTCTTCGGGCGTATCGATGTCGAATGCACCTTTCTCGAAGGGCAAGGTAGCAACGCTTTCCGGATGAGCGGCCATCCATTTGCGGGCGCCAGTGTCGCCTTGGATCTGCATTAGGTCTTCGAAGATCGAGCGGTGGAACAATGCGGGTGTGCCCATCCGGCCGGCATAGGTGCTGGCGATGGCGGGCATGCCCGTAGCTGTATGTGATTGCAGCAGTTGCAGCAAAAGTCTGGTGCTGACAAAGGGCTGGTCGCAGACCATCAGTATGGCGGCTTGCAATGACGGGTTCGCGTGGAGTAGTGTACGGAGTCCGATATGAAGGGAGGTGGCCATGCCTTTCTGCCAGTGGGGGTTTTGTACCAAGGTCACCTCTTTATGTTGGATGGTTGCTTTGACCGCCTCTGCCAGAGCGCCCAGCACGACGATGACGGGCCGCATGCCGGTGGCTAGGGCGACTTCTGCCATGTCTGCCAGCAGCGACTTCCCATTGGTCTCGATCAGCTGCTTAGGCTGGCCGAGCCGACGGCTGGCACCGGCGGCCATGAGGACGATGCCGGTATCGTGGAGTTCTAGCGGCAATGCGATTAGATATTTTGCGTTATGAGGGACATGCCTGTCCTTGGGTGGATTTCACCCTGCTTTTCGCGCAGCATACCGCCGGGGCTACCCGTGAGCACGGCTTGGATCTCGGAGAGCACACTCAATGCGATCTCCTCCGGCGTCTCTGCGCCGATGTCAAGTCCCGTAGGCCCGTGGATTTTCTCCAGGACCTGAGAGTTTAGTGCAAAGCCCTGCGTTCGCAGTTCCTCCAACATACGGTCGAGCCGTTTGCGTGGGCCCAGTATCCCCACGTATGGGATTTGCATGGGCAGTAGCGCCTTGAGCATGTCAATATCGTAGCGATAGTTGTGCGTCATCAGCACAAACGCTGTTCGGCGGTCGACGGGAATTTGGCGCAGGGCTTCCAACGGCCGAGTCACAAGCACCTGGCAGGCTCCAGTAAACCGCTCAGCGCGGGCATGGCTGCTCCGTCCGTCGACAACGTGCACATCCCATCCGAGGGTTCCTGCAATCTGCATCAGCGGGATGGCATCGTTGCCGGCACCCACCAGCACCAGCCTAGGTGGCGGGGGTAAGTATTGCAGGAAGGCCGTCCATCTACTAAAGCCATTTTCGTAACTGTTCATGGCGGAGGCTCCTTTTTGCAACGTCGCTAGCATGTCATTAACAAGATATTTATCTAGCTCGGGGAAAGGGACTTGACCGCATCGCTCGCCTTCTTTCTGTAGCAGCAGGCATGTGCCGGGCTGCAGCCCGCGGAGGTCGTGTAAGGAGAAGAGGGTTGCCAGGACGGCATCGCCCCTTTGATGCAAGCCAATCCTCAGGAGCTCGACAGGGTTTAAGGGGTTGTTCCTGTCGATCGGCTCGAATAATACATGTATGATGCCTTCACATCCCAACTGTACACCTACAATAGCATCTTCTTCGTTGGATGTATCGTAGGTGACAAGCTTAGATTGAGTTTGTGAGATGGCGGTGAGGGCTTTTCTCAGCGAATCTCCTTCCAGGCAGCCGCCGCTGATGGCACCGGTGGCCTCCCCTTCTTCGGTCACCAGCATGCGCGCCCCGGGGCGTCGATACGAGGAGCCTTCGAGGTGCACGACGGTAGCAAGGGCGGTGCGTAGACCTTTGCGGGCCGAATGGTCAAAGGCTTCTAGGATGGCAGCAATCTCCCGCATGTATTTGCAATATACGCTGACAGATGCGAGCCGGGATGCGAGGGCCTACCTCGCAGGCTTCGGTCGATCCACGCGTTTATTGATCTTGGTCTTGGTCTGAATTGATTTTTCGCATTACCCGGAGGTTCCGTTGAAGGCCTTTCCATTTACTTCTTCGTATGGGGGAATGTTGAAACAGTTCTTTAAATTTATCTTCAGACATCTCCTCCCAATCCCGTGTTGTCAGGTCGAGCAGTCCGGGCAAAGCCTCAAAGGCCGGCTCTGTTAGGGGAGAGGCAAAACGGTTCCAGGGGCATACTTCTTGGCAGACATCGCATCCAAACACCCAGTCGCCAAAGCGGCCTTGCATCTCAGCGGGGATGGTGGCTTCTTTCAGCTCTATCGTGAAATAGGAAATGCATTTGGTGCCGTCGATGATCTTTTGTTGTCCGATGGCATTTGTGGGGCAGGCATCGATGCAGCGGCGGCAACTGCCACAATAGTCTCGCGCCATTGGATCGTCGGCCGCCAAGGCTAGGTCAGTGATCAGGGTGGCGATGAAGAAATAGGAGCCGGCTCCCCGATGGATGAGGTTGCCATTGCGGCCCACCCATCCTAGTCCGCTGCGTTGTGCCCAGCTGCGTTCCAGTACGGGGGCGGAGTCAACAAATCCGCGACCGGCGATGTCTCCGACTTCTTCTCGGAGCCTGTCAAGCAGCGTGTTAAGCTTGACCCGGATGACATCGTGGTAGTCTTGCCCCCATGCATAGCGTGCGATGCGAGGTCTGTCTGCCGGGGGAGCTTGTTTGGGGAAGTGATTCAGCAGCAGTGTGACCACTGAGCGGGCACCGGGCACCAGCCTGGTGGGGTCTATGCGCAGGTCGAAGTTGCGCTCCATGTACGACATGGAGCCGTGCATGCCTTTCGTGAGCCATTGTTCCAGTCGGCGCGCGTCGTCTTCCAGTCGAACAGCTTCTGCGATGCCGCAGTAGTCGAACCCCAGCATCGCCGCCTGGGATTTTATGAGGGCTGCCCGGATTGCAGGGAGGTCGTACATGGCTTCAAGCATCAGAATAAGGCTACGTCATCTCATCTGGTCGTCGATCTCCTGTTTGATCATCTCATAGATGTCGCGGCGCATGTCTGCAGGCTCCTTGGAAGGGAGCACTATGGCGGCATATCCACGCCTAAGATCCAGCCAGGGCCAGGCGCCCGCAAGCCCCGGACAGCTAAGGACGACGGCGTTGCCCGCTTCGTCCGACTCCTGCACCCAAGCACCAAGGCTGTAGGAATATCCTTCGCAGATTCGCAGGGCTGACTGCATTGGTTTACCCGCCGTCTGATCTTTCACCAGCTCGGCCACCGATGCTTCACTCAAGACCCGCTTGCCATTGAACATACCTTTGTTTAGAAGCATTGACATGAAGTTGATATAGTCTTGCGCAGAGGCTCTGGCCCCCGTGGCCGGGTTGATGCCGCCGATGTCACTGTAGAAGCTGGTCGTCCGCATCGAGCATGGTCGGAACAATCTTTCCAGTGCCACCCGGTCGAATGTCTTCTTTGAGACCACCTCGATGACCCTGGCAGCAATATTTGGCCCTACTTGGCTGAAGTGAAATGCCTCGCCAGCATTGGTTATGATCTGCCTTTTGGAAACATAATGCATCACCTCTTCCTGCAAGTTCTCAAAGCGATTCTTCTGGGCTATCCGCAGCACGCCCGCTGCCTCTGCCTCTATACCCGTGAGGTGCGTCAGGCAATGCCGGAGGGTGATATATCCCTTAAAATATTTCGAGAATTCAGGAATATACATGCTGACCTTATCGTCCAACGAAACTTTGCCTGCATCCACAAAGGTCATAACGACGGCAGACGTCAGCCAGCTGCTGGCCTGCTCCAGCGGCACGGCCATCTTTGCATTGAATTCGGGAGTTTGTAGCACGTAGGTGTTTTTGCCGTCTTTGGCAATCACCATGACCAGATCTTTACCCAGCGATTTTTGCTGCAGTTTCAATAAACCCTCCATGCCTCCGAAGTCGCGCTGCTGGGCGATTGAGATCTGCAAAATCAGCAGATAAATACACATAATGCTGAAGAAACGGCAGATTCCTTGTTTTTTTCCTGACATAATTGCCTGAGTTGTGTGTTGGATTGCTATTTGTTGACGGTAGGGCAAAAGTACTACTATGAATTTTAGCAACTATACCATAAAAGCTGCTGAAATGGTCCAACAGGCACAGCAGCTTGCATTCAATGGGAGTAATCCAAGTATTGAGACGGAACACCTGCTGAAAGCCTTACTGGAGCAACAGGATTCGCCTGTTGCCTACCTCCTGAAAAAGAATCATATCGCGGTCTCGCCACTGGACGCCAGGGTGGGAGAGTACCTCACACGCTTGCCGAAAGTGCAGGGGCAAGCGGGGCAGCAACTGGGGCGCGATGCCAACCAGGCACTGCTGCGGGCCGTCTCACTCTTCAAGCGTTTTGGGGATGAGTTCGTTACCCCCGAGCTCATCCTGCTGGGGCTGCTACAAGGGTCTGACAATACCTCCAAGCTCCTCAAAGACGCCGGTCTCACCGAAAAAGGACTCGAAGCCGCCCTGCGGGATCTGCGGAAAGGCGACAGCGTCAAGAGCCAGACGCAGGAAGTGCAGTACAATGCGCTCTCGAAATATGCAAAAAATCTCAATGAATGCGCCCGACAGGGAAAGCTTGACCCCGTCATCGGAAGAGATGAGGAGATCCGGCGCACCCTGCACATCCTGACACGGCGCAGTAAAAATAATCCGATCCTTGTCGGAGAACCGGGAGTGGGCAAGACCGCCATCGCGGAAGGCCTGGCCATGCGCATCGTCAATGGCGACGTGCCCGAAAACCTCCGCTCCAAGACTGTGTTTACCCTCGATATGGGCCAGCTCATCGCAGGTGCCAAGTACAAGGGTGAATTCGAAGAACGCCTCAAAGGCGTGGTGAAGGAAGTAGCCGCCAGCGAAGGCGAGATTGTGCTGTTCATTGATGAGATACACACTTTGGTGGGGGCGGGTGGCGGCGAAGGTGCTATGGATGCTGCCAACATCCTTAAGCCAGCACTGTCCCGAGGGGAACTTCGCGCCATCGGTGCCACGACACTCAACGAATACCAGAAATACTTCGAGAAGGATAAGGCCCTGGAGCGCCGCTTCCAGAAGGTGATGGTGGAAGAGCCGTCTGTCGAAGATGCTATCTCCATCCTCCGGGGATTGAAAGACCGGTATGAGTCGCATCACCATGTTCGCATCCGCGATGAAGCCATCATCGCCGCGGTAGAACTCTCACACCGCTATGTTACAGACAGGTTTCTGCCTGACAAGGCCATCGACCTCATTGATGAAAGTGCCGCCAGGCTGAGGCTCGAGATGAATTCGATGCCAGAGGAGCTCGACAGGCTGGAGCGGCAGATCCGGCAGTTGGAGATTGAACGCGAAGCCATCAAAAGGGAGAACGATGAGCCCAAGCTCAAAGATCTCAACACAGAGATCGCCAATCTGTCGGTACAGCGCGACACCCTGCGGGCCAAATGGCAGCAGGAGAAAGAGCTGGTAGACCGCATACAGGCAGCTAAGGCTGGCATTGAAGACCTCAAGCTTAAGGCCGAGCGGCTGGAGCGCGAAGGCGACTATGGCAAGGTCGCCGAAATCCGCTATGGCCATGTACGCGAGCAGGAGGCGGCTATCGCAACGCTCATCGATGAGCTGGCCCATGCCGGCGAAAAGCGCCTGCTGAAGGAAGAAGTGGATGCCGACGACATTGCCGCCAACGTCGCGAAGGCTACGGGCATCCCGGTGGCTAAGATGATGCAGAGTGAGCGGGAGCGCCTGCTGCTCCTCGAAGATCACTTGCGCGAACGCGTGGTAGGCCAAGAAGAAGCCATCACCGCCGTCGCCGACGCCATCCGCCGCAGCAGGGCCGGCCTGCAAGACCCGAAGAAGCCGATCGGATCCTTCATCTTCCTCGGCACCACCGGCGTCGGCAAAACAGAGCTCGCCAAAACCCTTGCATCTTACCTCTTTGACGATGAGTCCATGATGACGCGGATAGACATGAGCGAGTACCAGGAAAAACACACAGTTTCCCGGCTCGTTGGCGCACCTCCAGGTTATGTGGGCTTCGAAGAGGGTGGACAGATTACGGAAGCAGTGCGGCGAAAGCCCTACAGCGTCGTACTGCTCGACGAGATCGAAAAGGCACACCCCGACGTCTGGAACGTACTGCTGCAGGTGCTCGACGACGGACGGCTCACCGATAACAAAGGCCGAACCGTCAACTTCCGCAACACCATTGTCATTATGACTAGCAACCTCGGCAGCCACCTCATCCAGGAGGCTTTCGACCGCGTCGATGAAGACGGCCTCGAAGAAGCCGCACAGCGTGCCAAGATTGATGTGATGGCCCTGCTGCGACAGACCATCAGGCCTGAGTTTTACAACCGGGTGGATGAGATTATCATGTTCCAGCCGCTGCTGCGCAAGCAGATTCGTAGCATCATCGGTATACAGCTTCACCAGCTCAGCCAACGTCTGGCAGGAGGCGGCTTCGAGCTTCGGTTCACGCCGTATGCCCTTGACTTCCTCGCTGAGCACGGCTTCGACCCGCAATACGGCGCTCGTCCTCTAAAGCGGCTGATCCAAAAGGAGATCGTCAACCCGCTGTCGCGGAAGATTCTGGCAGCAGACGTCGACCGGGCCAAGCCGGTGACCGTCGATGTCTTCGACGGACTCGTTGTGTTCCGAAACGAAGGACAAGGCAAGCCGGACAACGCCTTACAGGGTCTCATAACAAATATTTAACAGGATTTCGGGAATGGAATGTGGACAAATCTGCATCGAAAAACGTTATAAATTCAAGAACTTTGTACGTATTCTAAGAGGATGATACGTCGAATAGTCCCTGTGGCAGATCGATCTCCTTTCTCTTTCTAAGATGCAGATAATCAGCTACTGAGGGGTAAAAAAACTAAAACATGTCACACAAGAATAAGGCCATCGACATCATCCCGCCCAAGCATATATGGGTTGGCGATAAGACTGCGCCAGTCACGCTGCTGCAGTTTGGCGATTACGAAAGCGAGGCCTGTGCAAAACTCCAGCCAGTTATTGAGCAGTTGCTAGACCGTTACGAGGGAAAGCTTCGCTTTCAGTTTAGGCACTTTCCGCTGACGCAAGTACACCAGCGCGCCCACAAGGCAGCAGAAGCTTCGGTTGCAGCAGCCCAGCATGGGCGTTTCTGGGAGATGCACTGTCTGCTCTTCCGCCACCGCCGTAATCTGGGCAGCATTAGCCTCCGCGATTATGCCCTCGAGGCCGGAGTAATCGACAAAAACTTCATCTCCAACCTAACTGACTCCGTCTTTGGATGGACCGTGCGAGCCGACCTGCTGGAAGGACTCGAGATGGGGGTCAGGACGGTGCCCGCCTTGTTCATCAACGGCGACCGCTACATGGGCCTGTTGAACATGGCACAACTTAGCAAGGCAGTGGGGTCTGAGTTGTCCAAAGCCAAGCAAAAGCGAGCTTAATATTTGCCCAGCAATTTGATTCAAACACCTGATGGGGAGGGGCCTCTACGTGGGGCTCCTCCTTTTTTTTCGTGTCTGCCCCTGCCCTGCGGGCCGGCAGGAGGCCTGCCATGGCGGGAATGGCCCGTGCGTCCATGTCCTGCAGGCCTCGAGCCGGGGCGGTGAGGGCCCCGGGGTGTAGGATCGTTGCCTGGGGTGGGACCCAGCTCAGGAGGGATGGGGGTGCGGGGGATCTCCCTGCCGATCAGTCTCTCGATCTGTGCCATCTGGCGCATCTCCTTATCCGTCACAAAAGTATATGCGGTGCCGTCTGTCTCCGCCCGTGCGGTCCGACCGATGCGGTGAACATAATCCTCCCCATCATGGGGCACATCGTAGTTGATGACGAGTTCAATCTGGTCAATGTCGATGCCGCGGCTGAGGATGTCGGTGGCAACGAGGATAGGCAGCTGCTTGCTGGCAAACTGGCGTAAGACTTCCTCTCGTTGCGACTGGCTGAGGTCTGAATGGATATCCTCCGCATGGAATCCTGCCCGCTTTAGTTCGCGTGTCAGTTGTTTTGCGCTCTGCTTCCGGGAGCAGAATACGAGGATAGAGCGAAAGGGACTGTCTTTGAGCAGACGCTTTACGAGTGGGTTCTTCTGAGGTTCATAGATGACGAATAACTCCTGCCGGATGCGCTCCGGGGGCTTGGAGATGGCAATATTCACTTCGATGGGCTCACGGAGGATCTTTTGTGCCAGGCTGCGGATGCGCGGTGGCATGGTGGCAGAGAAGAGGAGTGTTTGTCGTTTGGCTGGGATCTGCCCGATGATGCGCATGATATCATCATGAAATCCCATGTCGAGCATCCGGTCGGCCTCATCCAGGATCAGATAGAAGAGTTCGCCCAACTTCACGTATCCCATGTTGATATGGGAGATGAGCTTGCCAGGGGTTGCTACTACGATGTCCGCCCCGCGCGAGAGGGCCGCTTTCTCCTGGACAAAAGTATTGCCGTCGCCTCCCCCATAGACCGCGATGGAGCCGATGTCTGTGAAATAGGTGAGGCCGTCGAGCTGATGGCTGATCTGCACAGCGAGCTCCCGGGTCGGGACGATGATCAGTGCGTTGATATGATGGTCCGGGGAGGGTTCTGCAAGGAGTCGCTGAAGGATGGGTAGCAGAAAGGCTCCTGTCTTGCCTGTACCTGTCTGGGCAGAGGCGATGATGTCCCGACCGCTGAGGATATGCGGTATGACTTGTTCCTGCACGGGGGTGGCCTCCTCCCAGCCGCTGGAAAAGATACCTTCCATGAGGCTGTCGTGGAAGCCGAAGTCTGTGAATTTCAATGTGTGGAGCTTGTATGTGTTTGTAAAGGAATGTTCTCCCGCAGTTCTTCCTGGCGGATGTATCGACTCAGGGCGAACGTGCCAAAGGGCACCAGGGAGCTTAGGAAGGCGAGGCATGTCTTACGCCATGACCAGCGCCGGGTGATATGTACCTGTAGCAGGGCCAGCATAAAGGCCGTGAACAAGCCGCCATGAAGACTGCCTACAAGGGTAACAGCCATCGGCATCCCTGCCAAATATTTCAGCGGCATCGCCAGGCCAAGGAGGAGAAGGTATGTAACTCCTTCAACGTCTCCAATCTTCCGGAGACGGGATAGCGGAGTACGCATTTTGTAAAGGTAATAATTGTGCCCGTCAATTCAGGAACACTGGCTTCGCCCCACCCATTTCGACCAAACGAGCATTTTCATATTACCTTGCAGTATGTTCATCCAATCCCGAATAGCGAAGCTTTGCTGGGCTGCCATGGCAGCGGTCTCGCAAGTTGCGATCCTAACGGGCTGCGGTACTGCAGCCACTGCCGAACAGCCGGCCAACCCCATCAGCCCCGCACAAGCTTCCGACACGGAAGTTGTAGCCCGACCGATTCCGGTTTTGGATACAAACGCTTATCTGAAGGCCCTTCACCTCATGGCCAATGGCGATAGCTCTGGACGCTGGCCCGTCAAGGCCCCTTACCCTTTGCCAGGCGCCATTCTGCCGTTCCAACGCGTCATAGCCTATTACGGCAACTTCTATTCCCGTAACATGGGCATTCTGGGGGAGTTACCGAAAGACTCCATGCTCCAGCGGCTGTACAACGAGCTGGAGGCCTGGAGGAAGGCCGACCCCCAGACCCCCGTTGTGCCTGCACTGCACTATATTGCCGTGACCGCACAGCTGCTGCCGGGCCGCGATAGCGGCTACCGGCTACGGATGCCACACAAAGAAATCGACAAGACACTGGCCATCGCCCGCGAGGCGGGAGCCCTGGTCTTCATCGACATTCAGGTAGGGCATAGCCGCCTTCAGCGCGAACTGCCTGAGTTTGAACGTTACCTACAGATGCCGGAAGTGCATCTGGGCATCGATCCCGAATTCTCCATGAAAGGCGGACAACGGCCTGGCGCCGCCATCGGCACCTATGATGCGGCCGACATCAACTATGCCACGGAGTACCTCGCAAAGCTGGTGAAAACCCATCAGCTGCCACCGAAGATTCTCGTCGTCCATCGCTTCACGCAGCAAATGGTCACCAACTACCGAAACATCCTCAAAAGGCCGGAAGTACAGATCGTCATGGACATGGATGGCTGGGGGGCACCCGCAAAGAAATTCGACACCTATCAGGGATTCATCTACCGGGAGCCGATACAATTCTCCGGCTTCAAGCTGTTTTATAAAAATGATAAAAAACATCCACCGCACCGAATGCTAACTCCGTCGGAACTCCTGCGCCTGAAGCCCCGGCCGATGTATATCCAGTATCAGTAAAGCCATGGTCCACGGCGGCAACGGACCATCATCAAAAAAGCCCAGGGTTCAGCCGAGCTTTCTTTTTAGTTCGCAGTTGGTCTTGGCGGGCGTGAACCCAGACCTAGGAAATGACAATCAATCATCCTAAGTCCCCCCAGCATATATGCTGGTTCAGGGATATAAAGGAATAGCATTATAGGCTACACACAAAAAAATCCTTTTCATGCATAATGTGAATGAAGTGCCAGATCCTGCTGTCCTCGTGCGTGCCTTGGCGCTGCTGCCACATCCAGAAGGGGGTTATTACCGGGAGACCTATCGGTCGGCAGAATCCATTCCCGCCGCAGGCTTGCCAACCCGTTTCCAAGGAGAGCGAAACTTCTCCACGGCCATCTATTTCCTATTGGGCCCGGGAGATTTCTCTGCCTTTCACAGGATACAGAGCGATGAGACCTGGCATTTTTACACGGGTAGCAGTGCATTGGCCATCCATGTGATCCTTCCAGATGGCAGCTATCGACTCATCCGACTGGGTCCTATGACAGACTTGGGAGAGACCTTTCAGGCGACGGTGCCTGCGGGTGCCTGGTTTGCCTCAGAGCCTTGCGAAGCTTCGGGCTTCGCCCTGGTAGGATGCACGGTGGCACCGGGCTTCGACTTCCTGGATTTCGAGATGGCGGACGGCCAACGCCTTGCCCAGGAACATAAGGGCCTGTCAGAACTCATCCGGCGGCTCTCTCGATAAGGGTTTAATGGAATGGATAGGACTCCGGCGCTAGGGGGCTCCTGGCAGCAACCGCTGAAAAATGAGCCAGGCAGCCGCCAGCAAGAGCAAAGTGAGCAGGGTCGCGTAGATCAGCCAGGCAGGGAAGCCGATGGCATTTCGAAACAGCCGTCTACGCCTCGACAAGGTTTTTCGACGAAGCTGGCTATTCAGTCCTGCGACAATCACCGGCAGCCGTCGCCTGTCTTCCATGGTTGCCAGTCCTTCCATGGCATCCGACACAAATGGGGACGACGCCATCTGCCGCTCCACCCGATGCTGCTCTTCAGGGGAGAGCCGCCCTTCCAGGTAAGCCATCAGCAGCTCCGGCTCTATCTCCGGATGTTCCGATATAATCTGTTCCCATGCTTGGCTCATATTTCGCTAGATTTTCTTTCCAGATAGAGCTTTAGGTTTCGACGGCCATTTTGAATATGGCTTTTGACTTCTCCATATTCGAAGCCGGTGCATGCACAGACTTGCTGGTATGATTTCCTTTCCAGGTAGAAGAGCTGTATGCAGCACTTTTGCTCAGGGGATAGCTTGCCCATCGCTTCTTCCAGTTGCGACAGTTGGAGCTCTTTGGATCGCAAGGCGTCAGGTTCATCGCTGCTATTCTCGGTGGGGGGAGACATGGATTCGTCGAGGGGTACCCTTTGGGCTGAATTATCCCTTAGACGCATCAGGCAGTGGTTGCGCATGATCGCATAGAGCCAGCTCTTGGGATATTCGACCTGGTACTTATCCAGTTCCGTCAGCGCTTTTAGAAACACCTGCTGCACGGCATCACGGGCTTCATCCTCCTCCTTCAGGTATTTGAGTGCGACGCCGTAGAGCAACAGCGTATACCGTTCCAGCAGCGTTCCCAGCGGGACGCGGTCGCCCGTCTGACGGTAGGCTTCCATCAGCTGCCGATCCGTCCATCTATCCATATCCTTAGACATCATTTTTCTTGAAAGGCCATACTCCCCGGCTGGCAAGCTGCCGCTGCAGGCCTACTTCTTTTCCCAGAAGAGCATACGCAGGGCGACGAGCAGCATCACTGCGGCAAAGATTTTTTTCACGACTGACTGCGGCAGCGAGAGGGAGAAGCGGCTTCCCAGGTAGCTGCCTAGGATAAACCCCACTGCCAGCAGACCGGCAATGCGCAGATCGACATACCCTTTTCTGTAATAGTTGATAACGCCTAGGATGCCCACCGGGAATAACATCAATGCCAGCGAGGTGCCCTGTGCCCGGTGCTGGGAGAAGGCCAGAAAATAGACGAGTGCCGGCACCATGATGATGCCTCCGCCAACACCTACCATACCCCCGAGTACGCCGGCTGCCAGGCCGATGAGGATGACCGCGAGTATCGTTTCTCCATTCATTTGATATTCTTTTGGGTCTTTCATGCTTCCCGTCTGAGTCAAGGGGCCGTCAGCCCTTGTGAGATATCTGCCATCCCATCCAGGCGGCCAGCAGGCCTAGTGTGAGGCTGGCGCTGATGTATATTCCTGCAACTACCCATTGCCCGCTGCGCATCAGTTGGATATTCTCCCAGCTGAAGGTAGAGAAGGTGGTGAAGCCACCGCAAAAGCCTGTAGAGAGGAGCAGGGCGAGAGCTGGTGACAAGGCCGTTGGGCGACTGGAGAGTCCGGCGACGATGCCGATCATCAGGCAACCGGCCCCGTTCACACAGAAAGTGGCCCAGGGGAAGTTACCTGTCGAGAGGGGTTGCAGCCATCGGCCGGTGAGGTAACGCAAGACGCCTCCCATCCCGGAGCTGAGTGCTACTAGGAGTGCACTGCGAAAGAGGCCTATGGAGTCTTCCGGACGCATGGACATCAAGGGAGGCTGTCTGTCCTCATCGTAGCGGGGACGCCCGTCAGGGTCTCTCTGAATTCTACTCTCCATTGCCCTTGGTGTCGGACTACGACGATCCTCGTCGGCGTCCTGTGGTAGCTGTTCGAATATTGGACGATGGTGGTGGAGTCGTTCGGGGAAGATACCGATTGGATGAGGATGGTGGAGGATTTCAGTCCTAGCCGCTCCTTTTCGGGCTGCCGACGCATGTGCTCCTGCCATCGGGAGAACAAGGCCAGGTCTTGCTCATCCAAAGAGACGTACATCTCTGCCTTGTTATAGTCGCCATCGAGGGTTGACCGGATGAACTCACGGGCAGCCTCTAGGCCGTCTTCCGGCTGGCGGAAGCCTTCGGGCTCGGCACAGCCGGCCAGCCATATGAGGGTCGTCAGGCATGCAAGGAAGAACCTGTCAGCCATGATGTTCTGTTTTTTCTCGCTCATGGTCATAGGCGCGGATGATGGCTTTCACGAGCCGGTGGCGCACTACATCCTCTTCGTCGAGTACCACATGCCCGATGCCGTCTATGTTTCGGAGAATGCGGATGGCTTTGTCTAGGCCGCTTTTCTGGTTCTTGGGGAGGTCAACCTGGCTGAGGTCGCCCGTGATGATGGCTTTGGCATGGGCTCCGATGCGGGTGAGAAACATCTTTAGTTGCAGGTCTGTGGTATTCTGTGCCTCGTCGAGGATGATATAGGCATGGTCGAGGGTGCGGCCACGCATGTAAGCCAGCGGTGCTATCTCTATGACGCGGGTGCTCATATAGTATCCAAGCTTGTCGGCAGGGATCATATCATCCAATGCATCATAGAGCGGACGGAGGTAGGGGTCGATCTTCTCTTTGAGGTCGCCTGGCAGAAATCCTAGGCTTTCGCCTGCTTCCACGGCCGGCCGAGTGAGGATGATCTTCTTCACCATCTTATTCTTGAGGGCCCTGACGGCGAGGGCGACGGCGGTATAGGTCTTGCCGGTACCGGCCGGGCCGATGGCGAAGATGATGTCGTTCTTATCCGTCAGCGAGACCATCCGCTTTTGGTTGGCGGTCCGGGCACGGACAGACTTCCCATTGGGGCCAAATACCAATACGTCATGGGGATGTTTCTCAGAGAACTGGTCGATTGTCTCGGCATCGTCTCCTCCAAGAATCTGTTCGAAATAATTTTCGCTGACATGGCCGTTCCGTTCGAGGTATTGGATCAACAGGTCGATCTTTTCTCGGGCCGACTCTATCTGTTCCGGTGCGCCGGAGAGCTTGATCTGAGTGCCACGACTCAGGATTTTGAGGAGGGGGAATTTCTTTTTGAGGATGTCTAGTTTTCCGTTGTTGACGCCGAAGAATTCTATCGGATTTACGGAGTTGAGGCTGATGATGGTTTCAGTCAAGGTTTCAGATTTGATCAAAAGTAAGGCATACAAGGGTAAGGGATATATCCTGTTTGTAAAGTTCTTAAGATCCTTGACCCACGGTAAATGATGTCAGAAATGCCTCAAAACCGCAGGGTTGCCTTCAAGTTGAGGAGGCGCGGCGTGAGGCGGTTGGGCATAGTGAAGACGGTGTTGGAGAAGTCTTTTACCAGCTCATAGGAGATGGTATTCCTTCGATCGAGCATGTTGAACAGTTCCAGGCTTGCCCAGCAGTTCTGCAGTCCGGGGACTTTCCGGCGGCGCTTCGGGCTTTGGGCATCATAAAGCAGTGCGCTGAAGCCGACATCTGCTCGGATATAGGGCTCGATCACGAGGGCGTTGCGGTATTTCACGCTGCCCGGGATGTTGAAGGGCATATTCGACCCTGCGATGGTACTCAGGTACACCCGTACGTTTCGGTTGGTGCTGAGGTAGTCTTGGAAGAAGATCCCAAGCGTGACCAGTCGGTCTGTGGGCCGCCGCAGCCAGCCTTTCTGTTGCAGTACACTATCTGTCGGGTATGGGTCTGGGGATCCAATGCCAAAGGGCTTTCCGTTGCGGTCGAAGAATATATAGTAGCGGTCGTCGAAGAGGTTTTCAAGGGTTCTCATGAAGCCCAGGCTCACCCAGCTTTCTGCATCTTTCACCCATTCGCCCGCGATGCGGAACTCCAGGCCGGCGGCCATGGCGCGGGCATCGTTGCGCCCGCTGTAGCGAATCCGGACGTTGTCGATGTCGTAGCTGACGACATTTGACAGTTGCTTGTAGTAGGCTTCGCTGGTGAGGCGAAAGGGTCTGTCGTGCCAGCGGAACTGCCAGTCGGCTCCTGCCACGGCCTGCCAGCTGCGTTGGGCCTGCAGGCCGGGGTGGACGATGCCGTCCGGACGGCGCAACTCTCGGTAGAAAGGGGGCTGGTGGTAGGCGCCCAATGCCACCCGCCAGATAAGGTCTTTGATTTTTTTGGAAAGCATCGACGCAGAGAAACGTGGGGAGACCAGCCATTCCCGGTTCAAGGTATTATACTGGAAACGGAGGCCCGCCTGCAGGGTGATGTCTCGTTGGCGAGTGAAATGCATGTTGTCTTGCAGAAACCCGCTCCACCGGTGCAGCTCGAGATGGTTAGACGATTTGATGACTTCTGACAAGCGCAGCTGCCCGGAGGAGCGCGGAAGGGTGTAGCCGGTAGAGTCCTTACGCACCCATTCATTGAGCCGGTCTTCGATGCTTGTCTGGTCAAGATTCAATCCCCAGCGTGCCAGATGCCCTGCGCTGATGGCCCATTCTCCACGATGGCCCAGCTGGACGTTCCGAATCTCCAGCCGGTTGCGGGCAAAGCGCTGGTAGCCGCCGACGCCCAGCGGGTTAGTGATCTGTCCGAAATCAGGCCTGCTGCGGTCAAAGGAACGGTCGCCAAACAGGTAGTATCCCGTGATGTCAAACGACTCTTTTTCTCCATTGTAAAATCCGGAGGCCATCCATTTCAGCTTCATCCTGTTGGACTGTCGCCTCGTGGCAGAGAGCCCAACCATGGAGGTTCTGTAGCGGTCTTCTTCCCTTCCTTCGAAGAAAATATCCATCCCAAGGTTGGCCGATAGGAAGGGAGAGAACACACTCGACGTGAGTTGTGCCGTGCGTGGCAGGAATTCAAAGTCTGTGTCGGAGAGGTTGGCTAGCAACTCAGCTTCCCATCGGTCGTTGAGTCGGGCATTGAAGAGCGCCTGCACATCGGAGGAAGACGGGATATAGCTCCCTTTCACCTCCTGAGCTGCCAGGATGCTGCGGTTGGTGCGCGACCTTGCCCCGACCAGATAGCTGAAGCGCTGCTTTTTTCCCGCACCTTCGACGTGGAGTCCCTGCTCCAGGACGCCCAGGCTCAGGGAGCCTCCGAAGCGCGTTGGCTTGCGGTAGCTTACGTCCAGCACACTGCTGATCTTGTCTCCATATCTTGCCTGGAAGCCACCGTTGTAGAACTGGATGCGCCCGGCCAATTCCGGGTTGATGAAGCTAAGTCCTTCCTGTTGGCCGCTGCGCACCAGGTAGGGTCGAAAGACTTCAAAATCATTGACATACACCAGGTTCTCGTCGTAGTTGCCTCCCCGCACGGCATATTGGGAGGTGAGTTCGTTATTGCTGCCCACGAAAATCTTGATCAAGGCTTCGATGCCGCCGGTGATGGAGGGCAGGGCCTGGGCCGCAGCGGCATTCAGACGGATTAGTCCTGCCTCGCGCCGATCTGAAGCTGCTGTGACGACGATTTCTTTCAGTCGGATGCTGTCTTTTGACAGTAGAATCTCGATGCGCTCGATGGCTCCCGGCCGGAGGTTGAAGTTCGACTGATGGGTCCGGTAGCCGGCATGAGAGAACAGCAGTGCAAAAGCCTTTTCTGATGGTACGCTCATCCGAAATTGCCCGCTGTCGTCAGTGACCTGTCCGTTGACCCTACCGAGCATTATCACGGAGCTGCCGGCCAGGGGTCTGCCTTCTGCGTCGGTCACCTTCCCAACGACGCTCGCAGGCGTCCGTTGGGCTGCGGCGGTCAAGGCCCATAGGGTATAAAGCAGTAAGGTCAGCAGGCGCCGGACAGGCATGGCGCAAAATACAGATTCATCCGGAGGGCGCCGACCCAGGGTTGGGAGTCAGGCCGACTTCAGGGTTCGGATGGCATAGGCTGGATCGGCATGGCCGAAGACGCTGCTGCCCGCGACCAGTACATCTGCCCCCGCTGCCACGACCTGCTTGGCATTTTTCAGCGTCACGCCGCCATCCACCTCGATGAGTGTCGATAGCCCTCCATCGTCGATGCGTCGGCGCAGGGCTTTCACTTTCTCTAATACCTGCGGGATGAAGCGTTGCCCTCCAAACCCTGGGTTTACACTCATAATGCATACCAGGTCTATCTCCACGAGCCAGTCGAATAAGGGATCTACAGGTGTATGCGGGTTGACTGCTACGCCGGGCCGCATCCCGAGAGAGCGGATGAGCTGGAGCGTCCGGTGGAGGTGACAGGATGCTTCCACGTGGACGGTGAGGATGTTGGCGCCTGCATGCTGAAAGGCTTCCGCATACCGCTCGGGCTCCTCAATCATTAGGTGTACGTCGAAGGTCTTCGAAGTGGTGGGTCGTAAGGCCTGTACCACCGGCAATCCAAAGCTGATGTTGGGAACAAAGCGGCCATCCATCACGTCTAGATGGTACCAGTCGGCCTCACTGGTGTCGAGCATGCGGCTCACCTCGCCGAGTTGTAAGAAATCCGCAGACAGGAGAGAAGGGGCGATGATGGCCATGCAGTGCCTTGAGTGAGGGCAAAGGTAATGCGGTAGAAGATATGCGAAAGGGATGTGGACAAACCGCTGCAAACACTGCATGCTTCTGTAAACAGGGTAAGAAGATTATTTTTACGCTATGTCAAAGGATAAGATACTTGTCATCGGAGCCTCCGGGCAGATCGGCGTTGAGCTCACCATGGCCTTGCGAGGCATCCATGGGGATGCGCAAGTCATTGCCTCCGACCTCCGGGAGCCGAACCCACTGCTGCTAGGTACAGGCCCGTATGTAAGCCTGAATGTGATGAACAAGGAGATGCTCCACGTGCAAGTCATCCGCCAAAACATCAAACAGATCTACCTGTTGGCCGCAATCCTTTCTGCCACGGGGGAGAAAAACCCCGGACTGGCCTGGAACCTAAATATTCAGGGCCTCCTCAATGTCCTGGAGATAGCAAAGGAAGAGCATCTCGATAAAGTCTATTGGCCCTCCTCTATTGCTGTCTTCGGGCCGACCTCACCAAAGCGCGATTGTCCGCAACAAACCATCATCGAGCCCATCACCGTCTACGGCATTAGTAAATATGCCGGCGAATTCTGGTGCAACTACTACCACAACCGCTTCGGAATCGACGTCCGCAGCCTCCGCTACCCAGGACTCATCTCCTACAAGTCCGAGCCCGGCGGTGGTACGACGGACTACGCTGTAGAGATCTTCCACGAGGCGCTGGCCGCTGGCCGCTATGAATGCTTCCTGAAGCCTGACACCTATCTGCCTATGATGTACATGCCCGATGCCATCCGGGCTACCCTTGAACTCATGGAAGCGCCAGCCGCAGCGGTGCGGGTGCGGACCTCTTACAATCTCTCCGCCATGAGTTTCTCCCCCGCTGAGATCGCGGTGGAAGTCGCGAAGTATGTGCCGCATTTCAACATGCACTATAAGCCAGACTACCGGCAATTGATTGCCGACAGCTGGCCCCAGAGCATCGACGACAGCGCTGCCCACACCGATTGGGGTTGGAAACCTGAATACGACCTGGCAGCTATGACAGCTGACATGATGCGCAACCTCCAGACACCTCCTACGAGCTAAGATTTCCAGATGGAAGCTCTGGCCGGTTAGAATATCCGTATCGGATTAGACTGCCTGTAGCCCGTAATCTTTGACGATGTGATAGAGTGTGTCCCTCTCCACCGGTCTTCGCCCCACCTGTCGGATGAGCTGCACCAGTTCCTCCGTGCTCATGCTTGGTGTTTGCTCTTCACTCCCGGCCATGGAATAGATCTTCGTGGTATCGTCAATGGTGCCGTCTATGTCATTCACCCCAAAAGAAAGCATCAGCTGAGCATTCTGCCGGCCGAGCATGGGCCAGTAGGCTTTCAGGTGCGGGAAGTTGTCCATGTATATCCTGGCGACGGCATACATGCGAATGTCTTCTAGCAGTGTGGTCTCTGAGACATCCTTCATGTCGTTATCCTTATTTCGGAACTTGAGGGGGATGAAGGTGTTGAAACCCCGGCTACGGTCCTGTAAGGCCCTGAGTTGCTCCATGTGGCTGATCCGGTGGCGGTAGTCTTCAAGGTGTCCATAGAGCATCGTCGCATTGCTGTGCATACCGAGGCTGTGCGCGGTTTCGTGGATATCGAGCCAGCCTGCTGCGTCAACCTTGTCTGCACAGATTTTTTCCCGTACTTCCGGGTCGAAAATCTCTGCGCCGCCGCCCGGCAGGGAGTCGAGGCCGGCATCATGCAAGTATGAAAGTCCTTCCGTGCGCGACATTTTCGCCTTGCGGATCATATAGTCGAGCTCAACGGCGGTGAAGCCTTTGATATGCAGATCGGGTCGATGGGCTTTGATCTGTCGGAGCAGCTGGGCAAAAAAATGAATATCTAACTTGGGGTGGACGCCACCGACGATATGTACCTCGGTGACAGGCTGACCGTCGTAGGACTTCACGATGTCCATCATCCGCTGGGCGTCGAGTTCCCATCCTTCTTCGCGATGTGCATAGAGCCGGGAGTAGGAGCAGAAATGACAGGCAAAGACGCAGACATTGGTCGGCTCAATATGGAAGTTGCGATTGAAATAGGTTGTGTGGCGATGCAAGCGCTCGCGTACGTAATTGGCCAGCATGCCTACCAGGGCTATCGGAGCCTTTTCGAAGAGCAGCAGGCCTTCATTGGGTGTGATGCGCGTGCCAGCCAGCACTTTTTCGGCCAGCTTCCTCAGTTCCTTTTCGGCAACGACACCTTCCATGGCAGCTAACACCGCTTCTCTCTCCATCGAATGAGTATTTGCGCAAAGGTACAACGCCCTTCAAAAAGCACCCGATAGGATCATCGAAAGTTTGTGGGGCAGTGCAGATATTATCCCAGGGCACCCGCAATGCATGCGCACATCAGGCAGGCGATGGTGCCTCCGATGAGGGCCTTGAAGCCGAGTTCTGTCAGGTTTCGACGCTGGTTTGGTGCCAGCTGGCTGATGCCACCGATCTGAATGCCGATGCTGGCGAAGTTGGCGAAGCCGCAAAGGGCGTATGTAGTGACCAGGATGGACTTGGGATCTGTAATCAGTCCGGAGGATTTCATCTGACTAAAGCTTATGTATGCCTGAAACTCGTTGATTACCGTCTTCTCTCCCAGCAACTGTCCTACTTGAACCATCTCCCGAGCGTCTACGCCGATGAGCCAGGCGACGGGAGAAAAGAGGTAACCCAGCAGCATCTGAAAGGAAAGCCCGTCGTAGCGGCCTTTGCTGAGGCGCTGGATGTCATCGTTGATGCCGAGGTGATACCCGACTGACCCGAGGATCCAGTTGAGCACATACATAAATGCCGTGAAGACAATCAGCATCGCTCCCACATTCACGGCAAGGCGAAGGCCGTCGGTCGTGCCCTGTGAGATGGCGTCGAGTGCATTGTCCCCCAACTTATCGCGGCTGATTTCCACTTTTCGTTCCACTTCCTGCGTCTGGGGAAACAGCATCTTGGCGCAGACAATGGCAGCCGGCGCACTCATGATGGATTGGCTCAGCAGGTGCAGGGCAAAGAATTTCTGCTGCACCACGTCTGACCCTCCGAGGAACCCTACATAGGCGGCAAGTACGCTGCCTGCTGTGTTAGCCATGCCACCGACCATGATGCACAGCACTTCACTGCGGTTCATCCGTTCTAGGAAAGGGCGAATCATGATGGGGGCCTCTGTCTGCCCTAGGAAGATGTTCGCTGCTGTTGAAACGCTCTCGGCACCTGAGATGCGGAGCCGGCTGAGCAGCATGGCAAAAAATCTGACGACTGCCTGCAGCACGCCGAGGTAGTAGAGCAGGGCCGACAAAGCGGAAAAGAAGATGATGTTGGGCAGCACTTGTACCCCGAAGATGTAGGCCCAGTTGCCGGAGGCGTCGGCCAGGTTGCCGAAGATAAACTCGATGCCTTTATGGGCCAGGTTGATGAGTTCGACAAACTTATCCGAGCACCATTGGATGAGGATGCGGAATAAATTGTAGCGACCTTCTGATAATACGCCCACGGCAAACGCCACTTGCGCCAGGATGCCCAGCCCGACAAGTCGCCAGTTGATGGCCCGGCGGTTGTTACTCAAGAGGTAGCATA
Source organism: Bacteroidota bacterium (assembly GCA_016868815.1). Lineage (GTDB taxonomy): Bacteria > Bacteroidota > Bacteroidia > Chitinophagales > Chitinophagaceae > Pollutibacter. Next base: position 319,305 of record VGFQ01000002.1, read on the forward strand.
CAAGTACCAGAAAGGCCATCCCCAAGGCTCCACGCGTCAGGTTGTCAAAAAGGGAGTGCGTACCCATAGACAGTTGTTGTCGGATCTGCGTTCAAGATAGGCATTTTGCCCATCGATGCTGTCGCTGGCTATCCTTTCGGTCTGGTGATCTTTTCGTACAGGGAGCGGGCAAGTCCTTGGATATCGTCTGAGATCCGCAGACGAAGGACCAGGGCGCCAAAGACGGCGATAAAGAGGCCGGAGCGCAAGGCGATGTCAGCCCCCATCCATCCCGTGGAAGGAACTATCAGGCATGCCCCCAGGCAGGCTGCCGCCAACACAAGGATTTGTATATGGCCTTTTGTAAACGGCTGCATTTGGAAGAGCCGCCAAATGAGCAAAAGCCTCGCCAGGTTGAAGACCACCAGCGATATCAGATTTCCATAGGCCGGCCCCATCACACCATATCGCTTGGTGAGCCAATAGTTCAGGGGTATCGACAGCGCCATCAGCAAGAGGTTGGTGAAGAAATCCACTTTCCAGAATTTGGAGAGCAGCAGCACCTGGGTGTTGAGGCCGGTCGATAAGTCGGCCAGCTTTCCCAGTCCATTCACCACGACGAGTAGTACCAAGGCCTCATACCCGCTGCCCAGCCATGCCGAGGCATCCCTGATGTTCAACAGGACAAGGCAGAAGATACCGATGCCTGCCAGCATGAGATGCAGCGATGTCTTATGATACAACCGCTGGATCCGACCCATGTTCCGGTCTTTCCATGCTTCCGCGATATGGGGTGTCGAGATCGCTATGAGGCTTCGCTGCGGGACGTCCATCACGGTCACGAGGTAGGTGGCGATCGTGAAGACGGCCGCATCTGCCAGTCCGCCCTGCGATTGGCTGGCCAGGATGATCGTGTCGTTCATGCGAGCGATGATGTTCAGCAGCGCTGCCCCCAACATATAGGTGCCAAAGGAGGCGATGCGCCCCTTGAGCCGAAGGGTCACATAGCTGGGCCTTGGGTGCATGGCAAGCCCGCCGGCAGCCCCGACCCCCACCATGAGGATGACGACCAACGGCAGATAGATCCATCCATAGAGTCCGATAAAGCCGTCGAAGCCCACGATCCCTAACAGGAATAACAGGATCATCCCAGTAGTCAACATCCGAAACCCGAATTCCTTCATCGCGTTCGAGAGCACCGTCTTCCGCCAATTCCAGGCATGGGCCTCCATGATGGAGAAGAAAACCATGCAAATCGTCAGCGGGTAAATCAGATGGAAGTATTCGACAAACAGTGGAGACCGGGCGCTGAATTTTCTGACGATCAGCGGCTGCAGCAGGGGCAGCCCTAGCCAGAGCAACAAACAGCCTAGTATCCCCAGCGAGAGACTGAGGAATGGCAGGTCGCTGCCTCTGCCTCGTACATACGACTGGTAAAAGGGAAAGAAACGCAGCGTGATAGAGACGCTGCCCAGCGAGCATACTGTCGCCAAGACCATCGATACATCCAGCAGGATACGCGTCAGACCTATCTGTTCGGTGGTGAAATTTCGAGGGAAGAGGATGAGGATATTCACCGCGCCAATGGCAAAGCCCAGATAGATGAGCGCACTCGAGAAGATGCTCTGGCGGCCTATTTGACCCATGCTTCGGGATTTGACAGGTCAGCTTCTCGAATGACCGTACGGGTTGTTAAGGTCGACCTGCATCGATGGCATGCTGCTTTGGGTTCCATGCCTTTGCAAAGGATGGCGGCTCCCTCATGACTTTTCCAGGCCTTGGTCTCAGGATCCTCTGACGGCATAGCCCACCATTCTCTATCCATTGTTCAAAGGTAACCAATCAGTCCATTGGGCTTTATCACCAACCCTCGGCAGGCGTCGCGCGGACGAGATGGAATGTTGCTTCACCCCAGACTATCTTTGACACATGCTACATACTTTCTTCAACCGGCTGGCTGCAAGATTCGGGTATCGGCTAGCCCCCCTCGTCGATCCGCCACCGCCGGATCTTGCCTCGGATGCATTGTTTTTATCGATCTACCAAAAGGTTCGGCCCTATACCATGACATCCATGGAAAGGCTCTACGCCCTGCACCAGGCCGTACGCTATGTCGTGGAGAAAAAAATACCGGGAGACTTCGTCGAATGCGGTGTATGGCGGGGTGGCAGTTGTATGATGATGGCCCTCACCCTCGAATCTATAGGTGCTGTGGGAAGAAAGATCCACCTCTACGATACGTTCGAAGGGATGTCGGAGCCGACAGCCGCCGACCGGCAGCATTCGGGTGAGTCTGCAGAAAACTTGCTTCAACAAGAAGATAAGTCCGATCCACATTCCATCTGGTGCGCTTCGGCGATAAATGACGTTCGGGCAAATGTTGGATCTACAGGCCTCCCAGCAGATACCTTCATCTTCCATAAGGGCAAGGTGGAGGATACCATCCCCGCGGAAATCCCGGAAGCCATCTGCTTGCTGCGGTTGGATACCGACTGGTATGCATCCACCAGGCACGAACTCCAACACCTATATCCCCTCCTAGGCGCCGGGGGGGTCCTCATCATAGACGATTTCGGTCATTGGGAGGGCGCCCGCAAGGCGGTGACTGAGTACTTCTCCGGTCAAGCCCACTGGCTCCATCGCATCGACTATACAGGCCGTTGCTTGATCAAATGACCCCTCGAACGCCTTGGGTCAAATATTGGCCTCGATCTTTTTGACGAAATTGCCTTTTGGCTGGGCGCCTACAAGCTTGTCGATCACCTTTCCACCTTTGATGAACAAGATAGCAGGGATGGAGGTGATGCCATAGTTCATCGAGAGCTGCGGATTGTGGTCCACATTCACTTTTCCGATGTTGACACGCCCTTCGTACTCTTTGGAGAGCTCTTCTACCACCGGACCAATCGCCCGGCAGGGCCCGCACCACTCGGCCCAAAAATCAACTACGGTGAGTTTTTCCGAGTCCATCACTTCCGTCTGGAAGTTTGCATCGTTGAATTCCCTTGCCATGTGTGTTCTGTTTTATAAAAAATTATCAACGTAACAAAAATCTGACCACGTAGTTTGAAAAGATCCTTTTGTCAGGCCCACCATCAGCCATATTCTACATTGACCTCCCACTGGGGGTTCTCCTGCAGGAAATGCGTCAATTCGTCATTCATTTCAAATCCTTTGTCAAAAGTGGAAAGTACGATGCTTTGGGCCTCTTTCCTATCTGATATCACGAATTTAAGCCGTGCTTTCCCCGGGTGTTCCCGCAGGTTCTTCTCAAAGAAGGCGAGATGCTGTTCCTCCAGCATCCGGGGCTGGAACGACAGTTGTAATCGTCGGGTGAGGACTTTTTTGATGGTCTCCAACAGGCAGATGTCTGAAATGCGGAACTGCCATTCGTCTCGGAACTCTCTTTTTTCGAAGCGGCCTGCGACAAACAGGCAGTTGCCATTTTCGAAATAGTTTGCGTACCGGATATATTGATCGCTGAAAAGGGTGATCTCGATTTTGCCGGTGAAGTCTTCCAGGGTAAGGACGCCGTAGCGGGTGGCGTTGCGGGATATCCTGTGTTGGGCGCCGGTGACCAGTCCTGCCAGCCTAAAGGCCCGGGCTGGCTGCGGGAGCCTGGATACTTCGGCGAGGTGGTGCTGGTAGTCGGAGATGGTACTGATGCCATAGTGGATCATCTCGAAGCGGAAATGGTCCAGCGGGTGGCCGCTGAGGAATATGCCTGTGATTTCTTTTTCCTTGTCCAGCAGCTCGGTAAGCGACCAGTGGGGGCAATCGATGATGCGGGGCAGGGGGATGTCGTAGGCCAGCGGAAGGTCGCCAAAAAGGGTGTTGGCGGCGCTGGCCGATTGGCTCTGGTGAATATTTCCGTAGCGGATGATCTTTTCCAAGCCGGTCACGCTCTCGCCTTCTTGCAGGTGGAAATACTGGGCCCGGTGGAGGCTTTTGTCGAAGTCCAATGCCCCGGACATCGCCAGGCATTCGAGGGATTTTCGGTTGACGACCCGCTGGTTCACTCGCTTTACCAAATCGAAGACAGTCTGAAATGGGCCTTGCCGCCTCCGATCTTCAATAATGGCCTCTACGGCGGCCTCACCCACACCCTTAAGCCCACCCAGCCCGATGCGGATCTCTCCCTTGCTATTGACTGCAAATCCGTTCTGCGACTCGTTCATGTCTGGTCCGAGTACGGTGATGCCCATCCGACGGCACTCCTCCATAAAAAAGGTAATCTTATCGATGTTCCCAGCATGGTTCAGCACGGCTGCCATGTATTCTGAGGGGTAGTTGGCCTTCAGGTAGGCCGTCTGATAGGCTACCATAGCATAGCAGGTGGAATGCGACTTGTTGAAGGCGTATTGGGCGAACGCTTCCCAGTCGGTCCATATCTTCTCCAGCTTGTCCTTTGGATGCCCTTTGCCAGCAGCACCCTCCATAAAGCGGGGCCGCATCTGGTCGAGCACTGGCTTATCCTTCTTGCCCATCGCTTTACGGAGTACGTCGGCATCACCCTTGGTGAATCCTGCAAGCTTCTGTGCGAGCAACATCACCTGTTCCTGGTAGACGGTGATGCCATAAGACTCTTGCAGGAACTCCTCCATCTCGGGCAGATCGTAGCTGACTACTTCCCGGCCGTGCTTGCGGTCTATGTAGTTGGGAATATACTCCATAGGCCCGGGTCGGTAGAGGGCGTTCATGGCGATGAGATCATCGAAGTTGTCTGGCTTCAGCTCTCGCAAATATTTTTGCATGCCGGGGCTCTCAAACTGGAAGGTTCCGATGGTCTCGGCCCGCTGATAAAGCTGGAAGGTCTTGGCATCATCCAGGGGTAGATGGTCTAGGTCGATCGATAGGCCGTGGTGCTGGCGAACCAACTCGAGGGTCGTCTTGAGGATGTTGAGTGTCTTCAGTCCCAGAAAGTCCATTTTCAGGACTCCAGCCTTTTCAATCAGGTTGCCTTCTATCTGGGTGACCCAGAGCGGAGAGTCCTTTGCCGTACAGACGGGCACCAGCTCCGTCAGGTCCTGCGGGGCGATGATGATGCCGGCGGCATGGATGCTGGTATTTCGGAGGGAACCTTCCAGGATCTCTGCTTCCCGCAGCACTCGCCCGGAGAGGTCATCGCGTCCGTAGACTTCACGGATGCGTTTGACATTTTCCAGGTCGTCGGGGTTGAGGCCATTCTTTTCCACCAGTGCCTGGTCGCTGCCGCTGAACGGGGCATGTAAGACTCTTTTCAGGGAGATGCCGGGTTTTTCAGGCACCAGCTTCGCCAATGCATTGGACTCGGGCAATGGGAGGTCCATGACCCGCGCGACGTCTTTGATGCTCATCTTAGCCGCCATCGTGCCATAGGTCACAATCTGGGCTACCTGGTTTCGTCCATATTTGGAGACGACGTAGTCGATCACTTTCTGCCGGCCATCGTCGTCGAAGTCCGTGTCGATGTCGGGCATCGACTTTCGATCGGGGTTCAGGAATCGCTCAAACAGAAGCCGGTATTTGATCGGGTCGATGTTGGTGATGCCGATGCAATAGGCGACCGCACTCCCAGCGGCAGAGCCCCGTCCGGGGCCGATGAACACGCCCAGCTCCCGCCCCGCCCGGATGAAGTCTGATACGATCAGAAAGTAGCCCGCGAAGCCCATCGTGCGAATGGTGAACAATTCAAAGCGCAGCCTTTCCTCTACCTCTGGCGTCATCTCGGCATAGCGCTGTCGCGCTCCTTCCCAGGTCAGGTGCTCCAGGTAGGCGTCTTGCGAGTCGAAGCCTGTAGGCACGGTGAAATGGGGCAGCAAGATGTCTCGTTTAAGGTCAAGCAGCTCCACTTTGTCGACGATCTCGTTGGTGTTGTCGATGGCTTCTTCCAGGTCCTGGAAAGTCCGCTGCATCTCTTCCGTCGACTTCAAATAGAACTGGTCATTCGGAAATGCGAACCGCTTATCGCGCACGTTCAGGTCGTAGTCGGAGAACTCTCGGAGGGCAGGGGTGGAGAGCTTCTCGCCAGTATTGATGCAGAGCAGGATGTCGTGGGCGTTGAAGTCGGACTGGTCAACATAATGCGAGTCGTTCGAAGCAATCACTTTTACGCCATACTTCCGGGCGAATCCCAGCAAGAGGGCATTGACGCGGTCCTGCTCGGGCAAGCCATGCCGCTGCAATTCCACGTAGTAGTCGTCTTGGAAGATATTCAGCCACCATTTGAACTCATTCTCGGCCTCTTCCTCGCTCTTCTTCAGGATAGCCTGTGGCACCAGCGCGCCCAGGCAGCAGGTGGTGGCGATGAGCCCCTGGTGGTGGCGATGGATCAGCTCTTTGTCGATGCGCGGGTACTTGCTGTACATTCCTTCGATAAAGCCCAGGGACGACAGCTTCATCAGGTTGCGGTAGCCCATCTCGTCTTTTGCCAGCAGGATCTGGTGATATCTAGGGTCTCGCTCCCCTTTGGAGAAGGTTTTCCGGTGCCGATTTTCGGTGATGTAGAACTCGCAGCCCACGATAGGCTTTACCTTGGGTGGGCTTTTCTTGTTTGTTGGGTCCGAAGGGTGGTTCCAGGCTTCTGCTACGAACTGGAAGACGCCAAACATATTGCCATGGTCGCTGATCGCTAGGGCAGGCATCCCATCTTTGGCGGCTTTTGTGAACAGAGCACTGATAGGGGCCGCCCCGTCGAGCAGCGAGTATTGGGTATGGACGTGTAAGTGTGAGAAACGGGGCATCTCAGCCGTGATGGGTTGGGAGAGAGGGCGAATCTCCGTATTTCCCAACCCTCAGGGGAGGGTCTTTTTTCCACATTCATTGCCGGAAGCAAGGATTTGTCTGGAGGCGTTGGAAGTATTTTTCCACATCATGCTTTTTAACAAGTAAAATGTTTTGATATCTTCAATTCAGAGTTTTACCTGTTCAAACTACCTAAACATTTTTAATGTGAACTTTAGTAATGTATAGCCCTGCTTTAATTGATTCACCTACTCAAGTTGTATGCACAGGAACACACATGATAAAGTCTTGGGGGGGGTGCTCTCCGGTTTAGGGGATGCGATAGGGTTGAGTGCTACCCTGCTCCGGGTTCTCTTCCTGTTGGCCTTCTTTGGCATAGGAGGCATCACGCTGGGAATCTCTTCCGGCGCAATGACGCTTCTATATGTGGTCTTCTGGATCTTTACGCCCTCGAGGTAGGGGATCAACGCTGGCGAGCGAGAACGTAGCAGTCAGGGTGGATATCCAGTTTCCGCACGCCTCTCTCGATGGTCAACCTCTGTTCAGTGGTCGTGGGGTTCAGCCAGCGTTTTTGTTGGTTGTCCAATACTACGGCCACCGGGATATTGTATCCCGGCAGGCATTGCTGCCATTGGTAGATCAGCTGTCTGCCTTGTATCCTCCAGGATAGTACCGGAATCTGAGTGGTGGTTAGATATTGTTGAAAGAGTTTTGACAAGTCGCGCCCGCATTGGCGGCTCCAGAAGCCTACAACTGCGGCATAGGTAACTGTCTGATGGCGGAAGGTGTCATTCATCGCACGCAGCGCACGTCGGAACCGTTCGTCGTCGCGGAAGAGTTGCCGCATGTAGTGGATCATATTGCCTCCTTTGTAGTACATGTCGCCGGAGCCTTCATCATGGACGCCGTATTTTCCCACAATGGGGATGTCGTTGCGGATCAGCTTGCGTGTGCCTGCAACATAGGCGCTGCCTGCCTGCGGGCCTGACAGGCATTGGGTAAAGAGGGTCTCAGAGTAGTTCGTGAAGCTTTCATGGACCCACATGTCGGCGATATCTTTGGAGGAGATGTTGTTCCCGAACCATTCATGGCCGCTTTCATGGACGAGGATGAAGTCCCATTTCAACCCCCATCCGGTACCCGACAGGTCGGTGCCCCGATACCCGTTGCGGAACCCATTGCCATAAGCGACAGCACTCTGGTGCTCCATGCCGAGGTGGGGTGATTGGACGAGCTTGTAGCCGTCGGCATAGAAAGGGTATGGCCCAAACCAATGTTCGAAGCAGCGCAGCATGCCGGGTACCTGGGAGAACTGGGCCTTGGCGGAATCGATGTCGGTTTCCAGTACGTAGTAAGAGCAGTCCAGCGGCCCGGCCTCTCCGGCATATACCTCATTCCACGACACATATTTCCCTATGTATGGTATGATGTTGTAGTTGTTGATAGGGTTCGTCACCGCCCATTGGTAGGTGACGCGGCCTCCTGTCTCGGGGTGGCGCCACCGCAGCCGGCCATTTGCGACAGCCGTTAAGGTGTCGGGGATGGTGATGGATAAGGAGGCGCTGTCGGGTTCATCGCTCTGATGGTCTTTGCATGGATACCAGCTGCTGGCGCCCAGCCCCTGGCAGGCGACACTCATCCAGGGCCGGCCTTTTGTGTCTTTGGTAAAGATCCAGCCACCGTCCCATGGCGGTCGCCTGGCTACCCGGGGTTGGCCGGCATAAAAAATAGAGAGTCGTTGGAGCGTACCTTGGGCTGGTGCCTCCGGCCACAGCAAGTGCCAGACGTTGCCCTCCCTGCTGAAGGGCAGCTCGTGGCCATCCCAGAGCACCCTGTCGATGCGCATCGGCTCCTGCAGGTCGATCTGCATACGCTGTTCGGTTGTGAGCACGCGAAAGGTCAGATCAACCCTTCCTTGGATGTATCTCGACAGATAGTCCGGTTCGACATGGATGGCATAGTGTACCACATCCCACCAGGCACGTGCTTCGGTGATGCTTCCCCGTAAGGTGTCGGCCCGAGTGAAGCCTTTCGCCTGCGATACGCAGGTGGCAGGGGCTAGCAGACAGGCCAGCAATGCTAGGAGCCGGCAGTCCATCGTGTGTCGCATCGCTGCTAGGAAGAGACGGTTGGTGCTCATTGCGTATTTTTGGCCGTGCCACAAAGTAGGATTATTTTCCTCTCCCTTTGGCTGCTCACTAGCTGTGCAGACCGCGACGCCAAGAGACATTCCATCTTCCGCTACAACCAGCCAGAAGGCATAGCCACCCTCGATCCTGCCTTCGCGAAAAATCAGGCTGTCATCTGGGCCACCCACCAGCTCTTCAACAGCCTGACGGAAGTGCATCCGACGCGCGGCATCATCCCATCGCTGGCGAAGGGGTGGTCTGTCTCGGCAGACCATCTAACCTATACCTTTCTCCTGCGTCGAGATGTCTATTTTCACGACCATCCTGCCTTCTCCGGCGGTAAAGGTCGGCAGATGATCGCTGCGGATGTTGCCTACTCATTGCGGCGGATCGTGGACCCTGCCACGGCCAGCCCGGGGGGCTGGATCTTCCACGGCCGTGTCGATCGCCAGCGACCTTTCTCAGCCATCAACGACAGTACGTTCATCCTGCGGCTGGCCCAGCCATTTCCCCCAATCCTGGGGATACTCAGCATGCAGTACTGCTCCATTGTGCCGAAGGAGGTGGTAGAGATGATGGGCCGTGACTTTGGCCGTCACCCCTGCGGTACCGGACCTTTCCGGTTTGGCCAGTGGGAAGAAGGGCTTGCCCTGATCTTTTATCAGCACCCCCGTTATTTTGAGCGCGACTCGGCCGGCCGGCGACTGCCATACCTCGACGCCGTAAAAGTATCGTTCCTGGATAACAAGGCAGCGGAATTCCTCGAGTTCCGACAGGGCCGGCTCGACTTTGTCAACGACATCGACGCCAATTTTAAAGATGAGATCCTGAGCCTTAACGGAGATCTAAAAGCAGAATGGGAAGGGCGCATCATCCTGCAAAAGCAACCGTACATGAACACCGAGTACTTGGGCGTCCTGCAGGATACGTCCAGCCCACTGCTGCGCACATCCCCGCTGCGCCAGCGGACACTTAGGCTTGCCATGAGCCATGCCATTGACCGGCAGAAGATGATCCTCTACCTGCGCAACTCCATTGGCGTTCCCGCCATCAACGGCTTCGTACCCTATGGACTGCCAGGATTCGACAGCGCGCGTCCTAAAGGCCATGTCTACGACCCTGTTCTGGCCCGACAGCTCCTGGTGGAAGCCGGCTACCCGGGCGGCCGGGGCCTGCAACCTTTTACGCTCTATACCATCCCCATCTATGCAGAGATGGGTGCTTTTGTGGCCCGTCAACTGGAAGAGATAGGCATCCTCGTCCGCGTCGAGGCAATGCAGCGCGGAAGCTTGCTAGAGCGCATCGCCAAGCAGCAGGCACTCTTCTTTCGGGGCAGCTGGATTGCAGACTACCCCGATGCCGAGAACTACCTCAGTGTCTTCTATGGGCCTAACCCCGCCCCGCCCAATTACACCCGTACCAGCCTGCCCGCCTTCGACCTGCTCTATCAAAAAGCACTGCTGGAGACGGTGGACACAGCCCGCTATGCCATCTATCGTAGGATGGACCAGATGGTCATCGACCAGGCATCTGTCATCCCCCTTTGGTACGACATGGTCATTCGATTGGTTCGTCCCGATGTGTTAGGTTTTCATCCCAACGCGCTGAACCTGCTAGAGCTCAGGACCGTGCAGGTCCCGAGCCGGTGATGATGGGAAAAAGTGTCAGCCCCTGGATCCTTGCAAGACAGCCATGGCAGCATTATGCCCAGGGATGCCGCTGACACCACCGCCACGCAGGGCACTGGAGCCGCAGAGGAGGATGCGGGGATCGTCTGTCTCCACACCCCAGACACCCTTTTGCCGCTGCTCCAGGAAGGGTAAGCTCAGGTCTGAATGGAAGATATTACCGCGCGGCAGCCCAAGGATGGCTTCCAACTCGTGGGGGGTGAGGATTTCAACACATGGCGCTCCATTGGGCATCCGCGCCAGGCAGGATTCGATGGGGTCTATAAGGTAGTCGTTCAAAGCGGCAAACGTACTCTCACAGACCTGCTGCCCCATCGCTGCATGGCCTCTGTCAAAAATCTTCGCTGGGGTATGCAGGACGAATATGGTCAAGGCATGCATGCCACGCTCTTGCAGGGATTTACTTAGGATGGTAGGGTCGGTGAGTGAATGGCAATACATCTCAAAGGGTAAGACCCTAGGGAGCTTTCCTTCCTCGCTTTCCTGAAAGGCATCCTCCAGTTGCCTGAAGCTTTCCTGTATGTGCAGCGTGCCCGCCAATGCGATGCTTGGGTCGACACCCGACCGGAAACGGGGAAGTTTTTCGAGGAGGATGTTGATTTTGGTCTGGCAGCCTTCACGGGCAGGGGTGGATGGCAGGCCCCGCAGCGCCGCGAGGACTGGCTGTGCTGCATTGCAGAGCAACTGCTTGGCTTTGTAAGAGGTGCCGTCTGCCGTGGCTAACTCGACACCTGCCTTTCCGAGGCTCAGGTCTGTCACGCGGGCATCTGTGAGGATCTTAACTTCGTTGGCCATGGCTACCCGCTTGAGTTCGTCGATCAGCTGCTGCATCCCGCCTACCGGGACCTTCCACTCTCCCATGCCATTGCCGATGACATGGTATAGCAGACAGCGGTTGGCTTGTAAATCATAGGCAGAAGTGTGCGTGCCAATCATGGCGTCGGTGAGGATCACCCCCCTTACGAGGTCTGATTGAAATTTTTCGACCAGTGCTTCACCGATCGGCTGTTCAAACATCATCCGCCAGACCTCATCCATGCCCATAAGATTTCGTAAGTCTGTGCGCGATTGCAAGGGACTCAGCAACGTAGGAGCCAACTTTTTGGCCATCTGTTGTAAGTCATGGTAAAAATTCCGCCACTGCAGGGCTTCCTTCTTTTCTCCGGTCAGCCGCTCGAAGGAGGCTTCCGTTTCTGCGTCCCACTTACGAGCGATGTGCAGGCCTTCATGTCTTCCTTCTGCGACATAAGGCGTATAAGACGACATGGACCTTGAGCGGACGGGCACCTTCAGCCCCAGGTCGCACATGATTGTGTCTGGAAACAGAGAGAGCAGATAGGCATAGCGGGACAGCCGTACATCGTACCCATCAAAGGGGCATGCACTGATACTGGCACCCCCTATATTCTGACTCGCCTCCAGGACCACCACCTTTTTCCCGGCCATGCCCAGATAGCAGGCAGCCACCAGGCCATTGTGGCCGGCACCTATAATAGCAACATCATAGCGGATTGCCATGTCTAGAAGGGACCACTCTGCATAAGCAGCTGAAGGCAACTGGAGAAAGGGCCATAAACAGTGCCTAATCTACAGAATTCTATTTCTTACTTACAAATATCTTTTCAAATTTTTCCAGCTTCGGGCGGATGACGAAATAACAGTAAGGCTGGTTGCGGTTGTTACGGTAATAGTCCTGATGGTATGACTCTGCCCGATAGAAGTTCAATAACGGCTCGATGCCGGTGACGACCGGCTTGCCAAAGGTGTTTGTCTTGTTTAGTTCGTCGCGGTAATGCTCCGCTTTCTGCCTTTGTTCTTCTGAATGGTAGAACACGACGCTCCGGTATTGGGGGCCTACGTCGTTACCCTGGCGGTCGGCCGTCGTAGGGTCATGCGTCTGCCAGAATACTTCCAGCAATTTGTCCACACTTACCTTGGAAGGGTCGTAGACGAGCTGACATACCTCCACATGGCCGGTATTTTTTTCACAGACCTGCTCATAGGTGGGATTGGCTACGTGGCCTCCGCTATAACCACTGACGACACTCAGCACCCCATCCACCTGCTGGAAGATGGCTTCTGTGCACCAAAAACATCCTGAACCAAAGGTGATCGTATCTTTTTGCATAGTAGGGGAGTAGACAGTGTGGGAGAGGCTGGCAGCCATCGGAGCCTCCCGCTGTGCGCAGGAGGTGGCGAGCACGAAGGCCAGGAAGGGAAGGTGAGTCATGGGATGCATGCAGGCAGTATATTTGAGTGCAAATGTCGGGTGACAGCGTATCATGACAATCAATGCCACCCGAAACAGCGCATGCATGCTGCCGGTACACAATATTTTAACAATACTTTTGTGATTCTGTTGGGTTTGAGACGAAATAATTCTACCAGCCAGACGCCATCCGGCGGCATTTTCCTCTTCTGCACTTATGAAATGGTTCCCGGAATCAGCACTTGTTCAGCTCGAGTTGGATAAAGTCATCGAGTTGTTGGCAGTCCATGCCCGCTCCGAATACGCCATCGGCAAATGCCAATCACTCCACATCCATACCCGCCGGGACGTGATCGTGCACGAGCTTTCCCAGGCGGAAGCCTACCGCCTCCTGCTGCAGTCGGGCCAGTCATTCCCCAACGATGTCTTACTCAACATACATAGGGAGCTCCGGCTGCTGGGCATCCCGGGGGCGGTGCTGACGGGGGAAGACTTTATCCAAGTAAGAAGTCTGGCAGAAGCCATGGGGCAGGTCTTTCGATGGTTTGACATAGACCGCAGGGATGCATGGCCCATGCTGTATGCCGTCATCGCGCACACCCCCTATGAGAAGTCGATAGCCGCCCAGATCGACGCGGTGCTGGATGCCGCTGGGCAGGTACACGACCATGCCTCTGTCGCCCTCGAACGGATCCGGGCCTCGCTGCACCGAAAGCGGCAAGAGCTGCGCCGCTCTTTTGACCGCATCCTGCAGAAGCTGCAGAAGGCCGGCTATGTAGCCGATATCGAAGAAGCATTTCTGAACGGCAGGAGGGTCGTAGCCATCCACGCCGAGCACAAACGACAGGTCAAAGGCATCCTGCACGGCGAGAGCGATACCCGCCGCACCTCTTTTGTAGAGCCTTCTGAAACCATCGACCTGAACAATGACGTCTATTCGCTGGAAAATGAGGAGCGCGCTGAAGTGTATCGCATCCTCCGGGAGCTGACCTGCACTCTGTCGGGCCATGCCCCCCTGCTCCTGCAATACCACGACATCCTGGGGGAATACGACTTCATCCGGGCCAAGGCAAAGCTGGCACTCGATATGGATGCCTGCATGCCGCAGGTGGCAGACCGCTCCGGCGTGCATTTGATCCGCGCCTTCCACCCGCTACTCCTGGTGTACCACCGTCGGCTGCAGAAACCCGTCGTGCCCGTCGACCTGCAGCTCGACGAGCGGCAGCGCATCCTCGTCATCTCGGGCCCGAATGCAGGGGGCAAGACGGTGGCCATGAAGACGGTCGGACTGCTGCAGCTGATGGTACAAGCGGGCCTGCTGGTGCCTGCCCATCCAGACTCTCGCTTTGGCATCTACAAGCAGCTCATGATCCATATGGGCGATACGCAAAGCCTGGAATTTGAACTCAGCACCTACAGCTCCCACCTGCGGAATATTCGGCAACTGCTGGAGCAAGCCAATGGCAGGACCCTCTTCTTCATTGATGAACTGGGCAGCGGGAGCGACCCCGGCCTAGGGGGCGCCTTCGCAGAAGTCTTTTTGCAAGAGCTCGTCCGCCGCCATGCCATGGGCATCGTCACGACCCACTACCTCAACCTCAAGGTCATGGCCGGCAAAACCCCCGGCATCGTCAATGCCGCCATGGCCTTCGACGAGCATCGCTTGCTGCCGCTGTATCGGCTCAATATCGGCAAGCCCGGCAGCTCCTATACCTTCTCCATCGCCGAACGCATCGGCCTCGAGCCCAGGCTCATCCAAAGGGCACGCGAGCTTGTAGATGAGGGCCATGTCAGGCTCGATAAACTTCTGAACCGTACCGAACAAGACCTGCGTCGCATCTCAGAGCGGGAGAAAGAGCTCGAGCGACTAGTAAAGAAAAATGAGGCCTTGCAGAAAGAGATGACCCGGGTGATGGACAGGGAAAAGCACCGCCAGGAAGTAGAGCTCCTCAAAGAGCGCAATCGCCTCTCAGAGGAACGCCTGGCCTGGCTCAAAGACATGGAACGCAAGCTCCGGCAGCTGGTGTCTGACTGGCGCCGCACCCGCGACACCGATCAGCGCGGAGAAATCATGAAACGCCTGCAGGCCTTGCTATCCGTCCAACAAGAGCGACAGGTCACGGATAAAGTCAAGAAGAAGCTAGATGCCCGGTATGAAGAGACGGGCCAGGCCCCGAAGGTGGGTGAGCCAGTGTTGATGCGGAAAAACAACAAAGTAGGCTTGCTGTTGGAGATCCGAGGTAAAAATGCAATCGTCCAGCTGGGGGCCATGCCGTTGACCGTAGCGTGCCAAGACCTGGTGGCGGTACGCATTAAGCCGCCCCCCGAGCCTGCCGCAGATTGAATATACCCTGGCAGCATACTCCGCATAATGACTTACTTTCACCCATGATACAAAGGGTGCTGCCCGTTTGCCTGCTGGCAGGCTTGTCGCTGACCGGCCCCGGTCCAAGGCCGCCCATCGATTGGCCGGTATATGGCGGAAGCCCTCTCAACATCCGCTACAGTCCCTTGCGGGCCGTCGACACTGCCAACGTGCACCTCCTTCGGCCGGTATGGGAATACCATGCCGGAGATGCGGACACTGCGCAGCGTTCCCAGATCCAATGCCATCCGATCATAGTCCATGGCATCCTCTATGGCACTTCCGCCACCCTGAAGCTCTTTGCCCTCAAGGCGCATACCGGCGAGGTCATCTGGACCTTTGACCCTGCCCAGGCCACGGGCGGAGGACGCAAGCCCTTCTTCGGCACCAACAACAGCCGGGGCGTCACATACTGGTCGGATGGCCGTGCTGACCAGCGCATCCTCTACGGCGCCGGGCATTACCTCCATTGCCTCGATGCCCGCAGCGGCCGCCCGGTGCTATCCTTCGGCGACAGCGGCCGCGTCGACCTCCACGACGGCTTGGGCCCAGCAGCCCAAGACCGCCTAGTCAACCTCACCACACCCGGCATCGTATATCGCGACCTCATCATCATCGGCTCCCGTGTCGATGAGGCCGCCTCCGCCGCACCTGGCTATATACGTGCCTACGATGTGCGTACCGGCCGTCGCAGATGGACCTTCCAGACTATCCCCGGGCCTGGAGACCCGGGATATCGCACCTGGGACGACAGCACCGCCTACCGACATGTCGGGGGCGCCAATAGCTGGTCGGGGCTGAGTTTGGATGAAGCACGCGGTATCGTCTTTGTCCCCACCGGATCCGCCTCCTTCGACTTCTACGGCGGGCGCCGCAAAGGCGACAACCTCTACGCCAACTGCCTGCTGGCACTCGACGCGGCCACCGGCAAACGCCGGTGGCATTTCCAGACCGTGCATCACGATGTGTGGGATCGCGACCTCCCGACAGCCCCCGCCCTCGTCACCGTCACCCATGGCGGCAAGCGCATCGACGCCGTCGCCCAGCCCACCAAGTCGGGCTTCGTCTTTCTCTTCGAACGAGCCACCGGCAGGCCGCTCTTTCCCATTGAAGAACGCCCCGTGCCGGTCGACACCGAGCTGAAGGGGGAGCGGCTCGCCTACTCCCAGCCCTTCCCAGTCAGACCGGCACCCTTCGCCCGGCAGTCGTTCCCTGCGGAAGAACTCAACGACCTGGTGCCTGACAGCTCCCGCGCCGAGATACGCCAGCGCTGGGAAGGCTTCCGCAAGGACCATCTCTACGCACCGCCCGCCCGACGCGGCACCATCATCCTCCCGGGCTTCGACGGGGGCGCCGAATGGGGCGGTCCCGCCTTCGACCCCGCCACGGGCATGCTCTATGTCAACGCCAACGAGATGCCTTGGATTCTTCGCATGGTCGACCAGCCCGTACAGCCAAGGGTGGAGACCTTCGGACAGGCAGGCCGACGCCTGTACATACAGCATTGCATGGCCTGCCATGGACCCGAACGCCGGGGCAGTGGCAACAACCCCGATATCACACAGACTGGCTTTCGTTACGACACGGTCTCGCTGCCGGCCCTGTTGCGCGCGGGCCGCCGCATGATGCCGTCTTTTGCACATCTCTCCGACGCCGAGCGGCAGGCTGTCACTGCTTACCTGCTGGGGGATGCGTCGAAGTCCGACCGCGCCTTCGGCCGCCAGCCCGTCGACAGCTTCCTGCAGTTGCCCTACGGGATGGACGGGTACAACAAATTCCTCACCCGCGAAGGCTACCCCGCCATCCGCCCGCCCTGGGGCTCCCTCAACGCCATCGATCTCAACAAAGGAGAGATCGCCTGGAAAGTGCCGCTGGGCACCTATCCCGAGTTCGAAGCCAAGAGCATCGTCACGGGCTCCGAGAACTACGGCGGACCTGTCGTCACCGCCGGTGGGCTCGTCTTCATCGCCGCCACCCGCGACGCCCGCATCCGGGCATTCGACAAGCGCACCGGCCGACAGCTTTGGTCATGGCAACTCCCTGCACCGGGCTTCGCCACCCCAGCCGTCTATGCCGTCGACGGACACCAATACCTGGTGATCGCCTGCGGAGGCGGGAAGCTGGGCACGAAGAGTGGTGACAGCTACGTCGCCTTCAGCCTGCCACAGCCTGCCCGGTAAACAGCGATGCCGTACCTTCGCAGCCTGCATGAAAACCCGCACCACGCGTAAAGACAAGGTCAGCATCATCACCCTGGGATGCAGCAAAAACCTCGTGGACAGCGAGGTCATCAGCGGGCAGCTCCGCGCAAACGACATCGACGTGGTGCACGAGAATACCCGCTCCGGCCACAACATCGTCATCGTCAACACCTGCGGGTTCATCGACAAGGCCAAAGAGGAAAGCATCCAGACCATCCTCGAACAGGTCGAGCTCAAGCGGCGAGGACGCCTCGAAAAAGTATACGTCACCGGCTGCCTCAGCGAACGCTACCGCGAGAACCTGGAAGAGGAGATCCCCGAGGTGGACGCCTATTTCGGGACGATGGAATTGCCCCGCCTCCTGAAGCAGTTCGAGGCCGACTACCGCGCCGAACTCGTCGGCGAGCGGCTGCTATCGACACCCGCCCACTATGCATACCTCAAGATCAGCGAAGGCTGCAACCGCACCTGCTCCTTCTGTGCCATCCCCCTCATGCGCGGCGGACATGTGAGCCGCCCTATGGACGACCTCGTCGCCGAAGCCCGGCGGCTCGTCAGTGCCGGCGTCAAAGAGGTCATGCTCATCGCACAGGAACTCACCTACTACGGACTCGACATCTACAAACGCAGGGCCCTGCCCGAACTCCTCGAACGCCTCTCCGACGTCGAAGGACTCCGCTGGATACGCCTGCACTATGCCTACCCCTCCCGCTTCCCGCTGGAAGTGCTCGACGTCATGGCCGCCCGCCCCAACATCTGCAAGTACCTCGACATGCCGCTGCAGCACGCAAGCGACCGCATGCTCGAAGCTATGCGCCGGCAGATCACCCGCGCGGAGATGGAGCGCCTGATCGAAGACACACGGTCACGAATACCCGAAATATGCCTCCGTACCACTTTCATCGCCGGATTTCCGGGGGAGACGCGCGACGATGTCGATGCACTGCTCGACTTCGTCAGTCGCCAGCGGTTCGACCGGGTCGGCGTCTTCACCTACTCCCATGAGGAAGGCACAGGCGCCCATGGGCTCGAGGACACCCTCTCGCAGGACGAGAAGGAGGCCCGCGCCCAGGAGGTCATGGACCTCCAGCAGGAGATCAGCCTGGAGAAGAACCTCGCCAAAGTCGGCCAGGTCTTCGAGACCGTCGTCGACCGGCGCGAGGCCGGACGTTACGTCGGACGCACCGAACATGACAGCGTGGAAGTGGACAACGAAGTCATCATCCGGACGAAGGCCAAACTTTCGCCCGGCGATTTTGTTTCTGTGAAAATCACCAAGGCCTTTGACTACGACCTCGAGGGAGAACCCGTCGACCCTGCACCCGGCAAGAGAGCATGAGAGTGGTACGCTTCGTAGTCGGCCCGATCAAAAGGAACACAGGTTGGAGAGCAATGTCACATACCTCGACTATGCGTCGACGCGGTCCTTCGGTCCCCTCGTGATCGACTACTTGTCGGGCGCTCCCACCCTGAAGCCCTTTGAGGCCCATCGTCCCGACATGTCAGGCATTCGTGCGGCCGTCGAGGCAAGGCGGTCGGCGCAGCCTGACAGGGCCCTGCTCGTGCAAGCCATTCGCGACACCCACGCTTCGATGCCGCTGACGCCGGCTCAGGAGGCAAACCTCGAAGCCTTGCTCCATGAGGACTGCTTCACCATCTGCACCGCGCACCAGCCCAACGTCCTCACGGGCTATCTGTACTTCGCCTATAAGATCCTCCATGCCATCCGCCTCGCCGGGGACTGCGCCCGTGAGATGCCCGGTTGCCGTTTTGTGCCCGTCTTCTGGA
Organism: Bacteroidota bacterium; assembly: GCA_016868815.1. GTDB lineage: Bacteria > Bacteroidota > Bacteroidia > Chitinophagales > Chitinophagaceae > Pollutibacter. The sequence continues at coordinate 338,387 of VGFQ01000002.1, forward strand.
TGGGCAGCGAAGACAACGACCTCGAGGAGCTTGGACAGATCCGACTCCATGGCGCAAAGCTTTCCTGGCAGACGCAGCAGACAGGTGCCGTGGGCCGTATGACAGTCGACGAACCCTTGCTGGCGCTCATCCGCAGCGTCGCCGGCACCCTTGGCGTAGAGGCCCACGGCCAAGAGGTCATCGAGATGCTACAGGATGCCTACCGTAAGGGCATCTCCATCGCGGAAGCCACCTTCCGCATCATTCAGCATCTCTTCTGCGATCTGGGACTGCTGGTGCTGCAGCCGGATGATCCTCGACTGAAGCGTGCCATGATACCGGTGTTCCGCGAGGAACTCGAAAGCCGTGCCTCGCATCGGTTGGTGGCGCCCGTCGCCGAGGCTCTCGACACGATCCACAAGGCACAGGTGCGTCCCCGGGAGGTCAACCTCTTCTGGATGGATGCAGGTGTCCGCAACCGCATCATCCCCGTAGGCGACCGGTTCGTCGTCGATGGGACCGATATCGACCTCTCCCTCGCCGAGATCCTTGGCCGCCTCGAGACAGAACCTGAGCGGTTCAGTCCCAACATTGTACTACGCGCCCTGTACCAAGAGCAGTTGACGCCCGGTGTCGCCTTCATCGGCGGCGGTTCCGAGGTGGCCTACTGGCTGGAGTTGAAGGGGTTGTTCGATCACTTCCAAGTGCCCTTTCCCGTGTTGTTCCTGCGAAACAGCTTCCTGCTCACGGAGGAGGACGACCGACGACTCATCAAGGCTTCCGGCTGGACGGTGCAGGACCTCTTCTGCGAGCCTCGGCAACTAATGGAAGATCTGGCCCGGCGCATGAGTAGCCGGAGTCTGGAGATGGAATCGGAGATACAGCAGGCAGAGCGATTTTATAAGGCCTTGTCGGACCGGGCCGCCGCAATCGATCCCACATTGGTGGGTCATGTGCAGTCGCTGCGCATCAAGGCGGTGGACAAGCTGCGGGCTTTGGAGGCGAAGTTGCTACGGGCCGAGCGCCGCAAGCACGCGGAGGCCGAGCAAAGGCTGTCGCGTCTCCGCTCACGCTTATTTCCCGGGGGCGGATTGCAGGAGCGCCACGAGAACATCCTGCCCTTCCTGGCGCGGCATGGCAAGGGGGTTGTCGGTAGGATCCTGGAGGCTTCCCGGGGTTGCGAGATGCGATTCGGTATTGCTGAGCTTTGATGATCTTGCTTCTGCTCCATTACCCGTACGTCACCATCATGGTATGAAGGATAATCCTGTCAAAGCCCGTCCAACGTCTGATAGGTAAAACGATCAATGCATGTAGGGATTTTCCATGGATGTTTCACCCTGATGACTCCATGAATCGCTGTATCTCTTTTCAACGGAACGGTTCCACCCTTCTATTCAAAGGCGGAATCGGAGGTGATCGGTGTGCCGCAACGGCCTGTGTGGACCCAGGCTGTGATCGATCCCGACTCGGGAAGATATTTGGTGAACAGATTGGACCCCCTACTCTTCTCCGTCAAAACGCCGGGCATAAGCAATGCAGAAAAGACGGGTCCCTACATGCACAACGGAGTCTATAACACAATGGAGGAAGTAGTTCGATTCTACCGGGTGGGAGGTGGTGTCGGCATCGGGATCAATATTCCCTAGCAGACGCAGCCCTTCGACTCCCCCAACTCACTGACTCTGACAGCCGCGCCCTAGTTTCTTTCATGCGCAGTTTGACCGACAAGCCATGACTGGAAAGGAAATACGAGGGTGAGGGTGCCCGGAAATAGGATTGATCATATGGCGGTCGTGAGAAGCCCCATTCGTACAAGACCACGAGAAGGAATCCACATCTGTTCGAACCGACGAAGGCGACCTATTCCCAGTTTCGGATGGGTATCTGGATTCGATGCGATGGATGGGGCTACTATTTCATACTCTTCCTGCCTTTATTCGCGGCCGTGGCGGTGTCCATGTTGGCCTTCTTCCGCAAACCCTCGCAAGCGATCCGAGGTTCGGACTCGGGATCGGTGCATTGTTTGCTGCAGTCGCAAACTCATACATCACGAACTCGATCATCCCGAACACGGGAGAACTATCGCTGACCGATCTGATCAACCTGGTGGGTACGTGCATGATCCTCCTCACCTTGATCGAGTCTGCCATTTCCCTGTACATTTTTGAGAACCAAGGGAAACACGAACTCGCCAGAAAGTATGATCGATACTCTTTCATCATCATCCTGACACTGTACATCCTGCTCAATGTTGCGTTGGCAGTCGCCGCCATTGCGTAGCCCCATTTGACCGAAGTACCGGAGAACCCTTTGGCGTCGTGCTATGACTCCTGCGACCGGCCCTGCGAATTGTTTACCCCATATTGGGGAACTCAGTATCCTTTCGGCTCCATACGGGTGCCGTCAGAAATCATACCTCCCCGTACCGGGCGGCGGCCTCGTTCAGGATCGCAACGGTCGCCGTGGCGCCGATGCGGGTGGCGCCGGCCTCGATGGCCAGAAGCATCTCGTCGAGGGTCCGTATGCCCCCGGCGGCCTTTATCCCCACGGAAGGCGGGCAATGCCTTCGCATGAGCCGCAGGTCGTCGAGCGTGGCCCCACGCGTCGAGAATCGGCCATCATCGCCCTTCACATATCCATAGCCGGTGGAGGTCTTCACGAAGGCCACACCCGCCTTGCTGCAGATGTGGCAGAGAGCGTTCTTATGGGTGTCTTGCAGGAAGTCGTTTTCGAAGATGACCTTCAGGATGGCGCCGTGGGCGAGCACCTCTGTGTTCAGGGCCCGCACTTCCTCCTCCACGTATGCCAGATTGCCGCCCAGCAGTTGACCAGTGTTGATGACCATATCGATCTCTGTGGCTCCATCGATACATGCCTGACGACATTCTGCGAGCTTGACGGACGTCGTCGAATTTCCGTGTGGGAAGCCGGCCACCGTGCAGACCTTCACGCCGCTACCCTCTAGTAGGCTTCCAGCTTGGCGCACGGCGTAGGGCTTCACGCAGACGGTTGCAGTACCATAACTCCTCGCCACGCTGCAACCTACCCGTAGATCCTCATCTGTCATGGTGGGATGAAGGATCGAGTGGTCGATCATGGAAGCTAGTTCTCGCACTTTGTCCATGGATGGGTGTGTTGAATAAAGGGATCTGTCGCCTCTTCCAATGGCAGACCTTAGAGGCGTCCTCCGCCTTTGCCTTCTGTCTTCCGCGCCTTTTCGATGACTTCCTCGCGCATACGCTCCTTCATATCCTGCAGTTGCTGTGCCAACGCTTCATCGGTGGTGGACAGCATCGAGGCGGCGAGGATGGCGGCGTTCTTGGCCGCGTTGAGGGCAACCGTCGCCACGGGTACGCCGTTGGGCATCTGTAGGATCGAAAGGATGGAATCCCATCCTTCAATGGAGTTGGAAGATTTCACCGGCACACCTATGACAGGCAGCGTGGTGATGGAGGCCACCATGCCAGGCAGGTGTGCGGCGCCACCGGCCCCGGCGATGACCACCTTCAGCCCTCGTCCACGGGCCGTACGAGCATATTCCATCATTCGTTCCGGTGTGCGGTGTGCCGAGACGATCGTCAGCTCATAGGGGATGCCGAAGGCTTTGAGCTGATCTGCCGCTGGCTGCATGATGGGCAGGTCGCTGTCGCTGCCCATGATGATGCCAACAAGCGGTGGCGTAGCGGGGGGTGAGACGTGTTCCATATAGGGGATATGTGGTATTCCTTAGATCTCCCTTTCTCCGCGTACTTTCAGCATCTGCTTCACTAGGCTGGCCTTATGTAACAGTCCCTGGCGGTCATTGCCGAGTAGGGTGACGTGGCCCATCTTGCGGCCAGGGCGGGTCTCCCGTTTGCCATACAGATGGACGTATGCATTATCCATCTGCAACACTTCTGCCAGCCCCTCATACCGGGGGGCGCCGGCGAAGCCCTCTTCTCCCAGCAGATTGACCATCAGCGATGGTAGGATCGCCTCTGTATTACCAAGTGGGTAGCCGGCAACAATGCGAAGGAGCATATCGAACTGAGAGCAGTAGTTGCCTTCAATGCTGTGGTGGCCGCTGTTGTGTACACGGGGAGCCGTCTCATTGACAAAGACATTGCCGGCCGTATCCAGCAACAGCTCAACGGCGAAAAGGCCTGGCGAGCATAGATTTCTTGCCACCGAGAGAGCCACTGCCTCTGCCTTCCAAAGTTCAGTCTTTGAGAGGTTGGCCGGGCACGACTGGTAGTTGAGTAGGTTGAGGTTAGGGTAAAAGACCATTTCGACGGGAGGGAATATCGACTGGCCGCCCTGTGCATCGATAGCCACGATCAGGGCGATCTCTTTGTGGACAGGGATTAGCTTTTCCAAGACGGATGGGGCATCAAAGCCTTTCTGCATGTCCGCCCGACTATGCAGGATCTGCACGCCCCTACCGTCGTAACCGCCGGTGGCAAGCTTCTGTACCGCTGGTAAAAAGTCTGCCTGCGCTTTAAGTTCTGCAAGGCTTTGGATGATTTTGAAGGCAGCGGTGGGGATGCCATGTTCGACATAGAAGGATTTCTGCAGCGACTTGTCGCGGATGATGCCCAGTGCATGGCTATTCGGAAAAACGGTCTTGCCGGACTCCTCCAACGCCTGGATGCCTTCAAGGCTGACATGTTCTATCTCGATGGTCAGTACATCTACCTGCTGGCCGAAAGCAATCACATCCTCTCGGTTCCGGATATCACCCTGGACAAAATGTTGGCAAAGAGAGGCGGAAGGACAGGCGGGGTCATTCTCCATGACCCAAGTCTCCAGGGGGTAGTTGGCAGCCTGTTGGAGCAGCATCCTGCCCAGCTGTCCGCCACCCAGGATGCCTATCCTTTTCATATGTTCCAATTAGGGTGTGAAGATAGCGAACCAGCTGGATATGCTTTTGAATCCATCGGCCGTTTATATCTTTGTACTCGTATGAGGCCGGACTATCCAAACAAGAGGTTCTCTGACAAACGCTGCGCCTACTTCCTATTGATGGAAGTGCTTTCCATGGACAAGTATTGACCGCATCGATGCCCCGCTGCATCGCATGCTACCCTTGACATTCCTCCGCATTTTTTGTCTTAATCCATCCCAGTACTCATGGCTTCATCATCCATATCTCGCACAGACTTCCTTCCGCTAGAAGGTACAGACTACATAGAATACCTCGTCGGCAATGCTCGTCAGGCAGCACATTTTTACCAGTCGGTCATGGGCTTCCAGCCTTTGGCCTACGCAGGGCCAGAGACCGGCCAGCGCGACCTTGCCTGTTATGTGCTCCGCCAGCAACGTATCACCCTCGTGCTGACCACGCCGCTTCGGAGCAGCAGTTCGCAGGCCGATCATATACACAGACATGGAGACGGCATACGTGCCATCGCACTCCGAGTAACTGATGCTGCCGCTGCCTGGAAGGAGACAACCCAGCGGGGTGCCCGCTCCTACCTAGAACCCCAAACGCTGGAGGATGCCGACGGAAGCGTCGTCTTGAGTGGGATTCATGCTTATGGCGATACGGTGCATCTCTTTGTAGAGCGGAAAGACTACCATGGGGTCTTTATGCCCGGCTTTCGTGCCTGGCAGCGTCCGAACTATCAGGTACCGGAGACGGGATTGCTGCATGTCGACCACTGCGTGGGGAATGTCGGATGGGGCCAGATGGACACCTGGGTGCGCTTTTATGAAGAAGTCATGGGCTTCCGCAACATCCTCAGCTTTGATGATACAGACATCTCCACGGAGTACTCAGCGCTGATGAGTAAGGTGATGAGTAATGGAAACGGCTACGTCAAATTCCCCATCAACGAGCCGGCTGAAGGCAAGAAGAAGTCGCAGGTAGAAGAATATCTCGACTTCTACAGCGGAGAAGGGGTCCAGCATGTTGCTATGGCCACCCGAGACATCATCCACACGGTGCGAGCCCTCCGGAGCCGTGGCTTAGAATTCCTTCAGGTTCCCGACACGTACTACGAAAACCTTCGGGAAAGGGTAGGGGCTATCGAAGAGGATATCGAGCCCCTTCGCGAGCTGGGGATCATGGTAGACCGGGATGATGAAGGCTACCTGCTGCAAATCTTCAGCAAGCCAGTCGAAGATCGTCCCACCCTGTTCTATGAAATCATCCAACGGAAAGGAGCGCGGAGTTTTGGGAAAGGAAACTTTAAAGCATTGTTTGAAGCCCTTGAAAGAGAGCAGGATATGCGTGGCAATCTCTAAGGCTGCTTGCCGCTGTGTCCGCGTTCCTTACATTTGTATATGATATCCAAAGAAAAGCTGTTATAGTTTATTCTGTGCTGACAGAGACTATGAAACATCCTATCCAGATGATCAGGACCTTCCTGATCTCCGCCAGCGTCGCCATCGTATTGCCTGCGACGGCTCAAAACTCTTTTCTCGACTACCAGAAATCATTTAGCCGGGTCTCAGAAGTCTTCAGGCGCAATGAAGATACCCTGAAGGCACAGTTCCAGACCAAAAGGCTGGAGTGGCCCGCAAGGAATCTATACATCCGGTCGTTTAAATATGACAGTGAACTGGAAGTATGGATTCAGAATGAACCCAGTGAGCCATACCGGCTTTTCAAGTCGTATAAGGTCTGTGCACTGGCAGGAACCCTTGGCCCCAAGCGCATGGAAGGCGACTACCAGGTGCCGGAAGGTTTCTATTATATCAACGACTTCAAGCATAACAGCAATTACCATCTATCTCTTGGGCTCAACTATCCCAACATCTCAGACCGCATCCTGTCAGACTCCCTCGAGCCCGGCAGAGATATCTTCATCCACGGCAGCTGTGTTACCACCGGTTGCATACCCATCAACGACCAGCAGATCGAAGAGCTGTACATCTTGACGCTGCATGCCCATAATGCCGGACAGGACTATATCCCTGTTCATATTTATCCGATTCGCTACAACGTGCACAAGAGCGTCCTTTTCCTCGAGAATGTGCTGAAGGAAAACCCCCTGATCCGCAGCTTCGAACAACGGCTCAAGCGTGCTTATGAGGTGTTTGAGTCGACCCGTCGTCTGCCTGTGGTGGCAGTGACGCCCAAAGGCGACTACGTCGTAATGTGAGCCTACGGTACGCATCATTCCTTCCCTGTATGCAGCCATTTCCACCTGGGTCATTATGCAGCAGAATTCCGATACCTTTGACATGCAAGCCTCGGAATCATGATCAATCGCGACGTCAAGACACTGGATGAATTCACCATCCAGCAGTTGCGTCAATTTCCCAATGCCACCGGGGAGCTGTCGAGCTTACTCCGCGACATTGGGCTGGCAGCCAAGCGCGTCAATGTGGAAGTGAACAAAGCCGGCCTTGTCGATATCCTGGGAGATGCAGACCTCGTCAATGTGCAAGGAGAGGATGTCAAGAAGCTGGATGTCTATGCCAACCAGCAGTTCGCTGGAGTCCTCCGCCACGGCATCAGCTGTGCCGGCATCGGGAGTGAGGAAATTGAGGATTACATCGGATTTGACGATCATGTCAGTCGCCAGTCCAAATACATCGTGATGTTCGACCCGCTGGACGGCAGCAGAAATATTGATGTGAATGTTTCCATCGGGACGATCTTTACGGTGTACCGTCGGCTCTCTCCCATCGGAAGCCCGGTATCCAGGGAAGACTTCCTGCAGCCGGGTGTCCGGCAGGTGGCAGCTGGTTACATCGTATATGGTTCTTCCACCATGATGGTATATGCCACTCACCGGGGCGTCAATGGCTTTACCCTCGATTCATCTATCGGTGAGTTCACGCTAAGCCATCCAGACATGCAGTGTCCTGCATTTGGACGCATCTATTCCGTCAACCATGGCAACTACTTTCGCTACGCCCCCGGTGTGCAGGCATACATCAACCGCTGCCAGCGAAAAGAGGCCGCAGACGGAGGTCCATATACCCAGCGCTATATCGGCAGCATGGTCTCAGACCTGCACCGCAACCTTATCAAAGGCGGCATTTTCATGTATCCGGGTACGACCGACATGCCTGGCGGTAAGCTTCGACTGATGTATGAGTGCAACCCCTTCGCATTTATCATGGAAGTGGCAGGCGGCGAGGCGACAGACGGGCAGCAACGCATCCTCGAGATACAGCCTCAACATCTGCATCAACGGACACCGCTGTTCGTCGGGAGCCGCGGCATGATGGCGGAGCTGGCAGCATGCCTCTCACAGACGCTCCCATCATGACATCCTCTATCCAGCCTCCTATCATACGCGTCCAAGACCTGGTGAAGCGGTATGGAGACTTTGAAGCCGTCAAGGGCATCTCTTTTGAGGTGAAAGAAGGCGAGATCTTCGGACTCCTGGGACCCAACGGCGCCGGTAAGTCGACGACTCTTGAGATCATGGAGACGTTGCGCACCAAGACCTCCGGCCAAGTGATGGTTGGCGGCTACTCGATCGATACGGATGCCGCCGCCATCAAGTCGATCATCGGTGTACAGCTTCAGGCATCGGGTTTTTATCCCGGATTGTCGCTACTGGAGCTGATGGATCTGTTCAATGGCCTCTATAATGAGCGAGCCGACGCCCTGTCGTTGCTGCGGCTGGTCAACCTGGAGGATAAGGCTAGAAGCCGGTATAAGTCGCTCAGCGGCGGACAGAAGCAACGATTCTCCATCGCCACCACCCTCATCAATCGCCCCCGTATTGTCTTCCTCGACGAGCCCACCACCGGCCTCGACCCACAAGCCCGGCGGAACTTGTGGGAGCTCATCCGAAGGATACGAGAAGAAGGTACCACCATCATCCTCACCACGCATTACATGGATGAGGCCGAGATCCTCTGTGATCGCGTGGCCATCATAGATGAAGGCCGCATTATTGCCATCGACGACCCGTCAGCCATGATCGACGCCCTCCTGCAGTCAGGCTTTACTCGTCAGCAGGCTGTCAAGGCCGCGAGCTTGGAAGATGTTTTTATCCATCTGACAGGTCACGATATCCGGGAAGATTGACATGCCCTCATGCTAAGGCCTGTTGATGTACCTTCGCTGACCATCACATAGTCAAACATCATCGATCCCATGAAGAGAATTATTGCCCTCTCCCTCTGTACGCTTGCCGCTGCCGCCCTCTATGCGCAGAAGCCTGCCGCCTCCTCGAAGCCTGCCGCTCCTTCCAAGCCTGCGACTCCGCCGAAGCCCGTCGCCCCCCCTTTGTCCTTAAAGACATCCATGGACAGCCTCAGCTATGCCATCGGCATGCTCGACGGGAATTTCTTCAAGCAACAAGGGATCTCCCAAATCAACAGTGCCGCGCTCGGACGAGGCTTCTCTGATGTTCTGAAAGGGTCGACAATCCTTACCCCCGAGCAGGCGGATCTGGTCATCCGCGGACAGCTGCAGCAGTTATCCCGTCGGAAGATCCAGCCCAACATCGACGCCTGTAATAACTTTCTGTCAGAGAATGCCAAGAAGCCAGGTGTCAAGAGCACCGCTAGTGGTCTGCAGTATCAGGTCATCACGGAAGGGACAGGCGCCTCGCCGGCAGACACCAGCACCGTCAAAGTCCACTATGTCGGCTTCCTTCTAGATGGCACCAAGTTCGACAGCTCACGCGACCGCGGCGAGCCGACCACCTTCCCCCTCAACGGCGTCATCCGCGGATGGACCGAAGGCGTACAGCTCATGAAGACGGGCTCGCTCTACCGGTTCTGGATTCCATATAGCCTCGGCTATGGCGAACAGGGCGCCGGCGACAAGATCCCCGGCGGCTCGCTGCTGATATTTGAAGTGGAACTGCTGGAGATCGTCAAATAACTCTCCATACCATACCCACCCCCCCGCCATGGACATGCTTGCAGACACGCGCTATCCCATCGGTCGGCATCAGCCCATAGGAGATACGGAGAGCGCCTGGGAAGACGCACTTGCCGACATCATGCATCTGCCGGCTTTGTTGGAGCAGTCTATCCAAAACCTCGATGCAGCTCAGCTCGCGACGTCGTACCGCGAAGGCGGATGGGACCTTCGGCAGCTGGTCCACCATGTCGCCGACAGTCATATGAATGCGTATATCCGTTGCCGGCTCGCGCTTACCGAAGAAAAGCCCGTCATCAAACCCTACGACCAGGATGCGTGGGCGCTGCTTTCCGATACGAATTCCGTCCCTGTCAACGTCTCCCTCACGTTGCTGCACGCCTTGCATGCCCGCTGGCATGCCCTGCTCTCGCGGTTGGAGGTCAACGACCGGAGGCGAACGGTCTTTCATCCCGAGCAGCAACGCGAGATCAGCCTCCGAGAGATGGTCGGGATGTACGCCTGGCATGGGAGGCACCACGTCGCCCAAGTGAATGCCTTGCGGCTTCGGATGCATTGGTGAAGCCTTTGGATAAAACGTCTGCTATGAAGGCGATGGAATGGAAGCTGATAGGTTCTGAGGAATTGTTTTCAGACCGTTGGTTAAAGGTCCGTAAGGATGTATGCGAACGCCCGGATGGCAAAGTGGTAGATCCTTATTATGTCTATGAGTTCCCCGACTGGGTGACGGCCGTGGCATTGACGGCAGACGGGCGGTTCGTCTTTGAACGGCAATACCGGCATGCCTTGGGACTGACACAGTTCGAGATCCCTGGTGGCTGCGTGGATCCCGAGGATGCCAGCCCTCAGGCAGCCGTCGCTCGCGAGCTCCTGGAAGAGACAGGCTATACGTTCTCGTCCATACAGTATCTGGGCCGTACCTCTGCCAACCCCTCTACACACAGCAACTGGATGTATTTCTACCTTGCCACCGGCGGGGTGTTAACATCCCCGCAGGCACTGGACGACAACGAAGAAATCGAAGTACATCTCTTCACCTTGGAAGAAGTCAAAGGGCTGCTCCGACGTAACGAAATCCTCCAGAGCATGCAATGCACGGCCCTTTTCTATGCCTTGCAAGCCCTAGGAGAGCTGAAGCTTTGATGTCTAATTGATGTTTAGTCTGCGTCTGAGAAAGCAGATGCATCCACTTCCCCTACCAAGAATATACTGCCGCAGACGACGATGAGGTCGCTGGCGCCTGCGGAGCGCAGGGCGGCGGACAGGGCCTCTTGTACATTGGAATATGCCTGGCCTCGCAAGCCCAGCGCATCAGCCCTTGCCTGTAGCTCTGTCGCGGGCAGGGCCCGCTGGATGCCAGCTTCTGTGAAATAGTAGCTGGCAGCGGCCGGCATCAGCTGCAATACAGAGCCTAGATCCTTATCGCGGACCATGCCCATCACCAGGTGTAGCCCATCGTGTGGCGTCTCTGAGAGCTGCTTCAAGAGTTCCCGCATGCCTGGCTGGTTGTGGGCGACATCCAGCACAATACGGGGTTTTCGTCGTATCTGCTGCCAGCGGCCCAACAGTCCTGTCCGACGGGCGGCATGCCGAAGGCCTTGCTGTATGCTTTCATAGGGTAGGCTCCAACCTTGTTGTCTGAGGGTATCCAAGGTAGCCAGCACAGTCAGTAGGTTTTGTGTCTGGTATCTGCCCCTCAGGTCAAGCTCCCAGGACTCTTGTACACCTAGGGTTGTCTCTGTGGATATGTGCAGCGAGCACAGGCCTTGTTCTATGGCGGTCACGCGGCGAAGCGTTGGAGCCAGCACCAATGGTGATCCCATTTCTGAGGCCTTCTGCTGGAAGACAAACAAGCTGGCGGGGTCGGGCTCTCCGATGACGACGGGGATGTTCGTCTTGATGATTCCTGCTTTTTCGGCTGCAATGGCTGGGAGGGTATTCCCGAGCAAGTTCATGTGATCCCAACCAATATTGGTGATCACGGAGACGAGCGGCCTTAGGATGTTGGTACTGTCGAGCCGCCCTCCTAAGCCAGTCTCGATTACAGCGATGTCTACGGGATGGGATGCAAAATGCTCGAGTGCCATGGCCACGGTAATCTCGAAGAAAGAGGGCGACATCGCTTCGATGGATGGGCTGATCCGCTGCGTGAAGTCAATCACTGTTTCGGTCGGCACCATCTCTCCGTCGATGCGTATTCGCTCGCGGAAATCGTGCAGGTGCGGGGACGTGTAGAGTCCTGTCTGGTAGCCGCAAGACTGGAGCACGGAGGCGAGCATATGGCTGACGGAGCCTTTACCGTTGGTACCCGCCACATGTAGGGAGGGGAAGGTTGTCTGTGGGTCGCCCAGGATTCGGCAGAGGCGTTCTATGTTGTCGAGGCCTGGCTTGATGGCGCTGGTGCCGACCCGGCTGAACATAGGGAGGCGATCGTAGAGGAATGCGAGGGTCTCTTCGTACGTCATCGTTGTCCTGCTGCCGGGTGAAGTACGTTGTGGGGGTTATCTCACCTTAAAGTTGAAAACGATGGTGCCTAAGTCTACCTCCGGACCATCTGGCTGGACGTTGAAGCGCAGCAGTCGGGCCTTATTGATAGCTATTTTGCGCATCGCCATGTCGTTGGTAGATGAGCCGCGGGGTTGAAAGACGGCACTGATGACTTGTCCGTTGGCATCCACCCGTATATCGACAGCCACTTTGGCATTTTCATTGAAATCATCTTCGAAGGAAGGGTAGTCGGTGATGCGGCGTCCGGAGAGTCCTTTCTGGATGCGGACGCCGCTGCGGCCGGAGCCTCCTCCCTGGTAGCTGTCAGACGCCGGGTTGCCGCCTACCCTTCCCTGGTCGCCTTTCCCACCGCTGATGCCTTCACCGGTGCTTTTATTCCAGCTGTCTGCATCATTGCCGGAGGGCTGGTTGCTGCTGCCCCCTGTATACACAAACTTGGGCTTGGGTGCTGGTGTGGTCTTGACAACGGCTACCGGCTTTGTCTGGGGCTTTGTGGCCGGCTTGGCAGGCTCCTTTGGAGGGGTCAATGGCTTTTTCTTTTCCGCAGGCTTTATTGGTTTGGGGACGACGGCTTCTGGGGCTCTTTGTCATCATCGTCCGTCTCTACCTCACGGGCGTTTGTCTCGATGGGCGAGATCGCTTTCGGTGGGCTCATGTCAGCCTCTTCGCTGGCGGTCGGTGGGTTGGGCGATAAGGGCTGTTCTTCCCCTGAGCCAAGGTCTCCATCTCCTAGATTGACTTCTACTCCTTCTTCTGTCTGCGGCGTTTCTGGCAGGGGCGAGGTCCAGGAGATGATGAGTGCCAGGAATAGCAGCGTGCCGCAGACGAGCCCTGTGAGCGTCCCGGCGCGGGCATTCTTGTCGGATTCTCTGCGACTCATTATGCAGGGTGATGTATGAAATTAAGGCAATCGCTGTTATCGTTCTCTTAAAGGGTTGGGAGGCCTGCTTACTGGGCGTGTGCGAAGTCGTGGGCAAAGTCGCCCCGGATCCTTTCCATCGGCGGGTTGAAGTAGCCGTATCGAAGATTCGGAAATTCTTGCTGCAGCTCACCCATGACGGTCCGGATGCCATAGGCGGTGCCAGGGTCTGTGACGCCGATGCGGCCCAGGTACCAGTCGGGGTCGATGTTGAAATTGCGCCACTGGATCATGTGGAGGCCAGTCTCCCGGATCAGGCAGCGCAAGGCTTCATATTCCGCCTCTGTGTCTGTCATACCCGGGAAAGTGAAGTAGTTGATGGAGCTCCAGCCGCCATGCCTGCGTACGACTTTGAGGCTTTCGACAATGTCTTCAAACGAATAGTTGTTGGGTCGATAGTAGCGCTCATAGATATGCTTCTGCGCGGAGTTGGTACTCACGCGGATCGAGTTGAGACCTGCCCGACAGAGGGCGTCGACGGCCTCTGGTTTCGAGCCGTTGGTGTTGATGTTCAGACTGCCTTTCGACGTGTGGCGGCGGATCTGTCGGATGGCTTCTTCGATGGTCTCCCACATCAGCAGAGGCTCTCCTTCGCAGCCCTGGCCGAAGCTGACGATGGGGAAGGGGGCGGTCTCTAGGTGTGGGACGGTGAATTCGACGATCTCTTCTGCGGTCGGTCGGAACGTAAGCCTGTCCTGGGTGGATGGGATGGGCTCTTCTTGTGGCTGAAAGGAGATGCAACCGATGCAATTGGCATTACAGGCTGGGGAGGTCGGTACCGGGCATTCCCATCTTCCTATGAACATGTTGCGAGCGGCAGGGCAGCGGTAGGTACGGCAGCAATTGTCGGCTAGATGCTGCACAAGTCGATTCTTCGGGTATGCATTCGCGATATGATCGAGTCCTGCCTCGATCCTTGTTTCATCAAACCCGTGGGATTCCTGTCGGATATCCGGCTCTATGCGCAGGGCGGCCACTTCAAAAGCGCCGGCGCGCCATCCTGCGGCCGTATAGCAGAACAATGGGAGGGTGGGTGCATTTGGAAGCGTCTCATAGGCTGCGAGGGAGAGCCCCGTGTGGGCGGGAGGGATGAAGCCAGCCACGGCCCATCCTTTTTCGCAGAGGCGCATCTCGCCGGTCTGCACATCTATACCGATGCCTCTTCGACCCGGGAGTTCATAAAGGCAGCCACCTTCCGGCATGGGCATCCAGTCTTCTGGGGCGATGGCATCCGCCTCCCATCCGCTACGGCCCACAGCATAGAGCGTATCGTCTTCAAAGATATGCCCCTCCCCATCGGAGTAGAGGAGGAAGGGAGAGGATGTGGCATCTGGCACTTGGCAAAGATAGCGCCTTGCTAGGAGGTCTCATTTCTTAAACTCAACGATATAGGAAGAGATATAATTCAGGTCTTTCATGTAGCGGTGCTTACAAAAGAATCTGGCTCGCTGTCCCAGGTGGAGGGATGTACGTTTCTGCTGGATGTCTGCTGTTGTATTCATTGGCTGCAAGGAGGGATACCAAAGACAAGAGCCGTACTGCTCAAACAGCAGCTCCGGCTTTGTCCAGTCCTGAGCATGGGTGCCAAGGCCTAAATCTTTGGGGGGTTGAAGGAGATGTACAGTTGATGCCCTTGGAAATGCGGGCCGATGAGTTTGCTCATCACCATCACCCAGCATTCCAGGTAGGCATTCCAGCTCACCGAAGGGCCCCAGTAGTAGGCGCCTGCAGTGATGCCATGATTTGATTTCTTTGCTTTTTTTGAAACGCCTCGAATCATTTTATCGATGATGTTCAGGGTAGTGTCCAGGCTATTGCTTGCCGGTCCTCCTCCTTCTTCCATCGGTATTTGCAAGGAAGGGATGGGGGAGCCTATCCCATCCCATGGAATGGAAAACTGTTGCCCATCCCAGCGGCTGGCTTTCCCTTTGGGGTCCTGCAAGTCGCGCAACGGTATCCGTGCGGTGCTGATGCATTGTCCCTTCCATTCCGTCTCCCGGCTGTAGGTGGACGCATCATAGTTCCCAGGATAGCCGTATTAACTGAAGAAAATATAAAGGTATTCTCCGCTCGCCACGGCAGAGGGGTCTCCCACACCTCCGGCAAATGCGATGGCATTGTTATGTGGCTTTCGGATCATGCGCGGGTGCTTGTCTTCCAGGATGATGCCGAGGTCTTCCCAGCTATGTCCTCCATTGCGCGAGTACATAAGACCGATCCGGCAGGTGGAAGCTTTGGAAGAGAAATCTCCCAGGCCGACCGGCCAGCTGATGTCTTGATAGCCTTCTCCGGTAAGGGTGTCAAAAGGCAGTGTCGAGGGGTAGTTTTCATTGTGGTAAAGGGCGTATAGCGATTTGCCCATGCGATCCCCGGGATCTTTGTAGATGGTTTCAAACCAGATAGCCCCATGAAGGCCAGGTGTGCCAGACGCTGCGATCTTCGGCAGCAACGGTCTCTGGAAGGCCTCCGGAGGGTTTAAAAACGCTGCATCCGCATGTATGCCATCTGCGAACTTCAGGTCATTGGCATCTCCCCACAACGGGTCTTCGCCGTATTTGCTTGGGAAAATACGGAAGGTGTCCCCTACCCATCCTTCTGCCATATTGCAGTCTACCCATGATCGGAAATAGAATGAGTCAGATGGGATCAATCGAAACCGAGGGTGGAAATCAGGATGCTCTTTCTGCCCATTGTCAGGCATGAGGCAGGCGCCATAGAGAAAGGCGCAGCCCATCGCCACATGCCGATGCTCGGCCATGGTTTCAAGGGTTGACGATGCCTCATGGTCGCCCGGCTTATCTCGCCTCCACGATGGATCCAAAAAAGACGGCATTCATCAGCAGCCGGTTGGTGCCGAACCAGAAGGCCCTGAAATTCGGGTTTTCCGTCATGGATATCACCCGACCGCGGCCGATCGCATCGACATTCACAGAGGCTGCCCCGGGGGCTGCCTTGAAAAAACGACTGTGGAGGTAGCCCGCCAGCAAGGGCTTCTCAGTGAACCGGACGGGGGTGTTGTAGGCCGACCGGTTTTTCTCCATGAAGAGGTTGTTGCTTTTAAAGAGGCTCATCGTCGGCTTAGTATACCCAAAGCAGAGCGGATGTGTCAGGTCGAGTATCGCTTCAAAGATGCTGCCCGGCATATCCATTGCACGTCGGTCGTCCATGCGGCCTTCATACGGGCGAAGGCTAGTACTGTCTTCCCGCATGCCATCTTTGCGGAACGACACCTTCGTCAGGCCGGCATTCGCCAGAAACTGTACTGCATCTTCAGTCGCCACCAGCGTCCCGCCTTGCGAGACCCAGTTGCGGAGTTTCTCTATCCCTTCTTTACCCAGTCCGCCATAGCTTCCGCTGGGCATGATGATGATATTATATTTCGAGGGGTCGGCCCGTTGGAAGACATCAATCTCTACGAGACTTGCAGGAATGCGGTAACGCTGGTCGAAGAGGTGCCAGATCTCCCCCACGTCGGTGGCCGAGGTCCCGACCCCTGCAAACAGCATCACTTGCGGCTTTCGTATGGCCTGAAGGCTGCTGCTGCCGAGGTCTACTCCGGCGGTCGACAGCCCGGTTGCAATCGATTTGAC
The DNA here is from genome assembly GCA_016868815.1 of Bacteroidota bacterium. GTDB lineage: Bacteria > Bacteroidota > Bacteroidia > Chitinophagales > Chitinophagaceae > Pollutibacter. The sequence continues at coordinate 355,164 of VGFQ01000002.1, forward strand.
CGTCGATTGTGAGAGGACTTGTGCTTCCTTCACGGCCTGGTATACTGCATCTGGGGGCAATGGCTGGTTGTGAACGGGCACGATGATGTCTCCATAGCCGTAGCGGTCCGCTCCCTGTTCGAAGGTTGTCGTGGCCACCTTGGTCACCAATCCTTTTGACTGCAGGTGATATAAAGCGACGGGCGCATAGTAGGAGCGCCAGTCCAGTACATAGGCATAGGGGCTCCTGGTAACCTCCGCCTGGCTGGCCGACCATTCGTAGATGCGCGGGCCCGCCATCTGCTCAGCATTCCAGCTGGGGAGTTCTGCAAATGGAATTCCGATGGCCAGCGGGATTGTCCACGCGGAAATATCATAGAAGAGGCTGTCTTCGAATTTGGTGTTCCTTTCGAACATGGATTTGAGGAGCTTCGACTGCGGCTGGGCGGTGGGAACGATGAAACTTTGTGCAGCTGGGAAGGCCTGTCCTCCTACTGAGACCTCAGACCGCAGCGGGTAAATCTCTATTTGATGCCGGAGCAGCATGTTTATCATGGCTGCCGTGCGTTGCGGGTCATGAGGATCTCCAAATAGGTAGGCTTTGACCGGTGAGCTGGCGGCTTCTTTGGCCGCATCGAGGTAGAAGTCGCGCTGGTAGTCGAGCAGTTTCTTGCGCATGTTCCTCGCCGCATCCAGCGTGGAGAGCATCGTCGTAAACTGGTTGCGGATGGTGAAGGGGAAGGAGAGGGGGCCGTTGATGCTCTCCTGTACATGCCCGCGGGAGCTGGCCTGCTCAAAGAGGATGCCGATGCCGCCATTGACGTCGGGGTAGGTCGAGCCCTTGCCGTAGTAGAAGTCGTCGAAGCCCTCTTTTGTGAAATAGAGCGATCCGATGCGGTCGAGGTGCCTGGCGTGGTAGGTGGCAACTTCTGCCGTCAACTCCTGGTTGCGTCTGGGGGTGTTGGCATTGACCCGGGCGGGCTCTCCCGGCTGGAAGAAGAACGTCGCGTTGGTGCCCATCTCATGGTGGTCTGTCAGGATGTTTGGCTTCCAGGCATGGAACACTTTTAGGCGGTTGCGGCTTTCATGGTGTTGTGCCGGCAGCCAGTCGCGGTTCAGGTCGAACCAGTAGTGGTTGAAGCGGCCGCCCGGCCAGGCTTCGTTGAATTCCCTTGCATTGGGATCGCTCACTGCTGTCAGGCTCTTATGGCTGTTGACCCAAGTGGAGAAGCGCTGTAGCCCGTCGGGGTTGAAAGACGGGTCGAGCAGGATGATGACCTTATCGAGCAGTGAGTCCATCTGAGGCCCCTTGGCCGCAGCTAGGTGGTAGGCCCCCAGCAGGGAGGCGTTGGCGCCGCTGGACTCGTTCCCGTGGATGCTGCAGCCGATCCAGACCACGACGGGCATCGACTGCGTCTGTGCCGAGGCCGACAGCGATGGCTGGGAAAGTTTGAGGTGTTCCTGCCGGATCGACTCTAGGCGGGCATGGTTGGCAGGAGAGGTGATGGTGAGCACCACCTGCGGCCTTCCTTCGTAGGTAGTACCTATCTCTGTCAGGGTCACGCGGTCGGAGGCCTGGTCGATGGCCCGCATGTATTGCACCAGCCGGTCGTGGGTGACATGCCATTCTCCAACCTTATGGCCGATCACTTTTTCAGGCGTGGGGATGGCGTTGTCATAGGCGGTCTCTCTGGGCAGGTAATAGCTCAGGTCTTGCCCTGCAGCAAACAGTGGGCAGATGGATAGGATGGCCAGCAATCGTTTCATGGATCGGGGGAAGTTGATCGAGGTGAGGAGGATTTGATAAGATGCCATGGGGCAGATGGCAAAGGTCCTGAGTTGTCAGGATCAGAGCGACCTAGCCGGGTCGAAGCTTTCCAACTCCTTTACGACGTCCCTAAGGAAGCTGGCACCCAGGGCACCGTCGATGATGCGGTGGTCGTAGCTCATCGAAACGAACATCATATGGCGGATGCCGATGGTGTCGCCCGTCGGGGTGTCTATGACAACGGGCTTCTTCTTTATGACTCCGGTGGCCAAGATGGCTACCTGAGGTTGGTTGATGATGGGGGTACCCATTAGGCTCCCGTAGGTGCCGACATTTGTGAAGGTGAAGGTGCCCCCTTGCACATCATCGGGATTTAGCCGTGAAGACCTGGCATCCTTCGCCAACCGGTTGACCTGCTTTGTCAGTCCAACTAGGCTGAGTTGGTCGGCTCCACGGATGACAGGCACAATGAGGTTGCCATTGGGCAGGGCCGCTGCCATGCCGATATTGATGTCTTTCCGGATCAGGATGCGGTCGCCTTCCACGCTGGAATTCAGCAGTGGGTGCTTGCGCAGGCATTTGGCGATTGCTTCGATGAAAACGGGGGTGAAGGTGATCTTTTCCCCTTCTCGCTGTTCGAAAGCGGCGCGTACCCTTTCCCTCCATTGTACGATGCTGGTGACGTCGGCTTCTGCAAAGGAGGTCACATGGGCACTGGTGGCCTTGCTCTTCACCATATGGTCCGCGATCAGCCGACGCATCCGGTCCATCTCCATGATCTCGACATTCTTATGCTCGGAGGAGTCATGCGGGATATGGGATGCCTTTGACGCTATCTGTTCTGGCTGCGTATGACCCATGGTTGGGTAAGGAACGGAAGGCTCGGGCATTTTAGTATCTGCCGGCACCATTGTATGGGGCCACTTGGCGCCAGCTTTTCTCTGCTCGACATACTCGAGGATGTCTTTCTTGGTCACCCTGCCTTCAGCTCCGCTGCCGGGTAGTGCTTCTAACTCCGACAATGGGATGCCTTCGCGCGTGGCAATGTTCAAGACCAGCGGGGAATAGAAGCGATGGGCTGCGGCAGGTGCGATGTCTTCAGTCTCCGGCTGGTAGGGGACGGGAGGAGTAGGCTCGTCTGTTGTGACAGGTTCGGGAGGGACAGGGATAACTTCAGGTGTTATGGCCTCGGGAGCCTCGTCCTCTGGAGGGGGTGTGTTCTCTGGTACGATCGGATCTGCTGTCTCCGAAGGTGTCGGCGGTTCCTCTATGGGTGCTGCATCGGAGGTTGCTGCTGCCGGGGAAGGCGTTGGGATGGACGCCTCATCGTCTGTGGTGCGGATTCGGGCGATGACCGACCCTATCGGTACGATGTCATTTTCTGCAAACAGGGATTCTTCGAGGATGCCATCTGCGGGGGAAGGGATTTCACTGTCTACCTTGTCGGTGGCAATATCTAGGAGGGACTCATCCTGTCTGACGGCATCGCCTGGCTTCTTGTGCCAACGGAGGATAGTTGCCTCCATGATACTTTCCCCCAGCCTCGGCATCACGACATCTACCAGAGCCATTACACGTTTTTTTGTAATTGACAGGCATCATAAGTAGGGTTCGGATAGACGTTTAAAGGTAGGAGACTTTCCTATGAAGGGTCGACTCGGCCACGTATAAGTTATTCACTTTTACAAAAGGGTTGGGGATATTTGAAAATAGCAGTATCAGCCCAGGATGAACTTCCTGAGGGCATTGAGTCCGTGGTTGGCTGCGAGTTCGGTGTTGCGCTGCCGGTCGAATCGAAAATGAAAATGGCTCGAGTCCTGCCGCCCTTCTGCCGAAAGGCCTACCCAGACGGTGCCTACTGGCTTTTCGGGTGTCCCGCCATCTGGTCCTAGGATGCCTGAGGTGGCGATGGCGAAATCGCTGCCCGTCCGCCGGCGGATGCCCTCTGCCATTTCTACGACGGTCTCCCGGCTCACGGCGCCATGGGCTGCCAGCGTCTCCGGGCGTACGTCGGCTGTACTGATTTTTAACGCATTGGAGTAGGCAACACCTCCTCCTAAGTAGTAGCGGCTAGACCCTGGGATGGAAGTGATGAGGTGCCCGATATAGCCGCCGGTGCAGCTTTCGAGGGAGGAGAGGGTCTGTCCACGCTCCGTAAGGATTTTTCCTAAGACCTGCGAGATACTTTGATCTTCATTCGTCACCATCACGTCTGCTACCAGTTGTTGGAGCATGTTGAACTGAGCTTCCAGTTCCGCCTTCAAGCCCGCATCGGCTCCCCGGCCGGTCAGGCGCAGCCGTACCATCCCGTAGCTGGGAAGGTAGGCCAGCTTGATATTTTTTGGGAGCATCCATTCGAACTCATGTATCCGCTCTGCCAGGAATGACTCCCCGATGCCGGCCGTCAGCAACGTTCGATGCACGACGGGTGTCGGCTGGAAATGCGCTAGCAGCCGTGGCAGTACAAACGCTTTCATCATGCCTTTCATCTCATACGGGACGCCCGGCATGCTCACGAATATGCGTCCTTCTTTTTCAAACCACATGCCAGGTGCGGTGCCGCGTCTGTTGGGGATCACGGTACAGACATCTGGTACTTCTGCTTGCTTGAGGTTCCGCTCGATCAGCGGGCGCTTGAGCATCTCGAAGATGTGCTTGACATTGGCTAGGGCATCCGGGTCTACGACCATACGGCCTCCGAAATACTGGCAGAGCAGGGGCTTGGTGATGTCGTCTGCGGTTGGGCCGAGGCCTCCCGTTAGGAGAATGATCTGTGCTTGCCTGGACTCTTCATCCAGCGCCTGCCAGATGGCCTCTCGGTCATCGCCCACCGAAACCCTGCGATGGACCCATACGCCGATCTCATTCAGTTCCTGAGACATCCAGGCGCTGTTGGTGTCGACGGTTTGGCCAATCAACAACTCATCGCCGATCGTGAGGATGGAGGCAATGACCGGACGAGATTCCATGCGTGCGGGGTTGAAAGTAACCGTGTAAAACTACACCACCTCAGCGATCCCCAGTGTTTTCTTTATAGTCAACAGAGCGGAGTCATTTCGCCCGATGGGCATGCTGCCGAGGCTACACGTCCTAGGGAGAAAGGAGTCTATAGATGAAAGATTCGATCCATCCGCATCCATTTCTCTCCGGGTCTGGCAAAGGGGAGTGCCTGCTGGTATGTCCACATAAGCGTTTCCCATTCCTGCACCCGGGGGTTGGACGCATCGGCAGCAGCCTTGGCTTCGAAGGAGAAATCATCATCCGTCGTCATAATCATGAAAAGGCGGTTACCGGCACGGTAGATCTCCATGGCGGTAATGCCACTCTCGCGGATGGAGGCCAGTATTTCAGGCCATACCGCCTGGTGGTATTCTTCATATGCCTGCATGAGGTGGGGGTCGTCTTTCAAGTCAAGCGCCAGACAAAATTGCTTCATGCGGTTTGTTTGGGTTTATAACCATGTAGTCCAAAATAGAGTACCACGAAATAGCAGGCGAGTGGCACGGTATACCCCATCTGGATATCATCTCCATTCCGGTCGATGATGTCTCCCATCAGCACAGGGAATACAGCCCCGCCTATGATCGACATCACGATCAGGGCGGAGGCAGGCTTGGTGTCTTCTCCCAGCCCTTCTATCCCAAGCGAAAAGATGGTTGGGAACATGATGGACATGAAAAAGCCTAGCCCCCCCAATGCCAGGACGACATACTGGCCATCGGCATAGATGGCCACCCCGCTGAGGAGGATACAGGCGACTGCATAGGTGCTCAGTAGTACTGCCGGTCGCGCAAAGCTTAGCAGTGCCGTGCCTGCAAACCGACCTACCATGAACAACAGTCCATAGATGCCCAGGTAGTAGCCGGCGGTTTTCTCATCGACGCCTCCGCCTTCGATGGCTGCGCGGACGAAGAAGCTGGTGACGCAGACCTGGGCGCCTACATAGAACAACTGCGCCACAACCGCCCAAACCAGATGGGGATGTCGCAGGGCACCGCGGAGGCTGCCCCCTTCGCTCCCTTCTTCCTCTCGGAACTCAGGCAGCTGGTTGACGGCGAATAAGATGGCTATGAGTACCAGAAAGCCGCCCAGCAAGAGATAGGGCATCTTTACAGAGGCCGCTTCTCCGGCAAGGTACGAGAGCCGTTCTGCCTCTGCCATGGCAGAGAGCTCCTCTGCCGAGTACTCCTTTCCAGAGAGGATGAACATAGTGCCTATGACGGGTGCCAGAAAGGCTGCAAGGCCGTTGAAAGACTGCGCCAGGTTGAGCCGTGCCGTTGCCTTGGCGGGATCACCCAGCTTGGTGGCGTACGGATTGGCAGCCGTCTCCAACAGCGTGAGCCCGCAACCAATGATGAAGAGCCCTAGCAAGAAGACTTCATACTGGCGGGTATTGGCGGCGGGTATGAAAAGGAAGGCTCCCATGCTGAAGACGAGCAGTCCCGTGATGATGCCCTTTCGATAGCCGTAGCGCTTCAATACCCATCCGGCCGGGATGGCAGAGAGGAAATAGGCGAAGTAGACCGCCGTGTCGACAAAAGTCGACTGCATATTGCTGAGCTGCAGCGCCTTCCTCAGATGCGGGATCAAAATACCGTTGAGGTTGTTGGAGATGCCCCACAGGAAGAACAGGCTGGTGACGAGAATCATCGGTAACAGGTAGCTACTTTGTTGCTTTCCAGCACTGTATCCGGCTTTAGAGGGATTATCCATGGTGGTTGACGGGTGGGTTTGGGTTTATTTGCAATCTGGATTCAAAGAAAGGCAGGGGGCATCGTGGCAATTTGAGGTTTTACAACAGCGCCCTGTCGAGGTGGGTGTATCCGCCGTCGACATGTACGATCTGCCCTGTCGTGTGTGAAGATCGTTCTGAGAGCAGGAAGACCACCATGTCGGCGATCTCCTGTGCAGTGGTCATGCGTTTTCCCAATGGGATCTTATCGGTGATCTTCTTGAGAGTACCCTCGGGGTCTGGCAGGGTGCCCAGCCATTTCTCATACAACGGGGTGAAGCATTCGGCGACGATCACAGAGTTGACCCGGATGCCGTATCGGAGCAGGTCGACGGCCCATTCTCTGGTGAGAGCGTTGCGTGCTCCGTTTGCAGCAGCATAAGCAGAGGTGCCACCCTGTCCTGTCTCAGCCACCTTGGAGCCGATGTTGACGATGGCACCCCGGCTCTCCTTCAAAGCATGCAACGCGTGATGTACCATGAGGTAGTAGTGTACGAGGTTGCTGTGTAGGGAGGCCATGAAACGCACATATCCTCCGTCCAATCCCACGCCGTCATTGACGCCTGCGTTGTTGACGAGTCCGTCGATGCGCCCATATCTTGAGAGCACCTGCGATACCGCGTCGTGGCAGGCATCGGGGTCCGACAGTTCCGCGGTCACATGGCTTCCATGTGGAGCCAGCGTGCGAACCGCTTCGGTATTGTCGGCCTCGTTCCGACCGACCACCACCGGGATGGCGCCTTCTGCCGCCAGCGATCGAACGATGCCGGCACCGATGCCTTTGGCACCCCCTGTGACGATTACAATCTTGTCGTTCAATCTCATATCCATTCCATCATTTTTTTCAGATAGAAAAAGGGCAATCAAGGAAATGCTGCCAGGCTTAGCCCCCCGGGCCAATTCCTAAAGAAAATAAAAAAAGGGAATGTTTCAGCACCCTGCCGTAAATTTCCCAAAATTGACAATTATGAGGTTTTTCATTACTGCCGTCTCAACGTTTTTGACGGCATCCTCCTTCGCGCAGACCGACCTGCGTAAGGCCATTTCTGATGCCACCGCCAAGGTGGAATCGAGCGTGGTGGCCTGGCGCCGTGACTTTCACCAGCATCCCGAACTCGGTAACCGCGAGACCCGTACCGCTGCCATCGTCGCCAAACACCTGAAAGACCTGGGCATGGAAGTTAAGACCGGTGTCGCCCATACCGGAGTCGTCGGACTCTTGCGCGGCGGTAAGCCCGGACCCGTCGTCGCCCTACGTGCGGATATGGATGGACTGCCGGTGACCGAGCGCGTGCCATTGTCCTTCGCCTCCAAGGTGCGTACCCAGTACAACGGTGCTGAAGTCGGTGTCATGCATGCCTGCGGCCACGACACGCATGTGGCCATCCTCATGGGCGTGGCAGAAGTACTAACGTCCTTGCGGAAGGAACTGAAAGGAAGCGTCAAGTTCATCTTCCAGCCTGCGGAGGAAGGTGTTCCGAAGGGCGAAGAGGGTGGTGCAGAGATGATGGTGAAGGAAGGTACCCTGGAGAATCCCCAAGTAGATGCAATCTTTGGCCTGCATATCAACTCGCAGACAGAAGTAGGCAAGATTACCTACCGTCCAGGCGGCACCATGGCCTCCGTCAACGACATGCGGATTGTCGTGAAGGGACGTCAGGCACATGGTGCCGCACCCTGGTCGTCGATAGACCCCATCGTCGTCTCGGCTCAGATCGTCAGCAACCTGCAGACCGTCGTCAGCCGGACGGTCGACGTCACAGAGAACCCGGCCGTAGTGACCGTGGGATCCATCCACGGCGGCGTCCGCTCGAACATCATCCCCGAAGATGTGGAAATGCGTGGCACCATCCGTACGCTGAGCGACAGCGATGAGAAGCTGGTGATCGAACGCGTCCGGCAAATCGCCACTAAGACAGCAGAAGCCGCCGGTGCCACTGCCATCGTCGAAATCCCCTACGAGTCGCACTACCCTGTCACCTACAACGACCCTGTCCTCACCGCGAAGATGCTCCCCACCCTCCAGCGCGTCGCAGGCAGCGAGAACGTGTTGCTCAAGCCACCACAGACCGGTGCTGAGGACTTCTCCTTCTTCCAGCAGAAAGTGCCGGGACTCTTCATCTTCTTGGGCGGCATGAGTAAGGGAAAGGATCCCAATACCGTGCCTTCGCACCATACGCCCGACTTCTTCATCGATGAGTCGGGACTGCCACTGGGCGTGGTCGCATTGTCGAACCTAGTCGTTGACTACATGGATATGAAGAAGTGAGTTACTGTATCCAAGATCGGTCATACAGAGCAAGGGCCCACCATTAGGCGGGCCCTCGCTCGTATATCAAAGGGATTCTCATCACTACAGAGAAAAGGTATGATCCGGATGGGTCTCTGACTATTTCATTGTAAGGATCGCCATATCCCGATTGATCATTTCAGCAACTGTTGATAATCTTTTTGTATCCGGTCGAGTTTCCCTGAAAACAGATCATATGCCTGCATCTGCTGGCTGGTAGGAGGGTAGTCGGCCCCATAGGTTTGACTTTCCTTGGCCAATGCGAGGAGGTTTTCAAGCAGCTGGCTGGGATTTCTGAATCCATCCCATCTAGATCCGGTCTGATATACATCGAACAACTGGCTTTCTAGCGAAAAGATTCTTTTTTCAAGGGCTAGAGAATTAGGGTTATTTTCTTTCAGTAAGGATGCCCTTTTCAATTCTATCGCTTCTATCAATCGCATACAATGGCCGATCTGGCGATAGAGTTTCTGGCCGAATGCGTACTGCAGAGCGATGTCTTTCGATGAAGAGGTGACATTGGGGGATAGCACCTGCAACGGCTGCTTGAATATCTGGTCGCCTATCTTCAATGACACGGTATATGATCCCGGCACGATCCGAGGTGGTTCAAGGCCCGGGCCGATGTCCAGGTCGACCACATAAATGTCCCTGCTGCCGGTGGAGTCCAATGTTACGAATTCCTTGCCCGGTGGCTTTGTTCTGAGTTTGGCCAGTTTGTACGGATCATGTGCTAAATCCCACCAGACCCTGTTGAAGCCCTTTTGGTTGGTTCCTACAATGGTTCGAATGCTGTTGCCTTCCGGAGAGAGAACGGAGATCGAAGGTTTTTGGGCAGCCGTATCGGTGAGATAGTAATGGATAGAAGCCCCATAGGGAGGGTTCGACCCAGTGACAAACGATCTACCGTCTGTATGGTAAGCGTTTTGCATATTGAATCGGTAGGCCTTGCGAAGTGGTAGTAATCCCGTTTTCATTGATGTAGACTGCTTGCTCCATTCCCTTAGTGGGGTGATGTCGTCCAGGATGTAAAACCCTCTGCCATAGGTCGCGATGGCCAGATCGCGGAAATGCTGCTGGATGGCGATATGATACACCGGTGCGGGGGGGAGGTTGTTCCTCAATGAAAGCCATTGGTTCCCATCATCGGGACTCATGTACAAGCCGTTGTCCGTCCCGGCAAAGAGTAAACCCTTCTGCCCCGGATCTTCTTTTATAAAATGCACGAAGGAGCTGTTGGAATACGGTATCCCTCTTGATATCAAGGTCCATTTTTCTCCATAGTCAGATACCTTGAAAATGTAAGGTTTGAAATCCCCCAATTGCTGAAAATGAACGCTCACATACGCGACTCCGGGATCGAAGTTGGATGCATCGATGTTGCTGATGGTTCCCCATTTTGGGAATTCAGGGTCCCTATGTGTGACATTCTCCCAGTGGAGTCCGTCATCCTTGGTGATGTGTACCATCCCGTCATTACTGCCTGTCCACAGCAATCCTTTCTTCAAGGGCGATTCCGCAATGGCAAAAAGGGTTGACCCGTCAAAGGTCATCAGGTTGTCCGCATTGATCCCTCCGGAGCTTTGCTGGTGCGACTTTTCGTTTGTCGTGAGATCGGGACTGATGATCTTCCAGCTCATACCCTTGTCGGTGGTCTTGTGCACGAACTGACTTCCGACATATACGGCACCTCGTTCATGGACGGACAAGGTCATCGGGAAATTCCAGTGCCATCTGTATTTCACATCGGCGGGAGCCCATCCATAGCTGGTCTCTGGCCAAACCCGCACATCGTGACTCAGTCCGGTCTTGGTATCGGTGACATCGAGCCCTCCGTCATAGCATCCTGACCAGATGATCGTATGGTCAAACGGGTCGGGTTGCGCGAAACCGCTTTCACATCCGCCGATTTGCCGCCAAAGTCCGATGGGGATGGACCCTTGCATGCTGATGGCTGCCGTGTGATAGGAAGTGCCATCCTGCCTGTTCCCCATGATGTGATAGGGGATGGCATTGTCCACCGCGACATGGTACATCTGTGCAATCGGCAAGTTGATATTCCGCCAGGTGTTGCCTCCGTTGAATGACATGCTCATGCCCCCATCGTGTGCCACCATGATCCTGCTGGCGTCCTTAGGGTCAAACCATATGTCGTGGTTGTCGCCCCCGGGCTTGTAGTTGCCATGTCCGTTGAACGTCTTTCCGCCATCTTTCGATTCCATGACTGTTACACTGATGGTGTACAGTTTGTTTTCATCCTGGGAGGACACCCGTAATCTGGTATAGTAGGGGCCACGTTGCGCAAGGGAGTGCGACTGATACATCATCTTCCATGACTCACCTCCATCGGTTGATTTGTAGAGTGCCGGTGATCGGTCCTCCACCAATGCATAGACGGTGGACGGATTGCTTTGTGCGATGTCAATCGATGTTTTACCCACGATGTGATCGATGCCATTTGGCAAACCCCTTTCCATTTTCTTCCAGGTCTTTCCGCCGTCCCTCGATTGGTAGAAACTGCTTCCGGGGCCACCACTTTTCAAATTCCATGTTTTCATCTCTACCTGCCACATGGCGGCATAGAGCACCTCGGGGTTCGAAAAGTTGAGTACAAGGTCGCTGCAGCCCGTGAGTTCATCTACAAACAAGATGCGTGCCCATGTCTGTCCGCCATCCACTGTCTTGTAGACACCTCTTTCGGGTTGGGGACCGCCCGTATGTCCCAGGGCGGCTACGTATACAATGTCAGGATTGGTGGGGTGGATGAGTACTCTGGAAATCCTGACAGTTTCTTTGAGTCCCATATTTTTCCAAGTTCTCCCGCTGTCGGTGGACTTATACACACCGTTGCCATTGGCATGGGCGGGGCGTATGATGAAGGTTTCTCCGGTTCCCGCCCAGACCTGTTTCGGGTCAGACATGGAGACTGCCAATGCGCCGATCGACGAATTGTCCTGGTCGTCAAAGACGGGTTTCCAGTTGATGCCGCCATCCTCCGTTTTGAAGATTCCCCCGGAAGCTGCACCCACATAGGATACCTGGGGGTTGCCGGTTTCTCCTGCGACTGCGATGGTTCTGTTGCCATCCGGCCCTACAAACCGGAACTTCAACGCCGAGAGGTCTTGCGAAAAGAGCTCTTTCTGAAGGGGTAGGATGGAAATCAATAAAAATAAAAGTGGACGCATATGTTACATATGAAATGGTAAGATGACGATCGTCAACTATTTTTCGGACGCTCCTGCACTTCTGTTTTAAAAGGGTTTGGGTCGCATCCAGTTCACTTCGAGCTTGCGAGGGGTCGGAAGGACTTCATCGAGTGTGTTGCCGTCGTAGAGCCTTCCGTTTTTCATCACCTGCCGGATGGTATTGGTGTGCTGTATGTCTTCCAGTGGGTTTTTGTCAAGGATCAGGATATCCGCCAGCTTGCCGGCTTCCAGCGACCCCAGGTCTTTGTCGAGCCCGAGGCCCGTGGCACCCAGGATGGTGGCGGTTCGCAGTGCATCGTGGTTCTTCATGCCGCCGCTCGACATGCTCCACAGCTCCCAATGGTAGCCGAGGCCTTGTAGCTGGCCATGGCTGCCGACGCCAGAAAGTCCATCCGCTTCCACCAGAGATCGGATTCCTTGCGCATGCTTGGCGAATACATGGTCCTCTTCCGTAAACCACCCGCCGAGCGCCCCGGTACGTCGGCGGATCTTGGAGGAAAACTCCTCATAAGGAGTAAAGCGACGGAGCTTATCATCTTTGAGTGGACTCTTCACGGTATACCAATAATTCTCCGCCCAGGGGCCGCCATAGGCAACGAGTAAGGTGGGCGTCACCGTCATCTTCGATTCGGCAATGCTGCGGATGACATCCCCATGTAAGGGATGTACTGGAATCGAATGCTCATGCCCCGGGTAGCCGTCTAAGAGCTGCGTCATATTCAGCTTGTAGTCCAGTCCTCCTTCCGTCGTCGGCATCAACCCCTGCTCCTTTGCTGCCATGATCACCCACTGCCGGTGCTGTCGGTTGCCCACCAGATACATTTTGATGTACTTGGTGTTATAGTAGCGGCTGTATTGTTTTAGCACGTTGCGCGTCTGTTCCAGGTCTTTGAGGTTATACGACCAGAAGCCCACGCCCGGGCCGGTGCTGTAGATGCGAGGCCCTGCGATCTGTCCAGCTTCCACCATGTCTGCGTAGGTCAGCACGTCGGTGGTGGCGGTCTGTGGGTCGCGGGTGGTGGTGACGCCATAGGCCAGGTTGGCCGCATAGATCCATACCTGGTTTTTATGGAGTCCCCAGAAGGGCCACATATGGGAATGGGTGTCGACAAATCCCGGGGTGAGGGTGCGGCCGCTGCAGTCGACAGTTACCGTGCCGGGCGGGACGGCAAGGGTTCCTGTGGGTCCTACGGCCCGAATGCGGCTGTCGACGACGAGGATGTCGCCCTGCTCTATCACATCATAGCCTTTCATCGTTATGATGCGGGCGTTGCGGAGCAGGATGGCCGACTTGGGAATGTCTCTGCGGTAAGCCACTTTTACGGCAAATTCTGCGGGCTCATATTTCGGGTCCTTGGCGGCGGTCTTCGCCAGGCTGTCCTTGCGGGCCAGTGCCGTATCGGCCTTGTACAGCGCGGTGAGCGAGTCGCTGCGCTTTTTCGCGAGGGAGTCTGCCCACTTTTTCACTTCGGGTCCGGCCTTTGCCAGGCTCGCCAATGAGTCGGTTTTCCGACGGTCTTCCAGCTTTCGGGCAACCTTCAGGGAATCCTCGAACGTCTTGGCGCGGGATACGTCATATATCCAGTGGCCATTGCCCAGCGACCAATGCACTTTATCGCCATTGCCTTCCCAGGCCGGAAATTCGCCGCCGATGACCGTCAGCTGTCGCGAGGGGAAGCTTGCATTGGAAGGGTCAGCCACCGAGACGGATGGTGTCTTGCCTGCCTGCGGTACCGTGATCACATAGATGTTGTTGTTGACCTGCGCGATGGCCTTATCGCCTACCGGCGCCATCAGGATCGTCTCGGCGGCCGAGGGAGCGTTCTGGGGCTCCTGCATGCCGGCCGACTCGGGCAGCATGCAGGCGTTCACCGACTTTGTGTTCCTGACGGGAAGGCCCATCGAATAGGCCGGATCTGTATGTCCATGCCCGTCGGCTTCTGCGACACTCCCGTAGGTCGTGATGCCCGTCACCTTTAGGTGCGTTTTTTCATCGGTCCCATCCCAGCGAATCGATAACAGCGTGCCGCCGGATCCGTTGAGGAATAGCCGACTCGTGTCGTGGGTGACATGTAGGTTGCCGCGGTTGCGTGCCAGGTCGATCCGCATGGGTATTCCTCCGACCTCCGGTATCCAGACAATCTCTGCCTCTGCATCGTTCACCATCATGCCTTCGAGCTCTTCAAAGCTGCGCTTTGGGCCCTTGAAGAAGGCGATGCGGCGGTTGTGGCTCCAGACCGGCTGCATGTAGAGCCCTGGCTGCTGGGACAGTCGTACTGCCGTCCCGCCTTTCACTGGTACTTTCCATAGCCCACCGCCTGCCTTTTCCTCCCAGCTGACGAAAGCCAGCTGTGCGCCATCGGGGCTCCAGGCCGGCATCGCTTCTGTGAATGCATGCGTGGTGAGCCTTCTGGGCGTCCCGTTGGGGTAATCCATCACATAGAGCCGGTTCAGGGCGGTGAAGGCCAGCATCCGTCCGTCGGGAGAGGGTACGGCATCTCGTATCTGCGTGGCAAGGGCCTGCGCGCTGTCGCTCACCGCATAGCTGGTATAGAGGCGGGGGCCCATCTCCAGGCGCAGGCTGGCCCGGAACGGGATCTCTGTCATGGCTCCACCCGAGAGCGGTATCTGGTGGATTTTTCCACCCCAGGAAGCCAGCAGCCGCTGGTTGTCTGGCGTGAAGCACATACCCGGGAGTACGCCCTGGGGAGCGATTGACTCTTGCTCGTCGCGCTGCACGGGGTATGCCAGCCAGTGTTCATCGCCCGTTGACAGGTTGCGGAGCACAAGGCCAGTCTTGTCTTCATAGCGACTGCCATAGGCCATCCACTTCCCATCGCGCGAGAGCGTGGGTGTGAAGGCTGACCCATACCTGGAGGTGATGGTGAGGGATACCCCTTTCTTCCGGTCATAGGCACCGATCTGGTATTGCGGCAGTAGGGCGTTGTAGTTCCATGATCCGGTGCGTTGACTGTAATACACGGTCTGACCATCGGCGCTGACGAAAGGGTCGATGGTCTTTTGGTTGGCCGGCTCCGGGTTGAGCTGGATGCCACCACCGCCATCGCGGTGATACATCCATAGCTTAGGGATCCTCCTTCCTTTGGAGGCGATGATATAGTCGCCGTCAGGGGTCCAGACGGCGGAGGGGAAGTCGTCAACCCGCTCCTTGGTGAGCTGGATGGTGTCCTTCCGCTCGAAATCGATGTACCAGAGGTTGTCGCTGCCGGAGCGGTCGCTGGTAAACAAAAGCCTCTTTCCGTCAGGGCTGTAGCGCGGGTGAGTTTCCCAGGCCATTCCCTTGGTCACGGGCGTTGCCTCGCCCCCGGAGATCGGCAGGGTATAGATGTCGCCCATCAGGTCGAAGGCGATGGTTTGGCCATCCGGGCTGACATCCAGGCTCATCCACGTGCCTTCTGCGGTGGTGAAGCGTACCTCCCGTTGGGGCTGTAGGGGAAGGTCCTTGAAGGAGGTATAGGGCAGACTGTCTTTCCGGCTGGTATCAGACGACGGGAAGGCGGGCGGTAAGTGACTGTCGGTCCAGGTGGGAAAGTCTTTTGTTTGGAGGAATACCAGTAGAGAGGCCGCCAGGCTGGTGAGGAGGATGTTGCGGAGCATGTAACAGGTTTATGGATGAAAAATACGGATTCTGCCGTAGCGGAGGGGGCGGGCAGTCAGTAGATTTGGAAAACAGACAAATGTCGGGTGGATTCGTAAAAATTGTACTTCTGGCGCCTCAACAGAAAATACCCGCTGCCCGGGGGTATCCGCAGCCAGGACAAGCTAATGAAGAGTCCATCGCTTGCGAGAGAGCGGGGGTGGTGTATGTGAAGCCGGAGATGTAGGATGGACGGGCTGGGTGACAAACAAGACAACGCTGCGCAACACACGTTCAGGGATCGGACCCTTGCTGTATCAGTTTCCGCATGAATGGTACCGGGGAAGTTGCGGCACTAGAGAAAGAGGCTTAGCGTACGGTTCATGGTTCGGTCTTGGTTCCTACCCCAAATCCTTCACCTGCCTCGGTATAGGTCTGTCGGATGGTACGATAAATGACTGTAATAAGTTGAATGGAAAATATAAAATCGTTTTACAACATACAGAAAGATTTAAGATTTGGTCGCCAAATAGATCCAAATAATTGTCACAATTACTATCAGTCCAAATAGAAGGTTTATGTATGTTGGTAAATTTTTCATTGTTGTCTTGATATTTATTTAAAATGCCACATAACGTTTTACGGCTAAAAGAAGTTGGCGGGTTTTTACCGATATGCTTTTGCGGAGAAGAATTTTTCATTTACCACAAATTATTCTGCGGAGCTACATGTCGCCAATTTCTCTTAAGTGGTATTATAGGCTGCTTTTAAAAAGTTATGGATGTATTTCAATTATCACACCATCATTAACTGCTTTATAAATTTCGTCTATTTCATCATTTGTAAGTGCTATGCAACCTTTTGTCCAATCACGCCATCGGTGAAACCTTTTGAACCAGCCATATTCATCTCCAAGTCCGTGAACTAGTACATCACAACATTCACCCCATTCTCCAACTCCAATTGCTTTGTGATATTGGGTCTGGGGCTTCTTCTTGCCTTTAAAGCGTCCTTCAGGTGTTAGATTGTCGCCTTCTTTAGTTTTCTTCCCTACACCTTTTCTTCCAAGAGAAACTTTATAGGATGCAATTAAATCTTCTTTGTAAAATAATAAAAGTTCATGTTTAGCTTTATTAATTACAATTTTGTCAGCTTTTTGACTATCTTTTAATTTCTCTTCTGGATAAAAGTAATAACAGACCAATCCTAACAACATAATTAGAGTTGTAAGTTTAAAAATTTTGCTTTTTTTCATTTTATATGATTTTATTTAAACTTGTTGTCTGATTAAAAGTTGCCTATAACGGTTTGTGTAGGCGATGTTGCCTTGTGTTGCGCCTGCGGAAAGGCAATATTGCTTACACGCTGTTACCTGCTGGCGTTTTGTCTTTCGTTGTTGTCATTAGTTTTCTTTTACTGTTGTCAATAATTCGCTGTCAAAAATTGCTGCTGGTGAAATTACAATTTCTTCTGTTGGGATTTTGTCACCGTAACGTTCTTTCATTTTCTGCTTAACAGCTTCATTTGTCAGGTCAAAGTTGCTTAGTTTTTCAAGTTTCCCAATTTCAATTCCTGTCGAACGTTGATATATTTTCCAAATGAGTTCAGAGCAATAAATTTTGTCGTCCGACCACTCAAAAGCCAGGTCATAATTTTTGCCTTTGAATTTTTCACCTTCCTTCTTCATTTTTTGGAGTATCTTGGCAGTCAAAACTTGATCTGCGTTTTTAAGTCTTTTGATTACAAAATGTCCGTCTTTGCCACGAGCAATCCATTTGTCAAGCGGTGTTGTCTTAACTGGCTGAATTGCTTCAAAAACGTAAAACTGTCCATTGTCGCTGTAAATAATTCCGCAATGCGAATACTTTGAGTTTGTCGCAAGTTGAATGGCTTTACTTTGTCCTGAAAGCGAAGTTTGAAATATTAGGTCGCCATTTTTTATTTCATCATTGTCGGCAAGTTGCTTTACTTCTATTTTCGCATTGTCAAGTCGGTATTTTGGGTAATAATTTTTTTTTTTGTTTAAGGTAAAGTATACCGAAAATTGTCAGCCCTAAAAGTCCAAGTATGATAATTCCTTTTTTCATTGTTATTTCTTTTTGTTGTTATTTCTTTTTGTCGTGTCGTTCGCTACGCTTGCAGGTAACGGTTTGTAGCTACCAGAAGGTAGGGCTTTTGAAACACTACACTTTCAATTTAGCACCAAAGTTCATTAGTAGCACCAAAGTTTAAATAACCCACAACCACCCCACTTGCGGGTAGGTGCGTTTATGGGCTGGTTACTGTTTACTGTAAAATTTACCTCCAATAATTCTTAAGCCTTCGTCTGTAACTTTTGCATTTCCGATTAATTCATCGTTCCCAAAAGCATCTTTGTGGTATAAGGATAAATTCTCGGCTGTCCCTGTCCAATTACCATAATCGGGTGTTCCATCCCCAACAGAGGCTTGTATTATGAGCGTACCGCCACTACGTAGAATAATTGTTGACTGCATACCAACATTGTCGGTGCCTGAATATGTACCAGCAATTTGAGTTTCCTTTTTTGTCTCTTGGTTTGATGAACTACCACTAGAATTTTCAGAATCAAAAGAGTTGCTTTTACTTGAGTTATTGCTGCATGCATTGAATAGAAGCAAACCTGTTAAATACGATATGATTGCTATTGCGCTTTTTAAGTGTTTCATTTGGTTACATAATTATTTAATTTTTTCAATTGAAAATTCTGGCTCGTTGCTGCCATTACAAATTCCCTTCATATCATTTTTGTTGATTGTCAAAACATAAATAGGGTTTGAGTTTTGGCCATCACTCAAAGAACATTCAACTTTAGTTATGTTACTTTCATTCGAAATGATTTTGTAACTCCCTTCATAGTAAACTCTGCTGTTGTCTTCAAGATTGATTTGTTGTAGGCTGACGATAGAATTTTCTTTAATTAGGAATTTGTAGTCGCTTGACGGAACTGAAATCTTATTTCCGTTAATTACGATATCATCACCATACTGATTTTTCATAACATAACTGCTTTGAATACCGTGATAATTACCTAAAAATTCAGTCGATAACCCCTCGGTTTTATTATCAGATATTTTTTTAGACTCATTTGGTGGTGAGTTGTTATTTAATAGTTGATTAGGATCGACAGTAACTAACTCCTTTTGAGCTACTTCCTCTGTTATATCAACTGAGCTCTTGTCTGTTGCATTGCCACAACCAAAGAAAGTTATTGTGAGAGTTCCAATTATTAGTATAAAATAGGTAGTATGTCTTATTGTTGAGATATAATTACTCATTATGATTTTTATTTATTTTTCCTACTCGTAAGGCTTTTCAGAATGCGCCCCGTTTTTTTAGTGGGATCTGGTCTCCAATTTTTTTATAAATAATATTTATTGTCTGTCATAATAACTGTCAAGACGATTCAAAAATCGGTGGTTCTCTGCTCTGTGTCATTCCGTTGTGTCGTTTCTTAAAATTGTAAATCGTTAAAAATAGTTTCATTGTGAATTGACAATTAGCATAAGGCAAATACCTGTATACAGAATTATAATTGAATAGAATGATAGATTATTGATGTATATTGTCGAAATTTTATTTTTTTTGATTGATGAGTTAATCAATCGACTTATTATAATTATTGACAATATAATCAAAAAAATAGTGATAAAGGTTACATTATGCAATCTATCAATAAGTGTTAATTCAAAAAATGAAGGAAATATATCCTCAGTAACGTATTTGTTACCTACAGCGCCGATAATTCCCGTCATACAAAGACTAAGTCGTTCTTCCAAATTCAATGGATTTATCCAAAATGAACAAATGGCAATTGAAAAGAAATTATTGCTCCTAAAAAAAGTTTTAGGAAAATAAGCCAGGAATTTTTCCTGCTTAATTCTATAGTTATATCATATCCAGGATACGATGAACCTTTATTATCACTATACCCAAAGCTAGTATAATAATTAGAGACCCTTGAATTTACTTTGTGATTATCCAAATACCAGTCTTTTAATCTTATATTAATCTCTGACTCGAATCCCGAATTAAAATCATCAGTTATAAATATTAGTTCCTCACTGGTATAATAATTAGACTCTATAGGAAATATAATTTTTTGTTTGTCGAAGGGAAAGTTTCTAAATGAAAAATTTTGCCTACATTGGATTTTGGCCTTAGTAAGGAATCTAACTTGATTTAATTCCAGCACTTTTGCTGTGCCAGAAAGGATAGTGGAATTGCAATTATTAAATTCTAATTGGTTTTCAAAAGAATATTTTTTTTAGGGTTATACTTGCACCATAGATAAATGTCAGCTTCAACATAATTATTTGGTATGTTGATGTTGTGTATTGAGCTAATGTAGGAGCCTATTACAACTGTATCAGAGTTTTTACTTTGACACTTGCCCTGAATTTTTGAGAAAAGGACAAGTGATAATAGAATGATTTTTATAGACGATATTTTCATTATAAATATTTAAAATTGTAATTAACGGTTTGGCGCTTGGTAAAGGTGGCGATTTTTACCACAAATGTTGATGCGGAGAACTAAACTTTGATTAACCACAAATGTGTCTGCGGAGCACTGTGCCGACACTTTTGCCAAACGCATGTTAGCCATAGTTGTTTTTAATTAATTTGTCTTCACTCTCCATCTCTCTATTTGGGACCTGCTTCAAGATGATCATATATGTAGTGAAGCATCAGAAAAGAACGATGCAACTCTGTTCCTTCTCCTTCCGATAGGCCATGTGTACGGTTAGGATACATCTAATATACACAACTCCCTTCATAGTTGCGTATATATCACCTTCATATATCCACTAACGAATCCTACTTTTTCAATTTATATCCAATAGATTATGCTAATCAAACGTCAATATTTCAAAAGATATCCTTCTACGTGTACACCGAGAATCGGGCCGATGCCTTCGATGGCTTAAAACATTGGGTGTGCCTAGACCTTCAGCGGTTGCTGTATACCCGTCGCAGGGTTCGTTATTGGATCTCAGCGGAGACCTCTTTCCACTCGCTGATGGGAATGCGCACGCGTCGGTGGCCGCTGCGGGCGTGC
>VGFQ01000003.1 GCA_016868815.1 Bacteroidota bacterium
GTCTCCAGAATTTACTGCTGTAGAAACTATTCGGACAAGAATTTCATTGTCTTTTGGAATAGGCTTATTGACTTCCTGAATATGCAAAACATCAGGTGTTCCGTATTTCGTGCAAATAACTGCTTTAATTTTTTTTCATTTTAGTTTTATCCTCTAAGTTATTAATGTGTCTGTCGTTTTACTGTTCGTTTGTTGTCAGCCGTTTCTGTTTGTTTCTTGGCTCGACATTTTGCAGCTTCGGCGGGATTGGAAGCTGCCTCACCAACCCCTTTCAGGCGGGAAGTGCAATCTATACCACTTTAAAAATAGGTCCATTTATTATTTTCAAAAACATTAATGTTATTAGAAAGAAACATCAGGATGGCGAATATTCGATTAGGGCAGTCAAATCAGCCCTAACTTCGTTAGAACCAACGGTAATCAAGCCTACAACGGGGTGGATGGCGCTGGTCAGGCAGTGTTTTCCAGCCCGTTTTTATTTGGTGGAGGGGATGGGAAAAGAAACTCTCGCTACAATAAAAATAAACATACCACCAGCTTCAAACTACACCCATCTTTTGCTACTTACTGCCATCCTTCCTTTACAAAAACAACCCTCACAGATAATCGCCTGCTGAAGTCCATCCAAAAACACTACAGATCCGTCTCGCTCGATCGCAAAGGCATCCTAAAAAGCATAGAACACACCCTCGACCGCACAGCGCTTCACCTCAACGATCTGCCCTCTACCTTGTAAGACAGAATACGATCCTGTAAGCAAAGAACACTTGGTAAAGCGGTGATATGATTGCAAGCTACTCAGCGGGCTCATTCGAACTATGTCAATTCGCTATTCCCTGCCTGTTAGAGAAGCTGGAAAGTCAATTGGAAGATTGTAAAAAATACATGGATTTATTAAACGTACCCAACAGAAAATATTCGATAAATCCCTTGAATCTCCACATTAACCAAAGGGTTTAAACGATCACAGTGACAGGCTTCAAATGCTGACGGCGCCGCGGGCAGTTGACTTGTTCATGCTAGGCATAACTTCGGTCATTCGCATCCAAAATTTAAAATTCGCCAATGTTCTGGGTGCCATGGCTATAGCCCTATGTAGCGTTTTTATACTGTTCAGAGTTCCGACCGCCTCAGTAGCTTGGTGACTTCAAGGCATTACTGTAATGTTAGGACTTGGGTAAACTGAGGATTTCTCCGCCCATAAATGTTGTCATAATCCTTGAATGGGGACGCAATTACACAGTTATTGAGTCCGAACCCAGTTGAACGCTCATGGTAAGACCTATCAAAATCATTGCCATTTTACATTTTTATTTAACTATCTTGTGTGCACCATTCAAGGATACGCCCCAGACTTCTTGCTGTGCACATCAGATGTCTGATGCCATCGTCTGTCGGATACATACCACATGCCTGTCACTGCCGTTAAAGCCCTCGTCCCCTCCACCGCGAAGGCCGCAGCACCCCAACAGCAGCGATCTGACTCCGGCATGGACTCCGGCTTGCAGCCGCCAGACCTACTCTCCACTTTTAAGCTACAACAAGCGGCCGACCAAAGCCAGGGAGTCCAGAATCTCAACGCGTTGCAAGGCCAGGCCGACCAAAGTGAACGCGTCGAGATCATCGATGTCCCGGTGGAGGATCTGTTAGAGCTTTTCCGAAAGCAGGGCAAGGCTCCCCTTGGCGAACTGCCAGACAGTCTTCTCGAGCAAGCCAAGACGGATCCGCGTACCCTGCAGGAAATCATAGAAATCTTTGACATTCCCATCCCGGAAGAGATTGAAATCATCGATATCCCAGAGGAAATGCTGGAGGCCGCCAAGAAAGACAAGAGCATCTTTCAGCGCCTCAAGGAGAAAGGTTCAGAAATAGGGCACTGGCTGACTGGCAAAAGCAATTTGATTAAAGATAAGCAAGGCGAAGGCGCGTATTCCAGACTGGGCATGGCCGGGCATGCGGCCTCGGCGGCGATGGGTGGCGTCGATGTGTACTCCGATTATACGGAGATCAAGGAGCAGTCGGAAACCGTCAACGACGCCAGCGAGCTGGAGCCGGAGACGGTACAGGCCAACCTGCGAGACTTGAAGTCCAACTTCAGCGGCCTCCTGCAGTTGGACATCAACCAGATGTCTGAAATAAACATCGTCGAAGAATACTTCGTTGTGGTCGAAGCCTTGGACATGTTCAAGATCACCAATGCCCTCAGTGCGTTAGGCAGCTATAAGATCGCCAAGAAGGAGAAAAAGAAGATCAACATTCTGGAACAACAGAAGAAGAAGGCCGCCAGCGTCCCGGGCTTCCCTGAGGAGCTGGCGGAAGTGGCTGCATGGGGCGTGAAGAAGGTCACCCGTAGCTACTATACAGCCATGGCCAATGCAGTGCTCGATGCCGTCCAGTTCATATCCAGGATGGTCACCCTGGTCTCCGGCGCCATGGCTGCACCTTTCACAGAAGCCATCAACCTGATTGCGCTGGTGGCTCAGAAAGGCATCAAGGCATATCATCTGATGAAGGGGATGTTCAAATTCCTATCCGGCACCAAGGGCATCAACCGGAAGCAAAATGCCGAGGTCATCTTCAACCTGGTGGCCAGCGGGAACCCACATGCGGTCGAGTTCCTGACAGCCTACTATTCCACGCAGATCGGCAAGACACAGAAGCGGATCTATAACTATATCATCGAGCCTGTCTTGAACAAGATAGACCCCAAGCTGGCAGCCCAGCTAAAGCAGACGGCACAGAGCGCGATTGTCGAGATGATCCGGGACGTGAAAGCGAATGAGGCCAAGACGGAGTATGCAGCGATGAAGACGATGATCATCATGGACCTGGCCGACATGTTCAAATCCAAGCCCCCTGCCGGTATGGGCGCCATCTTTGACCTGGTGTTGCAGGATGAGGCCTTCCAAAAAGGCCTGGGATCCCTGTACAGCGAGGGGGTGAATCACGTCATGGAAATGTGATGGCTAAGGGCCGCAACGCCCTGTCGACCCTTGGAATCCCTTGCCTGGCAGCTGACAATCATGCACTTGCAATCCGCTGTTTTTTCTGATACTTTCATGCTCTCTTCTTGCTGGATGCCGTCCTCCATCTTGCCAGCGCCGTCAACCGGCAGTACCTCCTACCCTTGGCTGTGTTATTGGATGCCATCCGGTTACAGCATCCCGCAGACCTGCGCATCGTCTTCCACTTGCTGCATACCAATCTGCAGGGAGAGGACCTCCTGCGGCTTTCCACGCTGGCGGAGCTAGACATCATCCATATGTCCGAAGCGCGAAAGTAGCATATGCCTGCGGACTGCTGTTTCTCTTTCGAGGTCAGCTTCCCGCTGCTCCTGGCCTTCGCCTGTCGTGCTACTGTCTGGGGCTTGGGGGAGTTGATCGGGTCGTGGATGGGCCGGCACCAGGTGATCCCTTTCTTATGGGTTGCGGAGGTGAAGGCGGTGACACAGGCCGCCGTTGCGCTTTGTGACGCGCTGGAAGCCAAATAGCTTGCTATGGTATGAGCAGGGGTGGGAGGTTTTAATCCTGCCCGTTGTTTCTCCACCACCGATACCCTACGAATCCGATGATCGCCAACGGCGCGAACATAAGGTAGATGATGCCGGCGTTGAGGGCCTTGGCGGGCTTATGTCCCAGCTGTGAGGCCGTCTTCGTGCAGATGGAGCACTGGGCGGAGACGGTGGGCGCCACCAGTCCGAGGGTAGCGGTGAGTAATAGGGTAAGAACCGGTTTCATCTTGCAAAGATAAGGATTCGGGCAGGTAGGCGCTCGGTGGAAGATTTGCGCGAATGACCGAATTTGCGGTACGTATGCAGAAAGAGACGGCGAAGCTGCTGATGCTGGCAGGAGCGGTGTTGCTCCTGGCCGGGGTAATCTGGTACCGTCATGGCGACCGCCTTGACTGGATCGGGCGGCTACCGGGCGACCTCCGGGTGGAGCGCGAGCCGTTTCGCTTCTATTTTCCGGTCACCACTATGTTGCTGTTCAGCCTGCTGGCACACCTCCTCTGGCAGCTGCTGCGGCGATACCTGTGAGGTTTTCATGAAAGCGTATTTACGTTTGTCTCTCCGACCGGATAGGCGTACCTTTGCGCGTCCAAAAACAGGTACACTCCCTCACTCCCCGAACGCATGAACATCCGCAACATAGCTATCATCGCGCACGTCGACCATGGCAAGACGACCCTGGTCGACAAGATTCTCCATGCTACCCGGGTGTTCCGAGAGAACCAGGAGACGGGCGATCTGATCATGGATAGCAATGAGCTGGAGCGAGAGCGTGGCATCACCATCTTCAGCAAGAACGCGGCCGTCACCTACAACGATGTCAAAATAAACGTCATCGACACTCCTGGTCACGCCGACTTCGGTGGGGAGGTGGAGCGTGTCCTCTCGATGGCTGACGGCGTCATCCTGCTGGTGGACGCGTTTGAAGGGCCCATGCCGCAGACACGCTTCGTGCTGCAGAAAGCCCTCCGCCTGAACCTCCATCCAATCGTCGTCATCAATAAAGTCGACAAGCCTAACTGTAGGCCTGACGAGGTGCATGAGGCCGTTTTCGAGCTCTTCTTCAACCTCGACGCCTCTGAGGAGCAGCTCAACTTTCCCACCTTCTACGGTTCAGGCAAGAAGGGCTGGTTCAATGATAGCCTGACGCCCATCGAGGGCATCAACCCTTTGCTCGACGGCATCCTGCGCCATGTGCCTCCGCCCAATGTGGCCGAGGGCACGCTGCAGCTGCAGGTCACCTCGCTAGACTATTCCTCCTTCCTGGGGCGCATCGCCATCGGGAAAGTCGCACGCGGGAGCATCCGCGAAGGACAGCCGATTACGCTCATGCAGGTGGATGGCAGCCTCCGCAAACAGCGCGTGAAGGAACTCTATGTCTTTGAAGGCATGGGTAAGCGCAAGGTCGAGCAGGTCATGGCCGGGGACCTCTGTGCTGTCGTCGGCATCGAAGGCTTCAACATCGGAGATACAATTGCTGATGCAGAACAGCCGGAATCCCTACCCGTTATCAGCGTCGACGAGCCAACGATGAGCATGCAGTTCGGCATCAACAACTCCCCTTTTTACGGGAAGGATGGCAAGTTTGTCACCAGCCGTCACCTGCGTGACCGCCTAATCAAAGAAACGGAGAAGAACCTGGCCTTGCGCGTACACGAGACGGAGGGGGGTGACAACTTCCTCGTCTATGGCCGCGGTATCCTCCATCTCGGCATCCTCGTCGAGACGATGCGCCGCGAAGGCTATGAACTCACCGTCGGCCAACCGCAGGTGCTGGTGAAAGAAGTCGACGGCGTAAAGTCAGAGCCCTATGAGGTGTTGGTCGTCGACGTCCCGGAGGAGTTTGCCTCTAAGGTGATCGACATGGTCAGCCGCCGCAAGGGAGAGATGCTGGTGATGGAGACTAAGGGTGACATGCAGCACCTAGAATTCGAGATCCCCAGCCGCGGCCTGATAGGCCTGCGCACGCAGATGCTAACCGCCACCGCCGGTGAGGCCGTCATGGCCCACCGCTTTCATGAGTACAAGCCCTGGAAGGGCGCTATCCCCGGCCGCAACAACGGCGTGCTGCTGGCCAAAGAGGCCGGCTCCACGACTGGCTACTCCCTCGACAAGCTGCAGGATCGCGGCTTCTTCTTCGTAGACCCCGGCGAAGAGGTCTACAAAGGCATGATCATCGGAGAGAATAACAAACCCGGCGATCTCGTCGTCAATGCCAACGAGGGCAAGAAGCTCACCAACATGCGCGCCAGCGGCAGCGACGCAGCCACTAACATCGCCCCTAAGCGCCTCATGACCCTCGAAGAATGCATGGAGTATATCCAATTCGACGAGTGCATCGAGGTAACGCCGAACTATATCCGCATGCGGAAGGTCGTCCTCGACGAGCATGAACGCAACCGGCTTGCCAAGGCGATGAAGGCAGAGGCGGTATAGGCCATCCCGGTACGGCTACCTCCTCAGCCGTTGTATCATCTCCCACATTCCGGCCTTCATAAATGGCCATTGGGGCAGAGAGTTGAGCAAGCGTATCTCTTCCGGGAGCGTCGTCTCATCATCTAGGAATTTAAGGATTCGGCGGGGTGGGTTGTTGCGGAATAGCTCCCGGAAGACGAACCCGCCTTCCAGTTTTCGATGTTGCAGGATATGGAGGAGGACGCTGTCGTACCAGTCGTACCGACTCTTCCAGCCGCCACGCTCGAAGGGATGTCCCTTGCGCAGCAGCGAGTCGACGATGTGGGCGGAATGTTTTTGGATGAAGCGGAAGGTATAACCGGAGGAGGGCTTTGTCTGTCCTCCGGCGGTGCCGATGTACAGGACTCTTCCCTTCCGGGAGGGGAAGCGGTGGTTGGTCATGGGGATCACGCCGAATTCTTCTTCGGCGACCGTATATGCTGTAATGCCCAGTTGTGAATGGATGTATTCGGTGAGCCCTTTGTCATAATCGCCCGGTGCCAGCAGGGAGGGAGTGAAGAGGGTATATTCGACCAGCGCCCTGCGGGGGGTTAAGGGCATGACATAGACGAAGGTCGTGCCATGCTGTTGTGCGGGCCGGAAGTCCATGAGTGTGGCCTCGCTCGTATCGAAAGCATCTGCTGCTGTCTCGATGACCCATCCTTTGAAATGCTGGAGCAGCTGTAGTTCGTGGCGGCCGATGACGGGGGGCTCGAACAAAATGCTGTTGAATGCAAATACGGCGTGGTGGTCTGTCCCGTCGATGCGGACACTGGCCGCATCAGCGGTCGAAGAGACTTGCTCTATCTGGCCGTATCGCATCTCGACAGAGGAATGACCTTCGAGGACGTCCATGCATGCCCGGTAGTAGTCGATCCCACGGATCATCTTATAGGCATAGGGTCTGAGTTCTTTCAGGCCGGAGTAGCCCGGCGCATGGAACCAGGCTTTTTCCCAACGGCGGTGGACGATGTCTTCGAAGGGGCCTGCCCCTGCTTCCCAGAAGCACCAGGTGCGGTCGTTACGGTCTTTCCGCTCGCGGTCAACCAGCAGGATGCGTTTATCTTTTGCCCAAGCGGAGCGTACGAGATGCACGGCCAGGCTCAGGCCTGCGCATCCCATGCCCGCTATGATGGCGTCGTATGTGTGGGGGCTGCGGATGGGAGGGGTGGTTTGGCGGCTCACTCGACTTCTGGGGCGTATTCGACCTTGCGGTCTGCCATCAGCCGATTGTCGCGCAGGACTTTTTCCCAGTACTTCTTATGAACGTAGAGCATGCCGAAGCTCTCGCCATCCTCTTTGCCGAGTTGTTTGTGGTGCATCTTGTGGGCCCAGCGGATGGCACGTACGTAGGTACTGCGGCTGCGGGAGAACCATTTGAAGCGTTGGTGGATAATCACGTCATGCACTAGGAAATACGCGAACCCATAGGCCATGATGCCGAAGCCGACGGCCTGCATCCACCATTTCCCCTCCATACTGCCGAACATGATCAGTAACATGCTGGGGATGGCGAAAATGAAGAAGAAGGCGTCGTTTTTTTCGAAAAAGCCTGGCTCCACCTGATGGTGGTCACGATGCAGATACCATAGGAAGCCATGCATCACCCATTTGTGGGTGGCCCAGGTGACGGCCTCCATGGCTAGGAAAGTACCGAAGAGTAACCCAGTGAAGTACAACACTGTCATGGGTCAAAGGTACGGGCTTTGGCGAATTGACGGATGCTGACCAAGGGCATTGCCTGTCAGATGCGGTCAGCCCTCCTTTACACTGCTGCCCGGCACCGGCGTCAGACTTTTGCCAGGTTCCCTGTGCGTAGGGGCAGGGTCGATTGTAAAAAATAATGCACATGAAATAGATATTCATTGCCTTTGACGGCAGACATTTTTCAGAAGTTGCCCTGGGGATGGCCACTAGGCTGGACCAACGTTCGTGTATACTGATGGCATGTGTATTCCTCAGTCCCATCGACTATCGGGAGTTCATCGGCTATGTCCGGGATGGGTATCGGCGTGCTCCTGGATGCCACTGCCGACATGCCGCAGATACCACTCATCGAGGAGCTGGCGGCAAAGCATTATCCTGACCGCACCATCCGTCACTTTGCGGGGTAGGGCCGGGGGGCTTCCTGCAATGGCTGGGCGGGTGCACGGGTAGTCTCCTCGTGAAGGGCACTTTTGGCCGCAGTGAAGTATCAAGCCTGTTCCGCAAAAGCTTCATCTCGCTGCTGCTGCGAAGCATCGTCTGCCTCTGTTCACGGCCTATGCATAATCAGGGTATCCCCGGCCGATTGGTGTTGTCATTGTAACTTCAGAGTTCACGTATGTTTATGGCTACCTCCACTCCACCCGGCCTTGCAAAGGAAATACAGTTCCTCGAAGGCCCTCGGTCCCGCTGGCAGGATTTCAAGTTTGTGATTAAAGTGGCCCTGGAGTTCGTCCGTGGCTTCCGCGCCTTGCACTTCTCCGGCCCTTGTGTGACGGTCTTCGGGTCGGCTCGCTACGGGGAGGACCATGAGTTTTATATCCTCACGCGCCGACTCTCGGCAGAGATCGCAAGGCTGGGCTATACCATCATGACAGGCGGCGGGCCTGGGATCATGGAGGCCGCCAACCGCGGGGCCCGCGACGTGGGAGGACGGTCCGTCGGCTGCAACATTGTGCTGCCATTCGAACAGAACCCCAACCCTTATCTCGACAAATGGGTCGACATCCGATATTTCTTCGTGCGAAAGACCCTGCTCGTCAAGTATTCCTATGTGTTTGTCATCATGCCCGGCGGGTTCGGCACCCTCGACGAGCTGTTCGAGGCCATGACACTCATCCAGACGCGTAAGATCCAGGACTTCCCCGTCATCATCTTCTGCAAAGACTACCACCGCGATCTCTTAGAACACATCGACCGGATGAAGGAGCGCTGCACCATTTCTGAGAGCGACCTCTCCCTGTTCCTGGTGACGGACTCTGTCGAAGAGGCAGTGCAACATATCCAGGCCAGCATCCAGCGATTCGGGCTGAAGCCCATGAAGCCGAGGAGATGGCTATTGGAGAAGGTCTGAAAACCAGGACGAGGTACGCCCCCTTGGTGGCTTCTCATGCAACGTACAGGCAGATGCCTTAACTTAATTTAGCCTGGCTTAGTTGCCGGAAGAAGCAGGAGCAGACCCTCATCGATGCTTCCTTCATTTTAGTTGTGAAAGCTCATAGCGCCCGCCGGGGGCATGGAAACGAAATGGTTGAAGGATGCGCCCCCATCTTTGCAGTTGTGATGTCCAGTCGGCCGGATCGTATGTCATCATATAAGACTGTCCGATGACGCGGATCTCCTGAGTGGTGACGATGGCAGCGGTGGACTCGTCGAGCGAGAGCCCGAAGGTATTGGGATAATTTTCCAGGACGGGTATGAGGTCAAAGGCACGGTTACGGACGAGGACATGCTGGTCGATGGCTGTACGCTTCATGAAGGCGAGGCCTTGCGGCAGTTGGAACTTCTTGCTGGGATCTTTGCGGTGGTCGCCTCCGACCAGTACGGATCCCATGATGCTGGCGCCTGCGGAAGTACCCATGATCGTGCCGCCTCGTTCGAGCAGGGCAAACAGTTCTTGGTGAAGAAGGGTGCCTCTGTAAGCATCTGCCAGCCGCGACTGGTCACCACCGCCTATGAAGATGCCCTTTGCACTCCGGATGCGCTCGAGAAAGACTGGCAAGTCGGCTGAGTCCCTGTGGCGGGTATGTACGGTCTGCAGGTTCGTAAACTGTTTATTTTTGAATTTCTCGAGGTGTTTACCTGCTTGGATCCATGACTCATCGGAGGTCGCGGTTGGGATGTAAACCACCGGTTGATCGCGTCCGCCGATGCTTTGTGCAAAGTGATCGAAGATGGTATCCGGAATACTCCCTCCTCCGATGATGATGAGTTTGCCTGGATAGGGGAAGATCGGCTCTTGGGCGACGGCAGCATGGATGGTGGCCAAGAGCATGAATAGGAGGAGACGTAGGATGGTCAATTGTTTTTCTTCTTACACATGAATATAAGCACAACCAATAGGAAAAGCTACTTTCTATCCTACCTATATTGAGTGTACCATCAGTTCACCTTAGATCTCATCTTCTTTTTGTTGTCGATCACGATTTGACTCTCTCGGATCTCGATGAGTTTTTCTGTTGGAAAATCGCAGAGCGTCCGCACAATCATCGGCCGGTGTGGCCTGGTGGAACAATGACGTATGTCGCAGTACTGGCCTTGCATCAGGCAAGCGGTCCTTTATGCAATTGATGAGCCGCTGCTGGAGCTAACTTGCTGAACGGGGCTCTTCGAAGGGCTCTACGAAAGGTGCCATCCTAGCCACAGGAAGAAGAGCAGCTGGATAAGATAGAGACGAGAGGGGAAGGCGTTGGCGTCAGATACGGAGAAGCGTTGTGAGACGGTCAGCAGTGCCGCGCTCACCACAAACCAGGTGAGGTAGTTGAGTGTTGGGACATGTCCGTCTCCATGCCATGTCCAATATCCTAGCCGGATAGCGATCGGCTCCATGACCCAGTCGAATCCGGTTGCCAGGATGGCCCCCAGCAAGGGATGAATCCATCGATGGGTCTGGCTTTTTATTGGGGAGATGTCCCTTGGTTGAAGGCCCTTGTATAGCCATTCCAGCATGCGGGTGGCGACGCCGGAGGAAGCACGCAAGATGAGGTACCAGTTGCAGCCGATCAGCAAAGGCACTCCCAGGATTTGTGGCCCCAGGATGGTGCCGTAGTGGTATGCGCCAAAGAGTATGCCTGTGTTGACGCCGATCATTTCGGTCGCCATACCCACGGCCCATGCCAGCAAGAAGAACGATATCCAGCTCCTAGATAGGGACTGTTCTGTCCACCAGGCCAGCATCATCATCGCCAGCAGGTTGACAGGTGTCATTTGGATGAACCAACCTGCCTTTAGCCAAACGATGCCAATGGCGCCTGCAAGGTGAATGACCAGGGCTGTGAGGGTGGCTGCCCGGGTTCGGAGCGGGTAGCTGTATTGCCTGGATGGCTTGGGCAAGGTTAGGCTGCAGGCCATGGGAATCCAACAAATGGCCGGGTGGAATGTTCGAGTGCAAGGGTCTGCATGGCATGCGGTTGTCTGCACTTGTCAAAACAGAATGCAAGGCCAGTAGACGTCCTCTGACTACCTAAGCGGCTTCATCTCTGCAATCCACTCCCGGATGAGTGCCAAGGCCTGGGGGTCGGGCTGGGTGCGGCCGAGTTCAGGCATCATGACGCCGGGATCGGTGGAGGCCATACGGTGCAGCAGGATGGAGGCGGAGGGGTCGCCAGGCACAATGTCATGTCGGAGGCTCCCGGAGCCGCGGCCGCTGGCGACGGGTGTCTTACCGATGCCGAGGTGGAGGGGGTCGGTCTCTGCCATCCCTAAGAAAAGCCCGGACGTGCTGGCGGGTCCTTGGGGTTGATGGCAGTGGGCGCAGTTGATATCTAGCCAGAGGCGGGCGCGCTGCTCGAGGGGGCCGGTGGTGGGGTCGTTCCAGACGAGGGCGGCGGGAAGGTGGTCCCGGTTCGGCAGTCCGGTTAGGATGCCCGCCCTGGCCCAGTCTTCTAGCTGGCTTTGCCCGGAGGTGGTTGTCAGGGGCCCGCTGAGCTGCCGGCTGCTCGGGCCAATGGGCGTCATCTGTTCAGCCCGATTGTGGCAGCCTTTGCACTGGTTGAGGTTGGGGATTTGATAGGCATGCTTGCGGCGGCGTCCCAGTTCGTCGGTATAGGAGACTTCGCGCAGGTCGCCGGCGACGTCGAGGAAGGCGTCTGACTGCGCCTCATCCCACACATAGGGCAGGGCTTTCCAGCCGTCTGCTTCCCGGAGGAGGATGCGTGTCTCGATCAGCCGGCGTCCTTTTTCCGGATGTCGGGCGTCGTGGGGGAAGGCGAAGGTTTTGACGAGGGCTGTACCGACGGGAAAGTCGAATACGCTGCTGTCGTTGTAGGCCACGGCTGCTCCGACTGGCAGTCGCAAAAAGCGCAGCTTGACGGCGTTGTCGGAGAAGAGTGGGGTGTTGAGCCGATAGGGGATGGTGCCAGGGGCGGCTCGCTGCTCGGCGGGTGGGCCGGCGAAAAAGCCGAAGTCGGAGAGCCGCGATGGGGGCGCTTCGACGCGCAGTGCGGCGCCCGTGAGCAGGATGATTACTGCCAGGGCAACCATCGGGAGATATCGTTGAAGCCTGCTAGGGTGGGTCGTCATGGCTGGTGGCCTGTGGGAGTTGCGGTATGGATTTCAAGGCTGCAATCGAAAAGCGACGGGTCGGTCGTGATGGAGCGGAAGTCGTTGCCTGCGTCCAGCGATGCGAGGCGTGCGTTGCGGTTGTTGCGGATGCAGATGCGGTGTTCCGGCAGGTAGCGGCCATCGCTGCCGGTGATGGTTTTGTCGAGGATGCCGTCGTAGAGGATGTCGGGTACCTTCCTGCCGAAGCGCAGTTTGAATCGGAAGAGCAAGCCCATGCGGCCTCGGCGAGTGGCACGCACACGCTGGCGGGAGAAGGTATTGTCGTGGATGTTGATGGCCGTGGGATATGGGTAGTAGATGCTGTCGCGGATGCGTTTCTCCGTGATGTAATAGCTGGCGATGCAGACGCCCAGCGTGCGGTTGTCACGGATTTCATTGCCGGACACATCGACGTGGTTGGCGGCCAGCAAGAGGATGCCCGTGCCTTGCGGCACCGTGCCGACGATATTGCCTTTAGGGGCGAAGTTTGCGAGGTTATTATCGTATATGCGGTTTTCATAGACGCGGCATTGGCCGCCCTTCTTTACAGGCAAGTCGGGCAGGTCGAAGACCAGTATGCCGCCCGTATTTCGGAAGGCCTCGTTGTGGTGCACTATAGCGTTCACGGAGTTCTCTATCTCGATGCCGGCGACGTTCTCAAAGGCGCGGCAGTGGCTGACGACGATGTCGCGCGATTGGCCTACATAGATGCCGGCATCGGAGGCACCGCGGGCTTCGCAGCCTTCAATGCGTACGCCCTTGCAGTTCACTGGGTAGAGGCCATAGGCGCCATTCTTTGGCGAGGGCTTACCGCTCCAGTCGGTTCGTACCCGCAGGAAGTGCACGTCCTGCAGGTTCATGGTCTTGATGGCATCTCCCTTGGCATTGCGGACGGTGAGGTCTTGTATGGTGATCTGCCGGCCGTTGGTGATGCGGATGCCTTCTGCACCTGTCTGCTGCCCCTGGAATTGTAGGATGGTCTTGTCCATGCCTGAGCCGCTGAGGACGATGCCGTTCTTGCCTTCCATGGAGAGGGTAGCATCGATTGTATACTGCCCTTCAGGGATGCGTATCGTGTCGCCGTCTGTGGCGAGGATGAGCTTTGTCTGCAGCTGTCTGCGGAAATCTGGCTGTGCCACTGCCTGCGTGGCGAGCAGTATGATGCAGGAAAGAGCCCATCGGTTCATGACCATGGTTTCAGCAAATATGGCGTAAAAAAAACAAAGGCTTCATAAGGCGGCTGGGATCATGCTGTCGACGATCTGTGCGCTCTTCAAGCAGAGGGGGATGCCTCCCCCTGGGTGGACGCTGCCGCCGGTGAAGTAGAGCCCACGTATGCCGGAGCAGGTGTTGGCATGCCGCAGAAAGGCTGCCCACCGAGCGTTGGAGCTGGTGCCGTAGAGCGACCCCTTGTAGGAGTATGTGTTGGCTTCTATGCCTTCGGGCGTGAGGACGTCTTCTGTCTCGATGCAGGGTTCGATGCTGACTCCCAGCATGCGGGAGAGCTTTTCCAGGATGGCAGCCCGCAACTGTTCTTTGGCGGCATCGTCGGATAGCAGGGCGCCGGAGGGGACGTTGACCATGACGAACCAGTTTTCTTTTCCGGGGGGCGCCTGCCCCTCTTCCATCTTGGAGGTAATGTTGATGTAGATGGTTGGGTCGGGGTATGTTTTTTTCTGGCGGAAGATATGAGCGAACTCCGCGGCGTAGTCGGTGCTGAAGAAGATATTGTGCAGATGCAGCTGTGGGAATTCCATGGCCATGCCCCAGTAAAAAATAAGGGCACTGCTGCTGCGTTCCCGCCGCAGGATAGCAGCTGCCTTGCCTGGATCCTGAAGCAGGTCGCGCCAGGTGTAAAAGACATCCATATTGCTGACGACGGTATCCGCCCAAAAGGGTTGGCCGTCGGCCTGGATGCCTTTGACGCGGCCATGCTCCTGCAGGATGCTGGTGACAGGGGTGTTGAAGCGGAAAGAGACCCCTAGGTCACATGCTAGGGCGTAGAGTGCTTGTGGGATAGCGATCATGCCTCCTTTCGGATAGTAGGTGCCCTCATTCTGCTCCAGGTGCGGAATCAGGCTGAGCATGCCGGGTGCCTGGAAGGGGTCGCTGCCGTTGTAGGTCGCGTATCGGTTGAATAGCTGCACTGCCTCTGGTGAGCGGAAGCGGCTGCGGTTGAAGCTGTCAAGGGTGTTCATGAGATGTCCCCACCCTACATGACGCAGTGCCTGGAGCGTTCTTGTATGCAGCCATGTTGAGGCCTTGTGGAGGGAATGCTCGAGGAAGATTTTTCCCACGTGTTCGTAGACCTGTGCAGACTCTTTCAGGTAGGCGATGACGGCTCGCGGGTCTTCCCCTGCTACGGCAGCAAGTTCTCGCGCAAAGTCTTCCGGCCGTGCATGGGCGTCGATGCGTTTCCCGTTCTCGTAGAAATATCGGCAGGCGATGTCGACGCGCTGGTACGAGAAATATGGCTCCATGGGGATGCCGGCGAGCTGGAAGAGCGTTTCTATATTGCCGGGCTGTGTGAATAGGGATGGGCCGGTGTCGAAGTGGTAGCCGCTGCGCTCGAACCAACCAAGCTTACCGCCAGCGCGTTCGTTCTTTTCGAACACGGTCACCGCATATCCTTTTACGGCAAGCCGGATGGCGGTGGAGAGTCCTCCGATGCCGCTGCCGATTACAATCGCGTGTGAGGTTGTCATGATAGGCCTGGGAGAGAGACATCGAGGCTGCGTAGCAGCCGGTGCTTCAGGCGGTCATTGCATTTGCAAGCATATTTTCTTCGAGCTTGGGGAATGCGATCTTGAACCACTCGGTGTACTTGTGTGGGTGCGTGTTGAGATTGGCGCGGATCTCATCCATGCTTTTATAGCAGTAGTCACCCACCTCTTCGCGGTTGGGATGGATGATCCCCTCATACTCGCCGACGAACACATGGTCGTATTCATGCTCGGTCAGCCCGTTGTCGAGTTCTGCTCGGTAGGTGAACTGGAAGGCGGGCTTGATCATGGTTACAAAACCGAGCTCCTCCCGAAGGCGTCGGACAGCCGCATCAGAGACCGTTTCTTGCGGCCTAGGATGGCTGCAACAGGCATTCGTCCAAAGTCCGCCACTATGGTATTTATGGATAGCCCTGCGTTGGATGAGCATCTCCCCCTTGCTGTTGAAGATGAACACACTGAAGGCACGGTGTAACACCGCATTGCGGTGAGCTTCCATCTTCTCCATCTCACCTATCTGTTCGTCGCGCTCATTGACCAGTATCACTTGATCCATCAAAGTGGTATTTTCATCGTATAAAAACGTCGGCAGCAAACGTTATGGGCTTGAAACATACCCAGCCAAATTATACAATTCTTTTGGAAGATGCGAAAGAAATAATCCCCATTTCCCCCTTCCTGTGATAGCATCATCATTCTGAGAATGCTACGTTCACTCGAGATGGGAATATGACAAAAACGCCAAGTGGTCAATCGTTCAAACATCATGCCGGTCCTTTGGCATCCAGCAGGCTAGTCAGGGCTGGATCCAAGGGGTCAACGGAGGGTTCGAAAACTGCCATCAGGCTCCCGGTCCCGTCCACCAGATATTTGGTGAAGTTCCAGATCGGGGGACGGTCGTTCCAGCCATTAAGGCGACGCTCGCTGAGCCATTGGAAGACTGGATTTTGTTGGGGGCCTTTGACGACTTGTGATTTTGATGCCAGGGGGAAGGCAACACCGTAGTTGCGCTTGCAGAAGCTGGCAATGTCAGCATTGCTGCCTTTCTCTTGTTGCTTGAAGTCGTTGGCCGGAAAACCAAGAATAACCAGTCGGTCGCGGTATTGGTCTTGCAGTTGTTGCAGTTGCTCGTATTGCGCCGTATAGCCACAGTCGCTGGCGGTGTTGACCAGTAGGACCATCTTGCCTTGCCATTCACCCATCGGCTGTGCCTCTCCCGTTATCAGGGTCATAGAGAGGTCATGGAAGGACGCTTTTGGTGTCGCGGGCGTCTCGGGCCGGTGGATGGCGTTCTTGGATCCGGTCATGCGGGTGATGCCTGTCAGCGCCGGATAAAGTTTTTTCAGGATCTGCTGTCTTGTCGTCATCTCATTGTTGTTGCAGGTATCGACTGCCAGCCAGCTGGGGATGGCGGCAGCGGCAATGATCAACCAGGCGGTTTTTTTCATGCGGATGTATTTCTCAGAGGCGGAAGAAGGGTTTGATCCATTTCAAGTTGCCGCGGTAGGGGGCATACCATAAGGGTATGTCTGACCAGGTAGGCGTCTTTAGGATGCTCTTGGGACGGGTGAACGTGTCAAAGCCGTGTTTCCCGTGGTACTGTCCCATCCCACTGGTGCCCACTCCTCCAAAGGGAAGGTCGGGATTGCCCACGTGGATTACGCCGTTGTTGATGCATCCACCGCCAAAGCGTACCTGTTCGGTATAGAAGCGCTCTGTGTCGCGGCTGTTGGTGAAGACGTAGAGGGCTAGTGGATATGGGTTTCTTTCGATCCATGCCAGCACTTCCTCCCGCGTGCGATAGGTGAGGATGGGTAGGACGGGCCCGAAGATTTCTTCCTTCATCACAGGGCTGTCGGCATCCTTTACTTCGAGGAGGGTGGGTTCGATGAAAAGGTCTTCTGCATCGGTCTTGCCACCGTATAGGAGGTCTCCTTGCTGGATATAGGATGCGACTGCGTCGAAGCGTTTGCGGTTGATCAGCCGTCCATAATCTGGACTTGCCTTGGGGTCTTCCCCGAGCATACGGGAGAACTGGGCTTTGAGGGCTTCTAGGAAGGGGACTTTGACCGATTCGTGTACCAGCACATAGTCGGGCGCGACGCAGGTTTGCCCGGCATTAATCATCTTGCTCCAGGCGATCTTGCGGGCTGCATAGGCGACGTTGACCTTGCTGTCGACGATGCAGGGGCTCTTGCCTCCCAGCTCAAGTGTCACAGGTGTCAAGTGGATGCTGGCCAGTTCCATGATCTTGCGGCCGGCGGTGGGATTGCCGGTAAAGAAGATATGATCGAAGCGCAGCTGACGAATCAGGATGGGGGCCACCACATGGCCTTGTCCCTGGACGACAGCGACGAAGTCGCGCGCAAAGGCTTCGGTGACGATGGTTTCTACGATGGCGGCAGTATGGGGTGCCTGCTCTGAGGGTTTGATAAAGGCGGTGTTGCCGCCAGCGATGGCATTGACCAGCGGTGTCATCATGAGCAGAAACGGGTAGTTCCAGGGCGCAATGATAAGCACGGTGCCGAGCGGGTCGGGGATCACGCGGCTGCTCGAGGGCAGGAGCATAAGGGGTGTGGAGGCGCGCTTGGGCTCCATCCATTCCGGCAAGTGTGCGAGGGTGTGCGCGACTTCTTTGTAGAATATGCCGATCTCAGAGCCATAGGCCTCAAACTCCGACTTGCGCAGGTCGCGGTACAGGGCTTGCAGGATTTCCACCTCATGCTTGCGCACTATTTCCGTCAGCCGCTTGAGCTGTTGGATGCGAAAGGCCAGGGGCCTGGTCTTGCCCGACTTGAAATAGGCGAGCTGGCGTTGATAGGTCTCTGTGGCCAAGGCCATCAGATCTTCTTCTGAAGGGAAGGTGGGGATTGCTGCGGTCACCATAGTAGGGCATTAGGTGTTCAGGAGTAACAAGATAGGCCATCGATGGCATGCGGCCTGCTAAATTCTTATTTAATCCAACAATTGCTTATATCGATGGTTCAACAGCGACAGCTGCACCGTCTTGTTTTTACGTATTTCATTTCTTACTGAAAAGCAACTACAGGATGGCATTCGCTGCACCTGGAAAGGCCGCCCTCGCCAGGGTTAGAAAGGGTGTGTCTATCCTAAGTCTGCCTGTCTGCCCGCCTTCTGGCAGTTCGACTACATCGTCAGAAGGGTGAATAAGAGGGTAAGCGGTGTACGCAAGGTCTGTACTGACTAGGTCATCCTGCCTCAGCTGCCTAGGCCTGTCCTCCATCTCCCGAATTCTACACCGCGGCGGTATTTTTCTATGAGCCCCCCTGGTATGAGCCCATTGCCATCGTATACGACTGCACATCCCGTCGGGGAAGGACAGCAAAAAATTCTGAGATTGTTGTCTGGTCTTATTCTATCACATACTCCTGCGATATTGTCCGCCCACTTCATAGAGGGCCTGCGTAATCTGCCCCAGGGAGCAGCACGGGACAGCATGCATGAGTGCGTCAAAGAGGTTGCCTTGGGTGATGGCTGTATGCCTGAGATGTTGCAGGGCACCTTCTGCCCGCTGGCTGTGTCGGCGATGGAAGGCAAGCAGTTGTGCGATCTGTTGTTCTTTTTCTGCGGTATGGCTGCGTATGACTTCTTGGGGCAGGGTCGTAGGGCTTCCATGCTTTCCCAAGAAGGTGTTGACGCCGACGATGGGGATCTGGTTGGTATGCTTCAGGTGTTCATAGTGCAGGCTTTCTTCCTGGATGCGGTTTCTCTGATACATACGCTCCATGGCACCGAGCACCCCTCCTCGGTCTGTGAGTCGGTGGAACTCGTTCATTACGGCCTGCTCGACGAGATCTGTCAATTCTTCGAAGAGGAAAGAACCCTGGTTGGGGTTCTCATTGCGCGCGCTGCCGAGCTCTTTATTGATGATGAGCTGGATGGCCATGGCCCTTCGCACACTTTCTTCTGTGGGGGTGGTGATGGCTTCGTCGTAGGCGTTGGTATGTAGCGAGTTGCAATTATCGTAGATGGCATAGAGGGCCTGAAGGGTGGTACGGATGTCGTTGAAATCGATCTCTTGGGCGTGCAGGCTTCGTCCGGATGTCTGTATATGGTATTTAAGTTTCTGGCTGCGCGGGGTGGCCTGGTAGTAGAAGCGCAGGGTTTTGGCCCAGATACGGCGGGCGACGCGTCCGATGACACTATACTCGGGGTCCATGCCGTTGCTGAAGAAGAAGGAGAGGTTTGGTGCGAAGTCGTCGATGTGCATACCGCGCGACAGGTAGTACTCGACATAGGTGAAGCCGTTGGCCAGGGTGAAGGCGAGCTGTGTGATCGGGTTGGCACCAGCCTCTGCGATGTGATAGCCGCTGACAGACACGCTGTAGAAATTCTGTACTTCGTGTTCGATGAACCACTGCTGCACGTCTCCCATCATGCGGAGGGCAAACGCTGTGCTGAAAATGCAGGTATTCTGTGCCTGGTCTTCTTTGAGGATGTCTGCCTGTACGGTGCCGCGTACTTGCCGCAGGGCCTCGCTGCGGATCTGCTGGTAGATGTCGGCGTCGAGTACCTGTTCACCGCTAAGGCCTAGGAGTGCCAGACCCAGGCCGTTATTGCCTTCTGGCAGCTCGTGATATCCTGTAGGGTTCTGATAGGCGGGCGGGTCATCTGTTCCGAAGGTGCGTGCTTTGACCTTGGTGAGGTCTTCCTCGTGGCCATAGGTGCGGAGGTACTTTTCACATTGTTGGTCGATGGCAGTGTGGAGAAAGAAGGCAAGCAGTATGGGTGCTGGTCCGTTGATGGTCATACTCACGGAGGTGGCGGGGTCGCAGAGGTCGAAGCCGGAGTAGAGTTTCTTGGCATCGTCGAGGGTGGCGATGCTTACCCCACTGTTGCCGACCTTGCCGAAGATGTCGGGCCTGTGTGCCGGGTCTTGTCCATATAGAGTAGGTGAGTCAAACGCGGTCGACAGCCGCTTGGCGGACTGCCCGTGGGAGAGGTAATGGAAGCGGCGGTTGGTGCGTTCCGGGCCGCCTTCCCCTGCAAACATGCGGGTGGGGTCTTCGCTGTCGCGCTTCAGGGGGAAGACGCCTGCGGTGTAGGGGAAATGGCCCGGCAGGTTCTCCTGCGCCAGCCAGCGAAGGATATCTCCCCAGTCGCGGTAGGTCGGCAACGATACTTTTCGGATAGACGTTCCCGATAAACTAGTAGTCCGTAGTGCACCGCTCACCGTTTTGCCCCTGATGGGATATTCGAGGTAGTCGGCTTGATAGTCGGCCCGGATCTTTGGCCATGTCTCTAGCAGTCCGGCGTATTCCGGCTCTAGCGCCTGTCGGGCCTTCTCACAGGCTTCTGAGAGGGTGCTCCCGATGTCGCTCTTGTCCCCCATGGCCTCCAGGGCTCCTTGCAGCCGGTACCAGTGGGAGGCGAGGTCGGACTGTTGGGTGACATTGCGGTTGTAGGATTCTATGGCAGCGGCGATCTCACTGAGGTATCGAACGCGGGCGGGCGGGATGATGGGGAAGGCTGCCGCTGCATTTCCTGGCAGGCGATGCAGGCTTTGTAGTGAAAAGTCTGCTTCTGTGATGTGTTGTACGCAGCCCATGAGGTGTTGGAAGAGCCGATCCATGCCCGGGTCGTTGAACTGAGAGGCCATGGTCGCTATCACAGGGATTTCTTTGTCGGGGTCTGTCCAGCGCTGGTGGTTGCGGCGATATTGTTTGCGAACATCAGAGAGGGCGTCTAGGGCGCCGGGCTTGTCGGATTTGTTGACAGCTACGACGTCTGCATAGTCGAGCATATTGATTTTCTCCAGCTGCGAGGGGGCGCCGTATTCAGGCGTCATGACATAGAGGCTGACACGGCAATGACGAAGGATAGAGGCATCGCTTTGTCCGACGCCGGCGGACTCTAGGATGACCAGGTCGTAGCCGGCCTCCTGGCAGATGGCAATGGCTGGGTCTACGTGGGCGCTGAGGGCGTTGTCTTGGCCACGGGTGGCTAGGCTGCGCATGTAGGCGCGCGGGTGGTGGATGGCGTTCATCCGAATGCGGTCGCCCAGCAGGGCGCCGCCCGACTTGCGCTGCGATGGGTCCACGGAGATGACGGCGATGCTCTTTTCCGGATAGGCATGGAGGTAGCGGCGGACGATCTCATCTGTGACGGACGACTTGCCGGCCCCGCCCGTGCCGGTGATGCCGACGACGGGCGCTTCTGATGATGGCTTGTCGTTGCGCGGCGGCGTGTCCTCCAGGTGCTCACGGTTTTCTGCCAGGGTGATCGCCCGGGCGATGCGGCGTATGTCGTGCCGTTCGGGTAATTGCAGGGGAGTGGTGTACGATTCGGGGGGGGCATCGAGGGGGAAGTCGCACTGCCGGATGACATCGGTAATCATCCCTTCCAGGCCCATGCGTCGGCCATCGTCGGGGGAATAGAGGCGCGTGATGCCATAAGCCTGCAGCGCTTCTATCTCGGAGGGGAGGATGGTCCCGCCGCCGCCGCCGAAGATGCGGATATGCCCACATCCGTTCTGGTCCAGCAGGTCCTTCATGTACCGGAAGAATTCCATATGCCCCCCTTGGTAGGAGGTGATGGCGATGCCCTGCACGTCTTCCTCGATGGCGCATTCGACAATCTCGGCTACCGAGCGGTCATGGCCTAGGTGTATGACCTCTGCGCCCATGCCTTGCATGATCCGCCGCATGATGTTGATGGCGGCATCATGACCGTCGAAGAGGCTGGCGGCAGTGACGATCCGTACCCGGTGTCGGGGGCGGTAGGTGGCTTCCAAGTACTAACAGTTGTTAGTGCGAAGGTAGCGAACGGGGTGGAAAGGTGGAAGAAGGCTAGGGGTTCACCAGATATCTGCTACAGGAAAGGGTTCTTTAATCGCGGTAATCCAGCGCCGGCTTCCGGTTGCCCAGCAGGGGGGTGTACCTGTAGTCGCCCTTGGATCGGATAAACTCCTCCTTCGCCTGGGTGATGATGGCGGGTTTTGTGAGCAGGTCGATGCCCATGTTGGCGAGGGCCTTGGCGGCTGTCATCATCCCTTTGACACCGATGGAAGTGCCGCCGCAGGCGACGGCCTGCCAGCTGTGGGCGGGCGTCCCCGGCACCCAGGTGGCCGTGCCGAAGCCGACGGTGGGGAGGGTGTAACTCACATCGCCGACATCCGTTGAGCCAGGACTGGCACCTTTCGGCTCCGCGATCGGACGGATGGCTGCGGCCGTGGCGATGGCAGGCCCTTTACCGGTCAGCGTCGCCTGGATCTTTGCGGCGAAGGCCGCCTCCTCGGGTGTATATTCGACACCGCCGGCCAGCACGAGGTTGGGCTGCAGGGCCTCCGCCAGGCTGCGGTTGACGAGCAGGTCGTGCGTGCCGCCGATGACCTCGTATTTCATGCTCGTCTCGGTACCCAGAGAGGCACCTTCGGCGGCCTTGAGGACGCGATCGAAAATCTCCATGACGCTGCGTTTATCAGGATGCCGCACATAGTAGTACACTTCGGCGAAGTCGGGGATGACATTGGGCGCCTTACCACCACTGGTGATGACGTAGTGGATGCGGGTGTCTTGTGGTACGTGCTCACGCATGAGGTTGACCATGTGGTTCATCGCCTCGACGGCATCGAGCGCGGAGCGACCCAGGTCCGGGGCCATGGCGGCATGCGCGGAGCGCCCGTAGAAGCGGAACTTGGCCGACTTGTTGGCCAGGGCACCATCCACCGCGACACTGTTCTCGCTGCCGGGATGCCAGTGCAGGGCTACGTCCACATCTTTAAAGAGTCCCTCCCGCACCATGTAGACCTTGCCCGAGCCGCCTTCCTCGGCGGGACAGCCGAAGACCTTCACGGTTCCCTTCCATCCGTTCCGCTCCATCTCGTGCCGAAGTGCAATACCGGCGGCTACAGAGGCCGTGCCGAAGAGATGGTGCCCACAACCGTGGCCTGGCTTTCCTTCGACTACCGGCCGCTTCTCGGCGATGGCCTGTTGCGAGAGGCCCGGCAGCGCGTCGTACTCGGCGAGGATGCCGATGATGGGATGGTCGCTGCCATAGGTCGCCACAAAGGCCGTCGGGATCCCGGCCACACCCTTCTCCATCCGAAAGCCCTCCTGCTCGAGCATCTCGGCTAAGAGCGCTGAACTGCGCACCTCCTTGTAGCCTACTTCGGCGAAGCCCCAGATCGCCATTGCCGCCTCGCGCAAACGGGCTGTATCGGCCTGAAGTCGCTGCATGGCGGAGCGTTTTGCCGCGAGGACGGCAGTCTCCGCTGGCGGCTTCTGTGCCGAAACAAAGGCAGGGATGAGCAGGAGAAGTGTGAAGAGCAGGCGAGCGGGAGTCATCTGCAACGATTTTAGGTAGGCAATGATAAACGAGTATCTTTAAAACTACGCAACAAAACTCTGACCGACATGTCCATCTCCCTCACTCCTGGCCTTCTGGTATCTATTCTGCTCCTCAGCGCCATGATGACCCGTGCCCAGCAGGTACCCACGGACG
The DNA here is from genome assembly GCA_016868815.1 of Bacteroidota bacterium. Classification (GTDB taxonomy): domain Bacteria; phylum Bacteroidota; class Bacteroidia; order Chitinophagales; family Chitinophagaceae; genus Pollutibacter. Next base: position 23,395 of record VGFQ01000003.1, read on the forward strand.
GCCACTTTCGCCTGCGTGCCTTCCAATTGCATCAGAAGCTGAACGAAGCTTCTTCCTACCGCGGTCTTGCGTGGCGTAACGCAGGCCCCGACATCATCAGCGGACGCTGCACCGAGGTAGCAGGCATTTCGGGCAACCGCAACATCATGTATGCTTCCTTCGCAACGGGCGGTTTCTGGAAGACGACCGATGCGGGGGAGCACTGGACGCCGCTCTTCGACGGGCAGGCTACGCAGTCGGTCGGCTGCTTCGCGCTGGCCCCTTCCGATCCCGGCATCATCTATCTCGGCACCGGTGAGGCCAACATCTTCCGCGCCTCCCTGCCCGGCGTCGGCATCTATAAGTCAATCGACGGTGGAAAAACATGGAAGCACGCCGGCCTGACGAATACAGGCACCCTCGCCCGCATCGTTGTCCATCCCTCCAACCCAGACATCGCCTATGTAGCCGCCGGCGGTCATGAATGGAGCTACAACGCCGACCGCGGCTTGTACAAGACGACCGACGGCGGACAGACATGGAAGAAGATCCTCGGCAACGACGACCATACCGGCGCCATCGACATCGCCATGGACCCCTCCGACCCCAACATGCTGCTGGCCTCTACCTGGAATCGCATCCGGCGCCGATGGAGCGACCCCGTGCCCGAAGATGGCGACCATATCTACAAAACGACCGACGGCGGTGCGACCTGGCAGGTTGTAGACGACGGACTACCCGAGACGAAGTTCACCGGCCGCATCGGACTGGCCTTTTCACGCAGCAACCCCAACGTGGTCTATGCCTCTGTCGACAACCACACGCCCAAACGCGAGCCGAAGCCCAACGAGCTCGATCCCTACGGACGCCCCATCCAGGTCATCCCCTATGGCTTACAGGTGTACCGCAGCGACGACAAGGGTGGACACTGGACGCGCGTCAGCACAGAGGATGACAAGCTCGAACGCTTCGCCGGTACCTACGGCTGGGTGTTCGGACAGATCCGCGTCGATCCCAGGAACGAAGATGTCGTGTACATCCTCGGTGTCCCCATGGCCCGTTCGAAGGATGGTGGCAAGACCTTCCAGGTGATGCGCGGTGAGGAGAAGGAGAGCGACCGCACCCACGGCGACCACCACGCGCTGTGGATCGATCCGGCCGACCCCGACTATCTGCTCAATGGCAACGACGGCGGCGTAGTGGTCACCTATAACGGCGGAAAAAAATGGAAGAACTTCTTCCGAAAGATCCCGACCACGCAATTCTACAACGTCACCTACGACACCCGCAGTCCCCACCATATCCTCGGCTCCGTGCAGGACGAGGGGAGCTATATGGGTAGCTCGGCCTTCACCTACGGCAGTCGCGACACCGCGGCGAAGGGTTGGGCGACAGCCCCCGGTGGCGAAGGCACCATCATCGCCGTCGACCCCACCGACCCCGAGATCGTCTATGCCAGCAGCTTCTATGGCCGCCTCATGCGTAGCGACCTGCGGCTGCCCGACTCTATCCGATCCAAGAAGATCTATCCGAAGAAAGCCGACGACGAAGAAGTGCATCGCGGCGAATGGCTTGCCTATACGATGATCTCGCCGCATGACCCACAGACAATCTACCACGGCTTCCAATACCTCTTTCGCTCGTCTGATGGCGGTAATACATGGAAACGCTTAACGGATGACCTCACCCGAAACGAAAAAGCGCGCATGGGTCGCACGCCCTATGCCATCAACCACCAGGCCATTACGGCGATCGACGAGTCGCCGCTGCGGCAGGGACTTCTCTACGCCGGCACCGACGACGGCATGGTATGGCGCCGCAACGGAGAGGGGGGTCCGTGGATCCAAGTCAAGAAGGGCATCCCGCAGCAAGCCCATGTGTCCCGCATCGTGGCCTCGCAGTATGAGTTGTCCACCGTGTACCTGACGCTGAGCAACCGCCGCGAGGACGACAACCGTCCTTATATCTTCCGTTCGCGCGACATGGGTCTCAACTGGGAGTCTATCGCGGGCAACCTGCCGCCCGCGCCCGTCAACGTCGTACGGGAGGACCCGCATCGCCGGGGGATACTCTACTGCGGCACAGACCTCGGTGTGTACGTTAGCAAAGACAGCGGGAGACGCTGGCAGTCGCTGCAGGCTAACCTGCCCGCGACTGTGTCGGTGCAGGACCTCTACGTGCATCCGACGGAGAACAAGTTGGTGATCGGCACCTATGGGAGGGGTGTCTGGGTGCTTGACGATGTACTGGTGGTACAGCGTTAGGTATTTCTTATATAAGTCAGAAGTCGATGATTGAAGCTGATTCGGATAATATGTTGAGGATAATTTTTCCAGCGAAATCTGATAGCCTTATCTGAACAGGGCCTACTCACACAGAAAAAGTTGATGAATGCGTCTAAGTTCTTCTCTTTTGGCAAGCCTATTTTTCATCCTCAAAACAACTGCCCAGCCCACCTCCTCCGACGATCTTGACCTATCTGCTCGCCTGCGTCCGGTCGATTCCGCTAACATCTTCATCGACCCGGGCCATTACACCTGGTGCGGCAGCGCCATCCGCGGCGAGGACGGACGATACTACCTCTTCTACTCCCGCTGGCCGCATGGACCCCGCAAGCCCGACGATGACAGTCTCAACCGCATCTTCAACGGCTTCAAGGGATGGCAGAAGTATTCCGAGATCGCCGTCGCCGTCTCGGATGGACCGACGGGCCCCTACCATCACCTCAAGACCATTCTCAAGGGCGGGTTCGAAACGGACCGCTGGGACAGGTACACCTTCCACAATCCGCAGATCAACTTCTTCGAAGGCCGCTACTACCTATACTTCATCAGCAACGGCTTCACCGACGACATGCACTTCACGAAGCCTCTTTCCCGCGAGCAGTTGCACTGGTATAAATACAACTGCACGCAACGCATCGGCGTGGCCTCCTCGCCCAATATCAAAGGTTTCCTCAACGGCGGCTTTCGCCGCAACCCCGACCACCTCGTGATGCCCGACAGCATCCGCACCTGGGAGGTGACCGTGAATCCATCCGTGACAAGAGGTCCAGATGGACGGTACTACATGATGTACAAGTCGCGCAAGCCCGACCTCGGCCATATGACCTTCTGGATGGCGGTGGCACCGACGCCGGAGGGGCCTTTCACGCATTACGCCGAAGTCTCCACGCGTGCTGACATGGCCTGCGAGGATCCCTATCTCTGGTACGACCACCGCCGCGCCCGCTTCTATGCCATCGCCAAGTATTTCTCGCGGACAGGCAACCTAGCCCCGGAGTTCGGCTCCCTGGTGTTGCTGACCTCCACGGACGGGAAGGACTGGCTGCCGGCATGGCAACCGCTCGTATCTCTGCGCAGGCTGCGGTTCAAGGACGGCCATGAGACGACACTGGCACATCTCGAACGGCCCTTCCTGCTGTTCGATCGAAGAGGCAGGATGCAGGCGCTCTTTGCTGCCGCATCTCTTAGGGATCCCTACAAGAACACATCCGTGAGCGTGCTACCAGACGAGAACACATTCAATGTGCACATCCCGATTGGGAGGAGATAGCGGCCCATGGGGTATTCGTGATGGTGCTCTGTTCCGTCGCAGCGGCTTTCCCCGGCTGACGAAGAACCCCTACCCGGGCTCTGAGATCAAAGGCAACTTCATCAACCGCATCCCCTATCCCGACAGCGAGATCATCACCAACCTCGGCAACATGAACGAGGCGGTCAAGAACCAGGGTCCCAACGACCTGAATTCAAAGGTCTGGTGGGATAGCAAGTAAGGAATCCCGATCTTGTGCGGACAGGCCGGGCCCGACCGACCGGTGTGCCTTCGGCGCAACACCCCTGGGAAGACGCCGAAGGGATGCCGACGGCCGGGCCCCGGCACCTGATGAACGAGCCAAAACCGCATCGATGGAAAAGGATTTCCTGCTCGGATGTGACTGGGGTACGACCACCTTCCGGCTGACGCTCTGTGATGCGGAGACCCTGGCCGTCCGCGCCGAGGTCCGCTCCGACGAGGGCGTCGCCAGCACCTTCCGCGACTGGAAGGAGTCCGACCCGGGCGGAGCCGTCTCCCGCGAACGCTACTTCCGCCGCCGGCTGGGCGGTCACTTGGCCCGGCTGTCGCAGTCCGCCGGGATGTCCGTCGAGGGCATTCCCCTGGTCGTCTCCGGCATGGCTTCATCGTCGCTGGGGATGCAGGAGCTGCCGTATGCGAACCTGCCCTTTTCGCTCGACGGCGGCGATGCCGTCTCGCGGTATCGGGTGGGGGACGGGGACCTGCCGAACGACATCCTCCTCCTGTCCGGCGTCCGGGGTGCGGCCGATGTGATGCGGGGGGAGGAGACCCAGGTGCTCGGGCTGATGCATCTGCTGGCGGCTAAAGGCATCCGGCCCGACCGCGCCAAGGTCCTGTTTCCCGGCACCCACTGCAAACACATCCACCTCGAGGGCGAGGCCATCGTCTCCTTCCAGACTTTCATGACGGGGGAGGTGTTCGGCATCCTCCGGCAGCATAGCATCCTCGCGGACTCGGTCGATGCCGCTCCGTTGACGGGGCATTCGCCGGACGCCGTCGACGCCTTCAGGGAAGGCGTGCAGACCTCCCTCGAGAGCCCTTTTCTGCACGCCCTCTTCTCCGTACGCACCAACCAGCTCTTCGACCGGTTCGACCGGCATCTGAACGCCTACTACCTGAGCGGGCTGCTGATCGGTTCCGAGTTGCAATCGCTCTCCGAAGGCGATGACGCCCCCATCATCCTCTGCAGCAGCAGCCATCTGCACGATGTCTACCGCTTCGGGCTGGAGGCGTTGGGTCTGTTGTCGCGCACTTCCGTGCTGTCCGGCGGCATGACGGAGCGGGCCACGCTGGCGGGGCAGGCGCTGTTGTTGTCGAAAACTAAGGAGGCCTGAGATGGGCGTAGGGACCTTTTCCGAATTGCTCTTCCAGTGGTTGCCCATCGTGGGGGTGGCGCGGCCTCTGCCGGCCGCCGACTGGGGCGCGTTGCAGCAGCATTTCGAACGCTTCGTCAACAACTGGAATACAGCCCTATGACAAGGCACAGGTATCGATGGGGGGTCGTCGTCCTCCTCTTCACGGCCACGACCATCAACTACCTCGACCGCCAGTTGATCGGGCTGCTGAAGCCCATCCTGGAGCCCGAGTTCGGCTGGTCGGAGACCGATTTCGCACGGATCGTGATGGCCTTCACCGCGGCCTATGCGGTGGGCCTTCTCGTCAGCGGCGGGTTGATCGACCGCATCGGCTCCAAGCTGGGTTATGCCTTGTCGATCACGGTCTGGAGCATCGCCGGCATGCTGCATGCGGTGGCGCGCGGGGCGACGGGCTTCGTGATCGCCCGCATCGGACTGGGACTGGGCGAGGCGGGCAACTTCCCGGCGGCCGTGAAGACGGTGGCCGAATGGTTCCCGAAGCGGGAGCGGGCCCTGGCGACGGGCATCTTCAACGCGGGGACGAGCATCGGCGTCGTCGTCTCCCTGCTGATCGTGCCGCTCATCCTCGCACGGGCCGGCTGGCAGGGCGTCTTCCTCATCACGGGTGCGCTGGGCTTCGTCTGGCTCGTCTTCTGGTGGGTCTACTACGACGTGCCGGAGCGCCAGAAGCGCCTGTCGAAGGCCGAACTCGACCATATCCGCGACGGGCAGGACGACGCGCCTGCAGCAGATGCGGACACCCGGCCGGTCCGATGGCTCAGCCTATTGCGTCAGCGCAGCACCTGGGCCTATGTGACGGGCAAGGGGCTCATCGACCCAATCTACTGGTTCTTCCTGTTCTGGCTGCCCTCCTACTTCGCGTCCAACTTCCAGCTCGACCTGAAGAAGCCGAGCCTGGAGCTGATGACCATCTACCTGGCCACGACGGTGGGCAGCGTCTTCGGCGGGTATCTGTCGTCCCGGCTCGTCGCCCGGGGTTGGGAGACCCTGCCGGCCCGGAAGGCCGCCCTCCTCATCTTCGCCGTGCTGGAGCTGTCGGTCATCCTCACCCGCTATGCGTCGGGTCCGTGGATGGCGGTGGGGCTGCTGAGCCTGGCGGTCGCCGTCCACCAGGCCTGGGCTGCCAACGTGTTCACACTGGCCACCGATATGTTCCCCCGCCAGGCCGTCAGCTCCGTCGTGGGTATCGGAGGGATGGCCGGGGCGGTGGGTGGCATCCTGTTCCCCGCCTTCGTCGGCCAGGTGCTCGACAGCTACAAGTCGGCCGGCCACCTCGACGACGGCTACAAACTGATCTTCACCATCTGCGGCTGCACCTACCTGGTGGCCTTGCTCATCATCCACCTGCTCACGCGCGGGCGGGCACAGGTGCGGCTCGAAGACATCACCTGAACCAAAAATCAAACCACGATGAACAAAACCTCAGTCAACACGAAGCACCCCCGCCGGGAATTGATGAAGATGATGGCCATGGGGTCAACGGCCGGGCTCTTCGGCCTGTTCGGCAGCGGAACGGCCCGGGCCGGCGACCGGGACACGCCGGCCTACGCCAAGGGCATGGCGCCGGTGAAGATCCGCGACGTCAAGGCCATCGCCACCTGTCCGGAAGGCATCAACATCATCGTCGTCAAGGTGGAGACCACCGAGCCCGGCCTCTACGGCCTCGGATGCGCCACCTTCACCCAGCGGGCGGCCGTGGTGGTCACCGCCATCGAGAGTTACCTCAAGGAGTTCGCCGTCGGCAAGGATGTCGACAACATCGAGGACATGTGGAACTCCTTCTACGTGAGTTCCTACTGGCGCAACGGCCCCGTCCTGAACAACGTCATCAGCGGGCTCGACCAGGCCCTGTGGGACATCAAGGGCAAGCGCGCCAAGATGCCCGTCTACCAGCTCCTCGGCGGCAAGAGTCGCTTCGCAGTCGACTGCTACGGGCACGCCAGCGGCAACACCCCGGAGGCCGTGGCCGAAAGCTGCCAGAAGTTCATGGAGCAGGGATACCGGCACGTGCGCATCCAGCAGGGCGGATACGGCGGTACCGGACTGGTGCAGCAGCCCGACTTCCGCAAGGCCGGCTACGGCTACGAGAACGACCAGTACATGAACGAGCGCGTATACCTCAAGTCGGTACCGAAGATGTTCGAGACGGTCCGCAAGCGCTGCGGGGAGGACGTCGAACTGCTGCACGACATCCATGAGCGGATCCAGCCCATGGACGCCATCAACATGATCAAGGCGCTGGAGGACTACCGGCCCTTCTTCATCGAGGACCCCTTCTCGCCCGAGAACCAGGAGTGGTTCAAGCAGTTGCGCGCCACCACGTCCGTGCCCATCGCCATGGGCGAACTCTTCAACAACATCAACGAGTACAAACTGCCGATGGTGAACCAGTGGTTCGACTTCATCCGCGTCCACGTGTCGCAGATCGGCGGCATCTCGCCGGCCATGAAGATCGCCCGGCTGGGCGAATACTTCAACATCCGCACGGCCTTCCACGGCCCGGGCGACGTGTCGCCCGTCGGCCATTCCGCCCATGCGCATGTCGACCTGGCCATCTGGAACTTCGGCATCCAGGAGGCCGTCCGGTTCTCGGACAAGCTGAAGTCGATCTTCAGCGGATGTCCGACGATGGATAACGGCTACATGTATGTCAACGAGGTGCCCGGCTTGGGGGTCGACGTCAACGAGAAGGAGGCGGCGAAGTATCCGATCACGACGAAGTCGAACTGGCAGGTCCGCAAGGGCGACGGCACGATCATCCGGCCCTGAGGCTGGTATCCGTCGACGGCTCGACAGACCGCGTCGCCGCCAGGTGGGTTCAAGTCCCATCCTGGCGGCGTCCGTTTTTTCACGCCTGCCGCCCCGGCGGCGGCGGTCAGAGCGTCTCCGGTGTCCGCGTGCAGCATCGTAGGTGTCAAAGGGCAAGGCCTTCGCAGCGCAAGGGATGCGGCCATCGCCGAACCTCTTCCACTCCGCCGTACCTTTGCACCGAATCCGCATGCGATGCTGAAGCGTTCCCTATTCGTGGCCCTCACGGCCGGGCTGGCCTATCTGGTGATCGACCAGTACGTCCTCTGCCCGACACATCGCTTCGAGGCACCAAAGCCCTTCCGTGGGGAGCGGTTCTACAATCCCTATGCCGACTTCCGACCGGAGGCATGGACCCTCGCCAACCTGCATGCGCATACGGCATCCTGGCTCGGTGTCACCAACGGTCGGGGCGGAGCTGAAGACCTGTATGCGGCCTACGACTCCATGGGCTATGGTTTCCACGCCGTGTCCGACTACATGCACATCAACCAGTACGGTTCCGACGCCGCAGGCTGGGTGCCGGCCTACGAGCACGGGTACAACATTCCCAAGGCGCACCAGCTGGTGGTGGGCGCACGGCAGGTGACCTGGAAGGACTATCCCTTCCCGCTCACCCTCTCCAACCGGCAGGACCTGCTCGACCGGCTTTCTTCCGAGAGCGGAGTAGCGGTCATCATCAACCATCCTGCGATGCGCATCGGGTACCATGCCACCGATCTGAAGTTCCTCACCAACTACGATGCGCTGGAAGTGCTGAATGCCTACGAGATCGCCTTCCGTTACTGGGATACGGCCCTGTCGAACGGACATCCGGTATCGATCGTCGGGAACGACGACACGCACAATGCAGGTGATCGCAGGTCGGTAGGCCGCTTCGCGACGCTCGTCCATGCGCCGCAACGGAGGCTAGACGAGGTCGTGAGCGCGCTGAGGGAGGGACGTACCATCGGTGTGCAGGTGCCTCAGCGTGCCGACATGACCTTTCGGGAGAAGGCGAACATGCTGCAGCAGGCGAGTCCATCAATCCTTTCACTCTCAGTCGACTCCGGCATACTCAAGGTTCGATTTTCTGCATGGGTGAAAGACTTATCAATAACAGGTCAGCATGCTGCTCTCAGACACTATGTTGATAGCGCTATGTCCATGGACTATTCACTTAGGGTAGAAGACACTTACTTGAGACTCTCATACATGACATCCGATAGCATCCGCTATTTTCTCAATCCCGTTTACCGGAGTGATGGCAAGACTGGTAATCGCAGAAAAAATCCAGGATCCGTTGTGCAGGCTGATGGGTTAGAGGAATAAGTCCGTATACAGCTGCGCCCCCGGCACGACGGAATAGTGTGACAGATTGGTGACACCTTCTTCGGCCAGCACCTCTTCGTCGATGAAAAGATTTCCTGTACAGGTGCCGGAGGGTCTTTTCAGGATGTGGAAGGCGGCATCGCCCAGGATCTCTGGCTTTCGGCTCATCTTCATCAGCATTTCGCCGCCCAGCAGGTTCATGACAGCCGCTGTGGCGATGGTTGTCTGTGGCCACAGGGCGTTTGCGGCGATTCGATCTCCCTTGAGTTCTTCTGCAAGGCCCATCGCCACCATGCTCATCCCATATTTGCTGATGGTGTATGCTAGGTGCCCACCGAACCATTTCGGGTCCAGGTTAAGGGGTGGCGATAGGTTCAGGATATGCGGGTTGCGGCCTTTGCGCAGGTACGGGATGCAGGTACGGCTGACGAAGAAGGTGCCGCGTACGTTGATGTCATGCATCAGATCGTAGCGTTTGGGTTCGGTCTTCTCGGTCGGCGTCAGCGAGATGGCGGAGGCGTTGTTGACGAGGATGTCAATCCCGCCGAAGACGGACACGGTCTGTTCCACGGCGGCTGTGATCTGCTCCTCGAAGCGGATGTCGCAGGGGACGGCCAGTGCCTTTGCGCCCATCGCCTCGATTTCTGCAGCGACCGAATAGATCGTACCGCCTAGCTTTGGGTTCTCTTCGACCGACTTGGCGGCGATGATGATGTTGGCGCCTTCTGAAGCCAGCTTCAAGGCGATGGCTCTCCCGATGCCGCGGCTCGCGCCGGTGATGAATGCTGTCTTGCCTTGGAATGTCATCATGTCGGGTTTGTGTTTGTAAACCAGTACGGTCAAAGATCCTGGAATTGCTCACCATACTCCTGCAGGATAGCCCGGTCCAGTTTCTCTGCTATCGTGTGAAGATTGGTCATGCTTTGATTTAGGTATCTGTTCGTATTCGTACCGATGATGATGAGGTTTAACATCTCATGGAAGGTCGCCCGTTCGGGTGCTGCAAAAGGCCCTGCATGGGTAGGCCGCTGAAACCGAATGGCGCTCAGGTTCTGTTGCAAGGTCATTTCATAGTTAGTCGTGGCATCAATAACCCTTGCCATCTTAAATCTGGCCTGTTCAAGGCTCCTTTCCCGGGTGTCCTCCAGTTTCATCACCGAATTTAGGATGCGCTCATATTCCTGGATGCCGGAAATAATCTCCGCACTTCGGATCATCCGCAAGCCGCCGGCGGACTTGATCTGGTCAAACCCAATATGAGAGCTTTCAAAGGTGGCCCGCAAGACGAGGTTTCGGATGTAGTAGTAGAGGTCTGGCAAAGAAGGATTGGCATTATTCAACGCAGCCTGTAGCGAGTCCACCATCGATAGCCTCATGGTGTTGGCTTGTACCACCGTTTTAATATTCTTCATGTCGATCAGGAGGTCCTCATGCACATTCCTCAAGTAGGAAATCTCTCGGTGTTTTTCAATTTGTCGCTCCCGCATATTCTCTGCAAAAAAACCAAGGGAGACCGCCACGAAGAGCATGATGCATTCGAGTAAATACTCCTGCCATTTCTTCTTATGCGAGAGGTGGTGCGGATGATGGACTTCCATGAAAAGCCTTTTCAAGTGAGGATATTCCGAATGATGGCAGATCACCGTCTTCCACTCAAGATACGCATTCGCGCCGAGATGCTGAGGACCTTTTGATATCTTAACCTGCGCCCCGACAACCTCATGATAAATGAAATGTTTCGGTATGCGAATCTTGCAAGAGCGCACAACTTCATGGGAACTCTATATAAAAAATCTGCTGAAACAGCATGGAGAGCCCTCTCAGTAAAACAGATGCTGCGATCATTTATTCCTTAATTATTACCCGGTGCTATCTTGCTGGCCAAGGGGCCGCGGGTCTCTTCCGGGCATCGTCTGCGACATACAGACTTTCCCTTGAAATATAGTTCACCCCAGCATGTGGACGTATGGCTTCCAGGTGGCTACCAGCACGACCAGCGCTATTCTTTGCTCTACATGCACGACGGCCAGATGCTGTTCGACGAAAGCGCCACCTGGCACCGGCAGGAATGGGGCGTGGATGGGACTTTCGGCCGACCTATGCAGAGTGAAAGTATTGATGACTGCATCGTGGTGGGCATCTGCAATATGGGAACCCGCTGCCATGCTGAGTATTTCCTACAGTCGCCTTTCGATGCACCGACAAAAGAGCAGCATGGCTGGATAGAATCTGCCAACGCGCAGTGGCCAGTCGGTCTTCTCTGGTATACCCATCAGCTCGAACGACCAACTACGCTTCATTGCCCAAGAGTTAAAGCCTTTCAATGACGAAACATATTCCACCAGGCGAGAGCGGACATACACTTTCATCGTTGGCCGCAGCATGGGCAACCTTATCTCCCTCCTGGCGGGTGCGGCTCGAAGTGCCTGACCTGTTCCTGCTGCGCCGAAGGTGGGCGAGAGATGTTTCGAAACTTTTCGCAGGTCAGGACAGGTCCATCGTGGGTTTGTTACCGAGGATGCCTTCGATCTCCTGCATGACCTCGGGCGTGAGCAGGGGGAGTACATCGAGGGCCTTGAGGTTTTCAGTAAGCTGCGACTCGCGGGTGGCCCCGAGGATGGCGCTCGTCACATGGGGGTTATGGATGGTCCAGGCGATGGAGAGGGCGGCGATGGAGATGCCCATTCGGTCAGCGAGGGTGATGAGTTTTTTCAGTTTTTCGATCTTCTGTTGCTGCAGCCAGCGTTTCTTGAGCCAGTCAAACCCTTCAATGGCGAGGCGTGAGTCAGCCGGGATGCCGTTGATATATTTTCCGGTCAGGAAGCCGGCTGCCAGTGGACTCCAGATGGTGGTGCCGAGTCCCACGTTGCGGTAGACGGGCTGATAGTCTAGCTCCACCTTGTAGCGTTCGAACATGTTATACTGCGGTTGTTCCATGACGGGGCCTATGAGTCCGTACTGCTGGGCCACGCGGTGGGCTTCCATGATCTCGGCGCCGCTCCACTGGCTGGTGCCCCAGTAGAGCACTTTGCCCTGCTGGATGAGGTTGTGCATAGTCCATACGACTTCTTCGATGGGTACCATCGGATCGGGGCGGTGGCAGAAATAGAGATCGAGGTAGTCGAGCTGCAGCCGCTTCAGCGCTTCATGGCAGGCTTCGAAGACGTGCTTTCGGCTGAGTCCAGCCTGGTTGGGCTTGTTGGGGTCTCGCCATCCGAAGTACACCTTGGAGGAGACGATGAAGGAGCTGCGGTCCCAGTCCTTCGTCTTGAGCACGCGTCCCATCATTTTCTCGCTTTCTCCATAGGCATAGCCTTCAGCATTATCGAAGAAGTTGATGCCAGCGTCATAGGAGAGGCCCATGAGGCGGTCGGCTGTGCCGTCTTCTATCTGCTTGTGAAAGGTCACCCAGCTGCCGTAGGAGAGTATGCTGAGCTGGAGGCCGGTTCGGCCCATGTAGCGGTATTGCATCCGGATTGCTTTGGAGCAAATTACGGAAGAAGGGTCGATCGGAAGGCGGTGGCATCAACGGCGCTGGATGGACGTATCGGCCATCGGGCTGGGCGCGGAGGGACCTTCGATACTTCCTTCCACGCGCAGCTGGCTGCGGGTGATCTGATAGATGGTGAAGGTGGCAAAGTCTTGTGGGGCAGTCAGTCCGACACCATTGATGATGGTACCTGGGCTGTAGATGCGTACGGGCTTGTCTGTATGAAAACGTTCAGAGGACTGGTCCCACCAAAGCTCTTCGCAAAAAAGTGTGTCGCCCTTGCGGTTGAAGACGCGGACGCTGTCTCTGAGAAATACCTTATTCTGCATTTCCAGATACCGTGCATATCGTGCATTGACGGTATTTTGTATCGTGAGCAATGAGTCGTAGAAGTCAACATGCAGGGTATTGGGAAACTCCATGCGCGGGAGTGTATCCTGGTGGCGGAGCATGAGCGGGGCGGTCAGTCGTGCCCGCAGGCGTCCCGACTGGCTCATATAGCTTACAATGTGGGAGGCTTCATCGACGCCTGGCTTTTGGCTGACCAGGTTTCGTACGACGGCTTCGTCGTTGACACAGGCGGCGAAGGCCAGGCAGCAAAAGATGGCTGCAAAGGTCAGCTGTAGTATCGGATGGGTCAGGCGCATCCGGACGGGTGTCAATCGTATTTGCGGGGGTTGAACCAGATGTCTGAGAGGTTGAATCCCAGGGCGATGCGGAACAGGTTTTCGCGCACCGCGTTGGACTTATTGCCACGGGTGCCGGCCTCCAGCGCCAAGTTTACGGTGGTAAACTGATTGGTGTAGAAGCTTCTCCTGACAGGCAGTGCCACGCCAGCCGTCAGCAGGAACTTGTTCATCGTATTACCGATGACGATGGGGTCGGTGCCATAGGAGAGGCCTGCCCGGTAGATCACTCGCGACCAATATCCTTTGCCATTGCCATCGGGTAGGTATTGCCCGCCGACTCGTGCTGTCCAGCTGTCGCGCAGCGGGTCGGCAGCCCCATAATATCGATATTGGCCCCACATGATGTGTTGGAATTCTGCACCGAAAAGCCATTTGGATTCTCTTTCGACGGTGAAGCCGAAGCCATAGGAGCTGGGGTATACGATCTTGCCTTCCTGGTCGAGCACGCGGTAGACGCTGTCGATGATGTCGATGCCGTTGGATGGGCTGTATTCGAATGTCTCGCGGGAGATATCTCTGGTCGACTGCATCTTCTGCTGCAGGCTACCCGTCAGGCCTATCCGAATCTTAGTCGACTTGCTCAGGTTGGCCGTATAGAGCAGTCCGCCTTCGGCATAAAGCCCGCCGAAACGAGTAGTGTCTGCAGAGTTGCTCTTACGGTAGGGTACAGTGTCGTTGATCAGGATGACGCGTGTGTTGTAGAGCTTGTTGCCAAAGCGGTAGCCTGCGTTGATGCCGGCGCTGAGGTGCTTTCCGCCGAAGCCTGTGCCCATGAATGCCTGGTATGTGCCCCCTTTGCCCATGTAGTTATAAAGTACGCTGTCGATACCGGCGACGCGAGTGCGGGTGTTGAGGTTGTAGTCGATCCTCGTCAGCGGTGCCATGCCCATGTTGAGCCCCCAGTTTTTCTTTTTCGAGAGGGGCATCCCGATCTGCAGATAGGTCGGAATCATGTACTTCGAGTTGAACCTGCGGACCGGCGAGCTGGCGCGGAGGGTGCGGGACGACACTTCGACCCCCACGTCAAGGGTGGTGACTTTTAGGTTGGCGTAGCTGGCGGGATTGACGAAGTTGACGGCCTGATAGTCAGCGAAGCCGATGGAAAGACCGCCCATCGAGCGGCTGACGATGTTCTGTCCGTTTAGCATATCTCCCAGTCCGAAGCGGGAATAGGGCGAATTCTCCTGAGCGCTGGCAGTCAGTGAGCCAAGAAATAGTGCCGCCCATACAGCTCGAAGGCCGCTACGACGGTTCATTGATTTCACTGAGTGCATAGAGGCCTTTGAATAAAAAATCGGAGTCGGCAAATATCCGACTTTTCAGGAGGCCTGCCAAATAGCCATTGTCGCCGCCCGTGAGCACCACCTGTAGGTCTGCATATCGGTCCGTGTAGCGTTGGATGATGCCGTCGATTTCACCAGCGATGCCGAGCATAACGCCGCTGAGGATGTTGGTGCGGGTATCGTAACCGATGAGTGGGAAGTTCCATTCTTTTTCGACCCATGGCAGCAGGGCGGTTTGCTCATGCAGCGAACGAAAGCGGATCTCCATGCCAGGGGAGATGCCACCGCCCAGGAACTGGTGGTAGGGGTTGATGAAATTATAGGTAATGGCTGTACCCAGTCCGATCACTAGGTTGTTGCGTTGTGGAAAGAATCGGACGGCAGCCGCGGCCAATGCCAGTCTGTCGGCCCCCATGGTTTCCGGCTTGCCAACGGCCAGGGTGAAGGGCATGCGTGTCAGGTGGCATAACCGATGGAAGGAGCCGTGGGCGGCCAGCCGCTCCTCCCAGAGTGGGTTGTGGCGGATAACAGAGGACAGGATGGTCCGGTCGGGTTGGCATTGCGATAGCAGCTCGTCCAGGGTATCGGCTGAGTCGTCCCGCAGGTTTTCAGCGCGTATGATCTGGTCCTGCTCAAAAAGTGCATATTTGAGGCGGGTGTTTCCGAAGTCGAGGCAGAGGGTCTTCATGTGCTGAGGTTTGCTGCCGAAGGCCTGCTGGCTTCTGTCAGGCCAGGGGTTCGAAGCCAGGCAGGTGCTTGAAATGTCCGTTCAGTCCAATCTTTTGTTTGAGGGCTTCCATCTCAGTGAGTACGGGCAAGACGCGCTGCACATGCCGCCGCAGGTATTCCTGGCGTTGTCGCTCCGAGAAGAGGCAGAGCATCTCAAACTCTGCTGCGATAGACATCCCGGCGTGGTGTGCCAGGTCGAAGGCCTGTCGGATGACTCCGTGAGGCTCCCACTTTTTCTTCACATCGAGGAGATTGTGTATCTGCTCTACGCTCGCGTGTAAGGCCTCCAGCAGTCCGGGATCCCCATCGTCAATCTCTTCCGGGTATTCCACGATTGCACCAGCATAAAGCTTGCCCGGCATCTCCGGCACCTTCTCCAAGATGCGGAAGACGCGTTCGCCTTGGGTGGTGATGTCCATCTCGCCGTTCTCGTAGGTCTTTGCGATGGATTGGATCGTCATCAGCGTGCCCATGTCTGTCAGCCGCTGATCGACGACGGCCGGGATGCCAAAAGGTTTTTTTTGTGCAAAGCACTCTCCGATCAGCTGCTTGTACCTCGGCTCGAAAATGTGCAGGTGAAGGCGTTCTCCTGGGAAGGCGACCAGTGCGAGGGGGAATACAGGAATGAAGTTCATCATGTCTGTGAAGGTAGGATAGGAGTCTGGGCTGCCAATGCCATGTGCCCCCAGCATCCCATCACGGTGTATATGAAGACGCCGTATTGCGTCTCCAGGCCGACTTCATACTGCATCCCCAGGAAGGCGATGGCATGGAAGGCCATACAGCCATAAGAAAGGCGATGGGCCTTCTGTAGGAGGGGGAGTAGGCTTGCCGCCAGGAACGCGATTCCCAGTGGGATGCCAGCAGCGGTGGCATGCAATACAGTTTCATTGCTGGGCAACAGGTGTTCATAAGGCTTCATGAAGGCTGCATGCTGGAAGTACCAGTCACTCATCGCCCCTCTCAGGTCTCCGAAGCCCGTCCCCAGCCAGGGAGAAGCCTGGATCAGGTCTTCGGCCGCCTCAAGAGAGAGCATCCTGGGTGTATCGGAGAGCCCCTCTGTATAGCCTCCACGGGAGTAGTGCTGGAAGTCCCAAAGGATGAACCGCAGCCGGTTCCGGAAGGTCGGCAGCGAAAGCCAGGCCAGCCAGGGGAGGACTGCCATGGCCAGCACCGCCCACCGCATCGCTGGCCGCCGGCGATGATACAACGCCGCCATTCCGAGGCAAATGTAGAGGGCCAAGAGGCCTGTCTTGGACGCAAGCAGGTGTAGAAAGGCAGCGATGCTGGCCACCACCACCCAGCCGGCCTTGCGCTCCCAACCATCCAGGCGCCGCCCGTCTTCCAGCAGCACATGGAGGAGCCAGGCTTCTACCGCTGCCAGCATCCAGGCATAGCGGATATGGTCGCTTCCCATGTCGACCCGCATCACCTTGGCCTTCAGGTAGGCCTCGCTCACCGTCTCGGCATTCCAGAGATACCGACCCAGGGCCATCGCCATGCTGAGGCAGAGCATCACAAGGGCCAGCCGGACGAGGTGCCGGCGGGTGGCGGGTGGGATGGCGGTCAGGCTCCCGGCACAGAAGGGGATCAGCAGCAGTGGGGTCTTGTCCTGCATGACCTTCACCCAGTACCGCAGATCTTCGCTCCAGAGCCCCGAGGCGAAAGGGATGAGGAAGAGCAGGGCCATCGACAGGTGAAATGGGGAGGATCGCATCCGGGACAGCTTCTCAGACAAGGACTCCGAGAGCAAGGAGGAGGCAATGAACACCACCATCGACAGGGAAAGCAAGGCGCGGCTCCATAGAAGCCCCCCCCACATCAGGCAGAGGCTGGCTGGGATGATGATGGTGAGATGAGGGAGGCGCCTGAGCATGAAACTAAATTTTCCCGTCGACGACGATTGGACGAAATTAGAGGCAAAAGCCGACAAGGCCTATGACAGCAGCGCAAGGATGGGAGTATGCACTCGGAGGCGATGTACAGCGCATCGCACGCTGCATCACATGGATTGAGGAAGAGCACCCAGACATCGCTGCCTGCCTGCGGACGCTTCCCCCTCAGCCAAGGGCAAGGATTACCGGCATCACAGGCCCGCCGGGGGCTGGGAAAAGTACGCTGGTAGACACCCTGATTGGTCAGATGACAGCTGCCGGACGCCGGGTGGCCGTGCTCTGCGTCGACCCATCCTCGCCGTTCACACAGGGTGCCATCCTGGGCGACCGGGTCCGGATGGCACGCTGGTATCAGCATCCCGGCGTATTCATCAGATCCCTGGCCTCGCGGGGATCCCTTGGCGGACTGCATCCGCAGATCTGGGAGATCGCTCAGTTCCTGAGCGCATGCCCCTTCGAAGATATAATCATCGAGACGGTCGGCGTCGGCCAGAGTGAAGTAGAGATCGCCGGACTGGCAGACATTACCGTCGTAGTGCTCGTGCCCGAGTCAGGCGATGAGATCCAAACCTTGAAAGCTGGACTGATGGAAGTCGCAGATATCTTTGCCGTCAACAAATGCGACCGGCCCGATGCAGATCTGTTCGTCCACAGCCTGCAGCAAATGATGTCGGTGGGCCGCAGGGCCGAGGAGGCCCCTACTCCGGTCATTCGCACGGTAGCCTCCCGTGGCGAGGGGGTGGCGCAGCTGCTGGATGCGATGGACAGGCAGGCCCTACAGGCCTCTGATAGCCGCCAGCTCGACAGCATGACCGACCGGGCATGGCATCTGATCATGAAAAAAAGGATGAAAGACGTTCGAAAGGCGAACCTTCGCAACCGCATCTCGAACCTGCAGGCCCGGGGCGCTTTCAACCTCTACGCATTCATAGAAAACTATTGAGCCATGGATAGCATTCCCAATGAAGGATTCCCGAAGGCGGCCGCCTGTGAACCGGCCTGCGTCAAAGTGGAGGCAGGTAAGACCTATGCCTGGTGCACTTGCGGGCTCAGCGGAAATCAGCCTTTCTGCGATGGCAACCACAAGCGGATAGAGGGGATGCCTTACAAAAGCCTGAAAGTCACTTTCGAAAAAGAAGAGGAAGTCTGGCTCTGCCAGTGTAAGCAGTCCAAGAACCCTCCTTTCTGCGATGGCAGCCACCGGCAGATCAGCTGAAAGCGGTTATGCCACACCATTAGGTTCCTATCATGAACCCTCTTAACAGGACATGGAGACCGACTTCCTCGTCATAGGCTCTGGCATCGCTGGACTCAGCTTTGCCTTGAAGGTCGCAGACGCTTGTCCCGACAGGAGGGTGACCGTGCTGACGAAGACGGTCTCCGATGAGACCAACACCAAGTATGCCCAGGGGGGCGTGGCGGCGGTCTGGGACGAGGAGACGGACGACTTCGAAAAGCACATCGAAGACACCCTCGGGGCAGGCGACGGCCTTTGCCGGCGGGAGGTGGTGGAGGCCGTCGTCCGCGAAGGGCCTGATAGGATCCGGGAACTCATCGCCCTGGGAGCGCAGTTCGACAAAGACGCTGACGGAGGGTTTTCGCTGGGGCGGGAAGGCGGGCACAGTGAACCCCGCATCCTGCATTACAAAGATGTCACGGGCCGTGAGATGGAACGCGCCCTCCTGGAGGCGGTGCGGGCAAGGCCGAATATAGCTCTCCTCAGCCATTTCTTTGTCGTAGACCTCATCACCCAGCACCACCTGGGCTATCTGGTGATGAAGTCGACCCCCGGCATCGAATGCTATGGCGTGTACGCACTCGACTTGCAGACCCATCGCATGGAGCAATTTCTAGCAGGTATCACCTTGCTCGCCACGGGCGGCAATGGCTGCATCTACCGCAACACGACCAACCCTTCCATCGCCACGGGCGACGGGGTGGCCATGACCTATCGTGCCAAGGGCCGGATTGCCAACATGGAATTCATCCAGTTTCATCCCACGGCCCTCTATGAGCCCGGGCTGCGGGGCCAGTCGTTCCTGATTACAGAGGCCGTGCGGGGGGATGGCGGGCGCTTACGCAACGCTGCCGGGGAAGCCTTCATGCACCGCTATGATGCACGCCTTGACCTAGCTCCCCGCGATATCGTCGCCCGCGCCATCGACAGTGAGATGAAGATCCACGGCACAGAGCATGTGTATCTTGACTGCCGTCATATGGACAGGACAAAGTTCGAGCAGCATTTCCCAAACATCTTGGAGAAATGCCAGTCGATCGGTTTGGATATTTCCAGGGATATGATACCCGTCGCGCCCGCAGCCCATTACAGCTGCGGCGGCATCCAAACAGACCTGCAGGGTCGTACCAGCATCCGGCACCTTTTTGCCGTCGGGGAATGCGCTTCGACGGGCCTTCATGGAGCGAATCGGCTGGCCAGTAACTCCCTGCTGGAGGCGATGGTCTTTGCCCACCGAAGTGCCGGAGAAGCCATCGGGGCGATCCCAGAGGCAGCCTTACAGTCCGACATCCCGGCATGGAACGAGTCGGGCACAACGGAGCCGAAGGAGCGGATCCTGATCACTCAGAGCTTGAAGGAGCTGCAGCAGGTGATGTCTGACTATGTCGGCATCCTTCGGTCTGACGTCCGCCTGCAGCGTGCCAGCAGGCGGCTGGACCTCTTGCATGAGGAAACGGAGGAGCTGTATCGCCATTCGGTGGTCTCTCCTCAGCTCTGCGAGCTGCGCAATATGATCACTGTATCGTATCTAATCGTCAAAGGCGCGCAGTTCCGCAAGGAGAGCCGCGGGCTGCATTATAATACCGACCATCCGCACCGGCACCAGCTTGTCCAGGACATCGTATTGTGAGCACGGCCGTTTCATAAACTTTCATGTACCATCTCATTCATATCTGCTTTTACCTACTGTCCCTCTTGCCCTTGCGGGTGCTGTACGCCCTGAGCGACGTCCTCTCGCTGCTGGCCTTCCATGTTGTGCGGTACCGCCGGGCGGTGGTACTCGAGAACCTGCGGATGGCCTTTCCGGAGAAGCCGGAGGCCGAGCGCCGGCTGATAGCGATGCGTTTCTACCGGAACTTAACCGACATGTTGGTAGATGGCATCAAAGTGCTCAGCCTGAGCGACCGGGAGCTGTCGGTCCGCTTCATCATGCGCCCCGAACTCAAACAGGTCTTTGACCAGTGCATTCGCAGCGGCAAGAGCTATCAGATCCATGCCATGCACAATTTCGGGTGGGAGATCGTGAACCTGGGGGTCTCGCGGGCTCTCGACATCCCCTTTCTCGGCGTGTATATGCCCATCAAGAATCAGGCACTGGAGCGGCTGTTCCGGAAGATCCGGGTCCGCTACGGGACGGTGCTGCTCCCGGCCACCGACTTCAAGAATCGCTTCTCAGAGGTGCAGAAACGCTACAAAGGCCGCAACTACCTCTTGGCGTTGGTGGCCGACCAGAGCCCTGGCCGTCCGGAGGATGCTTGGTGGCTGAACCTCTTTGGGGTGCCCACCGGCTTCATCCATGGGCCGGAGAAGGCTGCCCGGGACCGCAAGCTCGGCGTCCTCTTCGGTTACTTCTATCCGGTCGAGCGCGGGAAATATTCTTTTGATATGGAGATTGTCACAGAAGACGCCTCCGTAATGGCTGAGGGCGAACTCACGCTTGCTTATGCCCGGTACATCGAAGAGAATGTGCGGCGACAGCCGGACAACTACCTCTGGAGCCACCGCCGGTGGAAGCATGCCTATCGGCCGGAGTATGCGGACCGGCTGCTGGAGCCACTGCAAGGCCTCAGTTGAGGTGCCCGGCCGATTTTTCTACGGGGATCCCCGGCTGGCTGCGGATCACTTCCCAACCCTCTTCCAGGGCCCGCAGGTTGTGATAGCCCTGGCGTTTGATGAGCGAGGCGGCCAGCAGGGCCTCTGCTGCACCCGTCCCATAGATATAGATGTTGCAATCTTCTTCCAGCAAGGCCATACTGCCCGGGTCTATGAGGGATGCAAGGGGAAGACTGATGGCGTCGCGGACATGCCCTTCGTCAAAGGCTTTCTCCGGGCGTACATCGAGTAGCAGAATCCGCTCATCGTGTGGCAGGTCCATCGCGAGTTCGTCTGAGGCAATGGTGATGCACAGGCTGATCTGACCACCGGCCTGCTGCCAGTCCCAGATGTCGCCTTGCAGCCAGGCGGTGGCCGCTGGAAGCTTCGCAGCTTCCTGTGCATGCAGCCATGCCTTGGCGGCCTCCTGCGTGCCCATCAGCGCCCAGTGCAGCCCGGGGGGGAGGAGGGATACATCAAATGACTCTGCTGCGATGCAAAGGGCATCGGGCAGGTGGGCAGCTGCGAAGGCCATCGGATCGCGGAGGTCGATCACGACCCAGTCAGCTGTCTGGTGTTCTTGCTGAAGGAAGGTGGCTATCGGGATAGTCTGAAAGTCAATGGACATAGCGCATCAGGATTTAACCATCTGCAGAATGGGCAAGGTAAAGATAAGCCGGGTAGGCGCTGGCTTAGTGGATGAGCTTCTCCACACAATGATCGATGACATCTACCCTGTCCGGGTCGATTCGGTAATAGACAAACTTACCCTCCCGCTCAGTTTTTACGATGCCTGCTCGGCGGAGGATGGCCAGGTGCTGTGAGGCTACGGATTGCTCCAGCCGCATGTGTATGTAGAGCTCTGTGACTGTCATCTTGCCGTTGGCATGCAGGTCCTGCACTATCTGCTGACGAAGCCGGTGGTTGATGGCTCGTAAGACCAGCGCCGCTTTTTTCACATGGAGGTAGTCGATTTTGAATGGGAGTTTTTCAGTGGTCATGGGGTAAACTTGTTTCAATGCCATCGCCGCTTCAGGTTGTTGCTCAGGGGCAATGCCTATTTGTGTATCGGTATACATGGGCATCTAAGATAACGTCACACAGCGGACATATCCAAGATGAATCCATAAAATTTATGTCATATCATTCAAGGCAGCGGATGGGGTTTCAAGGTCGAATGGAATTCCTTGCCATAGAAGGGTGCTGCATAGGCGAGGTCTGCGAAGGCTGATTGCTGCCAATGGGACCAAGCCATCTGGGAGGCTGTTGTCGCCTTCGGCCGGATGTCTGGGAACCAGGCATTAGGGTGAGGGCAGAGGGCCTTCCATTTCTCCGCTCCGCTGCCGAAGAACCGAATGGGATGCTGGCGGAGTGCTTCGGCGAAGGCGTCGGGGGATAGGATGAGGGCTCTGGGATCTTCCATACGCAGGCCATGGGCATCGTAGCGGGCGGTGAAAACTTCCATTCGGCGGGCATCTATCATGGGGCAGGAACCGCTCTTGCCATCTGGCGGGGCTGCAGCGGCCATCCAGTCGAGCGTGTTGAGCGTCACCAGGGGGATGGAAAGGGCAAAGCACAGACCTTTGGCGCAGGCCATGCCGATCCGCAGTCCGGTGTAGGAGCCGGGCCCTGATACCACGGCTATGGCATCCAGTCTGCCGGGTTTCAGATGGGCTTCCTCTAGCAGAGACTGGATGGCTGGATGGAGGAATGCGGCCTGGTCTTTTCGCTCCAGACATTTTTTTTCACCTATGACGGAGCCATTGGCAGCGAGGCAGACAAAGCCTTCGTCGAGGGCGGTCTGAATGACGAGCATGTACGTCATGGTGCGGGGAATTTTGGGGACGGCGGCCCGCTGTCGGTGCAGCTGTTGGGGCGCAACCCGGCAAAGGTCAAAGGTAGGATGGCCCCCAGCAATTACTTTTGCCTTTTACGAATGAACCCACGTATATGGATAGAAGAACGATAGAGACGACGGGTGCGCCTGCTCCCATCGGCCCCTACAGCCAGGCAGTGCAGTGCGGGGAGATGCTTTTCTTGTCGGGCCAGATTGCCCTCGACCCTGTTACCGGTGTGTTGGTGACGGGAGATGTAGCGGCGGAGACACATCAGGTGATGCGGAACCTGCAGGCCGTCTTGCAGGCGGCAGGCTTCGATTTCCCACATGTTGTGAAGACGACGATCTTCTTGAGCGACATGTCGCTGTTCGCCGAGGTGAATGCTGTCTATGCCTCCTATCTCACCGGGTCACACCCGGCACGGGAAACAGTAGCAGCCCAGGGATTGCCAAGAGGTGTGAACGTAGAAATCAGCATGATCGCCTGTCGGTAGTATTTTATATTTATTTTTATACATTTTATTTGGCATGAAACATCTCATCGCTGTTCTTTGCCTCTACCTCCTCTGGTGTTGCCTGCCCTCTTGTGGCCGGCAGACCGACAACTCCTACCGGCTTGTCACCCACAACCCGCTTCTGTTCAGCCGGACGGTGAAGGACCTCAACGATGTGGTGCTGGAGAATAATTTCCCTCCTATGGTGGCAGCCCGCAATTATGTGTATGCCACCATCGCCGCCTATGAGTGCATCGCTGCCGGAGATGCTTCCTATAACAGCCTGAGCGGGCAGATCTGGCATATGCCTGCAATGCCTAGGCCCCAGGACGAAGCCATCGATTTCGGCCTTGCCGCCTGCCTGTCGTTGGTGAAGGTCGGAAATGCTGTGACCTTCCCGGAGGGCAGTATGATGGGCCATCATGCTGCCTTGCTGCGTATGGCAGACAGTGTCGGCATGCCGCATAAGGTCCGGGAAGCCAGCCGCCTTTTTTCCGACAGCATCGCAGCGGCGGTGCTCCGCTGGAGCCGAGCAGACCGCTATGCGGCCACCCGCGGCGCCTCTCGGTATACTGTCACTGACTCTCCGGGCCGCTGGGTGCCTACGCCTCCGATGTATGCGACCGGCCTGGAACCGCATTGGCGCGAGATCCGTCCCATGGTGTTGGATTCGGCTGCACAGTTCATGCCATCGCGGCCGCCGGCTGTCGACCTGGCAGACAAGCGCAGTGCCTACTACCGGGCCCTCATGGAGGTGAAACAGACGGTCGACAGCCTCAATGACGAACAGCGCCACATTGCAGACTTCTGGGATGACAACCCTTTCAAGATGAATGTGACGGGCCATGTGATGTTTGCCACCAAGAAATTCTCCCCTCCCGGCCACTGGATGAACATCGTTGGCATCGCGGCCCGCAAGGCTGGGGCTGATTTTTCGGCTACGGTGGCGGCCTATGCCGAGACGGCCATCGCCCTTTTCGATGGGTTTATCAGTTGCTGGGATGAAAAATACCGAAGCAATTATGTTCGTCCGGAGACGGTCATCAACGCCTCGGTGGACGAGGACTGGCGGCCATACATTCAGACACCTCCTTTCCCATCGTATACCAGTGGACATTCGACCATCTCAGCCGCAGCGGCTGTGGTCATGACCAAGCATTTCGGAGATTCCCTGGCCTTAACGGATACCTCTCTCCTTGAATTCGGCATTGCGAATCGGAACATCTCCTCCTTTCGGGCGGCAGCTCAGGAGGCGAGTATCTCCCGCCTCTACGGCGGCATCCACTATCGCTTCGACCTGGAGGCTGGCAACCGTTCCGGCCAGGCGTTGGGAGACTATGTCACCCGCCGGCTGCAGTTAAAGAAATAAGCTGCCCCCCCTCGCTGCGGACCGCTACCTTCTCATCGCCTCGGGCATCTCCTTGCCTAAGAGATGCCGGTAGATGAATGCATTGTTTTCATTGGTGGAGTGGGCCGACTGGCTTCCGCCCCAACCATGCCGTCCGCCTGGGTATAGCATGAATTCGAAATGCTTCCTGCCTTCCTGCAGTATCTTGACCAGCTGCAGACTGTTCTGCATATGGACATTGTCGTCCATCGTCCCGTGGTAGATGCGCAACAGTCCTTTGTATTTTCCGACATGAGTCATCACAGACCCTTCGCGGTAGCCTTCGGGGTTCTCGGCGGGGGTGTCCATGAAACGTTCGGTATAGTGGGTATCGTAGAGGCGCCAGTCGGTCACGCTGCCACCCGCCAGTCCGTGGGTAAAGTATCCTGCGCCGGCGGTGAGTGCCAGGCAGGTCATGTAGCCTCCGTAGCTGAAGCCGCTGATACCGACGCGGGTGGAGTCTGCGCCTTGCAACCGCAGCCAGCGGACCATGGTGATCCAGTCGCGCAGTTCCCATACGCCTAGGCTTCGATGCATATAGTTTATGCCTGTCTTGCCGAAATGACCGCTTGCGCGGTGGTCCATTGCTACCTGAATGAGTCCTTCCCGCGCCCAGGCTTGTTGTAGTGCGGTCAGCTGCCAGCCATCGCGAACGGTACCCGCATTGGGTCCACCATAGATGTTGATCATCACGGGGTACCGCTTGGTGCGGTCATAGTCTAGGGGCCAGGTGATGCGAATGGGCAGTTGAAAGAGGCCGTCGTCTGACTGTACGCGCAGGATCTCCGTCTTGGCCAGCGCATAGGTGGCGAAGTCTTGGCCGGGGCCACCACCCAGGATGCGAATTTTTTTGCCTTCTCGGTCGACCAGGGCCATCTGGTCGGGTGATGCCGTATTAGAGTAGGTCGTGACGAAGTAATTTCCGCCCGGGGAAAGGTCGACGCGATGGGTGTACGCTCCAAAGGTGAGCCGCTGCACGTGAAGGCCGTCTAGCGAGGCGCTGTAGAGGTCTATCCGGGTGGAGTTTTCCTTGCGCGCGGTGAACAAAACTTTGTTCCTGGCTTCGTCTACGGAGAGGATGGTGGTGCTCCAGAACCGATCGGACGTTATGGGGTTTTTTCGGCTGCCGTCCATAGCGTGCCAGTAGAGGTTTTCCCAGCCGTCCTGGTCGCTGTGGAGGATGAAGCCTTTCCCGGAAGCTAGGAAGCGGATGCGGCTGCCCTGGTCGTCCAGGTCTACCCAAGTCTGCTGCCGCTCTTCCAGGAGCAGCTTCTTGCTGCCGTTGGCGGGGTTGACTTCAAAAATCCGAAGCTGATCCTGGCCGCGGTTCATCCATTGTACCCAGAGGGCTTTGCCATCGGGTCGCCAGTAGGGCATGCCAAAATATTGGTCGGCTTTGGGGTCGAAGTCGGCCCACTGCGTCGGCCCGCCTGCGGCGTCCACCATCCCGATGCGGACTTCCGGGTTAGGGTCGCCCGGCTTTGGATATCGCGTATTTTCCAAAGAACCATGGGTTCCGTTCTCATCGAACAGCGGGAACAGGGGCACACGGGTGTCGTCCATCCGCATATAGGCGATCCGGCGGCTGTCGGGGCTCCACCAGAAGGAGCGGTAGCGCGAGGGCCTGCCCAGTATTTCCTCGAAGTACACCCAGCTGGCATATCCGTTTAGGATGAGGTCGGTGCCGTCGTGGGTAAGCCGATATTCCTGGCGGGAGGCGAGATGGATGGAGTAGAGGTCGTTGCGGCGTGTGAAGGCGACCCACTGTCCATCGGGCGAGAGGGTGGGATTGGTTTCCGTACCCGCAGTATTGGTCAGCTTTGTCTCCCGGGCTGTCGTGTCTCTTAGCCAGAGCTCATCTTCCCTTAGGTATACTTGTGGCCGAGGGGTACTGTTTTTCCGGAGCATCGACAGGCTGCCGGGCTGTTCCTGACCGCTGCGGCAGTCGTGTATGACGGTCCGGGTCGGGGAGTCGGGGTGTGGCCTGCGGTTCAGCAGCATGCGCGTCTCATCGAGCCAGCCCATGAGCTGGGGTGGGGCTTCCACGATGCCGACGGGCAGGCTGCCCTGGAATAGCTTTGCCTCTGGCAGGGGTTTTTGCTGGGCTTGGGAAAAAAGGGCTCCACCCAAGAGGAAGGCCCAACAGGTGGTTCGGAGTGCTTTCATGCGGTAAGTGCGTTATGGCTTCAAGGTAGTGATAATCAGTATTCGTTGGGCTGCAGGCGGGGGGGGGTACCCGTTGCCCGTTTTATCCGTAAAATGTAAGGTGGGGGGCTTCGAGTCTGGGTATCCGGTGGCATGTACGTCTGTCGTTTCCGTCGGCTTCTGTTATCTTTAATTTAAGTACCTTAACCAGCCGTATTTATTAAAAAACGATTGCTATGCAACAAGCTACACGACTGTTTGACTGCATCGACTGGCAGCTGGCCCAATCTCCTATGGAAGATATGTTCGCGGCCAAGGAGGAAGGAGGCATCTGGAAGAAGTATTCCACGCAGGAAGTGCGGGAGACTGTGGACAAGCTGAGCGCGGGGCTCCTCAGCCTCGGCATCGGTCCGAACGACATGAGCATTGAGGGCCGTGACAAAGTTGCGGTGCTGAGCAACAACCGTCCCGAGTGGATGATGCTGGACCTAGCCGTGCAGCAGGCGGGGGCCGTTTTGACGCCGATCTATCCGACCATCAGTGTCTATGAATTGGAGTTCATCCTCAACGATGCTTCCGTGAAACTGGTCTTTGTCAGCGATCGCGACCTGTACTACAAGGTCCAAAGCATCCGCGACAAGCTCCCCACCGTGGGTGCCGTCTATACCTTCGACTATCTGCAGGAGGCCCTGCACTGGAAAGACATCATGACCAAGCCCGAAGAGGTGCACATGGCCCGTATGCACGAGATCCGCAGCAGCATTCGAAGCGAAGACCTCTGCACCATCCTCTACACGTCCGGCACGACGGGATTCCCCAAGG
Source organism: Bacteroidota bacterium (assembly GCA_016868815.1). Taxonomy (GTDB): domain Bacteria; phylum Bacteroidota; class Bacteroidia; order Chitinophagales; family Chitinophagaceae; genus Pollutibacter. The sequence goes on from VGFQ01000003.1 coordinate 51,045, forward strand.
GGGTGATGCTGAGCCACCACAACATTCTCAGCAATGTCAACAACGTCGACGACGTCATCCAGGGCATCGGTGTGCGTCAAGGCGAGCGTGTCCTCAGCTTCTTACCGCTCAACCACATCTTTGAGCGGATGATGTCGTACGTCTACATGTTCAAAAGCCTTTCGATCTACTATGCGGAGAACCTGGAAAAGGTCGGTGACAACCTGCGCGAGGTGCAGCCGGTCGTTTTCTCGACGGTGCCGCGCCTCCTAGAAAAAGTCTACGAGCGCATCATGGGCAAGGGACAGGAACTCACCGGTGTCAAGCGGAAGCTCTTCTTCTGGGCGGTGGACCTGGGCACTCGCTTCGAAATCAACAAAGACCTGGGCTTCTGGTACCGTTTCCAGCTGGGTCTGGCCAACAAGTTGATCTTCAAAAAGTGGCGCGAGGCCTTGGGGGGCAATGTGAAGGCCATCTGTACAGGGGCTGCTGCCTGCCAGGTGCGGCTGCTGCGTGTCTTTACCTCTGCCCGAATCGTCATTATGGAGGGCTATGGCCTGACGGAGACTTCTCCGGTGATCAGTGTGAACCGTTTCGAAGAGTCCAGCCGCTGCTTTGGCAGTGTGGGCCCCGTCATCCGTAACACGGAGGTGAAGCTGGCAGAGGATGGTGAGATCTGCTGCCGGGGAGACAATGTCATGATGGGGTATTACAAACGGTCAGACCTCACCGGCGAGTGCATCGACCCCGAGGGTTGGTTTCATACAGGGGATATTGGCGTGTGGGTCGATAAGAAATTCCTCAAGATCACCGACCGGAAGAAGGAGATCTTCAAGACTAGTGGCGGCAAGTATGTGGCCCCCCAGCCCATTGAGAACAAGATGAAGGAGTCACCCTATATCGAGCAGATGATGGTGGTTGGCGCCGACCAGAAATTCGCGGGGGCCCTCATCGTGCCGGCCTTCCCGAATCTGAGGGAATGGTGTTCCAAGAACGGGATAGCGGTCGGGGAGCAACAAGACATGCTGCGCAATCCACGCGTGCTGGAGCTTTTTAAAGGCATCGTGGAGAATTATAACCAGCAGTTTAATCATGTGGAGCAGGTCAAGAAGTTTGAGCTGCTGGACAAGGAGTGGAACATTGAGGGGGGCGAGCTCACGCCGACGCTCAAGCTCAAGCGAAAAGTGATTATGGAGAAATACCGGAACGCGGTCGACCGGATTTATGCGTGAGCGACGGGGGAGCCTGCTAGCAGCAAGTTGTGATTGCTGGGTTACTCTGAGAAGTAGTACTGCCCGGTCGGCATGCGGAACACCCGGTTCTGCTGGAAGGTGGAATATTCATTCATCTCTGTCGTATGCAGGGCTACCCAGTTCTGGTATTGCATGACATCTGAGGATGCCCCGAAAAGCCAGTGGTTATAGGCTTCGAAAAGCCCTTCCTGCAGCAGTTGTCTGTGATGGTCAAGCAGTCGATAGGGTATGGGGTCGTTGTCGCCACCAAACCAGTCGAGGATGAAGCGGGTGCGGATCATGACGAGCCGGTCTACATTGAGTCCGAGGGTGGCTAGCGGCAGTTGTTTAGCCAGGGCCTGTCGAAACGATTCTTCAAAGGCACTCTTTTTCTTGGTCGGCGGCTGGCGATTGGCTTCCACGACTTCCACGAAAAAGTTTTTGTATCCTTCCAGCAGCAATGCTTTGATCTCTGGCGTACGGGCCGAGTAACTGTCCATGTTGACATAGATTTCTGCGTAGAGGATCCCTCGCAGCATGTCGCGCCCGGTGAGGTAGTACCGGGCGGCATGGTAGTAGTTGCCCTGGTAGCCAGGGTCTGCCTGGATGCCCTTCTCCCATAAGCCGATGGCATCTTCCAGCTTTCGTTGTTCTAACATGACTTCTCCGTATTCGCTGTAGAGGGCGCCTGACTGTGGAAAGCGTTTCAGGGCACGGCGGAACATTTTATCGCAGAGGGTCATTTCCTGGATCGAGCGGTACACATTGCCGGCTACCTGGTAGGTTCTTTCTTCGGCATCTTCCCGGTCCAGCAGGGGCTTCATGGTTTCAATGGCCTTGGCGAAGTCGCGCTGCAGGTAATAGGCATAGGTGAGGTCTGTAAGTAGCTGCATGCTGCGCGGCTCTTGTTGGATGGCGCGGCTGAGGACCAGAATCGCATTGGAGATATCGCCTTGACGAAGAAAGTCGGTGGCTGTCTCCCGAAGCTGTACTGCTGTCGGCTGTGCGGTGGTCAGCATCTGCGTGCTGAGCAGCAGGGCGAGGAGCAGGATTCTCATATCGAATGGGATGATGGTTGGTGGTTCAGGTGTCGTGGGCGGGGTTATTCCCGGATCAGGTGAGTGAGCAGCCCATCCCTAAGCTTGGGTTCAAACCAGGTGCTTTTAGGCGGCATCACATCCCCGGTGTCGGCGATGGCGAAGAGCTGTTGGATGCTGACGGGGTGCAGGCTGAAGGCTATGGCCATCTCACCGCTGTCGACACGTGCCTGCAACTCCATGAGACCCCGAATGCCTCCGACGAAGTCGATGCGTTTGTCAGTCCGCTGGTCGTGGATGCCCAGCCATCTCTCGAGGATGTGGCGGGAGAGAACGCTGACGTCGAGGATGCCTACGGGGTCATTGGGCACGATACCAGGCTGCGCGTTCAGTACATACCATTGACTATCAAGATACATGCCGAACTGGTGCGGTTGGGAAGGTTTCACGGGTGCCGGGCTTTGTTGGATGGTGAAGGCTGCTTCCAGGGCTTGCAGCAGACTTTCCGGCGTGTGTCCGTGGAGGTCTCGCACCAGGCGGTTGTAGTCCATGATCTGCAACTGATCAGAGGGGAAGAGGGACGTGAGAAACCAGTCCGACCCTGTAGGGGCTTCGCTGCCGAAAGATTCCTTGACCTTGGCTGCGCTGGCGGCCCGGTGGTGCCCGTCGGCGATGTAGGTGCTGGGGATGTCTTCCCGGAAGCATTGGGTGATACGGGCGACTATTTCTTTGTCTGCCACGACCCATACCTCATGCCGTATGTCATCTGCTGCAGTGAAGTCATAGACGGACCTTTCTGTCTGCACAATTTTTTCGATTAAGGTGTTCAGGGCTAAGTGGGCAGGATAGGCGAGAAACACATTGCCCGTCTGGGCCCCAGTGGTGGAGATATGCCGGATGCGATCTTGTTCTTTCTCTGGCCGGGTGAATTCATGCTTCTTGATCACCCCTTGTTCGTAATCTCGAACGGACGACAGGCATACCAGCCCCGTCTGTGGCCGTCCATCCATCGTCAGCCGATAGATATAGTAACAGGGATTGGGATCGCGGAGGAGGGTGCCTTGGTGTATGAGGGTATGGATGTTCTCAGCGGCTTTCTCGTAGACAAGCGTCGAGTATGGGTGTATGTTAGCCGGCAGGTCAATCTCCGATCGGGTTACATGCAGGAAAGAGAATGGGTTGCCGGCAGCCATACGGCGGGCTTCCTCCGTGTTCATGACGTCGTAGGGTGGTGCCGCGACGGCTGCTGCACGTTCCTGGAGGGGCCGCAGGGCTCTGAAAGGGGCGATATCGCACATGGTTCTGGATTATTGGATAGCGGAGGTTGCTGGGAAAAACATTCAGTGACGGGCTGCGAAATCATGCATCAGGTCTGTGAGGACTCTGACATGTCCGATGGGCAAGGCGTTGTAGAGGGAGATGCGGAAGCCGCCCACACTGCGATGTCCCCGGATGCCTACCATTCCTTCGTCTTTGCAGCGTTCCATGAATGCTTGCTCCAGCCGCGGGTCTTCGATGCGAAATACGATGTTCATCCGGCTTCTGTCTTCGCGGGCGACGGTCGGGCGGAAGAGGGGCAGGCTGTCGAGCGTGCCATATAGCAGGTCTGACTTCTGTCGGTTTTCGGCATCCAGCACTTCAGCTCCTCCTTTGGCATGGAGCCAGCGGAGCGTGAGGACACTCACATAGACGGCGAAGACGGGTGGGGTGTTGAGCATGGAGCCATGCTCGATGTGTTTACGGTAGTCCATCATACCTGGCACCTGGCGCGCTTGGCGGCCTAGCTGGGTGCGGTCGATGACCACCAGGGTGACACCGGCGGCGCCCAGGTTCTTTTGTGCACCGGCGTACAGAAGCGCAAAGCGTCGATAGTCCATCCGGCGCGAAAGGATGTCGCTGCTCATGTCTGCCACAAGGGGCACATCAGTCTCCGGGATGTCATGCAACTCGGTGCCTTCGACGGTATTGTTGGTCGTCAGATGCAGGTAGGAGGCCTTCGCAGGGATGGCGTAAGATTTAGGGATATGGGTATATCCGTCGGCTTTGGAGCTGCCGATAACTTCGACTCCTCCCCAGAGCCTGGCCTCCTGGATGGCCTTGGCGCCCCAGATGCCGGCATCGACGTAGGCAGCGACTGCGTCTGAGGCAAGGAAGTTCATCGGGACCTGAAAAAACTGTGTAGTCGCGCCGCCCTGGAGAAACAGGACCTCCTGGGTATCGGACAGGTTCATCAACTCGCGGGCGAGCTGTTGTCCTTCGCAGACGACTGCTTCGAATGCGGCGGTGCGGTGTCCGATCTCGAGGATGGAAAGTCCAGTGCCGTTGAAGTCGGACAAGGCTCGCTGAGCGGATTCCAGGACTTCTAGGGGCAGGATCCCGGGTCCTGCGTTGAAATTATAGACCATGCCGGCTGAATGCCTGCGAAAATAGCGTATTCCCGCTTGACTATGGCTTTGTCAAGGGGCGTCGCAGGACCTTCCGCGTAGGGCGTCTCTCCTCCACCTCAGGTCCAGAGAGTCCCAGTCGGCCCGGTCTGCTGTCGTGAAGGGATTGGCTGTGAAAGTGTCGAGCCGGGGTTGTCCTGCATCCACCCAGGCGGTGTACCAGAAGGAGGCCACGGTGTGGATGGACTGGCGCATCCGTCTTTCTACCATACCACCCAGGCGCTGGTGGTAGGCATCGGTATACCGGGCTGCATATTGTCGGATGACGATGCCGTTGCGTGGCTCGTATGCATAGCGGCTGTCGGCCGGTAGGGACTGGGAGAGTTCTTTTTCGATGCGGAGCACACTGTCGGCCGCGGCAGCGCTCTCGAATAGTCGCTTCCAGCAGTAGTCAGCAGGGTTTGTCAGGTAGTGGGCCTTTGGAATGACAAAATCATACTGGCTGCCATGCCGCTCGGGTATCCGACTTTCCCAGAAGGCATGGATCCCCTGCTGTTGGGTGAACTGCCCGTTGTGGTTGCTGCAGGCATGGAGCGGCACATGGCCGTCCGAGAGATAGTGTCCGATTTCTGCGGAGAGTTGCAGGATGGAGCGGGTGTCCATCTCCTGAAAGGCTTTGGTGAGCCGCCACTGCATCCGGTCCACCCACCAGGGAAGGATGCCATACCGCTTCAGGCTGTCCTCTCCAAAGGCTTGGACGGCCGCCTTCCAGTCACGGGGCAGCTGGCGGTGAGGTGGCGGTCCGTAGCGGTCGAGGTCTAGGAAATGCCGGGGCCCTTCGTCGGCGATGGCATAGCGGCGTTTGTCGGGGTCGACGGCATGATCCGTCAGCCAGTCGATGTGGCGCTTATAAAAGCCGATCATTGCAGGGGGCAGGAGGAAGACGGCACAACGGTTGATGAGTCGATGGGCGGCAAAGCCCCAGGAGTGCCCCCCTGCCGGCAACAGGCAAAGGGCAGAGGCGAAGAAGCAGGAAAGCAGCGTCTTTATCATAGGGGGAAGGTAGCTGCTTCGCCAGCCCGCTTCCCGGTGGGGATGACCCTCCTTAGGCTGTTTCTTTCCCTGTCGGCGGGGTGTTTTCCCCCTTGGTGTCGGCAGAGGCTGCATCGTCTTCGATATCCGTCACACCTCCCGAGATGGCAAACTTCATAGCATCTCCCGGGGTTATGTCTGAAAGCATCCGCACCCGATCGCGGGGCACCAGGTAGACGACGCCTGAGAATGCATAGGAATGAGGCACATAGACAGCGATGTGATCTTTCAGGCCGAACTCTAACAACTCTTCTTGCGTGATAAAGCCCACTCGCCAGATCTCCGGCGACTCGATCGATACCAGTACCGCTCTGTCGAAGCGGCGCTTGTTGCCTGCAAAGGCTTCAAAAAAATCGCGGACAGTCGAATAGATGATGCGCACTCCGGGGGTGCGCTCCAGCACATTGTCGAATAGCTCGACCAGCTTGGAGACAATGAATGTCGAAGAGATATAACCCACCATCAATACCACTCCGATCACCAACAGGAACCCCAGCCCCGTTATGCGTTCCGAGGAGCTCAGCATCTCAGGCCCGAAAAACACGGCGATCAAATTGGGCAGGATGCTGTCGATGAATTTGAACAAGGAAACGACGGCCCAGGCCGTGATGGCGATGGGCGCCAGGATGATCAACCCCTGGAAGAAGGTCTGTATGAGCCGACGGATCAGGGATGGCTGTTTCATAATACGCGTTTGCGCAAAAGTACGCCTTCAGGCCTGGCTGGCCCGTCTGGGGCTTCCGATGGCCATGCCACTCAAAGCCGGGCTTTTCGGGATGCGGGTATCCTTGCTGGAGGTGTGTAGACCCTCCGACACAACTGACGGCTCCCCGGCGCAGACTCCCTGCCTTTCTCTTGTCCGTTGTCAACTTTCTGGGATAAAGGAGTGTTGCATTGGTACGAAACTCTTGCAACCGAGAAAGTTTCCGTAGTTTTGCGGCCGCATAAGCTCATGGACACCCAGCAACGCATATCAGTCAAGGCCAAGGAGATGTTCATGCGCTATGGAATCCGGACCGTATCGATGGATGAGATTGCAGGTGGATTGGGCATTTCCAAAAAAACCATCTACACTTTTTTCGAAGACAAAGAAGCCTTAGTCGATTCCGTCATCACGGAGCATCTGGAGGAATCGGAAGCCCTGGTCAATCGCATCCATGAGCAGTCGGAGGATGCGGTGCAGGAGATCCTGCTTACCATGAAGATGGTGGAGCTCCAGTTTCGTCATCTCAATCCCATCGTCTTGCACGACCTGAGGAAGTTCCATCCGGGTGCCAATGCCCGCCTGGAGGCCCATAAGAACGGCTTCTTGTTTGAGGTGATTCGCAATAACATGGAGCGTGGCAAACGGGAAGGCCTCTACCGGTCCGAGTTGGATGTGGAGATTATGTCGAGGTTTCGGCTGGAGTCGATGATGGTGCTATTTGACGTGGATTTATTCCCACCCGATCGGTTCAGCCTGGTCCGCGTCTCACAGGAAGTACTGGAGCATTTCCTGTATGGCCTAGCGACGTCCAAGGGCCAGGCCCTCATTGAGCGCCATCGGAAGGAGTTGCAACCGCATCTAAAGACAATATGATAAGGTTTATGATAAGAACATGGTGTATCGGCTTGGTTTGGGGTTTGTCTCAGCTCGGCGTGCAGGCCCAGCAACGCTATGTGCTGACGGCCAAGGAGGCGACGGACCATGCCATCCGGCATACGGTGATGTTGCGAAACCTGCGGATCGACCGCGACTTGCGCGCCTCCCAGAACCGAGAGCTTACTGGGCAGGCCTATCCCCAGGTCAGCGGCTCCTTCAATATCCAGAAATTCTTTGCGATCCCGGTGACGTTGTTGCCAGACTTCATCACTCCACAGGTCTATGGGGTGTTGGAGCAGAAAGGCGTCAAGGATGGGAGCGGCAACCCAATACAGGTCCCCCGGACGGAGCCGCAGTTCTTCCCTGCGCAGTTTGGAGTGCCCTGGCAGTCCAATGCCGGCTTTGCGCTCCAACAGTTGCTTTTCCAGCCCGATGTATTCGTGGGCTTGCAGGCACGGTCAGGTGCCCTTCGACTGGCAGACCTCAACATTCAAGTGATGGAAGACAGCGTCCGCAGCAACGTGCTGCGGGCCTATTATGGCGCGTTGATTGCAGAAAAGCGGAAGGCGCTGGTGACAGAGAGCGTCACTCGCTTTCGCCGGCTCCTCTCGGAGCAGGAGAAACTCTTCGCCAATGGCTTCGTCGAGCGGCTTGACCTGGAGAAGACACAGGTGGGACTGAATAATCTTCTCACAGCCGAATCACAACTCTCCAGCTTCACCCGACTGGGGCTGGCCTCCCTGAAATTCGCCATGGGCCTCCGCCAGCAGGATACCCTGGAGCTGCGTGATAGTCTCTCCACGGAGATGGTGAAAGGCACTCTCTTGGAGGCGTCCGGGTTCCGCTATGAGGACCGCAATGAACTTAAATTCGTGAATACGGCAGCAGACTTACAGCGGTTGGACCTGACTAGGTATCGAATGGCCTCTCTGCCCACGGTGGCGGCCTTCTGGAGCTACAGCCGCAATGCCTTGCGGCAGGAGTTCAATTTCTTCAATGCCGATCTGAAATGGTTTAAGTCGAATGTGGCGGGCCTCAATCTCAGCGTCCCCATCTTCGACGGCTTACAGCGACAGCAGCGGGTGCGTCAGGCACGCATGCGGCTGGAAAAGACCTTGAATGAAAAGCAGCTGCTGGAATCGGCCATTGACTTCCAACGCGAGGCAGCTCTGGTAGTTCTCGGCAATGCCCTCACCTCCCTGGATGTGCAGGAACGCAATATGCGCTTGGCTGAGAAAGTCTTCCAGACGACTCGCCGAAAATACGAGCAGGGTGTAGGCTCCAGCTTTGAAGTACTGCAGGCCGATCAGGAGTACCAGACGGCACAGGGCAATTATTTCCAGGCACTCTATGATGCAGTCAATGCACGCATAGGCTATTTCCGCGCTATCGGAAAACTGTAATGATATCATCAACCAACCAGATCACTGAATAAAGTCTGATATATGAAAATCTATGCAACCTTGATTGTCGCGCTGTTACTGGGATCCTGTGGGAGCGGCAGCCAGCAAGGCGCATCCCTGGCAGGTAAGAAATCAGAGCTCGAAACACTGAAAAAGCAGCAGCAGCAGACGGTTGCTCGCATCGCAGAGCTGGAGAAGCAAATAGCCGAAGCAGACCCCTCCTCCATGCCGGAGAGGGCAAAACTGGTAGCAGTATCCCCGGTCCAACGCAAAGACTTCAACCACTACATCAACCTGCAGGGTAAGATCTCCACCGATGCCATATACTATGTGTCACCCCGTGGTATGGGCGGTCAGGTCAAAGCGGTCTATGTGAAGCCGGGCGACGTGGTGCGTAAAGGGCAGCTACTGCTGAAGCTGGACGATGCACTGGTGCGCCAGAACCTCCGTCAGGTAGAATCGCAGCTGGCATTTGCCCGCGACCTGCTCCGTCGCCAGCAGAACCTTTGGAATGAGGGCATCGGTGCGGAAGTGCAGTTGCTGGGGGCCCGTAACAACGTGGAGAGCCTGGAAAAGCAGCTGGCTTTCGTGAAAGAGCAGGCCTCGATGGCAGAGGTGGTGGCAGAAGCCGCTGGCATTGCCGAGTCTGTCAACATTCGCGTTGGGGAGTTCTTCAATGGCTCACCCCTGACAGGCATCACCATCATCGATCCCGGCCGCCTCAAGGCAGTGGTGGACGTGCCGGAGAATTACGTCCCAAGAGTTGCCAAGGGCATGTCTGTACGCATAGAGGTGCCCGACCTGGGGAAGCAGTTCGACTCCCGCATCCAGCTGTTGAGCGAGGTCATCAACGCCAACTCGCGCAGCTTCCTCGCCGAATGCCGCATGCCTTCGGGCGGGGGCCTCAAACCAAACCAGCTGGCGGTGGTGCGCATCCTGGACCATGCCTCAAAGCGTGCGGTGGTCGTCCCGGTGCAGACGGTGCAAGCCGATGAGAAAGGAAAATATGTCTTCCTCGTCCGGGAAGCGCAAGGTCGGCGGTATGCCCACAAGGTGCCGGTCAGCATCGGACAGTTCTACGATGAGGAGATCGAAGTGCTCAGCGGCCTAGCGGGTGGTGAGACCCTCATCACCCGGGGCTACCAGGGGCTTTACGACGGACAGCCGGTGGAGACAGCCAAATAAGTATTGAAGCCAGGCGGAGCCATCCAGCGTGGCATCGCCGCCAAGACAAACAGCAACGCATGCCGACCTCATTGAACAAGGGGCTCGACCCCGAGCAGCTCAGAAAAGGAAAGACCTTCTTTGCGACCGACTGGGCCGTTCGGAACAAAACGGCCGTATACCTGATCACCCTGTTTGTAACGATATGGGGTGTAAACCTGTTCGTCAACTTACCGAAGGAGCAGTTCCCCGACGTCGTCATTCCTACCATCGTGGTGCAGACGGTCTATGTGGGCAATTCACCAAAGGATATGGAGAACCTTGTGACGAGGCCCATCGAGAAGCAATTGCGTAGCATCACCGGCGTAAAGATCGACAAGATCAGCAGCACCTCGCTGCAGGACTTCTCGGCCGTGGTGATCGAGTTCGGTACTTCTGTCAAGTCAGACATAGCGTTGCAAAAGATCAAAGATGCCGTCGATAAGGCCCGAAAAGACTTACCCACAGACCTCACGCAGGAGCCTGCCGTCCAGGAGATCAGCCTGGGGGAGTTCCCTATCCTTTCAGTGAATGTGAGTGGCGATTATGATGCTGTACGGCTGGGGGAGTACGCCCAGACCATTAAGGACCGGATCGAGGAGCTCACTGAGATCAACCGGGTCGACCTGGTGGGGGCACCTGAGCGCGAGATCCAGATAAATGTCGACAAGTGGAAGATGGAGGCCGCCAAGGTTGGGTATTCCGACATCGAGGCAGCTGTGCAGCGCGAGAATGCTGACATCTCGGGCGGCTTGCTGGCGGTAGGCGACCAGAAACGGGCCCTGCGGGTGAACGGGCAGTTCCGCTCCGCCCAGGAACTAGAGCAGGTCATTGTGAAGAACATCTATGGCAGTGCCGTATACCTGCGAGACATCGCCTCGATCGTAGATACCGTCCGGGAAAAGGAGAGCTATGCCCGCCTTAATGGTCAGAATGTCGTGACCCTGAACATCATCAAACGGTCGGGAGAGAACCTGATCATTGCCTCTCAGAAGATCCATACTATTGTCGAGGAGCTGCAGCGCTCGGATTTTCCCAAAGACCTCAAAGTGACCATCACGGGCGATCAGAGCATCAAGGCCGGGGCAGCCTTTGAGGAGTTGGTCAACTCGATCGTCATTGGCTTTATCCTGGTATTGATCGTGCTGATGTTCTTCATGGGCGTCACCAACGCCTTTTTTGTGGCGCTCTCTGTTCCGCTGAGTATGTTCCTGGCCTTTATCTTCCTACCCTCTGCCGAGTTCCTGACGGGTTCGAGTGTGACCCTCAACTTTATAGTCCTTTTTGCCTTGCTCTTCGGTTTGGGGATTGTGGTGGACGATGCCATCGTCGTGATAGAGAACACGCACCGTATCCACATGCTGGGGATGGGCCGCATCTCTACCTTCGACGCTGCACGCTTTGCGGCGGGGGAGGTCTTCATACCCGTGCTTGCTGGCACCTTGACAACTTTGGCGCCTTTTGTGCCCCTGCTCTTCTGGCCTGGCATCATCGGGAAGTTCATGATCTATCTGCCAACGATGCTCATCTTTACCCTCACGGCGTCGCTGCTGGTGGCTTATATCATGAACCCTGTTTTTGCAGTAGACTTCATGGGCCATCCAGAGGAAGGGCAGGCGAAGGGTCGCCGTAGGTCGGAGATTTTCCGAAAGCCCTTCTTCTGGGGCCTCATTGGTATTGCCGCCCTCTGTGATGGCATTGGGTATGTACAGCATCTTGCGGGCTATCGCTTTTTAGGCAACCTGCTCCTGCTGCTCCTAGTTCTTTTTCTCTTCCATCGCTACCTTTTGGAGGATGTCATCAACGGCTTTCAGCAGCGGTTGCTGCCCCGCCTCATGGCGCGCTATGAATTGCTACTGCGTTGGATGTTGAAAGGCTGGAGACCAGCCTGGATGCTAGCCGGGACGTTTGCCCTTCTGGTGGCCTCTTTCTTTGTTTTTGCCGCACGTCAGGTGCCGGTAGTACTTTTCCCAGTGGGCGACCCCAATGCCATCTATGTCTATATGCGGCTTCCCGCCGGCACCGACGTTCGCTATACAGACTCCCTCACCCAAGAGCTTGAGCGTAAGGTGTCGAAGGTGTTGGGGATGGAAGGCGGAGCGGAGAACCCGATCGTAGAGAGTGTGATTGCCAACGTGGCAGTAGGCGCCAGTGACCCCAACAGCGGTGACCGCAGCACAAGGCCTGAGCTGGGACGCATCCAGGTATCCTTCGTGCCCTACGAAGAACGAGAAGGCCAGCGTACGGGCCGCTACCTAGACTCCATCCGGGCCGTCATCCGCGACATCCCCGGGGCCGAGGTGTCTGTAGACCAGGAACGCAATGGTCCGCCGACGCAATCACCCATCAACATCGAAGTCTCCGGGGATGACTTTGACGATCTGACCGCTACGGCCGTCGCCCTGAAGAATTACCTCGACAACCGGAATATCCCTGGCGTCGAAGAGCTCAAACTCGACATCGACCTCACCAATCCGGAAGTCAGCCTGCGGATCGACCGCGAACGGGCTTTGATGATGGGGCTCTCCACCGCACAGATCGGCCTGGAGATCCGGACGGGCTTGTTTGGCAAGGAGATCTCCAAGCTCAAGATCGGGGAGGATGAATACAAGATTCAGATCCGCAACCGGGCAGAACAGCGCCGGACCTTATCGGAACTTCTGAATATGCGCATCACATACCGCGACTTCACCACGGGGCAGATTCGTCAGGTGCCCTTGTCGACAGTCGTCAAAGCAGACCTGGGAAGCACCTATGGCAGCATCAAGCGAAAGGACCAGAAGCGTGTCATCACCTTGTTCTCCAATGTGCTCACCTCTCAGGGCTATACTCCCCAGGCGGTCAATGAGAAGATCTTCGCGGCCATCGGTGAGTTCCCCGGCAAGCCAGACGACGTCACCATCACGCAGACGGGCGAGAACGAACAGACCGCCGAGACGGCGAGCTTCCTAGGGAATGCCCTGTGGGCTGCGGTGGGGCTGATCCTACTCATCCTGGTGTTGCAGTTCAACTCCTTCAGTAAGACCGTCATCGTGATGTCTGAGATCATCTTCAGCCTGATCGGTGTACTGCTAGGCTATGCCATCACTCGGAGTACCGCCTCTGTCGTCATGACCGGCATCGGCATCGTCGGGCTGGCGGGAATTGTCGTCAAGAACGGCATCCTGGTGATTGAATTCGCCGATGAGCTTCGAAGCCGTGGCATGCGTACCCGGGAGGCGGTCATCGAGGCGGGTAAGACCCGTATTGTGCCGGTGCTGCTGACTGCGCTAGCGGCCATCTTAGCCCTCATCCCGCTGGCTGTGGGGTTGAACATCGACTTTGTGACCTTGTTCACCGATTGGAACCCACATATCTTCTTCGGCGGTGACAATGCCCTCTTCTGGAAGCCACTCTCCTGGACAATCATCTGGGGTCTTCTCTTCGCCTTCTTCATGACCTTGCTCATGGTGCCTGGGATGTATCTGATGGCGGAGCGGTTGAAGCGGCCAATGTCAGTCTTTTTCCAGGGGCGTTGGATATCCATCTTCGGATTGCTGGGGCCCTTGTTCTTTGTGCTGACGGCCTTGGTTTATGGCGCCAGGAGGCTGCAACGGCGGCCCGTATGGAACGGTCGGCTGAAGGATGGCGCTGCCTACAAAAAGTAGGATCCATAGGGCGACAAAAAAAGGACCGGTCACCTGGGGTGCCGGTCCGATTCTCAAACCATCCGTGGTTATATCTTGACCCTTGAAGGGTATTGTCTCTTGGCTGCCTGGGGCATATCCCCCAATAACGACGTAAAAGTAACAGGACATCTACGCAACTCGAAACAGCTGGTCGACGCTTCGGGCCTGTTGGTCGAAACCTCCTTGGTGGAAGGCTCTCGGCCGCTGCAGCATCCAGCGGAGAGATCTTATTTGGGGGGCTGCTTCTGGCCAGGACTGCTGAAATAGAAAAGGACCGGTCACCTAGGGTGCCGGTCCGATTCTCAAACCATCCGTGTTTGTATCGTGACCCTCGCGGGGTTTTATCTGTTGTTTGTCTGGGATGTCTTCCAAACGACAACGTAAAAGTAACAGGAGAACTACGATTTTTAAAATCTCCTGTCGAAGCTCCTAGTCCATTCGTCGAAAGGCTCGTTGCAGCGTTAGCGCCGGCTTGCAAACTTGGAGAGCAGCCGCAGGATTTCCACATATAGCCAGACGATGGTTACCAGGAGCCCGAAGGCGCAGTACCATTCCATGTGCTTGGGGGCTCCCATCGCCTGTCCTTCTGCCACTCGGTCGAAGTCGAGGATCAGGTTGAGGGCTGCAATGCAGACCACGAATAGTGAGAAAAGAATGCCCCAGACGGAGCCTTCATGCAGGAAGGGTAATTGGATGTTGAAAAAGCCAAGCACCATGGCGATGAGGTAGAAAAATGCGATGCCCAAGGTGGCAGAGACGATGACGGTCTTGAACTTTTCGGTGGCCTGGATGATTTGGAAGGTATACAGGAGGTACATGGCGATGACGGTGCCGAAGGTGAGTACAACCGCCTGCATGACCAGTCCGTTGTAGGCGTGCTCGAGCATGGCGGAGAGGGCGCCGAGCAGCAACCCTTCCAGGAGTGCATAGGCCGGTGCCAGGTAAGGGGCCCAGGACTGCTTGAAGGTGATGATGAGGGCAACCACGAGGCCGCCAATCGCCCCGGTCAGCATATAACCCTGCGGATGCTGCCCGCCATAGTAGGCATTCCAGGTATAAAAGGCCGTCCCCATTAGCATGAACAGGAGGAAGCCGAATTTATTCAAGGTGCCGCGGAAAGTCATGGTCTCCCCGGTACCGATCCATGATTTTTGCAGGGCTTTTTCTGTGAGGGCGGGGTTGCTGGAATTGAAGAATGCCATGATATTTTGATTTTTTATGCGTCCGATGATGTTTTTGGCTTAATCCTTGTCAAAATTAGGAAAAATTAATTTTAGAAAGATCATTCGGCAACGGTTCAATTTGTTCCTGCCGTGATAAAATCGTAACATGCGCTCCGAAAAAATCAGACCATTTATCACTCCACAACCTAAGTGCAGATATGGCCAGGAAGGAAGAAATACTTCAGGATGTCGTCATCAAATTCGCCGGTGATTCAGGCGACGGCATGCAGCTCACCGGCAGCCAGTTCACCAACAATACGGCCCTGATGGGAATTGACCTGGCCACGTTTCCAGACTTCCCTGCCGAGATCCGAGCCCCTCAGGGGACTTTGCCTGGAGTCAGCGGGTACCAGCTGCGCTTTTCGAGCCAGCCCGTATTCACCCCCGGGGATGAGTGCGATGTGCTGGTCGCCATGAATGCTGCGGCCTTGAAGACCAACCTGAAATCGCTCAAAAGGGGAGGTCGCATCATCGCCAATACCGACGGCTTCGATGCCAAAAACCTTCGCTTGGCGAATTATCCAGAGGGCATCAATCCGCTAGACGACGACAGCCTAGCGAGCTATGAGTTGATACGGATGGATGTCACCAAGATGACCCGGGAGGCGCTCAAGGAGTTCTCCCTGGGCACCAAAGAGAAGGATCGTGCCAAAAACATGTTCGTGCTCGGATTTCTGTACTGGATGTACAACCGCGACATGGAGAGCACGCTGGGATTTTTGCGCGAGAAGTTTGGCCGAAAGGATGAAATCCTGAACAGCAACATCAAAGCCCTGCAGGCAGGATACAATTTTGGCGATACCACCGAGACCTTCACCACTCGTTACAAAGTGGAGCGTGCCCGCATGGAGCCCGGCACGTACCGTTCCATCATGGGCAACCAGGCCCTCTCGTACGGACTCATTGCCGCCTCTCAGAAAAGTGGGCTTCCATTGTTCCTGGGCTCCTACCCTATCACGCCGGCCTCCGACATCCTGCACGACCTTAGCAAATACAAAGCCTTTGGCGTCAAGACCTTCCAGGCAGAGGATGAGATCGCTGGCATCACCTCCGCCATTGGCGCGAGCTATGGCGGCGCCCTGGCAGTCACGACCACCTCCGGCCCTGGCATCGCCCTCAAAGGGGAAGCGATGGCGCTGGCCGTCATGCAGGAGATCCCACTGATTGTCTGCAACATCCAGCGGGGCGGCCCTTCCACGGGCCTGCCGACCAAGACAGAGCAGAGCGACCTGATGCAGGCTTATTGGGGTCGCAACGGCGAGTGCCCCATGCCCATCATCGCGGCGGCTACGCCCAGCGATTGCTTTGAAGTGGCCTATGAGTCGGCGCGCATCGCCGTGCAACACATGACGCCTGTCATGCTCCTGAGTGATGGCTATATCGCCAATGGCGCTGAGCCCTGGAAGTTTCCTAAGTCGGAAGACCTGCCACCCATTGAGGTCCGCTTTAAAAAAGGGCTGGACGAGGGTGAGGAACGCTTCAAGCCGTATCAGCGCGATGAGAAGCTTGTCAGACCCTGGGCCATCCCTGGCACGGTCGGACTGGAGCACCGCATCGGTGGACTGGAGAAGCAGGATATCACTGGCAATGTGAGCTATGATGCGGACAACCACGAGCACATGGTGAAGACGCGGGAGGCCAAAGTCGAGAAGATTGCCGATTACATCCCTGAGCAGCGCATCGACAGCGGGGCAGAGGCCGGCAAACTCTTAGTCATCGGCTGGGGGTCAACCTACGGCGCCATCAAGAGCGCCTGTGCGGAATTGCAGCGGAATGGACAGACGGTCTCCCATGTGCATATCCGCTATGTGCGGCCCTTCCCGCGCAACCTCGGAGACATCATTGCTCGTTTCGAGCAGGTGCTGGTGCCGGAGATCAACAACGGGCAACTTGTGCGTATCCTGCGCGATAAGTTCCTGGTCAATGCCATCCCATACAACAAGATTAAAGGCGTGCCCATCACCAAGACGGAGCTGGTGGCAGAGATTCGTCGGCATCTCTGAGATATCTAAACTGTAGGGCCCTGCAGCCCGCAACAAGCTTGTTTTGTGAGAGTCGGAGTATATTTTTCGTCCTGAAATGGCTACCAGCGCAGCAGGGCGCTGGCCCAGGTGAAGCCGCTCCCAAAAGCGGCCAGGCATACCAGGTCACCTTTCTTCACTTTCCCCTGTTGCACGGCCTCGCAGAGGGCGATGGGCACGGAGGCAGCTGTCGTGTTCCCGTAGGTCTGGATGTTGTTGTACACCTGATCGTCGCGGAGGCCCAGCTTTTGTTGGACGAACTGGGAGATGCGCAGATTGGCCTGATGGGGGATGAGCATCTGCAGATCGGAGGGCTGCAGCCCGTTCGCATGCAAGGCTTCAAGAATGACTTCCGGGAATTTGACGATGGCCTTCTTAAAGACGGCCGGCCCGTCCATGAAAGGGTAGATCTGTCCTTCATCGATCATGGCATGGCTGAAGAACATCTGTCCGATGTCGGCGCTGTCGAAGGCTGCATATGTCTCTTCCTTCCAATGGTTGGCATGGGTGCCGGGGTTGTACATGGCAAGGATCTCCGCGCTTTCTCCGTCGCTGTGGAGGTGGGTGCTGAGGATACCCTGTCCTGTCTCTTCTGTCGGCTGCAGTACAACGGCGCCGGCCCCATCGCCAAAGATGACGCTGACATGGCGGCCGCGGGTGGTGAAGTCGAGTCCGAAGGAATGTTTCTCGCTGCCTACGACTAGGATGCTGCGGTACATCCCGCTTCGGATGAATTGGTCGGCGACGCTGAGCGCATAGACAAATCCGCTGCACTGGTTGCGGACATCAAGGGCTCCGATCTCCCGCATCTTCAAAGCCCTTTGCAGCAGCACGCCGCAGCCCGGGAAGTAGTAGTCAGGGCTGAGTGTGGCGAATACGATGAAGTCAATCTCCTGTGGTGTGATCCCGGCCATTTCCATCGCTCTTTGTGCGGCTTTTACGGCCATCGTGGTGGTGGTCTCCTGCGTGCGGTGCGCATACCTACGTTCCTGGATGCCCGTACGCTCCTGGATCCATTCATCAGTTGTCTCCATCCAGCGTGTCAGGTCTTGGTTGGTGACGACGTTATCCGGAACATACATCCCTATGCCAGCAATGCTCGTTCTGGGCATGATTGTTCTTTTGGGGTCAGGCAAATTAGGGAAAAGCAGGCCAATGCCTGTGAAAATTGCAAGGCGGGGGAGGCCTTCGGAGGCGACTACGGGATCCGGCAGGCACAGCCAGCTAGAGTACGGGTGGCTCCATCCGGGTATTGCCGGGTAATGGTCATCGTCCAGGCGTAAAACTCTCCTGAGAAGACGTCGGTGCAGGTCTTACGACTTAAGGTGATCCGAAACACGGAAGAGCCCTGGTGGTATGAAAGGGTGCGCTTGCCTGCCCGCCCGCCGGCAAGGAAAGCGGAATAAGGCACCCGCAGCGAATCGCCTTCGAGGGGGTGGAAGCGGAGGTCTCCCTGTTCGTCGATCTCCACGGACCATTCGGGTTCGTGCCCGACGGCGAAGACTTCGATGCCCTGGCTTTGTTTTCTTTCCCAAAAAGCCCTGCGGTCGCCTTCTGCAGTAGTCGGAGGCGGAGGGAGTGGCACGCGGCAGGCGGCCAACAGACAGATCAGTAAGAAGCCAAAATGGCACTTTATTGAAGGCATGTCTAATGAAGGTACAGAGAGTAAGTCGTACCTTCCTTTGATGATGGAAGAACTTTCGCGTAGCTGGACGGCCGGTATGGTCGTGCTGGTGGGTGCCATTGCCTGCAATCTGCTGGTGCAGGGATGGCGGGTCATGGGCTGGTACGAGTTTTTGTCAGCGCTCTCCCGGGAGGGTAGCCCTGTCTTCTCGCGCCTTCGCTGGGTGGATGCCGCCTGGCTGTTCGTCCTGTATCCGCTGCTGCTGGGGCTTTTTGCCCGGGCCGGTCTCTGGCTGTCAGCGCGCATCCTCGGTTGAAAACAGATGGTATGACACAGACAACAGAACATTCCCACATCGTCTTCGAGGCGGAGGAAACGGAAGACATTGGCTTTGTCGAATCGCTTTGCTGGAGGATGCTGGCAGAGGCAGCTCGAGACCGTCGAAGTCCTATGCATACGGTGGTCATAGGGACGGGCGACGGAGCCCGGGCCCAGCTGCGGACGGTCATCATCCGCCGGGTGGATGAAGCGGAGAAGCGTGTCTATTTTCATACCGACTACCGCAGTGGCAAGGTGTCGGAGATCCGCACCTCACGACAGCTGGCCTGGCTGGCCTATGATGCGTCCCGTCGCTCACAGATCCGGCTGACGGGGCCTACCCTCCTGCATCACAAGGATGAGCTATGCCAGCTGCATTGGGCATCTACTAAGCATTCAAGCCGTCGTTGCTATCTGTTACCTGAAGGCCCCGGGCAGCCCCTGGGGCAGCCGACAGATGCCATTGAGGAACGTCTCTCTACCTTCTCTTATTCCATGGAAGAAAGCGAGGCGGGCTTTCAGCATTTCGCAGTAGTAGAGACCTCCGCCACGGAACTCGAGTGGTATTACACGCACAGCCGCGGCAACCGGAGGGCTCGCTTCCGGTATGAGGCGGGGCAGCTGGTCCAGTCTGAGTGGCTTACCCCCTAGGGTAGGGGCCGCATCTTTATTTGCCCAGGTACCGACCGAACCATTCAAGGTGTTTATGGTAGCGGTGTACGATATAGCTGGGTACGCGAATGCCATGGTGCTGGTTGGGGTAGATGACCAGTTCAGTGGGGATGCCGGTAGAACGGAAGGCCTGATACATCTGCTCAGCACCGATGACAGGCACGTTGAAGTCGTCTTCGCTGGCCATGAAAAGAGTGGGTGTCTGGATGCTTTCAACTTTGAAGAAGGGATAGGAGAGGTCTAGCCATTTTTTTGGATTCTTCCAGGGCTTTCCAAGCTCTTCTTCATATTGTCTGATATACTGGTCTGACCCGTACATTGACAGCTGCAGAGAGCTGCCGGCACCGCTGACGGCGGCTTTGAAGCGCTTGTCGGTCGCGATGCTATAGTTGGTCAGGATGCCGCCATAGCTCCAGCCTGCGATGGCCAGCCGGTCTGGGTCGGCCACGCCGGTGCGGACGAGGTGATCGACAGTGGCGAGGATGTCTTTTACTTCTTTGTTGCCCCAGTCGGCAGAGATGCTCTTCGTGTAGGCGGACCCTCTCCCGCTGCTGCCGCGGTAGTTGACGGCGGCGACGGCATAACCGGCACCGGAGAGGACTTGCCGCGACATGTCGAAACCAAACTCATCTTGTGCTACAGGGCCGCCGTGGATGTAAAGGATGAGTGGCAGGTTGCGCGCGCTGCTATCCGGCAGATACAACAGGCCATGTACCGTATTCTTGTCCACGGTTGTACAGCTATAGCCGCTGACATGGGAGAGTCTGAGGGGTGCAAGGAAGTCTTGGCTGGCCTGGGTGAGCCGGCGAAAGCGGGCATTCGTTCCCACATAGATTTCATTCGGCGTGTACGGGTCGCTGTAGAGGGCTGCCATCTGACCATCCTTCCCGATCTCTAGGGATCCATAAGTTCCATGTGCCTCGGTGGCCCATGAATGTTCAGCCGTGGCGACATCGAAGCGCAGGAGATTGCGTCGCCGGTCGTCTTCTATGGTGGAGAAGATATAACGGCTGTCCGGCGACCAGGCAACATTGGATACCGAGTGGTCGAGGGTTTGGGAGAGGCAGCGGTGCGACTTCCCTGCGATGTCGTACACCCAGAGGCGCGAGAGCTCGTACATGTTGAAGCCGCTCTCGGTGGCCGACTGGCTGTAGGATAGCCATTTGCCGTCGGGGCTGAAGCGGGGCAGGCCATTCTCGCCTGCATATTGGGTGACTTGTTGCCGACTGCCGCTGGCGATGTCGAGCAGAAAAATGTCGGTATTCTCATTGAGGTCGGGGTCCGCGGTGGTGTTGCTCACAAAGGCGATGTGTTTGCCATCGGGATGGATGACGGCGCTGCTCTCGTTGTGATGTCCACGCGTGAGGGTGTCCAGCTTTTTATGCTGTATGTCGAATAGGTAGAGGTGTGTCTTTCGCTCGTCGAGGTATCCTTCGGAGTCATTTTTGAATGCGTGTCGGCGGATTTCGTAGGGCTTGCGGACTTTGGACTTGGCAGTATCAGCCGTAGACGGGTCTTTCAGCTCTAGCAGAATCCGTTTCCCGTCAGGAAACCATTTGTAGGCGGCAATCTCTGCTTTCAGTTGGGTGAGCTGGATGGGCTCGCCTCCTTTGCGGTTCATCAGGAAAATCTGTGAGCCGGACTCTTCTGGCTTTCCTTTGGAAAGAAAGGAAATATAGCGATCGTCCGGGCTCCAGGCGGGCTGTCCGGTGCCTTTGGTCTGTTCGGTCAACTGGATGGTCTCACTGCCGTCGGTACGGGTCATGTAGAGCTTCCCCTCGTAGCTGTCTTTGGCGGAGTCGATCCTAGACTGGGTATATAGTACCCATTGGCCGTCGGGGGAGAGCCGGGGCGCAGAGAGCGACTGCATGCGGTAGGTGTCTTCAGGACGGATCGGGCGCTGCTGTGCTTGGATGGTGAATGAAAGAATGAGCAGGGCCGCAGTGAAAGAGGATATATTCATGATCTTAGAAATTGGGATGAAAGTACGAAATGGGTCAATCTCGGATACGCCGGAACGGGGAATGGGTATATTCGAGGATGAGATGCTTTTTCCGATGCTTTCCCCGCACCGTGCTACTCTTTTCCCTGACATGCTTTGGTAGCGTGCGGGTTTCGGCCCAACAGCGCCCTTTGAATGTCATCATCCTCTACAGCGACGATCATAGCTTCCATGCCCTCGGGGCTATGGGCAACCGGGAGGTGCAAACGCCGAACATCGACCGGCTGGCATCCCAGGGAATGCTTTTCTCGCAGGCCCATGTGATGGGCGGCCACCATGGGGCTGTCTGTATCCCCAGCCGGGCGATGCTGCTGACAGGGCGGTATGTGAACCGCTTGCCGGGGGATGGCTCCACCATTCTGGCAGCCTTCCAGAGCCTGCCGGAAGTGCTGCGAAGCCATGGCTATACGACCTATCATACAGGGAAGTGGCATAGCGACAAAGCCTCTCACCACCGTATGTTCAGTGCAGGAGGCGACATTTTTTTTGGGGGTATGCATTTTCCCAAAGAAGGCGGGCAGGAGCACCCCCTCGTATATCCCTTTGATTCCTCAGGTCGATGGCCAGATGCGCTGCGCCGGCAGGCAGATACGTTCAGCTCAACCCTGTATGCGGACCATGCCATCCGTTTCCTGTCCTCTGCTGAGGCCCGGCAGCACCCTTTCTTCTGTTATGTGGCTTTCACCTCCCCGCATGATCCACGTACGCCCCCAGCCCGTTGGGCATCACGCTACCAATCGAAGGAGATATCGCTGCCAGGCAATTTTATGTCCGAGCATCCTTTCGACAATGGAGACTTGCGCACGCGAGATGAGCTTTTGCTGCCCAGGCCGCTGCAACCCGAGCGGGTACGCCAGGATATTGCGGCGTACTATGGCATGATCAGCGAGATGGACGAACAAGTCGGAAGGATCCTAGATGCCCTGCGTAAAAATGGCCTGTATGAGCATACGCTGGTTGTTTTTGCTGGCGACAATGGACTGGCTATGGGCCGGCATGGGTTGTTGGGAAAGCAGAACCTTTATGAACACAGCATCCGCGTGCCCATGGTCATGTCCGGCCCGGGCATCCCAGCTGGTGAACGATATGATGGATTCATGTATTTGAGCGACATCACACCAACTTTGCTGGATCTGTTGGGTATCCCGATTCCTGCAACCGTTGAAGCTATAAGCCATGCCTCTGTCATCAACAACCCCCATCGACGTCTACGCGATTGTATCTATAACGTATATGGAAGCTGGAGCCGTAGTATCAAGACTTCCGATCAGATGAAGCTGATCTTGTACAATGTCGATGGGGTGCTGCGGGAGCAACTGTTCGACCTTTCGCGGGATTCGTTGGAGAGGTATGACCTGTCTGCACTTCCGGACTATGCTCCTCGAAAGGCGCAGCTTCGGGCTTTATTGGAACGGGAGATGCGGGATAAGCAGGACGACCTCGACCTTGGATTGCCCGACTGGGGTCGTGCAAAGGCAGGGAGAAAAGGCAGGGGAAGTTAAAAATAAATGTATCTGCTGTATATCATACAGCGGTGGAGGGATCTTCTCCGCGGGGAAACGTCTGAAACTTATCTGTCTTTTTCTGTAGAGGTTTCTGGTTGTGTCAGGTAGATTTTTCTTTTATGGAAATATCTTGCCTCTTGTTCATTGAGCCACCAATCAGGGTTGGAGAGGATATCTCTGAAGAAAACCGTCTCTGGCACTTTGCTAAGGGGGGGCAATGCGACCTCCTCCGAGGTGCTCTGTCGGATGGCCTGGTAGCGCGCCATCATCTCTTTGTCATAGGTTTCAGCCTTGGTGAATAAATCTGTATAAGTACGCCTGATCCTGCCATCCATATGAAAGAAGCAGATGGTTGTGATGACGAGGAGTATGGTGGCAGGGGTGGCCGGCGAGATCCAGCTGGGAAAACCTCTATCTCTTTGACTATCTGCCATCAAGATCATCCACAAGATCAATCCCAGCATAAACAGGAACTGGGCCACGTCGACAATACGCAATGGGGGGTTGGCTTCTCCTCGTGCCCAAGCGTTTGGAAAATAGGCCAGCACATAGCATCCAACCAAGACGAGTGTCACCCAAGGAAGGTTGATGCCTCTCAGCACTGGTTTGAGCCTGATGCCTTTTCGCTGGATGTAATCGATCAATAAAAGGCCCACTGTAATCGATACAGGCATCCAGTATAAACCGTTTTTTAATGAGAGCATCAAGGATTTGTAGGCTGCAAACAGCAGTTTTTTCTCCATTTGGAAGCTTACAATATGATCCCTAACTGTATTGGCCGGTGAAAAAAAGGATATCAGGCTAAAACACAGTAGGATACCTAGCAAAGCTGAAAACTTAGTTCTCAGAGGGTGTGATGAGAGCCACATGCTTGCGCACACGGATACAATGATAAGGTTGATCGAGACCAGTGCTGTCTCATTTCCTCCGATGGTTAAGGTGCCCCACCATACACACCACAAGAAGTCCCTATTTCTGTTGGATGCAGCCAATCTGACCAGGTAGGATAGGCATACCATCATGGTGATGATGGGCACCAAATACTGGATATTGCCTTGGTACCAATAAAGGATTTCACCATGATGCTCAAGTCGGCCAAAATAAATGGCCATAAGGCCCAGGGTAATCACCCAAGTGTGCCATTTTCGAGCGCTCTCCAAGATCGACTGGAAGAAGAAATTCGTGGCAAGGGTTAAACCGAACATTCCCATGACGGGGGCGAGCCTGTATAGCAGCAAGGTCTTTGCAGTAAGTGCTTCTATGGCCGGGTCTATCGGCATCGGCGTCAACACAGCCAAGAGATTGGCCATATATCTGCCGGTAACTTCTATGTAGCCATATACATAGCTTCCCCAGAGTCCTTTTTCTCTGTCATCCAGTATCCAGCTATAGTCCGTATCTGTCGGATGGATGTAAGCGGACAGCCCCATCAATGGTGTGATGATGATGATGAATAAGAGAGGAATGACTACTTCAGTAGATGTAATTCTTCGAAGAGAAGACCAGTTAGATGTGGACTGCATTTGACGTACATTTAGCAACTCATCAAAATGGAGATATTAAGACAAAACATTTGAAAGAAAGTCATCGATATCGAGGCATTATATTGACTTTAAAAATGACGAAGCACAAAATACCCCCTTTAAAAAAAAGATGCAACCCCTACTTTTCCTAACTTACTGTGCAGAACATTCCAACGCCCCCTCCAACAACCCTGATGTATGAAAAAACTGTTTCCTTTTTTATTCCTGCCGTCATGGGTGGTTGCCCAGGTACAGGGCAGCTTTGACATTATTCCTGCTCCTGTTCAGGTCGTAGCTGCTCAAGGGTCTTTTCTCGTGAGGCCCGGAGAACGCATCCATATTGCAGAAGACATTTGGAAGGGCGTTGCAGGAATGTTGGCAGAGAAGCTTACCGTGGCCACTGGAGCCACTACACCGGTGAGCCCGGGTATGTCTTCTACCGGTATCCTTTTCCGTCTTCATTCAGGCATGCCTGAAGAGGCATACCACGTCGAGGTCAGTCCGAGGAAGGTCGAAATACAGGCCTCCTCGGCAAAGGGTGCTTTCTATGCCGTACAGACCCTCTTGCAACTCATGCCACCAGCCGTGCTGGCCGGAAAACCGACGCAGGAGAAGATCAGCATACCGGCCTGCCGGATTGAGGATGAGCCGCGGTTCGGCTATCGGGGGCTGATGCTCGACGTCGGTCGTCATTTCATCCCGGTAGCGGATGTAAAGCGTTTCATCGACCTGATGGCGCATTACAAGATGAATCGCTTCCACTGGCATTTGACAGAAGACCAGGGGTGGCGCATCGAGATCAAAAAATATCCATTGCTTACGCAGGTATCTTCTGTGCGGAAAGAGTCCATGGTAGGGCATTATCGGGAGAATAAGTTCGATGGTAAGCCGTATGGCAGCTTTTACACACAGGATGAGATCCGGCAGGTGGTGGCTTATGCAGCCGAACGGCATGTCATGGTCGTCCCGGAGATTGAGATGCCAGGGCATTCGCAGGCCGTCCTCGCCGCCTATCCACAGTTCGGCTTCAACGCCGATCGCATCGTACCTGTTCGGACTAAATGGGGCATCTCTGAAGATGTACTGTTTCCCAGGGAAGAGACTTTCCGATTTCTGGAAGATGTACTAACGGAAGTGATGGACCTATTCCCCAGCCCATATATTCATATTGGGGGTGATGAATGCCCGAAGGCCCAATGGAAGGAAAGCCGCTTTTGTCAGGAGCTGATCAAGAAAGAGGGGTTGAGAGATGAGCACGAACTTCAGAGCTGGTTTATCCGCCGGATAGACAAGTTTTTGACGTCGAAGGGCAGGCGGCTGTTGGGATGGGATGAGATCCTCGAGGGAGGACTCTCTCCGAATGCAACCGTGATGTCGTGGAGGGGCGTGAAAGGAGGCATTGAAGCCGCCAAGCAGGGACATGATGTTGTCATGTCTCCCAACAGCTTCTTTTACCTGGACTATTATCAGGGACCGCCTGCGAGCGAGCCGTTGGCCATTGGAGGCAATTTGCCATTGGCCAAGTGCTACTCCTTTGAGCCCGACTTGCCGGAGTTGACGGCGGCCGAGGCCAAGCATGTGATAGGCGTACAGGCGAATGTCTGGACGGAGTATATCGGAGATCTGAAGTATGCCGAGTACATGACCTATCCACGGGCCTTGGCCCTGGCGGAAGTCGCCTGGACGCCTAAAGGGAAAAAAGACTACGAACGTTTTAAGGCCAGGGTGAAAGCCCGGATACCCTATCTGGATGCCATGCAGGTAAATTATGCTAAAACCTTCCTCCATCAGTAATGTGACCGGTGTCCCCATCCCGTTGCTGATTGAGGCAACAAAGCTCAGACCATGTGTAAGAATATTCAGCCCCGACAGCATGACTTTTGGCCTGCTCTCCCGCTTTTGCTATTTTTCTGCTGGTCCTCCGCCTATGCACAGCCCGGCCGCGTGAATGAATCGATGGTGACATCGTCGAGTTACGGCTTGTACTTCCGGCCGCATTCAGGAGCCGATGTGACCCTGGACAACAATGGTAAAAACATGTTCGATAGACTGGATCCGGCGAGCATACCCGGGCCATTGTATTGGAACTCGGATTGGGCGCCTGCCAACCTGTATCTGAAAGATGATCGTTTTCTGGGGAGGTTTCATATACGTCTGAATCTATATAATGGCCTGTTTGTGGCCCGTATGTCGAACGGCGATGAGAAGGTGGTACAGGAGGAGCTGGTCAAGTCGATCCGCTTTGACACGGTTGTCAATGGTATGGCATCACCCGTGTTTGTCGTTGCTGCACCTCCCGTCTCCTTGGAGGCACGGCATGTACCCAAAGGGTATTTGCTCCAGCTGACGAATTCCCCCGTCATGCTGCTGAGATCTATGAAGTCTATCCTGCTCTTCCGTGACTCCTTGTTCGGGGCGATTCGAAAACCCTATTTTGCCATGCGGGAAGCCTATCATGTCGCGTATAAAGGGTCGTTCAGTAATTTGAGGAAGCTGAGCTTTCGGGAGTTAACTGCTGCCGCACCCGAGCTAGAGGGACAGGAAGCTTTCTTCACGCAGCGCCGCGTCCGTTGGAGCGACGAAAACAGCGTCGCTGCTGCCATACAGTCATGGAATGATGCTCACTGGATGCCGGACAAGTGAGTGCTTTGATTTGGGTCTTGATGGGGAAGGCGACTTGCCATCCTGCATAATTCACAGTAAGTTTATCGGAACACATGGGCGCATCCTTAGCGTCGACCCCAAGCGACTCGTACATGTCTGGCGTTATGTCTCAGAAGCGACTCTTGAACCTGTTGGTCATCACCCTGTTCTGGGGTGCAGCCTACGGCAGCTTTTATTTGCTGACCACGGTTTTGCCCAGGCTATCCTTCCTCATGGATCCGGTATTCGGCTTGATATGGGCTTTTTATCTGCTCTCGATCGTTTATTCCAGAAGTTGGTTCAAAGCTGTGCTGAAGCGTAAGGCTGGGCCTGTCATCGTAGTGTCTGGCATCTTGATGGCAGCATCTGCAGGTGTGTACATCCATCATTTCTTTCGCTGGTCATGGAAGTTTTATACACTATACAGCGAGCCTTCTCCATCCTTTATTGGAAGGCTCAGGAAGGCAGACCCAGAATATGGCTACCAACACCGTGCCTATGCCCGCGCTTGTTATATCATCCCCCCCGCGGACAGCATTCCAGTGTACACCGACGGTTATGGGTTTCGTGTCACCCGGGCAGACATACAACGTTCCATCGATACGGGTCGCATGGATATCCTATTCCTGGGTTGCTCCTTCACCTATGGTGAGTACTGCAAGGCCGATTCCACCTTCAGCCATCTTTCTGCTCAAGCACTGGGCTTCCGATATCTGAATGCAGGCGTCAGTGGATGGGGCTTGTCTCAGATGCACCTAAAGGCCCAAGAGCTGATCCCAAAATACAAGCCCCGATACGTCGTATTACAGTATAGCTATTGGCTTCCCCAGCGCGCTGCCGGCATGTATAGGTATTCAGCAGACTATCCCATGCCTAAGCCCTACTATGAGGTTTTGCCTTCTGGCCGCTTTGGCCTGGCCACTCCCCCCTTTGCCTCTCGGGCCTTTGAGGTGGACACAGACTCTGTGGTGGCGCTGTATAGAGAGCATCCCCTGCAATTTTTTAAGTATAGCAGAATCCCAGCTCTGCTCCTAGAAGAAGATCTGAAGCGTCTCGGCGTGGGTGTACAAAGAATCATGGGCAGATATCACCCCATCACAGAGGATCTTACAGTCATGAAGGCCCTGTCCAGACAAGTGTATGCAGCGTTGATGGAACTATGCAGGCAAAATGGCGCTCAGCCAATCATCCTCCATCTTTCCAAGCAGCACACAAACTTTGACGAATATCCAGGCTTCCTGTCATCAACCGATACAGCCGCGTACATCGATGGGATGAAATATCACAAACAGCACCTGGCCCATACACCGGGAGCCTCTTTCAAATGGGATTTTATCCACTGGAGGGCAAGAAACGGGGATACCGTCACCATTGACACCCATCCCAACCATTTTTCCCACTACCTGATTTCTAAGTCGATCGTAGAGCGAATCAAAGCCATGGAAGTCGACACCCACTGACTCCAATACCTCCAGGATCCTCCATGCGACGCCTGTCCAATATCCTCGTGGTCTCCGTTTTCTGGTCATCGGTTTACAGTGTATCCTATCTTGCCTTCCCGGAAGCTGGCCAACCAAGAGATCAAATGGGGTCGGGCGTTCCCTTTTGTGAACCTTCCGGATGGTTCCATGCTTACGATAGATATAGTGATTGATCCCATTTTGGGATTGTCTTCGCCCTATACCTGATTTCGCTGGCGTATACCCGGGGATGGTTCCAGGCCAGGTTAGGGAAGACTTCCGGAAAGCTTTGGTTGCCGGCGCGACTTATTCGCATCACCTGCTGCGTTGCGCTATGCTGCCATATGCGCAGATCAGTCATCCATCGCCCTTGTACAAGGGCAGGCTCTGTCAGGTCGACCCGATCTATGGGTACACCCTGCTCCCCTTCGCCCAGACCTATCATATGGCCCCACCCGCCGAACCGGTACCCGGCTTCACGGACAGACACGGATTTCGGGTGCTGCAGGAACATGTTCAATTATCCTTCGATACAGGGAAACTGGATATCCTATTTCTTGGATGCTCCTTTACCTATGGCTCCCTATGCCAGCCCGACTCCATATTCGCACAGCTCAGTTCAAAGGTCCTGGGCTTCCGGTATCTCAATGCAGGGGTTGGTGGTTAGGGGCTTGCTCAGATGCAGCAAAGGGCAGAGGAACTCATCCCGAAGTATAAGCCCAGATATGTAGTCATTCAATACAGCTACTGGCTGCCTCAGCGCGCGGCCGGCACCTATCGGCATAACTTCGATTACCCGTTGCCCAAGCCCTACTACGACCTCCTGCCCTCCGGAGTCTTTACCTTGTCCAAGCCTCCTTTTACGTCCCAGATTTTCGAGTTTGACACCGACTCAGCCATGCGCCGGCATCAGGGGCACCCTTTTCGCTATCTATGGAAAAGAGGGGTCCCATCGATGGTGCTGTCTGACGACATCCAACGCTTGCGTGTATGGTGGCAGAAGTGGACGGGCCGCACTCATCCCGTGACAACGGCTCCGAAACAAATGGAGGCATTATCCCGGCAAGTGTATGATATATTGCCCGCGCTTGCCCGGGAAAACGGATCGGTGCCGCTGATCCTGCACTTGTCCCTACAGCAAAAGGTGTTCGAACCCTTTCCTTCGTTCCTCACCCAGGCGGACACCGCATCTTACATCGATGGGATGGTGTACCATAAAAAATATTTGAAAGAACATCCACACGCCTCGATGAATATTGATTTCATGCACTGGCGCATCCGCGGGGGGATACCATCATTCTAGACCAGCATCCCAATCATTTATCTAATTGACTGATTGCACAGTCACTTGTCGAACGGATTCGCCGGCTGGAGACAAGAAAATAGCCATGATCCATCCATTGCCTAGGAAGGGAGATTTTTCTCCAGGCAGGATGACAGAAGAAGATTTGACCTTGATCTGCGTCGGGTATTGGTAATGCCGGCATATGTAACCTCTTTTTTCCCTTATTTTTCGGGGACTTAGCAAAACTCACTATTTTGTAAGTCTGCCAAGCGGCTGTCTGTGTATCCTATTGGCAAGATCTGCCATGGACAGCGAACTGCGTTCGGTAAAATTTTCATCATACATCCATCTACTCGTTGCCAGGAAAAGAGCCCATAGCGAGAACGACCGATACGCCCGCCTCCGATAGGTCCCAGTCCACGCCTGCCAGAGACCAGAGCATCTCTGTGCCAGGTATTGACCGCCTATCGGAGATGGCAGATGGCAGCCAGCAGGTGGAAGGGATGCAAGCCATGGCCGACATGGCCCAAACCATGCAGGCGCCGCCAATGCCGACAGGCGTATCCAGCATCCCCTTTCTTAGGGATGAAATGATCCCGAGAATGGAAAAGCAGCTGACGTTTGCTGCCAAGTTCAAAGGAATCTTCGGTTCAGAATCCACTTATACCATACTGATCACTGCCATCAAAGATTACGTCAAGGCAAAAGATGACAAGGCCAAGGCCGAGCCAAAGAAACGGATCCTGCAAACCAGTAATGATTGGATCAAGAAGCATGGCGAGTCCAAAGACCCCAACGACGTTCAGAAAAAGCAGTGTATCGATCGGGTCAAGCAGGCGCTGGAGCCACCCGCTCAGGCCCCCCAGAAGAAGCCTGAGCCCAAGCCCGCCCCACCCGCCCCGCCACCAGCGCCTGTGCCAGGTGTTCCGGCCCCAGTCATCCCCAAGATAGAAGATCCAACCCCCGTCGTCGAGCCGGTGGTAGAGGCAGGGCCGAGTTCCCAGGAACCCTTTGAGCGGATAAAAAATGATTTCGAAGCCTACCAGGAGATGGCTTCCGGCACGTTGGAGGGTGCGGGCACCCTCTTTGCGGCATGCCAGAAGCTTTACCAAGTGAGAACCGGCATCACTTCCTGGATGAAAGAATTCGGCAAACGCACGGAAGAGGAAGATGTCGAACGGCGTGGCAAGCTCATGCTGATAGAGATTTCGATGGGTGCCCTGGAGGCCGATGTGAATGTGACTGAGAACTTGCAGATGCATGTCACGGGGCTTGACGTCAACCAGCTGGCCAAAGGAAAGTTCTTTGTCCGTACGATGAAGGTTGCCATGCAGATGCCATCGGGTGCCGCCATCGGGGAATTGTCCAATGTTGAGATCCTGGCAGGCGCCTTCCATTTCAGCGACCTGAAGCTATCCTATGGGGGCTCGATGGAGGTGATGACAGGATTTACCATCAGTGCACCCAGCCTGGAACTCAGCCATGAAGGGGCGGGCTACCGTGTGATGGCAGGCGGGGACCTCTCCCTCGAGGCGCCTGGGGGTGCCGGTGTCAGCAACTTCACTGCCAAGGGCCGGGTCCAGGCTGGCTATGATTTTGTCAATAAGAAGCTGCTTAGTCCAACCGTCGAGCGGGGCGAACTCACGGCGACCCTGTTCGACGCCCTCGACATCTGTGTCGACGCCCTCGACTACGCCGAGGGCCGTCTGACGGCTTCGACAGGCTCCCTGACCATCCGGGCGCTGGAGAAGTCGGTCACCACCACCGTCACCGACATCGCCTATTCGGCCCGCGACGGCATCACCTTCCAGGATGTCGAGGTCGCCAGCAGCGACACCTACGAGCCGGTGCCCGGCTTCACCGTCAACAACCCGTCTGTCAAATACGAGAAAGGAAAATCCATTGAGATCAATGGAGGTATCAATTTGGAGATACCGGAGTTGATGAGCGTCTCGGGGGATGCGATGGTGCGCTTGGATGCACAAATGAACATCCAGGAAATCATCGTCACCGGAGGCGCCTGCGGATTCAAGAAGGACGGTGTGACTTTTGACGTGAAAGGGATCACATACGACCACAGTAAGAAGGCATTGGCTGCCGAGGAAGCCACCGGATCATTCCCTCTATTCGGGATCCAGGCCAACCTCAAGGCGACGGGTGTATCCATGAGCAAGGGTGTGACGGATTTCGAATGTCTGGAAGGTACGATCGGTGGCATGGTCGATACAGGATTCGGGCTCAAGGTCAACAACCCGTCTGTCAAATACGAGAAAGGAAAATCCATTGTTTTGAGCGGAGGCTTGAATTTGCAGATTCCCAATTTGGCGGACGCCACTGGCCATGCAACGGTGCTATTTGATAGTCAATTCAACATCCTTGACATATCGGTTGAAAATTGCAATGCCAATGCCTCCTATGCCGGATTGGCGCTCAATCTAGAGGGCATTGGGTTCAATTATGCCGAACAAAAGTTTTCTGTGACAACAGCCAAGGGTCAACTCAGCATATTTGACCAGCAGGTTGTCCTCACTGGAACCGGCATTTCCATGGACAAGGCCTCCTTCGATTTCGAGAGGATCGAAGGGGAATTGCCGGATGCCAATGTTGGATTCTTCAGTCTGAAGGGTACCCGGGTTGCCTATTCCAAAATAACGAATGCCTTTGAAGCGAAAACTTCCTATTCATTTAATGTCAGCGAGGCACCTGCAGGATTTGAGCATTTCAGTACCAGTGGTGTGGTCGACATTTTCTGGAGTCCGTCGGGCGAAAAGTATTATTCGATCAACGACGGAAAATTAGTCTTCACATTACTGGGCCAATCGGCGGAAGCGACGAAGTTTGACTACAATTCCGAGAATGAGTTCATCAAAGTGAATGAATTTAAATTGGATGTGGATCTCCTATCCATTCAGCAGACTTTTTCCGGCACTGATCTTTCCATTTCAGAATCCGGGTTGAAATTCGAAAAATTGACAACAGACGCATCCGGTGAACCCTTCGATGTCAAGATCTTCACGATCACCCCCAATGAATATTCCATCGTCAAAGAAGATGATGGATCATTGGGCGTAAAGGCGCACGGTTCAGTCGCCCTTAGCTTGCCTGAAAATTTGGGTATCAAGGTAGCCGGTGCGATCAAGGGCAACGTCGGGGTCAATTTTAAAAATCAAACCCCGACCTACGAGATCGAAGAAGGGAGTGCCAGTGCGTCCATGCCGAATCCACTGAACAAGATCAGTAAGATTTTAGGGGACAACTGGTCAAGTTCTAGGTTTGAAATGAGCGCCGGGATCCCTGTTTTTCCTGGTATTTCGGCCATTTTTGGGATTTACATGCAGTTCGGGGCAAGTTTTGCCAATGAGCTGGTGGCCACCGTAAAATTTGACCCGAAAAAGAAATCCGTACTCCTTGAGAGTTCGACCCGCTTCGATGCCAATGTGGAAGGCGGGGTCTTTGGTGGGGTACAGGGCGGTAGTCAGCTTTTGATTGCCTTGGCCTTACTTCTAAGGGCAGCGGGTAAATTTGATTTGACAACAGAGCTGGGTTACTCCAGAGAATTCCCAATGGAAAAGGTTCCTGCACAGCAGCCGATCAAGAATGACCCTGCATTTACCTACAACATCAAGGGAGAAGTGAAGGCAATTGCCTACTTGGATATTGTAGCGACGGCTCTGTATTTCTTCCAAAAGAGAGTTAGCCTGAAATTGGGTGAGAAATCCCTGGGTGAATTCGAATACAGCAACGCGAAAAAAATGGATCCGGATATGAAAGGGAAGGCATTGGCAACCAAAAAACATTTGGAGGACGAGATTCCGGAGGAGAAAATGGAAGAGGCAAGGGGTCTTTCTTTGGAGCAACTCCTCGATTTTGATTCTTCTCACAGATTCGAGAAAGCGGAAAAGAAAGAGGTCCTTGATGCGATAAAAAATGCGGAAAAGGCTAGAGCCCAAGTGCAGAGGGAGGAAAAGCAAGACCCCGGCGAATCAGCCAAGTTCAATAACGTAGCATTGGCAAACCTTCAGTTTTATCATGAATTTGTCGATAAAAGGTGCAATTGGGAAAATATATACCTCGTCCTGGAAGGGATGGGAGAAAAGCTTCAGTCAAAGGAGGAACTGGAAAGCCTTAAGGAGGACAAAAAAAATGAATACCTGACCAATACAGTCCTTAAGAATCTAAAGGTCCTAGGGGAAAGTACCAATATCGCCAAGGTTTTCGTTGATCATTACAAACTAAAAGTTGACGAATTTGCTGATGCATACCCGGGAGCTACGATTGCAGAGTATCATGCACTTCTGCTCAAGAAGGAGGAATTGCTCAGAGCCGTTGAAAAAATGAAAAAGGATTACCTGCACAGTAGCTTCTGGGGTGATGAAGAAAAGCAAAAGGAACTTATTCAAACCAGCAGTTGGTTCGGCAAAAGCAAATACGAAGAATTCTCAATTGAATATGCGACATTCCGGCAGACCATGATGGCAAATAAGGACCTATTGGTTGCTGTCAGAAAGGAAGGGGAAAAGACTGCCTTCAACCTTGTACAGGATCATCAGCGAAAAACCGAGGAGCGCGGTCGAGATAGTGCGCAAAATGGCATGTCATGATTCCATGAATGCCGAACCACTTGACGTGGCGAGCGCTATCATTTATCCCATCATCAGAGCGCTGCAACGAAAAATCGCTGCTCATTCATTTCGGAATCAATCACAACGCTGAACTTCTGAGCATCGAACACTGTTATCGGGCCTGACGGTAACGGCCTCACTTGTCATCCTGTTTTTCCAGGGGCTCCATGCCGTACAAAGCCTCTATGTACCGGTTTGGTTCCTTCAGCCGCACCGCCTTCTTGTGGAAGTAGGTGGGCACGTTAATGTTCCTCCAGTTCCCGACATCCGGATAGATATCGTCGAAGTGGATCGTGACGGGTATCTGTCGAAGGGCCAGCACGACGATGGTATCCGTTTTAGAGGCTGCCGCCACCTGCTGGTAGCGGGCCATCATGTCCTTGTCATAGGCAGGCGCCTTTCGGACCAGGTCGGTGACATGCGTCTTCGCCTTGGTGGACGCATAGAGGGTACAGAGAAAGACACCTATCAGCACGTATCGGAAGGTGTCGCCGAAGACGATGTCATCCTGCCGCTCCTTGGATGCCCGTCCGAGGAAGTAATGAAGGAAGCAGCATATGAAGCCCGTGGTGAAGATGAACTGGACCACATCCACGGTGCGGAAGGCGGTGTTGACAACACCCCTTGCCCACGCGTTGGGGAAATAGGACAGCACACAACAGCCAAGAAACACGACCACCATCAGGAAAGGAGAGATGGAAGCCAGCACGGGCTTCAGGACGAGCTCTCTCCGCCTTGCATATTCCAGCGTGAGCAGGGAGGTCAATGCCGTGATGGGTACCCAGTACACCGAGTTCAGGGAGAAGCGCGAGATCGACTTGCCCAACGCAAAGAAAAACTCCTTCTCGTGCTGGAACTCTTTGGTCGCATCTCGGAAGCCGTTGCCGGGTGCCAGGAATGCAGCCAGACTGAAAACGGTCAGCACCAGGAATAGCGACAGCAAGGTCATGCGCGCAGGATGCGACTTCAGGAACATGTAAGTCATCACGGAAAATACTAGCACGTTGGCCACCACCAGCCCCGTCTCGTTGGCGCCGATCGCCATGCCGCCTGTCAGGGCGGCGAAGAGGAAGATCTGCTTGCCTGGCCTCTTCACCAGGCGGATGAGGTTCGACGCAAGCAACACCAGGAGCATCATCGAAGGCGTGTAGGCACCGGCGCCGATGAACCCATAAATGGTCTCAGGGTGGTTGAACGACAGATAGGCTGTCAGGACCGCCAAGGAGAATACTCAGCGCTGCTCCTGGGACACTTTCTGGAAAAGGCTTCCGGCAAGGTGGTGGAGCGAGAGGGCCAGCCCAGCCAAGAAGAGGATGGGGGCGATGCGGTACATCAACAGATCGTCTGCCGTCAGTGGCATCATGTTCGTATCGAGTGGCATCGGCAGCAGCGTCACGAAAAGGAATGTAAAGAACCGACCGCCCAGCTCAGTGTACATTTTGATGAAGAAGTCCTTGAAATTGAGGCCACGGAAATAATTGGCGAAGGCATAGTCATCCGACACCGGATGGATGTACGCGGAGATGGCGATCAACGGAGCGATCACGGCTATGGCAACAAGCACGATGAAATGGTCACCGGCGAAATCGAGGACCTTGCGGAAGGCCCCTTTCGTCTGGGAGGTGGACATGAGGGTACGAATTTGGCCTAAAAGTAAACGACGAAAAAGTAAAATGCAACCGCTAGCAGCCCCTTGCATATGTACCATTCCACCTGCTGGCGGGCAGCGGCAAAAGACCGGGATGGACACTGCCCGACATGTCTAGAGTTCCGCCAGTCGGATGTTCCGGAAGCGGATCGACATCTCATTCTTGGGGTGAAGCTGCACTCCGATCGGACCCGTCTCGGGGATGGTGGAGGATGTGTAGGACATCACATCCTGACCGTTGAGCCATATCTGGTACTGGTTGCCCTGTACCTTAATCTTCATCGTGTTCCAATCCTTCGGCTTCAGGATTCCAGAGACCTTCGCCTCCACGGGGTATCCCTTGCCGGGAATGTAAGGCGAGGCCGTCAG
The DNA here is from genome assembly GCA_016868815.1 of Bacteroidota bacterium. Classification (GTDB taxonomy): domain Bacteria; phylum Bacteroidota; class Bacteroidia; order Chitinophagales; family Chitinophagaceae; genus Pollutibacter. The sequence goes on from VGFQ01000003.1 coordinate 87,540, forward strand.
GTCTCGTTTCAGGGAGCCCGAGATCCCGATCTGTATCTGGTCCTTTTCGGAGCGTAGGAAAAAGCCCGAGTCGACGGTGCCGTCACCCATGAGGAAGTCAGCCTGCAGGATGAAGTTTCGATACGACTGCTCCGTCCAGAGGATGGAACCTTTTCGTTCTGCATTGCTTTTAACCCTGAGCTCCCGGTGGGCAACCGTCCATTGGTCTGGCCCTTGGCTTACGGTCCAACCCTTCAAGTCTCGCCCATTAAAGATCTTCTTCAACCTGGGACTGGGGTCGGCGAAGGAAGCAAACAGACTGAATGATCCAATGAGTATCGGGAAAAGATTCCAATGTTTCATGCCTGAAAATACCAAAATGTCCTGAAGAACGTCCCCAAGCGTTGAGATTCATCTTGAATGTACTACATTCATATGCAGGTGATCCAACATGACCTCCGAACCTTTTCATCATTCTGGCCATATGAAAAAGAAATATTCCATCGACAGACGTTCCTTCCTCCGATCTGCTGCCGGCTCGGCCATGGCGACCGCTGCCGCCCCGCTCTCCGTGTCTGCTGCCGCCGCCACCCCACTCATCCTCTCAGAAAATATCAAAGGCGCCAACGATCGGCTGCGGGTGGCTGTGTTGGGTGTCAACGGCCGGGGCAAGTCGCACATCGAAGAGGTGATGGACCTCGCCACCGCTGCCAACGTCGAGGTCGTGGCTCTTGCCGACCCTGACCGCAATGTCTTGCTGGAGCGGGCTTCAGATTTCGAGAAGAAATATGGAAAGAAGGTAAGGATTGAACAGGACTTCCGACGGCTCTATGATGCAAAGGACATCGATGCGGTGACCATCGCCACGCCCAACCATTGGCATGCCCTGCAGGTCATCTGGGCCTGCCAGGCGGGCAAGGATGCCTATGTGGAGAAGCCTGCCACCCACAACATCCATGAGGGCCGCATCATGATCGAGGCGGCCTACAAGTACAACCGCATCGTGCAGCACGGAGTGCAGCTGCGCAGCTCCGTCGCCATCCGCGAGGCAGTCAAACATTTGCAGGAAGGGTTGCTGGGCCGTGTCTATATGTCGCGCGGACTGGTCTTCCGGCGCCGCGGCGATATCGGCAACAAAGGGGTCTCAGCCATTCCGGCGGGACTCCACTACGACCTTTGGACGGGGCCTGCCCCCCTGCGACCCTTCAGCCGCAACCTCGTGCATTACAACTGGCATTGGCATTGGGACTATGGCAATGGAGACGTCGGCAACCAAGGCATCCACGAAACCGACCTCTGTCTCTGGGGCCTTGGGCTCGAGAGCCTGCCGGAGCGTATCACCTCCATGGGCGGGAAATTCCTATGGGACGACTGCAAGGAGGTGCCGGAAGTACAGACATCCATCTACCATTACCCCAAACAGCGAAAGATCATCCAGTTCGAGGTGCGGAACTGGAATACCAACCTGGAAGACGGCGCCGGCGTTGGCAATATCTTCTATGGAGAGAAAGGATACATGGTCATCAAAGGCTACGGCACCTATGAGACCTATCTGGGTGACAAGCGCGAAAAAGGCCCTTCAAGAAGTGAAAGTGGGGAATTGGGACTTCATTTCCAGAACTGGTTCGAAGCCATCCGTGCACGGGACATGTCCATGCAGAATGGACCTGTCCAAACTGGGCATGTATCCTCTGCACTGGCACACCTGGGCAACATATCCTACCGGCTTGGCCGTCAGTTGCAGTTCGACCCGGTGGCCGAGCGTTTCATCGGCGAGGGTGAGCATGAGGCCAATGGCATGCTGAGCCGTAACTACCGGGCGCCCTACCTCTTGCCGGCCGTGGTTTAACATTTCTACGCGGAATCGCGGATGATCATCTTTCCGGGTACCAGCTTGGTCGAGATGCTTCGGTCGCCTGATATCATCTGTTCGATGATCAGCCGGGATGCTTCTTCGCCGATGACACGGGTATGCGTATCGAAGGTCGTCAGCTTAGGGTCCAGCATTTCAGCGACGAATTCGTTCCCAAACCCAACGACCCGTATCTTCCTGGGGACGTTTATTTTCTTGGCTTTCAGGTGATGGATGATTTGTGCGGCGCTCCTGTCGGAAATGGAGAGGATTGCGTCTATCTCGGGCCTGAGCTTCAGCCATTGTTCCAGCGCTTTGAGTACACTGTCGAGGGTAAAGTCGACATGCGCGAGAAGCTTTTTATTGAATTTTATTTGATGTCTCTGTAGGGCTTTTTGATATCCTTTCAACCGCGTCTGTGAGATGGAGAGTTCTTTTGGACCCACAACATCGCAATATTCCGGCAACCCTTACGGATGAGGTATTCAGTGGCCTGTTCCCCTCTCCGTTCGTCATCCGCCAGAATTTTTGGGATGGTTAACTCCAAAGAGACCCGGTAGAACTGCACGATAGGAATGCGTTTGCCCATATGCACCCTTAGATGTTCATAGGTATTGGTGTGCACACTGTGGCATATGAGCAGCCCGTCTATCATATCGTTCATCAACGCCTGGATGTTTGCGATCTCGGTCTCATGGCTTTCATTCGAGGTGCATATGATAACTCGATAGCCAGCCAGCGCGGCTACTTCCTGGATACCGCTCAACATCGAGTGGCTGCAATAATGCGATCCCATGCAAGATCCACTGGAAGGCTCGGCGGGCTGGACGGTGATGGAGCAGGTCTATTTCAACGGAAACCCATGAACCTACAAACCGCGTATCTTCCCTGATAGGTTTATCCGGTACGACGCGGTTTGTCTGGTCGCTGGATGCCTGTGACGCCTTCGAAGTGCCGAACAAAGGCAGGATGGAAGATGGATCGAAACAAAAATCCGACAGACCCTGACATAAATATACATCCATGAAAATGCATTTGAAAATGCGGCGGATTCGAAACCGGAATGGTCTTCCATCTTTGTCCGTTTTCCTGATGGCGGCCGTGTTGCTGGTGACTTCCTGCAAGGTCCGACAGTCCGCTTCTTCGTCTGACAGCACCATCCCCTCCGCCCTGGCAAAGGCCATGCGCTGGCAGGAGGCGCATCCCATCCAGGCCAAGGCGCCCACCGACTGGACCAACGGTGCCTACTATGTGGGTGTCTCGCGTGCCCATCTGGCGACCCGTGACACTGCCTTCCAACATGCGCTGCAGTCGATGGCAGATCGCAATCGCTGGCAGCCCTGGAACAGATACTATCACGCCGACGACTTCATCATCACCTACAGCTATATGCATCTAAAGGAGCTGGGCCTGCCGGCTGACCTCAAAGCCACCGACAGCATGCTCCGCGAGCACCTTTACAAGCCGCATGAATGGCGGTCCGGCAACGTTGAGGATGAAAAGAAGATCCTGTGGTGGTGGTGCGATGCGCTTTTCATGGCGCCACCCGTCCTCGCTCGCCATGCCCGCATGACAAAGCAGCCTGCCTTCCTCGATGAGATGGACCGATATTACCGGCAGACCTACAAGATGCTCTACGATCCCGAAGAAAGACTCTTCTATCGGGATGGGAGATTCCTATGGACAGGCCAGTCCACCGATAAGAAAGAAGCCAATGGCCGCAAGGTCTTTTGGGCCCGCGGCAACGGATGGGTGCTGGCAGGCCTGGCGCTCTTGTTGGAAGAGATGCCCCGGCAGGATGCCCGCCGGCCCTTCTATCTTGGCCTGTACCGAGACATGGCAGCGCGGATCAAGGGCTTGCAGCCAGAAGACGGACTCTGGCGCACCAGCCTGCTGCATCCCGAATCATTTGCACACGGCGAGGCCAGCGGCAGTGGCTTCTTCACCTTCGCATTGGCATGGGGTGTGAACCATGGGCTGTTGCCCCGGGCGGAATATGCCCCCATAGTGCGGAAGGCCTGGGCCGCTCTTTCCGCCTGCCAGCACCCCGACGGGAAAGTAGGCTGGGTGCAGAACATCGGCTATGACCCCAAGCCCGCCAACGCCAATAGCTGGCAGAACTTCGGCACCGGCGCCTTCCTGATGGCCGGCAGTGAAATCCTGAAGATGCGATAGATGATCCAACCCATGCTGTCAGCCAGGCATATGAAGACGCCAGTACACCGTCGCACCAGAATGTTCCTTTGCAGACTTCTCGCCATCTCCATCCTCACAGGATCCGCAGCACAGGCACAGCAGCGGCGTCCCAACATCGTCTTCATCCTCACCGACGACCATCGCTGGGATGCCCTCGGATATATGGGCAACCCACTCGCACGCACACCCGAAATCGACGCCATGGCCCGTAAAGGTACGGTCTTCCGCAATGCCTTCGCCAGCACACCCATCTGCTCCGCCAGCCGCGCCAGCATCCTCAGCGGACAGCAGGAGCGGAGGCATCGCTACAGCTTTCAGACGGATGCCATCCTGAGCGCTTATATGGACTCCTCCTATCCTGCCATGCTGCGGCGCGGAGGGTATCGTACCGCCGCCTTCGGCAAGCTGGGTGTCAAGTACGCAAGACTCGACTCGCTATTCGATGCCTATGAAGACTACGACCGCAACAACGACTTCAACGACCGCCGTGGATATTTCTACAAACAACTCCATGGAGACACGGTGCACCTCACACGTTACACCGGTCAGCAGGGCATCGACTTCATCCGGCAACAACCGGGCGACAAGCCCTTCTGCCTCCAACTCTCCTTCAGCGCCCCACACGCCCATGACGGGGCAGCCGACCAATATTTCTGGCAGTCCTCCTGTGATACATTATTCAGTCATGTGACTGTACCCGACCCGCCGATGTCGGGCAAGGCATATTTTGACGAGCTCCCCCCTGGCGTCCGCGCCGGCTTCAGTCGCCTGCGTTGGACCTGGCGGTTCGACGAGCCCGCCAAGTATCAGCGCATGGTCAAAGGCTACTATCGTATGATCGCGGAGGTCGACAGCGAGGTAGGCCGCATCCGGAAGGTACTCCGTGACAAAGGGCTGGAAAAGAACACCGTCATCATCCTCCTGAGCGACAACGGATACTTCCTCGGTGAGCGGCAACTAGCCGACAAATGGCTCATGTATGAGCCATCCGTCAGAGTTCCGCTGATTGTCATGGACCCGCGCGCCAAATATCATCAGGACCTCGATGCCATGGCCCTCAACGTCGACGTGCCTGCCACCATCCTCGACCTGGCAGGCATCATCAAGCCATCTTCCTGGCAAGGCAAAAGCCTCCATCCCTTGGTGCAACAGGCCCCCGGCGCCAGCGGGCATGACACCCTGTTGCTGGAGCATCTCTGGGTGTTTGACCCCATACCAGCCAGTGAAGGAGTCCGGACAAGCGAATGGAAATACTTCCGCTATCTCGACGACCCAACCCTGGAATACCTTTACCATCTGTCAGTGGATCCCCAAGAACGTACCAACCTGGCAGGTAGCCAAGCCGACCAATCCACGCTCCTGCGCTTGCGGGATGCCCTGGAACGGCGGACAATTGCCTATGGAGATACCCGCAGCATGGGACCGCAGCGCCTCTCTGTCCAATTGGACAGGCTCCCGGAAGGCGCCGTCGCACAGACCCCTCAGCCCATCTTCCAATGGACGCTGCCAGAAGCGGCAGGCCGCCAGCGTGGCTATCAGATCCTCCTGTCCAGCAGCCTGGATTCGTTGCAGCGGAACAAAGGGGACTTGTGGGACACCAAACAGGTACGCAGTGCCCAGACAGAACAGGTCGGCTATCTTGGCAAGCCGTTACAGCGGGGGAGGGTATATCATTGGAAAGTCCGCATCTGGGATGCGGCCAACCGCACCAGGGACTATTCTCCAACCGCTTCTTTTCGGGTGAAATAATACTGAATCGTCCAGCGAAGGGGTTCCTGCCCACCTCGCTCAAGGGTGGTGGGTGATGCTGACCCCGTCGAGTTCAAGATAACGATCCCCATTATCCGAAACAAAGACTGCCTTGTATTGGATATACCTGTCGAAGGCAGGGATGTCGAACTGCCCGGAGGCACGGACTGCCGCCATGGGGCGACGTCTATTGTTGTACTGTTGGCTGAAGACCTAACATGGAACTCTTGGGTGGTACCGAGTGATATGTGCGGTATGCATTCGAGGTGATCCGGCCGCCGGTTGGTTTATTACCTACTGCTTATAAAGTTATTCAACCCAACCTTTGCTGTTTTGCTTTGAAAAATGGCAGTATGACCTCATGGAACTTTTACAAATTTGCGAATTTGGCAATTGGAGCAATTGTTCACATCTTATATAAAAGTTGGCCAAGAGTATAATTGTATTGCTACATCATCTAATCCTTGTACAAATAATATATCAGATTTAAAGCCATTTTTTAAATTAACTAATGATCTTTGGTGATAGGCATTTGAGTTGGTAACTGTTGTTCTATAAATTTTTTTTAATTCTTACAACTATAACTTGTCTTGGACTATTCTCTGTTGATTTGGTTAATGTTATTTTCAGCTCTTTTTTATAAATATCTAATCAGAACCGCAAATCCTGTCTAGAAAGCGGTACTTCGCTTCCTGGCATCGAGATAAACACAGTAAAGGTTTGGATGACATAAATTAAAGCAAGAAGAAAACATTTTCTGGGTTTGGATGCAATGAAACCCAGCAATCGTTTGGGGTTATTTATAACACAATTCGTTTGTTACTAATAAGGAGTAGATTATACTATATATGAACTATGAATTGCAATTATTCGACGATATAAGGCATTTTACTGCTGGAGTACCGCATCAATTGATCAACTATTCTGGAGGCACTGCTTCCTACACTGGCTGATAACTTGTGGTCGTAATTCCATATTAATTTTTTTGTTTTGGCAATCACTAATGCTCAAAATCGTTCGGACTTCGTTGGTTGGACCCCAAGCGCCAATAAGTAATCCTACAGCAATTGCTGCACTTTCTGACATTGGCTTCGATAGAGCAAAATTTGATGACATTATTCCATCTACACCCAATATCTGGCATAATTCAGTATTTGTCATTGGAGTTTCAGGATAACCTGCCTTTTTTAATTGGGTGTTTGTTGTTTCCACTTCCTGTATTTCCTTATTTATTTTCCCCTGTATTTTCCTTTTCAGCATCCAAGAATATATCGCATTTTGAAAGTTTATTGATACGGTCATTTGTTGTTCTTTAAGTGATTCAGCATCTACTTTTTTATTAGGGGCAAATGAAATTTTAGGGGGAATTATTGCAATAATTTTCTGCTTGTTTGCTAAAAATTTAGCAAAACTGGTAGCAAATCAAACCGCGCGTCGGACATTCATAACGCAAATGCGGCGTTGGGGAAGAGCAGATGATGAGGTTATGGCCATGACGGGACATCGTGACGCCCGTAGCATCCGCACTTACGATAAGATGCTGCGACGTGAAAAAACGCAGAAAGTAATGAGTGACCTTGCGCAGCGGTTTAAATCACCAGGCAAGTCTTCAGCATGAGTGTCAAAACCAGAAAAACGCCAGAAATGAAATTGCATAATGCAAAAACCCCTGCTAATCAGGGGTTTCACATGTATGGTGGTGGTCTCGTCAGGAATCGAACCTGAATCCAGGGCTTCGGAGACCCTTATACTATCCATTGTACTACGAGACCTGCATGCGTCATCTGATCAGTCCGCCAACATTGGTGGTGAAGATCTTGACCGCAATAGCAAGTAAAACTACGCCAAAAAACTTACGAACTGCCAGCAATCCTGCGGGGCCCAGCAGCCTGGCAATGAAGTCGAGCGAATGCAGTACGACATATACGATCACCAAATTGATCAGGATACCTCCCAGCACCAGCTGCCAGGCATAGTTGGCTTGCAGGGAGATGATGGTGGTCAGAGTGCCGGAGCCTGCAATGAGGGGGAAGGCGATGGGTACCACAGTTCCGGATTTGGGATCGCCCTCCGACTTGAAGAACTCATGCCCAAGCACCAGCTCAAGGCCTAGGATGAAGATGACAATAGATCCGCCGACGGCAAATGATCTCACATCTAGTCCCAGGATAGACAAAAATTTCTCACCCGTCAGCAGAAAGAGGATCATCAGTGCCCCCGAGATCAGCGTCGCCCGACCCTCCCGGATACCCCCCATCTTGCCTTTCAGAGAGATGAGCAGCGGGACGGAGCCGATGATGTCGATGACCGCGAACAAGGTAAAAGTGATGGTGATCAGTCCGTCTGTGTCAAACACCATACAAATTCTTTTCAAGCCATAAAAATACCAATAGCGAGCCATCCAGCTGGCACATGCCTGCGCATTACCTGAGCGCTGCAAAAGCCATCATGAGCGGCTCCATCGGATGCCCGTTAGGACATGCACCGGCCGGGCTGCATATCCCAGCACGTCGAAGTAGGCAGCATTGGTGAGGTTTCGGACATCGGCAAAAGCCTTCAGCGAGGGCAAGACCCGGTATTCCACCGACACGTCGAATACCTGGTAGGGCTCCAGCCGGACGGGGGCTGCCATGAAGCGGGGCTCCTGCCTGGCCCCGACGAGGCGGGCCGCCAGGCGCAGGGAGAGGCGTTCGGAAGCCTGGCAGCCGACCGACAGGTTCAGGCTATGCCGCGGTCGGCGGAACAGGTTGTTGTAGGTGGTGTCACCCTTGGGGAAGTAGGAGAAGGTACTAGCATCGTAGGCGTAGCCAATGGTGTTGACCTGGCCGGCAACGTACGTGTAGTTCTGTGCCAGATCCCAGCGACCATGGTGAAAGGTCAGCTCCCATTCCAGGCCTGCGGCACGCTGCCGATTGTAGTTATAGTAGCGGTAGTCGACATAATTAAAATCGACCCCTTGTCGGATCTCCCGGATGAAGGCGACGGCCCGCGCCTGCCATGTGCCCGACGCGGGGGTCCAACGCATGCCTGCCTCTGTCGTCAGTGAGGTCTCGGGCTGGAGGCTGCGTGTCCCCACAGAGGCATCATAGAGCTGGTAGAGGGAAGGGGCTTTGAAAGCGGAAGAGAAGTTTACAAAGGCTTGCCAGCGTCTATTCCATACATACGAGGGATTGAGGGTAAAGGTGGTATGATGACCGAAGCGGGAATGTTGGTTGTAGCGGGCGCCGGCTTCGAGGTGCAGGCCTACGGGAAGATGTATCAGCAGGGATGTGTATAGGGCGGTGAGGCGGATGGAAGCAGAGTCGCGTGACAGGGCCGATTGGTAGGGGCCATAGGCGCTGATCGACAGGAAGTCCTGGTCCGTATCCTGTCGGCGCATGTCGATGCCGGCCAACAGGGTTGCATGCGTATGGAGGCGAAAGCGTCCGTATGCCTCTGCGAAAGAGCTGCGGCCACGGTATTGCTCTTGCCGAAAATAGGAGAAGCCTCCTCGATGGGCGGAGTCGTCGAGGTATTCCCGCTCGAGCCATCCTTGCTGAAAGCGCGCCAGCAGCTGTACCGGCTCCGACTTCCATTCGAGGGATGCATGGACCTGCAGGTTGGTATTATGTGTGGTGAAGTCCTTTTCATCCCGAAAGGCCGCTGCGTCTAGCTCGGTGTGATACTGGCCGTAGAGAGCCCCTCCCCGCAGGGTGAGTCCTGTGGTTGGCTGGGTGGATGCCTGCAGCTGCAGCAGGTGCTGACGGAAGCCGTCGGCGTCGAATCCTGCCTGTCCGGTGCTGTCAAATGCGGTCGAGAAGCCATGCGACTGGTGGCCGCTATAGATGGCTTCCACCTGGCTGCGCTGGCTGCGGGCCCGCAGACCGGCGCAGCCACGGAGGGTGCCAAAAGACCCACCCATCAGGGTGGCATGGGCGGAGAGTGGCTGGCTGGCGGATCGGCGCGTGATGATGTGAATCACGCCGGCGACGGCATCCGAGCCGTAGACGGTTGACTGTGCCCCTTTGAGGATCTCGATGCGTTCAATGGCCTCGAGTGGGAAATGGTTCAGGTCGAAGGTGTTATTGATCGTCGACACATCGTAGACCGGCACACCGTCGAGCAAGAGCAGCGCGTTGCCTGTGGCAGCCCCCCGAAGGTAGACGTCTGGATTGGCACCAGTGTTATTGTTCGCCCCTGCGATGGCAAGTCCTGCCTGGCGATTCAGCAGTTCTGCCAGCGTCATGCCGGTGGACCTTTCAATGACTTCACGGGGAATGACGGTCACCACCTTACCGGTGGTACTTTGTTTCTGCGGAAAGCGGTTGGCTGTCACTACCACCTCGTCCAGGGTAGTACGCTGGGTGCTGGTGTCTGCGGGTGGCTGGGCAGCTAGGCAGGTACTGGCTAGGAGCAGGAGAAGGGCTGTATTATGCATCTGTATTCCGATTATCCGAGGTAGGCCAAGGAAATCAGGAGGGGAATGCATACCGCCACGACGAGCAGATAGAGCATCTCCGGCTTTTCTCCCGAAAGCCATTGGTTAGGATCCAGCCGGCAGGTCTTCTGGCTCGGCTCCGTCGCGGATGCCTTCCCACCTCAGGGGCAGTGGACATGTTTCCGGGACGTTCCTCCGAAGAGGGAGCCTCTACAGCTACGGGGATAGCGCCGGGATGATACCGGACTTCCCTTTTAATGCCGGGCGCAGGGCACCCAGGCAACCGAATGGCCAGCAAAGATGGTGGGCGAACCGCAGGTAACAAAAAAATGTTTTGGCAAGCCTTCTTATGAATACAGAGCTATGTTCTAGGAAATCGATATTTTACCTGCCATCGCTGACCTCTTTTTCGGTCGGTGAGGTCGCGCCATCCGTAGCCAATGGATGGTCGAAGTATTTTTCAGTCCCTTAAAGGCCATCAATGCACGATCATAGCCGGAACCGTCTCTCCCTTTTCGATCTCACCATGATCGTCATCGGCCTGGTGATCGGCATGGGTGTCTTCCGCACCGCTTCCGATGCCGCCAAGGCTTCCATCACGCCAGGCGTATTCTTTAGTGCATGGCTGGTAGGCGGGGTGATTGCCCTCTGCGGAGCTTTGACCTATGCTGAGATTGGCTCCCGGCTGCCAGTGACAGGCGGCTACTACCGCATCTTCGCGAAAGCCTACCATCCCTCGGTAGCCTTTGCCGTCAATTGCATCATCCTGGTGTCGAATGCCGCCTCTCTGTCGGGTGTGGCCCTCATAGGTAGCGAGTACCTCTCGGAGGCATTGTTCCAAGAATCGCCGGGCGACCTAGGGAAGTCGCTCATCGCCATGGCCTCCATCCTTCTCTTCTATGTCGTGAACCTGCTGGGCCTTCGGATGAGTTCCAACACGCAAAACCTGCTGATGAGCGTTAAAATAGGCCTGATCGTGCTGCTGATCCTGGCCATCTTCCTGCCTGGCGTAGGAACGGCACCGATGGGGCCGGCCGCGGCAACGCCGACAGGATACGCCTGGGACGACTACATAGGCTCGTTTGGCAGTGCGCTGGTGGCCGTCTGCTTCACCTATGGTGGCTATCAGCAGACCATCAACTTCGGGGGCGACGTGCAAGACGCCCGACGCAACCTGCCCAGAGGTATTTTGATGGGCATCCTCTTGATCATCGCCCTCTACCTGAGCGTCAGCTACTCCTATTACCAAATCATCGGCTTCGAAGACCTGAAAAATGCCCGCGGCATCGCAGCCATCGTTGCGGGCCGTGTCTATGGCGAGACAGGCCAGTTTCTCTTTTCCCTTTTGCTCTTCTTGGCCGTGCTGGCATATGTGAATGTCATCCTACTCAGCAATCCCCGCGTGATGTATGCCATGAGCCTGGATGGGATCCTGCCGCGGGCCTTCGCCCGAAAAGATGGGAAGCGGGGTGTCTTAACGGTCAGCCTCACCGTGTACGCCTTTCTCAGCATCGGCATCCTGTTTTTCCTCGACACCTTCGACAAGATCCTCGGCTTCAGCCTCTTCCTCGACTCTATTGGGATGGCCTTTTCTGCCGCCACCCTCTTCATACTGCGGCGCAAGGGCGTCGGTTATTCAGATGCCGGGCTCTATTCGATGCGCCTCTATCCGCTGCTGCCATTGGTCTTTATATCCGCCTATGTGTTTGTCGCCTGGTCGATCGCGCGGGACTCGCCTGGCACCGCCTGGACGGCCATTGGGGTTTTGGGATCCTTTGTCGCCCTCTTCTTCCTGACACGTCGTCGGCACACTACGCCACAAGCCTCGGAGGAGTGGGGCCTTGACGAGTGATTTGGCTAAACCCTCAAAACATTTGAACTTCACCTACTTTATAATCGACATGGGTTGAATCCCACGGAGCCATATGCCAGTGTACCGAGCTTTCTACTTTGCCATCATCATCCTGTTGCTCTCTTGTCCAGACCTGTTGCAGGCCCAGACGGATCCAGGTCTCTGGGATCTGAGCCGCTGTGTCGACTATGCCATCCGCAACAGCATCTCTGTGCGGCAGACTGAGCTGGAGGCCCGTTCGGCGGAAGTGACGTTGCGCCAAAGCGAGCAACAGCGTATCCCTACCCTCTCGGGGAACTTTAACCACGGCTTTTCCTTTGGCCGCACCCTCGACCGCACCACCAACATCTTCGTCTCCCGCTCGGCCATGTTTGAGCAGGTGTCCCTGCAGTCAAATGCATTGCTGTACAACTTTCGCAGCTTGCGCTATCTGATTGATGCCAACCGACTCAGTGCCGATGCCTCAAAGGTGGCCGTCGAAAAGGCCCGCAACGACATCGCCCTGAATGTAGCCAACCAGTACCTGAGGTCCCTACTTAGCGAAGAGCAGGTGAGGCTGAGCCGGGTGGTGTTGCAGCAGACCCGCGCCCAGCTGTCCAACACACGCAAGCTGGTCGAGGCTGGTGCACTGCCGGAGCTGAACGCCGCTGAGCTGGAAGCGACAGAGGCGCGAGACAGCGCCACCCTGGTGCAGACAAGGGCGCAGTTCCAGCTCGACATCCTGGCCCTCAAGAACCTCCTGAACCTGCCGGCCGACATGCCCTTTGAGATTGTCATCCCGGCCGTCGCCGACATCCCCGTAGAGAATATCCTCGAGCAAGACCCCCTGGCGATCTATCAGCTGGCCTTGACAACCCAGCCACAGATCCGGGGCAACATCCTGCGCACCCAAGCAGCGCAGCGCCAGTTCCAGTCGACCCTCAGCCGACGGCTGCCATCTGTCAACGCCTTCGCCCAGCTCAACACCAATTTTAACCAGTTCTTGCAGAAGACTTCCGGCTATACCCTCACGGGCGAGTCGGCCACCGGCGCCTATGTGAAGTCCGGCACCAATTTCTTACCCGTCTATTCCCCGACCTTTTCGATGCAGACGATGAAAAAGCCTTTTGGAGAACTCTGGAACGGCTATGGCAAACAGCTGCAAGATCAGTTCGGCCAGGGCATCGGCATCAACATCAGCATGCCCATCCTCAACGGCGGGCAGAACCGCGCCAATATCTCCCGCGCGCGACTCGACGTCCGCCAGCAGGAACTCGTCATGGAGCAGGACAGCCTGCGCCTCAAGCAGGACATCTACACGGCCTATCAGTCTGCCCTGGGCGCATTCCAGACATACCAGGCGCGTGGCAAGGCGGTGCAGACAGCTCAGCGTTCTTATGAGCTGGCGACGCGCCGCTTCGAGCTGGGGGTCATACAGACCATCGAGTGGCTCACCATCCAAAACAACCTCACTCGCGCACAAATAGACCGCCTGGTCGCGCAATACGATTACATCTTCCGGATGAAGGTGCTGGAGTTCTACAAAGGGCGCGGCATCCGTCTCTGAGGAGAGGGGATTCGGGCTGGTGACAGTCCATAAATGAAGAGTATGGGTAATAAATGGATATGGGTGCTGGCCATCTTACTGGTCGCCATCGGAACGTTGTTCGGGCTGAAGAAGGCCGGCATCATCGGAAAAGAAGATGGCATCAAAGTATCTGTCGAGAAGGCTTCCTACCGAAGCATTACCGAAGTGGTCACCGCCAGCGGGAAAGTATACCCGGAGGTGGAGGTAAAGATCAGCCCGGACGTGTCAGGTGAAATCGTAGAGCTGACGGTGATGGAAGGCGACAGTGTGCGCAAAGGGCAGCTGCTGGCCCGCGTCTATGCCGACATCCTAGCTACGCAGCGCGACCAAGCAGCTGCCATCGTCAACCAGCAGGAAGCGCAGGTAGGCAATGCGACCGCCACCCTGGAGGCTGTTAAGGCCCGCCTCTCGCAAGTACAACGGCAGTATGAGCGTCAACGTCAGCTTTTTCAGGAAAAGGTCATCTCACGGCTTGAGTTCGAACAGGCAGAAAACGCCTACCTGACGGCCAAGGCCGACCTGAACGCCACCCTCAAGTCCATCCAAAGCGCTGAAGCGGCCGTTGCCAGCGCTAGGGCCAGCCTGCAGCGGACCGACAAGGACCTCGGGCGTACCAGCGTGCTGGCACCGATGGACGGCGTCGTCTCCCTGCTGAACGTGAAAAAGGGAGAGCGGGTGGTCGGTAATTCGATGATGGCAGGCACCGAGATGATGCGCATCGCCGACCTCCGTGTCATTGAAGTCCGCGTCGACGTCGGAGAGAGCGATATTCCAAAAGTGAGCTACGGAGACACGGCCATCGTGGAAGTCGATGCCTACAACGACCGGAAATTCAAGGGCATCGTCACGCAGATCTCCAGCACCAACCGCGGGGCTGGCGGCAGTGTAGCCACGGCAGCCACTGATGTCACCAACTACGAAGTACGCATACGCCTGCTGCCGCAGAGCTATGCCGACCTGATCGATCCCATGCGCCCTCGTAACTTCCCCTTCCGGCCTGGTATGAGTGCGAGTGCCGACATTCAGACCAACACTCATCCCAACGTGCTTTCTGTACCCCTCAATGCCGTCACGACGCGCGACCGTTCGGACACGAGTTTGGTAGATAAGGAAACAGCGCCTACAAAAGAAGCCAAGACCGCGGCAGCCGACATTGATAATAAGAGTGCCTCCTCTGAGGCCCCGGGGCCAGAACTGGGCAAGCCGGAAGGCTTGGTGGAAGTCGTGTTCATCTTACAGGCAGATGGCAGCGTGCGGCGCTCGATCGTCCGTACCTCCATCCAAGACATCAGCCACATCGAGATCCTCTCCGGACTCAAAGAAGGCGAGTCCGTCGTGACCGGCCCGTATACAACGGTCAGTAAGACCCTCCGCAACGGTATGAAGGTCAAAGTGGTGACCAAGGAGGAACTCTTCGAAGTCAAAAAATAGCAAACTCCGACCCGACACCGGGTAAGTCAATTGCCATGCGCTATGGAATGATCGGCAGCGGCAGCTGGGGTACTGCCCTGGTGAAGATCCTTACGGAAGCGGGGCATCCTGTGGATTGGTGTGTCCGCAGCGACCGTGTGCAGTCTTACATACAATCCACCTCCCATAACCCCCAGTATTTACGGTCGGTCTCTTTGGATCTCCGGCAGGTATCGCTGACCACCACCGCGGCAGACGTCGTCGAGCGGTCGGATGTGATTGTCGTGGCAGTGCCTTCCGCGTACGTTGAGGCGGTGTTCACCGGCCTGGATGCGGGGTCATTAAGGAGGCGTCAGGTGCTGTCGGCCGTGAAAGGCATCCTGCCGTATAAGAACGTTTTGTTGAATGAGCTTCTGGCTGATCACTACGGCTTTCCGCTGCAGCAATACCATACGGTGATGGGGCCTTGCCATGCGGAGGAGGTGGCCGAGGAGAAGCTCTCCTATCTAACATTTTCCGGTCTGGACGAAGTCGCCACCGGCGCATTGGCAGTTGCCTTCCGCCGGCCCTATCTGAATACGGTCTATAATACAGATGTCTACGGCGTGCAGTATGCGGCTGTCTTGAAAAACATCTATGCCCTCGGGGCTGGCATGGCGCATGGTTTGGAATATGGTGATAATTTTCTGAGTGTCTTCATCGCCAATGCGGCCGATGAGACGGCGGTTTTTCTGCGAAGGGTGGGCATCCCGAATATTGAAATGGGCGTGCACGCGCTGTCGGCGGAGCCACCGCATCACAAGTCGCCCAACTATGCGGCCTCGGTCTATCTCGGAGACCTGTTGGTCACCTGTTACTCCCTGCATAGCCGCAATCGGATGTTCGGCCACATGATCGGCAAGGGCTATTCGGTGCAGGCGGCTCGCCTGGAGCTGGGTATGGTGGCTGAAGGATATACGGCCAGCCGTTGCATACACGAGATCAACCTGCGACTGTTCATCGACCTGCCGATCGCAGAAACCATCTATCAAATCCTCTGGCAGGGACTGTCAGCGGAAGAGGGCATGCATCGGGTAGAAGGGATTTTGCTATAACATTTTTCGGTTTAGAGGAAGCATACCAGGGTGATGCCATCGGCAAATAACCTTCCTTCCCTAGTCAGACGTATCTGCGCTTCCGACAGCTCTACCTGGCCTTGCGGCACAAATCTGCTCACGCTGCGAATCAGTCGTTCCACTTGTTCGTCTCCCCATTGCTGCGCTACCTTTTGCAGATCGATGCCTTCCAGGGTCCGCAGGGCTGTCATTACATATTCGTTGAGCTGTTGTTCGGGCGTCAGGGTTTCGGCGCGATAGGCGGGGGTTCCTTCGCGGATGGCCTGGATATAGCCAGTATTGGAGGAGAGGTTCCATTGGCGTGTATGGCCGTCGTAGGAATGGGCGGAGGGTCCGAAGCCGGCATAGGGTATTCTGTTCCAGTAGGCGCTGTTGTGTCGGCTGCGATGGCCGGGCAGGGAGAAATTCGAGATCTCATAGGCTTCATAGCCGGCGGCGGCGCTGCGGTCCAGCAGCAGCAGGTATTGCTCAGCCTGTTGTTCGGGGATGGGTGCCGGCTTTTTTTCTCTTTGTATCAATGCTTCCAGGGGGGTGCCTTTTTCCACGGTCAGGGCGTAGCAGGAGAGGTGTGGCACGCCGAGCGATAGGGCGATGTCGAGATTCTCTTCCCAGGCGGCCGTGGAAAGGTCGGGCAGCCCATAGATCAGGTCTATGGAGAGGTCAGTGAACTGTTGACTCAAGGCCTGGTCGACGGCGGTGCGGGCCTGTGCTGCCGAGTGGGAGCGGTTCATCCAGCGGAGGTCCTCTTCGCGAAACGACTGGATGCCGATGCTGAGCCGGTTGATGCCGATGGATCTCCATTCCGAGAGCCGTTGGGCATCGATGTCGTCGGGGTTGGCTTCCAGGGTAATTTCTGCGTTGGGCGATAACTGATAGGCGGCATGCAAGGCGTTCAAGATCTGCATGAGGTCGGAGGCGGGCAGTATGGAAGGGGTGCCTCCTCCCAGATATATAGTGTCTGCGTGCGGGTGCTCCGGTTGGGCTCTGGTACCTATCTCCTGCAATATCGCTGCCAGCATCTCGTTCCTGAGGGCGGTAGAGGTGGAGAAGTGAAAATCACAGTAATGGCAAGCTTTCCGGCAGAAGGGGATATGGACATAGAGGCCGCAGGGCTGGGCCAGCATTGGGCTGGGCTGCATAGTTTTGCCTGGATGCGGTATCAGCGGCATATCAAATGGTGGATCGTCTGTTGTTGCTGGTGGGGCTCGGTGGAGCTCCAGGGGCAGACGGCCTATTCGGTCGTCTGGCATCCGGCGGGTGAAGATACGCTACCCATGCTGCGTGGCAGAGCCCTTCGCTCCTCCTTCCGCGACCAGGTAGAGTGTGAGGCATGGCTGCAGGGGCTGGTGACCGAGCTGCAGCAGACGGGCCGGTTGGAGGCCTCGCTCGACAGCTTTCATTTTTTCTCTGCCGAAGTGCATGTGTGGCTGCATACCGGGCCGGTGTATGTATGGTCCGCCTTTGAATGGCCAAAAGAGCTGCGGCCCTGGCTGGAGGCGGGTGGCTGGGATTTTCGTCCGATGCCCGGGCAAGCGGTCGATTTTTCGGCCTTGCGACGCTGTACGGAGCGATGGCTTTCATGGATGGACGATAACGGCTATCCCTTTGCATCGGTCGCGCTCGACAGCCTGCGCACTTCGGTGGGGGTACTCCGTGGGAGCCTACGGGTCGAGACGGGTCCATTGTACCACATCGACAGCCTGGTGGTGACGGGGGCGGTCGCCATCCGTCGAAACTATCTGGAGCGGTATCTGGGGATTGCAGCTGGCAGTCTGTACCGCAAGGATCGGTTAGAACAGATCGACCGCCGGTTGGCGGAGCTTGGCTTTTTGCAGGCCGCAGCCCCCTGGTCGCTCACGATGGTTGGCACGGGCGCCACGCTTAACCTGTTTCTGGAGTCCCGGAAGGTCAGCCAGGTCAATGTGCTGGCCGGCCTCATGCCGGACAATGTGCAGACAGGGGGCAAGCTCTTGTTGACCGGCGAGGCATATGCCGACCTGCGCAATGCCTTTGGCATGGGCGAGCGCCTGATGGCCAACTGGCAGCAGATTCAGTATCGTTCGCCCCGGCTGCGGATCTCCTATCAGCAGCCATACCTCTTCGGCAGCGCTCTGGGGCTGGACCTTCAGCTCGACCTGCTTCGGAAGGATAGCTCCTATCTGACCATACAGGCAGGCGCCGGGTTGCAGTTCCTGAACACGGCCCGTCAGTCGGGCCGCATCGGCTACCAGCTGCTGTCTACTCGCTTGTTGGACGTCGACACGCTTTGGATACGGGAGCGGAGGGCTTTGCCAGACTTCAACGATGCGGTGAATCACCTGGTCGACTTGGAGTACAGGTATGTCGGGACGGATGACCGGTTGCGTCCTCGCCGCGGCCTGGAGGGGATGGTCTCGGCGGCGGCCGGACTACGCCGGGTGCGGCCACACCCCTCCGTCGTATCCCTATCCAAGGATGCGGCAGGCAGACCTTTCGATTTCGGGGCATTATACGAGACAATGGGCCGGGGCCGACCGGTGGGGCGCCTACGGGCGATGGCCTCGCAGTTTCTGCCCATCGGCCGACAGTCGGTCTTTCGGCTCGGTGTGCAGGCCGGGGTGGTCTTCTCCGGGGAGGTCTTCCGCAACGAGGTCTTTCAGGTCGGAGGGCTGCGGACCCTGCGGGGCTTCGATGAGGAGAGTCTATTTGCCTCGCAGTATGGCATCCTGACTGCAGAATATCGGCTGCTGACGGGAGGACGTTCATATTTCTATGCGTTTGCAGATGCGGGCCGGGTGCATTGCAAGGCCTGGCAGTCTGATAGTCGCGCTGACTGCCTGGGGGTCGGGCTGGGGTTGGTGTTGGAGACTCGGGCAGGCCTGCTGAACCTTGCCTATGCCCTAGGGAAACGAGACGGGCTGCCTACAGATCCCCGCCAGGCGAAAATCCATATCGGACTGACGGGTCTGTTCTGAGGCTTCAGGGTACGGTCAGCTTGCGGTATTTTGCAGCCATCAGGAACATGCTGAAATATCTGATCATATGGTTGGGGCTGCTATTTTGCGGACCAGGCTTCGCGCAGGATAGCCTGCAAGGACGGATGCCAGATACCGCCCGGAGTCCGACGTTGACCATTGGTTCCGACCTACTGGCCTCGGAGGGCATCACTGACAGCACCCTTCGACGACGGTTGACCGATTTCACCCTAATGCCTGCCGCGTGTCGTACCTATGGTCCACAAGTAGGGGGGTATATGGAAGCCCATCCCTATTTTCCATGGCTGGCCAAGCCAGTGCTGTGGATGGCTCATGAGCACCGACCTGTCAGATTAGACTGGTTGTTTTATGCCTTGTTGGCTTGCCTAGCATACCTAGGTCTGCTCCGGCGCGGGTTCCCCAAATATTTTTCAGACTTATGGGTGGCTTTCTTCGACATGGCCATCCGGCAGAGTCAGATCCGGGAACAGATGTCTCGCCAGGCCATCCCATCCCAGTTGATAAACCTTCTGTTCTTTATCAACACGGCCTTGTTTCTTATTTTGGTATCCTCAGGGCTTGGTATCCCGACATTCTTGGGCGCAGGACCCCAGCTGGCCGCCTGGTTGCTGACCTTAGCTGTCCTTTATGGGCTCAAATACTTGTCCATTCGATGTGTAGGCTGGCTGTCTGGAAGGCATACAGAGGCCCAGCATTATATGTTCATCGTCATGATGGTCAACAAAGTACTGGGGATGCTCCTAATCCCGTTGAACATCTTTCTGGCCTTCCGTGGGCCCGACCAGCGGGATATCATCTTGGTTTTTGCCATTGGCATTGTGGGCGTCCTGGCTCTCTATCGCTTCCTTCGCTGTTTTGAATTTGTGCACCGCGAGCTTCGGGTCGACTTTCTACCCTACCTGCTTTTCTTCGGTTCCTTTGAAGTCATGCCCATACTCGTTATCGGAAAGGTGCTATTCGGTCTTTTTCCCTGAATTCTTGTAATTTTGCACCATCCTGATGGCAAAGAACGGACACAGCAAGGGTACCCTTATGGGCAAAAAGATCCGGAAGATACTAATAACCCAGCCCCGGCCAGAATCGGACCGTTCTCCATATTTCGAGCTGGCCCGCAAGTTTCAGGTGCAGATGGACTTCCACCCTTTTATTAATCTAGAACCTGTGCTGGCAAAGGATTTTAGAAGGCAAAAAGTGGATATTGCCACCTATACGAGCGTCATTTTCACCAGCCGCAATGCCATCGACCATTATTTCCGCATCTGCGAAGAGCTGAAAGTACCCATCTCCCAGGATGCAAAGTATTTCTGCATTTCGGAGGCCGTCGCGCTCTACCTCCAGAAATTCATCCTCTACCGAAAGCGCAAAGTTTTTTTTGGGTCCGAGGGCACCAATCGGAGTCTGTTTGAAGTGATCAATCGCCATAAGACCCATGAGCGCTTCCTCTACCCCTGCTCAGAAAATCAGCAAGACAATGAAATCGTGAACTGGCTAAAAGCGAGCCTGTGCGATTTCTCCACCCCGTTTCTGTACCGGACCATCAGCAACGACCTACGCCACCTGCCTGTCGAGCAAGACTTCGATGTCATTTGTTTCTTTACCCCCAGCGGCGTCAAAAGCCTGTTCGACAATTTCCCCACCTTCTCCCCGAATGGTAAGTTCATCGGCGCCTTCGGAAATAACACCTCCCGGGCGATCGAAGATGCCGGGCTCAACTTGCATATCAAGGCGCCTGACCCAGAGGTGCCCTCCATGGTCGCCGCACTGGACCGGTTTCTAAAAGAGATGAACGGCCCCTGACCTTGCCCCGGCCATTTTCCACCTGTAGGACCCATGGGACCATCCATATGATGATTTTTTTGCAAAATGGCATAGATTTTGGTGAATAATCATTTCGGCTTGCCATGGTCTCCCATGTCCCTCCCTTGCAGGTACTAAAAACAAGGGGGTAGAAATGCAATATGAGGGGCACAATGGCGTTTCCAATGCGTCAAGTTGGGTGAACCCGGCTGGCCCGATCGACGAACCAAGCAAATACTAAATAAATTGCTCCTGATAACTGAATACTAGATGTTTATGATCAGTAAGAATCTTTTGTCCAGCGTGCTTGGGGTCGGTATTTTGGCCATGACCCTAGCCAGTTGCAGCAGGTCTGGAAACACCAGGGGTGTGATCAACGATGGCCAACTGCATGGGATATCCGCCCCTGCCCGCTATGTGCCATGGACCCCTCTGGGCATGGCTTACATTGCTGCCGGTACCTTCCATATGGGTCCAAGCGATGAAGACGTCAGCTATGCCTTTACTTCTCGCAACAGGCAAATTTCCATCAATGGATTCTGGATGGATGAGACCGAGGTGTCCAACAACGAATATCGCCAGTTTGTATATCGGGTCCGGGATTCCATCGCTGCTACCATTTTGAATTACAAAAAGAAGGGTGCCGACGGCGGGGAGATCATCGATTGGAAGAAGGCATCCAACATCAAATGGAATGACACCAAGATGATGGAGCAGCTCAATGCCATGCTGGTCACGCCGGACAACCGGATCTTTGGAAAGAAGGAAATAGACCCCCAAAAACTGGTGTATCGGTCTGAGATATTCGACTTCAAAGAGGCCGCTCGCCGGGAAAATGCCAACAAACCCCGTTCTCAGTTTATTGTGAAGAAAGATGTACGAATCTATCCGGATACGTTGGTCTGGGTACGGGACTTCGCCTATTCTTACAACGAGCCGATGTCCAAGCGATATTTCTCACATGCAGCGTATGGCAACTACCCGGTGGTAGGCGTCAACTGGAAGCAGGCGACGGCTTTTTGCGAGTGGCGGACCCAGTACCTCAACTCCTATTTTGAAGAGCAAAAGCGTCAACCGGAATCCGACTTCCGTCTTCCGACAGAGGCAGAATGGGAGTATGCTGCCCGGGGTGGCCGTTCCCAGGCTCCCTATCCCTGGGGTGGGTATTACATGCGTAACAAGAAGGGATGCCTTCTGGCCAATGCCAAGCCGGGCCGAGGCAACTATGCGGAAGATGGTGGTTTCTACACGGTACGGGTCGATTCATATTGGCCAAATGAGCGGGGGCTCTACAACATGGCAGGCAACGTCGCAGAATGGACGTCTTCCCTGTACTCTGAGGGATCTTACAACTTCCAGCACGACATGAATCCTGACATCCGGCTCAATGCCAAAGACAATGCACCTCCCCGGATGAAGCGTAAAGTAGTGCGCGGCGGCAGCTGGAAGGATGTCGCCTACTACCTCCAGACCAGCACCCGGGCCTTCGAATATCAGGATACGGCTAAGTCGTACATCGGCTTCAGGTGTGTGATTGATCTGGCACCTGCCAATCCAAAGAAGAAAGGGTTCTGATCTATATTTTGAGAATGCAATATTATCCATCACGTTATCCATCATCCACCTAAAAACTCAAATATTTAATACCATGGCTGGTACATCCAAGAAAACAGAAAAATATGTCAATATCATCGTCTGCGTCGGTGCTGCCGTCGTGATTTTCGGTGCATGGGCTAAGATCCTTCACAAGTCGTTCGCAGACGTTATGCTGACGATCGGTCTGATCACGGAAGCCTGCATCTTTCTCGTCTATGCGTTCCTACCCCCTCCCGGCCAGGAGATGGCTGCGTTGATTGATGCATTACCAAAGAAAAAGCCTGAACCCGACAGCCCCATGAAGGCCTTCGATGAGATGATGCGTGAGGCAGAGATCAGTCCCTCTAACCTGAAAAAGCTCAATGAGAATTTCACCCAGCTGGGCGTCACCCTGGATGGCTTGAAAGGCATTGCCGATGCTTCTACGGCCACGAACAACTATGCCAAGACGACCCAAGAGGCTACTTCCTCCATGATCGCTCTCAAAACGTCTTATGATAACGCTGCTAAAACGGTAGGTCATTTCAATGAGGCAACTAATAGCACCAAAGGTTTTCACGAGCAGGTGCAGTCGCTGACCCGTAACCTCAGCTCCCTCAACACCATCTATGAGCTGGAACTGCAAGACACCAATAATCACCTCAAAGCGATGAATAATTACTACACCAATCTGGTGGCAGCTTCCCAGGTCATGCAGGGAAGTGTGGGCGATGCACAGAAGGCACAAGAGCAGATTGCGCTGCTGGCAAAGAATCTGGGCAGTCTGAACAGCGTGTATGGCAACATGCTGGCAGCCATGCAGGCACGCTAACCGCGGTTCCCCTCAGGGGTGTCTGTATCGCATCTGTAAGTCATCTATAATAGAATCCGAAAGAAAGTACAAACAATACTGAGAAATGGCACTACCCAAAGAGCCGAGGCAGAAAATGATCAACATGATGTACCTCGTGTTGACGGCCCTACTCGCACTGAATGTGTCGTCCGAGATCATCAATGCCTTCAAGGTGGTGGACAATAGCCTGAACCAGTCCAACCGAGTGCTAACCCAGTCTACAGAGTCCATTTACACAAACTTTGAAGAGCTGCTGAAAGATCCGAAGACTTCCGAGAAGGCCGCCATCTGGAAACCCAAGGTCGACCAGGCAAAGGTAATCTCCCAAAAAGTATCTGCAGAGATCGACCAGTACAAGACGCAACTCATGAAGGAGGCCGAATACGACCCGACTTCAGAGAACACCAAAGGAGAAGACGACCTGGATGCAGCCACCCGCCTCTTTGATACCAAAGGGGCCGGCAAGGCATTGTACACGTCTCTGGATCGATATAAGAAATCGATCCTTGCCATTGATCCCGAGATTGCGGCAGACCTGGGCGCTAAGCTGCCCTTGAATTTGACCATCCCTAAGTCTGGTGCCGGGAACATTATGACCGGCGACAAAGTCAAGGACTGGACCAACAGCCATTTCCATATGACGCCGACCGTGGCAGCCCTCACCATGCTCAGCAAGTTTCAGAACGATGTAAAGAACACAGAGAACATGGTAGCCACCTACTGCGTTAATCGGGTCGGCTCTGTAAAGATTGTACTGGACAAATTTAAGCCCCTGATCGGGACTAGTTCTACCTACCTGATGCCAGGAGAAGAGATGGTCGTAACGGCTGGCCTGGGCGCATTTAATTCATCTGTGAAGCCTACCGTGACCATTGATGGTCGCTCCGTAGCCGTCGACAATGAAGGGGTGGCCGTGTCCGAGTTCAAGGTAGGGGGCACCGGCGTCCGGAAGTTGAATGTCACTGTCAACTTTATTGATCCCAACACTGGGGAGATGCGAACAGAGTCTAAGACAGTAGAATATACGGTCGGCGCGCCCTCTGGCGTCGCTGTCTCGGCCGACAAAATGAATGTCTTGTACATCGGTGTCGACAACCCGCTGACGATCACAGCCGGCGCTGGTGCAGAGAAAGTTACGGCCAGCTTCAGCGGAGGCACCGTCTCTAAAGTTTCTGGCAGCAAATACATTGCAAAGCCCAGCTCAGGCGAGACCGGCGAACACACCATCAACGTATCGGTAGAAGGCAAGGCGGTCGGCAAGGTCATGTTCCGGGTGAAAAATCTCCCCAACCCCGCTGCCTACGTAGGCAACCTGAAAGTGGGCATGGTATCCGCCAGCTCCTTTAAAAACATGGGAGGAGTGATTGCTAAATTGGAGGACTCTGAATTCGACGCACCCTTCGAAGTACTTGGCTATCAGATCGGTGCCCAGAGTCCAGACATTCCTTTCTATACCCCTATTCAGAACAACGGGCCACGCTGGACAGGGAATGCCCAGGCACTGGTAGAAAAGCTGAAGCCCGGAGCCCTGGTGGTCATTACGGGCATCCAGGTGAAAGGTCCGGATGGAAAGATACGTACCCTCCCTGGAAGTCTCTCGTACGGCCTTAAATAAAGCATTGCACGATTCAACGACTATCTAAAACCATGCATATGAGATTCCTTTCTGCACGTCTGGCCATGGTAGCCCTGCTCACTGCAGCCATGCTCCAGGTGGATGCACAGACGACTCGCTCCAAGACGACAAATACCACGCGCAAGCCGACAACGACGGCACGCAAACCCGCCTCTACGACGCGTAAGACCACTGCGCAAAAGACCAACATAAAAGAGACGGATACCAACCTCGTCGTCAAGGCCGTTGACACCATTCCCAAAGTGATAGCACCAGAGCCGCCTCGCGAACTGATCAAGCTAGATACCGTTAAGAAATCCATGCGGAGTACTTCTTCCCTTGTCCGCAATCCCGAAAAGGACCGTACCCCCTTGGAATATGAACACATCCGGGAGGAAGATGCCACCTATGTCCAGACTGTGTGGAGAGAGCTCGACGTGCGGGAGAAGATGAACCAGTCGTTCCGCTATCGAGCTGACGAGGACGATGGCAACCAGCGGTTCATCAATATCCTCCTGACCGCCATCCGGGATGGCGAGATCACTGCTTTTGATGCTGGCATAACCGGCGAAGACGACCGTTTTACAACGCCCATCACCCTCCAGCGGATCGGCGAGATCCTTGTCGGTAAATGCAAGACAGAGCAGGTGCCCGATTGGGTGAAAGATCCCTTAGGGCAAAAAGGCATCCTCAAGGATACCACCATCTGTCCGATGTTCAACCCTGATGACATCGTTAAATATCTGATCAAAGAGGAATGGATTTTCGATAAAGAGTCTTCTAGGATGTTCACGCGGATTAACGGCATTGCCCCGATCAAAATCTCCGTCGATGAGAATACGGGCATCGTATTAGGAGAAACTCCTGCGTTTTGGGTATACTATCCCGACCTACGACCCATCCTGGCCCGCCAGGATGTGTACAACAGCAAGAATTCCGGAGGCCGCATGAGCTGGGAGGAATTGTTCGAGAGCCGTTTCTTCGCCAGTAACATCGTGAAGTCTACCATCGAGAACCCATTTAATCTGTACATCCGCCAATTTATCAAAGATCCTATCCTGCGCCTCTTGGAAGGTGAAGCCATCAAGGACAAGATCTTTCAGTTCGAGCAAAACCTCTGGACCTACTAATATCGTTCATACAGCCATCCAAGATGCAAAGAAGGCCAGCATACCTTGCTGGCCTTCTTTGCATCTTGGACGGTACCCTGCGCAACTCAGGGCGCTAGTCGCCTGCATGGAAATGTAAAAAGACTGCCCGGGCCCGGGCCGCGCCGATGCTTTCTCGCAATTCTTCTTCTGTCAAGGCGGAGATTCTTTTCACGGAGTGGTACTGCCTGAGCAAGTCTTCGGCCGTTCGACTACCGATGCCGGGGATCTCTTCCAGGGGGTTTTGAACGGCCTGTCTGCTTCGAATCTTTCGATGAAAGGAGATACCAAAACGGTGCACTTCATCTCGGATGCGCCGAAGCAGGCGGAGGCTCTCCCCATCCAGCGGGAGTCGAAGCGGATCCTGGTCGCCTGGGAAAAATACCAACTCCTCCTTCTTGGCCAGACCTATCAAAGTCATCTGGCCTTCAAGCCCCAAGGCCCGTATGCTGTCCATGGCAGCACCCAGCTGCCCTTTGCCTCCATCGATCACGATCAGCTGTGGTAAGTCTGCTTGTTCCTTCAGTCGTCTGGCATATCTGCGGGCAACCGCTTCCCGTATCGTCGCGTAGTCATCTACGCCCTCGACTGTTTTGACATGAAAATGCCGGTAGTCAGATTTGCATGGCAGACCATCCCGGAAGCATACCATGGCGGAGACTGGATGGCTGCCCTGCAGATGGGAGTTGTCGAAGCATTCGATATAGACGGGCAGCATGGGCAGCCGAAGGTCTTTTTGCAATGACTCTAGCACGGTGCGTGGCTCAGCTGTCTCGGAAGTCAGATGAAGCTTCCGTCGGCGATGGAATTCTTCCCTTGCGTACTCTGCGTTGCGTTGTGAGAGCGCTAAGAGACGCAGGCGGTCGCCAGACTTTGGGACGATGCTGCTGATGCCGCCAGGCAGCTCGATGGGAACCGGCAGGATGACTTCCATGGCTTCGCTTCGGAAACGTTCTCTAAGGTGTAAGATGACATTGGGAAGGATATCTCTAGCATCTTCTTCCAGCTTTCTCCTGACTTCGAGGCCATACGTGTCGATGACGGTCCCGTTGCGTACCAGCATCATGTTGATGAAGACTCGCTCCTCGTCGTCGGCCATGCTGATCACGTCGATGTCTCCCAGCTTGGGGTTGATGACAGGAGATCGGGCCGAGTAAACTTTGAGGTGTTCGATTTTCTTCTTGAGCTGCTCCGCACCTTCGAAGTCGAGGGTATCTGCCAGTCGCTTCATCTCCATCCGGTAGTGCTGCAGGACAGGGCTGAGGTTCCCTTTTAGGAGGTTCCGCAACCTAGTGAGACCCTCCTGATAGTCTTCCGGCGTCTGCAGTCCGGCACAGGGCGCCTTGCAATTGCCTAGCTGATATTCCAGGCAGGGCTTGTATTGTTTTTTAGCAATCTGTCGTGGCGACAGGTTGAGTTTGCAGGTGCGCAAGGGGATATGCTGTCGGATGAATTCTAGCAGTTCCCTGACCTTGCCTGACGAGGTGAAGGGTCCCAGATATTCTGAGCCATCGCGGATCATTCGCCGGGTGAGGAATACACGGGGGAAGTCTTCTTTCCGAAAGACGATATATGGGTATGTCTTATCGTCTTTCAGCTCAATGTTGAAACGGGGCTGGTATTCTTTGATGAAGGTGTTTTCCAATAGCAGCGCATCCTGCTCAGATCCGACGATGGTGCATTCTATGCGCTCAATTCTTCTGACCAGTTCTGCGGTTTTTCGGGAAACATGGTTTTTTGTAAAGTAACTCGACACCCGTTTACGGATATTTTTGGCTTTGCCCACATAGAGGAGGCTGCCATCCTTGTCGTAGTATTGGTAGATACCCGCCGCCTCAGGCAGTCCTTGCTGCCATTCTTTGAAGGTTTCTGGTGTCATGGGATCTTGCTGCGGTGGGGTCTTCAGGGCTGAACCATACCCCAAGAGTAGGTAATGTTTTCTGAGGTGGCAGGGTTCGTTGAATGCGGCAGGCTCTTGGAGATGCGGCATTGCCGACCTGCGCTCCAGTAGAGCTTTTGTATGAGCTTCCCAGTTGCTGTGACGCTGACCTTTTCTGCGTACAGGCTGCGGATAGCCTCTGTTTCAGGATCCATGAGCATGTCGAGCCGCTGGATGGCCGCCGTGGTATCTTCCGTGTCGCAAGTGATGGTGACGCGCCCCAGGGTGGCGTCCATGAACACTTTCCGCTTGTAGGCGTACTGCAGAGGCGCTTCGGCAAAGGTTTTTCCAAACCAGCTTTCCATCAGTTCGCGAAAAACAGGCTTTGGAACGATGGCTGTATCGGATTGCAACCCCACCGTACGATGGCGCAGGATCACTACCGGAAGGCTATCGATGGCAGTCAACTCATGGGCTACAAAGGTGGTTGCCGGCAGAAAAAGACTTTGGCGTTCAGCTAGGGGCAACTCATCCGAGGGTCGGCCCTGGCAGGCCCATATCAGCAGGAAGCACAGGGGTATGGACGGATGCACCATGCTTTTCATCCAGTAAAATTACCGAACACCCGTGGCAGCCCCAAATCAAGCGCTAGCGTAGGGTTTTCTGGATGCCGACTTTGAAGCCGAAATCAACCAGGTGTTCCCGGATGGGATAGTCCAGCTGGTAGCTCGAGAGCAGTTGATATCTAATTTGCGGGCCCATCACCCACCGATAGGTGCCGGCACGCATGCTCAGGTATGCTTCTGCTCCAGCATTGAGATTCCAGTTTCTTTGTAGGTCTGGCTCTTCAGCATAGTTTTTGAGATCGGTAGAAATCAGATAGGCCTTGTTTTGAAGCATGTAGGAGGGCTGGAGTGTAGAGGCAACTGTGAGGCTGAGTTTACGATGGCCTCCGATAGTGTATTCGAAGCCCATGGGCATGGAGATCATCAAATGGCTGTTGCTGAGCCAGGTCTGCCGATAGCCACCCCTGCTCCGATAATAAGAGACAGACTGGATGGCAGGACTTACTCCACCACCCGGGGCTGCACTGAACGGGGCAAGTTCAGGCGTGTAGCTAAACGCCTCGATGTCGTAACTGGTGAAGTTCATCTGTAGCCCAGCTTTGATACGCAGTGACCGCGAGAGTGGATATAGCAAGGCGGCACCTGCCTCCAGGCCCAGACCTGGCTTATGGTTTACCGCATCTTTGACCTCCGCCGGAAATCCAAGGTTGGCGCTATAGACAAAGCCGTTGGTATATGGGTAGCTAAGGTTGGATGCTTGCCCCAGCAGCCTGCGGTAGCTGACGGAGGGGCTGATATACACCTGGAGGTTTGTCTTTCGACCCAGATGGCTGATCTGATGGATGATCCGGTCGGTCGTTTGGCTGGCTAGGAGGTTGAGCCTGGAGAGATTTTTAGCCTTTGGAGCTGGAGCGGATTCCGCAGTTGCCGGTGCTGATCCGATGGGTGCGCTGTTGGAGCGAAGTGCAGGCGTCCGCCCGGTGGGTAGGAAGAGATCCATCTCATCTGAATAGGCTGCTGGAAGCCCCGGCAGGCTGGGCCATCCTAGCTGTGGCCGGGAAAGGGGTGAAAGGGACAAGGATGCATCAGGCGCATCTTTCATGCCAAGGCCAGGGAAGATGGCAGGGGTGAAGGGGGATGCCTGCAAAAGGGTGAGCGGCAGCTTTATGGCATCGATGCCATCTATCCCGGGGCTGGACGGAGTAGGCCTCTGCTGTGTTGCGGTGTTTGGTGGGTCAATGGGCAACAGAGGACTGACTGGAGAGCTCTCCCGGTCCAGCCAGAAGCCGGTCAGTACCCCGGTGGCGAATACACCCAACGCAGCGGCCAGGTATGGCCATTTGGGTGACGGGTGTAGTTTTTTCTGTACCCCCTGCCATACCTGCAGCGAAGGTTGCATCCTCAGGTCATTGGCAGATTCCTGCAGGAAACCTTCCATTCCATCTTCTTCCAAGAAAAATTGACTCATATGCGTTGGCTCAAACAGTCAAAATTGTTCGTGTTTCCGCATGCCTCACAGCATGACGTTGGTTTGCCCCACCGAGGGTGCGGGCATGAGGCCTTTCCGAAGGAGGATCTCTTCCAACACAGCCTTTGCCCGGGTGTATTGGGAGCGACTCGTGCTTTCTCCGATGTCCAGCATCTTGCCGATCTCCTTATGGGAGTACCCTTCAATGGCGTATAAGTTCAACACGGTCCTGTACCCTAGGGGCAGCATGCGGATGCATTCCACCACTTGCTTGGCTTGAAGGATGGACGGTATCGTATCCTCATTGGCCGCGATGCCTGAGGCATGGATCAAATCCATACTGTCGCTGAATTTTCGGTTTTTCTTCAGGATGTTGATGCAGGTGTGTACCATGATTCGGCGAATCCAGCCTTCTAGGGTGCCGGTATGCCTAAATTGGCTGATCTGCGTGAAAACCTTGATAAAACCCTCCTGCAGCATATCCTCGGCATCTTCTCGGTTTCGGGCATATCGATAACAAAGGGCCAGCATTTTCGGGCTGTACCGTGCATAGAGCTCTTGTTGGGCGTTCGCATCATTTCGGATGCAGGCTATGACCAATGCTTCCTCTGTCATGAAAGACACTTAGTTATCACCTAAAGTAAGACAATCCCTTTGAAATGTCTGCTGCGTGCGTTGCAATTTTTCATCTGGCAGACTCCACCAAGATCTCCCCTGTCATTTGAGGTGGGATCGGCAGGTCCAGCACATGGAGGATTGTAGGGGCGATGTCGGAGAGCTTCCCGTTGCGGAGGCTTGGTTTGCGGGCCGGGTCCAGGATAAACAGGGGTACCGGATTGAGGGTATGGGCCGTGTTTGGACTGCCATCTGCATTGACCATAAAATCTGCATTGCCATGGTCGGCCGTAAGGAAGACCGTATAGCCATGCCGGAGTGCGACGGGGATGACTTCCCCTATGCATCGGTCGACGGTCTCTACGGCCCGGACAGCAGCTGAGAAGACGCCAGTATGACCGACCATGTCGGCATTGGCAAAATTACAGCAGATGAACGCGGCACTTTCTGAGCGAATTTCTGGCAGGATGGCGTGGGTGACAGCCAAGGCACTCATCTCAGGTTGCAGGTCGTAGGTGGCAACCTTGGGTGAAGGGATCATGATCCGCTTTTCTCCTTCGAAGGGCAGTTCTCGGCCTCCGTTGAAGAAAAAGGTCACATGCGGGTACTTCTCTGTCTCAGCTATCCGGATTTGGAGCAGCCCGGCCTGGGAGATGGCCTCCCCTAGGGTCATTTCAAGGTTTTCGTTGCGGAACATGGCCTGCACACCCTGATAGGTTTTGTCGTATTCCGTCATGGTCGTGTAGTACAGGGATAGCGGAGACATGCCTGCTTCTGCGATTTTGTGTTGTGTGAGGGCTTCGGTGATCTCCCGGCAGCGGTCTGTCCGGAAGTTGAAGCAGATCACCGCATCGCCGTTGCTAAGGGTGGCCCGAGGACGGCCCCACGCATCCACGGCAATGAGGGGGGGGATGAACTCATCTGTAGTACCTGTATTGTACAGGGCCTCTACGGCCGCAAGGGGGTCTACTGTGGCAGTGCCTTTTCCATGGACCATGGCGTCATAGGCCAGGCGAACGCGGTCCCAGCGTTTGTCGCGGTCCATCGCGTAGTAGCGGCCAGTCACTGTGGCGATCTGGCCGCAGGTCTTGTCCAGATGTGCCTGCAGCATCTTCAGAAATGCAAGGCCGCTCTTGGGGTCGGTGTCCCGTCCATCGGTGAACGCATGTATGTATACTTTTTGTAGCCCGGCGCGGTGGCATTCGCTCACGATGGCCATGAGGTGTTCGATGTGTGCGTGTACCCCGCCGTCGCTGACCAGGCCCATCAGATGAAGGGGCCTCCCGCTGGCCTGTGCCTGCTGGATGGCTGCCTGTAAGACCGAATTGGCAGCAAAGGCCCCGCTGCGGATGGCCACGTTGATGCGTTGCAGTTCATGATAGACGATGCGGCCGGCCCCTAGGTTGAGGTGGCCCACTTCGCTGTTGCCCATCTGTCCTTCCGGCAGTCCCACATCTTCGCCCCAGGTAACCAGTTGGGCATGGGGGTAGTCACGGTATAGGCTGTCGACAAAGGGGGTGTTTGCTTGAAGGATGGCATCTGCCGATGCGACTTGCCCGATGCCCCATCCATCCATGATGATGAGCATTGCTTTATAAATCGCCATGCTTAAAGTTACTCCAATCGTTGCAATGGCGTCTCTGCATTATCGCAGGACCCTCTTGCTTTCCCCTTGCAAAGGCCGGGGATAGCATCGTGTGAAGCCTTAGAATCTCTGTACATTGCCTTTATGGAACGCATGGAAGAACGGATGGAGCATCTGATACGAGCGGCCATGGCAGAAGACATGGGGACCGGGGATCATTCCGCCTTGGGCTGCATTCCCACCGATGCCTGCGGTGCTGCCGTCCTCTACATCAAACAGGATGGGGTGCTGGCCGGATTGTCGCTTGCCGAGCGGATCTTCCGCATGGATGACCCGGGCATCTGTTTTGAAGCCTGGAAAAAAGACGGTGACCAGATGTTGGCGGGCGAGAAAGCCTTCCGGGTGGAAGGCAGGGTGCATACGATCCTGCGATGTGAGCGCGTCGTCCTCAACTGTATGCAACGTATGAGCGGCATTGCCACCAGAACCCGCCAGCATGTCGACCGGCTGCAAGGATGTCGGACGCGACTGCTCGACACGCGCAAGACGACACCCAACTTCCGGTGGGCAGAGAAGGAGGCCGTCCGTATCGGAGGGGGCTTCAATCATCGTCATGGCCTCTACGATATGGTCATGCTGAAAGACAATCATGTCGACTTTGCCGGAGGCGTTGCAGCTGCCATCGAGCGTTCTGCAGCCTACCTGCAACAGCAGGGGCTGCCCCTGGGCATCGAAGTGGAAGCCCGTTCCATGCAAGAGGTGAGGGAGATCCTGGCGTCGGGTGTAGGTCGAGTCTTTCGAGTGATGTTCGATAATTTTAGTCCCGCAGACGTGCGCGCATCCGTCCAGCTGGTGGATGGACGCATGGAGACGGAGGCCAGTGGAGGCATCGGCCTAGATAATATCAGGGACTATGCAGAGGCAGGGGTCGACTGGGTGAGTGTGGGCGGCCTTATCCACCAGGCCACGAGCCTAGATATGAGCCTAAAGGCGGAGCCTAGAGACCTTGCAGTCGCTATCGGTGGGACTGGCTAGATCCGATACCCGAGATGTTGGAGGTAGGTGGTGACCTTGGCCCGCTGGTCACCCTGGATGATGATCTCCCCGTCTTTGGCAGATCCCCCTGTGCCACAGTAGCCTTTCAGCTGGCGGGAGAGGGATTCCAGATCTTCCGTCTTTCCGACAAAGCCTGCGATGATGGTCGCGGTCTTCCCACCCCGGTGCTTGTTTTCCATCCGTACTTTTAGTTTCTGCTCGGCGGGTGGGGGCGTGATGATGTCGGCCGCCTCTGGTGTTGTGGAGAAGTAGGGGTCGGTGCTGAATACGATGCCATGGAGGCTGTCTCTTTTTTTATTGGGCATACCCTTGGATTTATCTACGGTTCTTGGATACAGGCTTACTGGCCTTTTGCCAGGCTATAGGCCTTGGTGTCGCCCCATCTGTTCAGCAGCTCCGTGGAGCAGACTTTGAAATCCTGCATCAGCTGGTGATAGAGTTTGAGGATATCTGCCTGCACAAGGGGCTTTTCTTCAATGCTTTCACAGAAGCAGCAGTACCGGTTGACCAGGTTTGTAAAGATTGATCCTTGGGACATACCAGCGTTCCACGGT
This sequence comes from Bacteroidota bacterium, assembly GCA_016868815.1. GTDB lineage: Bacteria > Bacteroidota > Bacteroidia > Chitinophagales > Chitinophagaceae > Pollutibacter. The sequence continues at coordinate 121,363 of VGFQ01000003.1, forward strand.
TGCTGATGGTCACCAGGGAAAAGGCTTCTTGGATATGCCGCAGGCATTTCTTTGCTTCCGTCTGCGGCTGTTCGGCGCTTTCTATGATCATGTCGACACCGATGATGGTCTTGTACTCATGTTCCAAGGGCACATGGGCAGCCTCAATGTCTGTCACCGCTTTCATCATTTCGGGGCCGGTGCCATCACCTTTCGCTGCAGCTATCTTCATATATCGTGCCTTTTTTTGGATGTCACATGGATGTCCTTCCCGGAAGAACGGATCCGCTAAGGTAGAAGTTGGCAGAAATGTGGGAAAATGTGACAGAGAGGGAGGCGTATAGGCGGGGTAATGTGTACATTTATGGAAATAACCCGTCCATGGTTTCGAAAGTGACTGAGGGTGTGAAAGTGATGTTGGAGAGCTATTATCAGCCTGAATATTCAAACCCCATCAACGGGGAGTACATGTTCGCCTACCGAGTGACCATTGAGAACCATAATTCTTTTCCGGTGCAGATCCTGCGAAGGCACTGGTATATCTTCGACAGCAACGCCACTCGCCGCGAGGTAGAGGGCGAGGGTGTGGTAGGGGTACAGCCTGTGATTCAGCCGGGTGGAAGGTATCAGTATGTCAGCGGCTGCAATCTCAAGACTGAGATAGGAAGCATGCATGGCATGTATACAGTCCTCGACATGGACACGCATCGGTTGTTCGACGTCCGCATACCCGTCTTCGCGATGACGGCCCCTTTCAAGTTGAATTGAACACCTGTCTATTTCTTTGTAACTTACGGCCATCCTTGAGCGTTATTAAATCATGGAATCAAGCGACCGATCGTTTCCTCCACAATCCTGCTCCACATGCAAAAAGTGACTTTCAACAATGCCAACCGTATTTTTTTTTATGCCCTCAAAGAATCGGTTGACAAATATTTTGAAGAAAACCGTATGAAGCGTACAGGTAACTGGAAGCTTTATACCAAGACTCTGATTCTGATTCCCTCTGCCTTGGGGATGTACTTCCTGCTGCTGACCTTCCCGATGCACTGGTTGCTGGCCTTCTTGCTCTGCGCATTACTCGGGGTGGCTATGGCCAGCATCGGTTTTAATGTCATGCATGATGCCTGCCATGGCTCTTTCTCCTCAAGGGGATGGGTCAATGATATATTCGGGCTTACCCATAATTTTTTGGGCGGCAATGCTTTTCTCTGGAAAATCAAGCATAACATCATTCATCATACGTACACCAATGTCGATGGGCTGGATGATGATATCAACAATATGCCCTTCATGCGGGAGTGTAATACTCAGCCCTGGAAGCCCATGCACCGATTTCAGGCCTATTACATGTTTGTCTTGTACGGATTTACCTCTCTGTTCATGTTTGGAACTGACTATTTGAAATATTTCACCCGCAGGATCCATAACACAGGCATTCGTTCGATGGCTTTGCAGGACCACCTACTGTTCTGGGCAGGAAAGATCTTCTTTATCGCTGTCTACATCGTGGTGCCCATCCTAGCGGTAGGCTGGCAGTCATGGCTGATCGGCTTTACCATCGCCCAGTTCACCCTGGGCATGACCCTGGCCCTGGTTTTCCAGCTGGCCCATGTGGTAGAGGAGGCCGAGTTCAAAGCGGTCGGGACGGACCCTCTTCGGATAGAAAACGAATGGGCGATTCACCAGGTGCTCACTACCGCCAATTTTGCTGCAGGCAACCGGATCGTCACCTGGATGGTCGGGGGCCTAAACTTCCAGATAGAGCATCATCTGTTTCCCCGCATCAGCCATGTGCATTATCCGGCCTTGAGCCATATTGTCCGCGATACGTGCGAGCGATTCGGGCTTCCGTACAACTATTTTCCCACCACCCGACTCGCGATCGCATCCCACTACCGGTTCATGCGCGAAATGGGTCGAAGGCCGATTTCCATTGGCATGCCAAGCTAGACGCCTTCACCTGGGTTTATAGCGTGCCCCTTCAAGGATGTCCCGAGGGCTTTTCTCGAGAAGTGTTTCCAGCGGGGTCTCTGGATGTTTTTTCATATATGCGTGAATGAGTTGTTGTCCAACGAACAACGACAGGTAGCCGGGAGAGCCGCTGCCCAGCTCTGGCGTCATCGGCCCTTCGGAGAGGAAGGTTCGGATGCGCTCCATGTCTGATGCATAGAGCAGCTGGTTTTGGACGAGGTGGTTCCAGATCAAGCCTTCCTGCTCGATAGCCCCCTCCCATTGGTCGGCCGTATATCCCAGTCGCAGGCTGTCTGGCACGTCTGGCAGGAAGAGCCCGAGCAGATACATTCTTTTCCCTTTGTCGACGATGTGATCCAAGAGAGTTTGGTCATCCGGCCGACCGGCATAGAGGTCGTCTACTACATTCTTGATACAGTTGATGGTGATGGTCGAAGGATCAAAACGCCGCGACAGATACCGGGGGTATAGCTGTTGCCCCATTTCACTCAAGTAGATGGGTGCATCGGACCCCAGGTGCAGCTGCAGTCCGATGGCCAGTCCATAGGTCGTGATGATGTCTCCATAAGAGGCGGTACGCCCTTCTGCGATGGCATCCAACGGCCCTAAGAATGTGTAGAGACGTTGGGGTGTTTCATACCTGGGAAAATAGTATTTCACGCGCCGCAGAGATGATATGATGTCGGCATGGATGGCCTTCATATCGCCTACCGCCTCTTGAGACAATGACAGCAGAGGTCTGTAGTCGCGAAGGAAGCGGCGGTGACTGGACAGCACCTCTTCGGAACTATCGTTTGGTGGGAGGCCCAGCATCTGAGTGACAAAGAGCTGCGTAAACCCTGTGTCGGCTTTCCAAATATTCTGAAGCGATCCCTGTATGTCGTTTGAGTCCATCGCAAAATAGGCTTGCTCGAAGCGGACCAAGGGGAGTTCGATCTCGATGTGCGAGACATCGGGACGGTCAGAACGGTTTCCACAGGAAAGGACCATCCAAGAAAAGGACAACAGCAGGGCATTTACCAGCACGCGCATATGGCAGTTGGATTTTGTGTAAAGTTCCTGAATCACCATTGAATTCATCTCGACCATATTTGACCCTCTGTGATGCCGGGCCCTTTGTCGCTGGGCGTATGGCGCATGTCCTCCAGAAAGCCGAATTTTGCGGTATGAAGGTGTTTCTCTCGCAGCAGAACTACCACATCGGAAACTTTGAGTCCAATGTATCGCGCATCCTGGAGGCCTTGCGAGAGGCTGAGGCGTGTGGGGCCGATCTCGCTGTCTTTACGGAGCTCTGCGTCTGCGGCTATCCCCCCCGCGACTTCCTGGAGTTTGAAGATTTTATCCGTCGCGCGGAAGTGGCGCTGGCGGAGATCTGCCGTCATACCCTGCGGGTAGCCGCCATCGTCGGAGCGCCTGCCCGTAACCCGGACCCCCAAGGTAAGGACCTGTTCAACGCTGCCTGGCTGTTGCACGAAGGGCAAGTCAAGGCAATTCTACACAAGACCCTGCTGCCTACTTACGATGTGTTTGACGAGTACCGCTACTTTGAGCCGGCCTTCCAATGGGAGGTTGTCCCTTTCAAAGGACACCGCCTCGCGATAACCATTTGCGAGGATATATGGAACCTGGGCGATAACCCCTTGTACCGCATCTGTCCGATGGACCAGCTGATGGCAGCCTCTCCCGACCTGATGATCAACATCTCTGCCTCCCCTTTCAGCTATCACCACGACGAGGACCGGAAAAAGGTTGTCCGTAGCCAGGTGCTCAAGTATGGCTTGCCGATGATCTACACCAATGCCGTAGGCTCGCAGACGGAGATCGTCTTTGATGGTGGCTCGCTGGTCTATGACGATGCGGGAACGCTGGTCAGGGAGTTGGCCTATTTCCGGGAAGACCAGGCCCTCATCGACACGGAGATGCTCTACTCGGGCCGGCAAGCAACCTCCAGCCATGCTGCTGCCCATGCCGACCAGCCGCCTGCAGCCAAGCACTCCCACGAGCCAGCCGACATCATAGCACATATAACTGCCCGCCCAAACATCGCAGAGATTCACCAAGCTCTCTTGATGGGCATCCGCGATTATTTCCGGAAGATGGGGTTTCGCCAGGCCATACTGGGCAGCAGTGGAGGCATCGATTCCGCCGTCACCCTAGCACTGGCTTGTGAGGCGTTGGGGCCAAGTCAGGTCCGGGCGATACTCATGCCATCTCCTTATTCCACGACTCATTCGGTGAAAGATGCCATCGAACTCAGCCGGCGTCTTGGCAATCCTTATGACATCCTGCCCATCGCCGAGCCTTATGATGCGATGCTGCAGACGCTGGCGCCCCTCTTCCATGACACGGCTTTTGGCATTGCCGAGGAAAATGTACAAAGCCGCATCCGGGGCAACCTCCTCATGGCCGTGGCCAACAAGCTCGGATATATACTCCTCAACACCTCTAATAAGAGCGAGCTGGCGACGGGCTATGGGACTCTGTACGGCGATATGGCCGGGGGACTGAGTGTCTTGGGCGACCTTTACAAGACCCAAGTGTATGCCCTGGCAGAATTCCTCAACCGCGAGGGGGAGCAGATTCCCCGTGAGATCCTTGATAAAGAGCCCTCGGCCGAGTTGAGGCCCGGCCAAAAGGATAAAGACTCGCTTCCGGAGTATTCCTCCCTGGACAGCATCCTTTACTTGTATATAGAGCGCCGGCTTGGGCCAGCAGACATCATCGCGAAAGGCTTTGAAACAAGCCTCGTAGCGCGTGTCTTGCAGATGGTCAATGGAAATGAATATAAGCGCAACCAATTCTGCCCAATCATCCGAGTGAGCGAGAAGGCATTTGGCGTAGGCCGGCGTGTACCCATCGTCGCAAGGTACCTGGCGACAGATCCCAACACCCCATAATGGAAGCCAGGGTCTATCGGTCGACAGGCAGCTGGTACCTCGTCAAACACCCCGAATGGGGTTTTGGCCAGGCCCGCATGAAGGGGCGGTTTAAAATCGACGACATCTCGTCCACCAACCCAGTGGCAGTAGGCGACCTGGTATCGGTTGAACGAGAGGTAGGTTCGGAAGGAAACTGGCTGATCACTGACATACATAAGCGGCGTAATTATGTCAATCGCCGGGCACCCGCGCAGCGTCTGCGCCACCACATCGTTGCTGCCAACCTCGATCAGTCACTGCTGGTGGCTACCCTGCGGGACCCCCGCACCTCGCAGGGCTTTGTAGACCGATTCCTGACCGCTTGTGAAGCGTACCATATACCCGCCGCCATCGTTGTCAACAAATGCGATGCATTTCGAGCGAAGGAAGAAGAGCGTTTCAAAGCCTGGGAGAACATGTTCTCGGATATCGGCTATCCTGTCTTCCGGACCAGCGGAGTAACAGGCGAGGGGATCGCCGAGCTCAAATCCTGGCTGGCCGGGCGCGTCACCTTGGTCAGCGGTCACTCCGGAGTGGGGAAGTCAACCCTCATCAACTTGCTCTTGCCAAACCTATCCCTGCGTACCAGGGAGGTCAGTGGTTGGAGTGGTAAGGGCTTGCATACGACCACCTTTGCGGAGATGTTCGACCTCCCAGACGGCGGGGCCCTCATCGATACCCCTGGCATCCGGGAGTTTGGGCTGGTAGACATCGATGCCGGTGAACTCTCCCACTATTTCCCAGACCTACGGAGCCGGTTGGGTGGATGTCAGTTCAACGACTGCCGGCACCTCGACGAGCCAGGCTGCGCCATCAAAGCTGCGGTAGAAAGGGGAGAGATCCACCTCGAACGGTACATCAGCTACTGCACCATCCTGGAAAGCCTGGAAAGCGGGGATTGATCAGGGTAATTGCGTCAGGGCACCTGCCAGTTCCATGACCGCTTCGTTGTCAGTACGCCCAGCTGCCCGAAGGGCCTGCGGAAAGATGGAGACCCCATCGTAGATATTATAATGCAGGGTTAGGCGGTGGCCTTTGAAATTGAAGTTCCAGTATGAAGTTTCAGAGTCGTCCTGCTTCTGCGTGAACCGAACTTTTAGTTGTTCCATCAGCAGGTCAGCGATGCGGTAGAAGCGGTCGAACCCACAGTTCTCTGCGAGTACCGCCTCGGTGCAGCCAAAGTCGGTCCTTAAGGATAGATTCATGTTTGTATAAGGCGATTTGTAAACCCTCCGCACCAGGCAGCCAGGGTAGGCCTGCTCCTTCATTATAAGACAATGGCAGCGGCTGGTATGCTGCCTCTGTACCGATCCATTTTAACGTCAAATGCCTTCACTCATTGTATCTGGCGGAAGATTCTCTCCGGCCTGGAACCAGCTACTATACAGGAGGTAATTGCGGGCGATGCGCCGGACTTCCCCCTCCATGAGTTCGGAGGGGACGGATTTGATTTTTTTGGCGGGCACGCCGGCCCAAAGGGTGCCAGGCGCCACCTCGGTTCCTTCCAGCACGACGGCCCCCGCAGCGATCACCGAACCGGAGCCGATGACAGCGCCGTCCATGATGATGGCTCCCATGCCGACCAGCACATTCGGGTCTATCCTGCAACCATGGATGATGGCTTTGTGGCCAATGCTGACGTCATCTCCGATGACTGTCTGGGAACGCTGGTACGTGCAGTGGATGACAGCCCCGTCCTGGATGTTTACTCGATTTCCGATGCGGATGGCATTGACGTCTCCACGGACGACAGCCTGGAACCATACACTGCAATCTTCACCCATCACGACCTCTCCGACGACAGTGGCGTTGGGCGCCAGCCAGCAGCCAGCACCAAATTGCGGGGATATGCCTCTGACCGGCAAGATCAGCGGTGCAGGATAGTTCGACATATATTCCTTTTGAACAAAGATCGGACCCTGGGGCATCCCGCGGTATGCCAGGGTTCGGCTCGGCGGAAATTGACGAACTTTATAAAATGTTTTACCCTCGTCAGTGGTTCTTCCGTCATGTCGCCCAGACTTCCCCGTCGCCGCTCGCACTGGAGATCGTACGGGCCGAGGGCAGTCGGCTGACAGCGGCCGATGGTAAAACCTACCTGGATGGGATCGGGGGCATCAGCGTCTGTCATCTTGGCCATGGCCATCCCCGGGTACGTGCTGCCATCCATCAGCAGGTGGACGCATACCTCCATGTCATGGTCTATGGTGAGATGGTACTCTCTCCGCAGACTTCCTATGCACACCGGCTGGCCTCTCTTCTGCCCGCCTCCCTCGATTGCGTCTATTTCACCAGTTCGGGGGCCGAAGCGGTCGAAGGGGCGATGAAGCTGGCGAAAAGGCGCACCGGCCGACCCGGCATAGCAGCTTTCCGGCACTCCTACCATGGATCCACACAAGGAGCCCTTAGCCTGATAGGCGATGAATACTGGCGATCTGCTTACCGCCCCTTGCTGCCAGGCATCCAGGAAATGGAGCATGGCTCCTTGCAAGACCTCTTCAGGATTGGCACAGATACCGCCTGTGTGGTGGCAGAAGTCGTACAGGCCGAAAAGGGCGTGGTGCCGTCGTCGGCGCCATGGCTGCAGGCTTTGCGAGACCGTTGCGACGCCATCGGGGCTATGCTGGTCTTCGATGAGATACAGACGGGGTTTGGCCGAACCGGCACGCTCTGGGCCTTTGAAGGTTATGGGGTGGTCCCGGATATCTTGCTGTTAGGCAAAGCGCTGGGTGCAGGCATGCCGCTGGGTGCCTTCATCGCATCCCGAGAATGCATGGAAGCCCTGTCCACCGATCCGGTACTTGGACATATCACGACCTTTGGCGGCCATCCCGTCTCCTGTGCGGCCGGCCTGGCAGGCTTGGAAGCATTACTCACGGAAGGACACCTGGAAAGGGTGTCAGGAAAGGGCCAGCTGTTCAGGGAGCGCCTGCAGCATCCGATGATCCGGGACTTCCGCCAGGCAGGACTGCTGATGGCACTCGATTTCGGGCATGCCGATGTCAATCAGCGGATCATAGCGCGCTGTCTGGCCAAGGGGCTGCTGACCGATTGGTTTTTGTTTGCCCCTCAATGCTTGCGGCTGGCTCCACCCCTGACGATTACGCCTGAAGAGATCGCAGAGGCGTGTCAGATCATTGTAGAGGCCTGTACTGAGGAAGAGAACGTCTCAGAATCCCAGACGGAAACTGCCGTGTAGGCTTAAGGGCTTGTAGCCAATGTCGCGCAAGGGGCGGGGGCAGCCTTCCAGTCGAGGTGGGAGATATCCAGCGCCAGCCTGGCATCTTCGAAGCCAGTATAGCTAACCCGTAGGGTGTCGCCTGGCCATTTGGACAGCAGGAAGGGAAAGCCTCCGGCGGAGTTGCAGATCTCGACAAATCCGGTATGCAGAAATCGTACGGTCGTGAAGGGCACGGACTCATCGCTGTGGGTGTCTTTCACATTGCCGTTGAGCTCGACGGGCTGTGCGAGGGTGTTGACGATTGCTGTGCGTAGAGCGAGTGCCAGGAAGGGGTTACGCGCAGGGAATATGCTATCAAGTTGCGAAGGCAGATTTACTAGCGGCTCAGGTGCATGCTGCGTTCCTTGTAGAGGTTCCGGAAATAGGGATCCCTAAGGTCGCGGATGAACCGGATGGCTTCGCCGGTAGACTTCATCTCCGGCCCCAGCTGCCGGCTCACTCCGGGGAATTTGTCGAAGCTGAAGACGGGTTCTTTGATGGCGAAGCCTGTGAGTTTCTTCTCGAACTGGAAGTCGCGCAGCTTTTGAGCGCGGAGCATGACCTTGGTCGCGTAGTTCAGGTATGGGATCTGATAAGCCTTGGCGATGAAGGGGGTCGTGCGGGATGCACGGGGGTTGGCTTCGATGACATACACCTTTCCTTTCTGGACGGCGAACTGAATGTTGATTAGTCCGCGGATGTCGAGGGCACGGGCGATCTTCTCCGCATAGAATTCCATGTTGGTGACTTCCATGGGGGTGAGGTTGAAGGCAGGAAGGACGGCATTGCTGTCTCCAGAGTGGATGCCTGCTGGCTCTATGTGTTCCATGACGCCCATCACATGGAAGTCATCTCCGTCGAAGATGGCGTCTATCTCAGCCTCCTGGCAGCGGTCCAAGAAGTGGTCGATGAGGATCTTGTTGCCGGGTAGATGCTTGAGCAGACTTACGACGGCCTGTTCGAGTTCATCGTCGTTGATGACGATGCGCATGCGTTGTCCGCCGAGTACATACGAAGGACGAACGAGCACGGGGTATCCTACGCTCTTGGCAACCGCTACGGCTTCGTCGACCGAGTAGGCCGTGCCATATTCGGGATATGGGATCGAGAGGTCTTTTAGCATGTCGCTGAAGCGTCCACGGTCTTCGGCAATGTCCATATTGTCGAAGGAAGTGCCCATGATGCGGATGCCTTTTTGATGGAGTTTCTGGGCCAGCTTGAGGGCTGTCTGTCCTCCGAGCTGCACAATCACTCCTTCGGGCTGCTCATGTTCGATGATCTCCCAGAGGTGTTCCCAGAATACAGGCTCGAAGTATAGCTTGTCGGCCATGTCGAAGTCTGTCGATACAGTCTCCGGGTTGCAGTTCACCATGATGGCCTCATAGCCGCACTCTTTGATCGCGAGCAGCCCGTGCACGCAGCAGTAGTCGAATTCAATGCCCTGGCCGATGCGGTTAGGGCCGCTGCCGAGGACGATGATCTTTTTACGGCTGCTGACGCGGCTTTCATTGGTACCGCCATGCTCGAAGGTGCTGTAGAAATAAGGAGTTTTTGCCTCGAATTCTGCACTGCAGGTGTCGACCATCTTATAGACCCTGCGGATGCCGGCAGACTTGCGCCGTTCGTATACTTGATCTTCTGTCCCATCCCCCAATACTTTGCAGATCTGCTCATCGCTGAAGCCCATGTGCTTGGCTTTCCGGAGCAACTCGAGGGGCAGGGTCTCCAGCTTGTACTGGGAAATTTCCTTCTCCAGGTTGACGATTTTGAGGATCTCATGGATAAACCAGCGGTCGATGTAGGTCGCCTGGTGGATACTCTTTATACTAAGCCCCATCATGAGGGCATCCTTAATGCGGAAGATACGGTCCCAGCGGGGGGTCTTGAGGTATTCTAGGATTTCCTCCGGCCGCATCTGGTTCTTTCCGTAGTAGCCCAGGCCGACGGCGTTGTTCTCCAGGCTCTGGCAGGCTTTCTGGATGGCTTCGGCGAAGCTACGGCCGATGGCCATGACCTCTCCGACCGATTTCATCTGCAGGCCCAGTGTGTCGTTGGCGCCTTTAAACTTATCGAAGTTCCAGCGCGGCACCTTAACGATGACATAGTCGAGGGCGGGCTCGAAATAGGCTGAGGTTGTCTGGGTGATCTGGTTCTTGAGCTCATCCAGCGAGAATCCAAGGGCGAGCTTGGCTGCGATCTTGGCGATCGGGTAGCCGGTAGCCTTGGAGGCCAGGGCCGAAGATCTGGAGACGCGGGGATTGATTTCAATGGCGATGATCTCTTCTGTGGCAGGGTTGAGAGCAAACTGGACATTGCAGCCTCCGGCAAAGTTGCCCAGGTTCCGCATCATGCTGATGGCGGTGTTGCGCATGAGCTGAAAGGCTGTATCGCTCAGGGTCATAGCTGGCGCCACCGTGACGGAGTCGCCCGTATGGATGCCCATGGGATCGAAATTCTCGACCGTGCAGATGATGGCGACATTGTCTTTGGAATCCCTCAGCAGCTCCAGCTCGAATTCCTTCCAGCCGAGGACAGCCTTCTCCACCAGCACTTCGTGTATCGGGGAGGCCGACAGGCCTCGTTGCAGGGCTTCATCCAGATGTTCCCTGGAGTGGACAAATCCACCGCCGGTGCCACCCAGGGTGAAAGATGGGCGGATGACCAGCGGGAAGCCGATCTCTTGTGCGAACTCTTTCCCTTCCAGAAAAGAGTTGGCTGTCCGCGCAGGCGCCACGGGGATCTTCATCTCGATCATCCACTGGCGGAACTTCTCACGGTCTTCTGCTTTTTCAATGGCTTTGATGTCTACGCCGATCAGTCGTACCCCGTGCTTTTCCCAAATGCCCAACTCCTCCGCCTCTTTGGCGAGGTTGAGGGCTGTCTGCCCACCCATGGTCGGCAGGACGGCGTCGATGTGGTTCTCCTTCAGAATCTGCTCGATGCTTTCCACGTTCAGCGGCAACAGGTATACGCGGTCTGCCATCATGGGGTCTGTCATGATGGTGGCCGGGTTGCTGTTGATGAGGATGACTTTGACACCCTCTTCCCGAAGACTGCGGGCCGCCTGCGTACCGGAATAGTCGAACTCGCAAGCTTGTCCGATGATGATGGGCCCTGATCCGATGATCAGGACGGTTTCTATGGAGCGATCTTGTGGCATGCAAAAGTGTTGAGGCCAGCTTCTGACATCTGTTTTTCCGATGGTTACAGGGTACGCAAAGGTAATTGCGGGACTTGAGAAATGGAAAGCATTTCAACCTCGCTGGTGGTTGGCCTCAACGGAGTAGTTTTGCGAAAATTCCGGACCCATGCCGCGTGATCCGAGCTTTGGCCTGCTTTTGCTCACAATTCTCGTCTTCCATTCGGTACAGGGGCAGGTTGCCCGCTACCGCTACCCGCTGGACATTGCCCCCCGGCTCAATGCCAATTACGGGGAAATGCGCCCCAATCATTTCCACATGGGGCTGGACCTCTTCACAGAGCGCCGGACCGGCCTGCCAGTCGTCGCAGCTGCCGACGGGTATGTCGGAAGGGTCAAGATCGAGTCAGGCGGCTTTGGCCGGGCCATCTACCTCTACCACCCCGATGGCACCACCACCCTCTACGCCCACATGGAGCGATTCTGGCCGGCCTTGGAAGAGGCTGTCCGCCGCCGGCAGTATGAGACGGAGAGCTGGCAGCAGGAATGGGAGCTCCCGGCCATGGCCTACCCCGTCCGACGGGGGCAGTACATCGGCAACAGTGGCAATACGGGTGCCTCTGAAGGCCCCCACGTGCATTTCGAGGTTCGGGAGACGCAGACCGACCGGTGTTTGAACCCACTGGTATTCGGGCTTCCCCTGCCGGACGCCGTACCGCCCGTCATCCGACGGCTGGCCGTGTACGACAGACGCCGCAGCATTTATGAGCAGGCCCCTTCCCTCCATGCCGTCGGACACCTTCCGCAGGGAAACCGCGTGCCGGGCATCATCCGCGTGGCTACAGACAGGGTCTCGGTAGCCATCGATGCCTACGATCGCTTGTCGGGTAGCCCAAGCCTCGTAGGCATCTACGAGGCGATCCTTTGGGAAGGAGACCGCCCCCTGGCGGGCTTCCGGCTCGACAAGATGGGCTATGAGGCCACCCGCTACCTCAACGCGCATGCCGACTTCACCCGCAGGGCCCGGGGTATGGGATGGCTCCAATTCCTACTGCCGCTTCCCGGCGACACCCTTTCCTCCATCCGCATCTATGACTCCCGGATGCGCGAGCTATGGCTGCCCGACACGCTTCCCCGAAGCTTCCGCATCACAGTGAAAGATGTAGCCGGCAACGGAAGCGAATGCTTTTTTACCCTTCAGCGCACCACCCAGAGCTTACCCTCCTTGCCAGCACCCGCGACACTGATGGCGCCGGGGCAGATGGGCATCTTTGAGACGCCTCAGCTACAGGTTGTACTGGATGAATGGGCCCTCTATGACACCATCCATTTCGAGCATTCGCAACGCTTGGCCGCCGGGCCAGTCTCTTTTTCCTCCATTCATGCCCTGCATCGGCCAGACGTGCCCACCCATACCCTCTTCACCGTTCGCCTCGCACCGGACCGGCTGCTGCCCTCGGAGTTGGCCGACCGACTGGTCATTCGCCGCAGCGGCAAGGGGTCTCCTCAGGTCCGGAAGGCAACCGCAGAAGGTGGATGGTATACCGCACGCTTTCGGGATTTCGGCGATTTCCAGTTACTGGCAGACACGACGCCTCCCACCATCAGCTTTCCTAGGTTACGGCCGGGTGGACGACTGTCCGGTTCCTCCATCCAGGTCCGCGTCACAGACAATCTAGGCGCTATCCGCCTCTTTCGCGCAGCACTCGACGGCCGCTGGCTGCTCTTCGCTCAGCAGGGGGGCAGTTTTACCTATCGGGTAGATGACCGTTGCCCTCCGGGCCGCCATACCCTCCGCGTCAGCGTGGAAGATGAGGCCGGCAACAAAACCGTCCAACAGATTGTTTTTATCCGATAATATCTCCGCATGAGCCACCTCCAAGCAGGCGATAAGGCCCCGGCCTTCAAAGGGCTGGACAAAGACGGCCAAAAAGTCTCACTGGCAGACTTCAAAGGCAAGACCCTCGTGCTCTACTTCTACCCCCAAGACAATACGCCCGGATGCACCTCCCAGGCCTGCAACCTGCGCGACAACCTAGCCTCGTTGACGGCCCGGGGGATAGCGGTTGTAGGCGTCAGTCCAGACGATGCAGCCAGCCATCAGAAATTCACCACCACCTACAGCCTGGGCTTCCCGCTGCTGGCAGACACCCAGCACCAGGTCATTGAAGCCTATGGCGTATGGGGAGAAAAGCAGATGTATGGGAGGAAATACATGGGCCTCCTTCGCACCACCTTCGTCATCGATGGCAAAGGCGTGATTCGGCATATCTTCCACAAGCCGAAGGTCAAAGAACACGCCCAAGAGATTTTATCAGCCTTGGAAGGCTAAGGGAGTAGAGGGGGCTGAAAGGTCAGCTCTCCAAACCGGTATCGGACTGCTTCCGGCCTACAGATGGTGAGGATCCCCTCGGCATCCACCTCCTGTACTTGCGCTGTAAAGTATCCATCGAATGCCTGGAACTGTAGCGACCGTCCCTTTCCGTAGAGTCGTTCGTTATATGCGGCCAGCAGGCCATCTACCTGGCCCGTTGCCAGTAGGCGGATCCTTTGCTCGAGATACCCACAGAGTTCCCCGGCCAGCAGGATGGGGTCGTAGCGTTGGCCCGTTGCCTGGCGAAGGGATACCGGGTTAGGCAGGGATGGGGCAAAATGCTGTTGGTTGACATTGACGCCGATGCCGACGACGGAGCGGCGGCAGTGCTGACCCCTGCGGATGTTTTCTATGAGGATGCCTCCGATCTTGCGGTCTTGCCAATAAAGGTCGTTTGGCCATTTGACCAGGGCCTCCGGCCCTAGATGGCGGCGGAGCCAATCGCTCCCTGCCAAGGCCACTGCCATGCTCAACGGAAAGCCGCATTCGGGATGGCTGGCGGAAGGGTCCACGACGACGCTCATTAGGATGCTGCTATCCGGCGCTGCCTCCCATCGACGTCCCCGCTGCCCCTTGCCGGCGTACTGGGAGCGGGCAAAAAACACCGTTCCATGCCCGACGTCGGGACTGTCCGCCAGGCGCATGGCGTGCAGATTGGTGCTGTCTACATGATCGAGCACATAGAAAGGCTCACCGATGGGCGGCATGGCGCGGATGATGAATAATGTGTAAATTTGCAGTCAACAGGGTAGATAAAGGCTCTTCGGATCTGAAGCATGAAAGTACGGACGCGGGGCCACGTCCGGCTGATGTAAAAAATAAACGAACGCATTTGAGTTCCACATCGGTGCCGGTCTCACCGGTAAAGCAATCCGGGCGGCTAACCCGGAGCAGCGGTATCATAAAGTCCATCCTGGAGGCCATACACGACAAGAAGGGAGAGATGGTTGTCTCCCTCGACCTGAAGAGCATTCCTGAGGCGGTAGCGGACTTCTTCATCATCTGCCAGGCCAGCTCCACCATTCAGGTCAAAGCCATTGCGGAGCATGTCGGAGATGTAGTATGGGGAAAATGCGCGCAAAGACCCTTTCATGAAGAAGGCCTTCGGTCGATGCAGTGGGTGATAGTGGATTACGTCGACGTGGTCGTGCATGTTTTTTTACCCGAAACACGGGGCTTTTATAGGCTTGAGGAGATGTGGAGCGATGCGGGAAGAGAGGAACATGCGGATACGGCCGTCAGCAGCCCGCTGCAGAGTGGCCTGCGTCGGAAAACGACCTCGACGATTCAAAGGAAAGGAAGAAAACACAACGTCTGAAAAAAATATGAAAAGGGCTTCAAAGTCATCTCGTTCCGATGGTTCGGGTTCGGAAGGCGACAAGGGGGTTAATCGCAAGGGGCCCCGTTTCAACATTTATTGGTTATACGCCGTGGCTGTGGTATTCCTCATTGGATATCAGGTTATGCAGGGCGTCACGCCGGATGCCACCCAGATCACCGATCTGGACTTCAAGCAACAGATGCTCTCCCGCAATCATGTGAAGCGCGTCGAGCCGGTGAGGAATAAAGACGTCGTCCGCGTCTACATCCAAAAGGATAGCCTCTCGCTGCCCTACTATAGAGGCCTGTTGAAAGAGCGTTGGGAGTTTGTCACCACCTCTAAGGGACCCCATTTCCAGTTTGGCGTCTCGAAGGTGGAAGACTACCAGGAGTCGCTCGACAAATACTTCCAGGCCCATCCCGAAGTGACGCCCGTCCCAGTCGACCCCATCACGGAGCCTGAGTTCTTTGGCCCGCTGATCAACTTCCTGTTCCCCTTGCTCATGTTTGGTGTGCTGCTGGTCTTGATGATGCGTAAGATGGGCGGCGCTGGTGGCGGCAGTGGCCCCGGCGGAATTTTTAACATCGGCAAGTCGAAAGCCCAGCTCTTTGAGAAGGGCACCCCCGCCCGCACCACCTTTGCCGATGTCGCAGGCCTGGACGAGGCCAAGCAGGAGGTGATGGAAATAGTCGACTTCCTGAAGAATCCCAAAAAGTATACCGCGCTGGGGGGAAAAATCCCGAAAGGCGCATTGCTGGTAGGTCCGCCCGGTACCGGCAAAACCCTTCTGGCCAAGGCCATGGCCGGGGAGGCTCAGGTGCCCTTCTTCTCGATGTCTGGCTCCGACTTCGTCGAGTTGTTCGTCGGGGTGGGCGCCAGCCGCGTCCGCGACCTTTTCAAACAAGCCCGGGAGAAGGCTCCTTGTATCATTTTCATCGATGAGATCGACGCCATTGGCCGTGCCCGCGGAAAGAATATGATGATGAGCAATGACGAACGGGAGAACACCCTCAACCAGCTCCTGGTAGAGATGGATGGCTTCGGAGGGGATAGCGGCATTATCATCCTGGCAGCCACCAACCGCCCCGACGTGCTTGATTCGGCGCTGCTCCGCCCGGGCCGTTTCGACCGTCAGATCAGCATCGACAGGCCAGATATGAAGGGCCGGGAGCATATCTTCCGCGTCCACCTCAAGGCCATCCGCACCTCCGAAAAACTCAACATCCGAAAGCTCGCCGAGCAGACGCCTGGCTTTGCCGGCGCCGACATCGCCAATGTCTGCAATGAGGCGGCACTCATCGCTGCCCGAAAAGGCAAAGAGCAGGTGGAGATGGATGATTTCCAAGACGCCATCGACCGGGTGATCGGAGGATTGGAGAAGAAGAATAAAATCATCTCCCCAGAAGAAAAACGTGTCATCGCCTACCACGAAGCCGGACATGCCATCTGTGGCTGGTTCCTAGAGCATGCCTATCCGTTGCTGAAAGTGACGATCGTCCCCAGGGGAGTTGCCGCACTGGGATATGCGCAATACACCCCCAAGGAACAATATCTCTATGATACCGACCAACTCATGGACCAGATGTGCATGACCCTAGGTGGCCGCGCGAGCGAGGAGATTTTCTTCGGTAAGGTCTCGACCGGCGCCCAGAACGACCTCCAGCAGGTCACCCGCATCGCTTATTCGATGGTCACCATATACGGCATGAACGAGAAGGTCGGCAACCTAAGCTTCTACGACCCCCAGCAGGAGAATGTCTTCACCAAGCCCTACAGTGACGATACCGGCCGACTCATTGACGACGAGGTACGCAAGCTCGTCGACCAAGCCTACCGCCGCACCATCGACCTGCTGACAGAGAAACGTGAGCAAGCAGAAAATCTGGCACAGGCACTGCTGCAGCGGGAAGTGCTGCACCAGCAAGACGTGGAAGATCTCCTCGGTAAGCGTCCATTCGAAGAAAAAAAGCTCTTCAGCGAAGAAGAGGCGGCCACAGAGGCTGCCGAGCCTTCGACGGTGGCTCCCACAGAAGATGCCTCCCCCGCCGCTGCCCCAGAGGCCGCTGCCTCCGATGGCGACCCTGTCGCACCCGCCGATGCAGACCCGGACAAACCCTAGCCCATGGAAGTGTCTGTGAGCCGCGAGAAGATATTGCGCAGGATCCGAAAGGCCCTGGCCACCCCACTGGCAGCCCCCTTCCTGCCGCAACATCTCCAGGGGGTAATCTATCCGCCGCCCGCCGACGACCTCTCCATCCTCTTTGCCACCGAATTCACCCGCCTGCTCGGACAGTTCGCCTATTGTGCAGATGAGGCTGAGCTATGCAGTCATATAGCGGCCTTGGCAAAGGAAAAGTCCTGGGCAGACATCTTCTGCCTGGATGAAGCCATCCACGCCCTCTTCGACCGGAACGGACTCGGTCAGCTGCCCTGCTCAGGCCAACTCCTGGAGTGTGACGCCTCCATCACCCGCTGCGAAGCCCTGGTAGCCCGCACGGGCAGCATGCTCCTGAGCGCTGCCCAGCCCCAGGGACGCACTTCCAGTGTGCATGCCCCCGTGCACGTCTGCATTGCATGGACATCCCAGCTGGTATATGACGTCTCGGATGCCTTCAACCTGATGAAGTCAAAATATGGCAATCACCTGCCCTCTGCCATGAGTCTAGCCACTGGCCCTAGCCGGACGGCGGATATTGAGAAGACACTCGTCGTGGGCGTTCATGGCCCCGGGGAAGTCTACTGCTTCCTAGTAGAAGACGGCGGAAGGCCCTGACATGGGGCTGTGATAACCGGCGGACTATGCTCCACATCCAACCTGGCAAGCGCGTCTATTTTCTCTCAGACTTCCACCTGGGCATACCCGACCGGCCCTCTAGCCTAGCCCGGGAACACCGGGTCATCGCCTTCCTCCGGACCGCAGCGGCAGATGCGGCTGGAATCTTCATCCTGGGAGACATCTTCGACTTCTGGTACGAATACCGAAAAGTGGTCCCCAAAGGGTATGTGCGCCTGCTGGGCACCCTCGCCTCCATCGCAGACGAAGGCATCCCCATCCATTTTTTTGTTGGCAACCACGACATGTGGGTGCGTGATTACTTCCAACATGAAATAGGCATGCAGGTCCACTACCATCCGATACATATGGACATGGCCGGCAAGCGGTTCTATCTAGGGCATGGCGATGGCCTGGGGCCCGGCGACCATGGCTATAAACTCCTCAAGATGGTCTTTAGAAACCCTTTCTGCCAATGGGCATTTGGAATGATTCCACCCACTCTGGGCATCGGCCTCGCCGAACACTTCAGCCGAGGCAGCCGCATCGCCACAGGCCATTCTGAAGACCAGTTCCTGGGAGAATCCCAAGAATGGCTAATCACCCATTGCCGGAAACAGCTGCAGAAAGAGCACTTCGACTATTTCATCTTCGGACACCGCCACCTGCCGATCGACTACCGACTGGAAGAACGCAGTCGCTATGTTAACCTGGGCGACTGGCTGCGGTATGACTCCTATGCTGTCTTCGACGGAACCGACTTGACCCTCCACACCCAAGGCGCATGAGAAGCTGGCTCTATATCACCCTCCTCCTCGCCGCCAGCCTGCCCCTCGCCGCCCAGCCTCCGTTTCCGCAGGCACCCATCCGCTCCTGGGAGGGGCGCTATAGCCTCTTCGCCGCTGACCCAATCGGGCAGCTCTATGTTCTCATGCCATCCGGCCAGCTGAAAAAGCTCAGCCCCGTCGGCGACTCCATCGGCGTCTTCAACGAGGTACGGCAGTATGGACGCCTCCACTGGCTGGATGTGACCAACCCGATGAAGCCTCTGTTGTATTACGGCGACTTCGGCACCGTCGTGATCCTAGACCGGTTTCTGCGGCTGGTACAATCGATCGACCTGCGCCGACAGGGCATTTTCCAGCCCTTAGCCATCGCCAGGTCTTATGATAATCAGATATGGGTGTACAACGGCCAGGACACAAGACTGCGCAAGCTCAGCGAAGAAGGCCAGGTGCTGCTGTCTACACCCGAACTGAGGACTGTTATGGACGACCCGCCCATGCCGCAACAAGTCTTCGACCGGAACGGAAAGGTCTATCTGTACGACGTCGACCGGGGATTGTTTGTCTTTGACTATTATGGTGCCTTCCAGCAACGACTGGAGTTGAGGGGCTGGCGGCACCCTGAGATCCTGGAAGGCCGCCTGATGGGGCTGGGAGATGGCAAAGTGTTGGTGTATTCCCTCAAGGCCCCGGGCTACCGGGAAGTACCTTTACCTAAGCCGCTGATGGCTGGCGGCCCCTGGCAATTCAGTCCCCGGGGCATGTATGTGCAGGACTCGACTGCCATCCGCCTCTATCCCCACTGGCAGCCCTGAGCGGCCAGCGCCGGGGGCCATGAATAAAAGATCTTGGCTATGAAAGAATTTCTCGCCTCACAAGTGTTTGACAATCGCGTTGATGCCTGGCTGATCATCTTCGCGATCGTTGTCTCGGCATTCCTGTTGCGCAGGTTTGCCGGCCGGTACTTTACGAAACTCCTCTCCCTCCTGTTCCGCCGAGTCGGATGGAAGGTCGACCCCGTTGTATTCGAGGAGCTCGTTCTGGGCCCCAGCATCAGCTTCCTCTTTCTGCTGGCCACCTATCTCGCACTCTCCAGCCTTCATTTTCCCAAGGCGCTTCGCATCCCGGTGTATCGTATCAATGCGCAGGTCATCCTCGACTCACTGGCAACCTCACTGGTCGTCCTGTCTTTCTTCCGTATGCTGCTACGCGGTGTAGACTATATCGCACGGGAAATGGGCAAGCGGGCAGACCTCACACCCGACAGGACCACCCACCAGCTGGTTGTCTTCTCACGCGACTTCCTGAAGGTCTTGCTCCTGATCATTGGAACGCTGACCATGTTGCGGGTCGCCTTCGACCAGGATATCACTAAGATCCTCACAGGCCTCAGCTTAGCAGGTGCGGCCATCGCCCTGGCAGCTAGGGAGAGCCTGGAAAACCTGATCGCCTCCTTCATCATCTTCTTCGACAAGCCATTCTCCATAGGGGATGTCCTCAAGACACCCCATGTCACCGGGACGGTCGAAAAAGTTGGACTGCGAAGCACCCGCATCCGGACGGCCGACAGTACCTATGTGACCCTGCCCAACAAGCAGATGGTCGATGCGATGGTTGACAACCTCAGCCGCCGCATCCACCGCCGGGTGGAGCTCCGCCTGGAAGCTTCCCTGCGGACCGAAGCTGTCCGCATCGAAGCCCTGGTTGCATCACTGCGGCAGCTCCTGCAGGGCCTGCCCTGCCGGGAGCCACAGGTATACCTGGCCGACATCTCCGCAGATGCCTACGTCATTGTTTGCGAATATCAGGTGGATCCCATTCCGCTGGATGCCTTCCATCGGCTGCGAAACGATATCAACCTTGCTGTCATGCAGCAGGTGGGCTCAGCCGGCGTCCTCATGGCAGGGGTGGACAAAGAAAAGCGCTAAGCCGGCTATCCTTCCGTGGAGGACTTGCTTCCCAGCGTCTGCTTAATTTCAGCCAGATAACCTTTAATCCGGCGGAGCAGCTCGATGGCTTCAAATCGATCCCCTGCCCTGGCATGGTTTCGGATATATTCTCTGGCCCCTTCGATGGTGAACCTCCGTTCGCGAAGCAGGTGGTGGATGAGCCGAACCGTCTTGATATCGTCTGGCCGGAAAAAGCGGTCGCCTTTACGGTTCTTTCGGAGGTCCAGTACCTCGAAGGTTGACTCCCAATAGCGGAGCACCGAAACATTGACCTGGAACATGGCCGCGACTTCGCCAATGCTATAGTACTGTCGGATATAGAGTACTTCATCGGGTGGTAGCTCAATGCTGGCCAGTGGTTTGCCGGAGGGCTGTCCTGTCTTTGGCGGCTGCTTGGCTGGGCTGGTGGCAACAGACTTCTGTTTGCTGGCGCGTTGGGGTAGTGGCGTTTCTGTCGGAGGCGGCAGGCTGGGAGTGGTCTCCTCCGGCGGCGGCATGGCAGCCGAGGGGGCAGCGGCAGGCGCCTTTCGGGGCTTTTTCTCCGGGGGAGTGGCTCCTCCGAACAAGTCCATCTGCTTGAACTTCATAAGACCAATATTAAGCAAATCAAAGACCCCATTACGGGCAAGTTGCGCACATGTCCGGCCGCATCGCCTGACTAGTCAAACGACTGGTTGCTGGAGCTGGCCAGCTTCAGGATTTGCTGGTATTGACCCGGTGAGAGGTCGTTGTAGAAGAAATAGATGGGGTCTACCGGGCGGCCGTATTTGTGAACTTCATAGTGCAGATGCGGGGCGGTGGACTTACCCGAACTGCCCACCCATCCGATGACTTGTCCGCGGCGGACTTGCTGCCCGACCCTGGCGCGTATCCGCAGCATATGTCCATAGAGCGTCTCATAGCCAAATCCATGATGGACGACCACCTGTTTTCCAAAGCCATTGCCGGAGCTGCCCGCTGTTTTTACCACACCGTCCGCTGTGGCATAGATGGGGGTCCCCTGCG
Organism: Bacteroidota bacterium; assembly: GCA_016868815.1. GTDB lineage: Bacteria > Bacteroidota > Bacteroidia > Chitinophagales > Chitinophagaceae > Pollutibacter. The sequence continues at coordinate 142,800 of VGFQ01000003.1, forward strand.
GAGCGGTGAAGTCTAGGCCTGCATGAAATTTCACTGATTTGTAGACGGGATCGATCCGATAACCGAAGCCGGAGGCGATGCGCTTCAGTTCTCGGTTGTTGATGGGCTGGATGGCAGGCGTGTGAGCAAGCAAACGCTCCTTATCCTTCACCATCTTTTCAATCTCGTTATACGACTTTTCCTGAGAGCGCATCCGGCTGATGACGTTGTTAAGGGTGTTCTGTAGGGAATGGGCCAACTGATTCTCGTCCATCGACGATACCAGCCTGATTTCTTTATCTTTCTCTAGCTGGCTGGCTCGGGCACTATCAGGAACGGGATTGGCTTCAAAGATGGTGCGATACACTTCGTTGTCGCGTTTCTCCAGCTCGGAGAGTTTTTGTTGCATGCCCGACACTTTGCCTGTCAGCAGGTCAAAGTCCTGCACCGCTTGTTCATACTGCAGCCGCAGCACCCGCTCTTTCGGTGAGTCCAGGAAGCGAAAGGCGAAGGCGACGACGATGAGACCCGTCACGATAGCGGTGGCGACAAAGCCCAGCACACGCAGCAGGATGACCCGGGTGGGTACGATGTGGCGTTCGTAACGGAGGGTATGGGGATTGTATACGTATTTGGCTCGGTTCTTCATGCTTTGCGGCATCTGTCGGTCCCACCCTCAGGTTGGGAAATGCGAAATGGCGTAATTTTATGCTCGAAATAGGTGAATATAGGCAACTAGCAAAAATCGGCCCATTTTCTCCAATCCCTCTTTCTGATGACTTCCGCCGAGATTCGACAGCGTTTCCTTGATTTCTTCGCATCCAAGGGCCATCATATCGTGTCTTCTGCACCGATCGTTGTGAAAGACGACCCTACCCTGCTGTTCACCAACGCAGGGATGAACCCATTCAAGGATTATTTCCTTGGGAACCAAAAGCCTCCCTATCCCCGTGTGGCCGACACGCAAAAGTGTCTGCGGGTGAGCGGTAAGCACAACGACCTGGAAGAGGTCGGGGTGGACACTTACCACCACACGATGTTTGAGATGCTCGGCAATTGGAGCTTCGGCGACTATTTCAAAAAAGAAGCCATCCAATGGAGCTGGGAACTCCTCACGCAGGTATATCGCATCCCAGAAGACCGCCTCTACGCCAGCGTCTTTGAAGGGGATCCCGCCGAAGGGCTGCCACCGTCCAGCATCGCCCTCAGCCAGTGGCAGGCCATCCTTCCTGAAGAACGGATCGTCTTTGGTAATAAAAAGGATAACTTCTGGGAGATGGGCGATACCGGCCCTTGTGGCCCCTGCAGTGAGATCCATATCGACTGCCGGCCCGAGGAAGAGCGCGCCAAAGTGCCGGGACGATCACTCATCAACAAAGACCATCCACAGGTCATTGAAATCTGGAACAACGTCTTCATACAGTTCAACCGACAGAAAGACGGCACATTGGTGCCCCTGGAGAAAACTCATGTCGATACGGGGATGGGGCTGGAGCGACTGGTACGCGTCTTGCAGGGCAAGACATCCAACTACGACACAGACCTCTTCAGTGGCACCATCTCATGCACGGAAACGATCACCCGAAAAAAATATACAGGAAGTGATGCACTCCCCGATGTGGCCTTTCGGGTCATCGCCGACCATATCCGTGCCATCGGCTTCACCATTGCCGATGGGCAGCTCCCCTCCAATACGGGTGCTGGCTATGTGATCCGGCGCATCCTGCGGCGGGCGGTGCGCTACTATCAATCCTACCTCCAATACCGAGAGCCGCTCCTCTGCCAGCTCATGCCTGAGCTGGCACGACAGTTCCAATCGGTATTTCCAGAGCTACACCAGCAGCTCGACTTCGTCGTGCGCGTCGTCAGGGAAGAAGAGGAGTCATTCCTGCGGACACTCGAGAAGGGCCTCCGCAAGATGGACGAGCTGCTCGAAGCAGTCCCTGCGCAAGGCATCATCGACGGTCCCGCCGCCTTCGAACTCTATGACACTTTCGGCTTTCCTATAGACCTGACCCGGCTGATTGCCCGGGAACAGGGTCGCCAGGTCGATGAGCCAGGCTTTGAACGGGAGATGCAGGCACAAAAGCAGCGCAGCCGACACGCAACGACGACCGATGCAGAGGACTGGATGCCCGTGTCGGAGCATGTCGAGGTTGCTAAACCCTTCGTGGGATATGACAACCTCCAAACGACCGCTCACCTGCTGCGGTACCGCAAGGTCCGTTCCAAGGGCCGGACGTTCTGCCAACTCGTCCTCGACCGTACCCCTTTCTACGCCGAGAGCGGCGGGCAGACAGGGGACACCGGCTGGCTCCAGATCGGCGACCAGCGCCTGGCCGTCACCGATACCCGAAGAGAGAATGACCTCATCCTGCACATCGTCGACGACCTGCCGGCCGACGTCCAACCCCAGGTAGAAGCCATCGTCGATACCGCTCGTCGCCGGCAGGTGGCAGCCCACCATACCGCCACCCATCTCCTGCATGCCGCCCTGCGTGCCGTGCTGGGGACACATGCAGCCCAAAAAGGTTCTCTGGTTGATGAAGAAGGCCTTCGGTTCGACTTCTCCCATATCTCGCGTATGACCACGGAAGAACTCCGCGAGGTAGAGGCCATCGTCAATGCCCGCATCCGGCAGAATATTCCCATCCTCATCCGTGAGATGCCCCGGGCAGAAGCCATCGCCCTAGGCGCCATGGCGCTCTTTGGTGAGAAATATGGCGACGTCGTACGTGTAGTGACCATCGACCCCGCTTTCTCTGTCGAGCTCTGTGGCGGCACCCATGCGGGCACGACGGGGGAGCTGGGATTTTTTGCCATCACTTCCGAGGCGGCTGTGGCGGCCGGTGTACGACGCGTCACGGCCGTCTGCGGCCCCGCAGCCGAGGCCTGGCTGCAGGAACGACTCCATACGCTCGAAGAGGTCCGCGAGGCGCTGAAAGGGCCCGTAGACACCCTGAAGGCGGTGAAAGTGCTGCATGAAGAAGTCGGCAGCCTGCGAAAACAGGTAGAAAAACTCGAGGCACGAATCCTGGTGGGCATCCGCAATGAACTCCTTGCACAAGACGAAGTCATCGAAGGCATTTCTTTTGTCGGAAGCTTGGTACAGGTACCCCATCCCGACGCGTTGAAAACACTCTGCATCGACCTTCGCAACAACCTTCACGACCACCTCGTCGTCCTCTGCGCCAACATTGGCGGTAAACCCTATGTGGCCATCGGCATCTCAGATACCATCGTTCAGGCCCGGGGCTTCGATGCCGGTCAAATAATTCGCCAGCAGGTGGCCCCACTCATCCGAGGCGGCGGCGGTGGCCAGAAGAACCTCGCCACCGCGGGCGGTCAGGATGCCTCCCGGCTCTCCGAAGTGCCGGGCCAGATCCGGCAATGGCTGCGCTCATGAGCGACCGAGCAGCATATGAGACCGTCGTCGGTCTGGAAGTACATGCCCAGCTCCTGACAGCCAGCAAGCTTTTCTGCAGTGATTCCACGGCCTATGGCGCCCCTCCCAATACGCAGGCAGGCCCGGTCACCCTCGGACATCCCGGCACCCTCCCTTACCTTAATACCCGTGCGCTGGAACTGGCCGTCAGACTGGGACTGGCCTGTGGCTCCACCATCGCCCGCCGGACCTACTTTGCCCGCAAGAATTATTTCTACCCTGACCTCCCCAAGGGATACCAGATTTCCCAGCACGAACATCCGATCTGCCGCGGCGGCCAGCTCCGCATCCCTGCCGGGCCTTCCCACCGCGACATCCGGCTGCAGCGCATCCACCTCGAAGAAGATGCAGGCAAAAGCCTGCATGACATAGGCCCACAGCTCACCGGCATCGACCTGAACCGGGCCGGCACCCCGTTGGTAGAGATCGTCACCGAGCCTGACATCCGCAGCGCTGATGAAGCTTACGCATTTCTCTCTGAGATACGCCGCCTGCTCCGCTGGATGGGCGTATGCGACGGCAACATGGAAGAGGGCAGCCTACGCTGCGACGCGAACATCTCCGTCCGCAAACAAGGCGAGACCCTTCTCGGCACCCGCGTAGAAGTCAAGAATCTGAACTCCCAGCGCCATCTGCGAAAGGCGGTAGAGATAGAGTCGGCCCGCCTCATCGAGATCCTGGAGGGCGGCGGGACCGTCCGGCAGGAGACGCGCGGCTTCGATGCCGATACAGAACGCACCTTCCCCATCCGCGTCAAGGAAGATGCCGACGACTATCGCTACTTTCCCGAGCCGGACCTGCCCCCCTTCCTGCTGTCAGAAGAAGAGATCCAGCGCATCACCACAGCGATGCCCGAACGCCCGGACGAGATGGCTGCCCGCTTCCAGACAGCATACTCCCTCAGCGCCTATGATGTGGCGCAACTCTGTGAGGATCGTGCGCTGGCAGAAACATTCCAACGCGCCCTGCCCACTTCAGACCAGGCCAAGCCCCTCGCCAATTGGCTGCTGGGCCCCGTCCGGTCGCTGCTTAACGATCAGGGCAAGGAATGGCAAGCACTCCCGATCACCCCGGCACATTGGGCCGAACTGCTGGACCTGGTGCAGTGCGGGCAGATCAGCTTCTCCGCCGCTTCACAAAAGCTGCTGCCCCTGCTGATGGAGCAACCCCGACCCGGCCCAAAAGCCCTGGCCATCGCCCACAACCTCTTGCAGGATGCGGGCCACGACGAAGTCCGGAAATGGGTTCAAGACTCCCTGGCCTCCATGCCCGACAAGGCAGCAGCGTATCGAAAGGGTAAGAAAGGCCTGCTGGGACTGTTCATGGGCGATGTCCGCAAACGCTCGAAGGGAAAGGCCGACCCCGCACAGGTGCAGAAACTGCTGACCCAACTACTAAATGACCATCCATGAGATATCAACTACTGGCCGTTTTTGGATTGTTCTCGTGCTGGACCCTCCTTGCTGGCTGCCGCTCCGACGGCGATGGCATCGTCAAGGTCAAAGCCCACCTCACCGGCAACCCGGAACATCAGTATGCCTACCTCGACGTCCTGGAGCTCGATGCCGAAGCCCCCAAGGTCACCGACACCTTTCTGGTCACACCGGGAACGCTGGACTTCGAACTCGAAGGGGTGGCTGGCGGTAAGAACGACCTCTACCGGATCCGGTTCGACAAGACGCGCGACTTCGTCATGCTGGTCGCCGACCAGGACGAGTTGGTCGTTCAGCTCGACTGGAAGGGCCTCAGCCACTACACCACCGACTCCAAGGCCAGCAACAGCACCCAGGCGCTGCTCAAAGGTTTCAACACCCATCTGATGGACATCGCTCCCTACCGCTATGCCATCGACTCCTTGCAACAGCTGACAGGCGTCGACAGCCTCTTGCAAGTTCATGAGGAAGGCTTCCAGCGCACCGTGACGATCATCGAAGACTACCTAATTGCCTATGCAGACACGGCCGTAAACCCTACGGTAGCCCTCTATGCACTGGGCCTCGGCAAGGGACAGATCGCCGTCGACAAGTTGAAGCCGGTGATGCTCAACCTCGCTAAACGCTTCGCCGATAATACCCGCGTGACGGCTGTGACGTCCCGTTTCTTCTCTGCCTTGCAGCAGGAGCAGGACCGCAACCTGACCGGCAAGACAGCCCCTGACTTCACGCTGCCCGATCCGGATGGGAAGCCCCTCAGCCTGTCATCCTTTCGTGGGAAATACGTCCTAGTCGATTTCTGGGCCAGCTGGTGCGGCCCCTGCCGGGCTGAGAACCCCAACGTAGTAGCCGCTTATAACCGGTTCAAAAACCGGAATTTCACCATCCTCGGCGTCTCGCTCGACCGCGAAAAGGATGCCTGGCTGCAGGCCATCCGTGACGACCGACTCGAATGGTCGCAGGTGAGCGACCTGAAGTTCTGGGACAGCCAGGTGGTGCCACTCTATCACATCGAAGGCATCCCGTTCAACGTCCTGCTGGATCCCACAGGCAAGGTCTTCGCCAGCAACCTGCGAGGGCCTGCCCTGGAACAGGCACTGGAAAAGGTGTTGAAGAAGTAAGTCCTCCTTTGTCTGAAGGACTGTAAAAAAGAAGAGGCCGCATCGAAGGGATGCGGCCTCTTTCATTTGTTCTTCGAATGGGCTGTGATCAGCGGGCCATGTTGACATAGTAGGGGGTGGCGAAGAAGCCGAGGCCCGTCACGCCGACCTGCATCGTCAGGTTCAGCGTCTGCTTGCAGATGGAGAAGGTCCCGGGCTGGCCGGCCAATGCCCGGACACTGATGTCGCGGCCGGCGTAAGTACTACTCAGCGTGCCTGCATTCCCGATCCCCGACTGTGCCGGCGGGATGGCGGTTCGGGCGGCCGGGTTCGTCCAGACGAGGACGAACTTGATGGGGTTCCAGCCATAGTCATAAATGTTGGTCACCGTGATCTCCCCCGTGGTAGCCGTCAGCTGGCGGACGGCGCTGATGGTGGTGGTATAGGGGCCATAGGCACCGCCGAAGTCTTCGTTGGTGTTGCGGTATGTACCCAGGAAAGTGGAGAGGGTCACATCCCCTTCAAAGCAGGGACCGCGCAAGACCAGACGGTAGGTGGTGTTGGTGACGATCGGTACGACGCCGCCCGATTTGGTCTCCAGCCTGATCACCAGCGTATCTTTTCGGCCCGAGCTGTAAGCAGCGAAGCTGCCGAGGATGTCGATGGCGCCAATGGCCTGACCGGCAGGGATGGTGATCGAGTTGCTCGCAACGGTGTAGTGGGTGCCGGCGACGGCGCCTGTAGGAGAGCTGATGGCGAAATCTACGACGGTGGGTGTCTTCTGCGTGGTGGTGATGCCTACGGGCACCGAGAACCTAGAGTTGGCCGTCAGCACCTCATAGGTGCCAGCATCCTTGAAGGTGAAGTGCGACTGCAACGGTGGAACGGTCACTGCATCGGGCTTCTCACACCCGCCCAGGATGGCGATGGCAAGCATTGGCAAGATCAGGTTCCGTATGTGTTGGAGGGTTTGCATGTTCCAAAGTTTTTTATGGATGGGGTAGGAGATGTCAGTATCCGGGATTTTGTACCATGTTGGGGTTGGAAAGCATGGATGACTGCGGGATCGGGAAAAGCCTCCGGAAGTCGGAGGCGGGTAGGTTCTGCCAGGCACTGCTCTGCACGTCGGTGGCAGGGCGGGTGATGTCGAGGCCGCGGCGGACGTGGTCGAAGTAGCGGAAACCTTCATAGCAGAGTTCCCGGGCTCTTTCGGCGTAGATGGCGTTTATGGCGTCGGTCTTCGAAGGGAAGATGTTGTTTGTGTAAGGCGTGATGCGGTTGGTGCGCAGGAGATTGAAGTCTGCTGCCGCGTTAGTGAGATCGTTCAACTCCGCCCGGGCCTCGGCGCGGATCAGGTACATCTCGGATATGCGCATCACTTTCACGTCGACAATCTTAGGGCCGCGTGCGCTGGAGAAGAACTTGTTGACGAGGCAGGTGTCCTGCGCGGTGGGCTGGATGAGGAAGTAGGTCCTGAAGCGCCTGTCGGTCGTGCGGTTGAATAATGACTTGATTTTGTCGGAAGGCTCGAAAAACACGTCTCCGTTGTTATCCTGCCAGAGGGTGCCGACGCTGGTGCCCGTACGCCGCAACTTGAGCAATACCTCGGCTTCGCTGTCGTCTGTCCAGATGGCGGAGAAGGTCGCGCCGGTGGCGAGGGTCTTGCCTGAGGTGGTGATGGCCTCGGTGGCAAAGGCGGCGGCGTTGGTCCAGTCGCCTTTGTAGAGCGCCACGCGAGCCTGGAAGCCTGCTATGGTGGCCTTGGTGATGCGGATGGTGCCGGCAGTGCCTGTGACGGTGGGGGCCGTCGGCAAGGCGGCGATGGCTTTGGCAGCTGAAAGGTCGGCTTCGATGCCAGCCAGCACATTAGACTGCGGCTGGCGGGCGGGCCTGGCGCCGATGTCTGAGGTGGTCGTATAGGGGATGCCAGGCGCGCTGGGGTTGTATCTTCCCGAGAAGCGGTAGAGGATCTCGAAGTGGGCAATGCCGCGGATGGCGAGCAGCTCGGCACGGATGCGTTCTTTAAGGGCATTCTCTGTGTTGTTGGACGGCTTCACGTTGTCCATGGCGGCTAGTTCTTTGTTGACCAGGCCAATGGTGTAGTAGAAAGAGCTCCAGCCGCCGGCGGCGGAACCGCCTTGTGCGGGGACGTACTGCCATTTGAACTCGAACTGTCCCTGGCCGCGGTTCTCGTTGGAGATCTTGGTCTCGTCTGTGACGATGGCGTTGATGTACATCGTATTCTCACCGCTCCATGAGCCGTAGGCGGCGTAGAGGCCTTGTTCCAAGTCGGTGACGGTCTGGAAGGCGTTGGCTTGGTTGATGGAATCGGTCGGTAGCAGGACTATGCGCTTCTCACAGGATGGGAAGGCGAAGACAGCGGCTGCCAGTACCAAAGTCATATGTTTTATCCTCATATTCATGATGTGCTGGTTTTGGAGATTAGAAGTCGAGGTTCAGGCCCACTGTATACGTCCTCGGGAGGGGATATTCGTAGGACGCGATGTTGTTGCTGTCTTCTGGGTCGAAGCCAGTGAACTTCGTCCAGGTGAAGAGGTTCTGGCCCTGCACATAGAAACGGACGCCTTTAACGATCCGCAGGCGCTGGGTGACGGAAGAAGGCATGGTCAGGCCCATCTGTACGTTCCGCAGGCGGAGGTAGGAGGCATCCTCGATATCCTTGCTGCTGAACTGGCGCTGGAAAAGTGGACTCTGGACATTGGTGACGTCGCCGGGCCTGGACCACATCGTGTTCATCTGCTTGTAGAGGTTGTAGCCGGAGACGGCGAAGGCGTGGTTCTGCTGGAAGAAAATCTGATTATTGAAGCGGCTAAAGCCTTCCTGGAAGTTGAAGAAGGCGGCGATGTCGATGTATTTGATGCGGATGTTGGTGTTGAAGCCACCCGTCCAGGGTGAATAGAAGGTGCCGAACTCAGCGATCTGATCATCGCTGCTGAACGCGGTGGTCAATTTACCGTCTTTAGTGTAATACAGCGGTGCACCCGTGGCCGCGTCGACGCCGCCCCATTTATTAACATAGTGGGAGCCGAGGGGCAGGCCTACACGGATGATGGCGGTGCCGGAGGGATATTCTTTCTCTAGGCCGAGGCTTAGAATTTCATTCTTATTGTAGGCAAAGTTGCCGCCGACGGACCAACTGAAGTCACGCTCCCGGATGATGTCGTAGTTCATCTGGACTTCTACACCTCGGTTGCCCATCTTACCGGCGTTGACCTGTGCGGAGGTGAAGGCAGAGCCATTCTCGATGGGGATGCCCTGCGAGATGAAGAGGTTGCTGGTGATCTCGTCGTAGACGTTCACCTCACCCGTCAGCCGGTTGCTCCAGAGGCCGAACTCGAGGCCAATATTCAGCTTGTCGGTGTATTCCCAGTCACCTGCCGTGTTGCCCGGCGTGGAAGGTGCCAGGGTAGCGAAGCCTGCATAGGAGCCCGTCCCGTAGAGGGGCAGGTAGCCAAAGTCGCCGAAGGGGAAATTCTCTGCGTTGGCTGAGCGGCCATAGCTAGCCCTTAGGCGCAGTGTACTGAGTGCTTTCCAATTGCGGGCAAAGCGTTCCTCTAGGGTGTTCCATACGGCGCCGGCAGCGTAGAAGTTGCGTATGCGGGTCTGTTCTGGGAGGATGGAGGTGCCGTCGCGGCGGGCCGACAGATCAAGGATGTATTTGTTGCGGAAGGCATACTTGAGGAGGGCGAACTGCGAGAGGAAGGCTCGCTGGCTCTTGCCACCCGAGACGCCGGCAATTAGGCGGTTGTCGACGGTGCCGGGGGTGATGGAGGCAGGCGTGTTGATCAGTTTCTGATTGAGGCCGTAGCCGGTGAAGCCCAGCGAGCGGGATCCAGAGTAAATGTATTCCGCATTCAGCGTGAAGTTCACGGTATGTTGGTCGTCTTTGCCGTAGCTGTTCTTATAGCCGATGAATCCACGGGCGTTTCCTTGGAAGAGCCGTGACACGCTTTCGCTGTGAAAGCCGGTGTTAGAGGGGAAGCCCTGCAGGCTGGCGGTGAAGGAGCCCGACTTCAGATTGGAGGTGTTGAGCGTCTCGCGGAAGTCGAAGCCGACGTTGCCGCCCATAAAGAGGTTCTTGGTGATGTCGTAATTGATGATTACGGACTGGGTCACCTTCAGCTGGTCGTTATAGCGAAAAATGTCGCGGATGCGCTGGTAAGCATTGCCACCCGTCTTGCCTGGGCCCGTGTTTACCTTGCCATCAGGCAAGAACAGCGGGTCGTAGGGAAGCCCCAGGTAGGCAGCGGCGAAAGGGTTCGCCAGGGCGACGCCAGCTTCCGACTCGATGAAGTTGCGCTTGCTATATCCCAGTGTGTTGCTGAGCTGCACCAGCAACTTGTCCGTCTTGTGGTCGAGGTTGAACCGGAAGGTGTAGCGCTTGAGGTCGGAGCGTTCCCCGATGCCCTGCTCGTCGTACACGCTGGCGGAGGCGAAGAAGCTGTTGGCACCCGTGCCGCCAGTCAGGCTGAGGTCGTGCGACTGGAAGCGGCCCTGGCGCTGGAAGACCTTCGCCCAGTTGGTGTTGGTATTGCGAAGGCTGTCCAGAATGCGATCGTAACCGGCCAGAGTGGGTGCTGAAAGGGTTGCGTTCGCGGGGTTCTTCCGGGAGAATCTCCAGCCGGGTAAATTGTTATTGACAAATCCTCCGAGGCGTTCCTGAAAGTCGAGCAGCTCTTGGCTGTTCATCATCTCGAATTGCTGGGTACCTGGCTGTGTGAGACCGAACTGTGGGCGGTAACTCACCTTGGTGGCGCCCTTGGAGCCACGTTTGGTCGTCACAACGATGACGCCAGAGGCGCCGCGGGAGCCGTAGAGGGCGGCGGCAGAGGCATCTTTCAGCACGTCCACCGACTCAAAGTCGTTGGGGTTATAGCCTTGGAAGACGCCGGCTTCGACTGGCACTCCATCCACGATATATAGCGGGGTAGAGCCTCCGGAAATCGACTTGGGGCCCCGGATCTGGACGGAGGCCGAAGATCCGGGCTGGCCTGAACCGGCAGAGACACGCAGACCGGGGGCACGGCCTTGAAGAATCTGGTCGAAGGAGCCGACTGGCACCAGTTCCATCACCTTCTTATCGATGCGGGAGGCGGCACCGACGTATTCAGATTTCTTGACCCGGTTATAGCCGGTGACTACCACGCCGGTAAGTTCGTCGGAGGCAGCCTTCATAGAAATTTGCAAAAAACCACCAGTCGGTATGACCTGCGAAAACGTCTCGTAGCCGATGCTGGTGATGTCGATGATGCGGCCATTAGTAGGTACATTCAGCTGGAAGGTGCCGTCAGCCTTGGTGGTCGTGCCCGCCTGGGAGTTTCGCACCTGTATGGATGCATTCGCCACGGGGTTTCCGTTCTCATCGGTCACCTTTCCTGACAGACTCCTTTGGGCCAAGACCTGCCCCGAAATCATCAGGAAGGCTGAGAAGAACAGCAGCATTTGTCTCATGTGCTCGATTTTGATTTATGTACAAAGTGTGGAGTGATGATTCATAGGAGAGACATACGTCTCGAAGACCCGCCTTTTACCGCAGCAAAGCAAAGGATACTTACGGGGAATGACGCCGGGACTACACAATCAATGCGAAATTAACTTAAACGCCGACAATCTCACCTTTTTTGTGAAAAACAAGCTTAAAAAAGCTATTCATAAATTGAATAAATTGGGAAGGTGCAGATTTCTTGGACCGACCCCTAGTCTCGCCGGCTGAAGGCCATGAGCAATACGGGCAGCAGCACCAGGTTGGTGACGGTGGCAGTGAGGAGGGTAAGGGAGGTCAGCCATCCCAGGGCCTGCGTGCCGCCGAAACCGCTGAAGACGAAAATGATGAACCCAGCGATCAGCACCAGCGAGGTATAAATGATGCTGATCCCGGTCTGGCGAATGGTGTGCAGGATAGTCCGGCGGATATCCCCCTCATGGTGGGGGAGTTCTTGTTTGTAATTCACCAGGAAGCGGATGGTGACATCAATGGCAATGCCCAGTGTTACGCTGAAGACCAGCACGGTGGAGGGTTTCAGTGCGATGCCTGTCCATCCCATAACCCCTGCCGTGAGCATGAGCGGAATGAGATTGGGGATCAGTGAGCATAACAGGATGCGGAAGGAGCGGAAGAGGTAGAGCATGCAGAGGGAGATGAGCAGGAAGGCCCACCCGATGCTGTCGCGCAGCCCGTTGATGATATAGCGGCTACCTTCCAGGAAGGTAACGCAGGTGCCGGTGAAGGTCACTTCGAATCGACTGGTGTCGATGTATTGGTTGGCTTTCTGGCGCAGTGTATCGAGCAGGAGGGGCAGCCGCCGACTGCCGATGTCGGCCATGTTGACGGTGATGCGGGTAACCTGACGGCCGCTGTCCATGAATGAAGAGAGGATGCGTCCCAGCCCGGCGCTGCTGTCAGCCCGGACCCGTGGTGGACGAAGGTAGTCGCCCAGGAACGCCCCGTCGAAGGCATTGGGCATGGCATAGCTGGTGCTGTCGCCCCCGTAAAAAGCCTGCCGGGCGAACTTGAGTCCCTCCGCCAGCGAGAGCGGCTTGGCTGTCTCGGGACGGCCCGAGAGGTATTGCGCCAGCGAGTCGATACCGGCAAAGGCATCTAGGGCACGCATGCCCGTGAACCCATTCTTCTTGCCGGCATCTACGACCATCTCCAGCGGCATGATGCCTTTGAAATGTTGCTCGAAGAATTTGAGGTCGGTGTAGACTTTATCGTCTTTGGGCAGGTCGTCGACTACATACCCCTCGGAGCGTAGCCGCAGCATGCCTGTGATGGAGAAGACCAGCACGATCCACGTGCCGAGGTGTACGGCCCGGCTGTGGCTAAACACCCAACGTTCCACCCGACGCAGCAGCCCCGACAGCCAGAGGCTTTCCAGATAGCGGGTATGTCGTTCCTTGGGAGCGGGCAGATAACTGAGGGCGCTCGGCAGCAGAATCAGCGAGATGATGAACAGCGCCATGATGTTGATTCCAGCCACGACGCCGAACTCCTGCAGAATCACGCTGCGGGTCAGGGCGAAGACGGCAAAGCCGATGGCAGCGGAGACGTTGCAGAACAGGGTGACGATGCCCATCTTGGATACCATCTCGACGAGGGCCCGCCGCTTGTCGGTCTGGTCGATGTAGGAGGTGTGGTACTTGTTGAGAAAATAAATACAGTTGGGGATGCCGATGACCACCACCAGGGGTGGTATCAATGCCGTCAGGAGGCTGATGCGGTATCCCATAAGCACGAGTGTTCCCAGGCTCCAGACGACGCCTATCACCACGACCGACAAGGAGAGCAGCATGGTGGAGACCGACCGGAAGAACAGAAAGAGGATAAGCGCGGAGAGCAGCACTGATGCAAGCAGGAAGCGCTTCATCTCAGCACCGATACGCGTCATCATGTTGAAGCGGATATGCGGCAGACCGCTATACCTGAGCTCCAGCCCGGTAGCCTCTTCAAACTCGGCAGCCCGGGCCTCCACCAGCCCCACCACGGTGTCACGCGTTTGGGTGGAGAGGATGCGGCTGTCGAGCCGTACGCCCACTAGGTAGGCATGTGAATGTGGATTGTAGAGCAGCCCCCGGTAGAAGGGCAGGCTTTCGAAGACCATCCTGCCGCTGTCGAGTGCTGGACGGCCGAGGGCTCCCTTTACAAAGATGGGCCGCGTCTCCAGCCGGCCGGTGCTGTCGTTGCGTACTAGGTTGGCGGCTGAGGCGGCGCTGAGGATGTCTTCCACCCCGCGGATGCGCCGCAGCGAGTCCTGTAGGGCTTCTAGCGGACCAAAGATGCCGGGCGTGAAAGTGCTGTCGGAAATAAAACCGATGGTCAGCAGGTTGCCATCTTCCCCAAACCGCTGTTTGAAGGCGAGGTATTCCTGGTACCTTGGATGGTCCGTTGGGATGGCCCGTGAGAATTCATAGCTCATCTTCACCTGCGCTGCGAAGTAGGCCATGATGCAGGTCGTGACAAACAGGCCTGCCAGCAGCGCCAGGCGGTGGCGGATGACCATCTCGCCAATCTTATGCCACATGAAGGGGGATTGTGGGATGAGGTGCAAAGGAAAGCTTTTTTTACGCTGGGGGGTTGGCACCCCGGGCATCATTGCATTCGGCAAGGGGCGGCTTTCCCTAATTTTACGACATGCCAGGCCGGGGGCTTTCTTTTTTGCTGGGGCTTTGCTTGCTGTGGGCCGCCGCTGCAGCGCAGTCCTTGCCCCCTATCGGGGCCTGGCGCGAGCACCTTCCCTTCAACAATGCCGTCGGGGTCGCCCTCCGTGGCTCCCGCGTCTTGTGCGCCACCCCCTACGGATTCTTCACCTACGACCGTGGCGACCGCAGCTTCGCCCGGCTCACCCGCGTCCAAGGGTTGAGTGAAGCGCGAGTGAAAACCATGGCCGTAGACCCTTCCGGCAGCCGCGTCTTGCTGGCCTATCAGAACGGCAACCTGGATGTTGTGGCTGGCGACAAGGTGCGCAACATCCCGGATTTTATGGTCAGCCGCATCAATGGAAATAAGACCATCCATGCCGCCCTCTGGCGGGGCAGCGAGGTCCTGCTGTCCACCGGTCTCGGCATTGTGGCCATCGACCCCGACCGTCGGGAGATTCGCGACACCTACCGGCCCTCCGCTGCCGGCACGCCCATCGCGGTGACCTCCCTGGTATGGAAAGATGGCAGCTATATTGCTGCGACGGCAGAAGGGCTCAGGCAGGCGGCCTCCCCTGGCCCCAGCCTGGCAGACCCACGCAGCTGGCGAGCCCTCTCGGTACAGGGCCTCTCGCCAGGCCTCCCCCGCATGCTGGCCGTCACCAGCCAGTCGCTTGTAGTCCTGCAGCACGACACGGTATGGAACTGCACGGCCCAGGGGGCCCGCATCTTGCTGGCCAGCGGCGGGGCGGTGACCGGGCTGGATGCTACCTCAGACCGCGTCCTCGTCTGCCAGGTGGGGCCTGCCGGTGCTTCCGTCACGATCTTGGACCCTGTCACCGGCAACCTCTTGCAACGCCTCCAGGCAACGGGCCTCTCACTGCCGCGACAGGCGGTTACTGAAGGTTCCGACCTCTGGGTGGCAGACCAGAATAACGGCCTGCTCCGCCTCAGCGGAAATCGCGCCGAGCGCCTATTTCCCAATTCACCCATCAACACAGCCGCCGGCGACCTCATCCCTTTCCGAGGGGAGGTTTGGGCGGCCGCCGGCGCCGTCAATGAAGCTTGGAACTATACCTATAACCCCAACGGCCTTTATCGCCTACGAGGCGGCAGCTGGGAGAACCTCAACCTCTACGTCCGCTCCGAGCTCGACACCCTGCTCGACCTAATTGCGCTGGCAGGGGACCCGGGCAGCGGCACCGTCGCCGTCGGTTCCTTCGGAGGAGGGCTGCTAGAAGTCTCCAGGGAAGGGACGTTGAAGATCTACAAGCAAGGCACGGGCCTGCAGGAGACGGTGGGCGACCCTGGCTCCTATCGCGTCGCTGGCCTTGCCTACGACAAGCAAGGGAATCTCTGGATCTCCAACTACGGCGCCCCACAGAACCTCGTCGTGAAACGCAAGGATGGCAGCTGGCGACGCTATACCATCCCTTTCCTACACAATGAGAACGCTGTCTCGCAGCTTGCGATCGACGAGAAGGGTCAGAAATGGATCGTCGCCCCGAAAGGCAACGGGCTTTTCTGCTATTCCGACGGAGGCACCCCCGACAACCTGTCCGACGACCGCTGGCGCTACTTCCGGCCAGGTAAGGGCCTCGGCAACCTCCCCTCCCCAGAAGTGCGCTGCCTGGTTCTCGATAAAGATGGCCTCGTATGGGTCGGCACCCAGCGCGGCATCGCCGTGATCCCTTGTGCAGAGGAGGCCTTCACCACTTCCTGCGAAGCCTACCTCCCCATCGTACAGACCGACAACTTCGCAGGCTATCTCTTTGCCAACGAAGACGTCCGGTGTATGGCCGTCGACGGCGCCAACCGAAAATGGGTGGGTACCTCCAATGGCGTATGGCTTCTCGACGCCGACGGTACCCGCGTCATCCAGCGCTTCACTGAGACCAACAGCCCCCTCCTCAGCAATCTGGTTTACCGCATCGCTCTTGACCCTTCCTCAGGCGAAGTGTTCTTCTCCACCTTTAACGGTCTCTGCTCCTATCGCGGGACGGCCACCGAAGGGCAGGAGGAGCCCTCCCAGGTACTGGCATTCCCCAACCCCGTCCCGCCCGGCTATCAAGGCAGCATCGCCCTCCGTGGCCTGCCCGCCAACGCCCTGGTGCGCATCACCGAGGCCGACGGACGGCTTGTCTATCAGACAAGGGCCTTGGGCGGGCAGGCCGTATGGAACGGCCGCAACTACCGGGGAGAGAAGGCCGCCAGCGGTGCCTATCTCGTATTCGCAACAGACGACACGGGCGCCGGCCGTCTGGCGACGCGTATCTTTCTGGTCCGCTGACGCGGCCCGTAACAATCAAAACAGATGCTGCACAAGACGAGGGGCGTGGTATTACGGGCCGTCCGCTACGGAGAGACCAGCCTGGTGGCGACGGTCTTCACTGAAGACTTCGGCGTGCAGAGCTATATGGTGAAAGGCGTGCGCCGCGAAGGCGTCCGTTCCCCCATCCGGGCTTCCCATTTTCAGCCGGCCAGCCTGCTAGAGATGGTGGCGACGCACCATGGCCGGAGCGGCCTGCAGCATATCCGTGAATGCCGCTGGGCCCCGCTGCTCAGCGAGCTGGGCCGCGATATCCGCAAACAGTCGGTGGCCCTCTTCATGATGGAGTTGCTTCAGAAATGCCTTCGGCAGCCGGAGCCCCTGCCGGAGCTCTTCACCTTCACCCATGCCTCCCTGACCACGCTGGATGCGGGCAGCCACCTGTTGGCAGCCAACCTCCCGGTCTTCTATGCCCTCCGCCTCGCCCAACTACTGGGCTTTCGCCTCGAGATCGGCTATCAGGAGTCCTCTCCCTACCTGGACCTGCAGGAGGGCGCCTATCTTTCAACACCGCCCACCCACCCACACTGGGCCGACCCGGCAGAAGGACAGTGGCTCGACCGCTTCGCCCGCTGCTCTGATGCCTCCACGGCTGCCCATTTGCCTATGGACCGGGAAGGAAGGAGAAAGGTTCTGGAAACATGCCTGCGATTTCTGGCGCTGCATGTGGCCGACTTCGGCAGTCTTCGTTCGCTGCCCGTATTGCAGGAGTTGATGGATTAATAGTCGCCCGCATGCATCGCGTACACGTCAGGTGTAGGCCTTCTGAGTGGCCTTCAGTGTAGCCTTTTGGCCTGAAGCTTCTCGTCCAGCCATACCAACCCCGGCCGCGTGCCCTTGCGCAAGCTGCCCAGGCTGTCGTGAAGCCCCAGCGCAGCGGCGCCTTCCGACGTGCCCCAGCGCAGCACTGTCTCCCATCCGAGCCTTGGAAAATGCTGGAGGAGGGTCCGCATCTCGGCGGCGATGCTGAGCTCAT
This sequence comes from Bacteroidota bacterium, assembly GCA_016868815.1. Taxonomy (GTDB): domain Bacteria; phylum Bacteroidota; class Bacteroidia; order Chitinophagales; family Chitinophagaceae; genus Pollutibacter. Next base: position 160,219 of record VGFQ01000003.1, read on the forward strand.
GGTTGCTGGCCAGGCTGTCGGTCCCCAGCACGATGTGTGCGCCGCAGGCCAGCAGGTCGGCGACAGGTGGGAGCCGCCCTTCGATGTATAGGTTGGCATTGGGGCAGAGGCAATAGACGACGTCGAGACCACTGCGGGCGGCGTGCGCCGCGGCAAAGACAAGGTCTTCGGGCGAGGTGTAAGTGTTGTGCACCAGCAGCAGCCGCTGGCCCTGGTCGAAGTAGGGCAGCACCGACTGCAGGCTTGAGGAGCCTGTCACGGGCATGGGGCTGTTGGCATAGCCGAGGTGCTGGAAGAAGGGTAGGAACGCGCCCTTGCCGCTGCGGTAGAGTTCATCTTCTGCCGCCGACTCCTGGTTATGGAGGGAGGTGATGCGGCCGGCCGTCTCCTGGTTGATGAGGTGGAAGCTCAGGGGACTGGTGCTATAGGGTGCATGGGCCGCAAGTGATGCCGTCGGTGGCTGGCCGTCGCAGCCAGGCAGTTCTAGGTAGCGGTCGCGCAGGGTCCGGAAATGCTGCAGTCGCTCGGGCGCCTTGGCGTCGCTGGCGTTGAGGACTTCGATGAAGTTGACCCATCGCATCGGCCCTTCGCGTTTTAGGGAGAGGGACGCCGCCGTGTTGCAGATGTCGCCGACGGCGGAGATGCCCTCAGCGTACATGCGGTCGAGGCTTTCCCGCATAGCTTCTACCACCTCCGCCGGAGCAGTTTCCCGTGTCTGCATCACCTGCTGTAGGAAGGCCGGCAGCCCCTGTCCTTCCGGCAGCCTTCCCTTCAGATGGCTGAGTTCGAGGTGGCAGTGGGCGTTGATGAATCCCGGGCAGAGGATACCCTGGTAGCGGCGGACCTCTTCACCCGCTGCAGCGGCAGGGATAAAGTCCAGGATCTTGCCCGTGTCGTCCGTCACCAGCACCATCTCCGGGTCGAGCCATTTCTGGCCGTTGAAGATGCTGTCTGCCTTGTACTTGAGCCATGCCATGTGGAATCGGGTTACCTTTGCGCACTGAAAGTACGTTAACAGGCACTGCCATCGGGTGCCCCATTCGCATCACCTATGTTGGACAAGCTCGAAGCGATACAGGCCCGATTCGATCAGCTGGGGGTCTCGCTGACGAACCCGGAGATTGTTTCTGACAACCGCGCGTTCGCCCGACTGAGCAAGGAATACCGAAGCCTCGAAGGCATCGTAGCGGCACGTCGGGAATACCTAGCCTTGCTGGAGGACATAGCCTTCCACCGCGAGGCGTTGGCGGGCGACGACGAGGAGCTCCGCGAGCTTGCCAAGGCGGAAGCCGCCGGCCTCGAACAGCAGAAGCTGGAGACAGAGACCCACATCCGGAACCTGCTCATCCCCAAAGATCCGCAAGACGACCGCAACGCCATCCTTGAGATCCGCGCGGGCACGGGCGGTGATGAGGCCTCCCTTTTTGCAGGAGAACTGATGCGCATGTATCTCCGCTACTGCGAGCGCCGGGGCTGGCGAACCGCGCTGCTCTCCGAGAACGAGGGCTCCGTGGGCGGCTATAAGGAAGTGCAAATCGAAGTGGTGGGCGATGACGTCTATGGCATCCTCAAGTTTGAAAGCGGCGTACACCGCGTGCAACGCGTGCCCCAGACGGAAGCGTCTGGGAGGGTGCATACCAGCGCCGCCACCGTGGCCGTGATGCCAGAGGCGGAGGAGGTCGACGTAGAAGTACGCGACAGCGACGTTAAGATGGAGACAGCCCGCAGCGGCGGCGCAGGCGGGCAGAACGTCAACAAGGTAGAGACCAAGGTCATGCTCACGCATATCCCCACCGGCACCGTCGTCATCTGCCAGACGGAGCGCACCCAGCTCGGCAACCGCGAGAAGGCCATGCAGATGCTTCGCACAAGGCTCTACGAGGAAGAAGTACGACGACAGGAAGAAGAGATTTCGCGCCACCGCAAGAGCCTCGTGAGCACAGGCGACCGCTCTGCCAAGATCCGCACCTATAACTTCCCGCAAGGTCGCGTGACAGATCACCGCATCGGCCTCACCCTGTACAACCTCGCCGACGTCATCGACGGCGAGATACAGCCGCTAATCGATGCGTTGCAGTTTGCCGAGAACGCAGAGAAACTGACCGGGCAAGGGTGAGGGTTGACAGATGGCAGTTATGCGTGCTCTATTTTTGAACAGAGATGTGCAGGATTGGTTAGTTTAGCTAGAATGGAACCTGCTTGTGATCCTACACCTATCTGATCGCTAACAGAAAGATCAAGTGCAATTCAACAGCCCATCCTGAATATCATTTTACATCCTGCATTTCCCAGTTCACGACTCCCAATAATCGGAGCAATCCTTCAAGGCAAGATCGACGAAAGATCAATAGTGGGAATACTCGATGTCGTGACTTTCATTGTTTCAGCATAAATGTGACACACGCAGTCTGGTGGCAGTGCTCATATTTGCAAATGATTAACAGCCTTCCGACAAACTTCTCGCGTCAAAAAACGTTTATTTATATACAGAAATCAATTTTTTTCATAAGCAGTTAGTTTTGGTTACGGCCCCTATGTCCATAGGGGCCTCATTTTTTGTAGAGGACTTATTTTCCCCAGCCGAGGGCTGCTGCTGCGAGGGCTGCCCCCAGCGCGTCGGCCACGATATCCCATCCTTCAAAAGCCCGCTCGGTGAAGCCGAGTTGTACGAATTCCATGGCGATCCCATAGCCGCTAGAAAGCAGGAATAATACTATCCGTGCCGACCTCACCTGCCAGCCTTTCGACCGCAGCGGGGGATACCAGAGCAGTACGAACACCCCGAACAGCAGAAGATGGGCCAGCTTGTCTAGGTGCTTTAGGGCCAGCATACCCTGTTTGGGGATGCCGCTGCTGGGGATGATTAGCAGTATGAAGATCAGCACCGTCCATGCGACGGCCGGCCAGCGGGCCTCGAGGATGCGGGAGGTCATGGGGGCTGGGGGGCAGTTATTCTCCTGTTAGGGCGCGGTACCCCTCTGCGTCGAGGAGGGTATCGAATTGGGAGGGATCGTCCATCTCCACCTTGACCATCCAGCCTGCTCCGTAGGGGTCCGTATTCACCAACTCCGGACTGGCGTCGATGATATCATTCTTTTCTATGATGGTGCCGCTGACGGGCAGGAAGAGGTCGCTGACGGTCTTGACGGCTTCGACGCTGCCGAAGACAGCTTCGGCAGCCAGTGTGCGCCCGACGGTGTTGATGTCGACGAAGACGATGTCGCCGAGCTGGTCCTGGGCGTAATGGGTGATGCCGACGGTGGCGATATTGCCTTCAGCGGATATCCATTCGTGGTCTTTGGTATAGCGCAGGTGTTGGGGGGTGCTCATGGCGACATTCAGTTTCTGCAAGATTACTCAATTCCATGGGAACAGGCCAGTCTGCTTCGCCGGATCCTTTGGATGAGCCTGCACTTTCGAGTCGAAGCCTACTCCATGGTGATGGACTGTGTGGTGTTATGGTTGAGTCAATGTATTAGTTCCCTCCTTACTGAGGGTAGTCTTACTCCCGCCTCCGCACCATCTTCACACTAAGGATGCGCACTTCATTGATGGGCTTATCGCCCCCGCTCTTTCCGCTGGTCTGGACGGCGGCGATGCGGTCGACCGTGTCCATGCCTTCAACGACTGCTCCGAAGACGGTATAGTTCTGGTCGAGGTGGGGTGCCCCACCCTGTGACATATATACTCCACGATGGTCGGCTGGGAGCGTACGGCCACGGAGGCGGAAGGTTTGGACGGAGTCGAGGGATGCCGGGGTGAAGACGCGACCCTGTACAATATAGAATTGGGTGCCGCTGCTGGCCTTGGCGGGGTTGACGTCGTCGCCCATGCGTGCAGCGGCGAGGGCGCCACGTCGGTGGAAGAGCTCGGGTCGGATCTCGGCGGGGAGGGTATAGGCCGAGTCGGTCCGGCCAGGGCTTTTGGTGCCAGCGGACCGGGTGCGTGGGTCACCCGCCTGGATCATGAAGCTTTGAATGACGCGGTGGAAGAGGACGCCTTGGTAGAAGTCGCTGCGGACGAGCTGGATGAAGTTGTCCCGGTGAAGGGGTGTGGCGTTGGAGAGACGGAGGCGTATATCTCCCTGGGTGGTAGTGAGGAGGACATCGCGTGCCCGGTCGCGCGGGCGGAGGCGGCCGGTGGGTTGTGCCTCCAGGATGAGCGAGAGGCCGAGCAGTCCGAGGAGGAGGACCCGGGGTGGGATCCGGTGGGATCTCCGAGGGCAGGATTCAGTCGGTGATCGCATGTTGTTGGAAATAGAGGAGGACATGGTCGCGGAGGAAATCTTCCTGCTCCTTTAGGGGAAGGGTGGGCATTTCGCGGAGTTGTCGGAAGTGGGGCCAGCCGTCATCGTCGAGGCCTTCCGGGGCGAAGTAGCCGCTGGGGGTGAGCAGGGTGCAAACGGCAACGTGAATAAGGTCCTGCTTCTGTTCCTTGGTGTAGTTGGTCTGGGCGGCGCCTGTCTCTTGCAGGCCTATGAGGAAGAGGATGGCTTCCATATCGGGCTTCTTGCCAAAACGGGCGATGAGTTGTTCTTCGAGGCGCCACCAGCGGGCTTGGAGGTCGTCGTTCGCGTGCATACAGCAAAGGTATGCCTGCTGCCGATCTATCGGCAAGGGCATTGCAGCGTGGAGACTATCTTTGCCCAAAACCGCTTACATGCTGCAAGTCGGATTGATCCGGGAACACAAGGCAGAAGTTGCAGAAAGGCTCGCATTAAAAGGATTCACTGACAAAACATTGCTGGACACCGTCATCTCCGACGACGATGCCCGCCGCCGCCTTCAGTCCGACAACGACGCTCTCCTGGCACGCCGCAATCAAGCCTCTAAGGAGATCGGCACCCTGATGTCTAACGGACAGAAGGCAGAAGCCAAAGACCTGAAAGCCGAGGTGGCGATCCTCAAAAACACCGTTGAAGCAAACGAACGCCGACTCGCAGAACTCGAGATCTCCATCCGAGAGGGACTCCAACGCATCCCCAACCTGCCCTCGCCGCTGGTACCCCCCGGTATCGGTGCTGATGACAATGTAGAAGTCCGCCGCGGAGGCGCGATGCCCGCCCTGCCTGAGGGCGCACTGCCACACTGGGACTTGATACGCCGTCATGACCTCATCGACTTCGAGACGGGCGTCAAACTCACCGGCAGCGGCTTCCCCCTCTATAAAGGACGCGGCGCCCGCCTGCAGCGCGCCCTCATCCAGTACTTCCTCGACGCCAACACGGCCGCCGGATATACCGAGTACATGCCGCCCTACCTCGTCAACGAGGCTTCGGCCCATAGCACGGGGCAACTGCCCGACAAGGAGGGCCAGATGTACTACATGCCGGCCGACGCCCTCTACCTCATCCCCACGGCCGAAGTGCCCGTCACCAATATCTACCGCGATGAGATCGTGAAGGAGTCAGACCTGCCGATCCGCATGACGGCCCACTCGCCCTGCTTCCGCCGCGAGGCGGGCAGCTTCGGCAAGGAGGTCCGCGGCCTCAACCGCGTTCATCAGTTCGACAAGGTCGAGATCGTCGAGATCGTCCACCCCGACAAGAGTTATGAAGTGCTAGACCGGATGGTCGCCCATGTGGAAGGACTCGTCGCCGCCCTAGGACTGCCCTACCGCATCTTGCGACTCTGCGGGGGAGACATGAGCTTCGCATCAGCACTCACTTACGACTTCGAAGTGTGGAGCGCGGCCCAGGGCCGCTGGCTGGAAGTGAGCTCAGTGTCAAACTTCGAGGCCTTCCAGACGAACCGCATGAAACTGCGCTATCGCGACGCCGAAGGCCGCATCCGCCTGGCGCACTCGCTCAACGGCAGCGCGCTGGCCCTGCCGCGCATCGTGGCGGCCATCCTCGAGAATTACCAGATGGCAGAAGGCATTGGCCTGCCTGCGGTGCTGCATTCCTACATGGGCTCTGACAGACTCGTCTGAGTGTCGGACTGCAAGGCCCGCACCCGTGGGTCCATCACGCGAAACCAGAGCGGCGGCAGCAGCGAGAGAATCATCATCCCCGGATAGCCCGTCGGCATCTGCGGTGCTTCGCCGTGGTGGCGGAGTACTTGGTACTTGCGACTGGCCTGATAGTGGTGGTCGCTGTGCCGCGAGAGTTCGAAGAGCACAATGCGCCCAAGCACATGATTGCTGTTCCAACTATGCCAGGGCATCGCCCGCTCGTAGCGTCCAGGGGACGTGACGCGGCGCTGAAGGCCATAGTGTTCGATGTAGTTGACAGTCTCCAAGAGCAGGGCCCCGCCGGCCGCGGCGGCCACGAAGCAGAGAGTCGCGTAGCCGCCGAAAGCTAGCCAAACCCCTGCGACGAAGGCCAACTGCACGAGTTGGTACAGCAACATACTGTTCTGCAGGTGCAAGAAGGGAAGTCCCTTCTTTCGCAACTCATCCCTCGAGATCTCCCAGGCCGAAAGCCAAGTGCCTATGACCGTCCGGAGGTAAAATCGATATACAGGCTCGCCAGTGCGGGCGCTACTGGGGTCTTCGGGCGTGCTCACGCGCTTGTGGTGGCCCTTGTTATGTTCGATGTGGAAATGAAGGTAGAGTGAGGTCAGCAGCAACGCCTTGGCCATGAACCGCTCGGTGGCAGAGACGCGGTGCCCCAGTTCATGGCCTATATTGATACCGAAGGAGCCACAGAGCAGGGCCATCACGAGGATGCGGCCAGTCGTTTCCGCGGGCGTGAGGGTTTCGTCGGTGATATACTGCAGGAAGAGCCAGACGGCGAGGTACTGTAGCGGCACGAAGAGGTAGAGCCAGAGATCGTATGCCCTATCATCGCGGGCCAGCTCCTCTTCGGCGGCGCTGAGGTTGCGTGCGTCGGGCTTTAGCAGCAGCTCAGCCAGCGGGATGCAGACCCATACCAGCAGCAGTGGCAGCCAAACCTGCCAGCCGCGGGCCGTGAGGGCATAGGCGGCGACGGTGTAGATCGTCAGTGGTAGTGCGTATTTGAGCGATTGAATCCTCAGGGTGTTCATAGCGTCTTTTGTTGTGCAGCCTACGGCATGAAAGATAACGCACGGACAGGCGGCGCGGTTCAATCCTTCTGGCTGGTGGCGATGCGGTAGAGCAGGAGGGCCAGTGCGACGAAGATGGCTGTGCCGAGGAGGAAGTAGCCCTCGCTGCCTAGCAATTCGGTGAGGCCATGCTCGAGGCTCACGGAGGCGAGGGCCTTGGCGATGCCGTCATTGGCGAAGAGGAAGGCCACGGCTACGCCGGCCAGTGCGCCGCCGGCGACGAGGCCCGTCGCGAACAGATTGCCCTTGCGAAGATCCTCCTCCCCTTCGGTACTGGTGTCGCCCACGGCCTTGTGCATCTTCTTGTCTGCCAGTCCTCGGATGGCGCCACCGATGAAGATAGGCAGGGTGGTCGATAGTGGCAGGTAGATGCCGATGGCGAAGCTGAGGGCTTTGATGCCGCAGAGTTCCATCACCAGGGCAATGGCGACGCCAACGATCACGAACTGCCAGTCGAGGTTGAACGACAGGATGCCTTTGATGAGTGTTGCCATGAGGGTGGCCTGTGGTGCCGAGTACTTGTCGGTGCCGATGGCGTGGGTGATGCCCTGGGCGGCCATCTCGGCGGTGGGCGTATCGAGGATCTTGACGGTGAAGCCGATGGCGAGCGAGGAGACGACGGCCCCGATGAACAGCGCCAGCTGCTGGTACTTCGGGGTGGCGCCTACGATATAGCCCGTCTTGAGGTCTTGAGAGGTGGCGCCCGCGTTGGCAGCGGCGATGCAAATCATACCGCCCACGACTAGGGCCATGGGTTCATACACTTTGCCCGTCCAGTCTACGGCGATGAACACAAGGCAGGTGCCCATGAGGGTGGCGATCGTCATGCCTGAGATGGGGTTGTTGGAGGAGCCGATGAGTCCTACGATGCGCGATGAGACGGTCACGAAGAAGGCGCCGAAGACGACGACGAGCACGCCCAGTAGCAGTTTGCCGAGGATGGTGTCGCCGGGCACCTGCGGGAGAATCGTCATCAGCAGGATGAGGCCGAGGCTACCGAAGCCGACAACTTTGAGGGAGAGGTCCTTCTCGGTGCGGTCGACGGTGGCGGCGTTGCCGCTGCCCTGGCGGAGGGAGCCCACGCTGCCTTTGAAGGACGAGACGATGGTCGGGATGGTCTTGAAGAGGGTGATGAAGCCGCCGGCGGCGACGGCGCCCGCGCCGATCTGGCGGACGTAGGCGCGGTAGATGGCCACGGCGTAGTCGGAGAAGCCTTGCGTGGCAGGGTCCCATCCACCCGGCCCGCCCGGTGTTGCTAGGTCTTTCAGGTAGCCCAGCTTGACGAGTTGCAGGGCGATGGTCTCTGCCGGCACCAGCGATGCCAGCAGCGGGTTGAACACGAACCAGGTGAGGACGGAGCCCGCCACGAGGATACCGGCGATCTTGGGCCCGATGATATAACCCACGCCGAGGTATTCAGGGGTGATCTCGCCGCTGACCTTGGCGGAGGGGAAGTATTTGTTGGCCTGCTTCGTCATGAAGGAGGGTGTCTCGGCGATGAAGTGGAGGACCTTCTGCAGGAAGGCATAGGTCATAGCGATGCCCAGGCCGAGGAAGGCGGTGCGGGCGAAGTCGCCGCCCTTCTCGCCTGCCTTGAGTACGGAGGCGCAGGCGGTGCCTTCGGGGTAGGGGAGAGTGGCGTGTTCCTGCACGATGAGGGGCCGGCGCAGCGGGATCATCATGAGCGTGCCCAGCACGCCGCCGAAGATGGCCAGCGTGAGGATCGTCACGTAGTTGAAGTATCCGGCGCCGTCGCCGTCGGAGAGGAAAAGGAAGCCGGGGAGGGTGAAGACGACGCCGGCGGCGATGCTTTCGCCGGCCGAGCCGGTCGTCTGAATAATGTTGTTCTCAAGGATGGTGGTGCGCAGGAAGATTTTGCTCAGCGCGATGGCCATCACGGCGATGGGGATGGAGGCCGAGACGGTGAGGCCCGCCTTGAGGGCGAGGTAGACGGTAGAGGCGCCGAAGATGATGCCGAAGACGGAGCCGGTGATTACGGCCTTGAGGGTGAATTCGGGCATGCGCGTCTCAGGGGCGACGAAGGGTTGGAAGCGTTTCTCAGACATGGCTTGCGTTTGGGTCGTTGGAATGGTAAATACATTTAAAACAAATCGCAGGGACTGCCGTCGTCAGCCCTCTGCCGGCTTGTCTTTCACCAGCAGGAAGTTGTAGAGCACCATCAGCGCGGCGGAGCCCATGCCGATGCCCGAGACGACCAGCCACATCTGCGAGGGCTCGGTGGCCATGTAGGTCTTGCGCAGCCAGTCGGCGAGGGGGCCCGCCGTGAAGGAGCCGATGGCGACGGGCAGGAAGGCGAAGCCCATGTAGGTGCCCACCTGGTCGCGCGGTGCCAGCGAGCTCACGTAGTCATAGAAGCGGGGCGATTGCATGGCCTCGCCCACGGCGTACACGGCAACGCCGATGATGGCGCCCATGACGGTGCCGGTCAGGGCGATGATGATCCAGGAAAGGCCTGAGATGACGAAGCCGACGGTCATGGCCGTGAAGGGCTTCCATGTCTTGACGAGGGCAGCCATGGGCACGGTTAGGAAGATGATGGTGATGGCGTCGACCGTCTCCAGCAGTTCGAAGTCTTCGAAGTGAAGCACGTCCTTCACATAGAAGGGGAAGGAGTAGAAGATCTGCCAGAACATGGTCCAGAAGCCCGAAAAGATAACCAGGAAGAGGATGAAGCGGAGGTTGCCAAAGACCAGCAACATGTCGGAGAAGACCTTCCCAAAGGTCCTTCCTTGGGCTTCCTCGCGCTTTTCGGGTTCGCGGAAGAAGATCATGGTGCCGACCATGAGCAGCACCGAGGTGAGGGCCGACATCATTAGGACGTATTCGATGCCCATGTTTTTGCGGATCTGTAGGGCAAGGATGGGGCCTATCGCCCCTCCGATGTTGACGAGCGTGTAATAGATGGAGAAGCCCAGGGGCCTGACATCATCGCGGGAGGTGACGGCTACGGTGCCCACGATGCAGGGTTTGATGAGTGAGCCGCCGACGGCGGTGAGTACCAGCACGATGATCATATAGGTCTTCCGGCCGATGGCGTCGGCGATCTCCTGTCCCCAGGCGATGCCTGCGAGTCCGATCAGGAAGTAGCCGATGGCGAAGATCCCGAAGCAGGTGATGAGGGCCTTTCGGAAGCCATAGCGGTCGACGACCACGCCTGCCAGTACCGGCAGCAGGTAGATGAGTCCGCTGAATAGTCCGGTCAGCGTGCCGGCCTCTTCGGTCAGCCCGACCCTGTCGGCGATGTAGACGGCCAGCACGGCCTTGGAGCCGTAAAAGGCCAGTCGCTCGAATAGCTCCAGGATGTTGGCGACCCAGAAGATGGAGAGGAAGCCTTCTCGGGCAGACCGCCAGGTGGAGGATAGGCTCATGATCGGAGGGGTTGGTTGTGGGCTCAAAATAGTCATTTCTTCTTGCCCGCCATCCTGACTGCTGCCATCGAATCGGTATCTTTACGCAGCGTGGGATGTCCGAATCGGCCATCACAGATAGGCATCTATGCATCCAACAGCTATGATATGAATGTCCTTCTCCTTGGGTCTGGCGGCCGGGAGCACGCCCTTGCCTGGAAGATCCGGCAAAGCGCCCTTTGTGGGGCGTTGTATATTGCGCCCGGTAATGCCGGCACGGCGCAGTGTGGGACCAATGTGGACCTAGATCCCCTCGATTTCTCTGCCCTTGGGCGTTTCTGTCTGGAACAGTCTGTCCGTATGATGGTCGTAGGCCCGGAGGAGCCGCTAGTGCGCGGCATAGTCGACTTTTTCGCGGCGGATGCGGCGCTGCAGCAGATCGCAGTGATCGGCCCTTCTGCCCGCGGCGCACAGCTGGAAGGTAGCAAAGCCTTTGCCAAGGCCTTCATGCAGCGCCATGGGATCCCTACTGCCGACTACCGGGAATTCGATCTGTCCAATTACAGCGCAGGGGTGGAGTACCTGAAGACCCATGCCTTACCGGTGGTGCTGAAGGCTGACGGGCTGGCAGCCGGCAAAGGGGTGGTGATTGCGCAGTCTCATTTAGAAGCCATCGCCGAGCTCGAGCTGATGCTGCCCTATGCCAAGTTCGGAGAGGCCAGCCGGAAGGTGGTGGTGGAAGAATACCTCGACGGCATCGAGCTGAGCCTATTCGTCGTGACAGACGGCAACGACTACCTCATCCTGCCAGAGGCGAAAGACTACAAGCGCATCGGAGAGGGCGATACGGGCCTGAACACGGGTGGCATGGGCGCGGTGAGCCCAGTGCCGTTTGCCGACGCGGCCTTTCTCGAGAAAGTCCGCACCCGCATCGTAGAGCCCACCATCCAAGGCATCCGCCAGGAGGGCATCGAATATCGGGGCTTTCTGTTCATCGGGCTCACGAAGGTGGGCGACGACCCCTACGTCATCGAGTACAACTGTCGGATGGGGGACCCCGAGACCGAGGTGGTCATATTGCGGCTGCAGAACGACCTGCTGGCGCTGCTGCAAGACCTGGCCGCCGGCCGGCTGGCAGCGTCACAGGTGCATACCGACCCCCGTGCGGCTGCTACGGTCGTACTCGTCAGCGGCGGTTACCCGGGGCCATATGAGAAAGGCATGGAAGTCGACGGGCTGGACATCCTTCGCGAAGACGACGTCCTCGTGTTTCATGCCGGCACGCAGGAGCAGGAACAGAAGATCCTCACCTCCGGTGGGCGCGTCCTGGCCGTGAGCGCCTATGGGGAGGATATCCCCGGGGCGGTACGCCGTTCGCTCCGCATCATAGATTTCATCGGATTTGACGGCATGTACTTTCGACGGGATATCGGACACGAATTCCTTTGACCTGCCTAGACTGCCCTGCATTTGCCGGGGATCGGCTGTTCGGTAATTTTTGAATGGAATATTCGATTGATTTACGGAAGTTTGTGTGCGCGACTGAAAAAAATCTATATCTGCCTGTCCTGATGTCTCTCTTTAATTTATTCACACAGAATATTGCCATCGACCTGGGCACTGCCAACACGCTGATCATCCACAACGACGAGATCGTGGTGAATGAGCCCTCGATCGTGGCGCTGGACAGGAACAATCCAAAGAACCTCTTGGCGGTGGGCAAGAAGGCCCTCATGATGCATGAGAAGACCCATGAGAGCATCCGGACCGTCCGCCCGCTGAAAGACGGAGTCATCGCTGACTTCAACGCCGCCGAGCTGATGATCCGGGAGATGATCAAGATGATTTATCCCAAGAAGCCGCTCCTCCCGCCAAGCTGGCGGATGATGATCTGTATACCATCCAGCATCACGGAGGTGGAGAAGCGCGCGGTGCGTGACAGTGCCGAGCAGGCTGGCGCCAAAGAAGTCTACCTACTGCATGAGCCCATGGCCGCGGCCCTGGGTATCGGCATCGACGTAGAGGAGCCCGTGGGAAATATGATCATCGACATCGGAGGCGGCACGACGGGCATCACCGTCATAGCCCTGGCGGGCATCGTCTGCGACCAGTCGATTCGTATTGCTGGCGACGAGTTGACGGCCGACATCATGGAAGCACTGCGCCGCTACCACAGCCTGCTGATCGGAGAGCGCACGGCCGAACAGATCAAGATCCAGGTGGGGGCTGCCACCAAAGACCTTGACAACCCGCCGGACGACGTCCCCGTCAATGGCCGGGATCTGGTGACTGGTATCCCCAAGCAGATCATGGTCAGCTATCAGGAGATTGCGGATGCCCTGGAGAAGTCGGTATTTAAAATCGAAGAAGCCATCCTCAAGGCGCTGGAGACGACGCCCCCGGAGTTGGCTTCCGACATCTACAAGCGCGGTCTCTACCTCACGGGCGGTGGCGCCTTGCTGAAGGGGTTAGACAAACGCCTCAGCCAGAAGATTAAGCTGCCGGTGCATATAGCCAACGATCCGCTGAAGAGTGTCGTCCGGGGAACCGGCATCGCGCTGCAAAACTACAAGCGCTATCCGTTCATCATGCGGTGATTGTCCTTCGCTGCTGGCCCCTTCGCGTATCTTCGGATCTGTTGGGCATATAGCTGAGCCGCTATGAATATTATCCTTTTACTGATTCGTCGGAATGTCACGCTGGTTATCTTTTTAGCCTTGCAGGCCCTCTCGCTGACGATGCTCTTCCGCTTTAACCGCTATCACAAGTCCATCGTCAGCGCTTTGTACAATGAGATGGCCGGAAGTGTAAACCTCCGCTACGATGGCATCTTGCGTTATTTTTCCCTGCGGGCACAGAACGAAGAGCTGCTCCGGCAGAATACCCGCTTGCTGAATGAGCTACGGTCGAACTTTGACCGTCCCGACACGGCGCGCCTGACCGCGCCCCTTGGCAAAGAGCCGGACCGGCGCTTCCTTTTTCTCCCCGCCAAAGTCATCAGCAACCAGGTGTCCGCCCGGAAGAATTATATCCTGCTGCATCGCGGGGCAGCGCAGGGGGTCGCCGTGAACATGGCGGTCGTCTCGCCGGCCGGCGTGGTGGGCACCGTGGTGCAAACCAGTCCAAACATGTGCCTGGCGATGAGTCTGCTGCATGCACAGTCGAAAGTGGTGGCGGTGTTGAAGAAGGGCAGCGGTTTCGGCGAAGTCTTCTGGGATGGCCTGGACCCGCGGTTTTTGACGCTGGCAAAACTGCCGCAGACGGTCAGGGTCTCCCGGGGCGATACCGTCGTGACGAGCAGCTATTCAGACAAATACCCCCCTGGTTACATTATTGGAGTTGTCGATAAGGTGATGAACGACCAGGGGACGAACACCTATAACCTGCGGGTGCAGTCGGCCGTCGAATTCCAGTCGCTGCAGCATGCCTTTGTCGTTGCGAACCTGCAGGCCATCGAGATGGATTCCCTGACCCGAAAATTACAGGATCCCAATGACTGAGATCATGCGATCTGTGTGGAGGGCGCTGGCCTTTTTGGCCGTACAGGTCTTACTGTTGGACAGCATCCCTCCACTGCACCGGTTCCTGACGCCCAGCATCTATCTGCTCTTTCTGCTATGGCTTCCGCTGCGTGTCGGTCAGCTGCAGCTGCTCTTTCTCTCTTTCGTATACGGCTCTGTGATGGATATGTTCTCACATACCCCCGGCTTGCATGCCTCTGCCTGCATCTGGGTGGCTTTTGCCCGGCCGGGCCTGATCCAGCTGCTCATGCCACGGCAGGAGGAGGATGCCATTCGCGTCGAGCCTTCGCTGCTCAGCATGGGACTGGTCCCATATGCCACCTACCTCCTGCTGCTGACGTTGCTGCATCATGGGTGGGTGGTATTCCTGGAATGGCTTGACCTGGGAGACCTCGTATATTTTTTCATCAAAGTCCTGGCCACCACCCTGCTCAGCCTGTTGATGATGGCGGTCACAGAGTTGGCATTCCGCCGGGATCCGGCAGATGACAGGAGATAAACCCACTAAAAAAACCTTCGCTGGCGGACTATGGCAAACCTACGGTACACGGAGCCTCGCATGAATGTCATCATGGCGATCCTCTGTACTGTGTTCGGCATTCTCCTCGTCCGACTCTTCTTCCTGCAGGTGCTCTCCCCGGAGTATTCGATGCTGGCCATGGGCAACGCCGTCTACCGGAAGGTCATCTATCCCGACCGCGGCATCATGTTTGACCGCAAGGGCCGCCCCATCCTGGAGAATACCACCACCCGGGATCTGATGGTCCTGCCCAGCAAGCTGAAGAAGTCGGACATCCCCGACATATGCCGCATCCTAGGCATCGACACGATCGAGTACCGGCAGCGGCTAATCAATGCCATCGTCAAGAATGGACGCTACCGTCCCTCCGTCTTTGAGCCGACCCTCAGTGTCGACAAGTCGGTCAAGCTGCAGGAGAATGCATACCTCTTCGAGCCTGGCTTCTACCTGCAGGAACGCCCCATCCGCACCTATCCCTACCATGCCGCCGCTCAGATCCTTGGTTATATTGGCGAGGTGGACTCCAACATCCTGCGTCGAACAAACTACTTCTATCAGATGGGCGACTATCTGGGACTGAACGGCATCGAACGCTACTATGAGCGAGTGCTCATGGGCGAGCGGGGTGTGTCTTACCAGCTCCGCGACAACAAGAATCGCATCATGGGCGCCTATGAGGGCGGGCAGTATGACACTGCTGCTCGGGCAGGGAAAAATCTGCGCTCCTACCTGGACATCGACATTCAACAGCTGGCAGAGCGTTTCTTCGCCAACAAGCTGGGCGCCGTCGTCGCCATCGAGCCCAGCACCGGCGGCATCATCGCCATGGCCAGTGGCCCTACCTACGACCCTAACCAGCTGACAGGCGGTGATCGGCGGCGCAACTTCTCCTACCTGCTTTCGGATACGGCCAGGCCCCTGTTCAACCGCGCCATCAAAGGGCAATATCCGCCGGGTTCTACCATCAAGCCTATGGGTGCCCTCATCGCCTTGGATGAGGGAGTCATCTCCCCCGATTTCGGCTATGGCTGCACTGGTGCCTATCATTCCTGCGGACGCCCCATCCGCTGCACCCATGCCGGCGGCGGTCATGCCTCAGACCTGCGGACTGCCATGGCCAACTCCTGCAACGCCTATTTTAGTCATATATTCCGCCTCTCGGTCGACAAGCCCGCTTACAAAAATGTGCAGGTTGGCTATGACCGCTGGAAGCAGTATGCCAACGCCTTTGGGATGGGTACTCGGCTAGGGGTCGACCTGCCGAGTGAAGATAAGGGGATGATCGTCGACACCAGTTTCTACAACCGGCTATACCGCGGCGTCTGGAACTCCTGCAACAATGTATTCCTCGGCATCGGTCAGGGAGAGTTGACGGCGACACCACTGCAGATGGCCAACCTCATGTGCATCATCGCCAACAAGGGGCATTACTATACCCCGCATTTTGTCTCATCCATCGATAGCGGCGGGGCAGCAGACACCATGCTGGCGCCATTTCGCATCCGCCATGAGGTCACCCATATTTCCCCCAAGGCCTATGAGGCTGTCCAGCTAGGCATGCAGGATGTCGTGGAACGGGGTACCGCCCGGGTAGCGCGCCTGCAAGGCATCTCTGTAGCAGCCAAGACGGGCACGGCAGAGAACTATGGCATCATCCATGGCAAGCGCGTCAAGCTCGATGACCATTCCTGGTTCGTGGCCTTTGCCCCCCGGGAGGCGCCGCGCATCGCTATTGCCGTGATTGTCGAAAATGCAGGTTTTGGCGCAACGTGGGCAGGCCCCATCGCCTCCCTGCTCATAGAGAAATACCTCACCGATTCTCTCCGGTCTGAGCGACTTGCAGAGGTCGAGCGGATCGCTGCCAAGGAGATCCTGCTGCCCGTCATCAAACAAAAACGCAAGCGGATGGATTCCCTCTGGCGTGCGCGATTGCTGGGCAAGGGCCTCTATGCCGACGCGGCCCCCCCGGCCCCTCGCCCAAGAACCCTAAATCTCCAAAGTCCTGGAAGGCCCGTTCGCCTCCGGGCAGACACCCCGCTCCCGCCCGCTCGCTCCTTGCCTGCTGGCAGGGGTCACCTGGCCACGCCCCTGCTGCCGCTCTCCTCCAAGCGAGTGCCATGATGCCGAAAAAAATTGATACACAGATACGGACCGACTGGGTGCTTATCCTCCTCTATTTTGTGCTGGCGGGGATGGGTGTGATGAGCATCTTTGCCACCACGCTGAATACGGAGAATGTCTGGCAGGGGTTTCTCTCGCTCCGGACCGACTACAGCCGGCAGAGCCTCTTTCTCCTGCTGTCTGTCGTGGCGGGCACCCTCATCATCCTCACCGACAGCAAGGTCTTTACGACCACCGCCTATCTGGCCTATGGGCTGGGCATACTGCTCATGCTCCTGGTATTCCCCTTCCACACAGAAGTCAAAGGGACCCGCTCCATCCTGCGCCTCGGCAGCTTTCAACTGCAGCCTGCCGAAGTCTGCAAGCTGTTCGTCAACCTAGCGCTGGCCAAGTACATCGCCAGGACAGAGACCGACATACGTCTTCTGCGCGACCAGCTCTGGACAGCTGCCATCATCCTGCTGCCTGCCCTCCTCAGCGTGCTGCAGAGTGAGACGGGGCTTGCCCTGGTCTATCTGGCCTTCTTCCTGGTCAGCTACCGTCAGGGAATGTCGTCGTTGGTCCTCATTATTGGAGCCAGCCTGGCAGCCCTCGGCATCGCCACGCTGCTGCTAGACCCCAACCTGCTGGCCGCCCTCCTCACCGCCATCGCAGCCATTGCCCTCTGGCTACTGCGCAAGCCGATGCGTCGGAACCGGTCGTTGCTTTTCCTGGTGCTCGGTGCATGGGCCTTCTCGGTCGGCTTCCAAAGGGTGGCCGTGCCGCTGTTCTTTGAAAATGTCCTCAAACCCTATCAGGTGCAGCGCATCTATTCCACCGTGGGGCGGGACATGCCCATCGATCCCAGCCGCATGACGGCAGAAGATATCCGGCGCATCGAAGACCGAAAGAAAGCCACCTCCTACAATGTAACCCAGAGTAAGATTGCCATTGGTTCTGGAGGGTGGACGGGGAAAGGCCTACTCAAAGGTACTCAGACACGTTACGACTTCGTACCCGAGCAACGGACCGATTTCATCTTCTGTACGATCGGGGAGGGATTTGGTTTTCTAGGCAGTGCCGCCCTGCTGCTCGTCTACTTGCTGATGCTATGGCGGATCGTCCAGCTCGCCGAGCGTCAGAGAAGCGTCTTCAGTACCTGCTATGCCTATGGCGTGGCATCGGTCATCTTTTTCCATGTCATGATCAACATCGGCATGACCATCGGCCTCGTCCCTGTCATCGGGATTCCGCTGCCCTTCATGAGCTATGGCGGCACCGCCCTGCTCACCTTTTCCATCATGCTGGCTATCCTCATACGACTGGATGTCGACCGGAATGCCGTGTTGAAATAGCCCATGCCTACGGACGCCTTGAAACCGATTGAACCTGATGGACCATGACGGTATATCCCCTTTCGGAAGGCGCTTTCACCATCGACGCTTCAAAGCGGTTTATCCCCTTCGACCCGGGAAGCGACCGCCTGGAGCAACGCCCCAAAGGCAGCCTGCTGGTAGAGATTCAGCCTTTCTGCGTCGTCACCCGCTCTGAGGTGGTGGTGCTCGACACCGGCCTTGGGCAGAAAGGCCCTGACGGGACGCTACAGATTCATCAGAATCTTGCACAAGCTGGACTCTCAGCGACCGACGTCAGCTGGGTACTGCTCTCCCACCTTCATGCCGACCATGCCGGCGGCATCGGGCTTGACCTCTCAACCTCCGGGGAGCAGCGATTGGCTTTCCCCCAGGCCCGCTATTGCGTGCAGCGCCAAGAATTGGAGCATGCCTATCGGCAGGGAGGGCCTTCTTATCATCCCCGGGAACTCGAAGTGCTGGCCTCCAGCGACCAACTGCTGCTACTCGATGGCGATGGTCAGTTGGGGACTGGTATCCGATATGCCCGAAGCGGTGGCCATGCGCCCAATCACCAGGTCTTCTGGCTGGAAGAGCAGGGACAGACACTATTCTTTGGCGGCGATGAAGCCCCCCAACTGCAGCAGATGAAACACCGCTTCATCGCCAAATATGATTTCGATGGGCGCCGGGCGATGGAGCTCCGAAAGGCATGGTGGGAACAAGGGAGGTGGGAGGCTTGGACATTCCTGTTCTATCACGACCTAAAGTCGCCAACCGCTGTGCCCGGATAGGGCTGGATATAAAAAAGAGGGCTGGCCCTAGAAAGAGCCAGCCGTTGCTAACCTATGAAAAACACCATTACTAAAGTACATATATGCCATATCTCCACAATAGCAGATTCTATTCTTTTTCTGGCTGAAGGAATGGTAAACGGTTTTTTCGCCATCCCCTCCAGTAGGCGGGAAACCTTCTTGCATAAAGAATTCCTTGATGGGTTGTCAAGGGATTCTTTATACGCAGCATGGCTGATCAGAAGCCACCTCCGCCGGGGAAGTTGGGTCCACGCTTTTGCAGTCGCTGTTGCATCATGGGCCGCCGGCCAGCCGTTTTATTTCGAAGTTCTACGGCATTTTTGACTTTTTGGCGGAACTGTTCTTCGCTGGAGAACACGGAGGGGCCTCTCTCGGCTCCCAGCACACGGGTGAAATCTGGCCGGTATTTTTTGCGAAGGTCCAGGACTTTCTGCTGTCTGTCGAGCGGGTCGGTCAGGGCAGTATTGGTGATGACGGCTTTGACTTCTTCGCGGTATTTGTTGAATACGGGCCAGAATTTCTGGGCATCTTCTGGGGAAAGGTTGAGCTCCCGGGTGAGATAGGCTACTTCCATGGACTCGAGCCGTTCGCGGTCAGGTTGCATCCCCCTTAAATGCTTGAGCTGCGCCATGCCGAGGACAGGTGCGAGGCAAAACAGGGTCAGGAGAGTATTGCGTGTCATATCAGGGGTGTTTGATAAATGTAAGGTCTGTTTAGGGAAAGGACAGGCTGGTCTCATTGGCAAAGGCGAGGAGTGTGGCTGCTGGCAGGGCCGCGAGGCTGCTGTCGAGGCAGGTCATATCTCCCAGTACGATGGCCTGCACGGCCTCCTCCCAGGAGGCCTCCCGGCCGATGCGCTCGCTGCCCGCTTCTGTATCGGCGAGGTAGCCTGTGAGCGAAGCTTCATCCACGGACTCCAGGGGGAACAGGGAGGTGTCAAGGGTGAGTGAGGTGTCTTGTAATGCTGCAGGCTGGGTCTGCAGGCGCAGCAGCCAGGTGGCCATGCCCAGCAACAGCCAGGCGGCAGCGACGCGCAGTGGCTTCCACTGTCGGATCTTTGGTAGGGTCTCCTTCGGGTCTTCCGGACTGCTGACTGTCTGGGCGGGACGCAGGCTGGCTGTCACCCGGGGCAGGCCGACGAGGGGAGGCGCCTGAAAAGGCATGGCCCGGTCAGCAGCGGCCAGGCGCGGTGCGAGGAGCTGGATCTCCCGGCCAGGGATAGGCGCTCTGTTGTCCGCATCGGCTTCCTGGATGTGCTGAAGGGTGGCCAGTACGACCGACTCGAAATAGCCCGCCGGCAAGGCATAGGGCATCTCGCGGGGGCTGTCTGTCAGCAGACTGCCCCAGTCGCTTAATTCCTGACGGCAAATGGCGGAACGTCTCTCCATGGCTTGCAGTACAGACTATGATTGTGCTTGCGGGTTTAATCCTGCCCTGTGATACACCGCTCCACTTTTTTCACGGCGTGATGGTAGCTGGCTTTGAGGGCGCCCACGGAAGTCCCTAGGACACGGCTCATCTCTTCATAGGGCATCTCATCGAAATAGCGGAGGGTGAAGACGAGTTTCTGCTTCTCTGGCAGCTGCTGAATGGCCAGCTGGATTTTCCATTCCAACCGTTGGCTGTCGAAGCCTGGCTCTGCGTGGAGCTGGCTGGCCATCCGGTCGGGCATGTCCTCCAAAGAGACCGACATCCGCTTTCGTTTCACCTCCAGGAAGTTCAGGCATTCGTTGGTGGCGATCCGGTATAGCCAGGTGTAGAGGCGGGCATCCATCCGGAACTGCGGCAGTCCGTTCCAGGCGCGCATCATTGTATTCTGGAGGACATCATTGGCATCTTCGTGGTTTACGACAAGCCTTCGGATATGCCAGTATAGGCGCGGGCTATATTTTTCTGCCAGCAGGGCAAACACCCGTGGGCGGGCGGAGGGCTCGCGGAATTGTTCGAGGAGTTGCTCGTCGTTTGCCGGCATAACCATAGGACTGGGGAGGGGGTGGCATGCCCCCGGAATTGGACAGGATGGCAGGACATAGGTTTAACCCTTGCCTCGCGAGGCTTATTTCCTCGCTAGGGCCTGGTGGGCGGCCGCCAGTATATGTTCTGTCTCTAGGCCGTATTTTCGGAGCAGCTCCATCGGCTTACCGCTCTCACCGAAGGTGTCTTGTGTACCGATGAATTCGATGGGGATGGGATGTTGCCGGGCGGCGAGTTGTGCGATGCTGTCTCCCAGTCCGCCGATGACATTATGTTCCTCTGCCGTGACGGCGCATCCCGTCTTGCGGATGGAGGCGAGGACGGCGGCCTCGTCCAGCGGTTTGATGGTATGGACGTTGATGACTTCTACGGAGATGCCTTGTGCTTCGAGTTGCTTGCCCGCTTCGATGGCTTTCCAGACCATGTGTCCGCAGGCAAACAGGCTGATGTCGGTCCCTTCAGAGAAATGCTGGGCTTTCCCCAGCACGAAGGGCTCTTCAGGGGACGTAAAGATGGGCCATACCGGCCGGCCGAAACGGAGGTATACAGGGCCTGTATGCGTGGCGATGGCGATGGTGGCCGCCTTCGTCTGCTGGTAGTCGCAGGGCACGACGACGGTCATGCCGGGGAGCATCTTCATCAGGCCTATGTCTTCGAGGATCTGGTGGGTGGCGCCGTCTTCACCGAGGGTAAGCCCGGCATGCGACGCGCAGATTTTGACGTTCTTACCAGAGTAGGCAATGGACTGTCGAATCTGGTCGTAGACGCGTCCTGTGGAGAAGTTGGCGAAGGTGGTGGTGAAGGGGATCTTCCCCGCAGTGGCTAGGCCGGCTGCCACCCCCATCATGTTGGCTTCGGAGATGCCGCACTGGACAAAACGCTCCGGGAAGTCGCGCATGAAGGCGTTCAGCTTCAGGGAGCCTGCTAGGTCGGCCGTCAGCGCGATGATGCGCTGGTTGCTGGCCCCCAGCATATGGATGCCGTCGCCGAAACCACTGCGTGTGTCTTTTTGGCCGGTCGGCTGGATATCCCTCAGCATGTCAATAACCGAATTTCTGGTAAAGTAAATGTATTGGCTTGGAATGGGGGCTGACTTTCTCTCCCGTCGCGGATGGCATCAGTTGAACGTGAAGTTCCGCAGTTGGTACGTTTCTCCGCCCGATTTGCCAAGCTCCTGCTCCCATTTCCAGGCGGTGCGCATGATCTCATCCAGGGAGAAGCGCGGCTGCCAGCCTAAGGCCTGTTCTGCTTTGTCTTTGTTGGCGAAGATGGCCGGTACATCGCCGGGTCGCCGGGGTCCGAGGGCATAGTTGAGATTGAAGCCATTGGCCCGTTCGAAGGCGTCAATGGCTTCCAGTACGCTGATGCCCTGGCCGGTGCCGATGTTGAAGACCTCGCAAAGGGGGCTTGTCTCCT
Organism: Bacteroidota bacterium; assembly: GCA_016868815.1. Lineage (GTDB taxonomy): Bacteria > Bacteroidota > Bacteroidia > Chitinophagales > Chitinophagaceae > Pollutibacter. The sequence continues at coordinate 182,310 of VGFQ01000003.1, forward strand.
GCCGCTCGAGGTAGCCCAGTGCCAGGGTATGGGCATGTGCCAGGTCGCAGATGTGGATGAAATCGCGGATGCAGGACCCGTCCCGCGTGGGGTAGTCGGTCCCATGCACGGTGAAGGGTGGGATCTTTCCGATGGCCGACTGGGTAATGACGGGCACCAGGTTCTGCGGCCGGTCTATGGGCAGCTCTCCGATCAGTCCCGAGGGATGGGCGCCGGCGGGGTTGAAATACCGGAGCAGGATGCACCGGGTGGGGTTGACTTTGGCAAATTCGCGGATGATGGTCTCTCCCATCTGCTTGGTAGAGCCGTAGGGGGAGGCGGCAGGCTTTTCCGGCGTCTCCTCCGTGACAGGGATGCTGTCGGGATTGCCATAGATGGTACAGGAGGAGGAGAAGACAAACTGCGGCGTGCGGTGCTCCTCGATGCAGCGCAGGAGGTTGATCAGGGAGACGAGGTTATTGTAGTAGTATAGCAACGGCTTCTCTACGGATTCACTGACGGCCTTGTAGGCGGCGAAGTGGATGACTCCATGGATGTCGGGGTTCTCGGTGAAGACCGCCTGTGTGTCGTCGAAATCACAGAGGTCTACTCGGTAGTTCAAGACCTTGCGACCGGTGATCTGCTCAATGCCATTGAGCATCCGCCTAGAGGAGCGGGCATTGTTGTCGATGGAAATGACTTCGTATCCATATCCTACCAGGTCGAGGATGGCATGGCTGCCGATGTAACCACAGCCGCCGGTGACGAGTATCTTCTTCATGCTGTCGAGAGGATTTCTTAAGTAAGTTCTTCTGGCAAATTCGGCTAAATCCTGGAGAAATGAGGGGGCTTTCAGGATTCTACCAGGTTGGCGATGTATTTTCCATATCCGCTCTTCATGAGGGGCTCTGCCAGCCGCAGCAGCTGTTCGGTGTCTATGAAGCCCTGTCGCCATGCGATTTCTTCTATGCAGGCGACTTTGATGCCCTGCCGTTGTTCGATGACCTGGATGAACTGCGATGCCTGCATGAGCGAGTCGAAGGTGCCCGTGTCAAGCCAGGCCGTACCCCGGGGCAGGATGGAGACCTGAAGGCGGCCCTGCCGCAGGTATTCGCGGTTCACGTCGGTGATCTCATACTCTCCGCGAGGGGAGGGCTTCAGGTTCTTCGAGATTTCTACCACCGTCTGGTCGTAGAAGTATAGCCCGGGCACGGCATAGCGGCTCTTCGGGGCTTCCGGCTTTTCTTCGATGGAGATGGCGCGGTTGTCGGCGTCGAACTCGACGACGCCGTAGCGTTCGGGGTCGCTCACATGGTAGGCGAATACGACGCCGCCATCTGGGTTGCTGTTGCGAGAGAGGGTCTGACCTAGGCCGAGACCGTAGAAGATATTGTCTCCCAGCACCAGCGCTACACTGTCTTGTCTGATGAACGACTCGCCGATGACAAAGGCCTGAGCCAGTCCGTTGGGGAGGGGCTGCTCCGCATAGGAAAACTCGAGGCCCAGCTGGTGGCCATCACCAAAGAGCTTCTGGAACTGCGGCAGGTCCTGCGGCGTTGAGATGACCAGGATCTCCCGGATGCCCGCCAGCATGAGCGTTGACAGGGGGTAGTAGATCATGGGCTTGTCATAGACCGGCATGATCTGCTTGCTGATGGCGTAGGTGATGGGGTAGAGGCGCGTGCCGGAGCCGCCGGCCAGGATGATTCCCTTCATGAAGGTAGGATTTGGCCGCCAAGGTAGGTCGTTTGGGCGACAGCGTCCACTAGAGTGCTTGGCGACCTTAGGAGACCAGCCGGACGATCTGGTAGACCAGCATGGCGAGCAGGCCACTGACGGGTATCGTAAGGATCCAGGCCCAGAGGAGATTGATCGTCACACCCCAGCGGACGGCCGAGAGGCGCTTGGTGGCTCCGACGCCTATGATGGAGCCGGTGATGGTATGGGTGGTGCTGACGGGGATCTTGAGGGCCTCGGTGACGAAGAGGGTGATGGCACCAGCTGTCTCAGCCGCCACCCCCTCGAAAGGGGTGACCTTGGTGATGCGCGTGCCCATAGTCTTGATGATCTTCCAGCCGCCACTCATCGTGCCCAGGCTGATGGCCGCATAACAGGCCAGCGGCACCCAGACAGGCATCTCTTCGAAGGAGTTGATGGAACCATCTGCAATCAGCGCGGCCGTGATGATGCCCATCACCTTCTGCGCATCGTTGCCGCCATGGCCGATGCTGAAGGCGGCGGAGGATACAAGCTGCAGCCGCTTGAACCATATGTTGGCGCGGGTGGCATTGAGGGTGTTCAGATACACCGTGAAGACAGCCAGCATATATATAATGAGCCCCAGCAGGATCCACTTGAAATTCTTCGAGTAGAAGACCACTTGAATGATATACCCTTCATACTCTGTGCCAGCGGCGAGCGTGGCCTCATCTAAGACAAGTTGTTGCCAAAGGATCCATGTGACGCCTCCCGCCACGGCCAGGGCCAGCAGGAGTGGCACCCACCCTTTTCGAAACGAATGAATAAACCAGAGGGAGATGATGAAAGCGACCAGCATCCCCACAAAGGGGGCGATGAAGATGAACATGACCGTCTTGAGGACTGGCTCTGAGTTGATCGCATCCAGTCCGGCATGGGCGATGCCCGCCCCCGAAAAACCTCCGATCAGGGTATGGGAGGAAGAGGAGGGGATGCCGAACCACCAGGTCAGGAGGTTCCATGTGATGGCGGCGATCAGCCCCGAAAAGATGATCACTAGGCCGTCGTACCCGCTTACCACATCCGCTTTCACCGTCTTGGCGATGGTATTGGCCACGCCATGGTCCTTGAAGATAAAGAAGGCCGCAAAGTTGAAGACAGCCGCCCAGATGACTGCCTGAAATGGAGTGAGGACCTTGGTGGAGACGACCGTGGCAATCGAGTTTGCCGCGTCGTGGAAGCCGTTGATGTAGTCAAACACCAAGGCCAGCACAATGATCAGCAAGATAAAGCTCATGACTGTGGGGTCGCCTAGGCGTACTTGATGATGATGGACTCGATCACATTGCCCGCGTCTTCGCTCTTGTCGGTCGCGATCTCCATGACCTGGAAGATCTCTCGAAGCTTGATGACTTCCTTGGCATCAGAGACCTCGTCGAAGAGCCGTTCGATGCTCAGGTCGAATAGGTCGTCGGCCTGGTTCTCAATGCTGTTAATCTTTACCAGTGAGTCGGTGATGAGCCGAAGGTTCTTGAGGTTGCGTAGTTCCCGAACAGCGTTGTCGACCTGTACCGTACTCTGGTGGATAAGCTCTGCAAAACGGAGCATATCGTGCTCGATGGGGTTGACCTTGTAGAAGTTGATCTTCTTTGCCGACGCAAAGATGTAGTCTGCGATGTCATCCAGCGAGCTCGCCAGATAGTGGATGTCTTCGCGGTCGAATGGCGTGATGAAGTTCTTGCCCAACTCCAGAAAGATGCGGTGGGTGAGTTCGTCGTTCTCATGTTCCAAATCTTCGATGCGGGCGTAGATGGCCACCCGCTTTTCGTATTCTGGCTCCACCACCAGCTCCTTCAGCACTTTGCCCATCTCAACGACGCGTTGGCTTACATTTTCAAAGAGGTCGTAGAACACCTGGTCCTTGGGAAGGAAGAGCTTGAGGAATGAGTTGGATGCCATGGTCCTCGGTTTGGCGCAAATTGTACCTATTTTGGCTGCTGAACAGTGACCTTCCCCTCTGTTAATAATTCCTTAACATGAATGTGGGTTATCGCGCCGCGATTGTGTATAAACCACCCCCTACGTAAGGCATTTTCATCCTCATCGGATTCGCCTGCCTGCCGGTTGCTGGTCTGCATGCTCAATTTCTGATGGACATGCTCGACACCACCAAGGATGCAGGCAGGGGTCAGGTATGCCTATACCGCCGGCTTGACCACCTCCGGGTCAGTGGGTACATCCAGGCCCAATACCAGGGCAAGGCACAGACGGATGGCTGCATCACCTATGCCTCTGGCGACTCCGTGATGCTGACCGCTCCCTATTATTCCACGACGCCCAACTTCCTGCCCCGGACCGGCTCGCCTGCCCTCACCGGTGCGAACTACACGGGCATGAACGCCTTCTTTACCGTCGGCACTTTCCGCGGCGCGATGGGTACCACCAACTGGACCATGGGCTGGACCGAGTGGGATCCTCAGAACAAAGCTTACTGATCGCACACCTGCATGCTGGGATGATGGGCCCCGGCGAAAGCCGGGGTTTCTTTTTTGTCTCAAGGGAAAGTATCGATCCACTCCGTTGGGTTACATTAGTGAGATGAAAACCCTTTTCTGCGGTCTATTGATTGTGAGTACGCTGCCTGTCCTTTCCCAAGTGCCTCACCCCGCTGAACGATTGGAAGTCCCCGGCCGCGACTCCTTCGCTGTCCTCCGTCCCGGTGGTATCTCGGTGCTGCCCAGCGGCCGGTTCGTGAAGCCCGCCGGCCGTGTGCACCGCATCACGCACGACCCCTTCGGCCTCACCGTCTCGCCCGACGGGCGGCGCGCTGTGGCGCTGCATAACGGAGTGCTCACCATCATCCAGCTCGATACCGACAGCGTCATCCGAGTGCCCGGCTATGACAGCGTCCCCGCCTCGCCCTTCCCCAGGGGATCGCTACTCGGCGCGAGCTTCCATCCTGACGGGCGCACCGTCTTCCTTAGCTGCGGTGATGCCGGCACCATCATCGCCTATGACTGCGAGCGGCTCGCCGTCGTCGACAGCTTCCGGCTCGACGGACCCAGCGGCGACAGCACCTACCGCGACAGCTTCACCTCCGACCTGCTCTACAACGAGGCGGCCGACGAGATCCTCGCACTCGACCAGGCCAACTATCGCCTCGTGCGCATCGACCGGAAGAGCCGCCATGTGACGGCGTCGATACCCGTCGGGCGCCTGCCCTTCGGCCTCTCCCTCAGCCCCGACCGCCGTACGGCCGTCGTCGCCAACGTCGGCATGTACGCCTATCCGCTCGTGGAAGGCATGACCGAGGCGAACTACGACACAATGGTCATCCATCACCATCCCTACGGGCATAACACGCCCGAGTCAAGGAATGGCACGGTGGTCGATGGCAAACGCATCCCCGGCGTGGGTGACCCCAACGCGCCCGAGTCGATGAGCGTCTTCACCATCGACCTCTCAACCAACCGCGTGACGGCCCGGCTGCGCACGGGCCTGGCTGTCGGCCAGCTGGTGGAGGACGCCGAAGTGATCGGCGGCGCCAGTCCCAACAGCATCGCCATCCACCCGCCCTATGCCTTTGTGACCAATGCGACCAACGACAATATCGCCGTGATCGACTATGTCAAGGGCAGGATTGAGCGGCATATCCCGCTTCGTGTCGACCCAGCGCTCGACCGGCACCGCGGGCTCTTGCCCTTCGGCATCACGGCAAGCGCCGACGGGCGGACGCTCTACGTGGCCCTCCTCGGGTTCAACGCCGTTGCCGTCGTCGAGGTGTCGTCGGGCGTGACGAAGGGACTCATCCCCACCGGCTGGGGACCGACCCGCGTGCGCCTCTCGCCCGACGGGCAAGAGTTGTTTATCGTGAGCTGCCGCGGTCTGGGCGCGGGTCCCAATGGCGGTAGAGGCTTCGTGGCGCCAGTACAGGGAACGTATGTCGGCGACATCCAGCTCGCCACCTTCCAACGGCTGCCCGTGCCCGATGCCGTGGCCTTGGATAGATACACTCAGGAGGTGCTTTCTTTTACATACCGGCGGGTGCCTGTGAAACCATCCGACAGTCCCCTGCCACAATATCCTGGCGAGAAGACATCGCCCATCCAACACATTGTCTACATTACGAAGGAGAACCGCACCTACGACGAGGTCTTCGGTCAGATGTCGAACGCTCGGGGCGATGCTTCGCTGGCCCGCTTCGGGCTGCAGTCCGATGTATGGGGCAAAAAGCCCGGCAAGCGCGGACAGAAGGGGCCGGAGACCGACAGCCTCTATCTCCGTCAGGCTGACATCACGCCCAACCACCACCGCGCCGCACGGCAGTTCGCCTTCTCCGATAATTTCTACTGCGACAGCGACGCCTCCATCCACGGCCACCATTGGATGATGGGCGTGATCCCCAACGAATGGGTCGAGACGAACAGCAACACCAGCAAGTCGGCCCAACTATTCTCGCCCGCGCCCGGCCGCCGCTTCCCGGGATCGACGGGCAGCATGGACCCGGAGGACTTCGCCGAGACGGGCGGCCTCTGGGAGGCGCTGGAGCGCAGGGGTATCGACTTCTACAACTTCGGCGAGGCCAACGAGACGGCCCATGTCCGCGAGGAATGGAACGATACCCTGACCGGCGCCGCCCATGGCGTGATGGTGCCCATGCAGGACGCGCTGTTTCGCCGCACCAGCCGCGACTACGCAGGGTACAACACCAACATCCCCGACCAGCTGCGCATGGACCAGTTCGAGCGCGCGTTCACCCGTCGGTATCTGAAAGGCAAGGCGAAGATGCCTTCGCTGGTGACCGTGCAGATCCCCAACGACCATACGGCTTCGCCACGGCCGGCCGACGGCTATCCGTATACGCATAGCTATGTGGCCGACAACGACCTGGCGCTGGGGCGCATCCTCCACTTCCTCTCCCGCACGCCGTATTGGAAGCATATGCTCGTGGTGGTGACGGAGGACGACCCCCAGGGTGGCGTCGACCACGTCGATGCCCACCGTAGCATCCTCATGATGGCGGGGCCCTTTGTGAAACGCGGGCATGTCTCCCGCACGCATGCCAACTTCGGGTCGATCCTGAAGATGATCTACAACATCCTCGGCGTGCCGTATGTCAATCAGTACGATGTTACGGCCACCCATCTGGACGACTTCTTTACCTCCAAGCCCGACTACACGCCCTATACGCTGACCTTTCCCGACAAGCGCGTCTTCGATGCCAAGGTCGCCATGCGTCGTTACGGGCGCGAGACCGACTGGCGGAAGGTGATAATGGGCCCCGAGATGGACGACGAGGACGACCAGCGGAAGCGCCACCAGGAGGAAGAGAAATGAACGCCCCACCCTTGGAGGGTGGGTGACATTCGAGAAGAATGGGCGGGCTCGGCGATGGATATCCCCGGTCCCTTTTCCTTTTCGCACCCGGTGCGTCTGGGTTGTTTCGTCCGATGGATATGGTACGGACATAGTGAATGCGAAGATGGCGCATGTATGTGAAGCCTGCGTGAACCTGTGAATGCTGTATATGAAGCGATGTTTAAATCCTATGCGTGCTTTCAATCAATCCCATGTCCTTCGTATCTTAGAGCAGGAAGGCCCAGACGGCTGTGAAGGCCTGTGCCGATCCTTTCGGTATCGAACCTTTCAAACAACCATGTCCATGCAATCCTTAAAAACCTGGCTTGCGCTGGCGGGCCTTACCCTGATCCTTTCCACTTCTGTATTCTCACAGCGGGTGGTACTACCCAACGGCTGGTCGCTGACGCCGGCAGGAAAGTCGTTCCCATTGGGCGATCTGCCGCTGAACATGGCCGTGAGCCGGTCGGGTCGCTTCATTGCTGTGACGAACAATGGGCAGAGTGTCCAGCAACTGCAGATGGTGGATGTGAAGTCGCAGTGCGTGATCGACTCGCAGGTGCTGGCCAAGTCTTGGTATGGACTGAAGTTCTCTTCCGACGACCGGCAGCTCTTTGTCTCCGGCGGGCATGACAACCGCATCCTGCGTTTTTCCGTGAACGAAGGGCGGTTGAAGGCTATGGACACTTTCGTGCTCGACAAGCCCTGGCCTGTCCGGGTGGGGCCTGCTGGCATTGAGGTGGATGAACAGCGGCGCAGGCTCTATGTCGTGACACGTGAGGACAAGATGCTGTACGTGCTCGACCTCGACACGAAGCAGGTCACGGCCCGGTATGGACTGGACGCTGAGGCGTACGATTGTAAACTGTCGGCAGACAGTAAGGAACTGTTCATCACCTGCTGGGGTTGCAACAAGCTGTTGAGATACGACCTGGTCGCCAACCGCTGGAAGACGCCTGTCGCGGTGGGGGATCACCCCAATGAGATACTCTTGGCTTCAGGTGGAAAACTTCTGTATGTCTGCAATGCCAACGACAACAGCGTGTCGGTGGTCGATGTGCCTTCGGGTCGGGTGATCGAGACCCTAGACGCGGCCCTCTATCCGAATTCACCCAGTGGCTCCACCACCAACAGTCTGGCCCTAGATGCTTCGCGCAAGCGGCTCTATCTGGCGAATGCCGACAACAACTGCCTGGCGGTCTTCGACGTGAGTAAGCCGGGGCAGAGCCGTTCGCTGGGCTTCATTCCCACGGGCTGGTACCCTACGAGTGTGCGTGTGGTAGGAGGTCGCATCTGGGTGGCCAACGGGAAGGGGATGAGTTCGCTGCCGAATCCTTTCGGTCCTTCGCCTATCCGTCGACGGGAGGATGTGATTCATCATGGCTTTTCTGTCAAGGATGGGTCTCAGGTGGAGTATATCGGTGGACTGTTCAAAGGCACGATGAGCATCATTGAAACACCGGATGAGGCCAAGCTTGCCCAGTATTCGAGACAGGTGTATGCCAACACACCTTATTCGTTGCGCAAGACCGAGCTGGCTGATTCACTGGCGCCGGGCTATCCCATCCCTATGCGCATTGGGCAGCCCTCGCCGATCAAATACGTGTTTTATGTGATCAAGGAGAACCGGACCTACGACCAGGTCCTGGCCGATGTGAAGGGCGGCAATGGAGACACTTCATTGTTGCTCTTTGGCCGGAAGGTGACACCCAACCAGCATGCCATCGCGGAAAGCTTTGTGCTGCTCGACAATTTCTTTGTCGATGCCGAAGTGAGCGCCGACGGGCACAACTGGAGCATGGGTGCCTATGCGAATGATTACCTGGAGAAGACCTGGCCCAGCAGCTACGGCGGACGTGGAGGCACCTACGGGGGTGAGGGTGAGCGGGAGATCGCCAACAACAAGGGTGGCTTCATCTGGAACAACTGCCACCGCTACGGGGTGAGTTTCCGCACCTATGGTGAGTTCGTGAGGGCAGGACACGCCAGCCTGCCGATCTTGGCCGCCAACCATTGTCCGCGGTATCCCGTATATGATCTGGCTGTGCGAGACACTACTCGTTTCCGCATCTGGCAAGACGACTTCGACTCGCTTCTGGCCGTCGGCCGCCTACCCCGTTTCAATACCCTGCGCATGGGCAATGACCATACTGAGGGACTCCGGTTCGGCAAGCGCTCGCCCTATGCTTATGTGGCCGACAACGACATGGCTGTAGGTATGTTGATCGAGCATCTGTCCAAGAGCTCCATCTGGAATGAATGTGCCGTATTTATCCTCGAGGATGATGCGCAGAACGGGGCCGACCATGTGGATGCCCACCGCAGCACGGCCTATGTGGCTGGCGGGTTCGTGAAGCGCGGATTTGTCGACCACACGCCCTATTCGACCACTTCGATGCTTCGCACGATCGAGCTGATCCTTGGTATGGGTCCCATGACCCAGTACGATGCGGCGGCCATGCCCATGTGGCGCTGCTTCGATACGATGGCCCACCCCTTCACCTTCCGAGTAATGGCTCCCTCCATCGACCTAAACGAGCGCAACACCGTCATGAACGAGTGGCAGCGACGGTCGGAGCAGTTCGACTTCGCCCGGGAAGATTCCAATAACGACATCGAGTTCAACCGTGTGCTCTGGCATGGACTGAAGGGCGACAGGCCTTTTCCGGGCCCTAGGAGGGCGGCATTTCTGTCGGTCCGAAAGGATGCGGATGGGGATGACGACTGAGTGGATGTTGTTCCGTAAAGGCAGCACCCTCATATGTTCATTGCGCAGGCTGTTTGCGCTCACGTGTCACGCGGGATGTTTCCTCCTGTGGGAGGTGCACAGCTCGGTCTGGCCAGAGGTTATCAGAGGCCTTGTTTCTGGTTTGGTCAAAAGTCAGAATGAACAGTCCTTGTTCCTTTGCCAGCCCTATGATGCTAATGGTCATTGAGTCTAAGGTATTTTTTAACAAGGCTGCGCACCACATACTCCTGTTGTCTGAGAAGCGTGACGTTGGGTGGCAGGAAATTCTCATTCGCTTAAAACTCAATCGGCATGTGCGGAAGGGAAAAAAGTTCATGAGCCATGCATTCTCTGACATATGCAAAGACAGCACTGATGACCTCCTGTGACAGTCCGGGATTTGACTCTAGCAATTGCTCCCTTACCCATTCTTTTTCCTGGAAGTCTAGGATGAACTCCACTGATATCCCGCTGCCTTTTGGAATGGATTTTCCCAGCATCGTTTTTGGATCAGAGATGATGTATTCACACTAATTTATGTCATAAAGGCATACCATGTGGGCGCCCATATGAAAGTGATTTTCACAAAGAAGATATGAAAAAGACGTTTCTATGGTACCTGAACGCAGTACATGAAAAAGCATCTGCAGCAGTTGATGGGCTCACCTGCCATGCACCTAGGGGTGGAATCATTTCCCCGGGTAGGGTTTACGTCCCTTCGCATAGTACCATATGATGCGGTTCATGGCATCATCTTCGCCTCCGTCGACCTCGTCGTACACTTCGTCCATGGATTGCAGGGCGTAGCGGCGTTCACGGCCCCGCAGGGTGGAGAGGGGCCGGTTCATCTGGTCGAGGGGGATGTTGGCAGGAAGGCTGGTGAAGGCCCTTTGCCGGGGCTCGGGCATAAAACAATCGGCCAGGGGCAGGGCGGCGGCGTCGATGGCATGCATGGGGGGTAGGCCCAGCACCTGTTCGATGGTACGCACCATGGAGGTCTGGTTGTACTGGGTGCCGACGACGCCGGCGCGGCTGTAGCGGCTGATGGTGAGTCCGACGGTGCGGTATCCCGAGATATGGTCCCATCCGCTTTGCGAGTCATCTTGTGTGACGAGGATGAGGGTAGAGTCGAAATAGCGGCTATGCGTGATGCGTTCGACGATGCGGCCCAGCGCCAGGTCGTTGTCGGCTACCATGGCATTGGGCGTGGGGCTGTTGGGGTTGAGGCCGGAGGTGTGGTCGTTAGGCAGCGATACGATCATCAGGTGCGGGAGGCTGTCTCCTTTCTCATAGGCTTCCCATTCGCGGAGGAAGACCTCGGCCCGTTGCTGGTCGCTGAAGACGAGGTTGTCGTTGTCGGGGAAGTCGGGTGAGATGACGGGCCGGATGCGTGCGATGGTGGTCTCATTGTACCAATCGGGTTTAGCGCCGGACTGGTATTGCTGGTAGAGGTCGATCCATTTTTTCTGCGGGTCATAGACGGTGCGGCAGGCTTCGCCATAGATGCGGACCTTTTTGCCGTGGTCCATCGCGTGGTTCCAGATATATCCGGTGGAGTGGTATACCAGGGCGTCTTCCTGGCGGTGCGGGTAGCTGCGGTACCAGGCGCGTACGTTTTTCTCGACATAGTCGCTGACGATGGCGGCGTTGCTCCATTGGTGTCCTTCGGCGCTGGACTTGCCGGAGGCATGGTAGTTGTCGAGGATGCCATACTGCCTGGCGAGGGCGTGGGTGTTGGGCGTGATGCGTTGGCCGAAGGTGCAGAGCGTGCTGTCGCCGCGCCCGAAGGGCATGTCGCCAAGGACCTGGTCGTAGGTCTTGTTTTCACGGATGATATAGACGACGTGCTTAAAGACGGAGGGTTCACCGATGCGTTCAGGGATGGGTTTTGGCTTGGCGTCGGGGCGGGCAGGCAGTCGACTGGCATCCATCCGGTGGCCTAAGGCGTTGCGGGCGGCCTGGCGCGACAGCTCGGCCAGTGATTTGTCGTCAGGGGTGGGGATGACGCTCAGGGAGGCGAGCTGGTAGTGGGCGCCCCGGGCCTTGCGGGCGGGGTTGACGACGTTGACGCCGTCGCCTTCGAGGTTGGCGACGATGATGCGGTCGGCCATGGCCACGCTGCCTGCCGGATAGGCCTCGGTGGGGATGAAGCCTTTGGTGCGACTGACCCCACGTCCGCCGGTAAAGGCCTTGGCCCCCAGCTCGACGACGGCGACGGCATTGTCCAACCCGTTCGAAACCAGTAGCCGGCGGCCGGCGGCGTCCAGCGTGAGCGCGTTGGGGGAGGCGCCGCCGCGGCCGGATCCGGCGCCGAAGAGTCCGACGGGGATCGTCTCTGCCACCTTTAGGTTTCGGGTATGGATGACCGTTATATCGTCGCTGTTCCCGTTGGCGACGTATGCATGCAGTCGATCGGCCGAAGTGAGGATGGCATTGGGGTGGGTGCCGGTGGGGATTTCCCCGACGGGTGCGCCTGTGGCGGCGTCGAATACGCTGACGCTGCCCTGGGCGGTGGCGCCCGTGACGGGGTCGGTGTAGGCGAGTCCCCAGGGGATGCCGGCCCGTTCGCGGGTGCTGTCGGTGGCCCGGGGGCCGGCCCAGTTGGTGACGAACACCCGGCCTTGTGCCAGGGCGACGGCGTAGGGCGCTACGCCGGTGGGGGCGCGCCAGACGATGGATCGGTCGCGGAAGCGGACCTTTACGACCTCGTCGTTGCCATTGAGGGCGAGGTAGAGGGACGGGTCTTCGGAGTCATCGATGCAGATGCCGTTGGGGATGGCTGACTTGGCACCGTTCCGTTTCTCCATCGGCATGCCTGAAATGTCGTTGAGGCGACCATCCCAGGAGGCCAGCATGAGGAAGCCCCTGTCACTGCCGCCGGCGGGCCAGGCGATCCAGCTGCGGTTCTGGTACCGGAAGGACCGGATGCCGCTGTAGGTGCCCATGAGGCCGTTGAACTCTCGCCGGTCGGAGTAGGAGAAGCGTTCCAGGACCTTGCCATTGGCATCGACCACGGCGATGCCGTAGCGGTCCATCACGGCCAGCAACGCCGTGCCTTCGATCCGTGTGATGTCGAGGGCATGGTTTTCCAGGGCAGGGTTTCCGTAGCGCACGACGCGGCCGGCGCTGCGGAGGACGCGGTTGTAGGGCATCATCGGCAGGCTGTCGTGCAGGGTGGAGGCGCGCAGTGCCTCTTCATAGGCTAGGGATGGGTTGGCGACGAGGAAGTCTGCCAGGGCGTCGATGCGGTCTGTATTGAGGAAGTCAGCCCCGAGGCGGGCTACGAGCCGCCATCCGGCCTCGTTGTCGGGGCTGGCCCAGAAGCGGAAAGGCTTTCCGATGGCATGGGCGGCCTCGACGGCACGGGCGGCGCGGAGCGTGTCGAAGCGGAGTGTCTTCCGGTCGATATAATTCGCCCAGGAGTCGCTGATCAGGGATATGCGCGATAGACTGGCAGGGTTATATGATATGCCGGGTCTTCCATCAAAAAACAGATATGAGGCCCAGTCTTTGTAGGCGTCTATGGTTGGTCGGTTGCCACTGACAGAGATGGTGAGGGAAGGGCTGCCCGTGAGGGATGGATATTGCTGTAAAAGCGCTTGTAGAGCGCGCAGTGTGGTGATGCCTTCCGATTTGATGTCAATCAGCAGCTGCAGTTTCCGGTCTTTCGGTCCCTGCCTCCAGAGGCCCTTCCGGTCGAGTTTCGTCTGCAGGGGGTCTAGATAAAGCACTGCCAGGCTGCGTTCCGGATGCGCATCCTGACGGTCATGTGCAACCAGCAGGCGGCCATCGACCAGCCAGACGTCAGCCTCGATCGACTGGAAGCCGCGGTCGAAGGCGTGGTGAAAGGGTGTCGTTTGTTCGTAGTCGTTGTGCGAATGGACCGAAGGTGCATCAGTCTGTGTACGGCCTGGGAAAGCCCAGCTACTTGCCATGGCGAGGGACAGCAGGAATACGATTCTGAACATGGGGATCTTTGAATGAGTGGAATGATCGCACGAAACTAAGGAAATGTCTAGATGCAGGTTTGTCTCTCACGGCCTGCAATAGTCATATACATGTTAATAAACAAAAGACATTGTGGATATGACGTAACTACCTTTACACTGAAAAAATGCCCGATGTGGAGAATTTGTTTTTTTTCTTTGTGGGTCCTGTTGGCTCCTTTGCAATTATCTGCACAAAGCACCGACACGACGCTCGACGTCGCCTGCTGGAACATTGAGTGGTTCGGGTCGCCGGCCCTGACGAACGGCCCGGTCAACAAGGACCTTCAGGAGGCCAATGTGGCGAAGGTCCTGCAGTGGATGAAGGCAGACCTCTACGGACTCGTAGAGGTGGTCGACACCTCCCGTCTCCGCAAGGTCGTCGACTCGCTGGGAACAGGCCAGTTTGGGTTCTCCGTCTCCCCCTACTGCTCCAATGCCACGCAGCCCTCGGGCAATGCTTGGCTGACGGGCCAGAAGCTGGTCTTCATCTGGCGCAAGTCTGTCTTCGCAAATGTGACTACCCGCGGGATGATGCGCAGCTCCTCTTCGGCCAATACCAACTGGGCGACGGGCCGCTTTCCCTTCTTGCTCAGCGCGACAGCCACCCTCGCAGGCGTGAGTCGAAACCTCCACGTCATCCTCGTCCATGCCAAGGCAGGCAGCACGCAAAGCGACCATGACAGACGACGTGCCGGCGTGCAGGAACTGAAGGATACGCTCGACCTGTACTATTCCACTGCCTCCACGCTGATCATCGGCGATTATAACGATGCGCTCGACAAGCCCATCTACACGGGCGCCACCGTCACCTCCTTCCAGCCCATCGTGGCCGACAGCACAGATGCCGATCACTATCGGTCCATCACCCTGCCGCTGGCACGGGCCGGTCAGACAAGCATGATCGGCTACCCCAATGTTATCGATAATCACATCATCTCCAACGAGCTGGTGCCCTTCTTCATCGCCAGCTCCCCCAAGGTGCTGACAGACGTCGTACAGGTAGTGCCCGACTATGTGACGGCTGAGAACACCTCAGACCATTTCCCCGTGATGTCGCGGTTCGACTGGAACGGTACGGTCCTGACCTCGGTGCAAGCACTCACGCTGTCGGAGGCCGGCCTGCGTGCCTGGCCCAACCCGGCTATGCGCAGCCTATATGTTCGAACCTCCGAGGCCATGCGGGATGTCGCGATCCGCATATATTCGGTCGGTGGCACAGAGGTCTATGCGACCACCCGGCGCCACTGGATGCTGGGTGAGACCGTCGAAGTGCCGACAACAGCCCTTCCAAGCGGCATCTATATCTTGGAGCTCCGTACTTCCGGGCGACGGGTGCTGCACCGCTTTGTGAAGGACTGATCCCTTCATCGGGACTGCAACACGCATCTATCTCCGCCGGGCTTGGTATCTTCGGGGATGTGCCCGTTTTTTTCTCCATCCCTCATCTGCGCAGCCATGCTCATGGCTGCTGCGTCGAATGCACAGCCTATGCGAGTGGCGACTTACAACATCCGCTATTCAAATGAGAAGGACAGCGGCAACCTTTGGAAAGACCGGCTGCCGGCCGTGGCGGCATTGATCAGGTACCATGCCTTCGACATCATGGGCACTCAGGAGGCTTTGGTCGGCCAGCTGGAGGATCTGTCGGCCGCCCTGCCGGGATTTGCGCGCCACGGGATCGGCCGCGACGATGGACGAAAGGCGGGCGAGCATTCCGCCATCTACTACCGCACGGAGCGCTTCGAGTTGCTGGACAAGGGAGACTTCTGGCTCTCCGAGACGCCGGAGAAGCCTGGGCCTGGTTGGGATGCCAGCCTGAACCGCATCTGCAGCTGGGTTCAGTTGAGGGATAGGTCGGCCGGATCGGTCTTCCATGTCTTCAACGCCCACTACGACCACCGCGGCGTGCAGGCCCGCGTCGAAAGCAGCCGGCTGGTCTTGCGCAAACTGCGTGAGATCGCGGGGGAGGGTCCTGCCGTATTCATGGGCGACCTCAATGGCGGCCGGGGCAGTGAATGGTATCTCACACTCAACAGCTCCGGGACCCTGAGGGACAGCCATGCATTTTCCGGCAGCGCGTACGAGCCCAACGGCAGCTTCAATGGCTTCCGAGTCGATGCGGTGCAGTCTGAGGTCATCGACCACATCTTCGTCACCCGCCATTTCTCGGCCGACCGGTGGGCGGTGCTGACAGACACCTACCGGGGCCGATTCCCGTCGGATCATTTCCCGGTGACCGCACTCCTGTCGTTGACCCCATGAGCCAGCTTCTTCTGGCGGAGTTCATATTTTCTTTACATCAACTTCATCATTCCGAAACATATCGATGGGACATTTGGTGAAACATTATCCTTGAAAATCCATTATCGTACCATCGTACTATCCGACATCCACCTTGGCATCAGCAATTCCCATGTTCGGGAGGCCGTACGTTTTCTGAAACATCATACTTGCGACAAGCTTATCCTCAATGGCGATATCATTGATGGCTGGCAGCTGCGCAAGTCGGGCAAGTGGCGAAAAAGACACACTTCCTTCTTCAAGCATATCATGAAACGGGTGTCCGCGACAGACACGGAGGTCGTCTATCTCAGAGGCAACCACGACGACTTCCTTGACGAGGTACTGCCGCTTGAAATAGGTAATTTCTCCATCGTTCGCACCCATCTGCATATCAGTGCAGGCAAGCGCTACTTCGTCGTGCACGGAGACATCTTTGATACCGTCACCACCAAGTTGAAATGGATCGCCAAGCTAGGCGATACCGGCTACACCTTCCTGCTGTGGCTGAACCGTCATTACAACAGCTATCGGATCCGGAGGGGCCTGTCATACTACTCGCTGTCACAACGAGTAAAGCATGGTGTCAAGCGGGTAGTCTCCTTTATCTCTGACTATGAAGTCGAGCTCTGTGCCGTCGCAAGGGCAGAAAAATGTCACGGCATCATCTGCGGGCATATCCACCACCCGGCCAGCAAGATGATAGAGGGAGTACATTATTTGAACAGCGGCGACTGGATAGAGACCTTGAGTGCACTGGTAGAGACGGATGATGGTGAATGGAAGGTGATTTACTACCACGACTGGTCTCAGGAGTTGGCCACCTTCGGCAGTCAGGAGGAGATTGACGCAGACGAGTTGGAGGATGAGCTAGCTGCCCTTGAACGTGATTATGCAAATACCGCGTCTTGAACGACGCCGATATAGTATGAAAAACCAACAGTTTATCCTCATCGTACAGGGTGAGGGCAGGGGGCATTTGATGCAAGCCCTCACCGTGTATAGCGTACTCACTGCTGCCGGCCATGAAGTATGCTGTCTGGTGGTGGGCATTTCCTCCGGACGCAGTATTCCGGGCTTTGTCCAGGAACGGGTGAAGGCCCCGGTCGTTTGCCTGTCCAGTCTGGGATTTGCGAAGCGACAAGGGCGCAAAGTCAGTCTTGGTCTGACCGTTTGGCATACGTTGGCAAAGCTCCCGGATTATATCTCCAGCATCCGCCGGATTCATCGGCTGGTGTCTTATCATCAGCCGGATACCATGGTGAACTTCTATGAGCCACTGGCAGGTCTTTACAAGCTGCTTTATCCTCGTTCGGTGCGGACCGTTTCCATTGCCCACCAATACGTGTACCTGCACGAGGGCTTCTCCATTCCAGGACTCACTTCTTGGCAGCGTATGCTGCTCCGGTCTTACACCACTTTGACCGCGCTTCGTTCCGAGCGGTTGCTGGCCCTTTCGATCACAGAAATGCCTGCCTCCCAGAACCCCGTCATACGAGTGACCCCTCCCATCCTGCGCCAAGAGATGCTCACAGCACAAATTTCCGAGGAAGGCTTTCTGCTGGTGTATCTCGTCTATCATGGCTACATGAAAGATGTCATCGAATGGCATGAGTCTAATCCTTCCGTGCCCATCCATTGTTTTACAGACGACCCAGACGTGAGGCGTTTATACCAGGGGATATTTCGATACGATGCGTATTTGTGTTTCTATTCCATCGATGACCGACTGTTTCGGGAAATGCTTGCCTCTTGCCGGGCTGTGGTGACCAGCGCCGGTTTTGAAACGGTCTGCGAAGCCCTCTTGATGGGCAAGCCATTCCTGATGGTGCCGGTGGAAGGGCATCATGAGCAGCAGTCCAACGCGCTGGATATCGCTCGCCATAGCCTCGGGGGCTGGTCAAGCCAGTATGATTTAGGCAAGGCCTTCTCACTGTCACCTGTAGCCCTCGATTTCCGAGTGGCTTTTCGACAACGGATTCAGGATATGCATGGCATCCTGTTGGAGGAAATCACAGGCATGAGTGCATTTGCCGAAGCGAGGGTGGTAGAAATGCCAAGCTTTCAAGAACCATCTCTTCGGCAAGGGAATGGCTGATCGGTAAAGCACATCGTTTCCGTGCATCGGAATCCTGGTATTCCCTAATTTGCTGTCATTATGAACGCACGGCTCAGCCATCGTTTTGGCCTCATTTTCCTATCCCTTCATCCTGTCATGGCGTCTGCCCAGCGACTTTCTTCCGACACGGTACAGCAAATGGAAGAGGTAGTAGTCACGGCTACGAGGCGCGAGGCCGCTCTTTCTTCGTTGCCATATTCGGCCGTCGTGTTGACGCGGCGCGACATGCGCCGGCAGCCTTCGCGAACCCTGCCCGAGGGGATGTCGGGCCTGCCGGGGCTCTTCATACAAAAGACCAACCATGCCGGCGGGTCGCCCTTTGTGCGCGGCCTCACCGGCAACCAGACGCTGTTGGTGGTCGACGGCATCCGGTTGAACAACTCGATCTTTCGCTACGGCCCGAACCAATACCTCACGCTGCTCGATCCGGAGTGGGCGGAACGCATCGAGGTGGTAAAAGGCAGCGGCTCGGTGCAGTATGGGAGTGATGCCCTCTCGGGCGTTGTACAGGTGTTGACGCGAACCCCTTCCTTTTCAAAGCATCCCCAGTGGAGGGCGCGCCTCGGGGGTCGGCTTGCCAGCGCCGGCATCGAGCAGGGCCTGCGTCCTGAGCTGGAATACTCCGGCAAGCGGATATCCCTGTTGGCAGGCGCTTCGCTCCGGCAGTTTGGAGACCTGCTTGGGGGCGACACTACCGGCTTTCAACGTCCCTCCGGCTACCGGGAACGCTCTTTCGATGCCAAGCTGCGGGCCGACCTGGGCCGGGGTTGGATCGCCACCGCCGCTGTCCAGCACTTGCAGCAGACGGATGTGCCGGTCTACCATAGATATAGACTCGAGTCATTCGCAGTGAATACATCGGACCCCATTGGCCGTGGCTTCGGCTATGTCCGTGCGGAGAAGTCGGTCGAAGGTGCCATTCCCTTACGGACTAGCCTGTTTGTCGCCTGGCAACGCATCGCCGAGGATCGGCAGTCGCGGAAAAACGGTTCGAAGGTGCAACGCAATGAGTCAGACCGGGCTCGCACGCTATCTGCCGGAGCCGACCTGACGTTGACATTTTCACCCCACTGGAAGTCGAACAGCGGCATCGAGGTCTATGCCGACAACGTGTCGAGTACGCGGGTCGACACGGACCTTGAGTTCGATGTACCTAAGCGACTTCGTGGACTCTACCCCGACGGCGCGCGCTACCTGCAGGCATCGGCCTTCAGCTTGCACCATCTCACCTATGGACGCCTCACCCTGGAGGCGGGTATGCGCTACTCCCTCTTTCGGGCACGCATCACCGACAATATGCTGGGCTCGGTGGAGCTCCGGCCGGAGGCTTGGGTCTTCCAGGGCGGTGCTGATTTCCGCTTGTTGAAATGGGCCCATGTGTTCCTGCATGCCAGCGAAGGCTTCCGTGCCCCCAACATTGACGATATGGGCTCACTCGGCATTGTCGACTTCCGATATGAGCGGCCGGCCTACGACCTTCAGCCCGAACGTTCCCTGAATACAGAGCTGGGATTGCGCCATGCTGCCCACCGCCTGCGTCTGCAGGCGTCTGTGTTCCGCACCTCGCTGCGAGATCTCATCACGCGCATCAAGACTTCAGAGGTCGTATCCGGCTATGATGTCTATGTCAAGCGCAATGTCGAGAGGGGTTTCATCCATGGGTTGGAGGCTCAGGTCGACTGGCGTTTCGGGAAAGGGTGGAGGGCTTTCGGCAATGCGACCTGGCTGTACGGTCAGAGTGTGACACGCAACGAGCCCTTGCGGCGCATCCCGCCATTCAACACCCGGCTGGCCCTGGAATATGGCAGCGGCAGCTGGCGGGCCGGACTGCTACATGATCATGCCAGCCTGCAGCAGCGACTGGCGGCCGGTGATGTCGCCGACAACCGAATACCCAAAGGCGGCACTCCCGGCTTCAATCTGCTGCATGCCTTTGCATCAAAGGATTTTCAACGCCTTACGCTCCGTCTTCAGTTGGTCAACCTGTTGAACGTCGACTACCGGACGCATGGCTCCGGCATCAATGGGCAAGGTCGTTCCCTGCAGGTGTCAGCCCTGATGGAGTGGTAGCCTTTGCGTACTTTAACGCGTTGGGTGCAGGCGGTCAGATGCCTGCCACCGGGTACGACCTAAAAAAACCTGGATTGGATTCGTCAACTGTCCGTGGCCTGCGCGGCTACCTGTCTAACAGGCCCCTAACAGCGGCGGCTTATACATGCATGGTCGCCTTCCTCACCTATGCTTCCGTCTTTGCATACCGGAAAGCCTTTACCGTCGCCACATTCGAGGGAATGAGGCTGGGGCCTTTCACCTATCAGACTTCACTGATCATCTCACAGGTCGTCGGGTATATGCTCAGCAAGTTCTATGGCATCTATTTCATCTCGGCCATGCGACGGACGCGCCGCTGGGTGTTCGTCGCCTCGATGATCGGCATCTCCTGGGCCTGCCATCTGTTGTTCGCCCTGACGCCCGACTGGGTGGGGCTGATCTGCTTTTTTATCAACGGCTTCATGTTGGGCTTTCTATGGGGGGTCGTCTTCAGCTATGTGGAGGGCCGTCGTACGACCGACCTTACAGGCTCGGTGATGGCTGTGAGTTTCATCTTCGCCGGTGGCTTCAGTCGTTCGGTCGGCAAGTGGCTGATGGTAGAGTACGGTGTGGCAGAGAAGTGGATGCCTTTCTGTACGGGTGCCGTTTTTGCCCTTCCCTTGGCTGTATTCCTGTATCTGATGGAGCAGATCCCTCCACCCGACGCGGCGGACGAGGCGGAGCGTACCCGGCGTGTGCCCATGGCCGCTACCGACCGCAAGGCCCTGATGCAACAGCTGGGCATCGGCATCGGGCTGGTTACGGTGACCTACGTATTCCTGACGATCCTGCGCGACATCCGCGACAACTACATGGCCAATATGTGGGCAGAGCTTGGATATGCCGGCAACTACGCCATCTTTACGCGGACAGAGAGTCTCACTTCCGTGGTTGTGCTGGCCATGATGGCCACGCTGGTGTTTGTGCGTCGGAACATACTCGCCCTGCAGCTCGTGCATGTCGCCATCATGGCCGGCTTCGCCATCGGGGGAGCTGCCTCGGTGTTGTTCTTAGCTGGACAACTCGACGGGGCCCTCTGGATGCAGTTGACGGGGCTAGGGCTCTATATGGCCTATATCCCTTTCAACAGCATCTTTTTTGAGCGGTTGATTGCCTGCTTTCGTATGGCGGCCAATGTAGGATTCCTGATGTATGTGACGGATGCGTTCGGCTATCTCGGAAGTTTCTCGCTCATGATCATGAAGGAGACGATGCGCTTTGGAATCGACTGGTCGACGTACTACGCCTGGGGTGTTACCGGTTTTGCCGTGGTCGGCTTGGCAGCCATGGCAACATCCTGGGCTTGGTTTACTGCGCGGCATCGGCGGCTCGGGCAGAGCCGCTGACGGGCATGGTGCCAGGGTTAGTGGACACCTGAGTCCAAGATAAAACCAAAGGTAGAGCCTACGTCGGGCTTGCTGCGCACATGGATGCTTTTGCCATGTGCTTCTATGATGTGCTTGCAGATGGCCAGCCCCAGTCCGCTGCCACCGATGTTTCGGCTCCGGCCGTAGTCGGTCCGGTAGAAGCGTTCAAAGACCCGGGGCAGATGCTCTTCGGCAATGCCGATGCCGTCGTCGCTCACTTCTACCAGGATGTGTTTCTCATCTGTCACATAGGCACTAATCTCCACCGTCCCTTCTTCTTTCCCGTATTTGATGGCGTTGTCGATGAGGTTAGCCATCACCTGCCGGATCTTCTTCTTGTCGGCCCGCACCGTCAGCGGGGCGTCGCAGCCTTTTTTAATGGTGAGGTGTACTGCCTTTACCTGCGCTTTTAGTGAGAGGGCTTCGAAGAGCTCCCGGACAAGGTCCTGGACGACGAAGTCGGTAGGCTCCAATGGCTGTTCGCCGCTTTCCAGTCTAGAGATCTCGTCCAGGTCTTCTATGAGGTGTACCAGTCGGGAAATGTTCCGGGAGGCGTTCTCCAGAAATTTCCGGTTGACGGAAGGGTCCTCTAGCGCTTTACCGTCCAGCAGGGTCTCTATGTATCCCTGAATGGCGAAGACTGGTGTTTTGAACTCATGCGAGAGGTTCTGAAGGAAATCTTTGCGATAGACTTCGTTACGCTGTAGCATTTCTATCTCAGACTTTTTCTGTTCGGCCCATTTCTCGACGTCTTCACTGACTTCTTCAATGCTCTTCTGCGGCAGGACGTGCTGATAATAGTATTCCTCCCGGCGGGTCGCCTTGGTTTGGAAGATAAACTTATAAATAAGCTTGATCTTGCGGTAGATGAAGCGTTGAATGACAAACCAGGTGAGCCACTGTGTGAGGATGAAGAGCAGGAGGAAGGTGGCTGCCGTCTGCCAGCGCAGACCCAAGAAGGCGAGTTGCAGCAGGGCGGCTGTGCCGGAGACGGCCAGGGCGATGTAAAACGCCATCTGGCCGGGTGTCAGATTTTTCCGTTGGAGCATGTGTGGCATGCCTCTTCTTTCATATGCATCCCTGTGGCGGGCTTTGCACGTTGCCCGGGATATCATGAAAGTACGTCACATCTCGAACTTGTAGCCGACCCCTTTGACAGTCCGGATACAGTCGATGCCCAGTTTCTGGCGGATCTTTCGGATATGCACGTCGATGGTGCGGTCGCCCACGATAACGTCTGGGCCCCAGACATGGCTGAGTATCTCATTGCGCAGGAAGACGCGTCTGGGGCGGGAGGCGAGGAGATAGAGTAATTCGAACTCTTTCTTGGCCAGAGCGATGGCTTGGCCTTCATGGTGCACGCTGAACTGAGTGGGGTCTATGCGAAGGCTTTCCAGCTGGATGGGCGCCTCGTCGATGTTGCGGGCCTTCCGGCGGAGGAGTGCATGGACGCGACTGATCAGCACGCGCGGACTGACGGGCTTGTTGATGTAATCGTCTGCACCGTATTCGAGGCCGCGTACCTGCGACAACTCATCGTTCAGCGCCGTCAGCATGAGGATCAGCGTATCGTGAAAGGCAGTGTCTGAGCGGAGCATTCGGCAGACATCCATGCCTGTCCGAAAGGGCATCATGACGTCTAGGATGATAAGGTCGGGCTTAACAGACCGGGCCTTTTGCAGGGCTTCCTCCCCGTTGGAGGCGGTGGCGACTTCATATCCTTCTGCTTCCAGTTTGTACCGGACAATCTCGAGGATGTCGGGCTCGTCGTCTGCCACCAGTACCTTGATGCCCTTAGAGTCCATCCGTGGGTCGGTTTTCGCAAAAGTATGGACAGGCTGGCAGCGGGCATGCCCCGGAGCATTATCAAATTGTTAACCGAAGCGGGTGCCCTGCCTTGCCAGCTTTCGTGGCGATGGGTTACTTTTGGGCATGTTTGGTTTACGGATACGTTGCGTGTTGATCCCGCTTCTGTGGGCCTGCTGCCTGGGGTCTGCCCTGGCAGCAGACACCACCCGTCAGCAGATCGACATCCGTCGGCAGAAGCTGCACGAAGACATCGATGCACTGCAGGCCCGGCTAGAAGCCGTCGACGGCCAGATTGACCAGCAGCTGGCCCTCACTCCCGACCGCGAGGTGAACCTGCTCCTCACGGATGTATTCCTCCGTCGGGTGGATGCTTTGCAGGACTCCCTCGAGTTCAGCAAGGTCCTGGAGCATCGGCTGAAGGTGAAATACCTCGCGGGGCTGGAACATACCCTTGCAGGCTATCTCTCGGAGACGCGTGCAGGTCGCATCCCTCCTGAGCAGGGCTCTCTGCTCTTCAGCGGCTTTGAGTCCATCATGCGCGCAGATATGGCGGGCCGGTCGATCGCGGCAACCGCGGAGTCACAACCCTTCCCTGTCGGCAACATCCTTTTCCTGCTGCCCAACTCCGTCTTCCATGACACGCCCGGGTATCGGGAGGCGCGGAATACCATCTTTCTGAAATATTGCAGCCTTCACCCGGAGAAAGTGCTGACTACCATCGTAGGGTTTGCCGACCAGCTTTTTGCCGACAGCCTGATCGCCCTGAGTGCCCGCCGCTATCCCAACCTGTTCTACGACTATGCGGCGGCGGTCACCACGCCGCTGGGCCAGTTGATCCGCCGGCAAAAAGACCCGCTCGCACGCGTCATCACAGATATGTCTAACCGCCCTGGCGGCCGGCTCCTTTTTCCATTCATCGACGAAGTCGTCAAGGGACGCGCCACCCTGAACCAGATAGAGGCGGCCATGAAGGACAGCCTCAAATACTTCCGGCTGCTGGTCTCCACGCAGATCCGCTATGTGGACCGCATGCGGGCCGGCGATACCCCTTTTGCAGCCCCCGAGCTGCCGCGCATGATGAAGCGCAAGGCAGAAGAGGTATTTGTCAATACCATCAATGCCCTGCACGACGAGCCGGACGCCGTCCGCTTCCGCATCCTGGAGCCCCTCGACGTGCGAGAGCTCTACTATCTCATTGTGATGGGGGAAGAGATCATCTACACCTCCAGCTACCGCGGCGTCTACAACCGCATGATGGAGCGGATGCAGACCCCTTCCGGCGACAGCCTCCTCCTCTCCGTCCGGTTCGACCGCTTCAAGAAGTTCATCAAGATGGCGGCTGGCTTCAATCGGCTCGACCATTTCCTTTCGACGATGCCCGACAGCAATGCCCAACGCCTGATGATCGCTTTCGCCCGTGGGCTAGACCGTACCGGTGGCCTGGAAGAGGCAGTGGACGTGGCAGACTCTTATGGCAGCATCACGACCCCCACCGTGAGGCGACTGATCGACCGCGAGGTAGAGCTGAGTCGGCAGCGAAGCTTGCGGGCTTCCCAACGCCGCAGCTTTGTCATCTATGATATCCTGCAGACCATCTTCCGTTCCTCATCAGACAGCACGGTAGACCTCTCCGCTAAGCTGGGCATCCCCCCCGTCTACCGCGTCGACTACCGCCAGCTGGCAGATACGGGCGGGCGTGTCGTCCAACTTGTATTCTTCTATGGCGACAAGGACGGGATAGAGTCCTTTGCCAATTTCATGACCCTTTTCGGGTCGAAGGCCGACTGGCTGGTCACCCGCACCAAAGAATGGGTCGAGATACAGTCGCTCACGGGCAAGAATCTGTCGATCTATGCCAACCTGCCACTCGACAATATCGCGGGAGATGACCCCGATGCCCTTGCACAGACCCATCTCTTGGGACATCTGGAAACTTTAGGACTGGCCCCCACCATCGTCATCCACCGGGGCCATAGCTATCACCTCAAATACACCCTCGCGCAGCTGCCTGCCACCGCCCGGGTTGTCATCCTCGGCTCCTGCGGTGGGTATCATAACCTTGACGAAGTCTTGGAGCGCTGCCCCGACGCCCACATCGTCTCTTCCAAAGAGGTAGGCACGCGGCTGGTCAATGAACCGATCCTGCGAATGCTCAACGAAGACCTTCGCAATGGAAATGATATCCTGTGGGTCCCCATGTGGAACGCCCTTTCCGCACTTTTCACGCAGCCTGTCACCCGCGAGCGCTTTGAGAACTACATCCCGCCTCACCGCAACCTGGGGGCGCTTTTCATCAAGGCCTACCGTCAGACGATGGGAGCCGCCCTCTAGCATATGCATACCTACGTGCTAGCCGGCCTCTGATGGCCTTGTGCTTGCTCGCTCGATGATGTTATTTGGTCGCTTCGTGTTCAGAGGGGAACTTGCATGCAATGACCCATCCATCGGGCAGTCCCAGCCGGGGTTGGCTCAACCACCTTCAGAGGATCTTTACCTATACCAGGCCCTATCGCGCTCGTTTTTGGGTGTCGGTAGCCCTTGCCATCGTGCTGGCAGCGGTCGCTCCCTTGCGGCCCTTACTCATCAACTACACTCTGGAGGACATCTTAGGCAGACAAGGGTCGACTGCGGCCGCAGTCACCCGGCTGCTCTGGCTGGTGACGGCCATCCAGCTCGCGATCCTGGCCATAGAGACGGCCATGCGCTTCCTCTTCGCCTATCTGACGACATGGATGGGGCAGTCGGTAGTCCGGGATCTCCGCGTCCAGGTCTATGGCCATATCCTCTCCTTCCATCTCCGGCAGTTCGACTCCACGCCCATTGGTACGCTGACCACGCGTACGGTCAATGATATAGAGGCGGTGAATGATATTTTCGGGGAGGGACTGGTACCGATCCTGGCAGATATCTTGTCGATCGGAGCAATCATCGCTGCCATGTGCTGGACAGACTGGCGCCTTACGTTGGTATGTCTGGTGCCTTTTCCCCTCATGCTGGTCGGCACCTGGTTGTTCAAAGAAAGTGTCAACCGCTCTTTTCAAAAGGTACGGAATGCCGTTGCCGCCCTCAATGCCTTTGTCCAGGAGCAACTCACCGGCATTCAGATCATTCAGGCCTTCGGCCGCGAAGGTGCGGAGGTCAAACGCTTCGACACCATCAACAGGGCCCATCGTGATGCCAACATCCGCGCCATCCTCGCCTATTCTGTCTTCTTCCCCTTCGTAGAGATCGTGCTAGCCAGCTCCATGGGGTTGCTGGTATGGTATGCGGCCCGACATGCCTATGGCCTGCCGGGCGCTACTGCCGCAGGGGTGACGGGGGATATCGTATCCTTCATCCTGCTGCTCAACCTGTTATTCCGCCCTTTGCGGGTCATCGCCGACAAGTTCAACGTTTTGCAGATGGGTGTGATAGCCGCCGAAAGGGTCTTCCGAGTACTTGACAATAGCGACCTACCGTGCGACAAGGGCCTTCTGCAATGCCTACAGCCGCGGGGAGCGCTGCGTTTTGAGCAGGTATCTTTTTCCTATGTCGAAGGGCAGCCCGTGCTCAAAGACGTCAGCTTCGAGGTGGCTCCGGGCGAGACCCTGGCCATCGTAGGGAATACCGGCAGCGGCAAGTCGACCATCGTCGGACTAATCAGCCGGATGTACGAGGTAGGGCAAGGACGCATCTGCTTCGACGGTCATGACATCCGCGACTACAGACTCGCCTCACTGCGTCAGCAGGTGGGCGTGGTCTTACAAGATGTGTTTCTGTTTGCTGGCTCTCTGCTAGATAATATCACGCTGCGCAACCCGGCCATCTCCCGGGAACAGGTGATAGAGGCCGCAAAGATGATCGGCATGCATATTTTCATCCTGCGGCTGCCCGGGGGCTACGACTTCCCGGTCGGTGAGCGGGGAGGAAGCCTCTCCCTCGGACAGCGCCAGCTCATCTCCTTCATTCGGGCCGTCCTTTACCGGCCGGCCCTGCTTATCTTGGATGAGGCGACCTCTTCAGTTGATCCTGAGTCGGAGCAGCTCATCCGGCTTGCCACCGAGGCGCTCATCGCAGGACGAACCTCCATCGTCGTCGCCCATCGGCTGTCGACCATCCGAAAGGCACACCGCATCCTGGTGCTCGACAAAGGAAGGGTCGCCGAGCAGGGCACCCACGAGGAGCTGATGGAGCGACGTGGACTCTACGCCCGGCTGCACGACCTGCAGTTTGCTGCCGGGGCAGGGGCTGGCTCCGTCTGAGTCCCGGTGCGACTTCGGTTTTTCATCGCCTTTTCCCTTGGGTGCTGTTTTTTTAGGCGCTCGCTCGTTATCTTTGCGGCAAAATTTCAGGGTGACCATATTGTCTTTTCGGTTGAAATCCTTTCTGGCAGCGGCTTTGGCTTGCTCCCTCCTATCTCTTCCGATGTACGGGGTGGCCCAACAGAAGGACGGACATGCCCCGGCAGGCACCTCCCACCCCGAGGGGCATGCCACCCAGGTCGAAAAAGAAGGCTTTGACGCCAATGAAGTGATCTTCAGCCATATCATGGATGCCCATGAATATCATTTTCTGGATATCACCGACAACAAAGGGCAAAAGCACCCCATCGGCATCCCCTTGCCCGTGATCGTATATTCTGAGGGCAAGGGTTTCTCCCTGTTCATGTCTTCGCGCTTCGAGCACGGGCATACCATCCACGACGATTACCGGATGCTTGACCGCCATTTCATGGGGGTGCATGGCCTCGATACAGCCAAAGATGCCTCCGGCTCTCCACTCTATAAGGCAGGGCAGATCTACCGGGTGGATGCTCATGGCCTGCCACGGCTGGATGCCAAAGTGTATGACCTGTCACTGACCCGCAATGTCATGCAGATGATCCTGGCACTGACGGTGCTAACATGTGTCCTAATATCGGTGGCCGGTAAATACCGACGCCATGGCTCCGGCAAGGCGCCCACCGGACTGCAGAATGCGCTGGAGCCCGTCATCACCTTCGTGCGCGATGAGGTGGCCAAGCCCAACTTAGGCCATCGCTATGTGGCTTACCTGCCCTACCTGCTGACGGTTTTCTTCTTTATCCTTATTAATAACATCTTCGGGCTCATTCCCGGATCTGCCAACGTCACCGGCAACATCGCCTTTACGATGGTCTTTGCGCTCATTTCTTTTGTGGCGATCCTCATCAGCACCAACAAACATTTCTGGGCACATATTTTCAACCCGCCGGTGCCGGGCTTTGTGAAAGGCATCCTGGTGCCGGTGGAGATCCTCGGTATCTTCACCAAGCCTTTTGCCTTGATGATCCGTCTGTTTGCCAACATGATGGCAGGCCACATCATCATTATCTGCCTGGTATCGCTGATCTTCATTTTCGGCGGGCTGAGTAAAGGCATTGGGTGGGGGTTCTCACCTATCTCCATCGCCTTTGCCGTCTTCATTTACCTGATAGAAGTGATGGTGGCCTTCATACAGGCTTTCATCTTCACCAATCTCACGGCGGTGTTCATCGGGCAGGCATTCGAAGGAGCGCATTCCGAAGAGCCCCATCATTAAGTATGAAATCTTTCCTAACCAATACAAACAAACACGTATGGATCTTCTGTTCGTCCTGTTGAGCACGACGGCCTGGGCCAATGCAGGTGGCGCCATCGGTGCCGGTCTTGCAGCCATCGGAGCTGGCATCGGCATCGGCCAGATCGGTAAAGGCGCCGTCGAGGCGATCGCCCGTCAGCCAGAAGCGATGAACGACATCCGTGCCAACATGATCCTGACAGCCGCCTTCGTAGAAGGTGTTGCGCTGTTTGCGGTCATCGCCGGCATCCTCGCGATGTTCGTCTAGTCGAAAAGGAACTCGGCCGCACCTTGGGCACAGGGCTCGAGGTGTGGCCAATCCCCACCACCCCACCAGAAAATTGCTACGATATGGATTTGTTGACACCTTCCTTCGGCCTTCTGATCTGGACCCTTCTGGCCTTTGTGCTCGTGCTGGTCGTGCTTCGCAAGTTCGCCTGGGGTCCGATCCTATCCGCATTGAACGAGCGGGAGCAGACGATTGCTGATTCGCTTGCAACGGCCGAACGCGTCAAGTCTGAGATGGCTCAAATGAAGGGCGAGAACGAAGCCCTGCTGGTCAAGGCCCGCGAGGAGCGTGCCGCCATGCTGAAGGAGGCGAAAGAGACCAAGGATCGCATCATCGGCGAAGCGCGCGACCAGGCAAAGGCAGAGGCAGCCAAGATCCTGGCAGAAGCCCAGGCTACGCTCGAGAACCAGAAGATGGCGGCCCTCACTGATGTGAAGAACCGCATCGGAGGCATGGTCATTGAAATCTCCGAGAAAGTGCTCCGAAAATCGTTGGCAGACCGTGCCGCACAGGAGGACTATATCCGCACCCTCGCCGACGATGTAAGCCTCCTCGGCCGCCATTGACAACCCATCACCGCAAACTCCATGCGCCAATATAAGGTAGCCCACCGTTACGCCAAGGCCCTCTTCCAGCTCGCCCTCGAGGGCGGCAGCCTCGAGGCTGTGCATTCCGACATGCAGCTCATAGGGGGGCTGGGCCATGCTGAATTTTCGCGCATGATGGTCTCGCCCATCATCAAAAGCGATGCCAAGGCTAAGGCCTTCGCAACCGTCTTCGGCAACCGCATCAGTCCGCTGACCGCTTCATTCTTCAACCTCGTCTTTCGGAAGGGTCGCTCGCTCTCCCTGTCAGAGATACAAGCATCTTTCGAAGCGATGTACCTCGACTACAAAGGCGTAGTCGTGGCAGAGCTGACGACGGCCTTGCCTGCTTCTGATGCCGTCAAAGAAGACATGCGTCGACGCCTCGAAGCACTGCCGCAGATGGCCGGCAAAAAAGTCATCCTCCACGATCGTGTCGACCCTTCCATCATAGGCGGTTATGTGCTGCAACTGGGCGACCATTCCCTCGACGCCAGCATCCGCCGCGATCTGCGCACCATTCAGACGCAATTCGTTGAAAACATGTACGTACAAAACATCAGGTAAAACCACCGACAACCCGATTCAAAAGCCCCTATCATGATCGACATCAAGCCAGACGAGATATCTGCAATACTCCGGCAGCAGCTGCACAACTTCAACACCTCGGCCGAGCTGGAAGAGGTGGGCACCGTGCTGCAGGTTGGCGACGGCATCGCCCGCATCTATGGCCTCAGCCACGTGAAGTCAGGAGAGCTTGTGGAGTTCGAAAACGGCGTCAACGCCATCGCCCTTAACCTCGAGGAAGATAACGTAGGCGTCGTACTGATGGGTGAGAGCGGGAACATCCGCGAAGGCTCGAAAGTGCGCCGGACGGGAAAGATCGCCTCTATCCGTGCGGGTGACGGCCTCGTCGGACGCGTCATCAACACCCTGGGCCAGCCGATCGACGGCAAGGGCCCCATCGCCGGCGAACTATACGAGATGCCGCTCGAGCGTAAAGCGCCGGGTGTGATCTTTCGGGAGCCTGTCAAAGAGCCGCTGCAGACAGGCCTCAAGGCCGTCGACGCGATGATCCCCATCGGGCGTGGCCAGCGCGAACTCATCATCGGCGACCGCCAGACCGGCAAGACGGCCATCGCCATCGACACCATCATCAACCAGAAAGAGTTTTTCCAGGCCGGCAAGCCCGTATTCTGCATCTACGTCGCCATCGGCCAGAAGGCATCCACCATCGCCAACGTGATGAAGACGCTGACCGACAACGGCGCGATGGATTATACCGTCATCGTGGCGGCCTCTGCCTCCGAGCCGGCGCCCCTGCAGTTCTATGCACCCTTCGCAGGCGCTGCCATCGGTGAGTTCTTCCGCGACACTGGCCGCCCCGCTCTAATCATATACGATGATCTCTCCAAGCAGGCCGTAGCCTACCGCGAGGTGTCGCTGCTGCTGCGCCGTCCTCCGGGACGCGAAGCCTATCCTGGTGACGTCTTCTACCTCCACAGCCGCCTGCTGGAGCGCGCTGCCAAGGTGATCAGCAAAGACGAAGTCGCCCAGAACATGAACGACCTGCCCGACTCCATCCGCCACCTTGTCAAGGGCGGTGGCTCGCTGACAGCCCTGCCGATCATCGAGACGCAGGCGGGCGACGTGTCGGCCTATATTCCCACCAACGTCATCTCCATCACCGACGGACAAATCTTTCTCGAGTCGAATCTCTTCAACGCCGGCATCCGTCCCGCCATCAACGTAGGCATCTCGGTGAGTCGCGTCGGTGGCAATGCCCAGATTAAGTCGATGAAGAAGGTGGCCGGCACCCTGAAACTCGACCAGGCCCTCTACCGAGAGATGGAGGCCTTCTCCAAATTCGGCGGCGACCTCGACGCAGCTACCAAGGCGGTGCTCGACAAAGGCGCCCGCAACGTGGAGATCCTCAAGCAAGGCCAGTATGCGCCGCTCTCTGTCGAGAAGCAGGTAGCCATCATCTACCTCGGCACCCAGGGACTAATCAGTCTGGTGCCTGTCAAGAAGGTCAAGGAGTTCGAAGACCACTTCTTGATGGAGATGGAAAACAAGCTCCCCGACGTGCTCGCTGATTTCAAGAAGGGCAGTCTGCCCGACGATGGGATCAAGCGTATGGTCGAGATGGCCAAAGGTCTGATGGCTGCATATCAGTCATAACCCGATCCATACTGCTCCAATACTATACTAGAAGGTCGTCCAGGGAGGACGACCTTTTTTTTGATCTTGACTGCTGGCATTAGCATGTATCCTGCCAACTTCTCAGAGGGGCGGTTGTTACATATGGTATGCATCCAGCAAGGGCATCAGGTCCTCTCATCGAAGTATCCGATCTCAGCAAGTACTATGGAGGGCTGAGGGCCGTCGACGGGCTGTCCCTCACCGTGCAGCAGGGTGATGTCTACGGTTTTCTTGGACAGAACGGCGCAGGCAAATCGACGACCATCCGTATGCTGCTGACGCTCATCCGTCCGACCTCGGGTAGCATCCGCCTGTTCGGGATGGACCTCTTGCGTCATCGCTCTGAGATCCTGGCCCGAGTGGGTGCCGTGATCGAGAAGCCCGACCTGTACGGGTACCTCACGGGTCGGGAGAACCTGCGCATCCTGGCGCGGCTGAGTGGGTGCCGCGACAAGGGCGCCATCGAACGCGTGTTGGAGACCGTGGGCCTCTCGGCCCGCGCCGACGACAAGGTGCGTACCTATTCGCAGGGTATGCGCCAGCGGCTGGGCATCGCCTGTGCATTGGTACACGACCCCGAGCTAGTGATTCTCGACGAGCCTACCAACGGCCTCGACCCCCAGGGCATCGCCGATATCCGTAACCTCATCCTGCGGCTCAGTCGAGAGGCAGGCAAGACCTTCCTCGTCTCCTCGCACCTGCTCTCTGAGATGGAGCTTATCGCCAACCGCATGGTGATCATAGATAAGGGCCGTAAGGTGGTAGAGGGCGAGTGTCGCACACTGCTTGATCCTGAGCGGCAAGTCGTGCATCTCGAGACGATCGATGACGGGCAGGCACTATCCATCCTTGCAGCCAGCCGCTGGGCTCCGTATCTCGAGGACGACCCGCAGGGCCGCATCCGGCTTGCGCTCAACAGGTCCGAGGTACCACAGCTGGTGCGTGCGCTGGCAGAGATGGAAGTACAGGTGCTTGCCCTCAGGCCCTTCAACCGTTTGGAGGACTATTTCCTATCCCTCACCCAAGCCGGCTAACCATGTGGACGATCGTACGCATTGAACTCTTCAAGATCTTCCGTAAGCCGCGGACCTACATCGCCTTCGGCGCAGTGGCTGCCATCGTCTGGCTAATTCAGCTGGGCTTCTATGCAGATGGCGAGACCTATGTGCAGTTCGGGATGCAGGCGCTGAGTGAAACCTTCGAGGTGCAGGGAAGCGTCCTCAATGGCTACCTGATGGCGTACATCATATTGCAAGCACTGCTGGTGCATGTGCCGCTGCTAATCGCATTGGTGTCGGGCGATATGGTGTCGGGCGAGGCTGGTATGGGTACGCTGCGGCTGTTGGCGAGCCGTCCCGTGAGCCGGACGCGGCTGCTGCTAGGCAAGTTCCTCGCCTCTTCCGTATACACGGTGGCACTGCTCCTTTGGATGGCCTTGTGGACGCTATTCTTCTCGCTCTGGATCTTCGGGGTCGACGACCTGGTAATTATGAAGAGCGAGGTCGTGACGCAGATTCTCCAGTCGGATGTGATGTGGCGCTACGCCGCTGCCTTCGGCTTCGCGACCATCGCGATGGTGACTGTATCGTCGCTGGCCTTTCTGTTGAGTCTTTTCGCGGAGAATTCGATTGGACCGATCATCGCGACAATGAGCATTGTCATCGTCTTCACCATCCTCAACTCGCTAGGACTGCCGCTCTTCGACGCGGTAAAGCCCTGGCTGTTCACCACTCACATGTTGGGCTGGAAGGGATTCTTCGACGTGCAGGTCGGCGCGGGCAACGAGCAGGTCGTGGGCTCGGTGGAGAACCTGCCGGCAGTGATGCGTTCTGCAGGCATCCTGATCGCACACATCGTGTTGTTCCTGACCCTGTCGGTCGCGGTGTTCCGCCGGAAGGACATCCTATCTTGACAGGGTTTGCTTCTACCCCCTGCCAGGCTTACTGCTTGACAGAGTCTCGGTGTCATGCAGAGCCCCTGTGACTTCTGTCACACTGCCCGGTCGGTATTGACTATATCTTTACTGTAGACCTTTCAAGCTTGACGCCAATCCATGTCCTCAGATCTGTTGCATGTGCTGGGTTACGCATCCTCCTTTCTGATCGGCATTTCGCTTGGTCTGATCGGTAGCGGAGGCTCCATCCTCACCGTCCCTGTACTGGTCTATCTACTTGGGGTGGAGCCAGTGATGGCCACGGCCTATTCTCTGTTCATCGTCGGCCTATCCAGTCTCGTGGGGGCCTATCCTAAATACCGGGAAGGGCTGGTCGACATTCGTATAGCCCTCGTCTTCGGAATTCCCTCCATCACGGCGGTATTTGTGACACGTAAGTTCATCGTGCCCGCCATTCCTGAAACCATCGGGCGACTGGCAGATGTGACGGTCACCCGTGGCATGCTGTTGATGCTGCTCTTCTCCCTGCTGATGATAGCCGCCAGCATCTCTATGATCCGCAACGGTACATTACGTAATCAGAACGCGCCCGCTGCGGACCGTGTATTCAACCATTCGCTTATCCTACTGGAAGGTACCGTCGTAGGGCTCCTTACGGGCCTCGTCGGTGCTGGTGGCGGGTTTCTTATCATCCCCGCGCTCGTACTGCTAAGTGGACTACCGATGAAACAGGCCGTCGGCACTTCGCTGCTTATCATTTCAGGCAAGTCGCTCATCGGCTTCCTCGGGGATGCCACCGAATATGCGATGGACTGGCGGCTGCTGTCCGTCGTTACGCTCATTGCCTTGGCAGGCATACTGGCCGGCCATGCGATGAGCCGCCAGGTAGACGGGGAGCGTCTCAAGAAGGGCTTCGGATGGTTCGTCCTCGCCATGGGACTGTACATCCTCTCCCGGGAAAGCTTGATGGGCAGCACCGGCCATCCTTGAATCCAACTTCTAAAGCGGGAGCATGTCATCAACGGCATAGCACAGAGATGAGAAGTCTATACGAATAGTAGATTAATGGTTTATCCTACATTTGATTCAATGGTTTCACAAGTCGATAAGGGTGGGTCGGAAACTGGTCGACGTCAATTCCTGAAAAGCTCGGTGCTGGCCGGCGCGGCCACCGCCATGGCAGCCATCCCGGCAGCGATCGCCTCCGATCATCCATCGCCTAAGAGGGAGGGTTGGGAAAAGCAGGGGGAAGGACTTGCCAACATTTCCCTGCTGATCACGTCGGACATCCATGCACAGCTGCACACCCACGATGAGTTCTTCTGGGAGGAGGAGAAGCCTGTGTTTCGTCGAAGGGGTGGGCTAGCTGTGCTAAAGACAATGGTGGAGCAATACCGATCGCGTGACCCGGAACACACGCTGCTGATCGACGGCGGCGACTTCTTCCACGGCAGCGGCATCGCTACTTTTACCGAGGGAGAGGCGCTGATTCCTATCCTCAATGCGCTCCAATACGACCTGATCCTTCCCGGCAACTGGGAGGTCGTCTATAAGAAACGGAAGATGCTCTTCGACATGGGGCACAGCAACGCTGCGAAGGTCTGTGCCAACATGTATCACCAGACTGCAGATGAGGACAATGGTTCTCTGATCTTCCCTCCGTACTGGGTGCGGTATATCGGAGGAGTGAAACTGGGGATCATCGGATATACGGACCATCTCACCCCCCGCCGGCAGTCGCCTGCCTACAGTGAAGGTATCCGCTTCGAGCATGCTGATCGGACGGTGGCCCGCTACATCCGTCTGCTACGCGAGGTAGAAGGATGCGCTGTCGTGTTACTCCTCACCCACATGGGACTGGCACAGCAGGTTGGCCTTGCCAACAACGCTGCCGTGGCAGGAGCTGACTTCATACTCGGTGCCGACACCCACGAGCGGGTGCGAGCACCCATCGTAGGCAAGTTCTCCAAGGTCATTGAATGCGGTGCGTTCGGATCTTTCCTGGGGAAACTCGAACTGCGGGTGGAGCAGGGGAAAGTATCAGGGTACCAGTACGATCTGCTAGATGTCGACCCTGCCAAGTACAAATCCGACCCGAAAGTCAAGGCCCTCGTGGAGGCTGCTGCAGCCCCCTTCGTCAAAGACCTCGGAACAGTCATCGGCACGTCCACCACACCGCTGCTGCGCTACTATGTGATGGAGACTCCGATGGACAACCTCATCACCGACGCCGTCCACTGGAAGCTGCAGCCCGACATCGCACTCAGCAATGGCTTCCGCTTCTGCCAGCCACTGGCGGTTGATCCAAAGACAGGCAGGGCCGAGATCACCCGGGAGTTCCTCTGGAACATGTTGCCGGTAGACAGTGAGGCTAAGACCGGTCATGTAACGGGTCGTCAGATATGGGACTGGCTGGAGCAAGAACTGCAGAACGCCTTCGCATCAGACCCCGCCAAGCGCTTCGGCGGCTGGTTTGTACGGTTCGCTGGCATGGAAGTCAACTTCACCATCGGCAATGCCTTCGGCAAACGGGTAAACTGGGTGAAGGTCAATGGAGCGCCCATAGATCCCGGGAAATCATACCTCATAGCTGCCTGCGAAAGAGAGGGCGACCCTGACGATACACTCTGCCGCATCGAAAAGGTATCATCGCCCCGCCGCACAGGTCTTCAAATTCATCAGATTATAGAAGAGTATCTCGTACAGCACACGCCTGTGACACCTAGGCTGGAGGGGAGGTCTACTGCCACCGACCAGCCTGCGACCTTGCTGACGCAGCTGCAGGGGACGAGCTACAGTTTCAGATAGTAAAAAAACGTACCGGCCAAATGGGAAACTTAGTCAAGACACACTGGCTGCCGATGGCGCTCTTCACGGGCATCATCGTCTACTGCACATGGGCATGGACAGCAGGGGATCGCACCCCCTGGGTCGCTACCCTCCTTTCCCCGAATTCCGACAGCCAATGGCAGGCTCCCAGCCTGCATCTTGACCGGATCCTGCAAGGGGAGGAGCGGCAGCTCGTCCTGTATGGCGAAGAGCTCATTGCACATACCGCCCGCTACCTGGGGCCAAGGGGAAGTGTCGCTCCGTTGAGCAACGGCATGAACTGTCAGAACTGTCATCTTGCTGCCGGCCGCCTCGCCTGGGGAAATAACTACGGCGCCGTGCAGTCGACCTATCCGCGCTACCGCGACCGAAGCGGGACGGTCGAGGATATCTACAAACGCGTGAGCGACTGCTTCCAGCGAAGCCTCAACGGTAGGGCACCCGATAGTTTGAGTCGCGAGTTCCAGGCGATAGCTGCCTACATCCGCTGGCTCGGCAGGGATGTGCCCAAGGGTGTGAAGCCCGTCGGCAGCGGGTTGCGCAAGCTCGCCTACCTCGGCAGGGCCGCCGAGCCCGCGCTTGGCGCCCTCGTCTACTCGGCCCGCTGCGCCAGCTGCCATGGTGCTGATGGTCAAGGAGTCCTGGCCGCCGACGGCCTAGAGTACCAGTACCCTCCGCTGTGGGGTGACCACAGTTACAATACCGGCGCTGGACTTTTCCGCCTCTCAAACTTCGCGGGGTACGTGCACAGCAACATGCCCTTTAACCAGGCTACGGATACAAGGCCCGTACTCACGACCGAGGAGTGCTGGGATGTGGCGGCGTATGTCAACAGTCGCCCCCGACCCTATAAGGAGCCCAGCAGCGACTGGCCCGATATCGCGAAGAAGCCCGTCGACCATCCCTTCGGACCCTACGCCGACGGTCACACGGAGCAGCAGCACAAATACGGGCCCTACCCTCCTATCTTGGCCACCCGGAAGAAAGCCGAGTCGGCGACTTCCGGCAAATGAGTTTTCAGATCATATCTGCGTCTTCACCTATTCACCTACAAAACCCTACGATCGGTCATCCATGGAATGGATCCTTCAACCCTGGCCTTGGTATGTGGCCGGCCTGCTGATCGGCCTCACCGTACCGCTTTTGCTGATCCTGGGCAACAAAGCCTTCGGTATCTCTTCCTCACTCAGGCATATCTGTGCCGCCTGTTTACCTGCCAACATTCCTTTCTTCCGGTACGATTGGAAGCGTGAGCGTTGGAATCTTTTCTTTACCGCAGGTGTCCTGCTCGGTGGTGCCATCGCCGTCAGATTCCTGACCACGGGCGAGTCCATCGTCGTCGACCCGCGCCTCATGCAGGAATTATCAGCCTATGGCATCAAGAGCACCCAAGGGCTCGTACCCTCGGAGCTGGTGTCATGGGAGGCGCTGCTGCATCCACGCGGCGTCGTGATGATGGTGGCTGGCGGCTTTCTGGTCGGCTTCGGGACTCGCTATGCTGGTGGATGCACATCGGGGCACTCCATCATGGGGCTCAGCAACCTGCAGTGGCCTTCTCTGGTGGCGACATGCTGCTTCATGGCAGGCGGTTTCTTTATGGCCAATGTCATCCTACCCTACATCCTTCAGCTTTCACACTGACCACATACATCCTCAGCCCATGCTTCACATAAATACACCGACCCACAGTTCCAAGGAAAGCGATTCCTACCCCTCCTTCTTGAAATATCTGTTGGCAGGCATCCTTTTTGGCATTCTCCTCGTGAAGGCCGAAGTCATCTCCTGGTTCCGCATCCAGGAGATGTTCCGTCTGCAGAGCTTCCACATGTTCGGCGTCATCGGTACGGCCGTCGTCACCGGCTTGGTCAGCATACGGCTGATCAAGCGTTTCAACGTAAAGACGATTGAAGGTGAACCCATACGAATCGAGGATAAGAAGTTCAACAAGGGACATATCTACGGAGGCCTCCTCTTCGGTTTCGGATGGGCAGTGACGGGTGCCTGTCCAGGCCCATTATTTGCTCTCATCGGATCTGGCGCTACGGCTGTCGGGGTGGTTTTACTCAGTGCCCTTCTGGGTACCTGGACCTATGGGCTGCTCCGCGAAAAACTGCCGCATTGATGGCAAGGCGTGCCTCTTCATCTTTCTCTAGGCGTTGACATTAACCCATAAAAAAGCCGCGGTTCATTTGGAGCCGCGGCTTTTTGATAGGCGCATCTATGTGCTTGTCAGGCGTATTTCGTGACGCCGGGTACGGCCACGGGATAGTATCCGTCGGCTCCCGGAGCTACTGGGGGCGCAGCAGCAAAGTCATAGACGCTGGGCTGCAGGTTGATGCCTGACTGGAGTGCTTTGTCCATGCTGACCAATTGTCCGGAGTAGGTGGCCATGCGTCCAAGGATGGATGTCATGGTGCTCATGGCCCCGTTGTAGGCG
The DNA here is from genome assembly GCA_016868815.1 of Bacteroidota bacterium. Taxonomy (GTDB): domain Bacteria; phylum Bacteroidota; class Bacteroidia; order Chitinophagales; family Chitinophagaceae; genus Pollutibacter. Next base: position 221,519 of record VGFQ01000003.1, read on the forward strand.
TCTGCGAATTTATATTCTCCCTTGGCGACGGCGGCGAAGAGTTCGTCGTGCTCGGTCTGGTAGGGATTATTCTCGGTCTTACGGTCGAACTGGTAAACCACTTTTCCCAAGTGATCTGTGATCTGTGCTTTTCCGCAGTGGATGCGTCCCTTCGAGCCGAAGATGTGTTCGTCGACGCGAGCCATAGTGCCTTTGATGTGTCGGCATTGGCTGTTGAGGATGGAGCCGTCGGCATATTCGAATTCGACAAAATGGTGGTCGTAGATCTCGCCGTGGTCTTTTCCTTTCCGGACCTCGCGGCCGCCCATGCCCTGGGCTTTGACGGGGTAGCCACCTTTGAACCAGTTGATGACGTCTATGTTGTGGATGTGCTGTTCGGTGATATGGTCGCCGCAGAGCCAGTTGAAGTAGTACCAATTGCGCATCTGGTATTCCATTTCCGTCTGTTCGGGCTTGCGGGCACGCACCCAGACGCCGTCGTTGTTCCACCAGGCCTGGGCGGAGGTGATGTCTCCTATGAGATCTTTCCGCTTGTAGAGTTCGCGATAGGAGTTCTGGTAGTGGCGCTGCAGGCCTACGACCACGTTGAGTTTTTTGCGCTTGGCCTCTGCGGCGGCAGCCAGCACGCGCTGTACGCCGGCAGGGTCGGTGGCCACGGGCTTCTCCATGAAGATCTGCTTGCCCTGCTTGACAGCTTCTTCAAAGTGGATGGGGCGGAAGCCGGGGGGTGTGGCAAGGATGACGACGTCTGCCAGCGGGATGGCTTTCAGGTAGCCATCAAAGCCGGTGAAGCGACGTTCTTCGGGCACGTCTACGCGTGCTTTGATGTTCTTGCCTTTCTCTGCGTTCTCCTCGGAGGTGATGGCCTTGAGGCAGTCGTCGAGTCGGTCGCGGAAGGCATCTGCCATGGCTACGAGCCGCACGTTTTGCTGTGTCGACAGCGCCTGCATGGCAGCACCTGTGCCGCGGCCACCGCAGCCGACGAGGGCGATGCGGATCACATCATCCGCGCCGGAAAAATAGTTGGCCTGTGAGAGGAGGGGTGCTGCCACCAGTCCACCGGCGAGGAGGCTGCCCTGCCGCACGAAGTCTCGGCGGGAGGCATGGGATGAGTCATTATTCTCTTTCATGATGGGTTCGTTGGAAGTGGGTTGTCTAGTTTTCGAGGTACAATGTATAGAATTTTTCTGCTTCTTCCTTGGTCGGTTGCAGGCGGGGCCTAACGATGCGGAAGCCGACGAACATCCCGTCGGTGAGCCACCAGCGGCTGCGCGGGATCTGAGGGTCGCGCTGGTTCCAGGATGGGTCTGACTTGCTGCGTTGTGCAGGACCTATCTTCGTAGGGACGTCTACATAGGAGCCGCCGCGCACACTGCGGGGGTAGCGGGACAAGGGCTTGAGGAGGGGGTCGACCGGCTTATCTCCAATCTTGGAGAAATAAGCTGGATCATATTGGTCGAGGGTCCATTCGGAGAGGTTGCCGAGCATGTCATAGAGGCCCCAGGCATTGGGTTTCTTCTGTCCGACCTTCTGATATTTTCCTTTGCTGTTGCCGGCATGCCAGGCGTAGGCACCCATCAGCTTCGGGTCATTGCCGAAGGGATAGGCCATGGTGCTGCCGGCGCGGCAGGCATACTCCCATTCTGCTTCTGTCGGAAGCCGGTAGAAGATGCCCGTCTTCACATAGAGCCACCGGCAGAACATAAGGGCGGCATCTACGCTCATACTATTCATGGGGTAACCACCGTCTTTCCCCATGCCCCAGCTGAGGTCGATGTATTGCGCCGTGGGTCTCGTGACAGCATCTACCTTAGACCCTTGCTCATACCCTTCGTCGCGGAAGAAGACACCATACTGGTCGTAGGTGATTTCATAGGCACCCATCCAGCAATCGGAGACTTGCACCTGTCGTCCATCCTTGGCTGTGCCCATGCGGAAGGTTCCACTCTTGATGGCCACGAGCGAGAGGGGGATGGTCGTGCCGGGAATCTGTATGAGGTGGTTGGTGAAGGCGGAGTCCTGGGCGAGCAGGGAGAAGGGGAGCAGAGAGAGTAATAAAAGCCGTGTCAACTTTTTTCCATGCAATATAAGCATTTGGGCCCCGGCTCGTCCTGCGGCGGATACCTTCGTGTCTTACATAGCCTATCCCTTTAAACCACATCGGCCTGCCGATGTCGGAGCTAGATGGATTGGACCATGAAGAAGCTGTGGTTAATGGCAACCCTTCTCGCCAGCCTGTCCGCCTGCAGGTAAGGTGCTTCGTCCCCAACAGAGGAGTAGCCCAGCGACAGGCTGTCCGAGCAGAAGACGGTCAACCTGAACGTCGACGGCTACGACTGGAGTTTTATCTTATATTTTCCAATCGAGTGGAACAACGCGGGTAAGATGCCCATGGTCTATGTCATCCATGGCGGAAGCGCTACGCCGGCGAGGATGATCCGACTGGCCGGCTTCAGGACCATCTCCGACAGAGAGAAAGTCCTACTGGTCTGTTCCGCCGGCATCGAAAAGAACTGGAACAACGGGCGGCCGACGACCCCCAACCAGATGGGTATCATCGATGTCAGTTTCTTCCGCCGGATATGTGAATTCATGATTGCCAACCATCCCGCCCGGTCCCTGTTCTCTACATCCATGGCACCGCAGACCCGCTGGTTCCGTTCACCGGCGGTGTCATGACGGCTGGCGGCACTATCCTCTCCCATACCCAAGTGGTGGCCAGATGGGTCGCCTTTAACCGAAGCAATGCCACTCCTGCCGAGACCGATCTTCCTGACATCGCAAATGATGGAACGTCCATCCGGCAGCATGTCTATACTGGTGTCGCCAATCCATGCGAAGTGGTCAGCTACGTGATCCAGAACGGAGGGCAGACCTGGTCTCAGGGCTACCACTACCTCGCCGAATTTATCATCGGGAAGACAAGCCTAGATATGAACGGCTGCGAGATCGCATGGGCCTTCTTCAAGATGTTCAAACGCTGAACGGTGCTTAGACCGCGAATCAGCAGGCGAAAGGCATTTCATGGAATCTGGATGACGGCCCTGTACATGCTTCCATATCATCGCTTTTGCTATCTTGAGACAACAAACAACCCGCATGATCCGACGCCACTTTCTCCGCCGCTCCGGCCTTGCTGCCGGCTCGCTGCTGACTGCCGGCCTCCTGGGCGAGTCCCGCGCCGACACCCACTCGACCACCGAGAAGCCCTTTACCCTCGACTACGGCTTCCATGACGGCATGTTCGCGGCCCATGCGGGAAAGGACTTCGTCGACCAGATCCGATTCGGGCATGAGATGGGCTTCCGCTCCATAGAAGACAACGGCATGATGTCGCGTACGCCGGAAGAGCAGGAACGCATCGGCCGCACGCTCGCCGACCTGGGCATGCGCATGGGTGTCTTCGTCATTACCACCGAGCAGTGGCATTGGAAGACCACCCTGGCTACAGGCCGGCAGGAGTGGAAAGACCTTATCGTGCGCGACTGCCGTACGGCCGTGGAAGTAGCCAAGCGCTGCGGCGCGAAATGGATGACGGTTGTCCCCGGCAATTACGACCGCAGCCTGCCCATCGACATCCAGACAGGCAATGTCATCGACGCCCTCCGCCTAGGCGCCGAAGTCCTCGAACCCCATGGTCTCACCATGGTCCTTGAGCCACTCAGCGACAACCCCGACCTTTTCCTCCGCCACTCCACACAGACGTATATGATATGCCGCGCCGTCAACAGCCCCTCCTGCAAGATCTTGTTCGATATGTATCACATGCAGCGCAACGAGGGAGACATCATCAAAAACATCGGACGTACCTGGCCCGAGATCGGGTATTTTCAGATTGGCGACAACCCCGGTCGGAAAGAACCTACTACCGGAGAGATGAACTACCGTAATATCTTCAAGTACATCCACTCACGTGGGTATAAGGGTATCCTTGGGATGGAGCATGGCAACGCCAAGCCGGGAAAGGATGGGGAACTCGCCCTGATCCGCGCATATCGGGAAACCGATGCCTTCCTCTGAGGAGGATTCTAGCTCCTTTCGCAACCCTTGCGCGCCTGCCTTGTTATGGTGGCATGATCCGCATGCTGCCCTTTCTATTCCTGCTACCCCTGCTCGCGCCTGCACAGGATGCCCCCTCCCTGGTGAAGCGCCTTCGTGCCAAGATGGACGTCGTGAACGACTACCGCGCCCAGGGTATGCTGAAGACGGATGTTAGTTTCCTGCGGATCCCTGTCTCCCGCGTCAACGTCCTATATCGAAAGCCCGACCGCTTTCGGATTCGAAAGGACAATGGCATCTCCCTGTTGCCAAAGGGCGGCATCAGCATCAACCTGAATGCGATGATGGCGCTGGGAGAGGTCACCGCCGTGGACGCCGGGCAGTCCCTACAGCAGGGTAGAGCTTTGCGCGTGGTGAAGATGCTGCCGGCCAGCGAGGCTTCCGACGTCATCCTCTCCACATTGTACATCGACGAGAAGGAGCTGTTGATCCGTAAGGCCGTCACCACCACTCGCGAGAACGGTACCTATGAGATGGAGATGGAGTATGGACGTCATGCTGGCTATGGACTGCCCGACAAGGTGGTGGTATCTTTCGACACGCGCGACTACAAGATGCCCAAGGCCATCACCTTTGAATACGAGCCCGGGGAAAAGCCATCAAAGCGGGCGGCGGGTAAGGACCGAAAGGGGAGGGTTGAGATCCGCTATGAGCAATATGTGATCAACCAGGGCATCCCTGAATCTGCGTTCCGTTGAAACGTGAAGAGAAGCCTGCTGGCTATGCTTCTTCTATCCTTTCGTCTTCCATCCTTGAGACGACGCGGTGGGCCATCTTGCGGAGTGGGTTTATCCTGGCATCGGCATAACCAATGCGGAGGTTGTAGATGCTGATGGCAGTGAAGAGTGCTTCTCGGAAGGAGGATTCGTCGGCTCGGTTCTTGCCGGCGATGTCCATGGCCGTACCATGGTCTGGGGAGGTGCGGATGCCTGGAAGTCCCGCTGTATAGTTCACCCCTTCGCCGATGCTTAGCGATTTAAAAGGGATCAACCCTTGATCGTGGTACATGGCCAGCACGGCGTCAAAACGGTTGTAATTCCCTTTGGCAAAGAAGGCGTCGGGGCTATACGGGCCAAAGGCCATGAGGTCGAGGTTTTTGCGGGCTTCTGCTAGGGCGGGTTTGATCTGTTCGATCTCTTCTTTTCCTGTGAGACCTTCGTCGCCTGCATGTGGGTTGAGTCCTAGTACGGCCACCCGGGGCTTGTCGATCCCGAAGTCTTTGCGCAGCGAGTCTTTGAGGATGCGGAGTTTTAAAAGGATTTTTTCTTTGGTGACTTGTGCGGCGACTTCTGCCAGGGGGATATGCTCAGTGAGTACGCCGATGCGCATGTTGTCGGAAACCATCAGCATCAGCACGTCATTGACGCCGAAGACGGCTTTCAGATAAGGCGTATGCCCCGAATAGGGGAAGTCAGCCTGCTGGACATTATTCTTATGGATGGGAGCTGTCACTAGACAGTGGATGCGGTTTTCTTTGAGGGCTTGCACGGCCGCCTTGAGCGACTCGAGGGCGTATTGTCCTCCGATGGCATCTACCTCTCCCGGGGTGATGGGAGTTTCATTCTCCCAGAGGTTGACCATGTTGACCTGTCGAGGATTGAGGCGTTGCAGGTCTTTTGTGATGTTGACATTGAGGTTGACGTCTGGCATCGACTTTCGGTAGAAATTGAGAACCTTATTGGATCCAAAGATGACGGGGGTGCAGAACTCCGTGATGCGACTGTCTGAGAGCGTTTTGAGGATGACTTCGGGCCCAATGCCGTTGATATCGCCCATGCTGATGCCTACAATGGGCTTTGTCTGCGTTCCGCTCATGTGCGCCGATGGTTTTAGGTATCAAATGTACGTTTAAAGGGGGGATCTTATTTGTAATTTTGAGCTGTGTATACGCTGAAAAAGTCGTTGGGGCAGCATTTCCTGCGAGATGAGTCCGTCTGCCAGAGGATCGTCCAGGAGCTGCAGCAAGCACCTTTCCGACAGCTGCTGGAGGTGGGACCGGGCGGCGGGGCCCTGACCCGGCATCTGAGTAGCTTTCCGGGGGTCGACTTCAAGGCGGTGGAACTGGATGCGGAGAAAGTCTCTTATCTCCTGCATCAATACCCGGGCCTCGTGGGACGGATCATCGAGGGCAGTATTCTGGACCTACCCCTGCCCTTTGAGGGGGGCTTTACGATCATTGGCAACTTCCCATATAACATCTCCTCACAGATTTTGTTTCGCGTCCTTGACTGGCGCGAGCAGGTGGAGCGTGTGGTCGGCATGTTCCAGAAAGAGGTGGCGGTGCGGATTGCTGCAGGGCCCGGCAGTAAGGACTATGGGATCCTCAGTGTGCTCCTACAAGCTTATTATGAGGTTTCATATCTATTTGAAGTTGGCGAGCAATGCTTCCAGCCCCCTCCAAAAGTGAAGAGTGGCGTCGTCTCCCTGACCCACATAGGCAATCCCTACCACATCACGCAGCACCGGAAGTTCCATGTGTTGGTAAAGACGGCCTTCGGGCAGCGCCGCAAGCAGCTGCGCAATCCCTTGAAGGGCCTCTTCCCTGCCCGGGAGCTTTCGGATCCGGTCTTCAGTCAGCGGGCGGAGCAGCTCTCGGTGGCTGACTACGTAGCCCTCATACCCCGTATGTCATGAAACCCATGGTGATCGTCACGGCCCCGGTGCATTCCATCCTTCTTGAGACCCTGGAGGCGAGGGGCTATCAGGTGGATCTGAAACCGTCCATTGCTGCGGAGGAGCTCTGGGAGTGCATCGGACGCTATGAGGGACTTGTCGTCACCACACGTCCGGCGATCGATGCTTCGATGTTGGACCGGGCGCTGCAGTTGAAATGGATTGCCCGGCTGGGCAGTGGGATGGAGTTGATTGATACGGCTAAGGCGCAGGCGATGGGCATCTCCTGCGTGAGCAGTCCTGAAGGTAATCGCAATGCGGTGGCGGAGCATGCTCTGGGGATGCTCCTTTCGCTCATGCACCGCATTCGGAGCTCTGCAGATGAGGTCCGCCAGGGAATCTGGCGGAGGGAAGCTAACCGGGGAACGGAGCTTTCCGGCAAGACGGTAGGGATTGTTGGGTATGGAAATACGGGGGCAGCCTTTGCCCGGCTCTTAGAGCCTTTTGGAGTGACGGTCCTGGCACATGACAAGTATCGTTTCGGCTTCGCATCCGGCTATGTGCGAGAGGCGGGAATGGAGCAGCTGGCACGCTATGCCGATGTGGTGAGCCTGCATCTTCCGATGACTGCGGAGACGCGTCATTTTGCGGATGCTGCCTTTTTTCGCTCGCTGGCGCGGAAGCCCTGGTTCATTAATACCAGCCGGGGCGGGGTGCACGATACAGGAGCCTTGTGGATGGCCTTGCAAGAGGGGCTTGTCTCTGGGCTGGCGCTAGACGTATGGGCCTCGGAGCCGCCAGTCATGGATGAGGGGGTGGAGGGACAGCTGACAGCGGCCTTGCTGGCAGATCCTCGGGTGTTGGTCACACCGCATGTGGCGGGCTATAGCCACGAATCTTACCTGCAACTCTCGTACGTGGTTTTGCAGAAGCTGGGCTTTCTCTAAGCATCTTTCAGGCGGTCACCGGGGTGGCGGCCTGCAAGATCTGCTGGACGGCGGCTTCTGCCGAGGCGATGTCCATCTGCTCTTCGAGTAGGTCGGCTAGGGTCTGGAGGTAGGCGATGACATCGCCGCGTTGGTTGCGTTGGAGCCAACGGAAGCCACCGGGCAGCCTTTCCAGCACTTCCCGGTCGTCGAGGTATTCAAGATGTCGGATGTCGGTGGGTGTCAGGCCATGTTCAATCAGCTCGCCTATGAGCCTGTCGGCGGGCAAATGGCTTACCCCGCACCATTCTTCTGCGATCTCTGTCCATTCTCCGATGCTGGTATGCGCTATGCGGAGGATGTCCTTGCCGGTCCGGTCGGTCATCACCTGCAACAGGTTGCCGCAATTGCAGGAGCCGTGGTCTCCCCAGGCGTAGTGGGCGCCATCGGCGAGGCGCTGGGCTGTCTCACGAAGGGATGCAATCAGGAAGGGGTTGGGTGTTGCCATGGTGCAGTATTCGGATGATTACAAAACAGAAGACGGATGGAAAAGTTTGGCGTCAAAGGACAATGTTGATCATTCGGTTGGGCACGTGGATAATCTTTTTGGGGGGCTTGCCTTCTAGCCATTTTTGGACGACCAGGTCTGCCAGAACGGCCGACTCGATGGTGGTCCGGTCGGCATCGAGGGGCAGGGTGATTTCGCTACGGGTCTTGCCATTGATGGCTATGGGGTAGGCCTTGCTCGTCTCCACCAGATAGCGTTCTTCTACCGATGGGAAAGGTTGGTCCAGGATAGAGTCTGTGTGGCCGAGGGCTTCCCACAATTCCTCGCAGACGTGCGGGGCATAGGGCGTGAGGGCGACCAGTAGTTTTTCTAGGGCCTGTTTTTTATGGCATCCCAGTTCTGTGAGTTCGTTGACGGCAATCATGAATCCGCTGACGGCAGTGTTGAAGGAGAAGCGCTCTGTATCCTCTCCGATGCGGCGCACAAGTCGATAGACGGCCTTCCATTCGGCATCGGAGGGGGCTGCCTCTGTCACGATGGAGCCTTTTGTCTCGTCCATGAAAAGCCTCCACAGCTTCTTGAGGAATCTATGGACGCCTTCAATGCCTTTGGTATCCCAGGGTTTGTCTTGTTCGACCGGCCCGAGGAACATCTCATACATCCGGAACGTATCTGCGCCGTAACGTTCTACCACATCGTCTGGGTTGACGACGTTGTAATAGCGTTTGCTCATCTTTTCCAGCCGGCTGCCGCAGCGGTATTTGCCGTCTTCCAGAATAAACTCTGCATTGTGTAGGTCGGGCCTCCAGCCTCGGAATGCGGCTGTGTCGAGTTCGACACCGTCTACCATTGTCACGTCGACGTGAATCTCGTCTGTCTCATAGCTATCCTTGAGGCCTGCAGATACGAACTGTTGGGTGCCTCGGATGCGATATGCGATGCGCGAGTCGCCACCGATCTTTCCCTGGTTGACGAGTCGCTTGAAAGGCTCGTCGAATCCTATGTAGCCAAGGTCAAACAGTGCCTTCGTCCACATGCGGCTGTAGAGTAGGTGTCCGACAGCATGTTCGGTCCCGCCTATGTAGAGGTCTACCTGTCTCCAGTAGTCGCTGGCTGACCTTGCACAAAAGGCCTGTTCGTTGGCGGGGTCCATGTAGCGCAGGAAATACCAGCTGCTGCCGGCAAATCCGGGCATGGTGTTGACTTCTCGGGTGCCCTGGGGGGTCGATGCCCAGTCTGGTAGGTTTGCCAGCGGCCCTTCGCCGTCGGGGCCCGGCCGGAGGTCGTCAAGGCTAGGTAGCAGGATTGGCAGTTCGCATTCAGGAAGGGGGCGTGCGATGCCGTCTTGCCAGACGATGGGGAAGGGCTCCCCCCAGTAGCGCTGCCGGCTATAGGCGGCGTCGCGCATGCGGTAGTTGACGCGTCGCAGCCCGATGCTGGTGGCTTCGATGCGGTCGACGGCTTTGTCGATCGCATCTCGCATTACTAGGCCGTCGAGGAAGCCGCTGTTGACAAGCACTGCATCTTTTGTGGGGTTGGCCTCTGTGCCGTTATAGGCTTCGCCTAGTATGTTGGTGATGGGTAGTCCGAAATGAGTGGCAAAGCGGTGGTCCCGTTCGTCGCCGCAAGGGACACCCATGATGGCTCCGGTACCGTAACCTGCCAGGACGTACTCGCTGATCCAGATGGGGACTGGCTTTCCGGTGAAGGGGTGCAGGCAGTAGCTACCGGTAAAGGCGCCGGTGATGCGTTTCTCGGCCATGCGTTCGCGTTCGCTCCTGCTGGATACCCATTCGAGGTAGGCTTCCGTCTCTGTTTGCTGTCCTGCTGTGATGAGTGAAGGAACGAGTTCGTGTTCCGGGGCGAGGACCATGAAGTCTACGCCGAAGAGGGTGTCGGGTCGGGTGGTGTACACGCGGATGCGACGTCTAGGGTCGGAGGGCTTTCCTGCTGTCTGCACCTCGAAGTCGATTTCGGCACCCTGGCTGCGACCGATCCAGTTCGACTGCATCTCCTTCATGCTTTCGGAGAAGTCCACGGTGGCGAGTCCTTCCAGGAGCCTGTCGGCATATTCCGTGATGCGCAGATACCACTGCCGGAGGCGCTTTCGGACCACCGGGTGCCCACCTCTTTCGCTGACGCCGTTGACCACTTCGTCGTTGGCTAGTACGCAGCCAAGGGCTTCACACCAGTTCACTTCCCCGTAGCCGCAGTATGCCAGTCGGTAGTGCATCAGCACTTCTTCCTGTGAGGGCTCGTTCATAGCCGTCCAGACACTGGCATCGAAGGAAAGGGAGGGGTTTCCGGGGCAGGGATGGTCCTTGTTTCCATCGATTGCAAGGATAGACTTCAGCTCCGATATCCTGCGAGCCTGTCGACGGTTTCTGTCGTACCAGCTGTCGAAGAGCTGCAGGAAGATCCATTGGGTCCATCGGTAGTAGGAGGGGTCGCTGGTGCGGACCTCTCTAGACCAGTCATAGCAGAATCCGATGCGGTCGAGCTGGGCGCGGAAAGTTTTGATGTTGTGTTCGGTAGAGACGGCGGGGGGGATGCTGTGCTCGATGGCGTACTGTTCTGCCGGCAGCCCGAAGGAGTCGAAGCCCATCGGGTGTAGGACGTTGTAGCCTTTCAGTCGTTTGAAGCGACTGTAGATGTCGCTGGCGATATATCCCAAAGGATGGCCAACATGCAAGCCTGCCCCACTGGGATATGGGAACATGTCCAGCACATAGCATTTCGGGCGGGCAGGATCTTGCGAGACACGATAAGACTGGCGCGTCTCCCATCGGCCCTGCCATTTTTCCTCAATCTCTCTGAAGCGGTATTCCATCGGTGCGTGTCGGGTTGCAGCATCAAAAAAATCCCTGCCACAGCCGCATAGCGAGTTCCTAGGCTGGGCTGGCGAAGGTACACAAAGCCCCTAAAAAGGAGTACATTTGTCTTGCCGCACGCTTTGCTCCGGCAGTTAGCAGGCGGACATTGCAACAAACCCCTGACCCAGTGAGAAATTCCTCCCTCAAGCGCAGCAAGCCTTCCTATTTCATGTCCATCCTGGGGGTGGCCCTGGTCCTGTTCCTGCTGGGTATACTGGGGTGGTTGCTGATCAATGCGTCTAAGTTGGAAAGTTTCTTCAAAGGCAATGTGCAGGTCAATGCTTTCATCCGTGAGGGCAGCCGTCTGAGTGAGATGGAAGCACTCCGCGAGTATATCCAAGCTAGGCCTTATGCCCGGCGGGTAGAGTATGTGTCCAAGGAGATGGCCCGCAGTAAGTTTATCGGCGAAGGAAATGAGGACTGGAACAAAGTACTTGACTACAACCCGCTGCCGGCGAGTGTGGATTTCTACCTCGACCCCGATTATGTGAACCCGGAAAGCTTGACTCGAATTGTTGCAGACATCCAGTCGCGCTTCTTCATCGTCAGCGAAGTCAAGTATCCCGATGCCGTGGTGACAAGTCTCGATGCCATCGTGCGGAAGATCGCCATCATCTTGCTCTCGATTACAGCCGGCCTCTGCATCATCGCCATCATCCTGATCGATAACACCATCAAGCTGGCCATGTTCTCCAACCGCTTTCTGATCAAAACCATGCAGATGGTGGGGGCGACCCGTTGGTTCATCTCCAAGCCTTTCGACATGCGTGCCGTTGCCAATGGGTTGATCAGCTCCTTGATCGCCATTGCGGGCATCCTAGCCATCATCTACCTCGTGGAAAGATGGTGGCTGCCGGAGATGGTCGTCTTACGCGACAACCGGATGCTGATGCTGCTCTGCATAATGCTGGTGGCCATGGGCATCGGTATCACGTTCCTCAGCACCCACCGCAGCGTGACTAAGTACCTTCGCATGCGGCTGGACGATCTGTACTGACCAGCTGCCATGTACATGCTCCATCCAAATGCACTACTTTACACCCGAAACAAAGGCTATGCAAAAAGATACAAGGGAACTCTTCGGAAAACAAAACCTTGTCTGGATGGGGGTGGGTGCCCTGCTGATGATAGCAGGTATCCTGTTGATGGCGGGGGGGAAAAGCTCCGATCCTAATACCTTCATCGACCAGGAAGTCTATAGTGTTCGGCGCATCACCTGGTCACCCCTGCTGATTGTGGCCGGCTTGGCGATGGAGGTCTATGCCATCATGTGCAAGAGCCGCTCCTGACTTTTTCTTCAAGGCCTAAGCGCAGGCCTTTGCCAAGGTTCACACGCCCCGATCCAGGCCTTCATCAGACGTTATGAGTATCATCGAAGCCATTATTCTGGCGATCATTGAGGGGATTACCGAGTTTCTGCCGATCTCTTCTACCGGCCATATGGCCCTGGTCTCTGCTTGGATGGGTATCCAGGACGACACGTTCACCAAGCTTTTCGAGATTGTCATTCAGTTCAGCGCCATCCTCTCCGTGCTGGTCCTCTATTGGCGTCGGTTCATCGACATCCGTTCCTGGCAGTTTTATGCTAAGATGCTCTTTGCCATCGTGCCAGCCCTGGCATTTGGCGCCCTCCTCAAGGATCATATCGAAGACCTGCTGGGCCGCCCGCTCGTGATTGCATCGATTCTCGTGGCAGGGGGTGTGATCCTATTGTTTGTGGATGGATGGTTTCGCGAGGTTTCGACCACGCAGCACGACGACATCAGCTACCGACAGGCGTTTTGGATCGGATGCTATCAGGTCCTCGCAGTGATATTCCCCGGACTGAGCCGCAGTGCTGCCACCATCATCGGCGGAATGCAGCAGCGCCTTTCCCGCCCGCTGGCAGCCGAATTCTCCTTTTTCCTGGCGGTGCCGACAATGTTTGCAGCCTCCGCCAAGAGTTTATATGATGTCTACCGGGAAGCCCCTGCTGTCCTAAGCACCGACAATCTCTTGCTTTTGCTGTTGGGTAGTGTCATCGCCTTTGTCGTGGCGTTGGTGGTGATTCGCTTCTTTATCGTATACCTGCAGCGCAACGGCTTCCAGGTGTTTGGCTGGTATCGAATTCTGGCAGGCCTACTGATGGCCGGATGGATCCTGGCAGGCAACTAGGGCAGCCTCTGCTATTTTTGTTACCTTCCATTCAACACAACTCCGCAGGATGCAAGAGACTTCCCGCCGGCATACAAGGGCTTGGGCCGTGTACGACTGGGCCAACAGTGCCTATAACCTCGTCATCACCTCGACGATGTTCCCGGCATACTACGAGGAAGTCACGCGCTCGCCCGATGGCAGCGGCATCGTCACCTTCCTCGGTATGCGCTTCGTTAACACGGCCCTCTATAACTATGCGCTGGCATTCGCCTTTCTGGTGGTGGCCATCTCCTCACCGATCCTCTCGTCCATCGCCGACCTCAAAGGCAACAAAAAGCAGTTCCTGCGTTTTTTCTGCACCTTGGGGGCTGTGGCATGCTCCGGCATGTATTATTTCGATGCCTCCAGCCTGGGATGGGGCATTACCTGCCTGGTGACGGCCTGCATCGGCTTTTGGAGCAGCTTTGTGTTTTACAACTCCTACCTGCCGGAGATTGCGGCTGAAGCCGACCGCGACCGGGTGAGTGCACAGGGATTCACTATGGGATATATTGGCAGCGTAATCCTCCAGCTGATATGTTTTGCCTTCCTCTTCCGGCCGGAATGGTTTGGCTGGCTTGGTGTGAAAGACGCGGGTACAGCGTTGCGGACTTCCTTTGCGATGGTGGGACTCTGGTGGTACGGCTTTGCACAGATCCCACTGCGTCGGCTTCCGGAGGGCAGTCCTGGTACACGCTTGCCCAGCCGCAGTTGGCTGTCTAGTGGCTTCCACGAGCTGGGTAAAGTATGGCAGGAGCTACGGCATCACAAGGTCCTCCGGCGTTTTCTAGCGGCCTTCTTCTTTTACAATATGGGGGTGCAGACAGTCATGCTCGCAGCGACGCTCTATGGAAAAAGTGAGCTGGCCATTCCGGTCGACAACCTTATCATAGCCATCCTGCTCATACAGATTGTTGCCATCTTCGGGGCCCAGTTCCTGTCTTGGCTTTCTGTCCGCATCGGGAATATCATCGTCCTCATGTTGGCAGTGGCCTTCTGGATAGGGCTCTGCGTAGCCGGCTACCAGGTGCCAAAAGGAGATGTGCAGGCTTTCTACCTCCTGGCTGCGATGGTAGGCTTTGTCATGGGTGGCATCCAGAGTGTGAGCCGCAGCACCTATGCCAAGTTCATGCCTGTCACGCGCGACACCACTTCCTGGTTCAGCTTCTATGATGTGACGGAGAAGGTGGCGATCGTCATAGGTATGTTCAGCTTTGGAGCCATCACCGAGTGGATGGGAGGTAGCCAGCGGCAGTCGGTCCTGGCGCTAGCAATATTCTTCATCATAGGCCTGCTGCTCTTAGTGCGTACCTGGCAGGCCGTACGGAAAAATGCATGAACCATGCGGGTATACACCATCGATACAGAGCGGTTCAGGCTGGATGGGGGCGCTATGTACGGGGTCGTCCCCAAGGTGATATGGAACAAGACCGATCCGGCTGATGAGTATAACCGCATCGAGATGGCCATGCGCTGCCTCTTGGTAGAGGAGGGCGAGCGGCTGATCCTGATCGATAATGGCATCGGCCACAAACAGGATGAAAAGTTCTTCTCCCATTATTTTCTGCATGGGCCCGACACCCTGGAGGGGTCCCTTCGCCGCCATGGTTTCTGCGAAGCCGACGTGACTGATGTCATCCTCACTCACCTGCACTTTGACCATTGCGGGGGCTCTGTCATCCGCCAGGGCAGCCAACTGCTGCCAGCCTTCCCCCGGGCGCGCTACTGGAGCAATGAGCGGCATTGGCAGTGGGCAACCCATCCCAATGACCGCGAAAAAGCCTCTTTCCTGAAAGAAAACCTCCTTCCCCTCCAGGAGAGCGGGCAGCTGTCGATGTTGCCTGTCTCTACCGCAGGTACGACCTCCTTCTTACCCGGCATGGACATCCGTTTTGCCTTCGGACATACCGACGCCATGATGCTGCCGCAAGTCTCCTACAAGGGGCGAACTCTTGTCTTTGCCGCAGACCTCATCCCCATGGCCGGCCATCTGCCCGTTCCATATGTTATGGCTTACGACATGTTTCCTCTCACGACGTTGCAAGAGAAGCGCGATTTTCTGGAAGAGGCCCTTGCGCAGGACTGGATCCTATTTTTCGAACACGACGCCCGACATGAATGCTGCACCTTGCAGCGTACGGAAAAGGGCATCCGCGCCAAGGAGTTTTTTCCACTCTCAGCCCTCTGAGGATCGGTCATTTTTCCTTGGCCAGCTGCGAGGTAAATGGATACCGCAGGTTGTAACAGCTTTTCATATCCACTTTCACGGAGCCTACGCTGATCGGGCTCTCGATGCGCAGCGGGATGCGGTTGCCATCGTCGGATACCCAGACCACCATCTTCTCGCCGCCGGAGAACAGTGTTCCACTGATCAGTAAGGGACTGAACTTGATGGCACGATAGCGGCCAAAACGGTTCTTCACCACTTCTTTGCCTAGGTATCGGATATACACTGGATATACTTGCTCATCAATGAACATATGGAATGGGATCTTATCACCTGGCTTATATCGATTGAAGTCGATGTTCCGCGCATAGTAGATCGCACTTAGCACGTCTTGCACACAGGGTGGGACGCTGTAGCTGCCTTTGGCGGTGACGGCCCGATTCTTTACTGGGTCAAACTGCACCGTCTCTTTGATTGTATATCCGCCTTCATAGACATCTCGCTGGAAGCGATAAGGGCGTAAGGTAGCAGTGTCGATGTAGGACTCATACTTGTCACGGACCTTGAAGATCCAATCGTAGTGTGGATTGGACGTACCCAGTCCGGTCAGGTGATAGGTAGGTCGGTTTTGATAGAGGGTCTTTTCCACAGTGAAAGTGGCGTCTCCCGCATCCACGTAGATGCCAATGACATTATAAAAGACTTTAAAGACAACTTTTTCGCCAGGAGCAAAAACGGAGTTAGAGATGCCGCAGAAATCATCCGAAGCCGTTTGTCCTGTCGCGTAGGTAGTCATCAGCAAGGCGACCAGATATCGATACATGCTCAGCAAAGGTAGGGCATGTATTTTCGAAGTATTCTTCTCCTATTAATGTCGGGAAAGTTTCATCATTCCCTTCTGTCTTCGTGCCTTTGTAGGCGGATGCGCCAGCCGAGCATCAGGCATGTACCAGTCAGGGCTGGTAAGGCCAGGTTGATCAGCCATATGCCTGTGGATGCGGCGCAGATGGCCAAGATGTCTGGGGAGAAGGCGCCAAAGACAAGGATACTTAGCTGCCATCGCATGCCCAGCTCTAGGATGGCGATGCTGGGAACGACCGTCATGAGGAAGAAAAAAACGGCGACCGCACGGCATCCTGCAGCCCAGCCGATCTCTACGCCCATGACTTGCAGCATAAGCACATACTGTACGATGAAAATGAGGTATCGGGCCATAGATAGGCTGATGAGGGCGCCCCACTGCCGGGCGGAGATTTCTGACAAGGCAGGGAAGTAGCTAGCGGCCCTCGCTGTCAGCGGCCAACGGCAGAGGATCAGCAGGAGGGCTTTCATCTGTGCCATGAGCAGCAGGCAGATGACAATAAAAATCATCGTCAGGATCTGGATGAGGGGTAGGATGCCCTCATTGAGTCCCACCTTTGAAAGGGTATTGATGAGGGCTGGCCCTGGCTGGAGGCAGGCCAAGACTCCTGCCAGCAGGGTCACCAACAATTGCACCAGCCCTCCCAGCATAGAAAGGGGTACGGCTTGCAGCCTGGACCCTTCCGGCAGAAACAGGATCCGTCCTCCGTATTCACCGATGCGGTTGGGTGTGACTACTGAGAGGGCTACGCCTGCCAGCACTGATCGTACTGCCTGGACGAAAGGCAGCCTGCAGAGATGCTGCAGCGCCCATTGCCATTTCCATGACTCGGCGCTCCAGTTGAAGAACGTCAACAGGCCTATGGCAGCGAACTGTTCCATCCCTTCCCCATCAAACACCGAGTGCAGGGCCCTCATGTGTCGTGGCAGATCGGGGATGGCGGAGAGCTTCTGCCAAAGAGCCCAGGTGAGCCATCCAAAGAGGGCAGGGCCAATCAGCCAGTTGAGTGTTATTTTGATATTTTTGTACAGTCGTTGTTCTTTCTGTATCCCCAAAAGTAAATCTCGTTGTTAAATCCCTCCAGGATCATTCTAGGCGTCGACCCCGGTACGGTCGTGATGGGCTATGCTTTGTTGGAAGTCGGCACCTCGGGGATGTGCATGCGATCGATGGATGTCTATCGGCTGGATACGCGTGTCGAGATGTTTGAGCGGCTGAGGTCCATCCAAGCGTTGATCCATCAGTTGATTGTAGACTATGACCCTATGGAGCTTGCCATCGAAGCACCCTTTTTCGGCAAGAATGTACAGAGCATGCTTAAGTTGGGCAGATCGCAAGGTGTGGTGATAGGCGCCGCGCTGGCGAAGGGCCTCTCGGTATCAGAGTACTCCCCGCGAAGCATCAAACAGTCGATCACCGGCAATGGGAATGCCAGCAAAGAGCGCGTATGGTACATGCTACAGCATACGCTGGGGTTTCGCGCCGAACTCCCACGGTTGGATGCTTCTGATGCACTGGCTGTGGCTGTCTGCCATCATTATGCCAAGAGTGCCCCGGTGATGAAGAGGACTAAAAAAGCAGGGGTGAAGGGGGGCTGGGAGGCCTTTATCCGCCAGAACCCTGGGCGTTTAGGGTAGCCCGCATTGCTCATTTGAATGTTCTCCAATAGGGCAGCAGGCTGAAGGCTGTCAGGGGCAAGGCCATAGAGAAGGGATGGAAGGCCCCAAATAAGATATCCACGCCTACAAAGCAAAGAGTAGAGGCGATGGTTGCTACTAGTCCCCATTTTTCCATAGACCAGGCGCCAGAGAGGCTGGTGAACAGGGCCAGACAGGCAAGGGCTCGAATGGCTGGATGGAACATCCCATGGACGGCGGTGGCACCGGAGAAGGCGTGCAGGATGGCGAGGATGCCCATGACGGCAATCAAGGCGCAGAGCATTGTGACAGGCCAGGGCCGGTGAGGAGCTTTCATTTTGCTTACAGAAACTGAAGGATGCGTTGTTGGCACTCCCGGAATTCAGCATCGGTGAGTTGCAGTTTTGGCCTGTTGAAATGCAAGTCATCGGCCGAATCAATGGGAATCAGATGCAGATGGGCGTGGGGTACTTCCAGTCCGACGACAGACATCCCGCAGCGGTTGCATGGATATGCCCGCTCAATCGCATGGGCGATGGGCTTGGCAAACATCAGAATCTGAGAGAGGGCTGCCTCGGGTAAATCAAAAAAACGATCCGTCTCCTGCTTTGGGATGACCAGGGTATGGCCCTTTCGGAGGGGGTAGATGTCGAGGAACGCGAAAAAATGATCGTCTTCAGTGATCCGGTAGGATGGAATGTCGCCTTGTATGATGCGGGTGAATAGTGTTGGCATGCAGATCCTTTTCTATGGATTCGAAATGTAAGGCTTTATCCCTTCGGCATTCAGACCGAGATTTTATCTATCCGAAACCGGATCAGGCCGTTGGGAGCCAGTACTTCAGCGGTCTCTCCTTCTTTTTTCCCCATGAGTCCTTTGCCGATCGGGGAGGTAACCGATATCTTGCCAGCCTTCAGGTCGGCTTCTTTTTCCGAGACGAGCTGGTAGGTCATTGTTTTCTCATTGGCAAGATTGGTGATGGTGACGCGGGTCAGGATCGTGACCTTGCTGGTATCAATGGTGCTCGTATCAATCACCCGTGCGGTGGCCAATTCTGCCTCAAACTTCCTTATCCGCGCCTCCAGGATCCCTTGTGCCTCTTTGGCAGCATCATATTCCGCATTTTCTTTCAGATCTCCTTTTTCTCTGGCTTCCGCGATTGCCTTGGAGGCGGCAGGCCGCTCGACCGACTTCATCCGGTGAAGCTCCGCCTTCATCTGCTCGAGGGTTTCCCGGGTGACGTAGATGATATCGCTCATTGCGGCATATTTTAGCGCCCAGTGGGCAGGTGAAAAAAATAACAACGCTCCAGTGGGATCCAGAGCGTTGCGAAAAGCAAAATAGTTGCAGGAGGGAAAATTACCTTGAGGACCTCTTCCGCTGGCGGGTTTCATCCACTATTTTAGCGGATTTTGCTTTCTTCTTCAGGAAAGCGATGACTTTTTCCATCGAAGCCTCGCTGGCAAACTTTCCGCCTTCCCCTATGACCCTGCCATTGTGAGAAAGTAGATTGAAAGAGGTCTTTCCATTGCGACCCTTTTTGCGTTCATACTGTACATCGGCAGAAGCATTGCTTTTTACCGAGCTGATGCCAATCTTACAACCCTGCTTGCTGCCATAGCCTTGACTGCTCAGTATTGCTTCTCCGTCAGTCTCTACCAATGAGTACTCAAAAGTGCCTTCTTTACTTTTGTTGATGATAAATCTTACCATATGTGAGATGGATTTAAATGAGGGAGAACCCCTCTTGTCAGTAATGAATATTTATTTGCATATCGACAATGTATCCCCGTAAATCTTAATTCTTGCACGAATAAGTATGGTGCCTTTCAAAAGATTCATAATTTTTATCACATGAATCCGAACTGGATATAAAGTCGCAAATACAAATAAATTTATACAAACATAAGGAAAAAATTAAAGTATAAGCGTGATAATGTAAAAATAAAATATAAATCCCCGCCAGAAAATATAAATATGCTGGCGGGGATTTGGATCACCTCAACGGTGGGGCTTTATCGTTATTTCCACTCTCCTGTTTTTTTGACGGTTTTCCTCCGTATCGTTTTGGAATTTTTGATTCTTTTCTCCATATCCGATGGTTTCCGTGTCGGATGGGAGGATTCCAAGACTTTCAAGATAATCGAATACAATTTTGGCCCTATTTCTGGAAAGGGTAAGATTATATGTCTCGGGGCCTGAGTCATCTGTATAACCTTCGATCACTACTTTTGAAGCAGGGAATTTTTTATAGATAGCATAAAGGGTTGTCAGGTCTTTTTTGTAGGATTCGCTGATGAGGGTAGAATTTTTTTTGAACATGAGACCTGAAGATAAGAGAATGTTAACATCTGCATCCTTTTGAGTCACGATTGCGCTGGGGATATTATTCCGGATTTCATTGGCGCGTACTTCCATGACGGCTATGAGCTGCTGAATACGTTTGGTGGAGTCTAGCAAATCGATGGTAGGTTCAGGAGCTGCCTTTGGCTCAGATGTCTGCTCGATATTGAGGTTAGGCTGACGGGACTTCCCTTGCGGATTGATAAATCGAATCATGGCACTGCTGCTGTCTGTACTCTCCATCTGAATAAACTCCTCCACTTCCCCGAATTTGACTTTAAGTAAGGAGGTATTAGGAGGGGTTGTTCCAAGATTCTCTGCATGTATGATGAAGTTTGTCGTTTCTTCAAGGTCTTTGATTGGAAACTTGAATATTTCGGGTTCCATTCGGAGCAACAGCTTTTGTCTGTAGACCTGGTCATTCACGGTGAGGGTGACGGTGTCATTATCAACCAATGCATCGTCTGAAATGCTCACAATCAGGGTATCTCCCGTAATGATCATTTCTTTCACCAGGTTTATTTGCAGTGGTTTCTTTAATGATTCAGATTTCTTTTCCGGCGCAGGTGATGTAGGTGCTTTAATAGATGCTGGGGATTTTTTAATCTTTAATAAATTTTTTATATCCAGAGACAGACTGACGCCTGTCTGAAACTGAATCATCGTATGATAACGGGTTTGCAGAACATTGGGTGCAGTGTTGCTAGCAAAATTCCCTCCGATACCCTTCACCGTCCAAAGGGCATTGGCAAAGAAACGAGTCTTTATAAGATTCTTCTTGCCGAGTTCTATGCCTGTACGTATGCCCCATGCAAAAGAACTTCTTTGCTGTTGAATGCCATTAATAGGATTTCTCAGGGAAGAAAAAGCAATACCGGCCATTGGACCTATGAAGGGGGATGCCTTTCCAATTTTACCCTTCTGTTTTATGGCACTAAACATCAAATATTGAAATTTAGCGTTCAGGTTGGTGGTGATGGTATTATTGTTTTCCAGATAGTGATAGTCATTCACCGATGTTTGTTGCCTGAAATATATGAGTTCATAAGAGGTATTTGTCTTATGTCGGTACTCTAGTCCTAAGTTCTGGACGAGTCCACCTTTTATAACGTTGGCAGATCCAGGGTCTCTGGGATCGAGCCCTGCGTGGACGATCTCATCTGCAGCAAATAATGCAGATCCATTGATTCTGATTGACTGTGTGAAAGCCGTATCGATGGCAAACAGACCTATCACAGGTAGCCAAAATGAAATATGGAGGGTACGCATGCAAAAAGTCATTATAAATGTTGACGTATAACCTGCTTTTCAAACTTATGGAAGCCGTGAAGATAAATTACCTATGAATCAATTGCAAGATGGTAGCTTTGATATTTATCCTGGTGATGCCGGGTGGCCATCGGCATATCGGGGGAAAATCTTATGCGATCACTTTATTTTTAACTCTTTCGGATAGGCTTCCGAAAGCGGATCATGGCGCTGGTTTTTTCTGTGCTTTCCAGCCTGGCTTCATAACGCACTCCATCCACATACATAATCAGTAAAGATGTATTCGGTGGTATGGTTCCCATATTTTCTGCTACCATCGTTATGTCTGCACTGTCTTTGATGGCTGTCACAGGTATCCCCATGGTATGAGCTGTTGCTCGCAGGCGTATATGGGATGCTATCAATTTTTTGTCGAGAAAGATGGAAATAGAGTCTCCGTCGACTTCTGCGTGATCATAGAAATGAAGCCATAAGGTATCTCCTGCTACTTCGATTTCCTGAACTAGGTTTTTACTCCGGGTCACAAACATTTCCTCTGACTTTGGCTCGGAAAGGGTGGGTAGATGGAGTGGTTGTGGAAGTGGAGATGGCTTGTTCTCCATTGCTTCCTTGGGATCCCGGGTCTTTGTGGGCTGGATAGGCGAAGGTGCTGATGGTAAAGGCTGTCTTGGCTCATCTGTACTGACTTGTGCTGGCTTTGACGTTCGTCCTTGCGGAGTCGTACGCACAACGGGTTGGGTAGCCTTTGACACCTTGGATATTATCTTCTCCTGCGCTGAGTCGACGCGCTGGGGGGCTTCTTTGGCGTCCCTCTGGCGTATCGTCGGCTCCGGGGGGATGGGAGTGGGCGTCGGAGCCACTACAGGTCTTGGAGTGGTCTGTACGACAGGATTCGAAGGAGCAGACTGTGCTGGCACAATGGCTTTGGGGGAGGCAGGCGACTCCACAACGGGGCGCTCTGAACGTTGTATTGGTTTGGATGCAGGAGGATTTTCTTCCTTCCTGGGGAATAGTTTTGCATCCTCGATGCCTAGGTCAATTCGCACGATTCCGGTCTTGACGTCATCCTGAAAGTCAATTTCTGCCGTCTTTTTCAGGTGGACGGGTATTTCCCATGTACGTCCTGACCAGGTACTGATATGTGCCGTGCCGTCTAATTTAAGCGTTGAACCATCCGGGCAGTTGAAGTCGGTATGGAAGGTCATGCCTATCGGCAGCAGATCCGGTACAGTCCGTCCGTTCTCATCATGGCCGGAGAGGGCTGCATGCCACCAGGTGACTGAGCCATCGTATGGATTGACATATCCATTGACGGGCATCCGTACATGATGGTTCCCTTGTGTGCGGTAATCAGATAGCCCCCGGAGGCTATCACCATCGCGGACCATCGTCATTTCAACCCAGTAAGACCGACCTGCTCCAAAGGTCTGGGCACCAATGCGTCCTTTCCAAACACCGCTCATTGGCTGGGAAAAACCTGCCATCGACAGCGAGGTGAGCGCTGTACATAGGATAGATAGGATTGGCCAGCACCCATTGGTGGCAAACAGAGGCATGGTGTGAAAATATAACTTCCAAAAATCAGATAAAAGGGTCCCCCCTATTTCTGTTTATATTTTTGGAATTTTTAACGGACGTATGCCCCGCACTATAATCCGTACCTTCCAACGGATCATCCATTTGTGGGCACTTTCTAACTATTTCTACATGATGAAATCCCGTCTATCAGCCTTGTTGTCCATATCATCCAACCATATCTTCCCTCTTCTCTCTGCTCATGCCTCTGGGCGAAGCGTAGGCATGGATCTGTCTGCAGGTAACCCCCGCTTCCCTCCAAAAGTATTCGAGGACATAAAACTTTTTACGGCAGCCGTCGAAACCTATCTGAAGGAAATGGATGCCGACTTTGCCTTCGGTGGATATGGTGAATGCAGGGACATCTATTCGGCCAGCCGGGTTTTTGATGCCGATGCTGAACTTGAGCCCCGCCGGTTCCATCTGGGACTGGACATCTGGGGCCCCGCCGGCACACCGGTCTATGCCCCTATCTCCGGAACCGTCCATAGCAAGGGCTTTCGGCCAGCAGCTGGCGACTATGGTGCGGTTGTCATCCTACAGCATGCCTGGGGAGGCCATGTTTTCTATAGTCTCTACGGGCACCTGTCTGCTTCTGACTTAATTTTTCAGGAAGGCGACTTCCTGAAGGCCGGCACCTGTATTGGCCATTTTGGCCATCCCGAAGAAAACGGTTGCTGGCCACCCCATCTGCACGTACAGCTGATATGCGATATGGAAGGCAATAAAGGTGATTATCCCGGCGTATGCCGGTATACAGAAAGGCATCACTACTTGGCCAACTGCCCTGATCCAGCCCCCTTGCTGGGCCCCATGTATCGATGATATGAGGGCCAATAGGGAACCGCGTTCTTCCCAGGGCCGAAAAATCAGTACGGGCAAATGCCCTAAGCGTATTTTTACAGCATGGCGAACCCACATCTTGAACCCGGGAGGGCCTCATCCATCGGCTCTGATGCGGAGTATGAAAATGTCATACGTCCAGGTAAAATCGAGGATTTCTCCGGGCAGCCGGCCATCATAGCAAACCTTCGTGTATTCATCCAGGCAGCCCGGATGCGGGGGGAAGCCCTGGATCATGTCTTATTTCATGGACCTCCCGGATTAGGCAAAACAACCCTGTCGCGCATAGTGGCCAATGAGCTGGGGGTGCAGATCCGCGAGACATCAGGGCCTGTCATAGAGAAGCCGGCAGATCTGGCAGGACTCCTCACCGGTCTTCAACGACATGATGTCCTCTTCATTGATGAGATCCATCGCCTGAGTACCCTGGTAGAGGAATACCTCTATTCTGCCATGGAAGATTTTCGCATCGACATCATGATTGACAGCGGTCCAAACGCCCGCAGCATACAGATAAACCTCAATCCCTTTACCCTGATAGGTGCTACCACCCGCAGCGGGTTACTCACCGCACCCCTACTCTCTCGTTTTGCAATCCGATCCCGGCTGGAGTATTATTGTGCAGAGACCCTCCAAAAAATTCTGCTTAGGTCTGCCGGCATTCTGCAGGTGCGCATATCCGAGGAGGCATCGCTGGAGATTGCCCGCCGTAGTCGTGCTACCCCGCGCATCGCGAACGGACTGTTGAGGCGGGTGCGTGATTTCGCACAAGTGCTGGGTGACGGACAAATTGACCTTGAGATTACGCGGCATGCGCTCAAAGCCCTGCAAGTGGATGCATATGGACTGGATGAGATGGACAACCGCATCCTTTCGGCCATCATCGATAAGTTCAAAGGTGGGCCGGTAGGCATTACAACCATCGCCACAGCCGTGGGGGAAGAGCCGGGCACCATCGAAGAAGTATATGAGCCCTTTCTGATTCAGGAGGGCTTTCTAAAGCGGACGCCCAGGGGCCGTGAGGTGACTCCCCGCGCCTACGAGCACCTCGGCAAACACTTTTCGGATAACGGAGGTGCGCAGGGACTCCTGTTCCCTTGAGGGTCAGGGTTCCTTGATCTCTAGCCGAAAGCCTTCGCCATGCTGGTTTTTGATCTGTATGGTCGGGTCCTTGGCCAGTAATTTCCTGAGCTTGGCAATGTAGACATCCATGCTCCGCCCATTGAAATAAGTGTCACTTCCCCAAATCTTTTTCAAGGCTGCCTCCCGAGGCAGCAGGTTATTTTTGAATTCTACGAGTATGCGCAGAAGCTCATTCTCCTTCGGTGACAGGGTATACGGCTCCCCATCCCATACCAGTTCGCGGTGCCTCGGGGTGAAGGTGAACTTTCCGATTTCAAAGACGGCGTTGGTATGCTCCCGGGTGACGTCTTCATTGCGCTTCAGCATGGCCTTTATCTTCATCATCAGCACTTCTGTATCGAAGGGCTTGGTGATATAGTCGTCCGCCCCAAGCTTGTACCCTGTGATCATATCTTCTTTCATGGTCTTGGCCGTAATGAAGAATAGTGGCACATCATGGTCGATATCTCGAATTTCTTCGGCCAGCTGAAATCCATCCATGTGCGGCATCATGACATCCAGCAGGCATATGTCGAACTTCTCCCGCTGAAAGGCTGCCAGCCCAAGCCGGCCGTCTCTTTCCAGGACGACATGAAAGTCGTGCAGTTCCAGGAAGCTCTTCAATACGATCCCCAGGCTGCTATCGTCTTCGCAGATCAGGATCTTCTTTTTGGCATGCTCAGTTGTCATACATTAAATTTTACATCCAAATGAATCGAATTTTGCCGGAATGCATTGCATGCCTCCGGATAAAGTTTTGTTAAACAAAACCAATGCCATAATCTTTGTGTTTTCGATGTACGTCGGCGTCACCAGAGATATTTCATTTAATCATGCAACTCACCTCAGACAATCGCTTCCGCAACTTGGTCGTCATTGGCGACAGAGTTTTGATCAGGCCTTCCCGGCCCAATGAAAAAACAGAAAGTGGCCTCTACCTTCCCCCTGGGGTGCAGGAGAGGGAAAAAGTCCAGCAAGGATATGTGATGAAGACGGGCCCTGGCTATGCTATTCCCATGCCTGTGGAAGACGAGCCCTGGAAGAACGAAGGAGATGCCGTCCGGTATGTGCCTTTACAAGCCCGGGAAGGGGACCTGGCGATCTTCCTGCTGAGTGGAGCGACAGAAGTCATCTATGGGGGTGACAAATATTTCATCGTCCCCCAAAGTGCCATCCTCATGCTGGAACGGGATGAGGATTGGTAAATGCGAGGTGTGTAGGAATGCACATGCCCGAAACGATACGCTGCAGTAGAACTATCCTTCTATCCCCTCCTCATGACCGATCAGAGCGCTTTTAAGGCTACCATCGATGCAGGATATGCATTTCAGGGCGACAGCTTCCCCCTGGGTTGCGCCATGTTAGAGGGCAAGCCCCTGAAAGGAACGTGGGTACGGCTGCCGCTGCAGACCCTAAACAGGCACGGTCTTGTGGCAGGCGCGACAGGCACTGGCAAAACCAAGACGCTTCAAGTGCTGGCTGAGGGTTTGAGCGATGCAAGCGTACCTGTACTCATGATGGATATCAAAGGCGATCTGAGTGGTATGGCTGCGGCCGGTACTGTGAGCGACCGGGTACAGTCGCGGGTCGATCTGACTGGCATTCCCTGGCAGCCTGCAGCATATCCCGTCGAATTGCTCAGCCTGAGCCATGAGCCAGGCGTCCGCCTGCGCAGCACGATCATCGAGTTTGGCCCCATCCTGTTATCCAAGATCTTGGGTCTCAATGAAACGCAGGAAGGCATTGTCTCTCTTATCTTTAAATATTGCGATGACCAGCAGATGCCGATCCTGGACCTGAAGGATTTTATCAAAGTGCTTCAGTTTGTCGGCAACGAAGGCAGAAAAGAACTGGAAGGGCAGTATGGGAAAATATCGACGGCCACGACGGGCACCATTCTGCGTAAAGTGGTGGAACTCCAGCAGCAAGGCGCTGATTCATTTTTTGGAGAGCTTTCCTTTGACGTAGAAGACCTGATGCGCATTGCGCCTGACGGCAGAGGGGTCATACACATGCTTCGGTTGTCTGACATGCAAAACCGCCCAAAGCTGTTTTCTACCTTTATGCTAGGCTTGCTGGCGGAGTTGTATGCCACCTTGCCCGAAGAAGGAGACCTGGACCGTCCGAAACTCGTCCTATTTATCGATGAGGCCCATCTGGTCTTTCAGGAAGCTACAGCCGCCTTGCTGCAGCAGATGGAGACCGTCATAAAACTTATCCGCTCAAAAGGCGTCGGAATCTTCTTCTGTACTCAGAATCCTCAGGACATCCCCGCCCCGGTGCTCAGTCAGCTGGGCCTTAAAGTCCAGCATGCCCTGAGGGCATTTACAGCTGCCGACCGAAAGGCCATCCGTACGGCCGCTGAAAACTATCCTGAATCCGGATATTACCAGGTCGATGCGTTGATGACACAGTTGGGCATTGGAGAAGCCCTCGTGACCATGCTCAATGAGCAAGGCATTCCAACCCCCCTTGTACATACCTGCCTTCGTCCACCGTCCTCCAGAATGGGTACTTTGTCAAATGAAGAGATCCTGTCACTGGTCGCTTCTTCCCCCTTAGTGTCTAAATACGATCGCGCACTAGACATCCACAGCGCTTATGAAATGCTCTCAGAAAAACTCCAGCAGCGGGCAAATTCTTCCGATGATCCGGAGCGGACACTTCGCAGCGGCGGATCCACCCGCAAAGAGCCGACGACCCTGGAAAATATCTTGGAAAGCCCCGTAGCCAGGCAGGTGGGTAGAACAGCTGCCAGCATCCTGACCCGCAGCTTGTTGGGTGCGCTTGGATTCACCAGCCGCCCCCGAAAAAGAGGCAGCAGCCTTTTCTAATCGTTAATCTTACCCCTGTACTGCAGCTTATGTGCTAGTAATCATAAGATTATGTGGCTAAATGGCGGTACGAGGATTTTTATAAGGCACCCCTTTTTTCAGACGAAAAATTTCTTATGTTTGTGACGGTTTTTCATAGGATATTGGATTTTAAACGGCCTGGATTTCTATCCGGGCTTCTTTTTTTTAGGACCGCCAATGCAATTTTCCATCCTCATCTAGAATCAGGTATCCTTCCTTTCTCAGGGCCTCTATTGAACTTTTGAACAAAGCTTCGTTGCTGGAAAGCCTGGGGGCTAGTATGTCCAGTGCCAGTGGTTGGGAGTCTAGGGCTGCTTTGATCTTCAGGCTCATCTGGTGCACTTCGCTTGAAGTGAACGTGGTCTTGTCTCGCGCCAGGCAGATATCACAGTGCCCACAATCCCGGATCGAATGATCTCCAAAGTATTGGCCTATATAGGCGGCCCTGCAATTGTTTGTGCTCAAATAGCCGACCATACCTGCAATGCGTTCGGAATAGTGTTGTTTTCTTTCCAGATAGGCAGCCATGTCTATATATAAGTCATCTGCTTTGACCCTGTTTTGCAGGAAACGGATATGAGGGCTTTCCAGGGCGGGCTGATAGATAATTATGCCAATGCGATGAAGCCGGGTCAGCTGCTGACGGATTAGGGCCTCCTGCTGTCGCAGGGTTCTGGCCAGTGCTCGTTCGACGATCGGTACGGGACCATCTACGATGCCTGTATATGAGCGTAAAAGGCTTTGTATCAGAGGTTCCAGCTCGGGCTCCAGTACTGCCTGGGCCTGCCATTGGTCCCGGGTAGTGATAAAATGCACGGTGGAAGGCCGGAAAGCCTGCTCCTGGAAGTCCAGGATGCCTTCTTGCTGCATGGCCTGCAGGGAGTGCAGGACTTCGGGCACCTTGAGCTGGAAGCGTTCTGCAAGTGCCCTGATGTCCAATGCATAGGTGCGGTCTTCCCCGATGCCACTGGGCAGTTGCAGGTAGTTGGCCAGGGATTGGTACACTTTCCGGATGACGGAGAGGGCTGGGTATCGGATGTCGGGAAGCCGCAAAAGTTCTACAGCATCCATCGGCCGGGAGAGTACGTAGGCCTTGGCTGCCTGACCGTCCCGTCCGGCCCGGCCCGCCTCCTGATAAAAATTCTCCAGGCTGTCCGGAGGCTCTGTATGAATCACGCAACGGACATCTGGCTTGTCGATGCCCATCCCGAACGCATTGGTGGCGACAATGATCTGAACTTTGTTCTGCACCCAGTCCAGTTGGCGAGTCTTTCGAGCCTCCCTGTCAAGCCCAGCATGATAGAAGGCGGCTGGCAGTCCAGAGCGTTGCAGCCATCCGGCATAATCCACCGTCTTCCGCCTGGACCGGCAGTAGACGATGCTGGGGCCAGGGGTTTTCCTTAGAATCTCAACCAGGCTGGCAGACCGAGATTCGACGGGCAGTATGTGATAGGAGAGATTTGGCCTTTCAAATGACTGCCGGAAGAGGGATGGATTTCGTAGGGCCAGTTTTTCCGCTATCTCCGCTTGTACCCTGGCGGTGGCAGAGGCTGTCAGCGCTAGGACCGGGATCTCTTTGTGCCATTTCCGCACGGAAGCGATCTGCAGGTAGGTGGGGCGGAAGTCATGGCCCCATTGGGAGATGCAATGGGCCTCATCGACTGCCAGCAGGCAAAGGGGCATCCAGGGAAGGGCTTCCAGGAAGCTGTCTGTCTGCAGGCGCTCTGGCGATACGTAAAGGAATTTGTACACACCCTCTACGGCCTCCTGCAGGATGCGACGATTCTCCGGGGTGCTCAGGCCGGCATAAAGGGAAGCAGCCGCTATGCCTTTACGGGATAGCTGTGCCAGTTGGTCTTCCATCAAGGCGATTAGTGGAGTGACCACCAGGCATAGGCCGGGTAAAGCCATAGCAGGCACCTGAAAACAAACCGACTTTCCCCCGCCGGTAGGTAGGATCGCTAGGCTGTCGCGCCCTTTCATGACTTCCTGAATGATCTCTTCCTGCATGGGCCGGAAAGAGGTATGTCCCCAATAGGTCAACAGAATCTCACGGGGCGTCATGGGGCATTGCAATTTCGCCGGGGCTTAGGAAACTTTTCGGACGAAGAGCCGCATAGAATTGGCTGCCAGTACGACATCACTCAGACCCATCACGAGGGCCCCCACTCTGGGCGTCAGCAAGCCCATGGCAGCCACCGGGATGGCGATGAGGTTATACAGGAAAGCCCAAAAAAGGTTCTGCCGAATCGTCTGATAGGTGGAGATGCCGAGGCCCATAGCCATTGGCAGTTTTGTGAGGCCATGGTTCATCAATACGACCTGTGCATGTTGCATCGCCAGCTGGGAAGCATCGCTGAGGGAGATGCCGATGGTTGCCGCTGCCAACGCAGGGGCATCGTTGATGCCATCCCCCACCATGACGGTAGGGGCTTGTTGCGACAGCTGGGTGATCTTTTGCTGTTTTTCAGCAGGCGACTGTCGGGCATGCCATTCATCCATCCCAAGTTTGTCGGCTAGATCCCGGCAGCGGCGTTCCTGATCGCCACTTAGCAGGCAGGTGCGTATGCCACGTCTCCGAAGCCATTGGATGACCTCGGCCGCCTCCGGGCGTACCTCGTCGGTGAGACTAACCAGTCCGACCAGGGCGTCATTCTTTACCACATACACCTGGTGGCTGGCATCGTGGGTGAGGTGGGAGGCCATCTCATAAGATCCTACACGCCAGCGGTTGCCTTCCCTGTCGACGGCGTGCATACCCATCCCTTTGACTTCTTCCACAGACTGCCATCGGATGTCAGTCGGCTGTCTGTATGCCAGTGCAAGACATCTTGCCATCGGATGGTTGGAGTGTCGTTCTATCGAGCCGATGATTTTTTTGAGTTCTTCCTCTGGCATGCCTATGGCTTGGAAGGTTTCGATGGAAAACTGACCGGTCGTGAGCGTGCCTGTCTTGTCGAAGACCACTTGGCGGATTTGCCGGAAAGCCTCCAGCCCAGCCGCCTGGCGGAAGAGGATCCCTTGCCGGGCTGCCCTACCCATCCCTACAGCTACTGCGGCCGGCGTCGCCAGTCCCATGGCACAAGGACAGGCGATGACCAGGACGGCGATGGCGCGCATGAGGCTAGGCGTGAAATCTTCCAAGACATACCCGTTGACCGCCAGCGTGAGGAGAGATATCCCCAACACGACCGGTACGAAGACGGCACTGATGCGGTCGGCTAGCTTTTGGACGGGTGGCTTCTCGCCTTGTGCCCGTCGGACCATGTCGAGGATGCCTGCCAGCACGGTGTCATTCCCTACAGCCGTCACTTGGGCACGTACCGTCCCGGACGACAGAATGCTTCCACCTATCAGCCCGTCTTTGGGGCGCCTATGGACCGGCAGGCTTTCACCGGTCACGATGGCTTCGTCCACTTGCGCTTCACCCCAGAGGATCTTGCAGTCGATCGGCACTTGCTCACCGCTGCGGATCAGCAAGAGGTCGCCTACCTTCAGCTGGTCGTTGGAAATGGGGAATATCTGTTCCTGGTGGTCTCCGTCAAAAGCGATCATATTGGCCATCACCTTTTGTGAACGCAGAAGCGTACTCAGCGCCCGCTGGGTGGAGACCATGGATGCCTCTTCCATCCAGTTGCCAAGGAATACCAGGGTGATGATGGAGGCTGCCGTCTCGTAAAATTGGTAAAGGGGGCCCAGCTGCAGCAGGCTGCCGGTGAGGCTATAGCAAAAGGCGGCCAAGGACCCTAGGGCAACCAACACATTCATATTCGGGATGCCGTGGCCTAGGCTCTTCACCGCGCTCCTGCCGAAGAAAGACATTCCCATGAGAAATACAGGCAGGCAGAGCAAACATTGAACCCACGGGTTTTCAAGCCAGTGCAGGCTGCCTGGCAGCTGATGGTGCAGCAGATGCGTACCCGTCAGCACCAGTGAGAAAGGAAGACAGCTAAGGAAGCGGCTCTTATGATCGGAGAAAAGTCCTTTTTTGACAGGCGCACCATCTGCTGCTTCTATCACCTGATAGCCAAGCTCCTCGATGCCTTTCTTCAATTTCGCGAGGCTTTGGCCCTGATGTTCGAAGCACACATGCCCTTTGATGGCATCCACACTCACCGACTGCTGTCCTTGCTTTCCCAGATATTGATGGATCGTCAATGCGCAGTTGGCACAATCCATGCCTTCGACCTTCCATCGTATGGTTGCCATGCTACGAAGGTACCAAGAGCGGATGATTCTGGTCGTACATAACCCAGCTGGCTTCCGTCTCTCTATCTTACCTTTACCGCATCTTCAACCATATTGGACAGGGTATTTCATCTCAAGGAATTGGAGACGGTCGCTGAAGCCTGCTGGTCGGCCGCACAGGGTGCCAGGGTCATAGCCTTCCATGGTTCTCTGGGTGCGGGCAAGACAACCCTCATCGCAGCCCTCTGCCGCCAGCAAGGGGTCCTCTCCTCGGTCTCTAGCCCCACCTTTGCCCTAGCCAATGAGTATCTCTTACCCAACGGGCGCGGAGTCATCTATCACCTCGACTTCTATCGCCTGCAGCATGCATCAGAGGCTTTTGAAGCCGGGCTTGAGGATTTGCTTCATTCAGAATCCCTTTGCTTTGTCGAGTGGCCAGAACGAGTGCCGGCCATCCTCCCCGCTGGCACGGTTCATGTCTGGCTGGAGGGGGTCTCAGACGCAGAGCGGCGCATCATCGTCCGAATTCCCACGGAGAATGGGTAACTTGTGATGCTTACAATCTGCGATGTCCAATTCAAAGCCCAATATCAACATGCCCTTCTCCTACGAGCCGATGGAGGGTATGCTGGACCTGCCTCCCCGTCCATCGTCTCTCCTGGTGGGGATTCCCCGGGAGCATGCCTTCCAGGAAAGTCGCGTTGCAATCACTCCAGATGCGGCGGGCGTACTGATCAGCAATGGACACGGCGTTGTCGTGGAGCACCGGGCAGGAGAAGGCGCACAGTTCAGCGACCAGGAGTATAGCGAGGTGGGTGCACGCATCGCCCACGACCGGAAGGAAGTCTTTGAATGCGCCATCGTGGCCAAGTCAGCTCCAGTCAGTGAAGAAGAGCTAAGCCTCCTACAGCATAGCCAGACCATCATCTCCCCCATCCACTTGCCTGTCATGCGCCGCCATATACTGGAGCATATGATGGAGAAGCGCATCACGGCTCTTTCATTCGAGAACCTTAAAGACGAGTCAGGTCATAATCCGATCGTCCGCAGTATGAGTGAGATTGCCGGCAGTGCTGTGATGCTCATCGCTGGCCAGTACCTCGGCGATGCGCGGCAAGGGCGGGGTGTGTTGCTGGGTGGCATTTCAGGCATCCCTCCGGCCAAGGTGGTGATCATCGGTGCTGGGATTGTCGGGGAATATGCCGCCCGTACCGCCCTCGCCCTCGGGGCCAGTGTCAAGATTTTCGACAATGATATCTACCGCTTGAAGCGGCTGCAGAACAACATGGGGGCCCGGCTTTGGACCTCCGTCATCGAACCTCGCATTCTCGCCAAACAGCTCAGGACCTGTGACGTCGCGGTCGGCGCCTTATCTTCTTCGGGGGGGCGCACGCCGGTGGTAGTGACGGAGGAGATGGTTTCCAGGATGCGCCCAGGGAGTGTGATCATCGACGTGAGTATCGACCGGGGTGGCTGTTTTGAAACCTCTGAGATCACTTCGCATGAGCAACCGGTCATCCTGCGCCATGGCGTCCAACACTACTGTGTCCCCAACATCCCCTCTCGATTTGCTCAGACGGCTTCGCAGGCGGTCAGCAATGTACTCATGCCATTATTAATTCGCATCGCGGACGAGGGAGGGCTGGAGAACCTCATCCGACATCTTTATAACATCCGCGCTGGCATCTATGTATTTCGGGGTGCCGTCACCAGCCCATACCTCAGCGAACGGTTCGACCTCAAATACACAGATCTGAATCTCTTGCTCGCCAGCAGCCATCAGTGAGGCCGTGGCAGTTTCCACTGCTGGACTTGGACGATCTCATCACAGAAGGAATATTCTGACTCCATATTGCTGCCTATCAGCACGAGCCTCTCGCCGCGGCAGTCATCTATCCATTTTTCATATAGGGCGATGCCTGTCCGGTCCAGGTTGGTGCATGGCTCATCTAGGATGAGCGCCGTGCTCTGGGAGAAGAAGGCTTGCGCGAGTCGAAGCCGTTGCTTCATACCACTGCTGTAATGACGGATTTGCTTTGTGGCTGCCCCTGCAAGTCCGGCTTTCTCCAATAGGTCCTTAGGGGTTAAGTCCGGCAAAAGGGGTCTGAGGCCGGCATGGAACTGCAGGAACTCGAGCCCAGACATCTCTTCTATTAATTCCATGTAAGGGGCTGCAAAGGAGAGGAGGTCTCTTTCTTGCCCACTTTCCAGTGGCTGCTCACTGGACTTATATTCGATGTGGCCTTCCGAGAGTCCTGCCATGCCTCCGATCACCTGCAGGAGTGTCGATTTGCCAGAGCCGTTGGGTCCCGTGATGGCATAGCTGCGGCCGGGTGTAAATTGAAAGCCGGCGTGACGGAAGATCCAGTCGCGTTGGAAACGCTTCCCGGCATCAGTCAGACAGATCCTCATCCTGGCCGTTTTTCATATACCGCTTGATGATGCCACGGCCGCTTTCCCGGATAAATGAGATGATCTCGTCGCGCTCATCCGTCACAGGAAATTCCTCTTCAATATGTCTAAGGGCCTGGGTGGTATTCATGCCTTTGATGAATATATGACGGTAGATATCCATGATGTGGTTGATCTTGTCGACCGTGAAACCGCGACGCTTAAGACCTATCGAGTTGACGCCTGCATAACTGAGGGGCTGCCGGCCTGCTTTGATGTAGGGCGGCACGTCTTTGCGCACCAGCGACCCTCCCGCTACAAAGCTGTACTGGCCAATGTTGACAAACTGGTGGACAGCACACATGCCCGCCAGGATGGCATAATTGCCGATGGTGACATGTCCTGCGACCTGTGTATTATTACTGAGGATGCATGCGTCTCCGATCAGGCAGTCATGGGCGATGTGCGTGTAGGCCATGATGAGGCAGTTGTTTCCGACGACGGTACGACTCCGGTCTTTGGTACCCCGGTGGATGGTCACGAACTCCCTGATCGATGTGTTGTCCCCAATAACGACAATGGACTCTTCCCCCTCAAATTTCAAGTCTTGTGGAATGGCAGATAGGACGGCCCCGGGGAAGATGCGACAATTGCGCCCGATCCGGGCGCCTTCCATGATCGTCACATTACTGCCAATCCAGGTACCTTCGCCGATTTCAACGTCCTGGTGGATGACTGTGAAGGGGTCTATCTTGACATTGGTCGCCAGGCGCGCATTGGGATGTATGTAGGTATGGGGATGGATCATCTTGCGCAGGTATTCTGTCAGCCTCCAGGCAGTATATTATATTTTTTTTGATCTCAGGTGCGCTTCACGAGCTGTGCCATGAGGTATGCCTCGGTGGTGATCTTATTTCCCACGTATACAGTGCCATGCATCTCGCAGATCCCTCGGCGAATCGGGGCCAACAATTCAAGTTTCATCAGGAGCGTATCACCAGGTAGGACTTTCAGCTTGAACTTGCAGTTGTCGATCTTCACAAAGTAGGTATCATATTCGCCCGTGGGTAGGTTGTTGATGGCCAGGATACCACCTGTCTGGGCCAGTGCTTCTATTTGCAATACTCCGGGCATGACGGGATTGCTCGGGAAGTGACCCTGGAAGAAGGGCTCGTTGAAAGTCACGTTCTTCAGTCCTACGATGTGCTTGTCGGAGAGTTCGAGAATCTTGTCGACCAGCAAGAAAGGATAACGGTGCGGGAGCTTCTTCTCGATCTGTTGCGTGGTGTATACCGGAGGCTGGGCCGAGTCGTAGACGGGCACATCTTTGACATGTTTGTTTTTTCGGATGTATTGTTTGAGCATCCGTGCGAACTCGACATTTGAATAATGTCCGGGGCGGTTTGCGATGATATGGGCTTTGATCGGATATCCTATAAGTGCTAGGTCGCCTACGACGTCAAGGAGCTTGTGCCGTGCGGGCTCATTGGGAAATCGTAATTCCAAATTATTCAAATATCCTTCGCTTTTGACTTCTATATGCTCCTTGCGAAATACTTTGGACAGCCGTGTCATAGCCTCTGGGGTTATGGGCTTGTCGACCACGACAATCGCATTGTTGATATCTCCTCCTTTGATAAGGTTGTTCTCTATGAGGGCTTCGAGTTCATGCAGAAAGCAGAAGGTTCGGCAAGGGGCTATCTCGGACTTGAAGTCTCTGATGCTTTTGAGACTAGCATGCTGGGTTCCGAGTACCGGGCTGTTAAAATCGATCAGAGTAGTGAGCTTATAGTTGGTCGAAGGCATAGCCACCAGTTCGACGCGCTTTTCATCGTTTAGGTACGTGATATTCGTATCGATGGTATACCAGTTCTTCGCGGCATCCTGCTCCAGGATACCTGCCTCGTCGATGATGTCGACGAACGGCGCCGAACTACCATCTATGATGGGGATCTCGGGACCGTTGATCTCAATCAGGCAGTTGTCGACACCCATGCCGACTAATGCGGCAAGGACATGCTCTACGGTGCTCACTTTGGTGTCGTTCTCTTCCAGCGTTGTACCTCGGGATGTATCCGTGACCAGGTCACAGTCCGCTTTTATGATGGGCTGGCCGGGTAGGTCTATGCGTTTGAATTGGATGCCGAAGCCGGGGTTAGCTGGCATCAGTGTCATGTCGACATTGATGCCGGTGTGCAGTCCTGTGCCGGATACGCTAACAGGTTCCCTGAGCGTGTGCTGGAGGTCTGGGTTAAAGCCTGGCTCCATGGCCTTCTGTATTTGGTGCAGGCGCAAAATTAATTTAATATCTGCTGCTATATACCACGGTTGTTCATACTCTCTCTGCTAAAAGTTGCTTCAAAAGGCTTTCCAGTTGCAGTATCCGCTTCTCCATCTCCGGTAGCTTGCGAGACAGGGCCTGGGCTCTAAGGTAGTCGGTATGCTCGAAGGCGGGTGTACCATTGACGGCTGTATGCGGCTTTCGGATCGATTTTGTGACACCGCTCTGCCCATTGATGCGGGAGCCCTCAGCGATGGTGATGTGACCGGCAATACCTGCCTGGCCACCGATCTGCACTTTGGGGCCCACTTTGGTACTGCCACTTATTCCTACTTGTGCCGCAATTGCAGTATGGGGGCCGATCTCGACGTTGTGTGCAATTTGAACGAGGTTGTCCAGCTTGCTGCCGGTTCGGATATAAGTGGCTCCCATGGTGGCGCGGTCGATGCAGGCGTTGGCGCCGATCTCCACAAAATCTTCCACCACCACTTTGCCTATCTGCGGGACCTTGGCATAACTGCCATCTTTCTGTGGGGCAAAGCCGAAGCCATCCGCCCCAATGACGCATCCGGCATGAATGGATACATGGGACCCTATCTCGCAGTCTTGATAGACCTTTACACCTGGGAAGAGGATGCTGTCTTTTCCGATCCGGACATTCCGTCCAACATAGCAATGAGGGTATATCTGTGTGTTCTCGCCGATGACAGCGCCGTGGGATATATATGCGAAAGCGCCGATGTAGACATGCGCACCGATCTGTGCATCTGAGGCGATGTAGCATGGCTCCTCATACCCTGCTGGTACTTTCGACATCATTTGCTGATAGACGGTCAGTAGCCGGGCGAAGGCGCCATAGGGGTCATCCACCCGTATCAGGCAAGCCGATACAGGGGCCTTGGGGATCAGGCTGCTACTCACAATCACCACGGAGGCACGTGTGGTGTATAAATAATCCTCGTATTTGGGATTGGCTAGGAAGGTGAGCTGACCATTCTCGGCTTCTTCGATTTTGGCAAAGGAGTTGACGGTGGCATTGATATCACCATCTACTTTTCCTTGGATGATCGAGGCGAGGGTGGCTGCGTTGAATTCCATAATCTTCAAGGTGCCATAGGTGCATGCTGAAATCGGGGGCCGGCCGTTTGTCAAAAGGCTTTCTCTATTGACTTCAGCCTGTATTCAAGAGTTGTACGGGTGATAACAAAGGTAGAATTTTTTAATGGGTTTGGATAGTGTATGGTGGATCAGGGCATGGTCTACCCGGGATATGTCTGTAATGCGTCCATCTCGGAACAAGATCTGTATGCGCTCGTCTTCTGGGTTATAGAGACGGTTCTCTGCCTCGCCCGTAAAGCAGAGGTATGATGCATCGGTCGGAAGGATTCCCTTTCTGCCCATCATCCTGTCGAGGATGGCATCTCTCTCCGCTATGTTTACAGGTATGTCTTGCAGTCTGAGCTTGAAAAGCCGACGGTCTAGCAGCGACTGACAGAGTAAGGAAAGGATGTAATCCGGATGTCGGGTCCATCTTTTGGTGGCCGCCAAGATGTCGGAGTCGTCGAGGGTGCAGAAAGAGGCTATCAATGCTTCATCTGTATCTGCGAGCTGCCGAAAGAGAAAATCGTCTATCGTATTTCCCCCATCGACATGGGCATCGCCTTGTTGATACAGCCAT
The DNA here is from genome assembly GCA_016868815.1 of Bacteroidota bacterium. Taxonomy (GTDB): domain Bacteria; phylum Bacteroidota; class Bacteroidia; order Chitinophagales; family Chitinophagaceae; genus Pollutibacter. The sequence goes on from VGFQ01000003.1 coordinate 259,884, forward strand.
CGGGCTCTTTCCAGGATGCGGCTGAGCATGACCTCGGCGCTGATGACCGTCTTATGCAGGTATACCTGCCAGTACATAAGTCTTCTAGATACCAGAAATTTCTCAATAGAATGCACAGCCTTTTCCTCTACGACGAGTGAGCCTTGATGTACCGCGAGCATTTTGATGATCCGGTCGTACCCTACAGTGCCTTCAATGACACCGGTGAAGAAGCTGTCCCTCGCCAGATAGTCCATCCGGTCCACATCCAATTGTCCGCTGACCAACTGGTGCAGAAATGGTTTTTCATAGGTGCCTCGAAAAATCTCGATCGCTGTGGACAGACTGCCACCGGATGCTCTGTCAAGGGTTTCCATGATGCGAAGGGATAAAGTCTCATGGTGCATCTCCTCCACCACCTGGCTTTCGAGGGCATGGGAGAAAGGTCCGTGGCCGATGTCGTGCAGCAGGATGGCAATGCGTGCCCCACGCTCCTCTTCCGGGGTGATGTCGATGCCCTTGCCGCGTAACTCCTGCAGGGCCAGTGTCATGAGGTGATAGGCGCCGAGTGAATGATGGAGGCGAGAATGTACAGCGCCAGGATATACGAGGTGCGAAAGGCCCATTTGGGAGATGCGGCGGAGCCGCTGATACCAAGGGTGTGAGATGATGTCGTAAATCAGCGGGTCATCCAGAGTGATGAAGCCGTGGACTGGGTCATTGATAATCTTTCGGAATGGCATGTGCCGTACATTTGAAGGAATGGCAAAGATAGACATGCGCAACGGCTGTTGAGACATCCTGCCAGCTTACAGGAAATCATTCCCATGACCCAAATCGCTTGGATAGACGATGAGACGGAAAGCCTGGAGTCGCATCGGCGCTTCCTGGAGGGCAAGGGCTATGGGGTTAGGGTGTTTTCCAACGGATACGATGCGATAGAATACCTGATGGCACATCCGGTGGATGTCATTCTACTGGATGAGACCATGCCAGGGCTTTCCGGACTTGAGACGCTGTCTCGCATCCAACAATTCGCTCCCAATATACCCGTTGTCATGGTCACCCGCAATGAGACGGAGACCCTGATGGAAGAAGCCATCGCCTCTCAAATCAGTGATTATCTGATCAAGCCGGTCAATCCGCACCAGGTCCTTTCTTGCCTAAAGAAAATCGTTGACAACCGGCGACTTATATCCGATAAGGTAGCCTCCGACTATCAACAGCAGATGGCTACCCTGTATCGTGCTTGCGATGGCCAGCAGGATCCTCAGGCATGGGTAATCTTTTACCGGAATCTAATACACTGGGAGCTTGCCCTTGGCCGCTGCGATCTTCCCGAAATGTCCGAGATACACCGATCCCTGCATCAGGAAGCGAATGCAGCGTTCTTCCGATTCATTTCCGGTCAATATGCCCGATGGATGGAAATAGGGTATTCTGCTGACGCACCTCTGATGAGCCATAATCTCTTTCAGCGTCAGATCCTGCCACATGTCAAAAAAGGGCAGCCCTTGGTCTGGGTCGTCATCGACAACCTACGGTACGATCAATGGAAATGGATCGAGCCCGTGCTGGCGGGGTCCTTTCGTATCCTGGAGGAATCGGCTTTCTTTAGCATCTTACCTACTGCCACACAATACAGCCGGAACGCCCTTTTCTCTGGCCTCCTGCCCGTTGACATGCAGCGACAACACCCCGACCTCTGGCAAGGCGAAGAAGAAGAAGGCGGTAAAAATCTTCAGGAGGAGGCATTCCTAAGGGCACAACTGCAACGCTTATGTCAGGACAACCTTCGATGCTCCTATGGTAAGGTCACCCAGCACCAGGAAGCACAGCGGCTGGCAGACCAGGCGCATAATATGCTCAACTTCGATCTCTCCGTCGTCGTTTACAACTTTGTGGACATGCTCAGCCATGCGCGCAGCGAGATGGAACTCTTAAAGGAAATAGCTTCCGATGAGGCCGGCTACCGAAGCCTCACCCTGAGTTGGTTCATGCACTCTCCGTTGCTCCAGGCGTTGAGACGTCTAGCTGCCAAGCGGGCGACCATCATCCTGACGACAGATCACGGCAGTGTACGCGTACGCAATGCCACAAAAGTCATCGGAGACAGGCATTCTTCTGCCAACCTGCGCTATAAACATGGGAGGAATCTCGACTATGACCCTGCCGATGTCCTGGCATTTCGCCAGCCCGGAAAAGCTGGCCTGCCAGCTCCCGGCGTCAACTCCTCTTTCATCTTCGCCAAGCCCGACGGATTTCTCTGCTATGCGAATCACTACAACCAATACGTTCAGCAGTATCGCCATACCTTCCAGCACGGAGGCATCTCCATGGAAGAGATGATCGTTCCGGTTGTCCGCATGACTAGCAAATGAGTGGGGCTTTATCCCTTTTCCGATCTTCTTTACCGCACGTGGAAATTCAGCATGGTGGCGCCAGCCAAATTGTTTACAGGCTGCAGTCGGCCGTCTCGTACAGCCATTATGCCTCCATCGCTGCCAATATCCCATAGGCTGCCCCGCAGGGGTACCAACATGCCCCGGCGGGCACCGGAAGCACCCAGCAGGGCAGGCATACCAAGTCTTTGCAAGTTCTTCCATAACGAGGACTGTACGGAGGATGAACCTTTCGTCTGCTGGTCGGGGCTCGCCTGTTCTGCCCATGGCTTTGACCAAGAGGAGTCCGGAGTAAAAAAGTCTGGGGACAAGACGATGCAGCCTGTGTCTGCGACGGACGGATAATATTTTTTAAACCAGGCGTCATTGGATAGCAATACCTTGGTGCGACCCGTGGGGAGGTCAAAAATGGGAGGGGGTTGGTTCCCGCCGCTGCCGACGAAGGCCGATTCAATGGCCCCCGGATGGGCTTCCGCGTACAAGGTCGGGTCCAAGCGGCCAGTTGGGTGAAAGACGGCTCCGATATTAGAAACAGCACCCATGCCTGTCTGCAGCTTTCCGTCGTACACAGACGGATTGGAAAGCAGGATCGACCCTGCCACAATGGTCACATTGTATTTGCGAGCCAGTGAACTGAAGACATCCTGGTAGCTGCGAGCCATCGATGCGCTCTTGATGGAGAAGATACTGTGCTGTGTACGGCTCTTGGTACCATCCGGTGCAGTGAACCACTCCCGGAGATAGTAGAAATAGTTAGAGCTCACAAATAGGGTCATCGCTTTGTCGATCGACTTCGCACTGAAAATCCCCGCTTTCTCCCCCTCAACAATCAGCCAGGTGCCAATATGCTCCGGAAACACCACGACGGTGTGGGACTTTATCCACCCCATCGACTTAGCTACCTGAAGATATCCATCGAGCTTGTTCATGAAGTGCTGCCGGGAGGCATAGTCCGTAGGTACCATCCAGGGACTGATGCCAATGATGTTTGCCTCATGACGAAAACTGTCGATTTCCGCTGTGGATTCCAGCTGCAGGCGCACATCCAGGGGCAGGCGCACCCGGTCGTACCGGGCCCAGGAAAAATAAACGGCCAACAGCACTGCGATGCTTATAGAGAAAATCCGGAAACCTCTGCGCAAACTCATCTTATCTCATTTCTTTCTAGAATTAGCCAAACGTAAGTTAGCTTTAAGCCTCAATTCAAGCAAATAGCATTGGATTTCCAACATGTGAGTTATCTATGGGACGACTCCATCGCTGCGCAGATGGAGGGAGATGAAGTGGCATTGCTCGTTTACCGCTCCAACTTGCTGGGTGCTGACCTCCGGCTGACCAACTATGGCGGAGGGAACACCTCCTGCAAGGCCCTGGCGCCAGACCCCCTCACTGGACAGATGACCGAGGTGATGTGGGTGAAAGGCAGTGGTGGCGACTTGGGTACCATGAAGCGAAATGGCCTTGCAGCCCTATATGTCGACAGACTGTGCAGCCTGCAGGGGGTCTACCGGGGAAAGGACCATGAAGACGAGATGGTAGCTCTTTTCAACCACTGCATCTACGATCTCGACTCCCGCGCGCCTTCTATTGATACCCCCTTGCATGCCTTCCTGCCCTTCCGGCACATAGATCACCTGCACCCAGATGCAGCCATTGCCATCGCCGCTGCCCGCGATGGAAAGCGCATTACACAAGAGCTTTTCGAAGGAACGATCGGATGGGTGGACTGGCAGCGCCCCGGCTTTGACCTAGGCCTGCAGCTCCGTCACTGCCTGGACGAAAACCCCGGCATACGCGGCATCATGCTAGGTGCGCACGGGCTATTCACCTGGGGGGATACTGCCTATGCCTCCTATCTCAACACCCTAGAAGTCATCGAAAAATGTGCGGAATATCTGGAAAAAAACTGCCAGCGACAGGGTACGCCCTTTGGTGGGCGCCGCCTGCCAGATCTGCCAACGGATGAGCGCCGCACCCAGGCCGTTGCCATGGCACCCATCCTCCGAGGCAGCTGCTCCACCAGTCAAAGAATGGTGGGGTATTTCACAGATGATGCCCGGGTGCTGGAGTTCATAGGCTCCCATAACCTAGAGCGGCTGGCAGCCATGGGAACCAGTTGCCCCGATCATTTCTTAAGGACTAAGATTGCCCCTTTGGTGATGACCCTGCCACCGGATGCCAATATGTCTGATGCGTCGCAGGTGAAAGCAGCCATCGACCCCTTATTTGAAACGTATAGAGAGGGGTATTCAGCCTACTACACATCCTGCCGGCATGCTGACAGTCCCGCTATGAGGGACCCCAACCCGGTCGTCATCCTCTGGCCGGGCGTAGGTATGTTCACATTTTCCAAAGACAGACAGACGGCCCGCGTCGCTGCAGAATTTTATATCAACGCCATACAGGTGATGAAGGGCGCGGAGGCCATCTCAGCCTATACCTCCCTGCCACGCCAGGAAGCTTTCAACATTGAGTATTGGCTGCTTGAGGAGGCCAAGCTGCAACGTATGCCAAAGCCAAAGGCCTTGTCTGGCAGGGTTGCCCTAGTGACAGGCAGCGGTGGCGGCATCGGCAAAGCCATAGCCCGCCGGTTTGCAGAGGAAGGTGCATGTGTTGTCCTGAATGACGTACATCAGCAGCGCCTCGCAGAAGCGAAGGCAGAGTTCGTGCAGCTCTTCGGAAAGGATGTGGTTGCAGCGGCACCCTTAGATGTCTCTCAGCGCAGCAGTATTGAAGAAGCGTTTGCGGAAGGCATCCTCGCATTCGGCGGGGTGGACATCGTCGTTAATAATGCAGGACTCTCCATCTCAAAGCCAATAGAGACGCATAGTGAAGCGGACTTGGATGTCCTGTATGATGTGTTGGTCAAGGGACAGTTCCTGGTTACCCAGCATGCTGTGGAAGTCATGCGTCGGCAGGGCTTGGGTGGCGACTTTATCAACATTGTGAGTAAGAATGCCTTGGTCAGTGGCCCCAACAATGCCGGATATGGTTCTGCGAAGGCGGCGCAGCTCCACCTTGCCCGTCTGAATGCGGCTGAACTTGGTAAAGATGGAATTCGAGTGAATGTCGTCAATCCCGATGCAGTCATCGCCGGCAGTAATATCTGGAGTGGCGGCTGGGCGGAAGGACGTGCAAAGGCATACGGCATCAGCCTGGATGCGTTGCCGGCCTACTACGCTGCTAGAACCCTCTTGGGGCAGACCATCTTCCCTGAAGACATTGCCAATGCCTGCCTGGCATATGTGGGTGGCTTGCTCTCCAAGTCGACCGGGAATGTACTAAACGTCGATGGCGGAGTGGCAGCGGCTTTCGTACGCTGAGCACTCATGAGCACTGTGCGGCATGCTCAACGAGAGGGCTCCATCTGATCGCAAAACCTTGCCATTCCATGGGTTTGTGTTATTTTTCATGGACGCTTCCGTCCTAACCCTTTGAACCCATTTCAATGTCGTTTGTCCGATGCTTTTTGTCTGGTTCTATTCTTCTCTGCCTCTTTGATCAGCGTCCTGCCAATGGGCAAAAGCTGCGGCTATGGTATCAAAAGCCGGCTGCTACCTGGACGGAGGCTTTGCCGCTCGGCAACGGCCGCATCGGAGCCATGGTCTATGGAGGGATACAGACGGATCGTATCCAATTCAATGTAGAGACCTTATGGAGCGGTTTCCCCAGGCCCCATGACAGACTCTGAGCAGTGCGGTACCTAGACAGCATCCGAAGCCTGCTCTTCCAAGGTCGGCATTCCGAGGTAGACGACCTGGCAGAAGAATTTTTCATGGGTCTCCGCAGTGATCATACGGAGCGCATGGCCTGGCTCGCTAAAGCCGCCCGACTTAATCTTCAAGGGCGAGACCCCGCCAGACCTTCGCTGGAAGATGCGCATTGGCCCTCTATGCGCGTTCCAGCCCAGGAGGGCTGGGAGGCAGAGGGGCTGAAAGATTTTGACGGGGCCGTCTGGTTCCGGACGGCCTTCGAACTGCCCTCCTCTAGAAGCTGAAGACACTGATATGTGTATGGGTAAATATTCAGGGGCTCGTCGTGTCATGATTCCACTGATTGTTTTATTTTACGATGATAAAGCAGAAAATAAGAGCCGGAGGAACGGATAATCTTCTGCTCCACACACTGAAATATGGAGTTCATGTCGAAGCATGTGTTGAGAATCCATCCTGGAGACAATGTCGCTGTTGCCCTCTCTGACCTCTCGGCAGGGGAGGCCGTCTGTCTAGATGTGACTGCATACATATTGACAGAGCGCATCGCCGCAAAGCATAAATTTTTTTTAAACGACTTGCCGGCTGGATCAGATGTGATCATGTATGGAGTGCTTGTCGGGAAAACCCTCTCAGACGTCTTTGTTGGCAGCCTTATGACGACAGGGAATGTCCGCCACGCCGCTCAGCCTTACGCCTATCGGGGTGTTATCAATGCCTGGATGCCGCCCGATGTGTCCCGCTGGGCGGGTAGGACCTTCCTAGGTTACCATCGCAGCGATGGCCGCGTGGGAACGGCCAACTATTGGCTGTTCATTCCAACGGTCTTTTGTGAGAACCGCAATCTCGACGTGATCAGGGAAGCCTTCCACAATGTGCTGGGATACGCGGTCACTGACAAGTATAAGCACTATGCAAAGCAACTGCTGGAAGCCCTGGAGAAGGGCGAAGATCTTTCTGCCGTGAATCTGATGACCTCTTTGTCTGCCAAAGCGGAGCGGCCCTTCCAGCATGTCGATGGAATCAAGTTCCTGAACCACCAAGGAGGTTGCGGGGGCACCCGCCAGGATTCGGCCATCTTGGCGAAACTGCTGGTCGCCTATGCAGACCACCCCAATGTGGGTGGAGTGACCGTCTTAAGCCTCGGCTGCCAGCACTTGCAGGTCCAGGAGTTTCAAGAAGACCTTATGCGCCTGAACCCCGCCTTCGACAAGCCCTTATACATTCTGGAGCAGCAAGCCTATGGCAGCGAGGAGAAGCTGGTGGCGGAAGCCATCCGGCAGACTTTTGAGGGCTTACAAAAAATCGATCTACAGCGTCGGGCACCAGCTCGGTTGGACAAGCTCTGCCTCGGCGTCAAATGCGGGGGGAGCGACGGTTTTAGTGGCATCTCCGCCAATCCTGCCGTAGGATATTGCGCAGACCTGCTAGTTGGCCTCGGCGGGCAGGTTTTATTGGCAGAATTCCCGGAACTCTGTGGCGTCGAGCAGGAATTGGTAGACCGGTCTGTGGACAGACCCACGGCGGAAAAGTTCATATCCCTCATGCAGGGCTATAGCAAAGAAGCTGAACGGGTCGGCTCGGGCTTCGATATGAATCCCTCCCCAGGTAATATCCGCGACGGGCTCATCACCGACGCCATCAAAAGTGCCGGGGCCGCCCGCAAAGGGGGCACTTCACCCGTCGTCGATGTACTCGACTATACAGAGCCCGTTAAACGACCTGGCCTCAGCCTGGTCTGCACGCCCGGCAACGACGTGGAGGCTACCACCGGAAAGGCTGCCAGTGGCGCCACCCTGATCCTCTTCACGACCGGCCTCGGCACCCCGACCGGAAATCCCGTCTGCCCTACCATCAAACTCTCTACCAATACCACCTTGGCAACACGGATGCAAGATATCATCGACATTGATTGCGGCCCGGTGGTGCAGGGTGAGAAGTCCATCGAAGAGATGGGGGAGGAGATCCTCGAATATTGTATCCAGGCAGCCAGTGGAGAAGTGGTGCCGAAGTCGGTGCTGCTGAACCAGGATGATTTCATTCCCTGGAAAAGAGGGGTAAGCCTGTGAAGCCTTTTCTTGTTTTCAGTACTTTTGGTCAAACCACCGCATATATGGCAATACGATACAATGCTCCCACCTTGGCAAGGCTTGAGAAGATAGTAGAGGAAGCTGGGTATACACTACGTTATGAGCGGGGAACATTTCAAAGCGGCTATTGCATCCTGGAAGCCAGAAAGGTGGTCGTCCTGAATCGCTTCCTGCAGACGGAAGGCAGGATTCATATGTTGATCGATCTGATTCCCTCATTGAATATCGACCCATTGTCCATTGCTGCAGAGCACCGACGCTTTCTGCAGGAAGTGATTGGCAAAGGGGAGCCGGTCTCCGGCGACTGATGTAGGTCCGGGGAGGTCCTTTCACAGTGCCATAACCCCTATCGTCTTGGCTTCATTCACCGTCACATTTTTAGGTACCGGCACCAGTGGGGGCGTCCCTATGATCGGATGTGATTGTGCGGTATGCACTTCTGCAGATCCCAGAGACAACCGCCTGCGTAGCAGTATCCGCATTGCCTCTGACACCACCCAGGTGGTCATCGATACGGGTCCCGACTTTAGGACCCAGATGCTGCGCAGCAATACCCGCCGACTGGATGCTGTTCTCTTGACCCATCCCCATAAAGACCATACCGCAGGACTGGATGACGTGCGCGCTTACAACTACTTTGCAGGCCGCGGTATGGAGGTATACACCAATGAACTGACAGCAGATGCCCTTCGACGCGACTACTACTATGCATTTACACCAGATAAGTATCCAGGCACCCCTGATCTGAACCTGCAGATCATCGAGAGTGATCCATTTCAGATCGGAGATCTCCGATTCCAGCCTATACAAGTCATGCATCTTAAAATGCCCGTGCTGGGTTTCCGCATCGCAGACTTCACCTATATCACGGATGCCAACCATATAGAGCCCTCCGCTTTGGACAAGATCCGTGGATCCAGGGTGTTGGTGTTGAATGCCCTTCGCCGTCAGCCACATATCTCCCATTTCTGTCTGGACGAGGCCGTTGCACTGGTCAAATCCTTGAATGTTCCCACCGCCTATTTCACGCATATCAGCCACCAAATGGGCTTACATGCCGAAGTCGATGCAGAACTCCCGCATGGCATCCGGCTTTCCTACGATGGGCTGACCCTTTCTCTCGATCCAGAATGATGAGGGCTTAAGGATATATTGGGAAGGATTGTTCATTTTTAAAAGAATGAATCATGTAATGGGGTTGCGCTGTGAACCCCGTATTTTAACCAACGGTTTCAGTACGACCTCCCAGACTTCAAGGTCCTCAAGCTCTTTGTTTATTTGAACGAAGTGGACCAGTTTGATGTAGCCCATGCCGTAATGCCGGGTTCTGCGAACCGCTTAACTTGGCATCGAGTGGCCTCTAGCTTTCTAAGCTTTGAGAAGGCCGTACAGACCTATGGGCCCGATGGCATCCGTACGATTACAGGTGTCAAAGGCACGGCTTTTCTGGAAGACCTGGTGAATTGGCACAAGCGCAGTGTGAGCAACGCTCCCCGCTATGCCCTCTCCGCCACCCTCACGCTCAGCCGTAAGCCATCTTCCGGCCAAGTTCCTCAGGTAGCCGAAGCCCTGACGCGACCGCTAAAGACAGAATACCCATCACCTTCTATTGAACCCTTCCCTTCACATCAGGAGGAAAAAACAATTCCCTGAGTTCTTTTCCTGTTGCGGCTGGCTTCAAGCCAAGTCTATCTTCGAGGCCTCACCACTGGTATGGATTGGAGGTCCTATCTGCGATGTAACCGACAGGAAAGATGGGCTGTGGCTGCCCTCGTCCTCTTGACTTTTGCCGCCTGGAGTATTCCATTCCTGCTGCCTGAACATGCTTCGCCTCCCACCCTTCAGGACTGGCCCCTGGAAGTTCATGCAGGAGAGATGCAGAAGGGCGGGGCCATGTCTCCTGCCGACAGGCGGCAGCACGCATCGGAGACGATTGTCTATACTCCATTTGACCCCAATACATTGTCTCGCGAGGGTTGGTATTCGATGGGGTTACGCGATCGGCAAGTGCGGACCCTCCTGGCATACAGATCCCGGGGAGGGCGGTTTCGTCGTGCTGAAGACTTAGGAAAGATCTATGGCCTCTCGCCTGAAGATGTGCAACGCCTGATGCCCTATGTCCGTATCCCTGCTCCAACTGCCAGGCAGCGGAGCAGGGATACGACTCAATTGAGCCATACGCATGCTTCTGTGAGGAGACGCAGCAACCCAGAGCCGACCCCTTCGGTCATAGAGGTCAACACGGCCGACAGCTTAACATGGCTGCAACTCTCGGGTATCGGTCCCGGATGGACGGCCCGCATCCTCCGGTTTCGGCGTAGGCTGGGGGGATTTATGCAAGTGGAACAGCTGGCAGAGACCTATGGGCTTCCGGATTCAGTTTTTCAGTCGATACGGCCATTCCTCACTGTCGATGCTACAAAAGTGCAGCCCGTGATTGCGCTCAACCAAGCCACGGCAGAACAGCTTGCCGCCCATCCTTATCTCTCGTACCGGGTCGCTCGTGCGATTATTGCCTACCGGGAACAGCATGGACCATTTGGGCAAGTAGAAGACCTGAGTCGTGTCGCTTTGGTGACGGCAGAGCTCTTCGAACGGATGAGACCCTATGTGCGGTTGGAGTGAAGCAGGCCATCAAGGGGTCGACGGATTTGCGCAAGGCTTTTTTGACCATCCATCGGAACGGATCCCTGCCGCGCTCTTCGGCATACAGGTGTTTTGACATCCGGGTGGCCGGGAAGAGGGAGGAAAGTCAGTCGAGGAAGTCTTCCTCAGGTTTCGGCGGGTACTTTTCGAACAGCTTGTCAATGGCTCCGGAGAAGACTGGGAATTTTTCCTTTGTGTAGTCTTTGACGACTTCTAGCGTCTGGACGGCTTGTGCCTCGGTGAGGCCTGCCTGCTGCATCAGCCGATGGATGAGCTCCTGCATGGGTCATGCGACCTTGAGGAGGTTCATTTTGGACTTGTCGAACTTATGCCGCGCATATTCCAGGGTGAGGTGGAATGACTTAGTCTTGGAGCCGGGTAGTTCGAACATGGCGTCGGTGAGGATGTTCTCACAGATGGAGCGAAGGCCGCGGGCCCCGAGTTTGTATTCGAGGGCCTTCTCCACCAGAAAGTCGAGGACTCCGTCATCGACTTTCAACTCGATGCCTTCCAATTCGAATAGCCGGACATATTGACGCATGAGCGCGTTCTTTGGCTCCGTCAGAATAGCTCGTAAGGTCATCGCATCGAGCGGGTTCAGATAGGTGACAACCGGCAGACGGCCCAACAGCTCGGGGATGAGCCCAAAATGCTTCAGGTCCTGGGCGGTAACATAACTCAGCAGGTTTTTCTTCATGGCCTCTTGCTCGTCTTTATTGACGCTGAAGCCGATGGAGTTGGTATTTACCCGCCGGGCGATGATCTTATTTACGCCGTCGAACGCCCCTCCGCAGACGAAGAGGATGTTCTGCGTGTTGATCTTGATGAGTTTCTGTTCGGGGTGCTTCCGTCCACCCTGAGGGGGTACGAGCACTTCAGTTCCTTCCAGTAGTTTCAAAAGTCCCTGCTGCACACCTTCTCCACTCACGTCGCGGGTGATGGACGGGTTGTCGCCCTTGCGGGCGATCTTATCGATTTCGTCGATGTAGACGATGCCTTTTTCGGCTGCGGCCACATCATAATTGCAGATCTGGAGGAGCCGTGTGAGGATGCTCTCTACATCCTCCCCTACATATCCAGCCTCTGTGAAGACGGTAGCGTCGACGATTGCAAAAGGCACGTTGAGCATGCGCGCGATGGTCTTCGCCAGCAGGGTTTTCCCGGTGCCTGTCTCCCCCACCATGATGATGTTGCTTTTTTCGATCTCAACATCGGTATCCGTTTGCTTATGCTGCAGTCGTTTGTAATGGTTGTACACGGCCACTGCCATGACTTTTTTGGCATCGTCCTGGCCAATGATGTACTCGTCGAGAAATTTCTTGATATCGACAGGCCTTTTAACGCTGAGCTTGAAACTGGTGTTGGCCGCATCCGCCTTGGCGGTCAGTTCCTGCTCGATGATGTCTCGGGCATGATCCACACAATTCTCGCAGATATGGCCTTCCTGACCGGCGATGAGGATTTTTACTTCCTCCCGGTTCCTGCCGCAAAAAGAGCAATGTAGCGTAGACTTGGCCATGACGGGGAATTGAAGAGTACAAAGTACAAAAAAATACGCTTATCGCAAGGACACCGCTGAAGGCAGCGATGCTGCACGGGCCAGTGAGTGTTTCACGGAGAGGGTAAGTTAGAGCTTGTCGATGACTGCATCCACGATGCCGTAGGCCACCGATTCATTCGCATCCATCCAGTAGTCGCGGTCAAAGTCCTTGAGGATCTTCTCTAGGGTCTGTCCACAGTTTTCCGCCAGGATTCTTGCGCCCATCTCTTTCGTCTTTCGGATTTGCTCTGCCATGATCTCAAGGTCTGCAGAGGTGCCGCGGCCGCCTCCCATGGGCTGATGTATCATGACTTCGCCATGAGGGAAAATGAAGCGTCGGCCTTTCTTCCCCCCACTCAGCAGGATGGAGCCCATCGAGGCGGCCATGCCCATGCAGACCGTAGATACCGGAGATTCGATCATCTGCATGGCATCATATATTACCATGCCACTTGTCACCAACCCCCCAGGGCTGTTGATATAGAATACAATCTCTTTGCCCGGGTCTTTGGCATCCAGGAACAGCAGTCGGTTGGTGATGTCCCTCGCGCTCCGGTCGTCGACCGGTCCCCAGAGGAAGACTTTCCGTTGTTCGAGGAATTTCTTGTCGAACTGCGCCGAAGAAAGCATGTTTTCCATAAGGTGCGTCGGCGTGGAAGGATCTTCTTCTTCGCTCCGGACGATCGCTTGATATGGGATCTGTGTGAGGGTGTTCATGATACTCGGAGATCGGTTTGGTCGCCTGCAGGGCGGGGTTATACCTTCTTGTTTTTCCGTGGGTTGGTAACGAGCACTTCATCTACCAAGCCGTATTCTTTGGCTTCCTGGGCATTCATCCAGTAGTCGCGGTCGAAGTCTGCTGCAATGCGCTCCAACGTCTGTCCGCTGTGCTGAGCGACGACTTCATATAGCTCCTGCTTTAGTTTACGGACTTGTGCAACCGTAATCTCGATGTCACTGGCCTGTCCGCCGGCGCCGGCGCTCGGCTGGTGCATCATGATGCGGGAGTGCCGCAGGGCTGTCCGCTTGCCATGGGTGCCGGCGCACATCAGCACAGCCGCCATACTGGCAGCCACGCCAATGCAGATGGTCGACACGTCTGGTGTCACGTATTGCATGGTATCATAAACCCCCATGCCGGCATAGACCGAGCCGCCGGGGCTGTTGATGTACATCTGTATGTCGCGGGTGCGGTCGGTACTGTCCAGGAAGAGCAGCTGGGCTGTGACAATGTTCGCAACTTCATCGGTGATTGGATAACCCAGGAAGATGATGCGATCCATCATCAGCCGACTGTACACGTCCATCACCGCTATGTTCATCGGGCGCTCTTCGATGATGTTAGGAGTGAGATTGGTGACCAGGTGCTGCTGGTAGTCATGCAGTGTGTGACTCCCGATTTTTTTTTCTTTGACGGCAAATCGCTGGAATTCCTTGCCTAAGTCCATATGGTATCGTTTCTGTTTGAATGTACAAAATACGTTAACTCCAGACCAAATACCATGCAAAGCCATCCAATCGGACAATACGGCAGTCGCCCGCTGCTTTCCCTTACAGACTTATGTTCTATCCCTTTATTGAGCAGGCCGGTATTGGCAGGAAAAGAAATGAATAATTCACAGCTGCCGGCCTGCCTGACCTCCTGGCGGCATCAAAGTACCCGTGCCTGCCTTTGAGCTTTCAGGGCCAGTTCTGTTGCCAAGAGACAGTGCTCCTGACCCATGGCCGTCTCCGTCCGGTTCAGGATGTCGTCTACATATCGCTGCCCGAAGGTGAGTGGGACGTCTTTGCAGTCCATGTGGATTGTCTCTTTTCCATTTGACAGGTAGAGGTGGTTGCCACTGGGGTCTCTGGCGATGTCGATGTTCTTACGGACTTCTATGAATCCTTCGGTGCCGAGGATGGTGAGCCGGCCATCGCCCCAGGTCTTGAGACCATCGGGCGTAAACCAGTCGACCCGTATGTATCCAGTGCCCCCATTGCCTTTCAACATGACATCGCCAAAGTCCTCAAAGCTGGGATATTGAGGGTGGTGGAGGTTACCTGTTTGGGAGGCTACAATCTCTGCCTGCGTGGAGTGGGTGAAGTGCAGGAACTGATCGAATTGGTGGGAGCCAATATCCGTCAAAATGCCACCGTATTGCTGTTTGTCAAAAAACCAGTCTGGGCGGCTTGATGGGTTGATGCGGTGTGGCCCCAGTCCGATGGTCTGCACAACCTTGCCGATCGCACCATCTCGGACCAGCTCGCTAGCATGGATGGTGGCTTTGTTTTCGAACCGCTCGCTGTACATGATCGTAAAGAAGCGTTTTGTCTCGCGCTGTACCTTTCGAACCAGCGCCAGCTGCTGTAGGGTGGTGATGCCGGGCTTGTCGACGAGGTAATCTTTGCCATGTCGCATGACTTCAATGCCCAATGGCGCTCGGCCTACCGGGATGCCGGAGCTTAGGACTAGCTGGATGGTGGGGTCTTCCAGGATCTCCCGGGAGTCGTTGGCTACCTTGGCCTGTGGGAAGGCTTTGAGGAAGGCTGCCCGCAGGTCGGGCTCCTGGGCATGTACAGAGACGAGTTCGCCACCCCCTCGCAAGACGGCATTGGCCATGCCATAGATATGCGAGTGGTTGATATGTATGACAGAGAAGCGAATGCGGGGAGTGCCGTGCCACCGTGGTGTTGGCTGGCTACGCAGTCGGAGGGAGGGCATTGCAAACAGGCTGCTCGCACCAGCGATCGAATGAAGGAACTTTCTGCGGTGGTACACGGGCTGTATTTGACCATGAATCTACTACTATCACTGGATTTACCCAGGCGCATGGGCCAAGCCCGAAAGCATCGATGCCATGGATAGGCCCTTGCAACGATGTAGAAAGGTATGCAGTAGCTAGATTAGGACTCGTGCCGGAGTGCTTCCTGCTGCTTTTGAAAGTCTTCTAGGCTTACGATGGCATCGACCGGATTTGAATTAGCCGCTGCCCACTGGAAGACTTTCTCCGTCTGCACCTTTCGGTAGCTGCCTTCAAACTGCTGTCGGTCTTTTGCCATCCGGTCCACATAGCCATCGATCCATTCGAAGTTCCCCTGCATCATGCCCATCCCGTTGAAATA
This sequence comes from Bacteroidota bacterium, assembly GCA_016868815.1. Lineage (GTDB taxonomy): Bacteria > Bacteroidota > Bacteroidia > Chitinophagales > Chitinophagaceae > Pollutibacter. The sequence continues at coordinate 275,359 of VGFQ01000003.1, forward strand.
GCCCATGACTTCTCGGCGCATCTGTGCCATCACCTCTTCCCGGGAGACGTTGATGGCGTTCTCTTGGACGATCTTGTCCGTGATGAGTGTCCATTTGAGCTGGCGCAAAAAGTTGGGAAGTTCGGCCTCGACTTCTTCATCCGTCTTCGGCTTGTCCTGACCTTCTTTCAGCCAACGCTTTAGAAAGTCTTCCGGCAGTTCTAGGCTGGTTTTTTCAAGCAGTATGTGATAGAGCTCCTGATGCAGTTGACTCTCGGTCTGCACGTCGAATTGCTGCTGGATTTCTGAGCGTATCTGGTCTCTGAACTCCTGCTCAGACTTTATCTCCATGTGGGGGAATACCTGTTTCCAAAAGGCATCGCCCATTTCTGCCTTCTCAACCATACCAATCTTTGTCAGCGTGATCCGGAACGACTTCTCTTTTGAAGCCGGATCTTCCTTGTCGAGTTTGAGATCAGACAACATCCATTCTGCCTCTTTATCTTGGAATGCCTCTCCAATGCGGATGATCAGCGAATCGTCCTTCTTGAGTCCCATCAGCCTGGCTCTGAAGTCAGGATGGAAGTACCGCAGCAGCAGGGAATTGTCGTGAGGGGTGCCATCGGGTAGGGGTTCCCCGTGCTCGTCGCAGGCCTCAAACCGGAGGTTGAGGACATTCTCTTCATCACCGACCGTTTCAGGCTCTGTCATCTCACCATTCCTTCGGCGCAACCGCTCGACTTCTTCGTCGATCATCGCATCCGTGACATCGATCCGACAGCGTTGGACCGAAGCGGTGGACAGGTGGACGAGGGAGAAGGAGGGTTTGCGTCCGATGTCGAAGGAAAAGCGGTAGTCTGTTGGGGCTTTATGGTCAAGCGTGCTGAGGTCGTTCTGGGCGGAGGGGAGGGGTTGGCCCAATATCTGCGCATCCGTCTCTTTTAGGTGCCCCGTCAAGGCTTTTTCGATGGTGCGGACGACCTCGTCGGCAAAGACGGAGGCTCCGTACATCTTACGTACCAGTCCGGCGGGGACCATCCCCTTCCGGAAGCCGGGGATGTTGGCTTTTGTCGCGTATTGCTTTAGCGCAGCCTCGAAGCCCGGCAGATAGTCTGTCTGGCTGACCGTGATGTCGATGCGTTCTGTCAGAGGGCCTGTGTGCTCGGTGTGAATTGTGGCCATACGGTTGGATCGTTCTGTATCGTTTTTGTTCCGCGTCCGGTCACCAGCGGTTCAGGATGCGGCTGTGCGGGTGAAGGGACTCGAACCCCCAAGCCTTGCGGCACCAGATCCTAAGTCTGGCGTGTCTACCAATTTCACCACACCCGCTCATTGTTTCCTGATGCAGAAGGTAACAGCAGGCAGTACCCGCTTTTTACTCCTTCGAGTCAAATCATATGCTACGAATGGAAGCCTGCAAAGGTAACTCATTCCCTGTAAAAACGATGGGCCTTTGTCTTTTTTCAGTAGATTCGCAAGCGCATGCAAGCTGTAGAGGTATTTGACGTGGCACCCCGGTATAACCTGTCAGAGGAACAGGAGAAGAAGGAGATTGTCCGCCAGTACCGGGCCTTACTGAAGATCCTGAAGCCGAAGCTGAAGACCGGGGATAAGGAGTTGTTGCGTAGGGCATTTGAAATGGCCGTAGAGGCTCATCGCACCATGCGTCGCAAGAGTGGCGAGCCCTATATCTTCCATCCCCTGGCTGTCTCCCGCATCTGTGTGGAAGAAATCGGATTGGGGGTCCGCTCTACCATCTGCGCCCTGCTGCACGACTCGGTGGAGGATACAGATGTGACCATAGAAGACGTGCAGCGTGAGTTTGGCAGCGAGATTGCCCGCATCATCGATGGGCTGACGAAAATCCGGAATGTCGTCGATACCAATGCCAGCCAGCAGGCGGAGAACTTCAAAAAGATCCTGCTGACCTTGACAGACGATCCCCGCGTGATCCTCATAAAACTGGCAGACCGGCTCCACAACATGCGTACGCTGGACAGCATGAAGCGTGAGAAGCAGCTCAAAGCATCATCCGAGACAGTCTACGTCTATGCTCCACTGGCCCACCGGATGGGTCTGTATGCGATTAAAACGGAGATGGAAGACCTCTCGATGAAGCACCTCGAGCCCGACATCTACCGACAGATCGTCCGCAAGCTGGCAGAGACGCGCAGGGAGCGTACCCGCTACATCAACGAATTCATTCGTCCGATACGTGAGAAGATGGAAAAGGGTAGTTTCTCCTTTGAAATCCACGGACGGCCAAAGTCGATACACTCCATCTGGAACAAGATGAAGAAAAAGGGGGTTGAATTCGGGGAGGTATACGACCTATTTGCCATCCGGATTGTCGTGGACGGCCCCCAGGAGCGGGAGAAAGAAGACTGCTGGAAGGCCTATTCTCTGGTGACAGATATGTACACGCCATCGCCGGAGCGCCTGCGCGACTGGCTGAGCAATCCCAAGTCGAATGGTTATGAGGCGCTGCATACCACCGTGATGGGGCCTCAGGGACGTTGGGTGGAAGTACAGATCCGCTCCCGACGCATGGATGAGATTGCGGAAAAAGGTCTGGCAGCCCACTGGAAATACAAAGAAGGTGCTGGCCAAGACGGAGATCGCTTCGACCATTGGTTCGGGCAGATCCGAGAGGCGCTTGGCCATCAGGAGCTGAGCTCTATCGACTTCTTACAAGACTTCAAGACTTCTTTCCTGGCAGAAGAAATTTATGTATTCACGCCAAAAGGGGATGTGCGCATGCTGCCTATCGGGTCCAGTGCCCTGGACTTCGCTTTCGCCATCCACTCGGCTGTTGGCTCATGCTGCATCGGTGCAAAAGTCAACCATAAGCTGGTACCCATCGGGCATAAGCTTAGCAGCGGAGATCAGGTCGAGATCATCACGTCTGGGAAACAGAGGCCCCATGAAGACTGGCTGGTCCTGGTTACCACTGCCAGGGCAAAGTCGCGCATCAAAGATGCTCTTCGCGAAGAGAAGCGGAAGGTTGCAGAGGATGGGCGGCAACTGCTGGAACGCAAGCTCCTCTCAATGGGAGCTGCCTGCAGCCTGGCGAACTTCGAGTTGCTGGCAGAGCATTACAGGCTGTCTTCTTCACTGGAACTCTTCTATCGGATTGCTGTGAAGGCGATCGACATCAAGGACCTCAAAGGGTTCGCTGTCAACGGCGACAAGTTAGAACTACCCCGGCCCGTGCGGACAGATCCGGCCGAGGTAAAAACAGATCCAGAGTTGCTTCGAGGCCAGTCGATGCGCAAAGATGCAGAGCTGGTCATCTTCGGAGAGCGCACGGACAAGATCCTCTACCAGCTGGCCAACTGCTGTAAGCCCATCCCTGGAGATGACGTATTTGGCTTCGTCTCCACCGGTAAAGGGCTGATGATCCATCGGACCAACTGCCCCAATGCCGCACGCCTCATGGCCAACTTTGCTCACCGGGTCGTGAAAACAAAATGGGCCAAGAACAAAGAGATCTCTTTCCTCACAGGCCTTCGGCTTACCGGCATCGACGACGTCGGTGTCATCCATAAAATCACCCATCTCATCTCCGGAGAACTCAGGATCAACATCAATGCCATCACTGTAGAAGCGAAGGATGGCATCTTTGAAGGGAATATCCGCATCTACGTGCACGATAAAGAAGAACTCGATAAGCTCGTCGAGTGGCTAAAGCAGTTGACAGGCATCTATTCCGTCGAACGCTACGACGCTGATGCCACTCCGCAGGACCATATCTGAATTTTCCGCATTGCCCTCCTTGGACTACCTTCGCCACGAACATAAATTTGCATAGGATGGTGGATGTGTTGTTGGGCCTGCAATGGGGCGACGAAGGCAAGGGGAAGATTGTGGACCGATTCTCGCCTGACTATGACCTGATCGCGCGGTTCCAAGGTGGCCCCAACGCAGGGCACACGCTGTATGTAGACGGGCAACGCATCGTCCTCCACCAGATTCCCTCTGGTATTTTCCATCCGCATACGGACAACCTGATCGGCGGGGGTGTCGTGCTGGACCCCGTCACCCTGCATCAGGAGTTCGATAAGGTCTCCGCCTTTGGCATTGATGCAACTAAGAACCTCTGTATCTCGGAGCGTACTCACTTAATCCTACCTACCCACCGCGCGCTTGACAAGGCCTCAGAAGCAAACAAAGGCGACGACCGCATCGGCTCCACCCTCAAAGGCATAGGTCCTGCCTACATGGACAAGACTGGCCGTAATGGCCTGCGCGTTGGCGACGTACTGGAAAAGGACTTCACCACCCGCTACATACGCCTGCGGCTGAAGCATCAGAAACTATTGGATGCTCTCGGCTTCACTGAAGATATTACCGCCTGGGAGGAGGAGTTCTTTGGAGCCCTCGAGCTCCTCCGGCGCCTCCGCATCGTCAATGGAGAATATTACATCAACGATCGACTCTCCAGGCAATGCCGCGTGCTGGCAGAGGGGGCACAAGGCAGCATGCTTGACGTCGACTTCGGCACCTTTCCCTTTGTCACCTCCTCCAATACCATCTCGGCCGGTGTATGCACGGGTCTGGGGGTCCCTCCTCAAAAAATCCGTGATGTCATCGGAGTCACTAAGGCTTACTGCACCCGTGTGGGCGGCGGGCCCTTCCCAACCGAACTGCATGACGAGACGGGTGAGCGGCTTCGCGCTGCCGGGCATGAGTACGGAGCTACTACGGGCAGACCTCGTCGCTGTGGGTGGCTTGACGGGGTAGCACTTCGATATGCTTGCATGATCAATGGGGTGACCCAGCTGGTCGTTACAAAGGCTGACGTGCTGGATGGCTTTGCCACGCTGGCTGCCTGCGAAGCTTATCAAATAGATGGGGAAGAGCGTGCAGAGGTACCCTATCATTTGTCCCGAAAACCCGTAGTGCCCCAGTACCGCTTTTTTGACGGTTGGATGACGGATACCACCCAATACAATGATTACGCGCAATTCCCTTCCCAAATGAAAAAGTACATCCGCTACATGGAATCATCCTTATCGACCCGTATCGCGTTCGTCTCCAATGGCCCCGGCCGAGATCAATTGATTCGCATGCCAGTGGCTTAGCCTGATGGTGAACCTGTATAAAAAAAATTTGGACGTTTAAAAAACTCTCGGAAATTTTACGCTACCGAATTTTTTGACTGGTATGGCTAAAGCAGAAAAACAAAAGAAACCCGCTGCCAAGGCATCTCCGTCTACTCCTAAAGCCGCACCGAAGAAGGCAGCCGCCAAGAAGGCATCGCGCAAGGACGAAGATGAGGATCCAGAGGAAGACGATGAGCCCGTGCAAGCGAAGTCGGGAGTTGGCCGTGGTGCCACCACTGCAAAGTCCCGCAGCTCCGATGAGGACGACGATGAGGACGACGATGAGCCTGTCGACGAATGGGAGAAATCAGAGGAAGAGGACAGCTGGGATCCAGACTTCGAAGAGTTCGACGTGCCTAAGTCAAAGACCAGCCGCAAGACAGCAGGCAAGAAGGGAGGTGACGATGATGAATTCTCCGTCGACGACGAATTCAAAGATCTGGGCCTTTTCGACGATGCGGGCGGAGGCTTTGACGACGACGATGACTATTGATGCAGAACAAACAAGATACTTCCCATCCAAGGCCGCCCATGGCGGCCTTCTTCATTTACAGTGCTTTCCCTTATCTTGCCTCTATAAATCTGCATGATGTCTCCATTTGTCGCTGAGCTCCTAGGTACTGCATGGATTATCCTGTTTGGCAATGGCGTCGTGGCCAATGTAGTGCTAGACCGTACCAAAGGCCATGGCGGCGGACTTATCGCCATCACCATTGGATGGGCCATGGCCGTGTACATAGGCGCCTACGCCGCAGCACCTCACAGCGGTGCTCACCTCAACCCAGCGGTGAGTTTGGCAAAGGCACTGTCCGGGGATCTGTCCTGGGCAGCTTTTGGGAGTTACCTCATCGCTCAATTGCTCGGAGCTATGCTTGGGCAAGGGCTTCTCTGGATTATTTATCGGGATCATCTCAATGCCACGACAGATCCTTCGGCCCAGCTGGCATGCTTCTCTACCGGCCCTGCCATCCGCAATCCTATCTCCAACCTGGCTGTCGAGACGATCGCCACCTTTGTCTTTATTTTATCGATTTTATTGATTACCCCTGCCGACGCATCGCTTGGAGCGCTCACCGCTTTGCCTGTCGCGTTGTTGGTACTTGGTGTCGGACTGAGCCTGGGGGGACCTACCGGCTATGCCATCAACCCTGCACGAGACCTCGGACCTCGGATCATGCATGCCCTGCTGCCCATCCGGGGCAAAGGCGGGAGCGACTGGGGGTATGCCTGGGTGCCTGTTGTAGGGCCACTCCTGGGAGCTGCTTTGGCTGCCTGGCTGCTGCCCATCCTTCGGAGCCTCTGACCCACCCTCGCAGGACAGACAGCCTTTGGCGGGCCTCAGACATCCCCTTTCCGTGTTTTTTATCTGCCCGACCCTGCTTACCTTTGCGCCACAATTTGAAAAAATACATCCCAATACCCCCCTATGGCCAACAAGGGTAAAATCAAGCAAATCATCGGAGCAGTTGTCGACGTCCAGTTCGACGGTCAACTGCCTGACATCTTCAGCGCCCTCGAACTCAGCAAGGATAACGGAGAGAAACTTGTCCTTGAAGTGCAACAACACCTCGGGGAAGACAGCGTCCGTTGCATCGCCATGGACGGCACCGAAGGGTTGGTGCGTGGCACCGACGTGACGGATACCGGTCGAGCCATTGCCATGCCTACTGGCGATGCCATCAACGGACGCCTCTTCAACGTGACCGGTGACGCGATAGATGGACTGCCTGCCGTCTCCAAGCAGAAAGGCCGCCCCATCCATGCCAAGCCCCCGGCCTTTGAAAACCTCAGCACGGCCACGGAAGTGCTGTTCACCGGGATCAAGGTGATCGACCTGATCGAACCTTATGCCAAGGGTGGTAAAATCGGCCTCTTTGGAGGTGCAGGCGTGGGGAAAACCGTACTCATACAAGAACTCATCAACAACATCGCCAAAGGATATGGCGGTCTCTCCGTATTTGCCGGTGTGGGTGAGCGTACCCGCGAAGGCAATGACCTGCTCCGGGAAATGATCGAGGCCGGCATTATGAAATATGGAGATGCCTTCAAGCATAGTATGGAAGAAGGCGGCTGGGACCTTGAGAAAGTCGACCTCGAAGGACTGAAGGATTCCAAGGCCACCTTCGTATTTGGTCAGATGAATGAACCCCCTGGCGCCCGTGCCCGCGTAGCCCTTAGCGGACTGACCATCGCAGAATACTTCCGCGATGGAGATGGTCAAGGAAAGGGAAAAGACATCCTCTTCTTCGTAGACAATATCTTTCGCTTCACACAAGCTGGTTCTGAAGTATCCGCCCTGCTGGGTAGGATGCCCTCTGCCGTCGGCTACCAGCCAACCCTTGCCACCGAGATGGGACTTATGCAGGAACGCATCACCTCTACACGCAACGGCTCCATCACCTCTGTGCAGGCCGTATATGTGCCTGCCGACGACCTGACAGACCCGGCGCCTGCCACCACCTTCGCACACCTGGATGCGACCACGGTACTCAGCCGGAAGATTGCAGACCTTGGTATCTACCCCGCTGTGGATCCGTTAGACTCCACCTCCAGGATCCTCACGCCACAGATCGTAGGAGATGCCCATTATCAATGTGCCAACCGTGTGAAGCTCATCCTTCAGCGCTACAAAGAGCTGCAAGATATTATCGCCATTCTCGGTATGGATGAACTCAGCGATGAGGATAAATTGACTGTCACCCGGGCTCGCAGGGTACAGCGCTTCCTCAGCCAGCCTTTCCACGTCGCGGAGCAGTTCACAGGCCTCAAAGGTGTCTTCGTGAGTATCGAGGATACCATCCGAGGCTTTAACATGATCATGGACGGTGAAGTTGATGAGTATCCTGAGGCAGCCTTCAACCTGGTCGGCACCATCGAAGATGCGATCGAGAAGGGCAAGAAGATGCTTGTTGCCGCCAATGCCTAATACCTAACCTGCCATATGAAACTGGAAATTCTCACTCCCGAGAAGAAATTATATACAGGGGATGTGTATGGCGTACAGTTGCCCGGCATTGCAGGCTCCTTCGAAGTCCTAGAGCGGCATGCCCCGCTGATCAGCGCGCTGGGCAAGGGGACGATAAAAGTATTGATAGACCGCAGTGGCCAACAGACGACTCACTTCGAAGTGGCCGGCGGCTTTATAGAGGTGCTGGATAACAGGATCTCTGTATTGGTAGAAGGGGCTTCTCAATCCTGACATCCCTTGAGCAGGCTTCAGCAGATACAGACCGGCTCGAATGGAGCCGGTCTTTTTTTTACCTAACAACGCGCCTGCCATGTTTTTCCGTCTCCATTCGCTAAGACCCCGACTGGCTGTCTCCTTTTCCTTTTTCGCCTGTGGGTTCCTCTTCGCCTCCTGGGCAGCCCGCATCCCCGCCTTCAAAGACCAGCTTTCGCTGGATGAGGCCCAGCTGGGGGGCATCCTCTTTATGCTGCCGCTTGGCTCGATCCTGGCTCTGCCCCTTGCCGGCTGGGTAGTCGACCGTATTGGCAGCCGTCATGTCACAGCTGTTTCCACCTTTTTATATGCTGTCTCCCTCTGGTCTTTGTCTCAGGCCACGGATGCCTTCGGTCTAGCACTGGGCCTGTTTGTCTTTGGCTTTGTGGGTGACTTCCTCAACATCTCTATGAACACGCAGGGACTGAGCGTACAGCAGCTCGGAGAGGGCCCAATCCTCTCCGGTCTTCACGCACAGTGGAGCCTGGGGGCTTTCGCCGGAGCCTTCCTGGCAGGATGGTGCTGGCAGCGGGGATTGTCAACGGCCTTACATTTTCAGATGGTGGCTCTGCTCGTTTCCATCCCGGCACTGGCTGTCGGATTTTGGATGGTGCCGGATCCAGCAAAGGAGGACTCAAATCGGAAAGTGTATGCCCGCCCTGACCGCGCATTGCTACTTCTTGGGGTGATCTGCTTCTGCAACACCCTGGCAGAAGGAGCGATGGCCGACTGGAGTTCTCTGTATTATCGCGAGGTGCTGTCACCTGGGGTAGGCACCCGTACAACGGGATATGTGGCATTCACCGTGGCCATGGCCCTCGGTCGATTCCTAGGAGACGGACTGATGCAACGTTTGGGGCATCGTAATACCCTGATCTTGAACGGAACCCTGATTGCGGCCGGACTGGCCCTGGCGTTGGCCTTCCCTCTGCCCTGGGTGGTCATCGTGGGATTTGCCCTCACTGGGCTGGGAGTTTCCTCGGTGATCCCTATTGCCTACGGCATTGCAGGCGGTAGCAAGCGCATGGCTCCGGCAGCGGCACTGGCGATGGTCAGCGCCATCGGCTTCACCGGCTTTCTAGTAGGCCCTCCGATGATCGGACTGCTGGCTCATCAGGTGGGGCTGCGCCATGCCCTCTGGATAGTCGTAGCCCTTGGATGCGTTATTGGGATCTCAGCGAAAAAGGGGATGGCAGCCCGACAAGGACTGGTCCATTAATTCATGCTGGGGTCGATCGGGAAATTCACCAGGATCTCATACTCTCCACCCATGTCCCGCAATGACTCCTTCCAAGTCTCAATTTGAGCGCGGGCAAATACTAGCTTCCGAGAGCCGGGTGTGACAAGCCAGCTTTTTTCCTCTACTTCACTGGCCAGCTGACCTTGTGTCCAGCCAGAGTAGCCGATGAAGAACCGGATCCGGTCTGCATGGATGATGCCTTGCTTCAACAAACGGACCGCCAGTTCAAAATCTCCGCCCCAGTACATCCCGTCCCGCAACTCCGATCCTCCGGGTATCCTCTCCGGGTACTGATGGATGAAATGGAGGGTATCGCGCTGTACCGGCCCTCCGTCGGAGATGGCATAGTCCAGGCCTTCGCATTCTGGGATAAGGTCCTCTAAGGTTTGATGGTAAGGGCGATTGAGCAATAGGCCGAAGCTGCCCTCCTCCTTATGTTCACAAAGAAGGATGACCGACCTCGAAAAGTTGGGATCCCTTAGAAAGGGCTCTGCGATCAGCAGCATGCCTGGCTCGGGAAGATTCATCGTGCAGACAAGGTAATCATTTGTATGATACGTTCCTTGTTTATTAACACGTATCAAGTTTTAATAAAACAAATATTAAACAAAATTGAGTCTGCTGACAGAACAAGTATAAACACCGAGAGTCTCGAAGGCGGCGTCGTGTTGGGAAGCAGCATACCTTTATATCCAGATGCGGAAATCTCTGATTTGGATCACCATTTTGATCACCCTCTCTTTGGTAGGGATCATCGTCATTCAGGTCTCTTGGATCCGCAATGTGCTCTTTGTGAAGCAGGAGCGTGCAGATGAACAGCTTAGCAATGCGATGGAGGATGTCGCGCAGGAATTGATGGGGGAGGCCCGAGAGCTTCCACCCTGGGCCTCCCCCTTAGGAATTACAGAGTGGCCGAAAGACCAGCTCCTGGATTTAATGCAGGCGCCTTCTGTGGCCGACCGGCATTCGATGCTCGACATCCGCCGGCGTCTCCGGCGGTCTTTTGAGAAATATGGCCATCCTGAGGTAGGCTTTGAGTTTGCCCTCATTTCAGAGGCCAACCGGATGGGATATGAGATGGTATCGGAAGGCTTTGAAGAGGTGCAGATCAAGGCCAGGGCAGATAGCCTTCACTATCGCATAGCCTATCTTTTTCTCTATGAGCCTTCCGAGAATCTGCCCCCTTCGGGCAAGGAAACCTTGATCGTCGTGCTGGCAGGACTGCAGCGCTCTGTCTGGCGCTCCATCGGTTGGATGATCGCCGGTGCACTGATCTTCACCCTCATCATTCTATCCGCCTTTTTTGTTACGGTGCGGGCGATGCTTCGTCAACGAAAAATCAGCCAGATCCGAACAGACTTCATCAACAACATGACCCATGAACTGAAGACGCCCCTCACCAGCCTCTCTGTTGCTACCGATATCCTTCAGAATGAACGCGTCCTGTCGCAGCCCGAGCAATTACGCCACTATGCGAAAATCATCAAGGCTGAGAACGACCGGTTGACTCGCCATGTAGAGACAATCCTACAGTCTGCCCAATATGGCAAGTCTGATGAGCAGGAAGAACTCAAGCCCATCCATCTACATCCGGTGATTGAGGCGTTGAAACCACATTTCGGACTGCGTCTGCAGGAGGCAGGTGGACAGCTGGTGCTGGATTTGGCTGCTACGGAAGACCTGGTGCAAGGGAATGCCACCCACCTTGCCATCATGTTCAATAACCTGGTGGACAATGCCCTCAAATACAGTCGAGAGCAGGTGCCGCCCGAGATCCGCGTCACGACGCAGTCCAAGGGCCGGCGCCTCCGCATCCGGGTGGAGGACAACGGCATCGGGATGACCCGGGAGACACAGTCGCGCATTTTTGAAAAATTTTACCGTGCACATACTGGAAACCTGCACAATGTCAAAGGATTCGGCCTGGGCTTGAGCCATGTTCGCTCTATACTCGATGCACACCATGCGTGGGTGAAGGTGGAGAGCAGCCTAGGGAAGGGCAGCACATTTACACTTGAATTCCGTTTGATCAAAACTCCTTCACTGGGGCGCTCGTCCCATCATTGAAGAAAGGTCCGATTAAGCAGCCGTCGCCATAGCTCAGGAAACGATATCCCTGATCCAGGGCGTACTCATACATTTTTCTCCAACGATCTCCCATCCAGGCGGCCACGAGCAGCAGCAGGGTGGAACGGGGCTGATGGAAATTTGTCACCAGGCCGTTGGCGACCTGGAATGTGTATCCCGGTGCGATCAGCAGTTGCGTGCGCGTCACCAGTCTCGTCAGCCCTCCTTCGTCCATCCAGCCGGCCAGTGCTTTCAGCGCGGTGGAGGTTGCTGGCAGCACGCCTTTATGATGGCCATAGGGCTCCCATTGTCCAATGTCGAGCCGGGAAAGTGGCAGGTCTGGTTGCTGCAGCAGTTTGCATCCCATCCAATACAAGCTTTCCAAGGTGCGGAGGGATGTGGTTCCCACGGCCAGGACAGGACCTCCTGCATCGATCAGCCACTCCAATACAGCACGCGAGACTTCTGAGAATTCTCCATGCATTGGGTGGTCTGCCATCTGTTCAGCTGTCACGGGTCTGAAAGTGCCGGCGCCGACATGTAGGGTGACGAACCTTCGCTGGATGCCCTTGACTTCCAGGCGGGCAAAAAGGCTTTCTGTGAAATGCAGCCCGGCTGTAGGGGCCGCCACTGAGCCTTCTCTGGCGGCATACATTGTCTGATAGCGTTCTGCGTCCATTGCCTGTGGCGCACGCCGCAGGTAGGGCGGTAAAGGGAGCTGGCCCGCCAGGTGCAACACTTCTGCAAAGCTCAGAGTCGACGGCTCCCATGCCAGTTGTATCTGAAAGGCATCCCCGGCTTTTCCTTTGTTCCATGCGCGCAGCGTCATCGACCCGGATGGCAGAGAGATCGTTTTCTCCAGGGCTAAACCCGTTTTCCAACGGGAGGCGCCTCCGACTAGACAGCGGCAGGTGATGGTGCCTTGCTGGCTCAGGGTGTCTGCCAGCATGGATCCATCGGCAGGTTCGAGGATGAATACTTCCAGCGCTCTTTGTCCGGGCCCGGGGAAGTGGAGCCTGGCCTCTGTGACGCGGGTGTCATTGAAGACCATCCGCGTGCCGGTGGGCAGCCAGTCTGGCAGATCTCGATAGCCGCTATCGTATAGTGCCCCGCCCCTCCAAACCAGCAGCCGGGAGGCATCTCGCTCGGGCAATGGCTGTAAGGCAATGGCCGAGGCGGGCAAGGGGTAGTCGTATGCAGCGACTTGTAGGTCTTTGGGATGCATCTTCCAATTTTCTGTGTGCGCGTCAATAGTATTCAGGGCTCTCTGCTGCTGGAAACCCTCCTTTTTTGGGGCTTATTCACTGCAATCCACCGTCATCCACAGTCTGTTCACAGGTGGAAAGATCGAATATGGCTCCCAGTGGCTTGCAAGGCCATTTTTTTCTGTGGAAAAAATATTATTGGCAGTTTGGGTGTGAAAAGTGGGAAAATGTGTTAATTTGTGTCAATAAGTAGAAGAATGTACTTAACAGATTGGAAATGACCGGTTTTTTAGGTGAATATCCTGTGACATTGGATCCTAAAGGTAGGTTCCTGTTGCCGGCCGGCCTAAAAAAGCAGCTGTCGGAAGCCGACGGTTCCCTTTTTGTGGTGAACCGGGGGATTGAGAAATGCCTCACCCTGCATCCGATGTCAAGTTGGGCCCCCATTTTCGATCGGATCAGCCAGCTCAATGACTTTGATCCAGAAGTTCGGGCCTTTCGTCGCTTTTTTTTGAATGGGGCCACCACGGTGGAGTTGGACACTGCTGGCCGGGTATTGGTGCCTAGGAACCTGATGGAGTATGCAGGGTTGGACCGGGATATCGTGCTGGTCTCAGCCGTGAATAAGATCGAGATATGGTCTCAAGCCGCATATCAGCAGCTCTTTGATTCTCAATCACCAGCGGAATTCAGTGCGCTGGCGGCCCGGGTGATGGCGCCGCCGGGTGTCTGACCGCTAAAGGCCGTGCGCATGGGCGAGCATCCCGATGCTGAACTCCTGGGCAACAGCTATCACGTTAGCGTGATGCTGGCAGAGGCAGTAGAGGCGCTGGATGTCCGGGCCGATGGGGTCTATGTGGATGCGACATTCGGTGGGGGGGGGCATAGCCGCGCCATCCTGGAAAGGCTGGGGCCCTCCGGTCGGCTGGTGGCGTTTGACCAGGATGAAGACGCCCAGCGCAATAAGATCGAAGACACCCGGCTCCGATTCATCCCGGAAAACTTCCGGCACATAGGGCGCTTCTTGCGCGTCTATGGCATGGTTCCGGTCGATGGTGTACTGGCCGACTTGGGGGTCAGCAGCCATCAGTTTGATGAAGGAACAAGAGGGTTCTCGATCCGAACCGACGCTCCTTTAGACATGCGGATGGACCGCCGGCAGGAGCGTACGGCGGCCGACTGGCTGCGGGAATGTAGCGAGGCGGCATTGCAGGACATCCTGAGCCGCTATGGGGAGGTCCGGAATGCAAAGTCGCTGGCAAAGGCTCTAATGGCCAGCCGTGAAAGAAGTCCGATCCTTCGGGTTCGGGATCTGCTTGAAGTGCTGGATCCGCTAACGATCGGGCATCCTCATCGGTATCGGGCCCAGGTATTCCAGGCCTTGCGGATGGCGGTCAACGATGAGTTGGGCGCACTGGAAGAGCTGCTCAGCCAGCTGCCGGACCTGATCCGGCCCGGCGGCAGATTGGTGGTGATCACCTTCCATAGCCTGGAAGACAGGATGGTGAAGCGATTTATGCGGAGCGGCACCCATGGGCAACTGCAGGAGGATGTCCTTTTTGGGACCCGTCCGGACGCACCCTTCGAGCCGATATACCGGAAGCCTGTATCGCCTTCCGGGGAAGAATTGAAGACGAACCCTAGGTCGCGCAGCGCACGCCTCAGGGCAACCGTGCGAAAATGATAGCAAGGATGACAACCAAAAAAAAACAGCATGATGCTGAACAGAAAGCAGACAGCATTCGACCTGCCCGCGTGGCAGGGATCTCGCGGCGCCGACGGTTTTTCGATCCTGGGTGGGTCGTGGATAACACGCCCTACCTTCTCTTCCTCTGCATGCTGGCTCTGGTGTACATCTATAACGGTCATCACTCGGAAAAAAGAATCAAAGACATCAACCGCACGGCGACGGAGCTCCGAGAGCTGGAGTACGAATACAAAACAGTGAAAAGCGAACTCATGTTCCGCGAAAAGCAGAGCGAAGTGGCTAAGGCTGTCTTTCCTTTTGGACTCAAAGAGCCTTCCCTGCCTCCATTTCGGCTGACAGATACTTTGCCATGAACCACCCAACATAGCCATTCATGGATATCAAGAAGGACATATTGTGGCGGGTATATCTGGTCTATCTACTCATGGCGTTGGGCTGCGCACTGATCGTAGGGAGGGCAGTGTACATTCAGAGAGCCCAAGGGCCTTATTGGAAATCGCTCAGCGACAGCCTGCATTTGGCATATCGGGAGATGGATGCCGACAGGGGCACCATTTACAGCGAGGATGGCAGCATCCTGAGTTCATCCGTTCCCAATTTCGACGTGCATATTGACTTCGGCGCCGAAGGTCTCCGAGAAAAAGGGGGGAAGCGCTTTCGCGAACGCCTCGACTCTCTGGCGTTGCATTGTGCAGCCCTTTTCGGAGATATATCTCCCGCCAGATATCGGCAAGCACTGCTAGAGGCTTATCAGAAAAAAGACCGCTATTTCACCCTGCGGAAAAACATTGACTTCCGGCAATACCAGGAGTTAAGAGCCTTCTCGGTGCGCAGCGGACGCAACCACAGCGGCTTCATCTTCGAGGAGCGGGAGAAAAGGCTCATGCCTTTTGGACTTCTTGCTAACCGGACCATTGGGCTCTCACGCTCACATGTCGATGCCCAGGGCCGGACGATTGGTTCTAACGTTGGCCTAGAACTCACCTACGACAGTATCCTCCAGGGTGTCAACGGCAAAAGGCTGGTGCGGCGCCTGTCGGGCGGTGCCTTTGTGCCGGTAGAAGGCTCAGAAATTGAACCAGAAGACGGCAAAGACCTGCTTACGACCCTCGACATCCAGATCCAGGAATTCGCTCAAGGGGCACTGATGCGCAAGATGATGGCCAATGAGGCGCTCCAGGGAACCTGCATCGTCATGGAAGTGGCGACCGGGAAGGTCAAAGCCATTGCTAACCTCGGCAGACGCCCCGATGGGAGCTACTATGAAGATTTGAACTATGCCATCCGGGGCTCTGAGCCTGGCTCCACTTTCAAGTTGGTTACCATGCTCTCCCTGCTGGAGGATGGACATGCCAGCTTGGACACCAAAGTGGATCTGGAGCAGGGTGTCTGGAGCGTCGGCACAGATCTGGTCAAAGACAGCGAGCGGCATGGCCGCAGATCTGTCAGCCTGCAGGAGGCATTCGAGCTGAGCTCCAATGTAGGCATGGCCAAGTTGGTGACAGCCCATTATGGCTCAAGGCCTGAGGCGTTTATCAATCGTCTGGAGCGGCTGGGGCTGGGAGGGGCCACTGGTCTCGGCCTCAAGGGCGAGTCAATATCCGTCATCCATAAGCCCACCGACCGCATATGGAGCCGCAGTACCCTTCCCTGGATGGGCTTTGGATACGGCATCTTCCTGACACCGCTGCATACGCTGATGGTCTATAACGCTGTAGCCAACGGCGGCCAGATGATGAAGCCATATCTGGTGAATGCTATCCTTAAGGATGGTCGCATCATGCAATCCTTTGTGCCCGAAACGCTGGGCGACCCTATCTGCCGGTCCACCACCCTGGCCGCCTTGAAGAAAAGCCTTGAAGGGGTCGTGGAGAATGGCACTGCCAAAAAGCTCAAGACACCCTTGTACACCTTCGCAGGCAAGACCGGCACTTCGAAAGTGTCCAATGGGCAATGGACCTATGCAGATGGTGTGTACCAGTCATCTTTTGCTGGCTATTTCCCGGTAGACAAGCCTCGGTATTCCTGTATTGTCGTGATCCTCAACCGGCCAGGGGCCCAGGAAGTCTATGGAAGCGATGTGGCTGGTCCCGTCTTCCGCGAAGTTGCCGACAGGATCCATACCTGGGATATCCTCTCTCAGCCCCTTCATGCGTCTGTCCGGCTGCAAGACAGCATCTCCATCCAGTGGAGCGGCTGGGGGGCTGATTTCCGGTTTATCTCAAGCCAGCTAGGCATCACGACGTCAGACTCTACGCGCAATAGCCGATGGGCACGTCTCACCTATGCGCCCGAACACTCTGTTGGCCGGCGACTGACGGTACAACAAGGGGTGATGCCCTCCGTGTCTGGCATGGGACTACGCGATGCCCTCTTCCTACTGGAAAACTTAGACCTGCAGGTAGTGCCCGTCGGCCGTGGAAAGGTGCGCAGCCAGTCTATACAGCCCGGCTATCCCGTCCGTAAAGGACAGACGGTCCTCTTATCCATGGGATGATATAAACATGAAAAATTGAAAAGACTGCAGACAGTATAGATAATAAATGGCCGTACTGCACGACATATTATATGAGGTAGGGATGCGCTCTTTGCGCGGCAGTACTTCCATCGACGTGTATTCCGTGCACATTGACTCCAGGGAAGTGCAATCGGGCGGATGCTTCATTGCCATCACAGGCACCACTTCAGATGGACATGCCCATATCTCCGATGCTGTTGCCCGGGGAGCTGCAGCGATTGTCTGCCAAAAAATGCCAGAGGACTGGAGCGAAGGCGTGACTTATGTCCAGGTAGCCGACAGTGCCCGGGCAGCTGGCATCATCTCCCATGAATTCTTTGGCAGGCCATCCACCCAGTTGCAGCTGGTCGGTGTTACCGGAACCAATGGAAAGACAACCATCGCAACACTCCTTTGGCAGCTCTTTACCGATCTCGGGTATACCTGCGGACTACTGTCGACCGTCCACTACCGCGTCGCCCAGGAAGTACTGCCATCCACCCATACCACGCCTGACCCTGTTAACCTCAACAGGCTCCTACGGCAGATGGTAGATGCCGGATGCGTATACGCGTTCATGGAATGTAGCAGCCACGCCATCCACCAGCAACGCATGGCAGGGCTTTGCTTCACCGGTGCGGTATTCAGCAACATAACCCACGATCACCTCGATTACCACCGCAGTTTTGACCAATACATCCGCGTCAAAAAATCTTTTTTCGATAGCCTGCCTTCGGAGTCTTTTGCCATCTCCAATCTAGACGACAAAAGGGGCGCGGTGATGCTGCAGAATACCCAGGCCTCCAAGTTTTACTATAGCCTGAAGGCCATCTCAGACTTCCGGGGCCGAATCCTTGAGAATGGCCCGACGGGCCTTCAACTGCTCATCGACGACCGAGAAGTGTATTTCCGCCTCATCGGCGCGTTCAATGCCTACAACCTCCTGGCCGTCTACGCCACGGCAGTATGTCTTGCAGAAGATAGGGACGAGGTGCTGAGGGTACTGAGCCATATCCGCGGGGCCGAAGGGCGGTTTGACCCCATCTTATCCCCCAAAGACCGGATCGTAGGCATCATAGACTATGCCCATACGCCGGATGCCCTCCTCAATGTACTGGCTACCCTCCGTACCATCGCCCGGAGAGGAGAGCGCATCATCACCGTGATTGGATGCGGGGGAGATCGAGATGCCACCAAGCGACCGATCATGGGAGATGTTGCCAGCCGGCACAGCGATAAGGTTGTATTCACATCCGACAACCCGCGCAGTGAAGTGCCTGAGCGCATCATCCTTGAGATGGAGCAGGGCGTGTCCCTAGACCACAAGCGCAAGACAGTGTCTATCCCTGACCGGCGCGAAGCCATTAAAACTGCTGTGAGCCTCGCCCATCCGGAGGATATCGTGCTGCTGGCAGGGAAAGGGCATGAGAAATACCAGGAGTGCGCTGGCGTGAAGAAGCCCTTCGACGATCGGGCCGTACTGGAAGAGATCTTCGGTCTTTTAGAACGATAATAAAGCAGAAACGCAAGAATATCGGCAGGAGATGTTGTACACACTGTTCGAATGGCTGGCAAAAGAGGGACTGCAGTTCCCCGGAAGCAGGCTCCTGCAATACATCACCCTGCGGGCTATGCTGGCCACGCTGCTGTCTCTCTTCCTCACCCTCTATGTAGGTAAGCGAATCATCCTTTTTCTAGCAGCTCGTCAGATAGGGGAGAGTGTCCGGGAGCTTGGGCTGAAAGGGGAGGAGCAAAAGAGGGGCACTCCGACCATGGGTGGGGTGATCATCTTGCTGGGCATCCTCATCCCCACGATGCTTTTTGCAGACCTGACTAAAGTCTATGTACGGCTGTTGGTCCTCAGTACCTTATGGCTGGGGGTCGTCGGCTTTATCGATGATTGGCTTAAGCTACGGGCAAAGCGTCTTTCGCAAGCGGCAGGAAAGCCATACAAGAAAGGGGAAAAAGACGGCCTAGCGGCCTGGTCAAAGATTCTGGGACAGGTAGGGCTGGGACTGATCATCGGTGCTACGCTTCTGTTCAACGACCATGTAAAGGTGTATCGTGAATATGAGGGCGTCGACCAGCCTGCACAAGCCATCCGGGTGCCGTCTGCACAGGGCGAACGGGTGCTGGTTGCGGCCGATGAGCCAGTCACTACGATCCCATTTGTACGTGGACACGAGTTCAATTATTCCAAGCTATTACCTGAAGGACTACGGGGCTATACATGGTTACTATACCTGCTGGTCGTGATCTTCATCGTGACGGCTGTCTCCAATGGATCCAATATCACTGATGGGGTGGACGGACTGGCCACCGGCATCTCCGCCATCATTGGCGTCTGCCTGGGTGTCTTTGCCTATGCCAGCGGAAACATTCGGATGGCGGAATACCTCAACATCATGTACATCCCCAACATCGGGGAGCTGAGCATCTTCATTGCAGCCATGGTGGGTGCCTGCATCGGGTTCCTCTGGTACAATGCATATCCTGCACAAGTATTCATGGGGGATACCGGCAGCCTGGCACTGGGAGGGATCATCGCAGCCCTGGCCATCATCATACGCAAGGAGCTGTTGATACCCATCTTCTGTGCTGTATTCCTGATGGAGAACCTTAGTGTGATCATTCAGGTGTCGTGGTTTAAATACACACGGAAGCACTACGGAGAAGGCCGGCGTGTGTTCCTGATGAGTCCCTTGCATCACCATTACCAGCGATTGGGCTATCATGAAAGCAAGATTGTCGTCCGTTTCTGGATTGTCACGCTGATGTGTGTGGTCTTCGCCATCATGTCTCTAAAAATCCGATGATCATTCAAACGCAGTATATGAAAAACCAAAACCCAAACACAAGCCTTAGAAAGACACCCTGCATCCGACAGCAACCACATGCCTGGCGGAACACCCAGTGCTGATGGAAGGCTGCATTTGTACCCTTACATGAAAACGATGGTATTAGGAGCTGGAGAGAGTGGAACGGGCGCCGCGATCCTATCCAGGCGGGCAGGGTCAGAGGTGTTCGTTTCGGACGCCGGTCGGATCGCCGACCGGTATCTCCGCGAACTCACAGAACATGACATCCCATTCGAGCATGGCGGGCATCAGTTGGCCCGCCTGCTCGAGGCGGATGAAGTGGTCAAGAGCCCTGGCATTCCACAGCACCATCCCATCGTGCGCTCCCTCCGCTCTGCCGGTATCCCGGTGATCAGTGATGTGGAGCTTGCCTATCGCCACAAGGGCGGAAGCCGTATCATCGGTATCACAGGCAGTAATGGGAAGTCGACGACCTCAGCCCTGATACACCATATCTGCCGGCATGGGGGTATCGACAGTGCTTTGGTAGGGAACATCGGGGTCTCCATTGCTAGGCAGGTGGCCTTGAATCCCAAAAAGGTCTATGTCACGGAGATCAGCAGCTTCCAGCTCGACGACATCCGCGATTTCAGGCCAGACATCGCCGTACTGACAAATATCACGGAAGATCACCTCGACCGGTATGACCATGACCTTGACAATTACATACGAGCCAAGTTCGCCATCGTCCGAAACCAGTCGCCCAACGACTTCTTCATATACTGTGCAGATGACCCCGTTACCACCCGGAGTCTGCCTTCCTTCCAATTCCTATCAAACCCATTGCCCTACACCATGAAGAGAGAACTGCCAAGAGGCGCTTACATCATTAGTGACCGGATGACCATAGGCGGTCAAGAGCCCCTGACTATGGGTGTCCAGGATTTCTCCCTGCGGGGGAAGCACAATCAGTACAATACCATGGCAGCATGCCTAGCAGCATCCGTCATGGAGATACGGAAAGAGCGGATTCGGGAGGCCGTCACCCATTTTGAAAGCCTCGAACACCGTATGGAAAAAGTGGCCACCGTCAGGGGGGTCGTGTTTATCAATGACAGTAAGGCCACCAATGTCAACAGCACCTGGTATGCCCTGGAGAGCATGACAACACCCGTGGTTCTGATCTTGGGAGGCGTGGACAAGGGCAACGATTACAGCCTCATCATCGAGCTGGTCCGGGAAAAAGTCAAGGCCATCGTTTGCATGGGTACGGATAATACAAAACTGCACGACGCCTTCCGAGATGCGGTGCCTTATATGGCAGATGCCGGCAGCGCTGAAGAGGCCGTGAGCATGGCCTTCCGCTTTGCTGCAAAGGGAGACACCGTTTTGCTAAGTCCCGCCTGTGCCAGCTTCGATTTGTTCCGAAACTATGAAGACCGAGGACATCGCTTCCGTAAGGCTGCCCGAGACCTCTAGACATGGAAAACACCCTAGCCAACAACCGATACATCACCCAGTGGAGAAGAAGATGCATACAGGACTGACGGCCATCCTGGCCTTGGAGGGGAGGCTGCGGGGCGACAGGGTCATTTGGGGACTCGTTGCCATCCTGTCTATGTGTAGTCTGCTTGTGGTATATAGCAGTACGGGAAGCCTTGCCTATCGGTATGCGAAAAGTACAGAGTTCTACCTGTTCAAACAGTCGGCCTTCATTGCAGTCGGGCTCTGCATCATCTATTTTGCTCACCTGGTGGACTATAGGTATTATGCGCGACTGGCAGTCTGGGCTTATATCGTGTCTGTGCCCTTACTGATCTACACCCTGGCCTTCGGCTCTTCCATCAACGATGCCAGCAGGTGGATACGGCTCCCTATCATCAACCTGACCTTCCAGACCTCAGACATGGCCAAGTTGACACTGTTCATGTACCTGGCCCGCCAGCTGAGCCGAAAGCAGCCAGTGATCCGGGAATGGAAAAAAGGGTTTCTCCCGCTGATTGTTCCGGTGGCAGTCACCTGCCTCCTCATCGCACCGGAGAACCTGTCTACAGCCCTGTTGGTAGCAGCCACTTCGCTGCTGCTCATGTTTATTGGCAGGGCTGCCCTGCGGCATATCCTGCTGGTGGCCGGTGTGGCGGTCATCCCCCTGTCGATCCTGGTTGCTTTGGCCATTCATTTTTATGACCCTGTCTCCAAAGCTTCCCGAGACCTACCGGCTGTGCTCTCCGTCAAGCGGGTAGAGACCTGGATCCACCGCATCCAAGACTTTTTCTATGCCGATGCACAGGATGTCTCCTATCAGGTGCAGCAGGCGAACATCGCCATTGCCAAAGGGGGTTGGACCGGACTCGGGCCTGGGAAAAGCGAGGCGAGGAACTTTTTGCCGCACCCGTATTCAGACTTCATCTACGCCATCACCATTGAAGAATATGGACTGCTGGGGGCTGCCATCCTGCCGCTGGTCTATCTGGCATTTCTGTTCCGATGCATTCGGATGTTCCGAAGGTCACCCTATGCCTTTGGAGGCTTCCTAGCGATGGGACTCGGCTTCACCTTGGCCATTCAGGCCCTAGCAAATATGGCTGTCAACGTAAACCTCGTGCCTGTCACGGGTGTGACCCTGCCGCTGGTCAGTATGGGAGGAAGCTCCTTTGTCTTCACCTGCCTGTCCATCGGGATCATCCTAAGTGTGGCCAGGGAGTTGGAAGACAAAGAACGAAGCCAGGCGGATCAGCCCTCTCATCTTCAACCCTCGCCCGATGTCTAACTGCAGAATCATCTTGGCAGGTGGTGGCACCGGGGGGCATATCTTCCCGGCGATATCGGTTGCGGATGCCATCCGCAACCGAATACCCCATGCCCAGATTCTTTTTTTGGGGGCCAAGGGTCGGATGGAGATGGAAAAAGTGCCGGAAGCCGGCTATGCCATCGAAGGGCTAGATATAGCCGGGTGGGACCGAAAGGCTCTCTGGCGGAATCTGTTACTCCCCCTCCGCTTGCTCCGCAGCTTTTGGAAAGTCCGCTTGATCTTCAGACGATTCAGACCCCAGGCGGTGATCGGGGTCGGGGGCTACTCCAGTTTCCCCGTCGTCCGTTATGCACAGTGGGCCGGGATCCCCAACTTCATTCACGAGAGTAATGCCCATGCGGGCAAGTCCAATATCCTGCTGGGCCGTCGGGCTACGATGGTCTTTGTCGCTGTCAAAGGCATGGAGCGATTTTTCCCGGCCGAGAAGATACAATTGACCGGCAATCCCATTCGATCGGCCATCTTAGACATATCCCAGAACCGTGAAGATGCCATCCGATATTTTGGCCTGAATCCATCTCGGCGGACCTTGCTTTCGATGGGCGGCAGCCTGGGAGCCCGAAGCATCAATGAAGCCATGGGAAGCGGATTGAATGACATACGAGATGCAGGACTGCAGCTGATTTGGCAGACAGGTCGTTCCTATGCGGCTACGGCAGAAGAGCGCTGCCGCGGCCGCCACGAGGTCTGGACCTCTTCTTTTATTCGGGAGATGCCCATAGCATATGCGGCGGCAGACCTGATAGTGTCGAGATCAGGGGCCATGTCTGTCTCAGAAATTACCGCTGCCGGCAAGCCCGCCATCTTTGTGCCCTATCCCTTGGCCGCCGAAGACCACCAGACCGCCAATGCACAGCGACTGGTGGAGCAGCGGGCCGCCTGCCTGGTGACAGATGCAGCGGCAGCGGAACAACTGGTGCAGACAGCCATCAGGGTTGCCAGCGATGCTGCTACCTGTACGCGCATGGGTGCGGCAGCCCGACAGCTTTTTGTACCCGACGCAGCCGATGCCATCGCATCGCATGTACTGGAAGTCATAGAAAAACCCATACTCCGGTGAGGAAGAAACTCGAAGATATCCAGAGCGCCTTCTTCATCGGCATCGGCGGCATAGGCATGAGCGCACTTGCCCGCTACTTCCTTTCCCGAGGTTGCCGCGTAGCAGGATATGACCGGACGCCGACTGCGCTGACACACACGCTGGCAGATATGGGGGCCAACATCCTCTATACAGACGATCCGGGCCAGGTAAAAGTGGATTTCGACATCGTCGTCTACACGCCGGCCATTTCATCCCATTGCCAGATCATGGCTATGTTCCTGGCTCAACAGGCCCGCCTTTGGAAACGGAGTGATGTACTCGGTTGGATATCCGAGGGCAACCAAAACATCTGCATCGCCGGCACCCACGGCAAGACGACTGTCAGTACCATGATAGCCCATCTCCTACGCCACTCCGGATTTGGCTGCAATGCCTTCCTCGGGGGCATCTCCACAAATTACAACACCAACTTTTGGGGGGATGTCCGTCCGCTGGCCGTCATAGAGGCCGATGAGTATGATAGGAGCTTCCTAAAGCTGACACCTGATATCTCCGTGATCACCTCCATGGACCCAGACCACCTAGATATCTATGGTACGGAAGAGGCCATGTGCGATGCCTATGCTGCTTTTTCGCAGAAGACGCGTCCCGAAGGACTCTTCATTGTCCACCACAAGCTCTCTCATTTGGGTGCGCTGAGGAGCTCGCGCTCCACGTATTCGCTGGACCAGCGTTCTGCGGACATCCACGCAACAAATATCATCGTAGCAGAAGGGGCCTATCACTATGATGTGCATGCTTGGGACTGGACCTTGACGCAGCTGCGCTTGCCCATGGGTGGTCGGCACAATGTGGAGAACAGCCTCCCTGCCATTGCCATTGCCCATTACCTGGGCGTCTCCGATGATGGCATTCGGGAAGGACTTGCTTCCTTCCGGGGCGTCCGCAGACGGTTCGAATTCCATCTGCAACAGCCTGGAAGGGCATTTATCGACGACTATGCCCATCATCCGGAAGAGCTGCGCGTGCTCATAGAAGGGGTGCGCGACCTTTATCCCGCTTCGACGCTCACGCTGGTCTTCCAGCCCCACCTCTTCAGTCGCACGCGAGACCTGGCGGAGGTCTTTGCTTCCAGCCTTGACCTTGCAGACCAAGTGCTGCTCATGCCCGTCTACCCCGCCCGCGAGGAGCCCATCCCCGGCGTCGATTCTAGCCTCATCGCAGAACGGATGCAGCGGCAGCCTTTCCTAGCTGAGGGTCCTGGCGAAGTGTTAGACTGGCTGGAGGCGTATCCCACGGAGATACTTGTTACAGCCGGTGCCGGGGATATCGACCGGCTGGCAGTCCCAATACAAAAATTCTTATCAAAACAAGTGCATGCCTCGTAAGTCTGTGATACGAAAAATAGCAACAGTAGCAGGCTGGACGTTTGGCGCCTCGATGGTCACCATCTTGCTGGTGGGCGGCATCGGCATCCGCAGCCGGCATGCCTGTACAGATGTGCGGATTACCTATGCCCTTCCCCAAGGCGGTAAATATGTAGACAGCCTTCGTATCGCATCCCTACTGGGGGGCAATGGCCTGCAGCACTGCATCGGAAAGCCCTTGCAGCAACTTGACCTAAACCACATGGAGCAAAGCCTGGAAAAAGATGCCTGGATAAGGGACGCAGACATCTACCTCGACAGGGCCCATGTGCTACACATCCGCATAGAAGAGCAACAGCCAGTAGCCAGGATTTTCACCCGTATGGGACACTCCTTTTACATAGACAGCCTGCTGAAACGGATACCACTGAACCCGCTCTATGCCGAACGACTGCCCGTCTTTACCGGCATGCCCGTCTCGCTCTCCGGCCAACAGGCCAGAGATACCCAACACCTCCGGCAGGCCTGGGAGATTGTTCGGTACCTCCAATCAGATCCGTTGAGCATGGCGATGGTAGACCAGGCTGACTTTGAGGCGACACTGGGATTTGTGCTGACCCCCAAGCTGGGCGACCATCGTATCATCCTCGGCTACTCCACTGATATCGCCGATAAATTCCGGCGGCTGCGCATCTTCTACAAACAGGTGATGACCCAGACAGGGTGGAACAGCTATCAGGAAATCGACCTGAGGTTCCAGGGCCAGGTAGTCGCCATCCCCTCCGACAGCACCCGGCTGATCATGGCTCCGAAAGATCCTTTGCCGACAGATACTCTCCCCCTTCCAGAAACAGCCGCTGCCATCCCACAGCCGGTCGTCACGGGGATGCAACAATACTTTGACACCCACCACGGACATCCATCACCCACCCCTTACTCATACCTCATTCTGATACCCACTCACCGAAGAACCTGAAAAAGTAGACTGATGCAGACGACAGAAACCCCTCAGTTCCCAAGTGCCTCCGAAGCGGACCATGCCTCCCGACAGCCTGTGATCGTAGGGCTCGACATCGGAACGACTAAGATCGTGGCGATCGCCGGACGCAAAAATGAATTCGGTAAGCTCGAGATCCTCGGGTTCGGACGTGCCAACAGCAATGGCGTCCGGGGAGGTATGGTGCAAAACATCTCCCAGACGATTGAGTCGATCCAGCTAGCCATCCAACATTGCCTGGCCTCCAATCCTGGCCTAGACATCCGTCAAGTGTATGTGGGCATTGCCGGACAGCATATCAAGACCTTACAGACGCGCGGGAATATTGTCCGACAGCATATCGAAGATGAGATCCGGCAGGAAGAAGTGGACCAGCTGGTCAAAGACCAGCGCAAAACCTTTATCCCTGCCAGCGATGAAATCATCGATGTCATCCCGCAGACCTACACGGTTGATAATATCCCGGATATATACGACCCGGTGGGATATACCGGCGTGAAGATTGGGGCGGACTTTCTGCTGATCACCGGCGATAGTCAGGCCATCCGAAACATCAACCGCAGCGTAGAAAGGGCAGGGCTGGGTGTCAGAGACCTTATCCTCCAGCCATTGGCTTCTTCTGCGGCCGTCATGTGTGAGCAAGACCTAGAGGCAGGGGTGGCGATCCTAGACATCGGGGGCGGGACCACCGACCTGGCAGTATTCCACGAAGGCATCCTCAAGCTCACAGCCGTCATTCCCTTCGGTGGTGAAATCATCACACAGGACATCAAAAACGGCCTTGGAGTGATGCGATCCCAGGCTGAGCAGATGAAAATTAAATTTGGATCCGCACTGGCAGAACACGCACAAGGGAACACTTTCATCACCATTCCGGGCATCCGGGGGTTACCCAACCGCAATATCAGCGTGAAGAACCTGGCAGAAGTCATCCAAGCAAGGATGTCGGAAATCTTTGAATATGTCAACTACCACCTTAAGCAAACCGGACTGGACGCCGGAAAGCTAAACGGTGGCATAGTCCTTACAGGCGGAGGTTCTCAGCTCAAACACCTCAAACAGCTCACTGAGTTCGAGACTGGGTTGAATGCGCGCATCGGACTACCCAATGAGCATTTGGCAGCCAACCACCTCGAAGAGCTGGCAAAGCCGATGTACGCTACCTGTATTGGACTCATTCTAAAAGGCTACCATATCCATGACCATACCCTGGGTGAAGGTGCAGATACCCTGACCATCCATCATACCACCGCCACACCCATCTCCAATCCAGGGCTCGCCTCTCCTTCAGAACCCTCCGAAGCCCCTCTGCAACGGACACGGAAACCCCGGATGAGTATGAAGGATTTTATGGACAGCATTAAACACGGGATCGTCGAGATCTTCAAGGAAGAAGAAGAATATCGCTTCCCAGATGGTACTGGACAGGGGGCAGCGAAGCCTGCGCCCCCTGCAGAGGATCGCTCCAAATGATTGAACTAAATACATCAACATAATAGGAAAACCAATAGACTATGATCCAGTTTGACATGCCCCGCCAGCCATCTTCCATTATTAAGGTCATCGGTGTCGGTGGCGGCGGCAGTAATGCCGTTAACCATATGCACAACCTTGGCATGGAAGGTGTCGACTTTGTCATTTGCAATACCGACGCCCAGGCGCTAAAGGCCAGCAAAGTGCCGCACAAGATCCAGCTCGGGCCAGGCCTGACGCAAGGTTTGGGGGCCGGCATGAACCCTGCCATCGGCCGCCAGGCAACGGAAGAGAGCCTTGAGGAGATCCGGCAGTTGCTGGAAGGGAATACCAAGATGGCCTTCATCACCGCGGGTATGGGCGGGGGGACTGGTACGGGCGGGGCTCCCGTCGTGGCCCGCCTGTGCCGAGAGTTGGGTATCCTGACCGTGGGGATCGTCACCATGCCCTTCTCCTACGAGATGAAAAAGCGCATGCAACAGGCTGAAGAGGGCATCGCCGGGATGCGACAGTATGTCGACACATTGCTGATCATCAGCAATGACAAGCTTCGTCATCAATTCGGGAGCCTGACTTTCAAGGCGGCCTTCTCAACGGCAGACAATGTGCTGGCGACAGCCACTCGTTGCATCACGGAAGTCATCTCAAATCGTGGGCATATCAATGTGGATTTCGCAGACGTCTGTACTGTCATGCGCAATGGCGGAATGGCCATCCTAGGGAGCGCCCGGGCAGAAGGGGACGACAGGGCCCTGCGCGCGATCGAGCAAGCCATCCATTCTCCTCTGCTGAACGAGAACGATATACACGGTGCCAAATGGGTGCTCATTAACATCAACTCCTCCGAGGGTGACTATGAATTTACAGTCGATGAGGTGGAGACCATCCAGCAATACCTGCAAACTCATGCTGGCAGGGACTACGACCTCTTCATGGGGCTTGGCTATGACAACTCGCTGGGGGCCCAAATTGGCATCACCATCATCGCCACCGGCTTCCATGGTACGGTTTCCACCGATTCCGATCTCCCTGCCAGCCAGACAGCCAGCAACTCCCCCACGGAAGAGGCTCCTGTCATCCTGCAACTGGGAGATCCTATAGAAGCTCCCTCACCCGAGCAGATGCATCCTGCAGCACCCAGCATCCCACAAAGCGCCGAGGATTTCATGCCGACCCTGGTGGAGTGGACGCCCTATCCTGCGACGGAGATGCCTTCCTCCTTGACGTGGAGAAAGGAGGAGATCATTGCACATACATCCACCGCCCAGCCATCTTTGGTCCGACAAACTGTTTTCGATCTCGATGGCAGCCTGGTGAGTCCGGCAGAGAAAACGGCATTGTCTGAAGATGCCATCCTGCCTGCTTCAGAGGGTTTTCTTGCGAAGCCAGCCCAGATTTATGTGGAGCGGGAGGAACAGCCTGCTGTTGCTCTGGTTACCCCTCAGACGACTGATCTGACAGCCGAAAGCCAGGTCCAGGAGCCAGAGGCCGAGATGCGTCTAGTCATCCGAGAGCATCCTGTGGTCGACAGCTACCTGGATGCAACAACACCATCTTCCAATGTGTCTGGCAATTTGACGAAGTCCGATGAGACAGAAGAACTCAAAAGACAGAAGGCACTTCGGGAGAGCAAGCTTCGCAACTTATCGTTCAAGAACATGGGGCTAGCCGATGCCAAGAATGAGATTGAGTATATCCCTGCCTTCATTCGCCGCGGCACCCAAGACAGAGGCAGCCAGTCCGCCGGCCAGGAGCAGATATATAGTCAGCTGACAGTGAAGGCGGATGAAGAAAAAGAGAAGATCTATCTGAGTTCACTCAATACATTCCTGGATGGCAAGAAGCCTGACTGAAACCTTTTCCGCGGGCCACGATCGCTTCAAGCTTCCATAATATTTTTGCATTCTTAGTATGCAGACGGTTTTGATTACGGGTGGTACAGGATTGATCGGTACGGCGTTGAGCCGTTATCTGCTTGAGGAGGGGTATCATGTCATCATCTTATCCCGCAATCCGAAGGAGACAGCAGCCCGCCATCGGGTCGCCAGCGCCCAAAATGCTTTTCGGCCCAGTGGGCGGCTGATGCATTCCCGGTGGGACATACAGCGAATGATCATCGACCCAATGGCCATCCAAGAGGCAGATTATGTGATTCATCTGGCCGGTGCCGGCGTAGCTGACAAGCGATGGAACCACGCGCGAAAACAAGAGATCCTAGTAAGCCGTACCCGCAGCAGTGAGCTGCTGGTACAAAGCCTCCAACGTTATACGAACAAAGTCAGGACTGTAATCAGCGCTTCAGCCATTGGGTGGTATGGGCCAGACCAGGGCTCCCCATTTGTGGAGACAGACCCGGCCAGCCAAGACTTCCTCGGCCAGACATGCTTGCAGTGGGAGCAAAGCATCGAGCCATGCGCGGCAATGGGTAAACGGCTTGTCAAGCTTCGGCTGGGCATTGTACTCACGACAGAAGGAGGTGCCTTGCGGGCTTTTCGCCAACCGCTCTACCTGGGGGTTGCACCCATCTTGGGCAGCGGCCGGCAGATGATCAGCTGGGTACATATCTCAGACCTCTGCAAGGCCTTCGGACATGCCCTGGAAAAAGAGTCCATGCAAGGTGCCTACAATGTGACGGCGCCTCAGCCAGTCGATAACCAAACCCTAATGCTATCCTTGGCTCGCGCCGTTTGCGGGCGTCGATACCTGCCCATGCATGTGCCAAGCTGGGCGCTGCGATGGCTGATGGGTGAGATGAGCGTCGAAGTCTTGAAAAGTGCCACGGTCAGCAGTCATAAATTAGAGGCAACCGGCTTTGCTTTCCAGTTTGCTGATCTTGATTCGGCCATTCGATCGCTCACCAAGCCCTGTTGAAGGCTGAATATATTTTCTTTCGCTACAACAGGATCTTGCTCAGTCCATCTGCAACATGCTGTTGGCAGGCTGTAGTGGAGTACAGCCCCTCAATCCAATCGCACTGCTGGGAGGACGGTATCGGTGGCGACCCGGTTCATTTCGTAGGTGCCAGGATCCAGGAGGTAACGGATGGATTCCGCCTGCATGAGCTGTCGCTTTTCGAGGAATGCTTGCAAAGCCGCCTGGGGAAGGATAATGTACCTGTCGTCTTCCCTGGCAAGATGGTTGAATCCCGGATTTAACTGCTCAAAGAGGTGGATGTCAACACCCAGCATCCCTGCTACGATCAACGAGTGATAGATTCCTGTTATGCCCAGTCGCTGGGTTTCACCCACCCATTCGGGTGCTGCCAGCGGCGAGGGTAGGAGCAGTCCCGTGGTGATGCCTCCTCTGCCTTCAAGGCAGTAATGCGTGGCAATGAATTTTCTGATATGCTTCTGGGTCTCCCTGGGCAGTCGGTGTTCGATGCTCCAGAAATCCGATGGGCCTCCCTGGCGCAGGGAAGCCGACATCCGTCCGTTCCCGGCATTGAATGCAGCGATGGCCAACAGCCAGTCGCCATACTGCTGTTGCAGCTGCCGCAGGATCTTGGCGGCAGCCTGTGTACTTTTTCGAATATCCAGTCGCTCATCCAAGCCCGGACTTACCCGCAATCCCATCGCGCGTGCGGTGACGGGCATCAGCTGCCATGGGCCGGCGGCTCCCATGGGTGACTTCACCGTTCGGGAGAGTTTCGATTCAACGATGGCCAGGTACTTCAATTCGATGGGCAGCTTATGGGAGGCAAGGATCTTCTCCATGGTTCGAAGGGTAGCCTGGTTGCGGGCGCACAGCAGTTGCAAGAAAACCTGGTTCTGATCTACATAATGTCGCACGAAGTCAGCCGCCATTGGATGCAGCCCGGCCATCTCATACCTTACCTCCAGGCGGGGGTCGG
The DNA here is from genome assembly GCA_016868815.1 of Bacteroidota bacterium. Taxonomy (GTDB): domain Bacteria; phylum Bacteroidota; class Bacteroidia; order Chitinophagales; family Chitinophagaceae; genus Pollutibacter. The sequence continues at coordinate 306,719 of VGFQ01000003.1, forward strand.
TCGCCTGCAGAGATTCAGGCAGAAGTTGTTCAGCCAGTTGCTTATGTCCATGGGGGAGGGATGCCATCGGGAAGGGGGGGAAGGAGTCCTGACAGTCATCCAATCCACCCGCGAATACTGCTGAATTGCAGGCTAAACAGAAGATCAGCGTGGTCAGGTGTTTGATATGGACAGACATTACATTCATCTCGTCTTGGGTTGGTGGAGGCCGGCTAAACAACAACAGGACAGTCTGTTTGTTGGATGCCGCTCACTGGTACCATCGCTGACAGCCCTGCAAGAGGATCTCTTCCTGGTACCGGTCGGCGAGTGCTTGTATACCAAACGGCATGCCATTCGTGTGCTTTCCGATGGGGAAACTTATCCCTGGAATTCCAGCCAAATTTGCATATACTGTGAATATGTCGGCTAGGAACATAGAGACGGCATCCTGGCTTTTTTCACCGAACCGAAAGGCGGTCGTGGGGGAGTTGGGGAGGATCAGCAAGTCGTAGGATTGAAAGAGCTGGCTGGTCTGATCAACAATGGCCTGACGGGCTTGTTGGGCCTTGCTGTAGTATGCGTCGAAATAGCCGGTGCTTAGGACGAAGGTTCCCAGCATGATGCGTTTTTTTACTTCCCTGCCAAATCCTTCGGAGCGGGATTGCCTGTATAATGCATCCAGGCTGGTCAATGGCTCTTCGGTACGATGGCCGTAGCGGACGCCATCATAGCGGGCGAGATTGCTAGATGCTTCCGCCGTGGTCAGGATGTAATAGGCAGGCACGATGTAGTCTAGGAAGTCGACATCAACGCCATCTACCTGGTGACCTTCTTTTGCGCGGGCGGTCAGGAATCGTTCCGCTCCTTCCCGGATTTCCGGGTCCAGCGACGGGTGATCCAGGGCTTGCCGGAAGTATGCCATCCGCCATGGTCTGCGGGAGGTCAGATGTTTGCTGTAGGCAGGCACTGCCCGAGAGGAGACCGTGGCATCATAGGCATCTGCCCCGGCGATGACTTCGAGGATCTGGGCCACGTCTTGGGTGGATTTACCCAGGATGCCAATCTGATCGAAGGAGGATGCATACGCGATCAGGCCGTGGCGGGAAATGCGACCGTAGCTAGGTTTTAGGCCTATGAGGCCACAAAAATCGGCTGGCTGCCGGACGGAGCCACCTGTATCGCTTCCCAGACTGGCCATGCAAAGGCCGGCTGCCACCGCTGCGGCAGACCCCCCAGAAGAACCCCCAGGTACCCGTTGCTCGTCCAACGGGTTGAGGACTTTCCCATGGCAGGAGTGCTCATTGGAAGAACCCATCGCGAACTCGTCGCAGTTGAGGCTACCGATGATCAGAGCCTCTTCTTGAAGCAACCTTTCTACGACCGTGGCATGGAACAGTGGCCTGAAATCTCTGAGGATGGAAGACCCCGCCGTCAGACGGTGACCCTGGTAGCAGATGACATCTTTGATGCCGATGACGACGCCATGAAGCTTTCCCAGGGGTTGGCCATCGGCTCGACGCTGATCGAGCTGTCGGGCCCTTTGCAAGACTTCTTCTGAGTAAACGTCTACAAGCGCATTGATATGCGATTGGCTGCTGATGCGCTGTAGGTAATGGACAGCCACTGACTCACAAGAGCAGGTGCCCTCCCGAAGACCGGAGTGGTACTCATCTATGGAAACATGCTCATACAAGAGCAAGCATTGGAAAACGGGGGAAGTGCCTTGCCAAGACTACTTGGGCTCTTTTTCTTGCATGCCTTCCTCTATCTCACGTTTTACATTTGACTTGGCGTCATTGAATTCGCGGATGCCACGGCCAAGACCTCTCATAAACTCAGGGATTTTACGGCCTCCGAATAAAATCAATACCGCCAGTACGATGAGGATCCACTCTGAGCCACCGGGCATGGATATCAGGAAAATAGTTTTGGAACCCATGTTGTCAAACATTTGTTGAAAGATACACTTTATGAGCGATGCTGGCAACTTATCAGATAAATGAGAACACTTACCTGTCCAGCTAAAAGGATTATTTTACCCGCTTCTCCTGGATACGGGCGCTCTTACCACTGCGGGAGCGGAGGAAATAGAGCTTGGCACGACGCACCTTGCCATTTTTATGGACCACCACAGACTCTATGTGTGGGGAGGCAACCGGGAACGTCCTTTCTACTCCCACTCCATCAGACATTTTGCGGACGGTGAAGGTGGCCGTGTAGCCTTCTCCCTGACGCTTGATCACATCTCCCTTAAAGCTCTGGATACGCTCCTTGTTTCCCTCTACGATCCTGTAATTGACGGTCACATTGTCACCTGCCTTAAACGAAGGAAGAGCACTTTTTGTACCTAGCTGTTCATGAATATATGTAATCGTGGGATTCATAATCGGGTATTTGGGGAGGTGAAGGTATGCCAAAAAAGGGATTTCTGCCAAGAAAATCCCACCCTCTGGGCGAGGGTGGTGGGAAAAGAGGTCAACGAGCTACATTCACAGAGCGTTTCTCTCGGATGACGGTCACTTTTATCTGCCCGGGATAGGTCATCTCATTTTGGATTTTCTGAGCCATTTCAAAACTTAGGCGTTCACTTTCACCATCGCTCATCTTATCAGCTTCTACGATGACCCTTAATTCTCGGCCTGCTTGGATGGCATAGGCTTTTTCTACGCCGCCATAGCTAAGGGCAAGGTTTTCGAGGTCTCTGATACGCTGTATATATTGTTGCATGATCTCCCTCCTTGCACCGGGCCGCGCCCCGCTGATGGCATCGCAAGCCTGGACGATAGGGGATATGACGTATTGCATCTCCGTCTCATCGTGGTGGGCGGCAATGGCATTGACCACGGCAGGGTTTTCTCCATATTTCTCCGCCAGCCGCCCTCCGAGCAGGGCATGGCTCAGTTCTGTTTCTTCGTCTGGCACCTTTCCGATGTCGTGTAGCAGGCCCGCCCTTTTAGCCAGTTTGGGGTTGAGTCCCAGCTCGGCTGCCATGATACCGCAGAGGTTGGCCACTTCCCGACTGTGCATCAGCAAGTTTTGACCGTAAGACGACCGGAAGCGCATCTTGCCCACGACCCGTACCAGCTCTTTATGCAGACCGTGGATGCCCAACTCGATGATCGTACGCTCCCCGATCTCAATAACTTGCTCCTCCAGCTGTCGACGTGTTTTGTCAACCACCTCCTCAATACGGGCCGGGTGAATTCGTCCGTCCGCCACCAGCCGCTGCAGCGAGAGGCGGGCAATTTCCCGGCGGAGCGGGTCGAAGGAACTCAGGACAATGGCCTCCGGGGTATCATCCACCACCAAGTCGACCCCAGTGGCAGCCTCTATCGCACGAATATTCCGGCCTTCCCTGCCGATGATTTGTCCTTTGATCTCATCACTTTCGAGATTGAATACGGTCACCGTATTCTCGATGGTCTGTTCCGCTCCCGTCCGCTGGATGGTCTGGATGATGATCTTACGGGCTTCTTTGTTGGCCCGCTGGCGGGCATCTTCAATGATTTCTTGCTGGAGCGACAGCGCCTTGGTCTGTACCTCCTGCCGCAATGAATCCAATAGTTGAATCTTGGCCTCTTCAGCCGATAGCTGGGCTATTTTTTCAAGTCGGCGGATATGCTCTTCTTGGTGTTTTTCGAGTTCGCTGCGCTTCTGGTTTACCACTTCCACCTGCCGGTTGAGTTGATCTTTGATGACATCATTCTCTTTTGACTGTTTTTCCAGGTTCTCCAACCGCTGATTGATGCTCTGCTCTTTTTGTTTGACCCGGTTCTCCTGTTCCGCTGCTTTCTTGTTTTTTTCCAGGAGCTCACGGTCATGCTCGGCCTTCAGTTGGACGAACTTCTCCTTAGCCTCCAATAGCTTTTCCTTGCGCAGGTTCTCTGCCTGCACACCTGCATCTGCCAGGATTTTAGCCGACTGCTCCTCCGCTTCTTGGATTTTTCGCTTAGATCCCTTTGAAAAGATCAGCTTTCCAACAATAATGCCCACGATCAGGGCTACGACGGAGGATATGGCGAGGAGAGTATTCGGGTCGATGGGCATTTTGGGTCATTTTCACTCTGTGATGGGGCGTTTGTGCGCACTTTCCCCAGTGGCTCGAAGATACGAAACCAGGCCCAAACCCTGAAACAGGAATCCAGTTGGCCGCTCAGGCTGAATCGCCCGACGACTCTAACAAATTGTCGATCAATGTACCCAGCGAGGCAAGCTCCTCCGACACTGCACTTATCTCCCCCTGTCCGTTGGGCCCTAGCCTGGATTCCGACAAGTGCCATAACAAGACCATGGCGAGATAGTCCTGCATGTCCTTTCCGGCGAAGCGGATTTTGAAGTCCTGGATCTGATCATTGATCGCTTTGGCCATCTTTCGCAGCCTTTCCTCATCATTCGGGGCAATCAGCACCCGGTAGGCACGGTCGCCGACAGGGATGTTAACAGGGATTGACTGTTGCATCAATTTTTTTTTAGAAAATATTTGGGTGTGCGAAAAAAACTACGTTTAACATCCTAGCTTCATAGCTTCCATAAGCTTCGACTAATCTGGGATATAGGCTATTTCCTTCATATTGTGTTCTCTGGTCACGGTTGTAACATATGGTATCATATCCGCTAAGTTGAGGTTTCCAGTATTCATTGACAGTGCGGTGTTCGATCTGCCAAAGCCCACCAATGCCCGCTTGCACGCGGTGTTGATAGATGTGGCCCCCATGGGCTATGGTTCCCTGACTCACAAGTTTTTTAAAGGCATACATACTTTTTACTGGCGCGGATGGAACGACTTGCTCTATGGCATAAATGCCATAGATCACAAGCACGGGTAATTCGGGAAGAGTGAGCGCATGGTGAAGAGGGTTTGAGGGCTTCATTCTTCGAGTTTGGCTATACATCTGTCGATTTCCCGGATGTAGTGTTCGATCACTTTCCCCATTTCCTTGCCTGTTTTATCCGTTGACATACTGGCGCTGGCCTGCAGGATGCCGGCCTGTCTTTCCAGCACGGCATTTTTCTCCAGGGCTTGTTCCAAGTACTGGGTCTTCCTGTCCAGCTCATGGCGAAGCCGAACGTTTTCTTTCTGTAAGTTCCGAAAGTCCCTCACCAGCCGGGTAAGCTTCTCTGAAATGCGCGATATCTGGTCTGTGATGGGGTCCATAGGTGTTAGATTCTGACTTGTGCGTTGAATGCTTGTTGATAGGTGCTCAGTATTTGTTGCATCATGTCGTCCACTTCTTCATCCGTCAGGGTCGCGTCATCGTCCCGGAAGCTGTAATGGATGGCGAGCGACTTTCGTTCTTTCCCAAGGCGCTCGCTTACAAATACATCGAAGAGCCCGAAGGTCTTAAGTTTTGGCAGGTGGAGATCTTTGGTCTTTGCACATACCTGTGCATACGGAAGGGATTTGTCCACCACGATCGCCAGGTCGCGCGACATGGTCGGGAATCTAGGTAGATCTTGGTGCCGGATGGTTACCCAGGAGGCCTGTTCCATGCAGGTCTTCCAGTCCAACGCTGCATACCACACGTCTTGCCGAATCTCAAAACGATGGGCCATTTCGGTTGAGATGCGCCCAAGGGTAGCGGCAGTCTGCCCATGGCAGGTTCCGATGAGCCGACCGTCGAGCCGGTCATCGTCGGGTGCTTCAGACCAGTCGGGCTGTGGCATTCCAAGCAATACAAAGAGGGCGTCGACCGTTCCCTTCAGATGAGAAAGCCCCGTGGCCCTGGACGGCTGATCCCAGGTCTGTGGGCGCAGGAGCCCGGACGTGAACAGGGCAAAGGATTCATGTTCTGTATAGGTGCCATCGGTGGACAATTGATATGTCTTGCCGAATTCGAACAGCTGAAGGTCTACGTTCCGGTGGTTGAGGTTGCGGGCTACTGTTCTTAGACCGGACTCGATCAAAGACATGCGCATCATATCCAGCTCTGCGCTGAGGCTGTTAATCATTCGTACGGCTTGCGTGAGCTCTTCTGGCTGGTGGTGAGCACTAGAGGTGATGGAGTTGTTGACCATCTCATGAAATCCTAACCCCGCAAGAGCGGCTGATATTTTTTCCCTCAGGGTTTCGCTGGCGTGATGGCTTTCCACGGCAGGGGTATATGAAATGTTGGAGGGGATCGGGATGTTGTCGAACCCGTCTATGCGCATCACCTCTTCGGCGATATCTGCCGGATGGGAAATGTCTGTTTTGTGATGGGGCACCTGGACGGTCATGCCGCCAGTCTCTTCCTGCAGGATGGAAAATCCCAATGCTTGCAGGATGGTCTTGACGGCTTGTGGAGCATATTGTTTACCACTGAGGCTGTTTAAGTATGCATAGGTGAAAGCAACCTGTCGGCCAGTGGCTGGAATGGCATAGGCCTCTGAAGGTTGTGAGGAAAGATGTCCTCCGCTGAGGTCACAGATCAGCCGGGCAGCCCGCATCAGCACATCCAGGGTTCGGCTAATGTCGACCCCTTTTTCGAAATGGGTGGCAGCGTCTGTCCGTAATCCATGCCGGAAGGAAGTCTTTCGGATGCCAGTAGGATGAAACCAGGCGCTCTCCAGGAAGATCTCCCGGGTGGACGCGCTGACGCCGCTGTTGATCCCACCATAGACGCCTCCCAGGCAAAGCGGACGCCCTTGGGCGTCACAGATCATCAGGTCTTCGGCGTGCAGCCGTCGTTCCTTTTCATCCAGGCCTAGAAAGGGGGTGTCCGCTGGCAATCGCATGATGCGGACCGAAGATCCGTGGATAGCTGCCGCATCGAAGGCATGGAGGGGCTGCCCTGTCTCATGCAGGACAAAGTTGGTAGCATCCACCACATTGTTGATGGGTCGCTGTCCAATGGCTTGTAGCCTTCGTTGGAGCCATTGCGGGGATTCCCGCACCGTCACCCCCGAGATGCGGATGCCGGTATATCGGTGACAGGCATCCGGAGCCTCTATGCGCACCGGCCAGCCTTCCGGCAATCCTTCTAGCTCCGGGCATGGCGTGAAGGGGCTGTGTGGTACTACGTCAAGGCCTTCATGGTGATGCAGCCAGGCGCAGACATCCCGTGCCACTCCTAGATGGCTCATGGCATCGCTTCGGTTGGGCGTCAGTCCAATCGAGATGGTCTGATCTGAATATGGCTGGAAATAGGCTGCCGCAGTCATTCCCGGCGTCAGTTCCTCGGGCAGGACCATCACTCCCTCGTGCGAAGTACCTAGTCCGACTTCATCCTCTGCACAGATCATGCCTTGGCTACGGACACCCCGGATGGTCGCCTCTTTCATGGTCACCGGCGATCGGCCGTTGGGATAAAGGGTGCTGCCTACGGGTGCGACCAGCACCGTTTGGCCGGCTGCAATATTAGGAGCCCCGCATACAATCTCGAGCGGAGCGTCCAGCCCCGTATCCACGCGGGTTACCTTCAACCGATCGGCCTTCGGATGCGGCGATACCTCCAGCACTTTCCCAATCACCAGTCCCTGCAAGCCGCCGGGCACTTCTTCATACGACTCCTGGCCCTCTACCTCCAGCCCGATGGCGTTTAAAATGGAGCTAAGCTTCTCTGGTGAGATGGGAATCGGAAGGCAGTCCAACATCCAACGATAGGAAAGAATCATAGTCCCGGGGGCTTTCAAACAAAGATACACCCCGGGTTTGAACCCCCATGCCTCCGCCAACAGGACCTGCTCCAATTCACCTCCGGCAGTTCATCCTCGCCGCATCCAGGTTAAGATTTCAAGGGTACGATTACCTGTGGATATCCTTTCGTCACGGGGGGATTTTTTTATGTTCCCTGTGATCCTGGATATTTGCATGGTGGATAACAGCAAAAAACATGTGGATAATCTTCCTGGCAGGCTGTGACCAACTTTAATCCTTATGGTCCATAGGCAGCATCCCCCAAGCGGACTACTTTCGTCCGTATAGGTTGGATGGGGTCTTGTGTCCGAGGGACTGGAACTGTTCGGGGAAAATTGATGGAAACTACTTCACATGGAACTAACGAATACAAACCGGGATCGTAAGAATCGGCGAAAGCCGGCATCTGAATTAGGCACCCTGGCATTTGGAAAAGTGCCGCCGCAGGCCCGGGAACTGGAAGAGGCTGTACTCGGGGCGATCATGCTGGAGAAGAATGCCTTTGACACGGTGGTGGAGCTCCTTAAGCCAGAGTGTTTCTACACCCAAGCCAACCAGCGCATTTTTGCTGCGGCCATGTCATTGTCGGACCAGCAGATGCCGATTGATATGCTAACAGTTGTCGAACAGTTGCGTTCCAATGGAGAGCTGGAGGTCGTCGGCGGTGCTTATTATGTGTCCCGCCTGACCAATACCGTGGTGTCTGCTGCCAATATTGAAGCACATGCCCGCATCATCCTGCAAAAGTTCATCCAGCGCGAACTCATCCGATTGAGTGGAGAGATCATCACCGATGCCTATGAGGATACGACCGACGTCTTTGACCTGTTAGATGAGGCGGAGAGCAAGCTCTTTGAGATCACGAACAACCACCTGCGCAAGAATTTCGATTCCATCGAGTCTGTCATCGTGAAGACAGTCAAGCGGTTGGACGAGATGCGCAGCCGTCAGGAAGATGTCACCGGCGTTCCCAGCGGCTATGAGAGCCTTGACCGCGTCACCTATGGATGGCAGAATTCCGACCTCATCATCTTAGCTGCGAGGCCTTCTGTCGGTAAGACGGCCTTTGCCCTCAACCTCGCGCGCAATGCCGCCTTACACCCAACCAAGCCTACTGCGGTCGCCTTCTTCAGTCTGGAGATGAGCTCCGCCCAGCTCGTGCAGCGCATCCTCTCCGCCGAAAGTGAAATTTTGTTGGAAAAGATTGCCCGGGGCCGACTGGAGGAACATGAAATGCAACAGCTGTATCGCCGTGGCATTGAAAGACTCTCCAGAGCACCCATCTTCATCGATGACACCGCCGCTCTGAATATTTTTGAGCTGAGGGCCAAGTGCCGCCGTCTGAAGAGTAAATATGATGTGGGCCTCTTCATCATCGACTACCTGCAGTTGATGACGGGCCTAGGCGACAACCGCAATTCTAATCGTGAGCAGGAGATCAGTACCATTTCGAGGAACCTTAAAGGGCTTGCTAAAGAGCTGCAGGTTCCCATCGTCGCCCTGAGCCAGTTGAGCCGGGAGGTAGAGAAGCGCAAGGAGGGGAACAAGATCCCTCAGCTGAGCGACCTACGCGAGTCGGGCGCCATCGAGCAGGATGCTGACCTGGTGATGTTTCTCTACCGGCCCGAATACTATGATATCACCAGTAACGAGTTTGGAGAAAGCAACAAAGGGGAGACGCATGTCCGCATCGCCAAGCATCGCAATGGATCCCTAGAGAACATACGCCTCAAGGCGCTCCTGCATATTCAGAAATTCGTGGAGGTAAATGCTGCTGATTTGCCCGGCCTAGGCATGCCATCCGGGCCTTCCGGAGCAGCACCCGGTGGGGATGGCCCAAGGCTATTTATCCAGCGGGGCAGCCGGATGAATGACGCTGATCTAGGTGACGACGAACCGCTCTTTTGACCATGAGTTCGTACCGCCATAGCACCCTACAGGTCATCCTCCTAATGATCTGCAGCCTTGCGTTCTACGGCCTTCGACCCGCGCAGTCTCAGTCGCCCTGCTCCGCAACGCTCCCTCCTGTGGTCTTCGTCCACGGATTTCTGGGTTCGGGCGACAACTGGGCCGAACACGCCCGACGCCTCGAGGCCGCAGGATGGTGCCCTGACAGGATACAGGTATTTGACTGGAACAGCATCGACAGGGGTGGCCGCCCCGACTCGTTGCTGCATGTTTTTGTCCAAAAGGTGTTGCAACGGACAGATGCGGGGAAGGTCGTCCTGGTCGCGCATTCTGCCGGGGGCGGCGTCTGCGCCCGGCTGCTGTCGGTGCCGGCCAAGGCCGCACTGGTATCTCACTACGTCCATATCGGGAGCGGTCCCCTGTCCGCCCCTCCGGGTGGCGTCCCCATGTTGAACATTTACAGCAAAGGCGACCGAATCGCCTCCCGCGCGGCCGACATTCCCGGTGCCGTCAACCTTCGGTTGGAGGAACCTGACCATCTGGAGGTCGCTACCTGCGAGGCTGGTTTCCAAGCCATCCTGGATTTCGTGTCACCCGCACTGCCTTCATCCGCCAAAGAGGGACCCCGGCTGATGAGGCGTTGGCAGGTGTCGGGAAGGGCTGTCGTGCTGGGGGAGAACACACCGCTCCCCGCTGCGCAGGTCGAAGTCTGGCCCTATGATACCCTAACGGGCAGACGGCTGTCGGAACTGCCTGTCTGGTCGGGTCAGGCGGACTCCTCCGGTCACTGGAGCGGCTTCGAGGCCACAGACGGTATCGCTTACACGTTCGTTCTGAAACCCCGGCAGGGTCGTGTTGTCCATTACTTTCTTGGTTCCATCCGCCACCACCGACGCCTGACCTATCTGCGCGCCCTTCCCTCCTCGGGCATGCCTGCCATGCTGCTCTCGGGCCTGCCAGCTGACAGTGCCACCTCGGCATTGGCTGTGTTCACCGCAAACCGGGCGGTGATTCAGGGTCGCGACACCCTCGCCTGCAACGGTATCCCCCTCTCCGGCCCGGAGCTAACGCCCGCGACTAAGACCTGCATCGCTCTCTTCGTATATGACGCGGGTCGCGACGGAATCGGGACGGGACGTCCCATGGCTATGTTCTCCGCCGCCCCCTTCCTAAATGGTGCAGATATGATTCTGCCTTCCGGCGCCTCCCGAAATATCCGGCTGCATTACAATGGCCGCGACCGAGTACTGCCTGCCATGCCATCCCAACAGGCAGTGATGGTCGCTGTATTTGAATAGCGTGTCGAATGGACCTCCCCTTCTTTTTTGCAGTAGAGATGGCTGCCTTGGGGCAAACACACCTGTTGGGGGAAGAAGCCTCCCGACATGCCATCTCCGTACTCCGCATGACCCCTGGGGACCCGCTCGTCCTGGTCGATGGAAAGGGTGGGATGGCTAGGGCAGCGGTGCTGGAAGCCCACCGGAAGCGCTGCTCCGTTCGTATCCTGGATAAAAGCCTAGGGCCAGACAGCAGGTATCCGCTGACCTTAGCCGTGTCGCTGCTGAAAAATGCAGCTCGTTTTGAGTGGATGTTTGAAAAAGCCTGCGAGCTTGGCGTACAGCGGGTCATACCCCTTGTGGTGGCCCGCACCGAGCGGCAGCATCAGCGGATGGATCGCCTCCAAGCCATCGCACTCAGCGCCTTGCAACAGTCACAGCAGGCCTGGATGACAGAGATCTCTGCTCCCATGGACTTTCAGGGGCTGTTGTCTCAGGAAGTCCGTGGCCACCGGCTGATCGCTCATTGTATGCCGGACCCGGCCATGCAGAATCTGATGCACGTGGAAGGAGAAGTCATGATGCTGGTGGGCCCGGAAGGAGATTTCTCGCCAGAAGAAGTTTCACAAGCGCTGCATGCGGGCTTTCGTGCGGTACGGCTGGGTCCAACCCGGTTGCGATCAGAGACGGCAGCCTTGGTGGCAGCTACCATCTTGTGCCTGGGTAGGTAGGTCTCAGCTGCAACTTTCTCTAGGCGGAATGTTGGTTTTTCTCTTAGCAATGAGTAGCTCCACCCTGACTGATATGATGCCAATGAAGTTCGCCATAGTACGACTCAAACAGGAGGATAATGCTGTAAGCTCTCTAACCACGTGGCAGATGCTCCCGGGGCTCATTTATTTTAAATCGCAGCAGTGAAGCTTAACATCTTGACTTTCAATTAGAGGTAATATAAATTTATGGTTTTCAATCGTTAAACCTTTACCTATGAGACATTTTACCTCTATTCAACGCAAAGATTGATTGGTTCAATCCGGAATGATTCATTGATCACCTATGGCGAAAGGCTACAACAGAAGTGTATCTGGGATTTCAATTGGCAAAGAACGGTAATGTAGTTTTGCTTGTATCGAGGTATGATTTTTTTTAAATGATTTAAATATAAAAAAATACATGAAGTCCATCGTACTTCATCATCACTTGGGTCTTGGAGACCACTTCGTATGCAATGGACTGGTCAATCACTTATGTAGATTCTATGATCTCATCTATTTGCCATGCAAAGAGATGAATTTCATCACAGTGGATCATCTGTATGCAGATAACTCCAAAGTTGTCGTTTTCAGTATCAAAGTCCGAGAGACAGATGGAACCGAAAAGGAGCATGAACGAGTCAACGAATTTTCTCGTATCTACAACGTACCGGTTTATAAACTGGGCTTCAAGAATTGTAACAAAAAGGAATTCAACACATCTTTCTACAGGCAGTTGAATTTAAATTTTTCGATGCGTTATGAGCTTTTCCGCTTGCCGTCCCAAATTCCATTTGAGGAAGAAATCTTCAAACTTTTCTCAAAGAAACAATACTGTTTGGTGCACCGTGAAGGCAGCATAGGCAAATTTGAAATCAGTATATCAACTGATCTCCCAATAGTCGAAATAGAAAAAGATACTAATCCCTATGGAAGTCTTCTCAATTATAGGAAACTGATCATGAACGCTGCTGAAATCCATTGCATCAACAGCAGCATTTTTCATTTTGTAGACAGTCTTGATGTAAGAGGGAGGCATGTCTACCATGATGTCAGGAAGTTGGATTTCAAGATTTCAGATAAGTGGCAAGTAATTGAATATGACTGATGGGAGGGTTCTATTTTTCAAGAAATCATTACTTGAGTCATATTTTTTCGTTCCTACCTAAACGTTTGTTTATTCTCATGATTTCCACATAAAATATTGATTGTATTGAATTTAAAATTATGATCACGAATCTTAGTGCAAGTTGTATTTCAATTTTTCAAAAATCTGTGGAAGACTACCATGGGCATAATGATTTGGATCGTGAAGCGAAGAATCCCTACCCCTCAGGTACCATGGAGCATCTCTTGTATCAGAAAAACTATATTGACACCGTTCAGTGGCATATGGAGGATGTCGTACGGGATCCGCAGATTTTACCCGAGATGGCATTGCTGCTGAAGCGGAGGATCGACAGGTCCAATCAGGACCGAACGGATCTAGTGGAGAAAATCGATGATTACTTGTGTGAGCATTTCAGCCAGGTGACAGTCCCTGCCCATGCACGGTTAAACACAGAAAGTCCCGCCTGGGCGATCGACAGGCTATCTATCCTGATCTTGAAGATTTATCATATGCAGGAAGAGGTTCGCAGGGTCGATGTGGGAGAGGACCACATCCGGCTTTGTGCTTTCAAACTTGACATCTTGCAAGAGCAACTAAAAGACCTTTCGATTTCCATAGATGAGCTATTGGATGATATACAGGCTGGCGTGAAAAGGATGAAAGTGTATCGTCAGATGAAAATGTATAATGATCCATCGTTGAACCCGGTATTGTATGGAAAACAAGGCTGAGCCATTGCTTGGAGAAATCCCGAAGGTATAGGCTTCCACTTCACGCATGAGGCTGGATTCCAGCTCGCTTGGAACGGGTGAAGGGGAAGTGCAGGGATGGTCAGCGTGGCACGGATCCGTCGTGCAGGTTCTTTTTACCCACTCAATCCTTTAGATGCGGTTCTCTCAGTTCGATGGCTGGAGTTCCAGCCATCTTCCTTCGCATGCGCATGTTGAGGAGTTCTACACCAAAGGAAAAGGCCATTGCCACATAGATGTAGGCTTTGTCGATATGGCTGTCGTGAATCGGCTCTAGGCCTTCGAAGAACAGACTGAAGCCCACCATCAGCAAGAAGGAGAGGGCCAGCATTTTCAGGGTGGGGTGCTTGTGGATGAAGCGAGAGATGTTCTCTGCAAAGTAGAACATGATCACCATGGCGATGATGACCGCGGCGGCCATGACTTCCACGTGACGGGCCATTCCTACGGCCGTGATGATGCTGTCAAAAGAAAAGACCATGTCGACCAGGATGATCTGTCCCATGGTCAAAGCGAAGGATCCCTCCTGGGCATTGACGCCACTGGCGGGTTCTTCCCCTTCCAGTTTGGAATGGATTTCTTTCACGGTCTTGTAGAGCAGAAACAATCCGCCAGCGAACATGATGACATTCCTCAGGTTAAATCCAACGTGTCGGTCACCCAGGTCGAGGCCAAATAGTTCCCGACTGCCATTGCGTACCAACCATCCCAGGGCCATGAGCAGCAAAATGCGGGTGGTAATCCCCAGAAACATCCAGAGCCTTCTGGCCGCCAGTCGCCGCTGGTCCGGAAGGGACCCCATCAGGATGGACACAAAGATTACATTATCGATCCCGAGGACAATTTCGAGTGTGGTTAATGTCAGCAGGCTGATTAGTGCGTCGAGGTTAAAGAGATGTTCCATGAGTGGATGCTAAAGAATAAAACGATTGAAAGGTTCTGTTTCTGCCTTATGCCAATCAATGGGTATATTTTTGATTCTTTGTGCCGATGCCATGAAGGAGCAGTTTGCAGATGGAAGATGCTGTACTAGGTCCGCCATAAACAAAGCCCGTCCATACCTGTACCAGGCAGGCACCTGAACGGAGGCGTTCCTGGGCATCCCAGCAATTGAGGATACCTCCGCTGGCGATGACCGGCAGCTCGTTTTGGGTCTTTTCCCGGATGCGCTTGAGGACTTGCAGGGACCGTTCGCAGATGGGTGCTCCACTGAGTCCGCCTGTACCGATCGCTGCTGCGAGGCGTCTGGAGCGCTCCGAAAGCGGGTTGCGGGCGATGCTGGTGTTATTCGCCACCACTCCATCAAGGGCCATCTTCAAGGTCAGGTTTGCGATGTCATCAATTTGCGCATCGCTGAGGTCCGGCGCGATCTTCAGCAAGATCGGCACCCGCTCCGGCATGCGGGCATTGGCTTCTTGCAGACGTCCCAGGATGCCGGTGAGGGCTTCTGTCTCCTGGAGGGCTCTTAATCCGGGTGTATTCGGTGAACTGACATTCACCACGAAATAATCGACCATGCCGTGCAATTGAAGGAAACAGGCCTCATAGTCGCGCCAGGCTTCTTCATTGGGCGTGTCTTTATTTTTCCCGATGTTTCCCCCAATCAACATCCTGCCGGGCTCATCCCAGTGGTGGGTCCTCCAGTCAGCGAGCCTGCGGCCTACGGCTTCCACGCCATCGTTGTTGAAACCCATTCGATTGATCAGGGCTTGATCGGCGGGTAGTCGGAAGAGTCTGGGTCTAGGATTGCCCGGCTGGGGCCTGGGGGTCACAGTCCCAATTTCCACAAAGCCAAAGCCCAGCGCGGAGAGGGCTTCAAGATGTTCGGCGTTTTTGTCGAATCCGGCAGCCAGTCCAACAGGGTTTGGAAACCTCAGTCCAAATGCCTGCGTCTCCAGCAAGGGCTCTCGGACGCCGTAGCAGGCAGCAATCAGTCGCCTTCCCCCTGGAAGACGGCAGAAACCGGAGAGCAAGCCCATGGACCACTCGTGGGCATGTTCTGCATCTAGGCGAAAGAGCAGATCTCTGAGTATCTGGTACATCATTTGACTTGAGAATCAATTCATTTTGCCGACTACAGATGCAAAGAACGGTCATCTGTCTGGTTTTTTATCGACGGATGGAGGGATAGAGGGTTTCTAAGCTTAGAAATTTTGTATATCTTAGAAGGGTAAAAATCGCACCATCAGTTTTTTTACCCTTCTGAACACCGTCAAATCACCACCTTGCAAGAAGCATACATTGTCGCAGGTTATCGTACGGCGGTAACAAAATCTAAGCGGGGCGGCTTCCGGTTCACCCGCCCAGACGACCTCGCCATCGACGTGATTCAGGGGCTATTGGCCAGCGTGCCTACATTGGAGCCTGGAAGGGTGGACGACGTCATCGTCGGCAATGCCGTCCCGGAGGCGGAGCAAGGCTTGCAGGTCGGACGTATCATCGCTGCTCGGGCCATCGGCCATCATGCCCCCGGCATCACCATCAACCGCTACTGTGCTTCTGGCCTGGAGGCCATAGCCCTGGGTACGGCCAAGATACGGGCGGGCATGGCCGACTGCATCATTGCAGGTGGCACGGAGAGCATGACCATGGTGCCATCTGCCGGCTGGAAGACAGTGCCCTCTTACGACATTGCTTTACAGGAGCCCGACTATTACCTGGGGATGGGATTGACGGCCGAGGCTGTCGCCAAGCAATATGGCATCAGCCGGGAAGACCAGGATCGGTTTTCCTTTGAGTCGCACCAAAAAGCACAGCAGGCCATCGAGCAGGGCCATTTCAAACCGGGCATCCTGCCCATCACCGTCGAAGAGACCTATCTGGATGAGCATGCCCGCCGTCAAAAAAGATCCTATGTGGTGGATACAGACGACGGTGTTCGCCGAGACACCTCCCCAGAAGCTCTGGCAAAGCTTAAACCCGCTTTCGCCGTGCACGGTAGCGTCACAGCAGGCAACTCATCGCAGACCAGCGACGGGGCAGCCTTTGTTATCCTTATGTCCGAAACAATGGTCCGAGACCTCGGCCTGAAGCCTATTGGACGACTGGTTGGTTCAGCGGTGGCAGGCGTCAACCCCCGCATCATGGGTATTGGTCCGGTAGAAGCTGTGCCTAAAGTACTCAAGCAGGTGGGCCTGAGCCTGGCAGATATCAGCCTAATCGAACTTAACGAGGCCTTTGCCGCCCAGGCGCTGGCTGTCATCCGAACCCTTGACCTGGATACATCCAAAGTAAATATCAATGGGGGTGCGATCGCACTGGGGCATCCACTGGGATGTACCGGCTGCAAACTAACGGTTCAGATATTACATGATCTAAAACGGCAGCATGCGCGCTACGGAATGGTGACCGCCTGTGTGGGTGGCGGACAGGGGATTGCCGGAATAATCGAAAACATCCACGACTGAATATCAAGGCTAATGCATCAAAATGGAGTATAGACACTAAATAAAAAAAACTGTCAGCAAGGGTGAGAGACCTTGGCTGACAGCTTATAAACTCGCCCCATGGACTTCAATACACACGCTGCAGGGAACTCGAGCGCCATAGGAACTTCAGCTGATACATCTCCGGATGGCAGACGCCGGATGGCTACTGGCTTACAGCCTTACGCGGGCGCTTGGACGTCCAGCCAGGTCATCCACCTTTTGAAAAGGGCCATGTTTGGTGCCTCTCAGGCAGACATTAGTCATTTCCTGGCCAAAGGGATGAATGCATCGGTAGACGAACTGCTGATGCCCGGCAGCATGCCTGCCCCGCCAGTAAAGAATTACAACGATGCGCCGACCACGGCAGGCACAGACCCTGACCGGGCCTTGACCGCGGGAGCTACCTGGGTGGACACGACGACCTCCGATGGCACGGTTCAAGGCAACCGGGTCAACTCTTTCAGGTCGTGGTGGATGGGAACTCTACTACAACAGCATCGCAGCCTGCGAGAAAAAATGAGCTTGTTTTGGCACAACTACTTTTCAACAAAGATCAGTGCCATCAACAACGGTCGCTACCTGTATCGGCATCATACCCTCCTGCGCACCCATAGCCTGGGTAATGTAAAAACCTTGGTGCGGTCGGTGACTGTCGACCCTGCCATGCTTGTCTTTTTGAATGGTCAGTTAAATACAAAGACCGCACCCGATGAAAACTATGGCAGGGAACTCCAAGAGCTTTTCACATTGGGGAAAGAGAACAGCCCCAACTACTCTGAAGACGACGTAAAGGCTGCTGCACGCATCCTCAGCGGCTGGCGCAACGATTATGCCAAGAACAGTTCGTATTTCGACAGCACCCGGCATGACTCCAACGACAAAGTGTTCTCCGCCTTCTACGGCTCTCGAGTGATTAAAGGACGTACGGGTCCCACCGCCGGTGATTTGGAGATCGATGAACTGATAGATATGATCTTCAGCAAGCAGTTGGAAGTATCCCGCCATGTCGTCTCCCGACTTTATCGCTGGTTTGTGTACTATGACATTGACAACGAGACGAAAGTCAATGTCATTGAGCCCCTGGCTGCCAAACTCGTCACCAGCAACTGGGATATCAAGCCCGTCCTCTCCATGCTCTTCCGCAGCGCGCATTTCTACGACCTCGCCAACCAAGGTTGCCAGATCAAAAGCCCCATCGACCTGATCGTAGGGGCCTGCCGAGAGTTTAAAGTCCTTTTTCCCGCTTCGACAGATTTTCTCAATCAATATGTACATTGGAACTACCTGCGCAACTGGTCTTCCAACCTAGGGCAGGCGCTGGGCGACCCGCCTGATGTCTCCGGATGGGCAGCCTATTACCAGTCTCCAAACTTCTACGGTATGTGGATCAACAGTGACACCTACCCACGACGCAATCAGTATACTGACATGCTGTCCGTGTCCGGCTACACGGCAAATAACTTCAAACTGATCGTGGACCACATCGCCTATGCGAGATCCTTCTCAAACCCCGGAGATCCGAACCTGCTGATCAAGGACATCACTCAGCATCTGCTTAGGATCCCCCTATCCATTGCCTCCAGCTTCCAGCTGAAGAAGGATATCTTGTTGAGTGGGCAAGACCAGGACTACTACTGGACCAATGCATGGAATGCCCACATCGCCAATCCCAATGATGCCGCTGCCCTCCGAGTCGTGCAGACAAGGCTCCAGTCGCTCATTAGATACATCATGAATCTGCCCGAATATCAACTGGCATAGCCACCAACCGCTTCGATATGGAAAGAAGAAAGTTTCTGCACCAGATCCTTCCGGCCGCCATGGTTCCAACCCTGCTCAACGGGTATTCGGTGAAGGCCCTCATGCCCTCACCGATGTTGGAAGCACTCATGAACCTGTCAACGGATTCGGATAGAGTACTCGTTGTCATTCAACTCAATGGAGGTAATGATGGGCTCAATATGGTCATACCTCGCGACAATTATTCACTGTACAATGGTGCAAGATCTAACATTGCAATCCCGGAAGCTAGGATCCTCAATCTCAACGGCTTCGACAAGACGGGCCTGCATCCTGCCATGACCGGCCTGCAGGCGCTGTTTAATGCGGGCAAACTTAGCATCGTGCAGTCGGTAGGCTACCCCACGCCCAACTTCTCGCATTTCCGCTCGACAGACATCTGGATGTCTGGCTCGGACAGCAACGAAACGCTCTCCAGTGGATGGGTGGGTCGTTTTCTCAACGAAAGCTTCCCCACCTTCCCCGTCAACTATCCTAATCCCCTCATGCCGGATCCGCCGGCCATACAGATTGGGTCGGTGACCTCCCTGACTGTACAGGGTGTGGGAGCCAACATGGGCATGAGCATCTCCAACCCCTCCTCTTTCTACAGCCTCGTCAACAGCATCCAAGACCCGGTACCGAACACGCGGGCTGGCAAAGAACTCACGCATGTCCGTAATGTGGCACGACAGACCATGCAATATGCTGCCGGTATCAAAGCCGCGGCCGATAAGGTACCCCAGCAAGGCCCTTATCCCACGGGCAATGCTCTGGCAAACCAGCTGAAGATCGTAGCACGCCTGGTGAAGGGCGGACTAAAGACAAGAGTCTATACAGTCGGCATGGGTGGATTTGATACGCACGCTGTGCAGACTAATACCTCCGATACGACCACTGGCTCGCATGCGAATTTGCTAAAAATGCTGTCAGATGCCATCGCCGCTTTCATGGCGGATCTCAAAGGACTTGGAGTCGAAGACAGGGTCATGGGCATGACTTTTTCTGAGTTTGGCCGACGCATCCGCTCCAACTCCAGTGTCGGTACAGACCATGGGGCCGCAGCCCCACTTTTTGTCTTCGGCTCCAACGTTCATCCAGGCGTCATCGGCACCAACCCCACAATCCCCACGGGCTCTACCTTCAACGACAACATCCCGCACCAATACGACTTCCGTAGCGTTTACGCCTCCCTCTTGCAGAACTGGTTCTGTGTAGACAATACGATGCTGCAATCAGTAATGCTACGGAATTTTCAGCAGCTGCCCATCGTCAAAGGATCTGCCTGTAGCAAGATCAATCCCGACATACTCGAAGGAGAGCGACTGATCATGAACTACCCTAACCCATTCACTGAACAGACAAGCATCACCTTTCGCACCGAAGGCGGTCATACCCTTGTGCAGGTGATGGATACGATGGGAAGGGTTGTGGTGGTGCTGGCAGACCGTGAGTATACGAAGGGATCCTATACGATGCGTTTCGACAGCGGCCGACTGCCCCCGGGCGTTTATTATGCACGTTTGCAGAATGAGACCGTGTCTCAAGTCAAGGCCATGCTGAAAGTGAGATAGAAAAGCATTGCACGAAGGTAGTCGTATGATGGTTGCGCCAAGCTCCTATGCAGTCCTTGGTTGAGATCTTCTATACTGGCGCTTTAGCGATGAGCACCTGCCATTTTGCTCAGACTCACGTCATGCTCCTCCTCCGCTCTCCGATCTGCTGTCGCCACATGGCATAGTAAAGGCCTTTCTCCTCTAACAGGTGCTCATGGGTGCCATCTTCTACCACCTGCCCACGTTCGAGGACCAGGATGCGGTCTGCATGCATGATGGTTGAGAGGCGGTGTGCGATGAGGATGGTGATTTGTTCCCGGGAGGCTGAGATGTCCCGTATGGTGGTGGTGATGTCCTCCTCTGTGATGGAGTCGAGAGCGGATGTAGCCTCATCGAACAGCAGGATCCGTGGCTTGCGCAGCAGGGCCCGGGCAATGGAGAGGCGCTGGCGCTCTCCTCCTGAGAGCTTCAGTCCTCCTTCGCCAATCAATGTGTCCAGTCCCTGGTCTGCCCGCTCCAGCAGATTCTGGCAAGCGGCTTTCTGTAGGCAGTCGAGGACATCTGTCTCTTCGGCCTCGGGCCTTACAAATAGCAGGTTCTCGCGGATGGTGCCGGAGAAGAGCTGTGTATCCTGCGTGACGAAGCCTATCTGGCTACGCAAATCTTCGAAGTCAATATGGCTTTCTTCGATCCCGTTGTAGCGGATGGCCCCTTTGTCGGGTCGGTACAGACCGACCAGCAACTTCATAAGGGTCGTCTTACCGGAACCAGAGGGGCCGACGAAGGCGATGGTTTCACCCGTTGTCACGCAGAAGTCAATACCATCGATGGCAGGCTGCGATGTGGTCCGATGCTGGAAGCTAACCTGCTGGAATTCCAATCGCTCGACAGGACCCATGTGCATAGGGTTCATTGGTGTGCCCTCCGGTTCTTTGCGCATAAGGGCATCGTAATTCTGCAAAGAGGCCTCCGCCTCCCGATAGCTAAGCAGGATATTGCCAATCTCTTGCAGCGGGCCGAAGATGAAGAAGGAGAAGAACTGCATGGTGACCATCTCGTGCGGCTTCATCTTGTCGCGGAAGATTAGCCACATAAGCAGGAAGAGGATGACCTGGCGCAACGTGTTGACTAGGGTGCCTTGCAGGAAGCTGATGCTCCGGATGCGTTTCACTTTGGTGAGCTCTAGACCCAGGATGCGGTATGTATTGGCGTTGAGGCGCTTGACTTCCTGTGTGGTGAGTCCAAGGCTCTTGACCAGCTCGATGTTTCGGAGGCTTTCCGTGGTGGAGCCGGCCAGGGATGTGGTGCTGCTGACTATCTTCTTCTGGATTTCTTTCACCTTTCGGCTCAGAATATTGGTGAGGCTGGCTAATACCAGGATCCCACCGATATACGCCACCATCACCGACCAGTGGATATAGATGGCGGCATAGGTAAAGACAAAGACGATCCCTACCAGGATGGCGAAGAGTGCGTTCAGAAAGTACTGGATAAACTTTTCCGTGTCGACCCGCACCTTGGTTAGGATGCTGAGGGTCTCGCCGCTGCGCTGGTCTTCGAACTCCTGATAAGGCAGCTTCATGGCGTGCTGCAGGCCTTCAGTGAAGACGCGGGCTCCGAACTTCTGCATCACAACATTGGCAAAATAGTCCTGGAAGTTCTTAGCGATGCGGCTCAGCATGGCCGTTCCCATCGATAAGAGGAGTATGTATATGACCCGCTCGAAATAGATGCCCCAGGAGGTTTCCTTGCCCGCTTCTCGATCCCGCATCAGATCTTCCCCCACCCGGATGATTTTCCCAAATAGGATCGGATCGAAGAGAGAGAATACGGTATTGACCGTTGCCAGCAGGAGGGTGAATGCGATCAGGCCCCGGTATGGCCTCAGGTAGTGCAATAGAATCTTCACTCCATGATTTTTGACGCATAAAGAAACGAACTAGCAATCGATTCTTGGCTGGTTGTTGTCAGCCCTTCCGAAAGGCCCATCGTGCCATCTCCTTCCAAGATGCTTTCTTGCCGTATAGCAGGATGCCGGTGCGATAGACTTTCCCTGCAAACCAGGTAGTGAACAGGAAGCCGGCCACCATCAGGGCCATGGATAGTGCAAGCTGCCAGACGGGTACCGTGCTAGGGACGCCAAAGGGGATGCGCCCCATCATGACGATAGGCGATGTGAAAGGGATCAGGCTTGCCCAGACGGCCATCGGGCTGTTAGGGTTCTCGAGGCTGCTGGAAAGGATGATGAACCCAAAAATGATGGGCATGGTGATCGGGAGCATGAGGGACTGAGCTTCTTGAGGATCTTCATTAATGACACTGCCAACGGCGGCGAAGAGGGAAGCATAGAACAGATAGCCTCCGAGAAAATAGAACAGGAAGCAAGGCAGGATGAGCCACCAGTTGACACCTGATACAATTTTTTCACGTGCCTCCAGGATGCGGAACGCCATCTCCTGGCCCGCCGGAGCCGGCATGGCCGATGAATTATTTCGGGCCATCTCCACCACTTCAGCAGGCAAGACATATTCGACGGCGGTCATCAGTACGAGGATGAGCCCTATCCAGAGCAGTAGCTGCGTAAGTCCTACGCCGGCGATGCCAATGATTTTCCCCAGCATCAATTCGAAGGGTTTGCAGGAAGAGACAATGACTTCAGCGATGCGGTTGGTCTTCTCTTCCATCACCCCGCGCATCACCATGGAACCGAAGATGAACATGGTGATGTATATAAGGATGCCACTCCCAAATCCAATCCCGTAGGCCATGCCTGCATTGGACTCCTTGGTATTCCCTCCGTCTTCATATACCCGGGTGTCGAGCCTTGCCAGACCGCTGCGTCCGGCTGCAGCCAGTGAGTCGATGAAGGCCTGGTCAATGCCCCGTTCTTCCAGCATCCGGTTTTGCAGTGCTTTGTCGAGGGAGCGTTCAATGAGTTCGATGGTTGCCAGTCCGAACTGACGCGAAGAACGCAGCTGGTAGTTCTGGCCGTTTTGCTGATCGGGAAGGTAGAGTATTCCATCGTACCCTTTGTCGACAAAGTTGAGGCTGTCTACCCCCGCTTCAAAAGAGAACACGAGCCGGTTGCTGTCACTCACCAGATAGCGGCTGTAGAAGCCGGGGTCTCCCACGACGGCCAGCCGTTGGCTGTCTCGCGCGTTTACGGCAAAGAAGACTGACCCGAAGAGGATGAGCATGATGGTGATGGGAAACAGGAAGGTGGACAACAGGAAAGTCTTATTGCGGACCCGAGTCAGGTATTCTCGTTGGAGGATGATTCCAATCTTACTCACGTGTCAATTTATTTTGTAGGTTTCCCTGTGATGGCTGGAAGGCGCGGGTGGTAGGGGTGTCCTTGACCAGGCGGATGAATATTTCGTTGAGGGAGGGCAGCACTTCGTGGAATGCATCGATGACCAGTCCCTGGGCGATGAAATGGGAGAGGATCTCATTCGAGCGTGCTGATGGTGCGCACCTAAGTATGAGTTCCCGACCCTGCCCGCTGACCTTTTCGAAATGTGGTGATACCCATTGCTCAGGCGCCGGGGCTTCTCCGAAGGATATGCGGTAGAGGCCCTCTCGATACTGGCGGCGTATGGCGCCTACCGCACCGTCGAGGATCTTGCAGCCGCGGTCGACCAGGATGATGTGGTCGCAGATCTCCTCCACCTGTTCCATGCGGTGGGTACTGAAGAGGATCGTTCGGCCTGACTCGGAGAGCCGGAAGATCTCGTCTTTGATGAGGTTTGCATTCACCGGGTCTAGTCCGCTGAATGGCTCATCTAGGATGATGAGTTCGGGATCGTGCATCACCGTGGTGACGAATTGCAGCTTCTGGCTCATGCCTTTACTGAGTTCCTCCACCTTCTTGTTCCACCACGACTCCATCCCCAGCCGCACAAACCATTGCTTGCTCTGGCGATGGGCTTCTGCGTACGAAAGTCCTTTGAGCCGCGCCAGATATAAGGCCTGCTCTCCGATGCGCATTTTTTTATAAAGCCCTCTTTCCTCCGGCATGTATCCGATGCGGCGTACATCCTGCTGCGCATCGAAGGGTGTTCCCCCGAAGCGGATTGTACCGGCGTCTGGTAGGAAGATGCCGGTGATCATGCGTAGCAGCGTGGTCTTGCCAGCTCCATTAGGGCCCAGCAGCCCAAAGATGGAGCCTCGCGATATGCTGAAGCTGATATCGTCCACCGCCTGCTGTCCAGAGAACTGCTTTGACAGCCGATCAACTTCTAAGATGGGGTCCATGGGTTTCATGCTAGGGGAATATCAGCCACTAAGTATCGGATAAAAGAGAAGCAAATTACACACTGGAAGCTTCACCTGGCTGTTTATAAATTCTTAATCCCATTTGGCAACCAGGGCCTCTGTCACGCGCTGCCCGTCCATGGCAGCACTGACGATGCCTCCGGCATAACCGGCTCCCTCGCCGCAGGGATACAGGTTCTGGTAGTCCGGGTGCTGCAGGGTTTCCGGTATACGGGGGATTCGGACGGGGGAGGATGTGCGGCTTTCAGTAGCCACAACCACGGCTTCCCGGGTAAGGTAGCCCCGTCTTTTCCGGTCGAAGGCCCGCAATCCTTCGCGCAGCGATTGCATGATGAATGGAGGAAAGACTTCTTCCAGATCTGCCGGCCGGATCCCCCTGGGGTAGGAGCAGTCGGGCAGGTCGGCAGAGACCTTGCCAGAGACAAAGTCTGTTAGCCTCGCAGCTGGCGCAGTGAAGGCTCCGCCGCCTGCTACGAAGGCTTTTCTTTCCAGCCCTGCCTGGAAGTCCATCATCTGCAAAGGGCCCTGGCTGCCTTCCCGAGGATGCGCATGCAGCCAGGCGGCCGCATCTTCCAGGTGGACTTCCACCACCATCCCAGAATTTGCATATCGGTTATTTCTGGCGGAGGGGCTCCAGCCGTTGACGACCAGCGCTCCATCCGAGGTGGAAGCGGGGGCGATGATCCCGCCAGGGCACATGCAAAATGAAAAGACCCCTCGTTTGCCTATGGACTCCACGACTCGGTACGAGGCAGGCGGCAGGAATGCAGGCCGGGCCAGCCCTTTTGGACAGTGGTATTGCATTTCATCGATGAGCGTCTGTGGATGCTCGATGCGCACGCCAATGGCCAGCGGCTTGGCTTCGATGGCGATGCCAGCGGCAGGGAGCATCTCGAAGATATCTCGGGCGGAATGTCCGGTGGCCAGCACATAGGCATCGGCCTGCAGAGAGTCGTCGTGGGTCTGCAGGCTGCAGATTTTGCCATGGGCGGTGGATATGCCGACCAACCGCTGGCCGAAGTGGACTTCTCCGCCAGCATCCAGGATTTGCTGACGCATCGCGGCGATGATCATTGGCAGTTTATTCGTGCCAATATGCGGATGGGCTTCCACCAGTATCTCAGGGTCTGCTCCGAAATAGACAAACAGCTGGAGTATCTTTTCTATGTCGCCGCGTTTGGAACTGCGGGTGTAGAGCTTTCCGTCGCTATATGTCCCCGCCCCTCCCTCCCCACAACAATAGTTGCTATCAGGGTTCAAGATGCCCTCCCGACATAGCAAGGCCAGGTCTCTTCGGCGCGACTGGACATCTTTTCCTCTGTCGAGCACGATGGGACGGACGCCCAACTCCAGGCATCGGAGAGCTGCAAATAGCCCTGCAGGTCCAGCACCGATGATTGCGACGCAATGCCTGGCTTTTCTGACATCCTGAAAATGGAAGCTCGGACGACGCCTTACTTCGAAAGGCTCTCCGATAAACGCCAGCACGGTCAGGTTGGTCCGTATCGTCCGACTTCTGGCATCGATGGAGCGGCTCAGCGTGTGGAAGCCCTGCAGTTCTTTCAAGTCCACTGCGGCAGCAGCAGCAATTGCATGGTGCAACCTCAACGGATCCTGGGCGACTGCTGCAGGCAGACTCAGCGACAGCTGGCGGCGCATGGGCTTAGTTCAAAAGATGCTGCAACGGACCTCAGAACGGCAGGTCATCAGGTGCTTCGGAAGGGCCTGGAGGGTCCGGGCTGAAAGCTGGCATCCCATCTCCAGTGCTGGAGGGCTGAGGAAGCACTGACTCCAGCCTCCATGCATCGAGGTTGGTGATATAGTTGACCTGCCCATTGCGCTCCCATCGACTTCCGCGCAGATTGAAATGAACCTTGACCGTATCACCGACCTGAAATCGGTCAAGGATTGCTGTGCGATCCTGTACCAGTTGGAACTTGACATAGTTGGTGATGGTACGGTCCCGTATCTCCTCCGTCACCTCGATGACGAATTCCCGGGTCCGAAATTTCTCAGATCGCTGTACCGTGTCGAAGACAGCGGTCAGACTGCCTTTGGCTTCGTATGACATATGATGGTTTTTTCAGCGGTGAAGGTAGCCCCATAAGGCTTGTCTCCGTCGATCTGCATGTTTTTTTGGGAAATTCGCTATCCCATCTTACCTTATCCCCGTGCCCACAAGCCGTCCTCTGTTATTGTGCTGGTCAGCCCTCCTGCTGTTAGGGGTATCCTGTGCATCGGTCCATCGATCCCAATCGCTGCGGTACGAGTCTTATCTCATCCATCGGCAGCCGCCAGATACAGCCCTGTCCCGTTTTTTGGCTCCGTATGCCAAGGTCTTGCGCACATCTATGGACGATAGCCTGGGATGGCTTCCTATCGACTTGAGCAAAGGACTGCCGGATGGGAGTCTGGGAAATTTTTTGGCAGACTCATACCTCCGGATGGCGCAACGTCGGGTCGACAGCTCCGTGCAAGTGGCCTTTATCAACCATGGAGGAATTCGGCTGAATCAGGTGTCAGCAGGTCTACTCCGGCGTGGCACTGTATATGAGGTGATGCCCTTTGACAATGAGCTCTTGATTGTATATCTGACAGGTGCCCAGCTCAAGGGCTATCTGGACCATATCGCTGCGGAAGGCGGTGGAGGTGTAGCCGGCCTGGAGATGCGCATCCGGGAAGGCAAAGCCATAGACATACGGGTCCGTGGGCATCCACTAGATACGGCGGCACGTTATTGCATGGCGAACTCTGACTATACGGTGCTCAGCAGTAACTACACCGGGATGCGGGGACTTCCCTTCCGTCGGACCAGCTACTTGCTGCGCGATGCCACGATCGATTACTGTACCCAGTTCCGGGAAGCAGGACTCCCCATCCACGTCGATACCCAAAAAAGAATACAGCATGTTCCGTAGGAGGCAATTCATCCGAGAGTCCGGGTTGGCAATGGCAGGGCTAGCTTTACCGAACCCGATATCTGCGTTGGGCAATAGCGGTAAGGGGCTGCAACGGCTGACCATACTGCATACCAATGATGTCCATAGCCGTCTTGAGCCTTTTCCCCTCGATGGCGGCAGCAATGCAGGCCGGGGTGGCGTCGCAGCTCGCTCGGCCCTTATCCGGAAGATCCGCTCTGAGCAGGAGCATGTCCTGCTGCTGGATGCTGGTGATATCTTCCAGGGGACGCCCTATTTCAATATTTTCAAAGGAGAGCCAGAGCTGAAGGCAATGTCACTCATGGGCTATGATGCGGCCACCATGGGGAACCATGATTTTGATGCCGGCATCGACAACTTCGCCGACCAGTCTGCCGCCCATGCCCGTTTCCCCATTGTCATTAGCAACTACGATTTCTCGGGTACCCCCATGGAGCACCGCTATGTCCCCCGTAAGGTCATCCGGAAGGGAGACCTACGCATCGGCATCACGGGGGTAGGGATTGAATTAGAAGGGCTTGTCCCTAAGCAGCTCTACGGGTGCACCCAATATCTGGACCCCATTGCAGCAGCCGACCGGCAGGCCGAACGCTTGCGTCGTAAGGAAGGCTGTGATTTTGTCATCTGCCTCTCACACCTAGGCGACGCATATAAGGAGGGCAAGGTAAGCGATGAGCGTCTGGCCCACGACACAGAGCACATAGACCTGATCATTGGCGGTCATACCCATCGTTTCTTCGACGCCCCTCGCCTATACCGAAACAAAATAGGCGCCACGGTGGCCGTCAATCAGGTTGGCTGGGGAGGGCTGCGTCTGGGGCGTCTGGACTATGTTTTTCAGTCAGGAAGGGCTCATAAGATCAGTGATTCTTCCTCTCTTTCAGTCTTGGGAAAAACTATAGACTAAAAAATTTTTTTTTCAACATCATGCCCCTATTTTCGCCATTCTTGTCCAAACAACCATGCGATAGAACTTTTTATTCCACTTTCTGTGTTGAACCATATGTTTCCTTACATTGGTGGAATCAAAATATTTAGCAAGCCAGGTTAGATCGTCTTTGTAGCGGGCAAGTATTTTGATTGCTTAATCCAATATTCTACATAAGCTCTGAGTGGCTTCTGGCTGCTGTCCGGGTGATGCCGAAGTGGCTGGTGAGACCAAAGTTTTTTAGATTTCAACCGCGCAAAGACTCATGCAGAAGACTCACGAACAAGTATGGAATAGCTGCCTCGGCATCATACGTGATATTGTGGAATGGCAGCATTTCAAGACCTGGTTCGAGCCGATTCAGCCGATAGCCCTCAAAGACAATGTCTTGACCATCCATGTGCCCAGCCAGTTCTTCTATGAGTATCTGGAAGAACATTATGTAAACCTGCTAGCCAAGACTTTGAAGCGTGAACTCGGCAAAGAGGCCCGTTTGGAGTATCGAATCATGGTCGATAGCGGAAGCGGAGGCAACAAGCCCTTGACAATGGATGTGTCGGGGCAGGGTTTCCGTACCTATTCCAACAACGAGATGAATTTTCCCCTGGTCATCCACAATCCTGTCAAGAACCCCTTTGTGATACCGGGGCTGAAGAAAATGCAGGTGGATTCCCAGTTGAACCCCATCTATACCATCGATGCCTTTGTGGAAGGAGATTGCAACCGGGTGGTCCGCAGGGCAGGCAAGACGGTGGCAGAAAAGCCCGGCTCTACATCCTTCAACCCATTGGTCATCTATGGAGGCGTTGGGCTGGGGAAAACCCACCTGGCACAGGCTGTCGGCAATGAAGTCACTCGCCTGCATCCCAACAAGGTTGTTTTGTACGTGAGCTCTGAGAAGTTCATCAACCAGTTTCAGGACCATTCCCGAAACAACGCCATCAACGACTTTATTCATTTTTATCAACTGATCGATGTGCTCATCATCGATGATATCCAGTTCTTCAGTCGCGCCGAACGAACTCAAGATGCACTCTTCGCCATTTTCAACCACCTCCATCAGTCAGGCAAGCAGCTGATCCTCACGTCCGACAAGCCCCCCAAAGACCTGGAGGGCGTACAGGAACGCCTCCTCAGCCGTTTCCGTTGGGGCCTCAGTGCGGATCTGCAGATACCGGACTATGAGACCCGGATGGAGATCTTGGAGAAAAAGATGCGCAATGATGGGCTCGAAATGCCCAAAGAGGTGGTCAAATATGTCGCATACAATATTCAGAGTAATGTCCGGGAACTAGAGGGCGCGCTGATCTCCCTGCTGGCCCAGTCATCCCTCAACAAAAGAGAGATCGACCTGGAACTGGCCAAAAAGGTGTTGCGCAACTTCATCCGTACGACGTCCAAAGAGATTACGATCGAGAATATCCAAAAGCTGGTATGCGACTTCTATGATGTTCCCTACGACAAACTGCTGCAAAAGACCCGCAAACGTGAAGTGGTACAGGCCCGTCAGATAACCATGTATTTAGCTAAGATCTTCACCAAGAATTCGCTCAAGACCATCGGGGAACATTTTGGCGGCAGGGATCACACGACGGTCATTCATTCCTGCCAGACGGTCAAGGACCTCATGGATACGGATCCCATTTTCCGGGAAAACGTGATTGAATTGCAGCAGAAAGTCCAGCTGGCTGCTCTGTAATTACAGAATGAGTAGATTATCCTCTGTTTATCCCCCCTTGATGCGACTACATTTGGGGTTCTCCACCCGATTTCGTATTATTGATGTCTTTCCAAAGAAAATTGGATAGGCAAGCCCGCAAGCCTACGGTGAGGTGGATGAGTGGCTGAAATCAGTAGTTTGCTAAACTGCCGTACGGGGAAACCTGTACCGCGGGTTCGAATCCCGCCCTCACCGCATCCTTTGCCGAATTCTCGATGGGAAGATCAATGTCCGTATTTGTTGCTAGTGGCGCAAGATCTTTCGACGCCCTCTGCCGGCATATAAAAATGCTATATCCTGTGTAATTTTTGGAATGGATTGTCATTTTCTGCCTACCCATTTCAAAAACCGCTTCTCTGGGAGGCTCCCTGTCGAACGCCATCGACCTGGATATTGGAAACTCCTCTACCATCGTTGCGGCCAACAAAAACTTGTGAAGCTTCCCCCTGGGTCCTGAGGGCCCTGACGATCTGAAACTCCGAAAATGTACCCTTACTAGTAGACCATGATAGACTACCTCAAAAGGTTTGTCAGCAACCGCATCGAGCGTGTGTCGTCTGAGGAGAATTTTTTCATCAGTGCGGGCATGGAATTCTACGGCGATCTGGTGGCCAGATCTAGTTCCGGGCGGATGGACGGTCATTTTGAGGGGCGTATCATCGAATGCCGTAAGATCATTATAGGCCCAGATGCCGTCATCAAAGGAAACATCTTTGCTGATCACATCCTCCTGTATGGTTATTGTGAAGGCAATATGTTCGCGACGGTGGATGTGAAGGTGTTCAACTCCGCCGTGATCGTTGGCGATATTCATACCTGCAGTCTCCTGGTTGAACGTGAAGCCTCCTTTCGTGGCAATGTAAAGACGCTCAAGACAGAGGAGATGTCTGCATTCGCCATGAGCGAGAAGGAAAGAATCATCCTTCGAAGCCAAAGCGAGGTACACAATATCTACTCCTTGCAGGCCAAGGCTAAGCAGGAGTCACATCGAGTGCGGAAAGTGGCTAATAGCTCCGTTGACTCGGATTATCCTGCTGCCTCAGGCATGAAGAAATGGAAGAAGCTTTAAAAGAAGGAAGCTGCAAAGCATTCTGTTGCAGTCTATCCGGCTTCTGAGCCGCCACCTCCGCAACTTTACAGTACTGAGCATGTCGCACAGGTCCATGCCTTTGATGAGGATTCAGAATCCAGCGTGCGGCGTTGGTTCTGATTGGCTAATCGCTCATTGATCAATTTTGACGACATACGCTCATGGCAGCTCTTCTGAGTCGCCATGAGCGCTTATATGTGTGAATATGATCAGACTAGGGAAGAACGAATTATCGGCAGAGATCTTTGACGGATATTTGAAACATCCAAACCTAGGCTCAGTTTCTGCGCTAGGGGATAGGATTTTCTTCGAAAATTCTTTGGAGGATGGCCTGAAATATCCAAGTCCCCTCGCTCACTTCGTTCGCTTGATTTTCCGTTTCTACACCTTGTCGAACAAGCTCGAAGGGCTTCCAAACAAAAAACCCGGGCTCGCGCCCGGGGCTTGTCTATTTGTCGGGAAGACAGGATTCGAACCTGCGACCCCCTGGTCCCAAACCAGGTGCGCTACCGGCCTGCGCTACTTCCCGAGGAAATGCAAAGCTATCTAAAAAACGGGTTCTATTGCGATGAAAAAAAGGGCACTTATAAGAAGGTATGATACCCTCTCCTAAATAAGGCTCTCTAAAAGCAGATTTCAATTGAATTGTCCAGATATGATGCCACCTCTAGCATGGAAGCGATAATGTTTTTGTACAAAATCTAATACCAAGCACTTGTCTTACGGCGGGCAATGATTAATTTCCATCAAAATATGCATAATGACCCGGTTCTTCACCTTATTGTTGCTGTGTTGCGCAATCCAATTGAATGCACAGTGGACGACACTCTTTAATGAAAGGGATTTAAAAGGCTGGAAGCAGCTGAATGGAAATGCCAAGTATGAAGTGATCAATGGGGCCATTGTAGGCACCGCCG
Organism: Bacteroidota bacterium; assembly: GCA_016868815.1. Lineage (GTDB taxonomy): Bacteria > Bacteroidota > Bacteroidia > Chitinophagales > Chitinophagaceae > Pollutibacter. The sequence goes on from VGFQ01000003.1 coordinate 338,745, forward strand.
TCCCCAAGGAACCCAACTCCTTTCTGGCGACAGAAAAAGATTATGGTGATTTCATCCTGGAGCTCGAGTTCCATGCCGATAGTACCATGAACTTCGGTATCCAGTTCCGCAGCGAGAGCAGACCTGACTACAAAGCGGGCCGCGTGCATGGCTATCAGATGGAGATCGACCCCTCCGACCGACGTTGGAGCGGTGGCATCTACGACGAGGGCCGCCGTCTTTGGCTTTATTCACTGGAGTATAACCCATCTGCCGGTGTTGCCTACCGCCGGTCCGGATGGAATCACTACCGCATCGAGGCCATTGGCAAGGAAGTACGCACCTTCGTCAACGGCGTACCCGCAGCCCATCTCGTTGATACGATGATGACCCGAGGTTTCATCGCCCTGCAGGTACATCAGGTCTACAGGCCGGAAGACGTGGGCAAGCAGATCAAATGGAGAAATATCCGTATCCAGACGCAAAACGTGCGTTTCTCCAAAGATCCCGGCATCTTTATCGTCAACCTGAACAAGAATCAGGTATCTGAGGCAGAGCAACGGATGGGTGTGTCGCTCCTCTGGGACGGCAAGACCAGCCAGGGTTGGCGAGGCGCTCACAAGGCGGGCTTTCCGGATAAGGGCTGGCAGATCGACGACGGAGTGCTCCGCGTGCTCAAATCCGATGGATCAGAGTCCACCCACGGAGGAGACATTGTCACCGAAAAAATGTACGGTGCCTTCGAGCTGCAATTCGAGTTCCTCCTCACCGAAGGGGCTAACAGCGGCGTCAAGTATTTCGTCACCGAGCAAGAGAATAATACCGGTTCAGCCATCGGATTAGAATATCAGGTACTGGATGATGATAAGCATCCCGATGCAAAGATGGGAGCAGCTGGAAACCGAACCCTTGCCTCCCTGTACGACCTGATTCCCGCCAATAAGAATCCACAAGCTAAGCGGAAGATCGGAGAGTGGAATCGCGGCATGATCCGTGTACGTTCTGACAACCACGTAGAGCATATTTTGAATGGCTATCGCGTGGTTGAGTACGACCGAGGCAACCAGATGTTCCAGGCACTCGTGGCGCGCAGTAAGTATGAGAAATGGAAGAACTTCGGCATGGCCCAACAAGGCCGTATCTTATTGCAAGATCATGGTGACCAGGTGGAATATCGCTCCATAAAGATCCGTGAACTCAAATAGTGCCATATTTCCTTTCACCCTCCACTTAAAAATGATTCATATGCCAAACAGGAGAAAATTCATCGGACAAAGTGTTAAGGCCGCGGCAGCTACCTATGCAGCTGCCATGGGTTTCAGTGCCTCCTCCTACGCCCGCATTCGCGGTGCCAATGACCGGGTTAACGTCGGCATCGTCGGTTTCTCCGACAGGTTCCGTGGCTCCCTGCTGCCCTCTTTCCTTGCCAATCACAAAGAGATGAATTTCGATATCATCGCAGTATCAGACCTCTGGTCAATGCGCCGTGAGGAAGGCCGCGCGCATCTGGCTGCCAAAGTTGGCCATGATATCCGCACCGCCGTCAACAACGACGCCCTCTACGATATGAAAGACGTCGACGCCGTCATCATCAGCACGGCCGATTTCCAGCATGCCCTCCATTGCATCGAGGCGGTGACGGCCGGTCGCGACGCCTATGTCGAGAAACCCTTTGCTGAGACGATGGCAGACAACCGTGCCGCCCTCAAAGCTGTCAAGGAAACCGGCCGCATCGTACAGGTAGGTTCCCAACGCCGCAGCGGCACCAACTACATGGAGGCCGACCGCTTAATCAAGAGCGGTGCCTTCGGTGACATCACTATGGTAGAACTCACCTGGAACGTCAATCAGCCCGGCCGCTGGCGCCGCACCGAGGCCGTCAAAAAGATCCGACAAGAGGATACCGACTGGAAGCGCTTCCTCATGAACCGTCCCGCCGACACCTGGGACCCCCGCAAATACCTAGAGTTCCGCCTCTTCTGGCCTTATTCCAGCGGACTGCCCGGCCAGTGGATGTGCCACCAGATAGACACCGTACACTGGTTCACCGGACTCAACTATCCCCGCAGCGTCGTCGCCAACGGTGGCATCTATTTCTGGAAGGACGGACGCGGCAACTGGGATACCATCACCGCCGTCATGGACTATGGCCCTTCTAAAGACATGTCTAAGGGTTTTCAGGTGGTCTTCACCTCCCGCATGCACAACGGAGAAGACAAGCCTTCCGAGATCTACTATTCCAACGGCGGCGAGCTCAATCTCATCACCAACCGCATCTCCCCGAAAGGCGGGCTCGTCAAGCGCCATGCCGACGCCATGGGTATGCAGCCCAACCTGTTGTCTGACAAGTCGCTCGTACAGAACAGCGTCGAGGTAGTTACATCCGCTAATACAGGGGCCGACGATCTCACGCTTGCGCATATGCGCAACTGGATGGAGTGTGTCCGCAGCCGACAGCAGCCCAATGCCTCTGTGGAGGCCGGCTATGCCCACTCCATTGCCAGCATCATGACCAATGCTGCTGCCCGCTCGGGACAGCGCGTGACCTTTGATGAGAAGACCCAGGAAGTGCTGGCAGGCGGAAAGCCATTCCAATACTGAGGGCCTTGCAACAGATCAGATAGGGCGCCGCGGTCAGCCGCGGCGTTCCCCATTTTAGGAGACGCCTGCCAGTTCGAGGCTGAGTTTCTTAAGCCGCATGAGTTCCATGCTCTCGACCATGGGGTCCGGCATCAGGATCAGCGAGATGCTGTCGCGGCGCCACCAGTCGGAGGACTGCAGGGCGCGGAAGGGGAGGATGCCGACAATATACTTGCGGTCGGCGTCGGAATGCCACTCCTCGAGGGCTTCGAAATGCTGCTTCGGCAGCGGGGTGCCGTTGTCCATGCTGACATAGGCGCGGAGGTGGAAGTCGTCGGTGAGGGACAGGGGCTCGTGGTGGTATTTCTTCTTGTACTCGTAGCGGTACTGGTAGCGGAGAGCGGCGATGTCGCTCAGCACGGCCGACGCGGTGGGGAAGCTGCCGGCCCCCTTGCCGTAAAAAAACTGCTTGTCTGCGAAGCCACTCTCGATGACCACACCGTTATATTCATTTCGGACAAAGGAGAGATGGTCGTCCTGACGTACAAACTGTGGCAGCACAAAGGCGGCTACACGCCCGTTATCGAGTTTCTGTGCCTGGGCAACGAGCTTGATGGACATACCCTTCTCTTTTGCTACGACAGCGTCACCCAACGCGATGCGGTCTATCCCGCCACGCACAATTAGCGAGGGGTGTTCCACGATGCCGTAGGCGTGGGCGAGGAGGAGGGACCATTTATTGGTGGCATCCCAGCCTTCCACGTCTAGGGTTGGGTCGCTTTCGGCAAAACCCAGCTGCTGGGCTAGCAGTAGGGCAGAGCGGAAGTCGAGCCGGTCTTCGAACATCCGCGTGAGGATGAAGTTGGTGGAGCCGTTGACAATGCCGCGGATACCATGGAGGAGGTCGTTATCGTAATACTCTTCTAGGTTTCTGATGACGGGGATAGAGGCACAGGCAGATGCTTCGTATAGCAGGGAGCGTCTTGTTTCTGCCTGTAACTGCAGCATCTCAGGGAAGTGCTCGGCCAGCATCTTCTTGCTCGCGCTGACGACGTCCTTGCCATTCCGTAAGGCCCTAGTCACAATTTCACGGGCAGCCTCCGTCTCATTGATGACCTCGACAATCACATTGATGTCTGGATCCTCTAGCAGCAGATTCCTGTCGGTCGTGAAAAGCTCTGAGGGAGCATTGCGCTTCTTTTCCGGGTTCTTCACACATATCCGGCAAATGCTGGCTTTCAGCGAGGGGGTCTGTTGTAACACGCGGTACAAGCCTTCCCCTACTACCCCGAAACCAAAGAGACCGATGGTCAGTTGCTTATGTGCTTCCATGCGACGGAAATGTCAACGATGTATAATGGACAGCAAAGCTACCCAAAAATGAGAGGCTTCCCATTGGGGAGACCTCTTAAAGGATCTCTTGGTTGATTAATAACAATATCCAAAGATGATGCCCATCTCGTCTTCGCTGGTGAGGCCAAAACCGACAGCCTTAGAGGTATTATTGAAATACGTGATCTCTGAGGTAAGCCCCTGACCAGCCTGCAGTAGAATGGGTGTCGAGAACGTTTTGATGAGCGGATGCTCCCAGTCTGTATTCTCATAAATCACCTCTCCATTGCGTGGTCCCCCAGAGATGCGGATGATGAATTTCTCTCCCATCTTATGGGTATGCGAGGTGAGGAGCACGACACGGGTAAGGGTGTTGAAGGTCCAGGACTTGGTGATGGTCTTCCGTTCGCCGGCAGCGACACTAATATCCTGGTTGCCAAAATCGATCGTGCGGGCCTCATTTTGTACGGCGGATGCAGGAATGGTATAGAAGTTTACATAGTTCGCACCCCGTAGGGTCATGTCGGTCTTATTGAAATAGTGAGCATTCAGGTCGAGTGGCGTATTGGCAGGCAGCATCAAGGCGACACCTGCCGGCAGGATTACTTCTTTGTCAGCTTCTTGGGTGCCTCCGAAGAAGACATGGTTTTGCATCTGCGCTAGCGTAAGCAGGTTGATGCTACCGTCTGTGTTTCGGATGTCACGCACCTGTCCGACGGAAGGCAGACCCGTATTGTTGCGGAAAGTGTAGACCAGGAAATGGTGGCTGTTACTGCCGCCCCGCATCACCAACCGATTGACATATATTTTGTTGTTTGGGGAATTTTGTCGCACGAAGATTTCCCGCTCAAACTGCTTGGGTATATCAAATGGCTCGATCCGAAGTTGGAAGCCTTCATTGGCGGCAGGTGGGGCCAGGGGAAGTACTTCGGGCTGGCAGGCAGACTTGTCATCCAACACGGTCATGGGTACTTTGGCATTTGATTTCTCCGCACCCGTGGCGATCCACTGTCGGATGAACTCTACCTGACCTTTGGTAAGTACACCTCCACCCATAGGCATTCGGTTCCCGAAGTTGACACTGTGGTGGCCAGACTGACAGGTGATCTTATGAAACAACAGGCTGTTATCTGCGTCAAAGGGCTTTACCCGGGGCATGTTCATGCCGGCAGCTGTTGCATTCCTTGAGGGTTTGCCAACCAGATTATCGTAGGCTACTCCGGGGCTCAGCACGAGACCGTGTTGCGCAAAGGTGGCGTCCGAAGAAGAAGCATGGCAGCCCGCCAATGCGCAGCTCTTTGTCAATATCTGAGACTGGATGACGTCAAAGCTGGAATTTACAGTTGGATCTGTTCCGTCTGTGGTATCCTTCTTGCATGCTGCGATAATTAGGGTGATAGACAGCAAGACGGTTATGACTCCATGAATTTTTTGCATATATAAAGGTAGTATTTTAATTCTTGTTTATCAAAGCCTAAAGAGATTTCATGTATCACCTAATTTATCTTTATTTGTTATGCTTTGGATGAATATGTTGGCTCTGTTTGTCACCTTGCTGATCCGATCTTATTTTACCGGGAACTGTTATTACGCCACGATCGGAGAGTTTCGAGTATCTTGAGACATGATCCGGTTGGCTGAAGGTCCTTTGGAAGCATGGGTAAAGCCGCAGGGTGCCGAGTTGACCTCTTTACGCCTTCATGACACTGAATATCTCTGGTCGGGCGATGCCCGCTTCTGGAGCAAGCAATCCCCCATTCTCTTTCCCATTGTTGGCACCCTGCAAGAGGGCCGCTACCGGCACAAAGACGCCACCTATTGCCTTCCGCGTCATGGCTTTGCCAGGGACCGAGTATTCGCCCTCAAGGCACTGTCTGGCCAGGAAGTCACCTGCCTGTTGGAGGATGACGAGGCTTCCCGCCTCGTATATCCGTTCCGCTTCCATTTGCGCATCCGATACTTCCTGCGTGCCACTGGCCTGCAAGTCGAATACATCGTCGCCAACCCATCCGATGACTCGTTGATCTTTTCTATTGGTGGCCACCCTGCCTTTGCTCTTCCACTGGAGCCGGGGCTTTCCTACCAGGACTATCAGATCGACTTCTCACATCCAGAGACGGTCGGCCGCTGGAAGTTGCGCGACGGCCTCTTACATGAAGAAGATCCTGGCTTCCTCCAAGGGGCTACCAGTCTCCAACTTCATCACGAACTCTTTCGGGAGGACGCCATTGTAATTCAGGGACTCCAATCCGCCTGCCTTACCCTTCGCTCAGATAAAGGCTCCCGAGGTCTCCGCTTCGGCATCGAAGGATGGCCGATGCTCGGGCTCTGGGCTCCCCCGCAGGCACCTTTTGTCTGCATAGAGCCCTGGCAAGGACATGCAGACCCATACGGATATGACGGAACGTTGGCCAGCAAGCCGGGCGTTGTCACCTTAGCGCCCGGGGACTGCTGGGAAAGATCCTGGACCGTTGAACCATTCAATTAAAAAATATATGTCACCATGAAAAAGATGCTCACTGCATATTTGGCACTCATTGCCATAGGATGGACGCCTCCAGATAAAGACTATATAGGTGCCTGGCAGAGAAAGGAGGGTAGTGTCACCCACACCCTTGTCATTATCGACGACTATTTCAGCCTCAGCAGTTTTGACATGGCTGGCAAGCACTTTATTCAGACGCAGGGTGGTACCTGTGTGTATAAGGATGGCAGACTCGAAGGGAAAGTAGAATACCATACAATGGATAAATCTTATGTCGGTAGTTCGTATGCCTGGAAGGTAGATGTCCGAAACGGGCGTCTACGCATAGACGAGGGCTTGGGGGAGCCCTGGGAGCGTACTGACGAAGGTCAGGGGCCGCTGGCAGGCAACTGGCGCATCACGGGCCGTGAGCAAGGCGGTAAGATGGTCGAGATGCAGTCACGCGGTGGGCGCAAGACCATCAAGCTGCTCTCGGGACAACGTTTCCAGTGGGCCGCCATCAACACCGCGACGGGCGAGTTCTCGGGCACAGGTGGTGGTCGCTACACCTTTGCCGACGGCAAGTATACCGAGCACATCGAGTTTTTCTCGCGCGACAGCTCGCGCGTCGGCATGAGCCTGAGTTTCGATGGCCGCGTCGAGGGGCGGCATTGGTACCATTCCGGGAAGAGCTCCAAGGGCGATCCCATCAACGAGCGCTGGAGCCGCTGATATGGGTACCCTAACGACAAGAAGCATCTTCCAACTATTGGTCTGTATGCTATTGACTGCCTGCACGCAGGCACAGTCCTCGCGTACAGGCAACTGGATGATGTATTTAGGCAACCAGCCTCTGGGCAAGGGCTGGAATCTGTGGAATGAAGCGCAGTACCGCAATTACAATGCTGTCGGCGACCTGGAGCAGCTCTTGCTGCGTACCGGCATCGGCAAGAACCTTTCAGAGGGGAATAACAATGTCTTACTGGGCTATGCGTATATCCTCTCTGAGCCTTACATCATGGGCACTGGCAGGAAATATACCACCCGAGAGCACCGCATCTTCCAGCAGTTCATCATGAGGCAATCGTTCGGAAGGATATACCTGCAGCACCGCTATCGGCTGGAGCAGCGTTTCCTTGAAGCAGGCTTCCGCAGCCGCTTCCGCTATTTTTTAGGTATCAACCTCCCACTTAATAAGTCCCGCATGGAGGCAGGCGCTTGCTACCTCTCTGCGTATGATGAGTTTTTCTTGCACCTCGATAGGCCCGTCTTCGATCGTGCCCGGGTCTATGGTGCCGTAGGCTGGGTATTGCGCAAGGACCTGCGGCTGGAGCTTGGACTGATGACACAGATAGAAGAATCTAGGAGTCGGCTCCAGTTGCAGCTGGCCCTCTTTAATGCAAGGCCCTTCGGGAAAAGATAAAGATGTCATTCCATGAGCCCGTCGAGGGTTCGCCGATCCTTCTTGGTCGGCCTTCCGATCTTGCTTTTACGCTTGCCCGTATGGAAGACGGCTGCCTGGAAGGCGATGCGATCGCGTTCTTCTTCCGGCGTAAGGTCTGTGTAGTGCTTCACGGCTTCTGCGTAGGCCAGCCTGTTACCGAGGATTGACTCCACTCGGATCACCCAACGGCGTGTCTCCGTCCGGAGGTCATACACATCTCCTGCTTTCACAGGCCTGGACGCCTTCAGCGATTGTCCATCCATCTTTACACGTCCCTTCTCGCAGGCATCAGCCGCCGCTGTGCGGGTCTTATACATGCGAATCGACCACAGGTATTTGTCAAGTCTTATTTTTTCTGCATCAGGCATCTTAGTATAGATGAAAGTAAAGGTACGCCATCGATGCTGTCAGGAGGAAGCCTTATCTTGTATCAAACGAAATGATATGGCTTTTCACAGGTGCTGCTGGCTACTTCCATGCATCCTCTCTACTCTGGTACTGCAGGCCCAGAAGCCCTCGTTGCGGCATTGGTCGGCCGACGGCCAACGCCTCATTACGTGGAAGGATGGGGAAGTTGTGGAGACAAACCTCTCCTCTGGTAGCCGTCGTTCCCTTATATCCAAAGAACTGCTGCAGCAGGGACTTGGGGATCTCGAGGCCGAAGGGTTTATTCCTACTACGGATGGTCGCTGTATGCTCTTCTTTGCCAATACCGCAAGGGTCTGGCGTTACCACACGCGAGGCGACTATCACTGGCTCGATCTGGCAGCGGGTCGCTGGCACCGACTGGGCATGGGACTCCCGGCGCAGTCGCTCCTTTTCGCCAAACCATCGCCTGATGGACGCCTGGCTGCCTACGTAAGCCAATATAATCTGTATGTAGAAGACATCGCCACCGGCATGATCCGAGCCCTCACCAACGACGGCCACCGCAGACTCATCAACGGCACCTTCGATTGGGTCTATGAAGAGGAGTTCGCCTGCCGTGATGGATTTCGATGGAGCCCTGACGGTCGCCACATCGCCTTCTGGCAGGTCGATGCCGCTGGTACGCGTGACTTTCTCATGATCAACAACACCGACTCGGTGTATGCGCGCACCATCCCCGTCGAATATCCGAAGGTCGGAGAGCCACCCTCTGCCGTGCGTATCGGCATCGTCGACCTGAGGAGTGGAGGAATCCGTTGGATGCGCATCCCAGGCGACCCCCGGCAGCATTATCTGCCCCGCATGGAATGGCTGCCCGACGGATCCGGCCTGGTGGTGCAGCAGCTCGACAGGCGCCAGCAGCATAGCCTACTCTACCGCTGCAGTGCCATCGATGGCAGCGCCCAGCTGATCGCGGAGGAGAGCGACCCGGCATGGATTGACATCCTGCCATCCTGGGATGGCGACTACGACTATGGCGGATGGGATTGGCTGGAACAAGGCCGTTCCTTTCTATGGGCCTCCGAGCGGGATGGATGGCGCCACCTCTACCGAATGCCGACAGCGGGTGGGGAAGCGCTGCTGCTCACGCCAGGCGCCTACGACGTGATGGACATTCACCGGGTCGATGAGGCCAGAGGGTACATATATTTTTCCGCATCTCCAGACAACGCAACCCAAAAATACCTCTATCGGGTACGCATGGATGGCCGCTCCGCCCCCGAACGGCTCACGCCTGCCGATCAGCCCGGCACGCACGAATATGAGCTATCTCCCGGAGCTGCCTTTGCCTGGCATAGCTACTCATCGCATCGGGTGCCGATCGTGAGCGAGTGGGTGGCACTTCCCTCGCATCGGGGTGATAACAGTCGCAGCCCAGTGACCGACGCCATCCAGCAGATGGCAGCCACACCCGATCCGATGGAGTTTTTTCGCCTTCGCACCCCCGACGGCGTTGAGATGGACGGATGGATGAAGAAGCCTGAAGGATTTGACCCTGCAAAAAAATACCCTGTCCTCTTCTATGTGTATTCGGAGCCAGGGGCACAGACAGTGCTGGACCGCTGGGGCACCGGTCGCAACTCGCTCTATGCTGGCGACTTATCAAAAGACGGCTATCTCTATGTGTCGATCGACAACCGAGGCACACCTGCGCCAAAAGGAAGGGATTGGCGCAAAGCGATCTATCGGAAGATTGGCATTGTAAACATCCAAGACCAATCGATGGCAGCCCGTGTATTCCTGCAGCGGCCCTATACCGACACCTCGCGGGTTGCCGTATGGGGATGGAGTGGTGGCGGCTCTGCCACACTAAACCTGATGTTCCGTCATGCAGCCATCTACCAGACAGGCATCTCCATCGCAGCTGTCGCTAATCAGCTCACCTATGACAATATCTATCAGGAAAGGTACATGGGGCTACCCCAGGAGAACAGGCAAGATTTTATCGAGGGCTCACCCATGACCCATGCAAAGAACCTGCAAGGGAACTTACTGTACATACATGGCACTGCTGACGACAACGTCCACTATCAGAACGCTGAGATGCTCATCGATGAGCTGGTCCGGTATAATCGTCGGTTCAGTTTCATGGCCTATCCCAACCGCTCACATGGGCTTAGCGAGGGAGAAGGCACGCGGCAGCATTTGTCCAGCCTGTATACAGACTTCCTACGCAGGCATTGTCCGCCCGGAGCACGGTAAAGGGACGGGAAGGATGGCCTTGGTCGTTTACTACGACTGGGGAGGCCCTTGAGTGACTGCCTGGGACTCGTGGCTACTCTTCAGCGAAGCATCGGTGGAAATGCGGGATGGTCTCGATGCCTTTATAAAAATTCGCGAGGTCGTATTTCTCATTGGGGGAATGTAGGTTGTCGCTGTCCAGCCCAAAGCCCATGAATACAATCTTGCATCCTAGCTCCTGTTCGAAGAGGGAGCAGATGGGAATGGAGCCGCCGCCTCTGACAGGGATCGGGTCTTTTCCAAAGGTCTTGCGCATGGCCCTGGCAGCCGACTGATAGGCTTTGGAATCAATCGGCGTCAGGTAGGGCTCGCCACCATGGTGTTCAAAGACGTCTACCTGGACACCTGCCGGCGCGATTTTTCTAAAATGATCCATGAGGAGTTGGGTGATGCGCTTGGAAGACTGGTTGGGCACCAATCGCGCAGAAATCTTAGCATGGGCCTTCGAGGGCAGCACGGTCTTGGAACCCTCGCCCGTGTATCCTCCCCAGATACCGTTGACTTCCAGCGTGGGGCGGATGCCGGTACGTTCGTTGGTTGTATATCCCTTCTCGCCCCATACAGCGTCGATGCTCAGGTCTCTGCAAAAGTCCACTTCGTCGAAGGGTGCTGCTGCCATCAGTTGCCTTTCCTCCGGGGTGGATTCGACGACGTTGTCATAAAAGCCGGGGATGGTGATGCGGTTTTCTGCGTCATGGCAGGAGGCGATCATTCGGGCGAGGATGGTCGCAGGATTGGCCACTGCCCCGCCATATACGCCGCTGTGGAGGTCGCGGTTTGGGCCAGTCACCACCACTTCGATGTAACTCAGTCCCCGCACACCGGTATCGATCGAGGGGTGTTCCATGGAAATCATGGCCGTGTCGCTGATCAGGATGACATCTGTCTTCAGCATCGCCCGATTCTCGCGCACAAAATGCGCCAGGTTGGGTGAGCCTACCTCCTCCTCGCCTTCTATGCAGAATTTGATGTTGGTGGGCAGGTTGCCCGTTGCAACCATGGCTTCCAGGGCTTTGACATGCATAAAGAACTGTCCTTTGTCGTCGCAGGCTCCCCTTGCATAGATCTTGCCATCGCGGATGACGGGCTCGAAGGGGCCGCTCTCCCAAAGTTCCAGCGGGTCGGCTGGCTGGACGTCGTAATGTCCATAGACCAGCACAGTAGGGCGTGATGGGTCTGTCATTCGCTCTCCATATACGATCGGATGCCCAGGCGTAGTAATCACCCTTGCTTGGGTTGCCCCTGCTTTCCGCAAGGCCTCGCATACAGCTTCTGCACAGATAGCCATATCGGGGGCATGCTCGCTTCGAGCACTTACGGAGGGGATGCGCAACAGCGCCAGCAACTCCTCCAGGAATCGGTCACGATGGGCCTCCAGGTATGAATTCAAAGCGTGCATAAATCACTTAAGTTTGACTTTTTGAGTGTAATCAACCTATAAAGTTCAACAACTAACTATTGATTTTCAAGAGTTTTTGAAAAGCTAAAAAAAATATTTGTGATGATGCAGCGTACCTATACTTTTGGGATGCGATTGAATGCCATAATTCAGCCTTTGTCGGTCCGACTGCCTCTTGAGCGGAAGGTGCTGGCAAAGGCTGAGCCTATTTTAGGGGTCTCCGTTCAGGAGTCAGTTCTCATCCGCTGCCCCACGAATGTCCAGTCTACCAGCTTGAACCAGTTTTCGATGTATTCAGCCCGCCTGTTTTGATATTGGAGGTAATAGGCATGTTCCCATACGTCGAGTGCCAGCAGGGGTTTACCACGGAGGGGAGAGATGTCCATGAGGGGATTGTCCTGATTCGGGGTGGAACCAATCTGCAACCTCCCCCCGGCGTCGAGGCATAGCCAGGCCCATCCGCTGCCAAAGCGAGTCATAGCCGCTTCGGTGAAGCGCTTGCGGAAGTCTGCCATAGATCCGAAATCCCGTACGATGGCTTCCAGTAGTTGGCCGGTAGGTTCTTGAGGCCCTTTGGGCGACATACACTTCCAGAAGAGTTCGTGGTTATAGTGTCCGCCGCTGTTGTTACGCATCTTCTCGGAGTAGCGAGAGATCGTTGCCAGCAACATCTCAACGGAACTGTCTGCAGACAGTTTTTCAGTGGCCATGGCTTCTTTCAGATTCTTAGAATAGGCTGCCGCATGCTTGGAGTAGTGGATCTCCATGGTACGTGCATCGATGATGGGGGCGAGTGCATCGTAGGTATAAGGCAGAGGTGTCTGGTCTGGGCCAATGCTAGGCACATGGAGGGCTGCCTTTTGCTGTGCGAGAGGAGATGCTTGCAGGGATGGTGCGAGTCCGACTGCCGTGCTCCAAGCCAGTCCGGACTGCAGGGTGGACTTAAGAAAGTACCTTCTGTCGCTCATGATATCTTTGATTTGGATGAAGGTACGGAAAAGAGGGAAGGCCTTCGGCCGCTGCGCTTGTCTTTCCATTTTCGGAATATTCGGAAATAAAATTCGCTGTTGAAGAGCTGAGAGTCGTTCATGGCCTTGTATGTCAGAAAGACGCCTATCGGGATGAGCAGGAAGGTCGACATCCACATACCTCCCCAGGGGGTCAATGTGTCCTGTTTGCTCAGCTTCTCCCCAAACATGTTGGTGACGTGGAAGACAAGGAAAAAGATCACGGCGATCACCAGAGGCATGCCCAAGCCTCCCTTCCGGATGATCGATCCCAGCGGGGCACCGATCATGAACAGCACGAAGCAGGCGAAAGAGAGGGAGAACTTTTTGTGAAATTCGATCAGGGTGTAGCGGATCTCTCGGCGGCGGCTGTCGTGTTCCGAGGCAATGATGTCGATTGCGGATTTGATGAGGTTGACTTTATCATTGGCCCGCTGCATGGCGGTGTTGTAGAGGCTGTCGGGCAGCAGGTCTTCGAAGGTGGTGGTCTTTTTTGGGATGGCAGGAATGGGTTTTGTAGCCTTCCAGCCGCTGTCCAAGAGGCGTCCGCTCAGATAGTAGCTGCTGACTTCCCGGTTCATTCGTTGCATCAGCGAGGCCTCTACAGCTTCTTGGAGGGAGTCAGACGTCTTTTGCAGCTGGCTGACATTGAGCATCATGAAGTTGCCTTTGAAGAGGCTGTCGGGTGTTTTGAACACTTCAAAGCCGCTGAGGTCGAAGACCTTTATATAGCGCTGGAAGCCAAGCCGGTAGTACTCCGTGGCTGCAGAGCTGTAGACGCCACGCTCCTGATAGCGCCATCCGTCTTCCAATACGAATTCCATCGACTTCCGGTCACTGCTCATGCGCATCTCTCCCTTCTTGGCCACGATGACATTGTCTTGCAGGGATCCCTGGTTTTCGTAGATGATGATGTCCGCAATTCCATTCCCTTCCTTCTCCTTGCGGCCCACTTTGACGGCAAAGCCAGGCAGCCGGGTATAGAAGATGCCTTCCCGAATGTCGAAGGCAGGCTTTGCAACCCGGATGTCGTAGAGCATGGTGGTGAAGCGGAGTTGTGCGACGGGTATCACCCAGTTGGAGATGGTGAATGCCAGCAGACTTACCGCCAGACTGAAGGCGATCAGCGGGCGCATGAAGCGGAGTAGGGGGATGCCGGCCGACTGGATGGCCACCAGTTCAAAGCTTTCGCCAAGGTTGCCGAAGGTCATGATGGAAGATAGCAGGATAGCCAGTGGCAAGGCCAGGGGGATGGCTGTGGCGGTCACATAGCATGTGAGTTCCAGGATGCTGCCAAGCCCCAGACCCTTACCCACCAGGTCGTCAACATATTTCCAGAAGAACTGCATGACGAGCACAAATAGCGTCACAAAAAAAGTGGCGATAAAGGGCCCGATAAACGCCTTCAGGATGAGTTTGTCGAGTTTATTCACGGGGCTGCAGCCCGACAGAGGGCCTGGGTTAACTTTGAGACCAAATGGACATGTCAAAAGTACAGCTTTCGGAGGAGGAGCTCTCCCTGGCCGCGAACGATCGGGTGATGCTGATCAAGGGTGCGGTCATCTCGAAGGTGTCGGACCTCTTTGGTGGACTGGCAGTACGCCAATCCCAGGAGTTGCAGCCGCTGGTCAGCCTGCTGCCCGATGCCACCGCAAGGTCTCCCAAAGTATCCAGGGGAGAGAACTACCGTGGGCAACCCTATGTCGTTCTGGACCACCCCAGGCTTTTCACGACAGCGGACATCTTCGCCATACGAACCCTGTTCCTCTGGGGACATCCTCTGAGTGTCACCCTGCATCTCCGGGGGGCGCACCGCGACCGGTTCCGGGAGCGGCTCGAAGCATCCTTGCCGACCCTGACAGCGGAAGGCTTCCTGGTATGCGTCTCCCACCTAGAATGGGAGCACCATTTGGGCGAAGATAACTACCTGGCAGCCAGCAGCTTGACAGTCACGCATTGGCGCCAGATCTGGGCAGAAAAGGAGTTTACGAAGATCGCCTGCACAGCGCCGCTAGCAGAAATCAATGCAGGCACAACGGCCTTCCTTTCGATGTATCGGAAAATCTTGAGCCTGTTGTCTTAGGCATGACGACGGGCCTTAGCTGCCTATACGGTGGCAGAGGTCATTCACCTGGAAGTCCCAAAGCTGCGTCTGGTCAGCGATGTCTTTCTTCTCAGCAAAATCCTTGACGACGAGGATCGTTTGGTTGGAGACTTCAGACTTCTCAATGCGGAATTCGAAGTATTCTGCCGGAGGGGTATGCAGCCAATGAAAACGGATAAACCGATCACTTTCCATTTCGAGCATTTCTGCCTTGTCTGTCGAGCCGTTCCAGGTAAAACTAAACACGCCGTCCCGCTCGTCGACTTTCTCCGCAAACCACTCCTGTAGCCCTGCCGGTGTCGATAGGAATTCGAACAGTATCCCCGGGGAGGAGCGGACTGGGTATTCAATGGTATACAGCTGCTTGCTCATAGGAATCCAGTTGTCATGGGTATTTTTCTATCTATTCCTGCACAGAAACCATTGTTTTAGCCTATGACTGCAATAATAATAGATAAAAATCGATATAGAGAAATGTTTTTTGACTACTCATATATGCCTTAAATGACCTGCAAATGATGCAACGCATCTTGGCAGTAATCACCCGCATGTTTGATGCCCTTTTATATGTATAAAGACACCTAGATTTCAATTTTTGTGCCACGGGAATCATTCTTTAACAATAAGTTAAGAACATTTCCGTTTTTAAGTTTCAACCCATCCGACCCCAACGAAATAATTTCCGAACCCAATAGGAACTAGGCATGAGCATGCGTCAGCTTAAGATCAGCAAATCGATTACCAACCGGGAATCTCAGAGCCTTGAAAAGTACCTCCAGGAGATCGGCAAAGTGGAGATGATCTCTGCCGAAGAAGAGGTGCGACTGGCAAAATTGATCCGGAACGGCGACCAGCATGCGCTGGATAAGCTAATCAAGTCCAACTTACGCTTTGTCGTTTCCGTGGCCAAGCAGTACCAGAACCAGGGGCTTTCTCTGCCCGATCTCATCAACGAGGGGAATCTGGGATTAATCAAAGCAGCTCAACGCTTTGACGAGACCCGGGGCTTCAAGTTCATCTCTTACGCAGTCTGGTGGATCCGTCAGAGCATCATCCAGTCGCTGGCTGAGCAAGCCCGCATCGTCCGGCTGCCGCTCAACAAAGTAGGCCTGACCAGTAGGGTGAGTAAAGCTGTTCAGACACTCGAGCAGCAGTATGAGCGGGAACCCTCGGTGGAGGAGATCTCCGAGTTCCTAGATATCGGCTCCGATGAGATTGTGGCATCCTTGGGCAACAGCTTCCGGCACGTCAGCATGGATACGCCTTTATCGGAAGGGGAGGACAGCACCTTGCTCGATGTGATTCATAATCCGAATGTCGAGGGGACCGACGAACAGCTCGTACACAACGACTCCATGAAGCAGGAGATTGAGCGCTCCCTGCGGTTGCTCACCATTCGCCAGCAAGAAGTTATCCGCCTCTTCTTCGGGATCGATGAAGACCATCCCCTCAGCCTTGAGGAGATTGGAAGCCGGTATGGCATCACCCGCGAGCGCGTCCGACAGATCAAGGACAAAGCGATCACCAAGCTGCGCAGCACTTCGCGCACCATTCATCTGAAGAGTTACATGGGCTAAGGGCCGATCCAGCCTGTTCCGTACCTTCACCCTCCCGTAGCAACCAGGTGTCCCGGTTGCTGGTGGATATAAATGGACGGACATGTTCGAGAACCTTACTGATCGGCTGGAAGCCGCCTTCCGTCAGATTCGCGGGGAGAGTCGCATCACAGACCTCAACATCGCCCAAACGGTGAAAGAGATCCGTCGGGCCTTGGTGGATGCTGACGTCAACTATCGCGTCGCCAAGGAATTCACCGACAGGGTCCGGGAAAAGGCCATTGGCCAGAAAGTCATCCAGTCAGTCACTCCGGGGCAGCTCCTTGTCAAGATTGTACAAGACGAGCTGGCTGATCTGATGGGTGGCCAGCAGCAGGATCTCGACCTACAGGGCAACCCGGCCGTCATCCTCGTCGTAGGCCTCCAGGGCTCCGGTAAGACAACCTTTAGCGGCAAACTTGCCAACCATCTCCGCGCCCGGAAAGGCCGCTCCCCATTGCTGGTGGCTGCTGACGTTTACCGCCCTGCCGCGATGGAACAACTCCGGGTACTTGGAGAGCAGGTGGGGGTAGAGGTATTCCTGGAAATAGGCAATACGGACCCTGCAGACATCGCCCGCAAGGCCATTGCCGCTGCCCGCTTCCGGAACAAGAATGTAGTCATCATCGACACTGCCGGCCGCCTGGCCGTCGATGAAGCCATGATGCTAGAAGTGGCTGCCATCCGTGATGCCGTCCAGCCAAGGGAGATCTTGTTTGTCGCGGATGCCATGACCGGCCAGGATGCGGTCCACACGGCCAAAACCTTCCACGACCGCCTTCACTTTAGCGGTGTCGTACTCACTAAACTCGATGGCGATGCGCGGGGGGGTGCCGCCCTTTCCATCCGCCATACCGTCGAAGCCCCCATCAAGTTCGTCAGCAACGGCGAGAAGATGGATGCCCTTGACGTCTTCTATCCCGACCGGATGGCCCAGCGCATCCTCGGCATGGGTGATATCACCTCACTGGTAGAAAAAGCGCAACAGCAGTACGACGAAGAAGAGGCACGCCGCCTGGAGAAAAAAATTCGTAAAAACCAGTTCGACTTCCAGGACTTTCTGGAACAGCTACAACAGATCCGTAAGATGGGAAATCTCAAGGACCTGATGTCGATGATCCCTGGTGTCGGAAAAGCGTTGAAGGACGTAGACATCAGCGACGATGCCTTTGCGGGGGTTGAAGCCATGATCCGCTCCATGACCCCTGCCGAGCGCTCATCGCCCGACCTGATCGATATGAGCCGGAAGAAACGCATCGCCCGAGGGGCCGGCAAAGACCTGGCAGATGTCAACCAGTTCATGAAGCAATTCGACCAGATGCGACAGATGATGCGCACCATGCAGAAGATGCCACCGGGCATGCGGATGGGCGCTGGCCGACGATAGGCATGCATGAATTCCTGATTTTGCCATTTTTGTTTTGACAAATCAGGATCGAATTGTAATTTCGCAATCCCGTTACAGGCAACCCTAACGTTCACCACCCACAAAAAATTTCCATTTTTTATGGCTGTAAAAATTCGCCTGCAGCGACACGGAAGCAAGAAAAGACCCTTCTACTTCATCGTGGTCGCAGATGCACGAGCCCCCCGGGACGGCAAGTTCATCCAGAAGATAGGCACCTACAATCCCCTCACCGTCCCCTCCACTGTACAGATCGATCGTCAAAAGGCGATGGAATGGCTCCACAAGGGCGCCCAGCCGACAGACACGGTCAGGAAGATCCTTTCCTACAAAGGGGTCCTCTATCTGAAGCACCTCCTTCGGGGGGTCTCCCTCGGTCTCTTCGATGAGGCTAGGGCCATGGAAAAGTTCCAGAGCTGGCATCAGGAGCATGAAGCCAAGATCCGCCAGCGGGAAGAGGAAGCCGCCCGCAACCGTCGCCGTCGCCGGGGAGGTCCCCCGCAGCGTCGCCCAGAGCGCAGGCCAGACACGGAAGCTAAGTCTGAGGCCAGCACCCCTCAGGCCAGCACTCCTGAGGCATGATTCCACCAACTGCATAATCAATATTGACAAAGCCTCTCCGGAGGCTTTTCTTTTTCCATGGAAGAGCAAATACATATCGGAAAGATCGTGGCCGTCCATGGCCTCGATGGCTCCCTCCTCTTGCGCCATGACCTGGGGAAGGCCACCTCCCTGCAGGAGTGCCCGGCCCTGTTCTTAGAACTGGCACCCGGCAGCCTAATACCCTACTTTCTCCTAGAAGGTCAGTCGCGATCAGATTCGGAAACATTGTTCCGCCTCGAGACAGTGGACACTCCCGAAAAGGCCCGGTTGCTCCTCCGCAAATCGGTCTGGATACCGGAGCCCGTCTTCCGCAACCTGGCCGCCCGCCATGCGCCCATCAGTCTGCTCGGATACCAGGTATACGCCTCGAGAAGGCACCTGGGTCCAGTGGTCGAAGTCATCGAACAGCCCCACCAAATCTTGCTGCGACTGGAGGTCGAAGGAAAAGAAGTGCTCCTGCCCTTGCATGCAGACACCCTGCGTCGCGCCGATGCCCAGAAGAAACGCCTCGACATGATCCTTCCGGAAGGTTTGTTGGAGATCTACCTTGGGTGATTCCTGCCGTTATCCGAACTTCAGGAGCCAACCTTGGCAACAGCACCTTGTCAGTCCCCCTCCCATATATCGCCCATTTTGACCTCGATGCATTTTTCGTAGAAGTCGAGATCCTCAAAAACCCCTCCCTTCGCGGGCAACCACTGATCGTGGGCGGGAGTAGTGCGCGGGGGGTTGTCACTACCTGCAGCTATGAGGCCCGGGTCTTTGGCGTTCGTTCTGCCATGCCGATGGGGAAGGCCCTGCAGCTTTGCCCACAGGCATTGGTCTTGCCAGGCGCTCGCCACGACTACAGCCATTATTCCCGTCAAGTCACAGACATCATCGCTGCTGCCGCCCCCCTGTTTGAAAAAGCCTCCATCGATGAGTTTTATGTAGACCTCACCGGGATGGATCGATTTCACGATGTCTATGCTTGGACCATCCAGCTGAGGGAAAGCATCACCCGGCAAACTGGCCTGCCCATCTCCTTTGGCCTGTCCTCCAACAAGCTGGTCGCCAAGATGGCCACCAATGAAGCCAAGCCCAATGGGTACCTGTACATCCCACATGGCCAAGAAGCGGCCTTCCTAGCGCCCCTGCCCATCGGCAGGATGCCGGGTGTAGGGCCCCATGCCGAACGTCGGTTGCTCGAACTGGGCATCACCACCCTTGGCGAGCTGTCCTGCTATCCCAGCCAAGCCCTTTCCTCCCTGTTAGGGTGCTGGGCGGAGGAGCTCCGCCGAAGGGCCTGCGGCCACCACGAGGGCGAGGTAAAACCCTATCATGTCGCTAAGTCTGTCTCCACCGAGCATACCTTCGAGGCCAACATATCCGATGCCGATTTCCTTCTCTCAGAGCTGCTGCGGATGACGGAAAAGATAGCAGCACAGGTCCGCGCCCGGAACCTGATGGCAGGCTGCATTGCAGTCAAACTCCGGCATCCCAGCTTTGAGACCGCCACACGGCAGCTTTCTATTCCCTACACTTTTTTCGATGACGAGCTCATCCCTTTCGCTCGCGAACTCTTTCTGAAGCTTTACCAGCCCGGTACGCCCGTACGCCTCCTCGGCGTACGCCTCAGTGAGCTCACCGCACAGGCCCAACAAACCAACCTCTTTTCAGATCCATTGCGCAAGAGTGGCCTCTATCGCGCCATCGATGATGTGCGGGCCCGCTTCGGCAAAGATGCCCTCACCCGTGGCGGGACCCTGCAGGGGAAAGTATAAAGTCTACTGATATAATAGATAGATATTCCCTTCCTATTTTGGGTGCTAAGTCATGTACTATGTCATTAAGACAGGGAGACCTCGCGCCCGACTTCACCATCATCTCTAACAAAGATCGTCAGGTGGCCAGCCACCACCCAGTCCCCATTGCCTGTGCAGCCGATCGACACACACTGCCAGCACCTTCACCAGACGCTGGTTAAAGGCCTATTTGAGAGCGGCGGTCTGGCCGGGCTCGGAGGTACATTCCTTTCATGACTTGATCCATCCCAATGCATCAGACAGCTTCTAGGTTTTGGCGGCCGTCACAGCCGCTGCCATTTCCTTAGCTGCCGCAGACAGGCGTCTAGATCTCGCGGGAGCGGGGCTTCTATCTGCAGTGGTTGGCCCGACAGGTCTGAGACCCGAAGCCGCCATGCGTGCAGCCCCAGCCGGTCGAGTATCGGACGTTCTGCGGGCTCGGTGCCGGAAGGCTTATAATGTTTTTTGATGCTGGAGAGCAGGACAGGCTCCCCTGTCCCGTAGAGTGGGTCGCAAACGATGGGGTGTCCTGCATGGGAAAGGTGTACCCGGATCTGATGGGTTCTTCCCGTCTCGATGTCGATCGAAAGCCAGCTGAAGCGACCCCAGCGTTCTAGGGTGGTGCTATGGGTGAGGGCTGGCTTGCCGTGACGACTTACCCGCATCTTTCCTTTCTGCGTGGGGTGCTCCTCGAGGGGTTCCTGAAAGCTGGCCTGATCGGCGGCTACCCTTCCGATGACTAGACCAAGATAAGTTTTCTGTACCAGCCGCTCTTCGAACTGCTGGGTGAGGAAACGCTGGGCTTGCAGGTGACGGGCAAAGATGAGTAGGCCGCTGGTATCCTTATCGATCCGGTGTACAGTAAATACTTCTCCGTAGAGTTGCTGTAGCTGTCCGCGTACAGAGGCTAGAGCGGCGTCGAAACGGTCGGGAAGGGTTAGCATCCCGGAAGGTTTGGCGACGACCACCAGGTCGTCCGTCTCCAGTAGGATCTCCAAGGTCATAGTGATGCGTCAGGTCGTGCTTTGCGGATGAACGACTTGTTGAGGAACTTGAGGAGTCGCACTTCTTTCTCATGCAGGAACCGCCACTTGCCCCGGTCTACATTTTTCTTGGTGAGGTTGGCGAAGACGACTCGGTCGAGGTTCAGCACATCATACCCCAAGGCTTCGAAGAGACGTCTTACGATGCGGTTCCGTCCGCTATGGATTTCTATGCCGACGATTGACCGGTCTTTGGCTTCGGGATGCGCCAAGGCATCCACCTGGACAGGGCCGTCTTCCAGGGTTACTCCTGCGAGGATTTTCTCAAAGTCGGCTTTCGACAGGGGCTTGTCCAGCCGTACTTCGTAGGTCTTCCTCACTTCATAGCTTGGGTGGCTTAGTTTTTGGGCGAGCTCGCCGTCGTTCGTGAGCAGCAGCACGCCGGTGGTGTTGCGGTCGAGGCGACCGACGGGAAAGATGCGCTCTGGGGAGGCGTTGCGGACGATGTCGAGGACGGTCTTGCGGCCGTGGGTGTCGGAGGCTGTCGTGATGCAGTCTTTAGGCTTGTTGAGCAGGATGTATACCAGGTTCCGGGCGGGGAAGACCTTTTTACCATTGACGGTGACGCTGTCGGTTTCAGTCATCTTATAACCCGGCTCTAATACAGGTGTACCATTGACTTTTACCTTTCCGTCGCGCACTAAAGCGGCGGCATCTCTCCGGGAGCAGACGCCGCAGTGGGCGATGTACTTGTTCAGGGGCATCTTCTCCTCCGCCTTCTGGGTTCGGAGGATCTGAGGCCTAGCGTATGGTCCCGTGCCAGAGGCTGCGGGGCTGCCCTCGGTCCTCACATCGCGGTGTGACGGTCGCTGGCGGCGCAGCTCGATCGCATCGGATTTAGCCTTCTTTACCCTACGCTTCTCTTGCCGCGCCTCTTCTTTGATGACGCTGCCTTTTTTCCGAGTGATGAATTTGTCGAAACCGCTGGTCTTGGGCATGTGGGGTTGTTGGCAGGGTTCAGAAGGCCTGAGTGTCCTTGTTGGCGAGTTGACCGCAGGCGGCATCAATGTCGCGGCCACGGCTCCTGCGCAGGCGTACGTTGACACGGTTCATCTCCAGCTGTGCCATGAAGGTGGCC
>VGFQ01000004.1 GCA_016868815.1 Bacteroidota bacterium
GTCTTTGTATGATGGGGGGTGCATTGCGACAGGTCAGAAATCCATTGATATCGTCAGGGGTGACGGATATTTCCTTCAACGATTGTCGAATCTGTTTGACTTCTTTTTCTTTTTGTTGGACTCTTTCCAGTCGTTCAGCGGATGCCAATCCGATGTTGTGACTTAGGCGGGTCAGACGCAAGTCAGCATTGTCTTGCCGCAGCAGGGTTCGGAACTCTGCCCGGGAGGTGAACATGCGGTAGGGTTCACGGGTGCCTTTACTGACAAGGTCGTCTATGAGTACCCCGATATAGGCTTCGCTTCGTTTCAGGATCAGGGGAGGCTGATCCTGTAAATGCAGGTGTGCATTGATACCGGCCATCATACCTTGGCAGGCCGCTTCCTCGTATCCAGTGGTTCCATTGATTTGGCCTGCGAAAAAAAGGCGTCGGATCCGTTTCGTCTCCAGATTATAGTCTAATTGTGTAGGAGGGAAGTAGTCGTATTCGATGGCATACCCAGGACGAAAGATGCGGCATTGCTCGAAACCTGGTACTTTTCGCAATGCTTTGATTTGAATGGCTTCCGGAAGGGATGTTGAAAAGCCATTTACGTAGATTTCGATGGTATTCCAACCTTCGGGTTCGACAAAGAGTTGGTGTCTGTCACGGTCTGAAAACCGATTGATCTTGTCCTCGATACTGGGGCAGTAGCGGGGTCCTATACCATCGATGCGGCCGGAGAACATAGGGCTTTGGTCAAAGCCCTCCTTCAGTGTATCATGAACGCTAGGGTCGGTGTAGGTGATCCAGCAACTTCGTTGATCGGCTGATTGCAGTCTTGGCTTTCCCAGATAACTAAACCCACTGATTTCTGAATCACCGGGTTGTTCTTCCATCCGACTATAGTTCAGGCTTCTGCCATCGATGCGAGGCGGTGTTCCCGTCTTCAACCGATCGCTTTCGAATCCAAGAGATATCAGTTGTTCAGTAATACCGCTGGAAGCACGCTCAGCCATTCTTCCGCCGGCATATTGCTTCTCCCCAACATGGATGATACCATTCAAAAAGGTTCCATTGGTCAGGATAACTGCCTTTGATTCAATCTGGTGTCCCATTGCAGTAATGACTCCTGTGCAAGATCCCTTACGAATGAGGAGGCCGACGACCACATCCTGATAGAAATCCAAACCTTTGGTCTGTTCCAGACAGCTTCTCCATTCTTGAGAAAACAGCATTCGATCGCTCTGGGCGCGAGGACTCCACATGGCCGGCCCTTTGGATCGGTTCAACATCCTAAATTGGATCATCGAGCGGTCGGTGACAATACCCGAATAACCGCCCATTGCATCAATTTCGCGCACAATCTGACCCTTGGCAATACCACCCATAGCAGGATTACAGCTCATTTGTCCCATGGTCTGCATATTCATAGTGAGAAGCAGAACGCGACTACCCATCTGGGCGGCAGCCGCAGCGGCTTCGCAACCCGCATGGCCTGCGCCCACTACTATGATGTCGTAGGTTAGAAACATGCAGTAAAGGTAACGGCTCTAATCTATGGGATATGTTCCACGTGGAACAAAGAAGGTAATTCTTAAGATAAAAATGAAATATAGATGGGTGACTGTATATCTGGGGTGTGGAAGGTGGGATGTTCCACGTGAAACAATAGAATATCTATGCATTTATTGCATACATATTAAATAAAATAATATTGTAACCATTCGTCTTCCATAAGAGTCATGGCCTGTTTGGATGTTGGGGTTGCATCGGAATATCCTAGCAAATGGAGAATGCCATGAAAAATGATGCGATGACATTCCTGGTTATAGGGAACCTGATATTGATGGGCATTATCTTTCACTCGATCGATACTAATATAAATGTCCGCGAGTAGATGTTTTGGGGTATTGCTGAATTCAAATGTGAGAATATCCGTGTAGTAGTCATGTTGTAGATATTGTTGATTGAGGTGCAAAAGACTTTTATCATCAACAAAAATGAATTGAATACAGTCGATGTGGTAGTTTTGGCTTCTGCAACGTTCCAAGATAAATGCTCGTAATTTTTGTATGTCTGTGAGTTTAGCTTTTCGAGAGTGATGGAATAAAATATTATTCATAAAGAAAGTATCAGTATATGACATTAAATGAGCTGCAACCGGGCAACCGGGGTAAAATTATATCGATACGTGAAGATAGCTTGACATTAAAGTTACTAGAGATGGGGTTTATACCTGGAGAAATAGTTGGAATCGAACATAGAACATGGGATTCAGACCCTATCGCAGTACGAATCAGTGGATATTTGATTGGATTGAGACGGGAAGAGGCAGCTTTAATTGAGGTAGAAAGCATATCAGCATGATAAAAGTAGGTCTATATTTTGGCTCGTTTAACCCAATACATCACGGGCATCTAATCATTGCCAATCATTTATTATATCAAGAAGATTTAGATCAAATTTGGTTTGTAGTGTCACCACAAAACCCATTTAAAGCAGAACAATATTTACTAAATGAGTTTCACAGGCTTCATTTGACCAAACTCGCTACAGATGGGGTACCCGGTTTTCGAGTGTGTGATATTGAATTTCAACTACCAAGACCTTCGTACACAATAGATACTTTACAGGCATTGGATGATAAATATCCATCACATGAATTTTGCATCATCATGGGAAGTGATAGTTATATGAATATTGGAAAGTGGAAAAAAGCTGATAAACTCTGTAGAGAGCGTAAGATATATGTATACATACGTAAAGGTTTTCCTGTAGAATCTGATGTCAGTGGGAACATAGTACTGTGTAAAGCGCCATTATTAGATATATCTGCCTCTATGATACGTAAGATTTGGCAGGAAGGACACAGCATACGATATTACGTACCAGAGTCGGTTCGAGAAGAAATAGAAAAGGGTAATTATTACAGAAGGGGGTAAGAAGAAAAATAACCTAAAATAAGGGAACCTATAACCAACCAGGCAGGATTAAGCTTTGTGGTGGATAAATAAATTAAGGTGATACAAATAAAAAATATTGATGAGAGTGTTTTCTCTATAGAGGAGTAATGAATGTATAATAGATCAGTGGATAAGTAAATGACAGATGCAAACATGATGCCCACCGTTGCTGCATGAATCCCTTTTAGCAATGGGTATAAAAAATTGAAACCATGCAAATATTCCCAGAGGGGATAAAAAAAAAGAACCAATAGAAAGCTTGGAAGAAAGATGGCGACTGTGGCTACCAACATGCCTATCCATTGATTTCCAGATCCTTTCGAAATAAGAACTGAAGCCCCTGCAAAAGATGCAAATGAGAAAACAGGTCCTGGAACTGCTCTGATAAATCCTGCACCTGCTAAAAAAACGGTGCGATCCATTTTTAACGCATTGCTATTATTTTCTTTGATTTTCTTGGATGTAGGACGAGCAACATACTGCTCGTACATCAACGGAATGAGAACATCTCCTCCACCAAAAATAATACTCCCAAATCGATATCCGTTTTCAAAGAGGTTGAAATAAGGTCTTAATCCCCAATTGTTTTTTCTCGCTAATTCTGAAAGTGACCCAGATACTAAAAAAGTGAGAAGGAAAATGGTTAAAAATTTCCATCGTACTGTGATGGGACGTTGCTCGTTCGTTGCAATTTGTTCAGAATAAAAGAATATAGTGATAAGACTGGCAACGAAGATAACGATAGGGAAAATAATCGGCTGTTTAAAGAAAGTTAGACATATGACTATTATAAATAATGTTAGTATAATAAAAAATACTTTTTTTCGTATGATTTGATAAGACCTCCATGCTGCGTATCCTATAAATCCAATGGCGATGGGCGGAAGAAACTGAATGCTATCTATCACCTTACTGTTAGAGGGATAAGCGGTTAATATTATTGCAGCTATTCCCATAAATGTGGCAGCAGGTAAAATCCATAAGAGCAGGGTGAGAATAGACAAGGGTAGACCTCCTTTTTTATAACCAATTAAAATTAATATTTGTGTGGATGACGCACCAGGAAGTAGTTGACAGAAGGCATTAAAATCATGTAGCTGTTTTTCCGATATATCATTCCTTCTTTCGACAAATATTTTTAACATCATAGAGAAATGTCCTTGTGGACCACCAAAGGATGTCATGGCATGCAGCAATACTGCTTTAAGGAAATCAATATGCCTACGAAAGAACAAGGGTTATTTTTTTAGGCCTATTTCTTTCAATCGTTCATCTAAGTATTGGCCTGCCGTCAAATCTTCATAGCGTTTAGGTAAATGGTCTGAAATGCAGGAATCTAGGCAAGCAAGCGACATCTGACTGACGGGATGAAGAAAGAAAGGAATAGAGAATCTAGAAGTGTGCCACTGGTCCCTCGGTGGATTAATAACGCGATGGGTTGTGCTCTTTAAAAGATCATTGGTTAATCTCTGCAGCATATCTCCTACATTGACTACAATCTGATCGGGTGATGAAACTACCGGTAACCATTCATTGTTTTTTGATAAGATCTGTAAGCCTTCTGCAGATGCACCTACCAACAATGTGATCAGATTGATGTCTTCATGTTGTTCTGCACGAATAGACGACTCGGGCTCACTTAATATCGGAGGATAATGAATCGCACGTAAAATGGAATTACCGTACTGAATTTGCCTTGTGAAAAAATCTGATGGTAAGTGGAGATAATCGGAAATGGCATGTAGCAGGTAAAATCCACTCTTTTCAAAACAGGAAAAGGCTTCTTCGAAGCAATCGTTAAACCCAACAATCTCAGCAACTTGAACGTTTGATGGATATGGTTCTGTATCATTTGGCAACTGTCCAAATTGAAAAAATTCTTTTAAATCTGGAGCTGGGCTGCCTTTTGCATGTTCTTTACCAAATGATGTATATCCACGTTGACCGTGTAAATGGGGTATTTCATATGATATCTTAACTTCGTTTGGCAATGAAAAAAATTGTTTTGTTATATCATATAGATTTCGGATGAGTGAAGATGGAATACCATGATTTTTGACAGATACAAAGCCAACATGTTCAAAGGAATGCCCTAATAAGTCTACAAACTGCTTTCTTTCCGTGACAGAGCCATTCTTATACATAGCCAAATCGACAATGGGAATATGCATAGATTTATTTTAAATTAAAGTATATAAATAAAATGGAATAATGGATAATTTAAGGATATTTTTTGTATTTGTGTGTGTTTTGCCGGTATTAGGTGGCTGTTTCCCGAAAGTTCGCCCATACACAGGAGCAGATGCTTTTTCTTCGATTGGGGGTAATCCGGATTATGAAAAATTAGAATATTGGGCAGCTCATCCGGGTAAATGGGATCCATCTGATAGTTTGAGAAGGAGGGAAAAAAAGTTTTATAATGATCAAAAAGTCGATGTGTTTTATTTACATCCTACCACATTTACAGAAGATAATATGAAATATGGTGATAATGCGCATATTGATGATCCCTATATAAACAAGAAGACGGATTATACAGCCGTGCTCTATCAGGCCAGTGTCTTTAAAAAGAACTGTCGTATATATGCTCCTAGATATCGACAAGCACATATTTCAATGTATTACACGAAAGATTCGCTGGCGAAGAAGAAGGCATTTGAGCTGGCATATAATGATGTAGTTCAATCGTTTAATACATTTTTAGCTTTTAGGGGGAAGAATCGTCCTTTTATATTGGCATCCCACAGCCAAGGGACAACACACGCATATCAATTATTAAAAGAAGTGATATTATCGTCTTCTGAAAAGAGTCAATTGGTTGCTGCCTATTTAATAGGAATGCCAGTTCCTAGGATGGATGATAAGATAGCAGTTTGTAAGGATACAAATATGGTAGGATGTATGATTTCATGGAGAACCTATGCAATGAATTATGGTCATACAAATCTGAACCCTACTGATGAATCGAAGGTGGTAGTAAATCCCATCTTATGGACAATAGATACGACACTATCTAAAAGACAAGATCACAAAGGAATGGTGCTCTATAACTATCAGAAAACCTATAGAAATGCATTGGTTGCTAAAGTAAAAGGAGATGCCCTGTATATTTCAAAACCAAAATTTATTGGCTCATTGTTCATGAATATGAAAAATTACCACGCGGGTGATTATAATTTATTCTATAAAAATTTAGAAGAGGATGTTGAGAGGAGAATAAGAGAATATTTTCTGTCGAGATAGGAGTTATTGTTTTTAACTCGACTATATAAGAATCCAATCATCAGGGTATACAGATGACCATGTTTGCTTCTTATTAGACAACCATTTTCTTGGTGCAATCACCATTTTATCTATATGTTGGTTTAACCACGCAGCCCACCAGCTAAAGGTACTATTTGCAATAATTTGGTGTTTACATTGACTCATTAGATAAAAATCAAATACTGATTGATCATCAATATTATTTTGTACGTATGTGGTTGGATAATTAAATTGGAGATTATGAATTACCCAGTGTGCGTCGTCTGAAAAGATAAATATATGTAGATTAGGATGTGTTCTTGAAATGAGTTGTACTGCTTCATAATAATATGATGAATCAAGTACGCCATGGTATTTAGATGCGGAAGGATTTGAAATGTAATCACCTCTTCGAATATGAATCCCTAGGCTATTGCTTTCTTTTATTTTATTTAAATAGATATTATTATTTTCTGATACTGCTGATTTAGGTGTAAATTCTTTTATAAGGGTTTCCCTAATCGAAGAAAAATATTTGGAACAATGCCAGAATCCCAGTAGGTAGGTATCTACAGGAAAATGTAGAAAGTTTGCATGAAAGCGATATCCAGATTCTGATATGAAGGCTTTTTTGAAGAATGATGGAAAATAACGCATGAGCCCTCTAACATATCGATTCCGATTAAGCCTTGTAAAAGATTCTATTTCATCGGCGCTTGCAAGATTAATTTCTGTATTTAGTAATTGTAAATCTAACTTTCGCGGGGTAACTCCTTTTTGGAATTCATTCCCAAGGATACCTTTGTCTATTTTGAGGATTGTTTTGTGGTGAATGGATAAATGTTTTCCAATCGCATATTGAAACATCTGGTTTCCAAGGCCTCCAACTAATTTAACGATAATCATAATAAAAAACGACTTGCTGTTGCTGGGTATAACAGACTTCGTCTAGTATAATGCAGATTTAGGTGTTCTAGGGAATGGTATGACATCACGTATGTTAGACATCCCGGTCACAAATTGAACCATTCGCTCGAAACCAAGACCAAAACCCGCATGGGGTACGGTGCCAAACCGGCGGGTATCTAAATACCAATGTAGTTGCTGATGAGGAATTTGTAATTGATTCATTCTTGACAACAACATATCATATCGCTCTTCCCGCTGTGATCCTCCGACGATTTCACCGATACCGGGTGCTAATATATCCATAGCCGCCACGGTTTTACCATCTGTATTTTGACGCATGTAGAATGCTTTAATTTCTTTTGGATAATTGTATACTATAACAGGTTGCTTGAAATGTTTTTCCACCAGATATCGTTCATGTTCGCTTTGTAGATCCATACCCCACTGAATATCATAGGCAAACTTCTTTTTTTTGTATGGGTTGGATTGTATAAGAATATTGACAGCTTCGGTATAAGAAATGCGAACAAAAGGCGTATCCCTAACGAGTTCGAGTTTTTGTATCAATGTATATGGGCTTCTTTTATCAGCGGGTAGTTGCATTTCTTCATCTATCAATCGCTGTTCGAGGAACTGAAGGTCCTCTCTTCCTTGAGATAAAACTTGTTGAATGATCGATTTTATAAAAGATTCAGCTAGGTCCATGTTGTCTTCAAGATCATAAAAAGCCATTTCAGGCTCCACCATCCAGAACTCAGCTAAGTGGCGGGTTGTGTTCGAGTTTTCAGCCCTGAATGTCGGACCGAATGTATAGATCTCACCAAAAGCCATAGCAGCCAGTTCTCCTTCCAATTGACCACTAACAGTCAGGTGAGTCTGTTTACCAAAAAAATCAGCATTGAAATCTAATGAGCCGTCTGGCAAGGTGGAAGCTCCAGTAGGTGGCAGGGTTGTCACCCTGAACATTTCTCCGGCGCCTTCGGCATCACTGGAGGTAATGATAGGAGTATGCCAATATAGAAAACCTCTTTGATGAAAATATGAATGTATTGCAAAGGCAAGTTCATGACGAATTCTGAAAACGGACCCAAATGTATTCGTACGCATGCGTAAATGTGCTTGCTCCCTGAGAAACTCTAAGTTGTGTTTTTTGGGTTGTAGTGGATATAAATCTGCTGGTGAATCACCCAGTATTTCAAGTTTTTCAACCTTTAATTCGATTTCCTGACCTTTCCCTTGTGAAGAGATTAATTCCCCGGTAGCTTTAATTGATGAAGATGTTGTCAATCTTTTACAGATGGAATCATCGAAACTGCCTAATGGAAGGTATAATTGAAGATTTTGAATGGTAGAACCATCATTTAGGCTGATAAACTGATTGTTTCTAAAAGTTCGAACCCAACCCATCACAGTGATAGTGGAGCCTATGGGAAGCTCCAGAAAAATAGATTTGATTTTGGTTTTAATATTAAACATTTTTTATATATTTTAGGTTGTTAGGGGTTTCCCTTTGCTTCTTCTTTGTTGATTTAGCATCCAATCGGGCTAGATTTTTGGAATATCCAGCAAAAGTCGCTAATATTGTGTTATCCCATCCATTTCGAGCATTGCCTTTCTCGGCTGCTTTTTATTCACCCAACTCAAAGGTTCAGTAAACGTATACCGGATAGCCGGTTTTTCCCAATCTGCCATGTATGTATGAAATTCAACAGCTGAACGAGATGCTCGTTCCGGAATTGATTGATGTAGCTTCTCAGCTTCAAATTCAAGATATTGGGGGGCTTGATAAAGAAGCCTTGATCCAAAAAATTTTACTGACATCGAAAGGAACGGTACCCGTTGAACAAAATGGTACGGTTGTAAAATCAAAGCGTGGACGAAAACCAGGTTCAAAAAAACAGAATATTGAGGGGGGGTCAGAAGTCGTCAAGGTTACTAGGCCTTATAAGAGAAAAATTCCACTGGAAGGTGTTCCCGCGGTTATCGATGAGAACGAAGAACAACCAGTCCCTATAAATATTCCATCATCGGTTGATGTGGGGTTGGGAGATACGGAAGATATACAGAGCGCTCAACCCATTACGTCTGAAAATGAGCAAAATGGCAGTGGGCCATCGCAGCATATAAGGCCGTCAATCATAAAAAGAGAAGTTGTATTTAATATAGAATATGATGGGTTGATAATGGGTGAGGGGGTTTTAGAGATGATGCCCGACGGGTATGGTTTTTTACGTTCGAGTGATTATAACTATTTGTCCTCTCCAGATGATGTGTTCGTCGCTCCACAACAGATAAAGGTATTTGGATTGAGGACGGGGGATACTGTTTATGGGTCCATCAGACCGCCAAGAGAGGGAGAGAAGTATTTCGCACTCTACAAGGTTGAAACTCTAAATAACAAAAGACCGGAAGAAGTACGAGATAGGGTACCATTTGACTATCTAACACCCTTGTTCCCTTTTGAAAAGCTAAATCTTTTCACCCAACCTGATAATTTGTCAACCAGGCTTATTGACTTATTTACACCAATAGGAAAAGGGCAGCGTGGTTTGATTGTAGCTCAGCCAAAGGTTGGTAAAACAATGCTACTTAAAGAAGTGGCAAATGCAATAGCGCTGAACCACCCTGATTGTTACCTCATGGTTGTGCTCATTGATGAAAGACCAGAGGAAGTTACCGATATGGAGCGGAGTGTAAAGGCAGAAGTCATTGCTTCCACATTTGACGAGCCTGCCGATAAACACGTTAAGGTTTCGGCAATAGCGTTGCAAAAAGCAAAAAGATTGGTGGAATGTGGTCATGATGTCATCATCTTGCTGGATTCTATCACCCGATTGGCGAGAGCACATAATACAGTAGCTCCATCCTCGGGTAAGGTGTTGTCTGGGGGTGTAGAGGCAAACGCATTGTTAAAACCAAAACAATTTTTTGGCGCAGCTAGAAAAATTGAAAATGGTGGGTCACTCACCATTCTGGCAACTGCACTCATCGATACAGGCAGTAAGATGGATGAGGTGATCTTTGAGGAATTTAAGGGGACGGGCAACATGGAACTGGTATTAGATAGAAAACTTGCCAATAGAAGAATATTCCCTGCGATCGATGTCACTTCCTCATCAACAAGACGAGAAGATCTCCTATTGGATAAAGATGCGTTACAGAAAATGTGGGTGTTGAGAAACCATTTGGCAGACATGAACAGCGAAGAGGCCATGAACCTGTTACTCAAACAGTTGCGGGGGACAAAAGATAACTATGAGTTTCTAACAAGTATGAATAAGTAAACCTACCCATACCTGGAAGTATGCCAGCCAGGTCGATCACTATAGAGGAATTTATAGAAAAGAGTAGATATTGTCCTGTATTTGATGTAAGAAGCCCCTCTGAGTTCAATAAGGCAAGGTTTCCTGGGGCGATAAATTTACCACTCTTTAAAGATGACGAGAGGTCGAATATAGGAACACTATATAAACAGCTCGGGAAGGAATTAGCAATTCGAGAAGGGCTTAGAATTTTTGGTCCTAACTTAATAAGTTATATACAGCAAGCAGAGACGTTTTGTAAAGGGTATTATAAAGATCAAGTAGGAGGAGCAAAAATTATTCTTTATTGCTGGAGAGGGGGGATGCGCAGTGCTGCAATGTCTTGGTTATTAGATCTCTATGGTTTTAATGTAAGTACGCTGGTTGGTGGTTATAAGGTTTTCAGGCATTGGGCTCTAGATCAACTAGAAAAAGACTGGAAAATTAAAGTACTGGGTGGGTATACTGGTTCCGGAAAAACGCGCATACTTCGCGAATTGGAATTATTGGGAGATGCTGTTATAGATCTGGAGAGATTGGCTAATCATAGAGGATCAGCTTTTGGTCGATTAGGACAAGGCGATAACCAACCAAGCCAAGAATATTTTGAAAATTTGTTGGCGTTAGAGCTTTTTACGAAAACGGAGTGTGTATCCAAAAAGAATGGTGATGCAAACATTTGGATAGAAGACGAAAGTCAACGAATAGGCAATGTTAATATACCAAAATCTTTATGGATTCGATTAAAGACGAAACGTCTCTTGTTTTTGGATATACCAGAAAATGTGAGATTGAATGAAATAATAAATGTCTATGGTGAATTTAGTGTGAACCAATTAAAGGATGCGGTGCTAAGAATTCAAAAGCGTTTAGGCGGAGATTCTTTAAAGGTATTAGGACTTCTGGATTCTGGTGATATAAAAGATGCTTTTATTATATTATTAAAATATTATGACCGGCTATATATAAAATCATTAAATGCTAAAAAAGAAGAGAGAGAGGAGTTAAAAATTATATCATTTGATGAATTAGATGCATGTTTTATGGCTAAGACTATACAAAAATTGAGGCTATGGTTAAATTGACTAGTTTTTCGCATGGTGCTGGTTGTGGTTGCAAGTTGTCTCCTGCGGTTTTAGAAGAAATTCTTAATGGTGCCTTTGTAGGTCCAGATAATGTAGAATTATTAGTAGGAAATAACTCCAAAGATGATGCAGCAATTTTTGAGCTATCAGAGGATCACTGTGTGATCTCGACTACTGATTTTTTTATGCCTATTGTAGATGATGCTTTTGATTTTGGACGTATAGCCGCTGCAAATGCAATAAGTGATGTTTATGCTATGGGGGGAAAGCCTATCATGGCTTTGGCTATTCTTGGGTGGCCAATAGATAAACTGTCTTCTGAGGTTGCGCAAAAAATTATTGCGGGAGGCAGATCAATTTGTCATGAAGCGGGAATAGCCCTAGCAGGCGGACACAGTATCGATGCATCTGAGCCGATATTTGGACTCGCAGTAAATGGAATAGTACATAAAAAAAATATAAAGAGAAATAGTACCGCTTGCTTCGGCGATTATATAATACTAACGAAGAGGCTAGGCGTGGGTATACTAGCTACAGCCGAAAAAAAAGGATTATTGTTGCCAAATGATATAGGGGTGGCTACAAGTCAAATGGTGCAACTAAATAAGTTGGGTATGTTATTGTGTGGAATAGATGGCGTCCATGCAATGACTGATGTTACAGGATTTGGGCTTTTAGGACATTTGTTAGAGATGGTAAAGGGGTCTGGGGTGGGCGCTGTTATCGAAAAGGATGCTGTGTTAGAGTTAAGCGGGAATTTGGCGTATTATATTCAAAGGGGTTGTGTTTCTGGTGGACTAAGCAGAAATTGGAAAAGTTATAAAAATGATGTTTTGGGGATAGGTGATGGATCCATAGAGCAAATTATTTTGAGTGATCCACAGACAAGTGGGGGACTTCTGATCAGCGTAGATGCATCTTCATTAGATGAGGTTGTAGATAAGATGATATCTTGTGGTTTAGAACAGTTTACCATTCCGATAGGTACTATTGTTAATAATCATGTTGGTCGGGTGTTGGTGAAATAAGTATCAAAAATTAGATCAATCTTTTCGGCTAAAAGGTAATCAAGGGGCGTAATAATATCACCCGCATCGTGTGTAGACAATTGTATAGAAACCGCATTCCAGCAATTAGACCAATTGGGGTGATGGTTTAACTCTTCTGCTTTTTCAGCCACCAGACTCATGAATTTAAACGCTTCTTTAAAATCTGAGAATGTGTATTCTTTTTTAAGTTTGTTTTCTGTTTGTTTCCACATGGTGTTTAAATAATTAGATGTACTGGGTTTTTGATTTTCTCTTGTGGTAAATGTATTACTATCATAATATTCGATATTGTCTTTAACGATTCAGTAACGTCTTTTGTAAGTAAATCAAGGTCTACGTCAGACCTAATGAGCCATATGTAGTCAACATGCTTCCATTCTGGTAGTAGGTATCCTCCCTCAAATTGATTTTGATATAGATAATGTTGGCAAATTTCACTAGGGGTGTATGTATATAAATTAAAATGATAATTACGATCTTGTTTTTTTAAATTTAATGTATCCTTTGTGGCTGCGGTGAAATGGAAACCAAGATGGTAGTTTATATTCCAACAAAACTGATAATTTTTAAGAGGTGTTACAATTCCCAGACATCTTGTGTTGACAAAAAAGTCATCTACCATTTCCGAATTGTCTATTATAAGTTTCATTAGAAAATGATATCGAAGATTAGTTCTTGTCCTTTTCTTAAAATTGACACGGTTGTGGTATCTCCTTTTTTAAATTTTGATAATAATTGCATGTAGGATTCTACGCTTTGAATTTTTCCTTGTCCAAGGGATATAAGAATATCACCTGCTAGTATGCCAGCTTTTTGGGCAATTTTTCCTTCACTAACGCCATCTACCCGAACACCCTGTCCGTCGAAAGAGTAATCTGGCATTATGCCTAGTGAAACGGTGAATCTAGCGCTGGTTGTTGTTTGCCGTTCTCGTGTCGGTAAAAATTCAATTTTTTTATCTGCTTCAGTATGATATACAATAGATGAAACAAGATCTACAATCATGGATACGCCCCTATAATATATTTTTTCTGCATCATCCGACGGTCTATGATAATCATCATGTAAACCTGTAAATAAAAAAATTACGGGAATATTTTTTCTATAAAAGGATGTATGATCACTTGGGCCAGTACCGCTTGAATCATACTTTAATTTAATGTTTGTTTTAACTTTTGTTAATATTTGTGACCAAGAGGGGGAGGTTCCATATCCACCAAGCGTCATAGTTAAATTACTTTGGTTCAGTCTTCCTACCATATCCATGTTGATCATAGCTTGTATTTTAGAAAGATCAATAGTGGGGTGTTCGGTAAAATATCGAGAGCCTAGCAAGCCAAGCTCTTCACCTGAAAAAGCTATGAAAAGGATATTAAAATTCAGATAAGAGTGATTTATAGAAAGTTTGTATGCTAGTTCAAGTAATGCTGCGGTTCCACTAGCGTTATCATCTGCCCCATTGTGTATTTCGGAACGGTTCGCTTGTTTAGACATTGAATTCCCATCCTCTCCTCTACCCAAATGGTCATAATGAGCACCGATGATCATGGTAAATGGTGCTTTTTTGTCCAGAAAACCAATAACATTGTGGGCTATTCGTATCCTTTTATTGATGGATATAAATAAATCTATATCATAGCTCGCCTTGTTTGAAAACCCAAGATATTTTTGTCCTTCTTTTGTAAGAAATAGTATAGGAATGTTTAGTGGCGTTTGATTTGATTTTGGATCGAATCTGGGAACATTCGTATAGTCTTGTCCAGAATGATACCAAATGACAGCAATTGCGCCTTTTTTCTGTGCAAAAAGAGATTTATCATAAAAAATGGATGAATATTCTGCATGTATTTTTTGGGTGTTCTCTTTTAAAACGGTCTCAAGGTCTAAAAAGGTAATATTCTTACCTGCATCATTAGTTGGATTAACCACGGAAGCTATTGCTTTCCCCGAACCAGAAAAAGAGGCAGGATAGAAGTGGTCATCCAGGTGCAAGGATTTTCCTTGTACGATGAAGTGGGATGTTGATGCTATTTGAAGGCCGTCTGGAATGGTGAAGGGTTGTAAATAGGAATTTTTACTGCCTTTTGGTTTTAATCCAGTAGCTTTAAATTGAGAGATAATATATTTACTTGCCCTCTCCTCCCCTATTGTTCCAGCCCTACGGCCTTCTAAAGAATCGTCAGCCAACACATATACATGTCCCCTAAGACGAGCATCTGTCGTATTTGGGGCTTGTTGAGAAAGGCAAGGTGTAGAAATAAGGGCTATAGGAATGAGAGAAATTAGACGCAGTTTCATTGAGTAAAATTAGTACTCTGATCCTGTATTTGATGATTGCGTGTTGTTTGGTTATGAACCTTATTTTACGGTAATCGTAAACCTAAAAAGGGGTAAATTGTTAGTTTTGCCCATCTTTTTAACATCCCTTGGTGCGCCATCCACATATTGGCCTTTTAGGAAACCCCAATAGCGGGAAAACATCTCTTTTCAATGCTATGACGGGTCTCAATCAACAGGTTGGGAATTTTCCTGGTGTTACGGTTGATAAGAAAACGGGCATGTCAACTCTTAAAAAAACGGGGGGTTATCGATTAACAGACTTACCTGGCTCATATAGTCTGTTTCCGCGACGCGAAGATGAATGGGTATCATATCGTGCTTTATTGGATGCGGCCGAAGATGAGTTTTTTGATCTATATATTGTCGTTGTTGATGCAAGTGTTCTACAGAGGAATTTGTTGTATTTGTCGCAGGTGTTGGATTTAGGAAAGCCCCTTATTGTCGCGTTAACAATGACAGATATCTGTAATATACATGGTTATCGAATTGATGCATCACGGCTTTCTATGGTTTTGGGTGTTCCTGTCGTCTGCGTTAATCCACGGCGGGGATTTGGGATGGATGAAATGGATCGTGTTTTAGCATTGTACAATTTTGGCGGGGGCATCGAAGAAAAAAGGTCATCTTTTTTTGAAGAGAACGAGTTGGTTACATCAGCTATTAAGGAGGTACAGGGTATCTATAAAGATATGAGACCCTACACCGCAGTACATTACTTAATAAATCATTCCCGATTTAAATTGACTGCAGAAATCCATCAAGGGATAAAGCAAATTAATGAGAAATATGCATTAAATCATACACAAATACAGGGTGCGGACATAAGCTCGCGATATAGAAAGATTAGTGGGGTTGTTGATGCTGTAGTGACAAAAGAATTAATTGTCAAAAAGGAAAGGGGTTGGAGCGAACGCCTAGATGGAATTTTTTTACATCGGTTTTGGGGGACATGGGTGATGCTTGCTGTTTTGTTTTTGATGTTCCAAGCTGTATTCTGGTTGGCTGATTATCCTATGTCAATGATTGAAGGTGGGTTTGTGTTGGTATCAGCCTGGTTTTCTAATATGCTTCCCACTGGATGGTTTAGTGATTTACTAATTGATGGCGTTGTTGCCGGCCTTGGGGGAATTTTGGTTTTTGTACCTCAGATAATGATATTATTCGGAATGATAACATTTTTTGAGGATACAGGCTACATGGCTCGTATCAGTTTCTTGACGGACCGATTTATGCGAAAGGTTGGTTTAAACGGTAAGAGTGTTATGCCAATGATTAGTGGGTTTGCTTGTGCTGTACCTGCAATCATGAGTGCACGAAATATCGAAAACAAGAAAGAGAGGTTATTAACCATCCTAACCACTCCATTGATGAGTTGTAGTGCTAGAATTCCCGTTTATACAATCTTAATCAGCCTGGTTATCCCAAAAAAATTAATATTTGGGGTTATTAATTTACAGGGGCTGGTTATGTTGGGGTTATATATGTTGGGGTTTGTTTTGGCGTTGGTTTTATCTGCTATTTTTCATGTGTTGATACGTTTAGATGAGGAGAGTTTTTTTATTTTAGAACTTCCGCTATTTCGGGTCCCTAGGTGGAAGAATATTTTTATCACAATGATTCAGAAGGCAAGAATATTTGTCTTTGATGCTGGTAAGGTGATTATGATCATTTCTCTCCTACTTTGGGCATTGAGTTCTTTTGGTCCTAAAAAGGAGAGAGATCTTATTTATGAGACGTATGAAAAAAATATAACCCTTTTTCCAGATAGCATTTCTCATTATGAAGGGGTGCGAAATGCTTTGCTGCTTGAATCTTCATGGATAGGATACTTAGGTAAATCTATAGAACCATTAATAAGCCCATTAGGATTTGATTGGAAAATAGGTATTGCACTCATCACATCTTTTGCTGCACGGGAGGTTTTTGTTGGCACAATGGCTACTTTATATAGCGTTGGAGATACCAATGAAGAAGGTACACGTCTAAGAGATAAAATGCAGGCAGCTGTTACAGTTGATGGGGGGCCCGTATATACACTGGCAACAGGTGTTTCTCTGATGGTTTTTTATGTTTTGGCGATGCAATGTATGAGTACTCTTGCGGTTGTAAAAAGAGAGACGGGTACCTGGAAGTGGCCGACGTTGCAGTTTGTTTATATGACACTTTTGGCTTATGTCTGTTCTTTACTGTCTTATATACTACTTTCATAATCTAACTCAGTTCTATCATTCTCTGCATTGGAATTAGAGCTTTTTCTAACAAATCATTTGACATAGTAATTTCTGGATTTTCATTTTTGAGACATAAATATAATTTCTCTAGGGTATTTAATTTCATATGTGGGCAGTTGTTGCATGCGCATGCATTGTCTGGTGGTGCAGGAATAAATTCTTTATAGGGTGATTTCTTCTTCATTTGATGGATGATTCCAGATTCTGTTACGACAATAAATTGTTGAATATTTGATTTTACTGTATAATCTAAGAGTTGGTTTGTTGAACCAATAAAATCTGCTAATTCTATAATAGTTGTTTCACATTCTGGATGGACGATGACTGCTGCTTTGGGGTATTTTTCTCTTAATAAATTTATTTTTCTTTGGCTGAAAATCTCATGTACCATACAGGCACCATTCCATAAAAGCATCTTTCTGTTGGTGATGACATTTAGATATGCTCCAAGATTTTTATCTGGTGCAAAAATGATTGGGTGATCCTCAGGAAAGGATTCTACTATCTTCTTAGCGTTACTACTGGTACAAATCACATCGCTTAATGCCTTTATTTGGGCGCTACAGTTGATATAAGTAATTACTGTATGATCTGGGTGATCTTTCCTAAAACGTTCAAACAGAGCAGGGGGACAACTATCACTCAAAGAACAGCCTGCCTTTAGATCCGGAACCAGCACCTTCCGGGTAGGATTTAAAATCTTTGCTGTTTCAGCCATGAAATGGACACCAGCAAAAACAATAATATCTGCACTTGACTGTAAGGCTTCCCGTGCGAGACTAAGACTATCCCCAATAAAGTCAGATACATCTTGAATATCGGCGTCTTGGTAGAAATGTGCAAGGATAACTGCATTCTTCTGTTTTTTTAGATCCTGTATCTCCTCAAACAAGTCAAGTGAAGGATCTATGTCCTGTTCAAAAAAACCCACCTTTTCAATTATTTGCTGCTTGAATTTATTGTTCATTCCTTTCGTAGTATTGATTATATATATATTATAACTAAAATAAACTATTATTAATAGGGTTGTGGATTCGTGGAAAATAAATTATTTAAGATTCTGAAAAAGAATAACTTTTACATAATCCACCATTTTCCACAAAAAAATTAACATCATTAAATAATTAATATCAATTAATTATATTGTTTATTACCAGCTCTAAGTATCTTCCTCTTAGCTATATAAACACAACAAGACGCTACATATACCTTGTGGACAGATGCGGGATAAACAGTCACTTGTTGTAAAGTAATTGACTCCAAAAAATTAGATCATCGAGTTATTCGCTTTCTATGAACAGAAATCCATCTCGGGTTGATTGGTTTTCCACCCTAAATCTTATCTATTAACAAGGTAATGTTAAAAGATAAAAAATTCTTTCTCTATATCTCTAA
This sequence comes from Bacteroidota bacterium, assembly GCA_016868815.1. Lineage (GTDB taxonomy): Bacteria > Bacteroidota > Bacteroidia > Chitinophagales > Chitinophagaceae > Pollutibacter. Next base: position 18,499 of record VGFQ01000004.1, read on the forward strand.
CAGAAAATAACCCCGTAGTATTTCGTTTTAATAAGGCGTGTGTGGGCTATTTATGACATATACACGCTTTTGTTAAGTAATAATTTTGGGTTATTTTTGTTCTCTTTACCCAAAACTAGTAACTGGTTATGTCAATTATACAGCAATTAAGGGATAAGGCCGCCATCCTACTTACCACTCTTATCGCTTTGAGCCTGATCGGGTTTCTTGTCCAGGATGCATTTGTAGGCCGAAGTAGTGGCTTATTCTCTAGTTCTGCCACAACCGTTGGAATAATAAACGGAAAGAAGATAGATGTTATTGAGTTCAATAATAAGATAAATACAGCAGAGCAAAGCTACCGAAGCCAAGGTATGGAGTCAAATGAAATGATGACCCAAAACATCATTGAAAGTATATGGAATGGCTATATCCAGGAAAAGCTTCTACAGGAGCAGTGTGATAAAGTTGGTATAACAGTCACATCTAAAGAGCTTGGGTACGTTCTCTTTAGTCCAGACGCACCCGATGAATTTAAGCAGTTATTCAGAGATCCAAAAACAGGTATGTTCGACCTGACTGCTGCAAGAAATTGGTTTAATAATTTAAAGAAGAGCAAGCGGACTGAGGATGTAAAGATGGTTACCGAGCAACTTCTGGAGCCCCTCCGATTAAGAATGTTAGGAGAGAAGTATAATGCCATATTTAGTCAGGGTGCCTACATCCCAAGGTGGTTGGTAGAAAAGAATAACACAGATAACAGCACAATTGCCACGATCCAGTTTGTAGGAATTCCCTATGCTACCGTGAGTGATAGTTTGGCCAGCCTGAATGTTTCGGATGCAGAGATTGAGAAATATGTTTCAGAACATGCAGACGAGTTCAAACAGGAGAAAGTGCGCAGCATATCCTACGTTGTCTTCGATGCCAGCCCAACTACATCCGACAGTAGCCAGATCCTATCCCAACTAACAGGATTGAAAGAAAGCTTCTTGGGTACCTCAGACCCTAAAGCATTTGTCACCAGAAACAACTCCTCCACCGCCTTCTTCGATGGATACATATTGAAATCAAGGCTGCAAATGTCTGTCAAAGACCAGATCATAGCCATGCCTCCGGGGGCTGTAATCGGTCCATACCTCGACGCCAATACCTTCACAATCGCCCGAAAAGTAGATACTCGCACCCTGCCAGACTCCATTAAATGTAGGCATATTCTCATAGGAACAGTCGACCCCCGCACGGGTCAGATACGCAGAGCCGATAGTACAGCTCGTAAGCGCGCAGATAGTATTCTGACTTCCCTCAAAGGTGGTTCTGATTTTGGACTTCTTGCCGCACTATTGAGCGACGATGAGGGAAGTAAAAACAACAAAGGGGAATATAACTTTTCTTCCTTAGACATCACCAACCTAGCCAAGGAGTTTGGCGAATTTATCATCTATAAACCCGCGGGCAGCCGCGAAGTCATAAAAACATCATTTGGATATCATGTTATTGAGGTCATGAACCAGAAGAACTTCGAAGAGGCCTATAAGATGGCTTATGTATCGAAGCGGATCGTTGCTAGTCAGGAGACAGACAACAATGCTTCTTCCCAAGCCACCCTGTTTTCTGGCAACAGCCGAGACGCAAGGTCATTTGAAGCCAACTTATCCTCAATGAAGTTGGCCAAACGAGCTGCAGATAATATCCGGGAGATGGACTATTCGGTAGCAGGACTCTCTTCCCGCGCCCTAGTCAAGTGGATTTTTGAGAACGATCCAGGCTCTGTGTCTGAGCCCTTCGATCTGAAAGATAAATATGTGGTTACTATGGTCACGGGTGCCATCAAGGAGGGTCAGCAACCCGCCCCTATGGCCCGCGTGATGGTAGAGCCGATCCTCCGGAATCGGAAGAAAGCCCAAGAGATTCGTAAGAAAGTCGGCAATGAGCGCAACCTGACGAATTTGGCACAGTCCAACAACGTTCAGGTATATTTTAAAGACTCTATCAATTTCTCCAACCCATTCGTACCCGACCTGGGGAGTGAACCCAAGGCCATCGGGGCTGCCTTCCATAGGGCAATGGTTGGGAAAGTCTCAGGGCCGATTGATGGAAACAATGGCGTCTTTTTCATCAAAACGGAAAAAATCGGTGCCGTCCCCGCCACCAATGTAGACGTGGTGACGCAGAAGAAAGCCATGGAAATGCAAATGAAGCAATATGCCGGTTTTGGCACGATGGACGCCCTGCGTAAATCTGCAGACATAAAAGATACCAGGCGTGCCGCCGGCTACTAAGACATCACAGACCCCCAGAAAGGCCACTCATCCCGGGTGGCCTTTTTTGTGCGGCATATATATGCGAACGAAAGAGGAACTTTGCCACAAACCGGATAGACATGGAAACACGCATCGTGAACAAGGTTCAAGAAAGTGGACTGTTGACCATTGACCTTGGGATCTTTCTCCCGCAGCAAAGCCCCGCTTCGTTCGATCTGGTACCCTTCCTTTTTAAAGGACTTCTTTTGCGAGAGAAAGATTTCCGGGAGGCGATGGCCCAACACGACTGGCAGCAATATAGTGGTCAATGCGTAGCGGTGCACTGTTCTACAGACGCCATCATTCCTTCTTGGTCGTATATGCTGGTGTCGTTTCGCCTGTCTGGTATTGCTAGGGCCACCTACCTAGGAACACCCGCAGAGATGGAGAAACAACTTCTATTAGAGGAGATTGCTGCGTATGACTTTAGTGCCTTTACCGACCAGCGTGTCGTCGTGAAAGGCTGCGGAGATCGGGAAACGCCGGCCTTTGCTTTTATGGAGGTGACTACACGGCTGGCCCCGATTGTGAAGAGCCTTATGTACGGAGAGCCCTGTAGTACCGTGCCCATCTTCAAGCGAAAGGAATCTGGACACTAGAACCAACCCTTCTTTAGGAAGAGCCAAACCTAAGATCAGGGGGATCATAAACATCCCCAAGACAGTTGGGAAACCCCAGCGATGATGCAAAAGAAGGATGGCGGCAAAAGTCACCCCGAAAGTACCACCAACGATATTGATCCAACAGATGCCGCCCCATCGGTACGCGAGTAGATCGTCTGTCACATCCCGCCCTACCATTTCTGCGCTGGAAGATGTTCGCCTTTACCCCTTCCGTCATTAGCCCAGGTAGGCTCTGGCTTTATCTAGATCTCCGGGTGTGTCGATACCGATGCCAGAGAAGGAGGTTTCTACCATCCGAATGCGGACTCTGTTCTCTAGATAACGGAGTTGTTCTAGTTTTTCATAGCGCTCCAGCATGCCCGCGGGCCAGGAGGTGAAAGCCAAGAGCGCACGTTTGCGGAACGCATATACGCCGATATGCCGAAAATATTTGGGTCGCAATGTCTCATGGCGGTTATAAGGGATGGGCCAACGACTGAAGTACAGCGCATCGCCGGCGAGGTCGGTGACCACCTTAACGATGTTCGGGTTGTGCAGGTCGTTTTCGCTATGGAAGCGATGCATGAGGGAGGCCACTTGCACCTGAGGGTCCCGAAAGGTCGACAGTAGGGCAGACAACGGCCCCGCTTCCATGAAGGGCTCATCTCCCTGCACATTCACGACGATGTCCACCTCCATTTCTGCGATGGCTTCTGCGATGCGGTCGCTCCCACTTTCATGTGGGCGCTGGCTCATCAAAGCCCGTCCGCCGTGTTGGCTGATTTCCTGTTCGATGACAGGACTATCGGTGACCACCCAGACCTGGTCGAATAGACCGGTGGCCACGACGTTGTCGTGCGTATGCCGAATCACACTCTTATCGCCTAACGGCTGCATCAGTTTGCCCGGAAACCGGGTGGCCGCATAGCGGGCGGGGATGATGGCGAAAGCTGTGGTTTTTTTCAATAGCCGGTTTTTGTGTTAGGTATTGAGCTTCTGGAATGGTTTTTTGAGGAGTGCCAGGAAGTCTTCGTCTTTTTCGTTGGGGAAATGCCGGTCAAGACCAAAGCGTAGAAGTGATGGATCCAAGGTGGAGAAGGTTCCCAGCAAACGGTCCCATATGGCGAAGACAGCACCAAAATTCGTATCGGTGAATGGCTGTTTCCAGTGGTGGTGAACCTTATGCATGTTGGGAGAGACAAGAATCCAGCTGATCGCTTTATCTATTTTTTCTGGCAGCCGTATGTTCGCGTGCGTAAAGCCTGTGATGGCCACTAGCAGCGTCTGAAAGACCATCACCGCATACATAGGCGCACCGGCCGCCAGGATGCCGCCGAAAAAGAAAAGACCCCTCCAAACACTCTCAAGGGGGTGGTGTCTCAGCCCGGTCGTGACATCCACATTATTATCGGCATGATGAATCAGGTGGAATCTCCAGAATAAAGGCACCTTGTGTTCTACATAATGACAGAGCCAACCGCCAAAAAAGTCGAGGGCCAGCGCAGAAATAATCAGGGTCATCCATACGCCGGCGCCAGCCCAGTAAACCAGCCCGAAGTGGTGGGCAGCCGTCCAGTCAGACAACTGCAGGATGAAAACAGCCAGCACCGTATGTATCACAAAATGAACGACCGTGAAGGACAGGTTTGTCAGCGCATGGCGCCCCTTTGTTTTTTTATAATGTGTATCAACCAAGGGGATGATCGATTCGATGCTCCATAAAAAGACGAGAGAGCCTACAAAAAAGGCGCCCCGTTGTAGGGGATGGTTCTGAAGGTCGCTGAAATATCCAATCAGGGAGTTCATGCGAAGGGTGTTTCACGGAAGGTGCGACTCTCGCGGGCAACCCAAGGGGCAGGCGGCTGTACAAGAGATGGAAACATGGGGCCTATGTGTTGAGCATGAGGGGCATGACCAACATCATGAGCTCTTCATTTGCCTCATCTTCCAACGGCTTCAAGATGCCCGCTCGAGAGGGGGAGGAAAGCTCCAGTCGGACATCTTCCGAATCGCTGCAGTTGAGGAGGTCCACGAGGAATTTGGCATTGAAGGCAATCTGAAGGTCTTCCCCGTCGTAGCGGCAGCCCATCCTTTCGTTGCCTTCAAAGCTGAAGTCTACATCCTGTGCCGTCATTTGCAGTTCACTCCCGGAGATATGCAGCGCGACCTGGTTGGTGCTCTTATTGCTGAAGACGCTGATGCGTCGAAGGGCACTTTGGAATTCGGTGCGGTTCACCGTCATCCGGTAGAGGTTCTGTTCGGGGATTACGACCCGATAGTCAGGGAACCGCGCATCGATGAGCCGACAGACCAGCTGGATGTCTGGATGGCTAACGAAAAGCTGCTTGTCGCTGTAAGATACTTTCAGCGTGTCGCCCTTGTCAGGCAGCACATTCTTCAGCAGCTGCAGCGGTTTTTTTGGCACCACGAAGCTGTCTTTCGAGGAACAGGCCACGTCTTTTCTCCTGACTTTCACCAGTCGGTGCGCGTCGGTTGCGACGGTGGTAAGCCCTTTTGGGTCCAGCTCGAAGTATACGCCCGTCATGGCAGGACGCAGCTCGTCGTTGCTCACGGCGATGATGGTCTTGGAGATGGTGTTGAGTAAGGCAGAAGAGCTGATATCGAAGGAGTGGGCGTTGTCGGGATTGGACTCTTTGGGGAAGTTGTCGGGATTCTCTCCCATGATTTTATACTTCCCGTGGTCGCTGGTGATCTCGATGCTGTAGTTGACATCGACATTAAAGGTGAGGGGTTGTTCGGGGAGGTTCTTTAAGGTCTCGACTAGGATTTTGGCGGGTATGCAGACGCGACCGCTTTCTTTGGCTTCGATGTCGAGGTGGACTTTCATCAAGGTTTCCAGGTCGGAGGCCAGGATGGTAAGCCGGTTCTTTTCGATGTCGAAGAGGAAGTCTTCCAGGATGGGAAGGATGGTGTTGGAGCTAATCACTCCGTTGACCACTTGGAGCTGTTTCAGTAAGGCGCTGGAGGAAACGATGAACTTCATATGTCTCCTGTATTGTTTTTCTCTGGCAAAGATAGTCGGCGACCTTCTTTCAAGTCCGAGAAACTTATGAACAAAACAAGCCCCTCGGCTGCCCCACACACCGGATTTCTTTTCATTATCTTTTGGTCCCGTAGGTTTGTGGTATGGGACCCTTTCGGGCTGACCAGTCAGACGTGTCGATGTCTATGGTGCTGGAGAAGATGCGCCATTATTGCGCCTACCAGGAGCGTTGCCACCAGGAGGTAAGGGCCCGACTATCTACGTACCGGCTGTCTGCTACCGAGGCAGAGGCTCTCCTTGCCCAGCTGATCGAAGAAGGCTATCTCAACGAAGAGCGTTTTGCCCTGGCCTGGGCGGGCGGGAAATTCAGGATGCTCCAATGGGGCAGGGTGCGGATACGACATGAACTCAGGCGGAAGGGCCTGGGAGACTACAATATTCGGAAGGCGCTGGAGTCCATACCCGAAGCGGAATACCAGGTTTCTTTAGAGCGGCTGGCCCGGCAACGCTGGGGGTCCATCCGACGCGGCCCCGGGACCCCGTCGCAAAACAAACGCCGTCTCGCCAATTATCTGCTCCAACGCGGATTTGAGCCGGAGATCGTATGGCCAACAGTCGAAGGTTGTTGTTAACCGACGGGCGATCTTTTGGGAGACCCAGGATCTTATCGGATGTCTCCGAACCCTTGACGAGGAATGCATATTTTTAGTGTATGCAAGACCTGACGATCACCTTGTTGCAGTCGGATCTTTTTTGGGAGGACCGGCCCGCAAACCTTCAAGCCTTGGAAGAAAAAATCTTGCAACTCCGCCAGCCTACCGAGCTAATCCTATTGCCGGAAATGTTTACGACCGGGTTCAGCATGAGGCCGGACCTATGGGCGGAGGAGATGGACGGAGAGGGGGTTCGCTGGATGAAGCGAGTGGCGGCAGCGCGAAAAGTGATCCTCGCGGGCAGCATGATGATTCGAGAGGGGGGTGCTTATTACAACCGTCTTGTCTGGATGCTGCCGGATGGCCAGATGGGATATTATGACAAACGGCATTGTTTTGGTTTGGCGGGGGAGTCTGTCCACTACCAGCCTGGTCGCCGTCGTTTCATTGCCTCTGTCAATGGCTGGCGGGTGAACCTTTGTATTTGCTATGACCTTCGTTTCCCGATATGGTCTCGCCAAACGATGACGCCCGGAGCAGAACAACCCGAGTACGACCTCCTCGTCTATGTCGCCAACTGGCCGGAAGTACGCATTCATGCCTGGCGCAGTCTGCTGGTAGCCAGAGCCATCGAAAACCAATGCTATGTGGCGGGAGTGAACCGAGTCGGCATCGACGGACAGGGCATTGTACACGAAGGCCACAGCATGGTGGTAGACCCGATGGGGGAGATCCTGGCAGAAGAGGTGGGTGGCGAGGCCATGGTGACCTATCGGCTGGACAAATCCCTCCTGGAAGACATCCGAAAAAAGCTTCCTTTTTGGCGGGATGCCGACCCTTTCACTATCTATTGAGCCTTTGCTCCCCAGAGGGCGGGCGGCTTTCCAAGATCCGGCGGCGGGCGGTTTCGAATTTTAGGTCGATCGCGCGGTTGACCGACTGGCTGGTTGGCGGTACCGTAATGTCAGGCATCACCCCCCGGCCCACCCTTGCGGCATCCCTGTCCGGCACGATGCGGAACAGCGGGACGGTAAGGCGTATGCCTGTATGGGGCAACGCGCAGGCAGGCAACAAGAGGCCATTGCTGGCATAGCTTCCGCCGCCTGTCTCCTCCCCCAGCAGTGTCAAGCCCGCCTCCCCCTTCATTAAGGTTGCAAAAAGCGCCGCGGCAGAAAAGGTTGGCCCCGCCACTAGAAGGTGGGTACGACCATAGAAGGCGTTCCTGACATGGGGATGATATGTCTTACGTTCCCAATAGCGCAGGTGGTACTTTCCATCTGCCCCTCGGCGCGTCAGCAATGACAATACCAGCCTTTCTGTCAGGGCGCGATAGAAGGGAAGTTGCATGGCGCCAAGCCCTCTCGTCACGGCTGCCGCCGTATCGGCTACCCGAAACACATTGCGCTTGAGATATCGGGCCAGCTGTGCCTGTTGGTCGACATATCCGCCGCCGTTGGTACGTATGTCGATGATCAGATCCCGTATCCCAGTGCGACGAATGGCTCGGAAGCTGCGTCGGTAGAAGCGACGCATCCCAAGGCGCTGGTCGAAGGTCGACACGCGCAGGACGGCCGCTCCCGAGAGGGTGTCATGAAAAAACCGAAGGGCCTGGTCCTGCCGGCGTGCGCGATCCCCTCTCGGCAGGGGGCTTCCTGGCTTCGCTGGTACATAGTTGGGCAACACCCGCAACGTATCCCTGCCATCTGGCAAACGCAGACCCACCCGATAGCTGGCTCGCAGCCCGAAGATATTCCGATAGAGGGAGGGAAAGGAGGTTGACAGCCGATGGTAGCTCAGGTGTTGGCTATAGCCATCGGAAGGGAGGAACTGAAAGATCCGATCTCGGATCTCAGCCGGGGCCATCCCATCGATGGAGGTTACTAGCGCCCCCCGGGGCACCAGGTTATCCCCCTCCCCCATTTGGGAGAGCACCATCATCGTGTCAGACCAGCAACGCAAAAAAAGTGGAAACGCGGGCGGTGGCGATTCCCGAAAATGGCGGGAGAGGCCGCGAGGGTAGGTGGCCTGCGTGTGGCCACAGCGGATCTGTGCCAGAAAGGGGAGTACAGATCCATACAGGAACTGGTGTGTCGTCAGGGAATCCTGCAGCGAGGAGCGAAGTGCCTGGTAGGACAACTCCCAGTCTTCTTTTGGAAGATAGGCATAGAGGGAGGGGTGGCAGGCTTCCATCACTCGCTTGGCATGGGCGAGGTCTTCCTGCAGCTGGCTTGCTGGCCATTTTGTCTCGGGTGGATGGACCTGTCGTGGCAGCGAACAGGAGAGTATCCCTAGGATCATGCACAGCGGAAGGAGAGGCAGGTGCTTCATCCGACAGCCATCAGTTTCGTAGAGCATTCCAACCCTGTGCGGTGATGGGGTGGGATTGCCCCCCTTTGGTGATGATGTGTGCGCCGCTTGCCGCTTCTGTTATGTGTCCGATGATATGGACCAGGGCGCTGTCTTTCATCTTGTCGTAGTCTTCTTGCCGAACGGTGAAGAGCAGCTCGTAATCCTCTCCGCCGCTGAGGGCACAGGCGGTAGGGTCTATTTGAAATTTATATGCCGCCTGGCGGGTATCTTCTGCGATCGGTAGTTTCTCTTCATAGAGCAGGCACCCCATTCCGCTTTTCTCGCAGATATGCAGGATTTCGGAACTCAGCCCGTCGCTGATGTCCATCAAGGAGGTCGGAAGGATGTCTGCTTGCTCGAAGAAGGTGATGATGTCGTGTCGGGCTTCCGGCTTCAACAGTCGGCCGATGACGTATGACTCATTTTCTAGGTCGGGCTGCACGCCGGGGTGTTCCAGGAAGATTTTCTTTTCCCTTTCTAGGAAGAGCAGTCCGAGATATGCGGCCCCCAAGTCACCGGAGCAACACAGCAAGTCTCCCTTGCCGGCCGTGCTGCGTTTGACGGCTTTGTCGGGCGCGACTTCTCCGAGTGCGGTGACGGAGATGATGAAGCCTTTTTGCGAGGAGGAGGTGTCTCCCCCGACGAGGTCTACCCCATATCTTGTACAGGCTGCCAGGGCACCCTCGTAAAAATCTTCCAAAGCCTCGACGCTCAGGCGGTTGCTGATTCCGATCGACAATGTCACTTGCGTGGGGGTTGCGTTCATGGCGTAAACATCGCTCAGGTTGACGACGATGCTCTTATATCCGAGGTGTTTGAGGGGCGTATAGCTGAGGTCAAAATGCACTCCTTCTATGAGGAGGTCGGTGGTGACGACCGTCTGCTTTCCGAAATGGTCGATCAGGGCGGCATCATCGCCCACCCCCAGGATGGAGGAGGCGTTCTGAAGTTCTATATTCTTCGTGAGATGGTGGATGAGTCCAAACTCCCCGTAGCTGGAGACCTCTGTGCGTTGTGACATAATGTAAAAATACACCAAGGTCCTGGTTTATGCCTGAAACATCGAGCACGCAGGGAAACTCTATGGCCTAGATGTAATCCCAGCTTGCTATATTTACGGGTCTGCCAGCTGTATAGAATCATCTCTTTCCAAGCACACCGAACATCTTCCCATGCCCAGACTTACTTCGTTGGACGCCTTCCGCGGTTTTACTGTGGCGGCTATGATCATGGTCAATTACCCCGGTACCTGGGAACACGTCTTTCCCACCCTGCAGCACTCCGAATGGAATGGGCTGACCTTTACGGACCTGGTTGCCCCGTTTTTTTTGTTCATCATCGGAGTGTCTATCACCTTTTCCCTCGGAGGAAAGCAGGGGCAACCCAACGCGGGCGTGCTATACCGCAAGATCCTATGGCGCTCTTTCAAGATCTATGCCATCGGGATGTTCCTCCATGCCATGCCCTCGTTTGACCTGAGCAACCTTCGCTGGACTGGAACTCTGCAACGGATTGCCGTTGTCTTTGGCATCACCGCGCTACTGTTTCTGCATACCACCCTGCGGCAGCAGGCCTGGGCTTGTGGCCTGCTGTTGCTAGGCTACTGGGCTGCCATGACGATGATACCCACCCCGGATGCGCCTGGCGTGATGCTCGAGCCTGGCAGAAATCTCGCCGCTTGGGTCGACCAACAATTCCTGCCCGGACGGATGTGGCAGGGTACCTGGGACCCAGAGAGCATCCTGAGCATCATCCCCTGTACAGCCACCTGCCTCACCGGTGTCCTGGTCGGGCACCTGCTGGCCTCGGGGCTCTGGACCAGCGAAAAACAGATCCGGCTCATGGTGGCGGGGGTGTTGAGTGCCATGGCGGGATATGTCGTTGGCCTCCATTTTCCCGTCAATGAGAACCTTTGGACCAGCAGCTTCGTACTCGTCACTTCCGGATTCGCCGCTCTCGTCCTGGGTGTTTTTTATTATTTCATGGATACCCGGCGCGCCACCCGATGGGCACAGCTGGGTGTCTGGTTCGGAAAGAATGCCATCACGGCTTATGTGCTAGGCGACTTATTGGCCCTTGTCTTCTATGGTATGCACATGCAGGGCGCTTCTCTGAACCAACATGCTGTTGACGCGCTGACTGGCCTCGGCATGCAGCCTGAGTGGGCCTCCTGGATCTATGCTCTATGCTTTGTAGGCATAAATGCCATACCCATGTATCTAATGTATCGGAAGAACCTCTTCTTGAAAGTCTGATAAGACATGGAACGAGTCACGGAACAGCCCTCTCTGTACAGGGACCTAGAGAAAAAAAGTATAGAGGAGATCACCAGCTCCATCAACGCAGAGGATAAAAAGGTGGCCGAGGCCATTGAGCGATCACTGCCGCAGCTAAACCGATTGATCGGCCGGATCACCGAGGCGTTGCGGGGCGGTGGGCGTTTGTTTTATTTGGGAGCTGGCAGTGGCGGCCGGCTCTCCGTACTCGATGTGATTGAGCTGCCGACCACCTATGGTATTGAAAAGGGCCGGTTTAACGTGGTGTTGGCTGGCGGTGTCGAGCGCCTGTCGGAAGCACCCGAAGAGAAGGAGGACGAGCCCGAGGCCGGATGGCAGGAACTGCTGGAGCGGGGCGTCTCTTCAGAAGACATCGTCGTGGGGGTCTCTGCCAGCGGGACCACCCCCTTTGTGTTGGGCGGGCTCACCCATTGTCGGGCGCAGGGCATCCCGACGGGGTGTCTGGTAAGCAATGCCGAATCGCCGATTGCGGCACAGGCCGACTTTCCCGTTGAGGTCATCACAGGCCCTGAGTTCATCACCGGCAGCACGCGGATGAAATGCGGGACCATGCAAAAGATCGTCTTCGACATGATCAGCACCACGGTGATGATCCAGTTGGGCCGGGTGAAAGACAACCGGATGGTGAATGTTTTATTGATCAATGAGAAGATCACTGACCGGGCTGTTCGGATGCTGATGGAGTTTTCCGGCATCTCCTCTTACGAGGATGCGGGCAGATTGCTGCGGGAGCAGGGCAGCGTTCAGAAGGCTCTGGACCATCTATCCTCCCGGGGCTAGGCATTTTTTCTGAGCAGGCATTCTTATCGGTCGTGTATCACATCCAGGATGCCTTTGTGAATCAACCCGTTGCTGGCGACGAGGTGTGGTTGGTAGGGGGAATAGGGCCGGCCCCCAAAGTCAGTTACCTTTCCGCCGGCCTCTACGACCATAAGGAATCCTGCAGCGCTGTCCCAGGCTTGTAGTTCGTGTTCATAGAACCCGTCGAACCGACCCGCCGCCACCCAGCAGAGGTCGATGGCGGCGGATCCCAGCCTCCTCACCGGGACGCCCTTGCGGATGAAGCGACCGAACACGTCTAGGGGGCTGTTGGGTCTGTCGAGGTAGCTATAGGGGAAGCCTGTCACCAGGCAAGACCTCCATACATCTGTTTTGGTGCTTACTTGTATGGCCCTGCCATTGAGGTGGGCCCCACCCCTGCGTTCCGCGAAGAAGTATTCGTCGAGGAAGGGGTTGTAGACCGCCCCCAGGATCATCTTTCCGTCTTTTTCGATGCCGATGCTGACGCAACAGAGCGGGATGCCGTTGGCGAAGTTGATGGTTCCGTCGATGGGGTCGATGATCCATTTGTAGGTGGAGTCGGTCACAATCTCCCCCGTCTCTTCACTAAGGATGAAGTGGTCGGGGAACTCGGCCCGGATGGTATCCATGATGAGCTTTTCCGAGGCGTGGTCAACTTCTGTCACGAGGTTGTTGATGCCTTCTTTGTGGTCGATCCGATAAGTGGAGTGGAAGCGTTCTTTGATAAGCCTTCCCGCTTCGAGGGCGGCGCGCTGCAGGGTTTCTTTGAGCATGCGCAAAGGTAGCCAGAACGGGGCTACGCGATTGCGGGCCTCTGACTTTTAACTATTGCCTTTCCGCAGTTCTCGTACGGCGTGGTCGACGGCTCTGGCGGTGAGGGCCATGTAGGTGAGCGAGGGGTTGACGGAGGCGGAGGATGTCATGCAGGCTCCGTCGGTGACGAAGACGTTTGGGACGGCGTGCAGGCGGTTCCATTTGTCGAGCACGGAGGTTTTTGGGTCGACCCCCATGCGGGCGGTCCCCATTTCGTGGTTGGCATTGCCGGGGTGTGAGGTGCCTCCGTTTACCCGGATATCTTTCAAGCCCGCCGCTTCCATCATCTCTTGCATGGTGATGAGGGCGTCTGCAGACATTTTATGTTCATTGTCGCGGAAGCGGCTGTCGATGGCGAGGGTGGGACGCCCCCATTTGTCTTTGAGGGTCGGGTCGAGGGTGACACGATTGTCGGCATAGGGTAGGCATTCGCCATAGGCGCGCATCCCGGCTTGCCAGAGGCCGGGCTCTGAGAGTGCCGCTTTGAGTTCTGTTCCGATCTCTTGGGCGGTTTTTCTCGGGCGGTCGGCATTTCCCTGGCAGTTGTAGCCTCGGAGGTATTCTTTTTCCTGACCCCGGAGGTTGACGAAGCGGGGGATGAAATATCCGCTGGCCTTCTGTCCGAAATAGTACTTGTCGGAGAATGCATCGATGGTTCCGCTGACGGTTGCGGTTCGCGGATGGTCCATCAGATAGCGTCCCAGCTGGTCGTGGTCGTTGCCCATTCCGTTTGGAAACCGTCGGCTGCGCGATAGGAGCAGCAGTTGTGTGGTGCCCAGGGTAGAGGCGTTTAGGAACAGCAAGGGGGCCTTGTATGCATAGGTGCGTCCGGTGGCCGTGTCGATGATCTCGATGCCTGTGGCTCTTTGGGTTTCATCGTCGAACAGGACCTGGTGGGCGAGGGCGTTCGTCTGGATGGTGAGGTTGCCGGTGGCCATCGCGGCTGGCAGGGTGGACGACTGGGTGCTGAAATAGGCGCCGAAGGGACAACCGCGGTCGCAGAGGTTGCGATACTGGCAGGCGCCCCGACCGGGCAGTGGGTGGGTGAGGTTGGCGACCCGGCCGTGGATGACATGCCGGTTGGGATACCTTTTTTCTATCTCTGCCTTTAGGTGGTCTTCGAGGCAGTTGAATGGGAAAGGTGCCTGGAAGACGCTATCGGGCAGGTTGGCGATGCCTTCTGTACGTCCGCTGATGCCGACGAAGCGTTCGACGTATTCATACCAGGGAGCAAGGTCGCGGTAGCGGATGGGCCAGTCAGGGCCCATCCCGTCGCGGGCGTTGGCTTCAAAGTCTAGATCGCTCCAGCGGAAGCTCATGCGCCCCCATAGCAGGGAGCGCCCCCCCAACACATCGGCACGAATCCAGTCGAATCGACGGATCTCCCGGTAGGGGTTGTCTAGGTCGTCGACATAGAAATGCTTCGTCTGCTCTCGGAAGGAGAAATGTCTGGCTTGGATGGCATGTCGTTCTACGTCTGCGCGGGTGAGGTTTCCTCGATGGGCATTTTCCCAGGGTGCAAGGTTGGCTGTGACATAGTCTTTGACATGTTCGACGGGCCTGCCCCTTTCGAGAAGCAACGTTTTGAGCCCGCGTTCACAGAGTTCTTTGGCGGCCCAGCCCCCGGTGATGCCGGAACCTACGACGATGGCATCGAAGCTGAAGTTATCCCTTCCCACACTTTTTCATTCTATCAGGTCCCGCTATATGGGATCTGCTACATTTACTATAGGTTTCCTTTCTTCAATTCTGCGACAGCATGGTCGACGGCCCGGGCGGTGAAGGCCATATAGGAGAGAGAGGGGTTGACGCAGGATGCCGAGGCCATGAAGGCCCCGTCGGTGACGAAGACATTGGGGGCGTCCCAGACCTGGTTCCATTTGTTGACGACGGAGTTGCTGGGGTCTGTGCCCATGCGGGCGGTTCCCATTTCATGAATGCCGCGGCCGGGGGTGCCGTCGCCGTCGATGCCTTTGACATTTTTGACGCCCACGGAGGTGAGCATCTCGATGCCGTCGTTGAGCATGTCTTTGCGCATCTTCTTTTCATTGTCTTTGAGTTCGCAGTCGATGGCTAGGACGTTTAGGCCCCATTTGTCTTTTTTCGACTTATCGAGTGTGACTTTATTCTCGTGGTAGGGCAGGATCTCTCCGAATCCTCCGATGCCCATGGTCCAGCCTCCCGGCTCTGACAGCACCTCTTTCAGTTCCATTCCGATGCTGAGCTCAGCGATCTCGCGGTTCCATCCGTCGCGGCTGGCGCGGCCCTGGTAGCCGAAGCCACGGATATAGTCGCGTTTTTCGCCGTCGACGTTGCGGAAGCGGGGGATATAGATGCCATTGGGTCTGCGTCCGTAGTAGTATTTGTCTTCGAAGCCTTCGACGCTGCCGCTGATCCGGACGCCGAGGTGGTGGTCCATCAGGTTATGCCCCAGCTGGCCGCTGCTGCTGCCGAGTCCGTCGGGCCAGATGTCAGTCGCCGAGTGGAGGAGGATCCAGGTAGTATTGAGGGTGGAGGCGTTGAGGAAGACGATCTTGGCTGTATAGGTATATGTCTGGTTGGTCTCTGCATCCAGCACTTCTACGCCGGTGGCCCTCTTCTTGTCTTTGTCGTACAGCACCCGGGTCACGATGGAATGAGGACGAAGGGTGAGTTTGCCGGTGGCCATCGCGGCTGGCAGGGTGGACGACTGCGTGCTGAAGTAGGCGCCGAAGGGGCAGCCCAGCCAGCATTTGTTGCGATATTGGCAGTAGGTGCGTCCGGGCAGGGCGGAGGTGAGGTTGGCGACGCGGCCGATGATCATACGTCGCTTGCCTTTATAGTGTTGGGAGAGGCGGCCGGCGATGTCCTTCTCGGCGCAATTCATCTCCATGGCTGGTTGGAACTGTCCGTCAGGAAGCACCGGGAGGCCTTCTTTAGAGCCGCTGATGCCGGCGAATGCTTCGACATAGTCGTACCAGGGGGCGATTTCTTTATAGCGGACGGGCCAGTCGGTGCCGATGCCCTCTTTGGCATTGGCCCCGAAGTCAAGATCGCTCCATCGGTACGATTGGCGGCCCCACGTCAGGGAACGGCCACCGACCTGGTATCCACGGAACCAGTCGAATCGTTTGACTTCGGTATAAGGGCAATCGCTGTCTTTGGCCCAGAAGTCGAGGTTCATCTCATTGAGGGGGTAGTCGCGCTTCAGGACGGGGTAGTCCTGTATCATCTGCTGGGTGCGTCCGCCGCGGTGCGGGAACTGCCAGGGGTCTTTGTTGACGGAAGGGTAGTCGATGCCGTGTTTGACGTCTCGGCCACGTTCAAGTAGGATGACTTTGAGCCCTTTCTCGGTAAGCTCTTTGGCAGCCCATCCGCCTGAGATACCAGAGCCGACGACGATGGCATCGAATTCAAAGGAAGCTGGCATAATCTGTAGCTTGAACTTTTCTATTTATGCACCAAAATTAACCGCTTTTGGGATGTGGATCACACATCACAGATCTCGATGCCTTTGCGGAGCGCCGCCAACTTGTCGGGCCAAGAGGGTATGAACTCTTGAGCGACGAAGCCTTTGAAACCGGTCTCTACGATCGCCTGCATGATGGCGGGGTAATAGAGTTCTTGTGTCTGGTCGATCTCGTGTCGTCCGGGGACACCGCCGGTGTGGTAATGGGCGATGTGGGCATGGTGATTGCGGATGGTGCGGATGACGTCGCCCTCATCGATCTGCATATGATAGATGTCGTAAAGCAGTTTGAATTGGGTGGATCCGATGCGATGGACGAGATCGACCCCCCAGGCGGTGCGATCGCATTGGTAGTCAGCATGGTCGATCCTGCTGTTGAGGAGTTCCATCACGATGACGACTTTGTGCTTTTCGGCGATGGGCATGATTTTCTTCAGCCCTTCTGTGCAGTTCTTCCATCCTGTCTCATCGTCTTTTCTGCGACGGTTGCCTGAAAAGCAGATAAGGTTGGTGTAGCCTGCTGCGGCGACCAGCGGGATCATCTCGGTGTAATTCTTGATCAGTTGTTCGTGGAAGCGGGTGTCGTTCCAGCCGTCGGTGAGGTTTATTTCGGCGCCGTTGCACATGGAGGAGTGCAGGCCGTATTTTTTCAGGGTGGGCCAGTCTTTTGGGCCTACGAGGTCGATGGCGGAGATCCCTATCTGGGCTGCTGCCTGGCAGAAATCGTCCAGGGGGATGGAGTTGTAACACCAGCGGCAAACGGAGTGTCGGATGTTGCCTTTGAGCGAGAGGGGGCTTTCTGTCTGGTTCATGCAGGCGATGGATGGGAAGGAGGTGGAGGCCAGGGATCCGATCATGAGGTGTTGCAGGGCGTTTCTGCGGGTGAGCCTGGCCATGGGGTTGCTTCTGCCATGAAGTTAATCATAACCCCTTAATAGTGCTTCGCTGGAAAAAGGCTAAAAATTTTGGAGGGTATGGCCACATTCCATAGTTTCCATCTACCATCGACCCTACCATCCAAAACCAACACACATGAATCAGAAGATCAATGCCAACCGTTTGTTCTGGGCGAGCTGTTTTGCTCTGATCACGACGGCGTTTTCTTTTAGCATCCGCGCCGGCATTCTCACGCAGCTGGGAGCGGAGATGAGCCTGGACCCCGTCCAGCTCGGGTACATCAACCAGATGTGGTTTTTGGGATTTCCCATCTCGATGATCCTGGGTGGCATTTTCTATTCCAACATTGGTCCTCGGCTGATCATGCAGGTGGCTTTTGTGGCGCATGCCGTGGGCATCCTGATGACCATCTATGCGACAGGCTATGAGACTCTCCTGGTTTCTACGCTGCTGATCGGCCTGGGCAACGGCTGTACCGAGGCCGCCTGCAATCCCATGATTGCAGACTCCTATTCCGGCATCGAGTTTAGCAAGCGCATGAACCGCTTTCACATGTGGTTCCCCGGCGGCATTGTGCTGGGCTCGCTGATTTCTAAGTTTATGACCGATGCGGCCATGCCCTGGCAGGCACAGATATGGGTAATCCTTCTGCCGACCATCGTCTATGCTGTGCTGTTCTGGGGGCAGGCCTTCCCCAAGCCCCGGCTGGCGGAGAGTTCGGCCCTCGACAATTTCAAGGCGATGCTCAACCCCTTGTACCTCTTTATGGCCTGCTGCATGGCTTTGACGGCCATCTCCGAGTTCGGACCGCAGCAGTGGGTAGGCCCCATCCTGGCCAAGGCCGGTGCCAGCCCCATGCTGATCTTGGCACTGGTGACGGGTCTGATGGCGGTAGGTCGCTATTTCGCTGGGTCGTTGATTGAGCGGCTAAATACGGCGGGTGTATTGCTGGGGTCTGCCATCTTCGGGGTGGCTGGCATCTACATGCTCAGCACGATGAGCGGCAGCATGCTCTATGTGGCAGCCGTCTTCTATGCCTTGGGCATCTGCTACTTCTGGCCCAACATGCTGGGCTATGTCAGCGAGAACGTCCCGAAGTCGGGCGCCCTGGGCCTCTCTATTCTCGGCGGCATCGGGATGTTCTCATCGTCAATCTTCCAGCCCATCATCGGTGGGTGGATCAAAGACAACAAAGTGGTGGCAAATGCCGCTGGTTTGGTAGGCGATGCGGCCGATCTGGCAGCGGGCCAGGAGACCCTCACCAATATGCTCGTATTCCCCGGCATCCTAATCGTAGCCTTCATGCTGCTATATCTTTTCGGCAAACGCTACAGCACCGCCTAGCAAGGCTTTTGACGCATCCAGAAGGAGGGGGCGAAAGTCCCCTCTTTTCTTTATTTTGGATGCTCAAAAATCACCACACTGTATAAACAAATCAAATGAACCGGAAACTTAGAATGGGCATGGTCGGCGGCGGTAAAGATGCCTTCATAGGGGCCATCCACCGCATCGCTGCGAACATGGACGGGCTGATCGAAGTTGCCTGCGGTGCCTTGAGCATCAACCCAGACATCGCGCGCGACTCTGGTCGCGCCATCTTCCTGCCCGAAGAAAGGACCTATACGACTTTTGAGGAGATGATCACGAAGGAAGCCGCGCTGCCGGCCGACCGGCGGATGGACTTCGTCACAATCGTCACGCCCAACTTCGCACATTTCGCACCCGCCATGATGGCGATGGACCACGGCTTCCATGTAGTCATCGAGAAGCCCATCGCATTCACCCTCGACGAGGCCAAGCAGCTGAAGCAGCAGCAGGAGAAGACCGGCCTCATCCTCTGCCTCACGCATACCTATTCGGGCTATCCAATGGTGAAGCAGGCCAAGGCGATGGTGCGCGACGGCGCCTTCGGCAAGATTCGCAAGGTATATGTCGAATATCCGCAGGGATGGCTAAGCAAGCTCACCGAGCGCGAGGGCAACGCACAGGCTGCCTGGCGGACCGACCCCAAACGCTCCGGCAAGAGCGGCTGCATGGGAGATATCGGCACACACGCCGCGCATCTGGCTGAATATGTCACAGGCCTGCAGATCAGCAAGATATGCGCTGACCTCAACGTGATGGTCGACGGCCGCGCCCTGGACGACGACGGCGGCGTGCTCCTGCGCTTCACCAATGGCGCCACCGGCGTGCTCATGGCCTCGCAGGTAGCAGCCGGAGAGGAAAATGACATCAAGATTCGCGTCTATGGCGAGAAGGGCGGACTGACTTGGACGCAGGCAGACCCTAACAGCCTGCTGGTGCGCTGGCTCGACCAGCCAGCCCAGATCTACCGGGCTGGCGGCAACTATGGCGACAGGCTCTCGCCGCTGGCGCTGCATAACTGCCGTACCCCGGGTGGGCACCCCGAAGGATACCTCGAAGCCTTCGGCAACATCTATCGGAATTTTGCCCTCACCCTCTCGGCCCGCTTCGACGGCACCCAGCCTACGGCAGAGATGCTAGACTTCCCACAGGTCGACGAAGGCATCCGGGGCATGGCGTTCATCGACAATGTCGTGAAGTCGAGTCAATCGGAAATGAAGTGGACAGACCATATCATCTGACAATCAAGCGCCTGCCCTCCTCCCATTAGGGCCGGATGTCAAAAAAAATGGAGAGATCATGAAGACAATCCAAGGGCCAGCCATCTTCCTGGCCCAGTTCATGGGCGATGCCGCCCCGTTTAACAGCCTCCCGTCCATCTGCGCCTGGGCCCGTTCGCTTGGCTTTGTCGGCGTCCAGATCCCGAGTTGGGATGCGCGCTGCATAGACCTCCAAAAGGCTGCTGAAAGCCTGACCTATGCAGACGAGATTAGAGGCACAGTAGAGTCGTGCGGCCTGAAGATCACGGAGCTGTCGACCCATCTGCAAGGCCAGCTGGTGGCCGTGCATCCTGCCTATGATGAACTGTACGACGGCTTTGCGCCCCCCTCAGTACGCGGCAATGTCAAGGCCCGGACAGAATGGGCCGTGCAGCAACTGAAATGGGCGGCCCGGGCCTCTAGGAACCTCGGACTGCAAGCACATGCCACCTTCAGCGGCGCCTTGCTATGGCATACCGTCTACCCCTGGCCACAGCGGCCCGCTGGGCTGGTGGAGACGGGCTTCACTGAGCTCGCCAAGCGCTGGCGCCCCATCCTCAACGACTTCGACGAGCAGGGAGTTGATGTATGCTACGAGATCCACCCCGGTGAAGACCTGCACGACGGCATCTCCTATGAGATGTTCCTCGAAAAAGTTGACAACCACCCCCGAGCCTGCCTGCTCTATGATCCCAGCCATTTCGTATTACAATGCCTGGACTACAAAGCCTACATCGACCACTATCATCAACGCATTCGCATGTTCCATGTGAAGGATGCTGAATTCAACCCAACTGGCAAGCAGGGTGTCTATGGCGGATACCAGGGTTGGGTTGAAAGGGCCGGCCGGTTCCGATCGCTGGGAGACGGCCAGGTCGACTTCAAAGCTATCTTCAGCAAACTGGCGGCCTACGACTACAGTGGCTGGGCCGTCCTGGAGTGGGAGTGCGCCCTTAAGCATCCGGAAGACGGGGCGGCCGAAGGGGCTGTCTTCATCCGCGACCACATCATCCGTGTCACGGAGAAGGCCTTCGACGACTTTGCCGGTACCGGCAGCGACGAAGCCTTCAACCGGAAAGTGCTTGGATTGGATAGATAGAAGATAGACTTTTGCTATATAAACAACTTCACCAGACGATGAAAAAGACATGGATTATGATGATGGCTGTCGGGGTTTTTGCTTGCTCCGCACCCGTCGAAGAGGGGAAAAAACCCATCAGCACCAATACAGAAAATACCAACAACCAAATCGGAGGGGAAAAAGCTCCGGAAGCCGCCCCTGTGGCCACGGCCAAGACTCCGGCTGCTGAGCCCAAGGCGGCGATGCCGGCCGGGAAAGATGGAGCAGCCCTCATCGAAGGGTCCGGCTGCCGCACCTGCCATAAGAACGATGCCAAGCTGATCGGGCCTTCTTACCAGGATGTTGCCAAGAAGTATCCGAACACTCCCGACAATGTAAAGATGCTTGCTGAGAAGATCATCCAGGGAGGCCAGGGCAACTGGGGCGAAATTCCGATGACACCCCATCCCCAAATCAGCCAGGAAGATGCCGAGGCGATGGTCAAATTCATCCTCATCATTAAATAACCCACTATGACGACCCTTACACATTTGCTGACCTATCTCTCCCTCCTTGCCCTCCCCCTGGGACGATTCAGCCCGGCCGCCGGGGATGCACCGCCGACAAAGCCTTTGGCGGAAGAGACCCGCAAAGGAAAATGGATTAAGCTTTTCGATGGTAAGTCCAAGAAAGGCTGGCATGTCTTCAAAAATCAGACCGACGGATCTAACTGGAAAGTGGTCGATGGGACTCTGATGTTTGACCCGGAGGAGAAAAAAGACGGCAAACGGGTCGGCGGCGGCGACCTAATCACCGACGAGACCTACGAGAACTTCCACTTCAGCGTCGAGTGGAAAGTGGCCCCCAAGGCCAACAGCGGCATCATCTTCCTGATCCAAGATGACGCGAAGTATGAGCATACCTGGCATACGGGCCCAGAGATGCAGGTGCTCGACAACGATGGCCATTCCGATGGGAAAATCAAAACCCACCGCGCTGGCAACCTCTACGACATGATCGCAGGGCCTGACGACCCTGTCAAGCCCGCCGGCGAATGGAATCGGGCAGAGGTCATTTTAGACAAGGGCCGCCTGGAGCTACGGATGAACGGACAGACGGTGGTCACCACGACGATGTGGGATGATGCCTGGAAAAAGATGGTGGCTGGCAGCAAGTTTAAGACCAAGCCTGACTTTACCGCCTTTCATTCCGGCCACATCGGATTGCAGGACCATGGCGATAAGGTATGGTTCCGCGACATTAAGATCAAAAAACTCTGAGCACTCAACACTTTCTTCAACGCAAGCTTCCGTCCCTAGAAAAAGTTGCAAGAATCCTGTAACCTTTTGTTTCCCGGCATAGCCGCGTACATTTAGCCTGACACCTCATCCCACTCCCATTTATATGCGTTACTCGTGAAACAGATCCGCCTTGCCTTGTTGTCTGCCCTCGTTGTGGCTGCCATCGCTGGCGTACTGGCCTGGCAGCAGCCCGCCCCGCATCCCCGCATCCTCGTCTTCTCCAAGACCGCCGGCTTCCGGCACGCATCTATTGCCGCCGGTCTCACAGCCATCAGACAGCTGGGCACCCAAAATGGCTTCCGGGTCGACGCAACGGAAGACGCCTCCTTTTTCCACGAAGACTCGCTGAAGCACTATGGCGCTGTGATCTTCCTAAATGCGACAGGCGACGTACTGAATGCATCCCAGCAGGCCGACTTTGAACGGTATATCCAGGCAGGTGGTGGCTTTATAGGCATCCATGCCGCGGCCGACTGCGAATATGACTGGCCCTGGTATGGGAAGCTTGTCGGCGCTTATTTTAAAAGCCACCCGAAGATTCAGCCGGCCCGCCTGCAAGTAGTCGACCGCAGTCATGCCAGCACCCGACACTTACCCACCGTCTGGGAACGCTCGGATGAATGGTACAACTTTCGCAAGGTGCCCAATGCCAAGGATGTGACCGTACTCATCACCATCGATGAGAAGTCGTATCAAGGTGGTGAGAACGGAGATGATCACCCCATGGCATGGTATCATCCATACGACGGTGGCCGGGCTTTCTACACTGAGTTCGGGCATACCGACGCCTCTTTTTCTGACCCTTTGTTTCTGCAACATGTGCTCGGTGGTATCCAGTATGCCATCGGAGACAACCGACCCCTCGACTACCGTAAGACCCGCTCGAAGCGCGTGCCCGACGAAGACCGCTTCACCAAGAACATGCTCGTCAGCGGTATCCTCGACGAGCCAACGGAGATGGCCATCCTGCCAAACTTAGACATCCTCGTCGTGCAGCGGAAAGGCGGACTGCTCCGGTATGATACCAAAACTAGGCAGATTGCTGAAGCGGGCAACCTGATGGTTTATCACAAGGCCAGCGTAAAGGGTGTCAATGCCGAAGAAGGACTGATGGGAATTGCGGCTGACCCCGATTTTGCCCACAACCACTGGGTCTATCTTTTTTACGCAGCCCCTGACACCCCCATGAATCGACTGTCCAGGTTCGTCTTCCGGGATGGGCAGCTCGACATGAGCTCCGAGAAAAAGATCCTAGAGCTCTATTCGCAGCGGGAGATCTGCTGCCATACAGGCGGTTCGCTGGCCTTTGGTGGCGATGGGCTGCTCTATCTATCTACGGGAGACAATTCCACACCCTTCAACCAGCCGGTCGGCTTAAAGAACAATGGCTTTTCTCCCATCGACCACCGAACCGGACTCCATCAATACGATGCCTCCCGCTCCTCCGGCAATACCAACGACCTGCGGGGCAAGATCCTCCGCATCCGAGTGAGGCCAGACGGCAGCTATGACATTCCGGATGGCAACCTTTTTCAGCCGGGGACGCAGGGCACCCGCCCAGAGATCTATGTCATGGGCAACCGAAACCCCTATCGTATCTCTGTAGACCGTAAAACCGGCTTCCTTTACTGGGGGGAAGTGGGCCCAGATGCCAATGCCGACAGCATGGCCAGCCGAGGTCCCCGCGGCTACGATGAACTCAATCAGGCACGAAAAGCAGGTTTCTTCGGCTGGCCGTTCTTTGTAGGCAACAACTACGCATATCACGCATACAATTATTCCACCGGCGAATCAGGCCCCTCCTTCGACCCGATGAAACCATTGAACAACTCTCCCAACAACACTGGCCTGCAGGAGCTGCCATCGGTGAGCCCGGCCTTCATCTGGTATCCATATGCCAGCTCGCCGGAGTTTCCGGAGGTCGGCACGGGAGGACGAAATGCCATGGCAGGCCCGGTTTATTATTCGGAATTTTATCCAGCGGCTACCCGTCTGCCTGACTATTTCAACGGGAAACTTTTCTTCTACGACTGGATCCGGGGTTGGATCAAAATCGTGACCATGGACAGTGAGGGCAACTACCTGCAGATGGAGCCTTTCATGGCTGGGATGAAGTTCAACTCGGTGATTGACATGGAGATGGGTCCTGACGGACGTCTGTACCTGCTAGAGTATGGCAGCGGGTGGTTCTCCAAGAATAAAGATGCTGGTCTGGCAAGGGTCGACTACAACGGCGGCAACCGGGCACCTCGGGCGGCCGTGCAGGTGAGTCGAACGAGTGGAACTCTTCCACTCACCATCAAGGCTTCTGCAGCGGGATCGAAGGATGCTGACAAGGACGCTCTGACCTATGTCTGGCATTTTGGAAATACAATGTTGCCAGCAAGTGGCAAGTCTGATGCGGGCTTCACCTTCACCAAGGCGGGCGCCTATCCTGTCTTTGTGGAAGTAAAGGATGGTAAGGGAGGAGTGACCCGCAGCGAGGCCCTCACCGTCTATGCCGGCAACGAAGAGCCGACGGTCCGCATCCGGATGAGCCCGGCCGCCAGCTTCTATTTTGCGGGCAAGCCACTGGCTTACGAGGTACAGGTGGCCGACAAGGAGGATGGCAGCAGCGAGAAAGGCGGCATCGATCCGGCCAACCTTCATGTAAAACTGGATTACCTAAGCAGCTCCGACAAAGCACAGATCCTGGGCCATCAGGCCTTCAGCAGCCTGGCGGAGGGCCGGAACCTGGTGGCTACGCTCGACTGCAAGACCTGCCATAAAGAGCAAGAGAAGTCCATCGGCCCCTCCTATCAGATGGTGGCCGACAAATATGCGAAGGATGCACAGGCCAAGGCCTATTTGAACAATAAAATCCTCAAAGGTGGCAGTGGCGTTTGGGGTGAGGTGGCCATGGCTGCTCACCCCGACATCAAACCTTCCGATGCTGCCTTGATCGTTGATTGGATTCTATCCCTAGCCGGCGGCGGCCGGCTGGCTCCGAGTCTGCCTGGGGAAGGGTCGATTGTACCGACGGCAAAGGACGTATCAGACAGCAAGCTATTGCTGCTGACCGCCAGCTATACCGACAAAGGGGCTTCAAAAGCCCGTCCATTGACTGGCTACATTTCCCTGCAGTTGCGCCAGCCGCTGCTCTCTGTCTCTGATCAGGCGCAGATCGACCATATCCAATGGATCGACCAGGGCCGTGCCAAGGCGGCTGTCGTGCAGGGGGATGCCGGCTGGCTGATGTTTGATGGCATTGGTTTGGGGCATGTGTCTGCCATCGAATTGGGGTATACGCTCCGGGAGCCCTTGGTCTCGGGCTATGTCATCGAATGGGTGGCTGACGCGCCCGATGGCCGGAAGATGGGAGAAGTTGTCGTAGGCGCTGGTGGAACGGCAGGCGCCGGCAAGGCAAAAGCTATGCTGACAGCTTCGGCCGATCGGCCGGTGAAGCTCTACCTAAAGGTCAGAAAGGTGGATGCCCGAGAGACAAAGCCCTTGGTCATGCAGCAGATCCGGTTCATCTCCGATTAAGGATTAAGGACTCACTCCTTACCTCTTCGCAGTAGGTTGAACCCAAGGGCTGCGAGGATGATCAGAAGACCGCCGAACTCCCGGGTATTCTCAATCCAGGGTTTGGTGGCCTTCATCGTTTGTACCAGATTTTCTGCCTGATGAAGGCCTGCCCATTCGATCACTCCGTCAGGGATTAGGAAGAGGAGAGTGGCGTAGACGGAGCAGAAGGCGATGCCGAGGATAAGCATGCCTCGGGGTACTTTCCCTTTGGCTGCGCGCGCGCAGGCGATGGCTGCGTACAAGTAGATGGGTATCCAGAGCCAAGGGTCCGGGTCGTTGTATTGAAGAGCGGCGAAGAGCAGAAAGAAATCTGCAAGGAGGTAGTTGACGTATTTCATCAAAAAAAGCTTGATCCAACTTAGGCAGTCTCCCCTGCTGAGGACGGCATCATATTCAGGTTTGGCACGCCCTCCGAACTCTGTAAGGTCTTGACGGATGCCGATGTCGAATATGTACTCATCAACGGTGCCGCAGGTGGTGCTTTCTCATGAAGTGGTATAAGCAGGGCTGCGTATCCACGAGATATATTTCAAATATACTTCAGGAGCTTACTCCGGATGTGGGCGATGCTTTGAGCGATGCTGTCGAAGGGGGAGCCAGGGCAGACATCCTGTTCGACAAAGAAGTGCTTCAAACCCGACTTCTTATGGGCTTTGAAGATCGATATGAAATCGATGGTGCCGTTGCCGACTTCGGTGAATTGTTTCTTGTCAGTCCCGTCCATGTCTTTGACATGCCAGAGGGCGATGCGGCCTGGGTATTTCCGGAAGATCTCCAGCGGTGGCTGGCCGGCCTTGACGGCCCAGTAGAGGTCTAGTTCAGCCTTCACGAGGGAGGGGTCTGTCTGGCCCATCAGGATGTTGAAGGGGAGTGTGTCACCGATTTGCTTGAACTCGAAGTCGTGGTTGTGGTATCCCAGTTGAATGCCTGCTTTTTGGCATATTTCGCCCGCCTTGTTGAGGAGGTCAGCGACCTTTTTATAGTCGTCGGCCGTCTTGCGTTCGTTGGGCATCAGAAAGGCCAGGACCATGTATTGCTGGCCGATGGCGGCGGCGTCTTCGACGGCTTTTTCCCAGCCGTTGCGGATGTTGTTAAGCAGGTAGTGTCCACTGGGGGCGGAAAGTCCCGTCTCTGCCAGCAGTGTGCGGAACGCTGGAGCAGCCATTCCATAGAACTTGCCATTATAGCCGAAGTTTTCGACTTCCTGGAAGCCTAGCTGGGCGACTTTTCGGATGCTACCAATGGCATCTTTTGCAATCTCTCCACGGATGGTATAGAGTTGTACCCCTATCTTCCGGTCTTTGACGGCGGCGAAGGCTTCCGGGGGCAGGGTGGAGCCGGCTGCAAGGATGGACAGTTGGCGGAGGTATTCTCTTCTGCTGATCATGGTTTTATTTTTTTGGGATGAGGCGGATCAGGGAAGGTATGTCCTTTTCATCGTCTGTATATCGAAGCAATATTCCTTTCTCTGAGAAAAGAAACATCGACGGGTATTTCTTGGGGAGAAAGCGAGAGATGAATTGTCGTTCTGGGTCGCGGGCTGTGACGACCTGTTTCTTTGAGATGATCTTGTCTGCGAATCTACGAAGGAAAGGGATGGCCGCCTCAGGCGGGTCCATTGTCAGCAGAACGGTATGGAGACCGTCCATGGCGCTATGGTTGTCATTCCATGTCGAGACCGCCTGCATGCAGTGCGGGCATTCGGTGTCGAAGAAGACAAAGAGGGTCTTTTTTGGGGGTTGGAGGTCTCTCTGGGTGAAAGGTTTACCGTCAGAGAGGCGAAGGAAGTGGAATTCGGGCAGTCGTTGCACCTGGCCGTTGGCGACCTGGGTAAAAGCCAGCTTGACCAGTAGGATAACAGGGAGACAAATCTGCTTTCTGATGACAAAGAGAAAGATACGCGTACAACCGAAGATGGATCGAAGCGGAGTCATGTAAACGAACGGGTATCTACACGAGGATTGCCATTAAAAACAGTATAAAGTAAAGTCATTATCGGAAATCGTGCATGCCTGCTCAGGCAAATCCATTGACGCAGTCAATGGTTGCAGGAGGCATCATGTCTTTTGCCCGTTTGTTGGCAATAGCGGATGTTGATGACGTGGGCTGTCACGATGGCGAGGATGGCCGGCACGAGGAAATAGAGTTGCTGGCTGTGCCAGATCTGTTTGAAGATCAGGAGGATGATGCCGATGCCAAAAAGTATATAGGGTAAGTGTGCATGGTGATGGCTGCGGAAGCCATGCCGCAGCGACCGAAAGCTGATGAATGCGGCCAACGCAATCATCACCCCTTCGAAGAAATCATTATTGATGATGTCCAAGCCTAGGATCGGAAGGCTACCCAGAATAATGGGCAGCAAGGAGCAATGAACGGCACAAGCTATGGCGGCGGTTATACCTAGGACATCGTTATTAATCCGTATCATGGAAGTGATAAAGGTACTTAACTGTAATAAGGTTGCAAAGTGACAGATTCCCTCTGAGAATGGCTCTAGGCTTTGTATTTTTGTATGGAAGCATTTGGCTATGACGCGGAAAGGATGGATGTATCTGGTTTTTTTCGGATTGCTGCTGGCCGGCTTCTATGTTGGGCTGCTATGGTTCACGGACTTCGGGAAGGTTGACCTGCCGGTACTGTCCAAGGTGCGTCCTTTCCGATTTACGCGGCAGGACGGGCAGCTGGTCACAGAAGCGGATGTGCAGGGGAGGGTCTATGTCGCCGAGTTCTTCTTCACCACCTGCAAAGGCATCTGTCCCAAGATGAACCGTAACCTGAGTCTTGTCTATGCCTCATTGCGTCGGCATCCTTCCTTTCGGATCCTCTCGCATACGGTCGATCCGTCGACCGATAATACAGCGCGGTTGAAGGGGCATGCAGACTCCTTAGGTGTGGATACGGATCGTTGGTGGTTTTTGACAGGCGACAAGGAATCCTTGTATCGGACGGCTCGGGAGAGCTATCTCCTCGATAGTCCAGAGAACAGCTCACGCAATATCTCCGAGCAGTTCATCCACACGCAGTTCTTTGCCTTGGTGGATGCCGACGGGCAGGTGCGCGGCATTTACGACGGCTTGCAGAAGGAGGAGTTAGAGCAGCTCCAAAAAGATGCCAACGGCTTGCTGGAGGCGCTGGGAGATACCAAACTACGACAACCATGAGCGAGGCGATGGTAGAGGATATCCTGCGAAGCAACCATTTGAGTGTGACGACACCGCGGCGGCGTATCCTGGGATGGTTTCTTAAGAAGGATAGTGCTTTGTCGCACCACGACATCGAGGCGGGCACGCAGCGTAGCTTCGACCGGGTGACGCTGTACCGGACTTTGCAGACTTTTTTAGAGAAAGGGATCATCCATATAGTCCCCAGCACCGACAATGTCATTCGGTATGCCTTGTGCAAAGAGGCCTGTAAGGAGGGCCATCACCATGACGACCATGTCCATTTTGTCTGTGATGCCTGTGGCACCACACAATGCATGGATAAGATCACCATTCCTGCGGTCCGTCTTCCGAAAGGCTATCGCGTGCGTCAGATCGGCATGGTGGTGACGGGCATCTGTGGGCGATGCCGATGAGGCTGGCGCACTCTTCGATTTCTTTGTTTCATCCGATGGGTGCATTTTTCCTCCGACTAGCAGGTCTCGAGTTCTGCCCGCACCATTTCCATGAGGTCTTTGATGAGGTCGGGGGAAAAGTCGAACGACAGGCCAGCCTTTTCGTAGAGGGCTGGCAAGGTGTGGGTGCCGCCGAGTGCCAGGGCTTCTGTATAATGGCGGAGGGCTGAGGCGGAGTTTTCGCGGTATTGCTTCCACATGCTGATGGCCGCCAGCTGGGCAATTCCGTATTCGATGTAGTAGAATGGCACTTCGAAGAGATGCAGTTGCCGTTGCCAGGAGATCTCACGGAATGCGTCGAGACCTTGGGTGTCGATGGCCGGCGTGGAGAAGCGTTGGAGAGTCTCCATCCAGGCGGCGGTCCGCTCTTCGACACTATGAGTGGGATGCAGGTACACCCAATGTTGGAAGGCGTCGATGGTCGCGATCCAGGGAAAGATGGTGATGACTCGTTCGAGTTGATGCCGTTTGGCGCGTTTCATCTCAGCTTCGTTGTCGAAGAATGGCTGCCAGTGGTCCATGCTGAAGAGTTCCATGGACATGGACGCCAGCTCTGCCATTTCGGTGGGGTATTCTTTGAAAGCGCTGAGTTCTAATGGGTGGGAGAGGAAAGAGTGGATGGCATGCCCTCCTTCGTGTACCATCGTGGTGACATCTCCCATCTGCCCGGCGGCGTTCATGAAGATGAAGGGGGCGCCGCTCTCCATGAGTGGCATGTTATAACCTCCCGGGGCCTTGCCTTTGCGGCTGTCAAGGTCGAGGTGGCCCATCTGGTCCATGCGACGCAGGCAGTCGGCAAAAAAGGGGTTTAGTCGCTGGAAGCAGTCGATGGTCTTGGAGAGGAGTTCTTTGCCGTCGTTGAAGGGGCGCAGCGGTGCGGTGCCTTCGGGCTCTGCCTCTGTGTCCCAGGGTCGGAGGGGTTGGATGCCCAGCCGGCGCTCGTGATGGGTATAGATCTCATTGACAAGGGGTAAGACATGTTCTTCGACGGCTGCATGGAAGCGTTCACAGTCGGCCGGCTTGTAGTCGAACCGTCCCATCTCTGCGAACTTATAGTCGCGGTAGTTGTCGAATCCTGCATGTTGAGCGATGCGGTGGCGCAGGCCGACGAGCTTCCCGAAAAGTTCTTGCAGTGTTTCGGCATCCTGCGAGCGGCGTTCTGCTACTTTCCGGTAGATCGTTTCCCGCACTTTGCGGTCTGGGTTTTCCAGGAAGCGAGCGGCTTGCTGTAGGGTATATTCCTTTCCCTCGTATTCGATGGCCATGCGTCCGGCGATCGTTCCGTACTGTTGCTGCAAGACGCTCATCTCAGCCTGCAGGGGGATGTTTTCTGGTCGGAAGAGGTCGATGTTTTTTTTGACGCTGCGGAGGTAGGTGAAGTATTTGTTGTTGTCCAGTGCCTGTGTGTGAGGACAGTCTATGAGTTTCCGGTTGAGGCGGTCGGCATAGGGCTGTATGTGTGGCTGGATATGGAGGTAGAAGTTGTTGAACGCTTCTTCGAGGTTTTTGTCGGTAGTATCGCAGGTCATCCGTACTTGTCGCCAGCAGGCGTCTTCGCTGATGATGGCCTCCAGTTCGCTGAGGTCTCGGAGCCACTGTTCGAGGGCTGCGACATTTTCGATGGGCCGCTGTTCGAGTTGTTGGAACCAGGGTTCAAGCTGCTGCCAGTCGGTAATGGTGAAATCAGAGGGCAGAAAATGCCGTTGGATCTTTTGAATATCGCTGGTGTAGGGCATAGGCATGCATTGACTGATGGGGTACAGTGATGGAGGGGACTAGGCTTCCGGCGTGTCTGTGCCTTCCTCTTTTTGGGGATTCTGGATGGCTATGCCCAGCTTCTGGAGGATGCCCAGCCACCGGACCATCTTCTTCATATCGCTGGTATAGACACGTTCCAGGTCGATGGCTGGGTATGCCTTGGTGAAATAGGCTTTTACGGCAGCGGTATCTTTTTCCTCGGGCAGTGTTAGACCGGAGGCCTGCATGGCTAGGAGTACCTCGGCGAGGTTGACATTGTCGCCCGTGGTGTAGACCTCGATGCTTTCCAGGTGGGAGAAGTTGTGGACGCGGCTAGAGACAAATCGAGTCTGCTTGTCTTCCAAAGACCGGACGAGGGCACCGTCGTTCTTGCTGTGGAGGAGTTCGTAGAGGCCGGGGAGGCCAGTGACGGAGATGATCTTCTTATAATCCATAATCATATTCGGCAGCTGCAAGTTACAGGTTTGCGTCGTAACGCCGCTTAAGGCTTCGGGTTAGTCTGATGGGATCTTAATGCATGTAGCTGTATCCATTCCGGCAACAAGCTCAGGCCAGGCAGGTGGATGCGCGGGGCACCGTCCTGGGTGCCATACCCGTTATCATGTTGTTGCCAGCTGGAAAGATCAGACAGTTTGGTGGCGTTGGATGACTCAGCGTTCTGTATATGCCAACCCTTCTTCGATGCGTGCTTTCAAGGTATGCTCTTCCATATAGCCATTGGCCAGGAGGCGAAATCTTCTTTCTTCTGTCTGCAGCAAGACGGCAGGGAAGCCGCTGATGCCCCATTGTGCGATCAGCGAGAATTCTTCTTCGGCTCGTTGCTGGTAGGTTGCAGCAGATAGTTTATCATAAAATGCTGCTTCGGGTATTCCGTAGGTCAGCAGCAGGTGGCGGTAGGCTTCATCGTCTGTAAGGTCTCTTCCTTCTTGATAGAGTGCCTGCTGTAATGCGCAGGCAAATTCGATGCATCGTTCGGGCTGGTATTCTTTAAGGATGCAGAGGGCGACAGCTGCTTTTTCGGAATGTGGGTACCAGTCGCTCAGCTCTGGTTGGCGGACATGCCAAAGGAAATCCTCCCCGAAACGGATGCCGGTCAATTCTTCCACACGAGTATAGTGGTTGCGGATGAACTCAGCGATGGCTGTGATGGGCCGGGCAGATGCCCGGGGGATCATTCCGCCTGAGAGCACTTCGAAGGCGAGCCTGTCGAAGTACTCCTCATGGATGCGGCGGATGACGGGGCTGAAGCCGTAGCACCATCCGCAGTAGGCATCGTAGCAGTAGTAGACGGTGGGAGTCACTTACGGTCTTTGACCTCATCAAAGTGCTGCTCGTAATCCGGCCGGATCGTTCCCATCCATCGGTCCCAGAACAGAAAGTAGAGGCCGTAGTTGCCTTTGAAGTGCTGGTGGTGTAAGTTATGGTTGACGGAGGTATTCACCCACCTTCCGATGGGGTGGCGGCTGAAGCCCTTTGGGTAGAGTTCCCAGCCAAGATGTCCATAGACGTTATAAATGATTGAGAAGAGGAAGAAGAGTGCGAAGTGCAGTGGATGGATTGGGATGGTGAAGAGGAATACGGCGAAGATGCCCACTTCCACGATGGCTTCCAACGGGTGGAAGGCGTAGGCAGCCCAGGGTGAGGGGTTGGTGGAGCGGTGGTGTAAGAGATGAAACCAGCGGAATACCGCAGGGTGGTGCATGAAGCGGTGGGTCCAATAAAAGTAGGTGTCATGCATCAGCGTCATCACTGGGAATGCTCCGATAAACCAGGCCAAACCGTAGTCGGCGATGTCGGTGTAGAGGGTGGTATACGGTCTTACTGTTGGATTTTTGATGAGCAGCAGCGGCACAATGCCGAAGATGGCGATGGTGAGCAGGGAGTATCCGATCTCCCTCATGTAGTCTGAGCTTTTGGGGAAGCGCTTCTGTATCTTACGCGAGGAGAGGGCAGTGTAGAGGATGACATAAAACGCGAGGAAGGCGATGCCGGCGACAATGGCATAGCGGCTGCCGACTTTTTGGAGGATGGAAAGGTAGTCTTGGAGTGTCATTGCAAGTAGGATCATTGCAAAGGTAAGCTGCGCTATCTGATGGGGTGCTATCTAGTCTATTCTCGCCGACTCGGGGTCGTATTTTTCGGGATGCCGGCCCTGGATAGGACGGTAATATTCGCGGATCATAGCCATGTCTGCTTCTTTGTCGCCGGTGGGGTGGAAGACAGGCCCGCAACCGGCGATTCGGTTTTTGAAGTCTAGGTATCCGAGCATGATGGGGACGCTGGCCCCGACGGCAGTATGGTAGAACCCGCTCTTCCATTTGGCGACCCGGCTGCGCGTCCCTTCGGCAGGGACGAGGAGGTAGAGCGACTCCTTTTCCCGGAACATGCGGATGAATTGTTCAACTAAGTTGTGGGTCTGCCTGCGTTCGACGGGGATGGCACCTGTGTTGTCGAGGAGTTTTTTGAAGGGGAAGCGATATGCCTGGTATTTGACGAGGTAGTTGACCCGGAGGCCGAGAATGCGGAAGGTAGCCAGTGCATAGACGAAGTCCCAGTTGGAGGTATGCGGGGCCGCGATGATGACGGCCTTCTTTAGGTCGGCCGGAATGGTTTCTCCGACCTTCCATCCTTTCAGCCGAAACCACCATACGAAGAGTCTTGTAATCATGTGGATCGTTTCAGTTTTGTTTGTCAATGGGCTTCCAGCCAGTTCTGGCCGATGCCTGCCTCAGCGACCACCGGCACATGATTGGGCAGTGGTAGGGCCTGCGCCATATGTTCGATGACGAGGGTGCGCATGGTTTCCGCCTCTTCCTGAAGCACATCGAATACGAGTTCGTCATGTACCTGCATGATCATGCGGCTCTTCAGCCCGCGTCGCTGCATCTCTTCATGGATGCGGATCATGGCCATCTTAACCATATCGGCGGCGGAGCCCTGGATGGGTGAGTTGATGGCATTGCGTTCTGCGAAGCCACGGACGGTGAAGTTGGAGGAGTGGATGTCTCGCAGCCAACGCTTGCGGCCCATGAGGGTCTCCACATAGCCTTTCTCCCGAGCAAAGGCGATGGTCTCTTCCATGTAGGTGCTGATGCCGGAGAATTCTTTGCGGTAGTTGTCGATGATGCCTTTGGCTTCCGTACGGCTGATGCCGAGGTTGTCTGCCAGTCCGAAGGCACCCTGTCCGTAGATGATGCCGAAGTTGACGCTCTTGGCTTTGTAGCGTTGTTCTTTGGTCACTTCTCCTTCTGGCACGCCGTAGACTTTGGCGGCTGTGGCGGTATGGATATCCTTGCCGAGGCGGAAAGCTTCGCACATGTTAGCGTCTCCGCTGATGGCGGCTACGATGCGGAGTTCTATCTGAGAATAGTCGGCCGATAGCAGCAGGTGGTTGCTGTCTCGCGGGATGAAAGCCTTTCTGATTTCTTTGCCTCGGTCGGTGCGGACCGGGATGTTTTGAAGGTTGGGGTTGTTGCTGGCCAGCCGACCTGTCACGGCGACGGCCTGTGCATAGGATGTATGGACGCGGTTCGTCTTAGGATGCAGAAGCTGTGGGAGGGCGTCTACATAGGTCGATTTAAGCTTTGTGAGCTCTCGGAATGCCAGGATGTCTTCTACGATGGGGTTGTGGTGAGCCAGTTTGAGGAGGACGTCTTCGCCGGTGGCGTACTGTCCGGTCTTCGTTTTTTTCGCCTTTGGGTCCAGTTTCAGTTTTTCAAAGAGCACTTCTCCCAACTGCCGGGGGGAGGCCAGGTTGAAGCGTACGCCGGCCGACTGAAATACCATTTCTTCAGCTGTGCGAGCTTCGCGGTCCAACTCTTTGGAATATTCTTGCAAGAATCCCACATCGATTGCCACACCTTCGAACTCCATCTTGGCCAGCACTTTGACCAATGGGTTGTCGACTTGGTAGAAGACTTTTTCGACGCCTTTCTCGGCGAGTTTCGGGAGGAAGATGTTTTTAAGCTGGAGGGTGATGTCTGCGTCCTCGCCTGCATATTCTTTTACTTTCTCAACTTCCACATCGCGCATGGTGCCTTGTCCTTTGCCCTTTTTACCGATGAGTTCAGTGATGGAGACAGGTTCATAGCTGAGGTATTGCGCGCTGAGCAGGTCCATGGAGCGTTTCCCTTCGGGTTCGATGACATAGTGCGCGACCATGGTATCGAAGGTCTCTCCGGCCAGCTCGTATCCATGCCAGCGTAGGACGAGCATGTCGTATTTCAGGTTCTGGCCAACCCATCGGATATCGCTCCGGGCAAAGGCCGGTGCCAGGGCTGCCAGGATCTGTCGGGTGCCTTCCAGGTCGGCCGGGCAGGGAACATACCAGGCTTCGCCTGCCTTCCAGGCGAAGCTGAGTCCGACGAGGGCTGCGCGGTTGGCATCGAGGCCGGTCGTCTCGGTGTCGAAGCAAACTTCCGGCTCTGCCATCACCGCATCGAGCAGTGACTTCAGGGCTTCCGCTCCTTCCACCATGTGATAGGCATGGGGGGTATTATCGATATTCTTCTCTGCCTTCCACTGGGTGGTTTCCGTGGGGCCTTCCTCTGTATGGTTGGTCTGTGGTGTCGTTGTGGGTGTAGAGATGGGTTGGCCGAACAGGTCTTGCTGGATGGCGGTGGGAGGCGCCCCTTTCCGGTTGGTTTCGGGGATGTTGAGTTCTTCTCCGAGGATGCGGCGGCCGAGGGTTCTGAATTCCAGTTCTCCGAAGATGCTATGAAGTGCTGTTTTGTCCATCTCCTTGACACGGAAGTCTTCTTCGTGGAACTGGACGGGTACGTCGGTGATGATGGTGGCTAGTTTTCGGGACATGACAGCAAGGTCTCTGCCATTTCGGATCTTTTCTCCCATCGCGCCTTTGATCTGGTCGGCCTGGTCCAGTACGTTTTGCAGTGTGCTGTATTCTGCCAGTAGCTTGGCGGCGGTCTTTTCTCCGATGCCGGGGATGCCGGGGATGTTGTCGACGGCATCGCCCATGAGTCCGAGGATGTCAATCACCTGTTCGACGCGCTGGATGTTCCATTTGGCACATACTTCTGCGGGTCCTAGGATTTCGAAGTCGCCTCCTTGGTAAGGGGGCTTGTAGATGCGGATCTTGTCAGTGACGAGTTGCCCATAGTCTTTGTCCGGCGTGACCATAAAGACGTCGTAGCCGGCCTGTTCGGCTTGTTTGGCCAGTGTGCCGATGACGTCGTCGGCTTCGTAGCCGTCCGTCTCGAGGATGGGGATCTGAAATCCTTGCAGGATCTTTTTGATGTCGGGGATCGAGAGTAGGATGTCTTCGGGGGCTTCTTGCCGGTTTGCTTTATAGTCGGCGTAGTCGGTATGCCGCTCTGTTGGTGCTTGGGTGTCGAAGCATACGGCCATATGGGTAGGCTTCTGCTTGTGGAGGAGGTCGATGAGGGTGTTGGTGAAGCCGAATTGTGCATTGGTATTCCGCCCCTGACTGGTGATCCTGGGGTTTCGGATCAATGCGTAGTAGGCGCGGAAGATGAGTGCGAAGGCATCGAGCAGGAACAGTCTTTTCTCCATGGGCAGTCCTCAGAAGTGTCGAGAGATCAGGTTGGGGAGCATGTCTCGCCAGGTGGGCCAGTCGTGGTGCCGCTCGGCACCCCAGTCTTCGAACACGTGCGGGATCGACTTGGCATGCAATACGCCTGAGAAGCGCCGGTTGGCTTCGGGGTCTTCATAGTGGCCGCTGCCCGTGGCCAGGACGATCCTGCCGCTGCGGATGCGTTCCAGCACTGTGTGGTCGGCGAGGTTTGGGATGTAATGAATGGGGGAGTTGTAATAGACCTGTTCGTCGAAGAATCCTTTGGTGTACTCGGTCAGGTCGTAGACGCCGCTCATGGAGATGGTGCCTTGCAGCAGGTCGGGTCTCTTCAGGAAGAGGTTCATCGCATGCAGTGCGCCGAAGGAGGCGCCGGCGGCATAGATCGGCGTCTCCTGGGATGTGTTGTCCCGGGCGAAAGGGACTACCTCCTGAAAGACATATTCATTGAATTGGTTGTGGCGGATGGCTTTATGGGCCGGCTCCATCTCTTGGTTCAGCCAGCTTTCGGTGTTGATGCTGTTAATTGAGAATACTTTCAGCTTGCCGCTGTCGATGAAAGGTGCCATCGCTTCGATGAGTTGGAAGCGTTCATATTCCAGGTAGTCTGCCGCTGCGGTGGGGATGAGCAGCAGCGCGTCGCCGTAATGTCCATAGACGACGATCGGCATGGCTTGTTGGAGGGCCGGACTGTACCAATGGCTGAGGACTCGCTGCATGCGTTCGGATTACCTGTGAAGGTAGGCAATGTCTGCATGGGGAGTGCTGCCTACCGGAACGGTGACGGAGGTCTTGATTTTTCCTGTGTTACATAATTTTTCCCTACGGCCGTCGTTACAAAAGAGAAAAATCTTGTCCTATGATACATCCTGCTTCTTACGGTCATCGAGGCCATACTGCATGGTTCATGATTTTACTGCGCAAGCTCTTCCAGCCGGCCGACTATACCCCCATCCGGTTTTATCTGAAGTCGCGCAGGGAGCAGCACAGCCGGACGACTCTATAACCTCTTCTGAACCCACAAAATGCCGCTCGGCATGCGACCGCATCCATGGATGCGGTTTTTCTTTGTCCGCAGGTTTCGCGTACCTTGAAGGGAGATGGAGCCTTGGCGCATCTATGCATTGGGCGACCGGGCGTTGACGGTCTCTTTCGGGGATACCTTGTCTGATCTGTTGTCGGAGACGGTCCTCTCTCTGCAGCAGGCGCTGCAAGCCGATCCTATCCCCGGGGTGGAGGAGTGTGTGCCTTCTTATGCCACGCTGACGTTGTATTATGACCCGGCCGTCGTCCGGGCAAGTCTCCCAGGACCGCCCGGGCTCTCGGTCAGCGAGCGGCTTGCTAGCCACTTATGGCAGCGCTGCCAGCAGCCGACACCGACCGGGTCGGCCTCTTCCCCACGGCTGGTAGAGATCCCGGTCTGTTATGAGCCTGATTTTGGGCTGGACCTGGACCTAGTGGCGGTACATGCCGGCATGACCGTAGATGAAGTGATCGAATTGCATCTTTCCCGCACTTACCGTGTCTATCTGATCGGGTTTGTACCTGGCTTTCCCTATATGGGTGTGACAGATCCGCGTTTGGACATCCCTCGTCGCGCGGAGCCCCGTCAGCGGGTGGCGCCGGGTTCAGTGGCATTGGCCGGCCGGCAGACGGGCATCTATCCTTTGGAGACGCCGGCCGGCTGGCAGGTGATTGGTCGGACACCCTGGACGCTTTTTGACGCCAAGCGCACACCCGCCTGCTGGCTGTCTGCCGGCATGGAGGTGCGCTTCCGGCGGATAGGCCTTGAGGACTTTGCATCAACATCGCAGCCATGGCCCTGAGGATGGTAAAGCCTGGGTGGATGCCGGCTTTGCAGGATGCGGGCCGGAAGGGACATCGGGCTCAGGGTATGCCCTTGTCGGGTGCCATGGACCCTGATGCCTATCGGTCTGCGAACCTATTATGCGGCAACCATCCGGATGCGGTCGCGCTGGAGCTAACCCTCCACGGAGCCTCGCTGATGGCGGAGGCGGAGGTATGGTTGGCACATGTCGGGGGTGGCAGCCTCCTGTATATCAATGATGTGCCAGCCCCGATGGGTCGTCTGCTGCGGGTGGCGCCTTTTTCGCTCCTGACCTTTCAGCCTGCTGGTCGCGGGTGCCGCTCCTATCTTGCCATGGCGGGTGGCTTTGCGGCCCAAATAGATCTGGGAAGTGGCAGTACCTATGCTCCGGCCCGACTCGGGGGGGTGCAGGGCCGCTCCCTGCAGGCCGGGGATCTGCTGACGCCGGCCGCTCCTGGACGGGTACTGACTGCTCGAACACAACTGTCCATCCCGATAGGTCCTGACGGCTGGGGGGCCGCCACCTGGGGCATGGATGTCCGCCTCGACCCAGCGACGGCTCCCGACACGGTCCGTGTGTTGGCTGGTGCTGAATGGGAGGCCTTCTCGACAGAGGCTCGGCAGGCTTTCCTGGAGGCTTCTTTTCGGGTCCATCCCGACGCCAACCGCATGGGGTATCCTCTGCAAGGCCCGGCCCTGGCGGCGCAGGGCCTCGGAAGTATGCGCTCGACGGCTGTCTGTCCGGGCACAATACAGGTTACCCCCGGCGGCACCCCCTTTCTGCTGATGTCTGATGCCCAGACGGTCGGAGGGTATCCGCGGGTCGCTCATATCTTTTCCGCAGATCTGCCTGCCTGCGGGCAGCTGCGGCCTGGCGATGATCTTCGTTTTGTACTGGGTTCTATTTCAGAGGCAGAGGAAGCCCTTGAAGGGCGGCAACAATGGTTTCGTGGGCTAGAGGCCTCGGTTCGCTGCCGATTCGATGCATGATGCCTGCATGCAGATTTCTTAACTTGTCGTCATAAGAGTCTATGCCTCCACGTAACATCGATATCAACGGCGACATGGGTGAAAGCCTGGGCCCCTGGCTTATGGGGCAAGATGAACTTTTGATGCCTTGGGTGACGGCTGCGAATATCGCCTGTGGAATGCATGCGGGCGATCCCGGGACGATCCAAACGACGATAGCCCTGGCCGCCGCGCATCAGGTAGCCATCGGCGCACACCCCTCCTATCCCGACCTCCTCGGCTTTGGCCGCCGTGACATGGCCCTGACCCCGGATGAAGTATATCAAACCGTACTTTATCAGACAGGCGCCTTGGGGGCCATGGCGAGGGTCGCCGGGCAGCGGCTGCATCATGTCAAGCCACATGGGGCGCTCTATAATAAGGCCGCCGTGCACGCACCGACGGCCGTGGCGGTGGTGGAGGCTGTCCATCGGCTGGATCCAGGGCTTTTCCTCTACGGACCCCCGGGCAGTGAGATGGAGCGGGCAGCCCGGAGCAGGGGACTACCCTTCTGCCGAGAGGTCTTTGCCGACCGGAGGTATCTGCCCGATGGTCGTTTGATGCCCCGCCAGCAGCCGGGCGCCGTGCTGGCATCGGTGGAAATGGTGGCGGCACAGGTGGAGCAGATCCTTCGTTTCGGATCTGTCACCTGCGCGGACGGGTCGACCATTCCGCTGGAAGGCGATACGGTTTGCGTCCATGGCGATGGGGAGCATGCGGTGGCCTTTGCCAAGGCGGTACGCCATGCCATCGAAGCAGCCGGCATGCATATAACCCCATCTCCCCGGCCATGAAAAAATGGATTGAAGGGCTGCGGTCTTCGCCCCTGACTGCAGCTGCGTTTCTGATGGCCACGTCGGCCATCGGTCCGGGTTTCCTCACACAAACGGCTGTCTTCACCCACCAGCTTGGTGCCAGCTTCGGGTTTGTGATCTTGCTATCGATCCTCCTCGACGTGGGCGCCCAGGTGAACATTTGGCGCATCGTAGGGGTGAGTGGTCAGCGTGTGCAGGACCTCGCGGAGCAGGTTCTTCCAGGGGCCGGTCGGCTGCTGTCGCTCTTGGTGGTTGCCGGGGGCTTAGCCTTCAACGTAGGCAACCTGGCCGGGGCGGGCTTAGGCCTGCAAGCCCTGACGGGCATGCCCGTGACCTGGGGCGCCACCTTGAGTGCGACCCTCTCGGTATGGATCTTCCTATCGCGGGATGCCCTGGCGCGCATCGATGGCCTTGCCAAGGCCTTGGGGCTTGTGATGATCGCTTTGACGTTGTACGTCGCCTTTTCTTCGGCCCCTCCCTGGCGCTACGCCCTGCAGCGCAGTCTGGTTCCGGAGCGGGTCGATGCCCTGGCAGTCCTCACGTTGGTGGGTGGTACAGTTGGCGGCTATATCAGTTTTGCAGGGGCGCATCGCTTGCTGGATGCAGGCCGTACGGGAACCGCTGCCTTGGGAGGTGTCACACGTTCGGCGGTCTCTGCTATCCTGCTGGCATCTGTGATGCGGGGCTTGCTTTTTTTGGCTGCCTTAGGGGTTGTATCGGCCGGTGCGCGGCTGGGGGATGAGAACCCGGCGGCGGATGTGTTTCGATGGGCGACGGGCGAGGTCGGCTACCGGATCTTTGGCATGGTGATGTGGTGTGCTGCCATCACGTCTGTGACGGGCTCTACGTATACGTCGGTCTCTTTTTTGCGGGGCCTGCATCCCTTGGTCGACCGACGGCAAGACTGGGTATGGACTGCCTTTGTCGGGATAGCCGCTTTGGTCTTTTTATGGGTGGGTCGTCCGGTCCGCACCTTGCTGGCTGTAGGCGCATTGAACGGGCTGATTTTGCCAGTCGGACTGGCCTTACTGCTGCGGGCAGTGCATCTGAGGCACATCGCGGGTGGTTACCGGCATCCGGTCTGGCTGACAGCGGTTGGGATGGCTGTGGTGGCTGCCACGCTTTGGATGGCTTTCCGGGCCTTGGCAGTCTGGTTCTGAAGGGTTGGGAGTCCGCTGTCTGTCAGCCGGCTTAGCTGAAGAGGTATTCGACGTCTTCCTTGCTGAGTTTCTTGACGAAGGTCGTCTCGTCTGAGATGAGGTCTTTGGCGAGTGACTTCTTTTTTTCCTGGAGCAACAGGATCTTGTCTTCAATGGTGTCTTTGCAGATCATACGGTAGGCGAAGATATTCTTCGTCTGACCGATCCGGTGGGTTCGGTCGATGGCTTGTTGCTCCACGGCTGGGTTCCACCAGGGGTCTACGATGTAGACGTAGTCGGCAGCGGTCAGGTTGAGGCCCACCCCACCGGCTTTGAGGGAGATAAGGAAGACGCGGACTTCTTCGTCGTCCTGGAAATGTCGGATGGATTTTTCTCGCTCTTGTGCGGAGGTGCTGCCGTCGAAGTATTCGAAGGTAACACCCAGCTCCTGCAATCTGTCGCGGATGATTGCGAGCATACCCAGGTATTGTGAGAAAACAAGGGCTTTGTGTACTCCTATGTTTTCTGTAATCTCCCGGGCGATCTCGTCGAGTTTGATGGAGGCGTTAGGGTATTTCTCAGGCTCATTCATGATGGCTGGCGAGTCGCAAATCTGCCGGAGCTTCATAAGTCCCTGGAGGATGGTGAGCTGCGATTTCTCGATTCCCTGTTCGTCGATGGCGCCCAAGATCTTGTTGCGATAGTCGTTGCGGAAGGCGTCGTAGATGCGGCGCTGTTCTTCTTCCATCTCGCAGAACAGAATGGTCTCTGTTTTTTCGGGCAGGTCTTTGGCGACTTGCTCTTTTGTGCGGCGCAGGATGAAGGGGTAGAGGAGCTTGCGCAGGTGTTCTTTCTGGGCCTTTTCT
Source organism: Bacteroidota bacterium (assembly GCA_016868815.1). GTDB lineage: Bacteria > Bacteroidota > Bacteroidia > Chitinophagales > Chitinophagaceae > Pollutibacter. The sequence goes on from VGFQ01000004.1 coordinate 60,778, forward strand.
CCGAACTTGTCGATGGGTGTGGCAAACTCGTTCTTAAAGAATTCGATACTGCCTAGCAGTCCGGGGTTGAGGAAATTCATCTGGGCGTAGATGTCGAAGGTGTTGTTCTGCAGTGGAGTGCCGCTCATGCAGAGCCGACAGCTGGCCTTCAGGAGTGAGGCGGCCTTCGTCACTTTGCTTTGTGGGTTTTTGATGGCTTGAGATTCATCGAGGATGACATAGTCGAAGGGTATCTCCACCAGCATTTTGATGTCGCTGCGGAGGGTGCCATAGGTGGTGATGATGATGTTCTTTCCTTCGAAGGCTTTGAGGTTGCGGCTTCTGTCGCCACCGTGGTGGATCAGATAGCTGAGGTCTGGCGTGAACTTTCGGATCTCATTCTCCCAGTTGAATATGAGGGTGGTCGGGCAGACGACCAGTGCTGTCAACAGGCCCTCCCGCTCTTTCCAGGCCTCCAGGAATGAGAGCGCCTGTATGGTCTTTCCCAGGCCCATGTCGTCTGCTAAGATGCCGCCCCAGCCGACTTCTTGGAGGTAGTTCAGCCAATGGTAGCCCGCAACCTGGTAGGGCCTGAGGATGGCTGCCAGGGATTTCGGCGGGTCGACTTCTTTGATCCTTCGGAAATTGCGTAGCCGTTCGAACTTCTCTTCGAGGCGGATGACGACTTCTGCTTCGTCGCGGTGTTCATAGAGCTCGTCGATGACACTGAGCTGGTACTTGTTGAGCCGGAGTCGGTCTTGTTTCCCTTCCCCGACGCGGAAGAGGAGGGCGTATTTTTTAATCCATTCCTCCGGCAGGATACCTAGCGAACCATCGTTGAGATGCACGAACTGCTGCTTATTGTTGATGGCCCGCTTGATCTCGGCGATGGAGACCTGCTGATCGCCGAAGACCACATCGACCTTGGCATCGAACCAGTCGACGCCGTTTTGAATATGAATGCGGGTCTTGGGCTTGGTGGTGTTGAAGCGGAAGTTGCGCAAGACGTCGAAGCCGGTTAGCTGCACTTTGGACTCTTTCATGGCATCGACGAACAGGAAAAACCAGTTATTCCGCAGCACGTCGTTGCCTTTGAGGGCTAGTGCGTAGGGTTTCTCTTGTCGGATGAAGTTGGTGTGCAGGCTCTCCAGCTTGCGGACGAAGCGCATTTCCACCTCGATCGAACGGTGTATGACGATCACCTGGTGGTTACCGCCGACGTAGAGGGGATCTTTATCGCCGCTTCTGACTTCATGTCCCTGATAGGAGAAAACAGGCGTGAAGAGGAGGTAGTCACCTTTTTCCTGCAGTTGTACAAATAGGTCGGGCTCTGTGTTGCGGATCTCTCGGATGAGGCTGCGGTCGATGTCCAACCAGAGGATTCGGCTGAGCGGGATCAACGTTTTTCCTAGGTATTCCTGCCATTCTTCTCCGGACACGGAGTGCTTCTCGGTGCTCAGGAGGTCCATGATGGACTCCATCTCTTCTGTTCGCTCCCAGAGGCAGAGCGAGTCATTGTATTTCATGATGAGACGGCTCTGCCATTCGTTCTCTTCCATGCCGATGACCCATTCGTTGAGGCGTGCCTTGCAGCTCACTTCATAGCCATCGCCAGTTTTCTGTACTACAATGCCTGGCCGCAGTGTGTCTGTCAGCAAGGTGATGGGTTTGAGGTGCCGGCTTTGAAGTGATTTGCCTGCGGGCGAGATGAAGAACAACGCCTTGTCGTGGAAGTCAATGAACAGCTTCCTCAGCTTCGGGTAGACATATTCGACGATGAGGTTTTCCGTTTCTGCCGGCAGGCCTTCTTCTTCGTTGCGGATGATGTTCTCCCAGATGCCGGCGAAGGGGGAGTTGCGGTTTACGTATTTCGTGATTTCGGAGCTTTGCAGCTTTCGGATTAATTGGAGGAGTGCCGTGTCCTTCTCACTTACCCCATCGGTGTTGACGAAGCGCTGCAGGTCCAGCTTTTCCACTTTTCCGACAAAGTTGTTTCCGTCTTCGGCGCATTCACCCATCACCGCCTCAAGGTAAAAGCCCGGGAACGACTTTCGGTCTTCCTGGAAGACGACGCCTATGCGCTGCCCCAGGAAGCTTTCGGGCTTTGGGGGTTCTACGAGGGTGATGGGCTCGACGGGGGCTGGCCGGACTTCCCGGGGGCTGGGTGTAGGAGGGGTGATTCTTTTGACGGAGGGGTCCAGTACCCGCAAAAAGGGCTTGCCGTCTTTATAGGAGAATTCGAACTTCTTCTGCCATCCTTCTACTTTCATGCTGTAGCCATAGGCTTCCAGCAGTTTATCTTTTTCTTTATCCCAGTTTCGGATGGTATCGAAATAATGAGGTCCGTAGGCGTTCAGAAGTTGGACGAAGACGGTGGTCTTATGGACGCAGAGCGGGTGCTTCTCATCGGTGCAGCCACAGGACGTGTCGAAGTTCCGCTCCTCATTTTTTTGGATCACTACGTTCTGTTGGCCTTCGGGGTCTTCTACAATGGCTTCCACCCGTTCATTGCACGCGCTGAGGATGTTTGCTTTTTGGACGCGGAGCCTTCGTTCCGCCTCTTCATATGATTCGGAAGAGGCCAGCATTCGTATCGACTTGAGTTCGATCTGTTTCATCTTGACCACCGTGTGCCGTTGGTCGTATGCCATCGATTCAGCACCTAGGAGGTTTCTGTCGATCATGTCCTGCAGATGGAAGAGGGAGGCAACTTCATGCCGGCATATGTCTCCCAGGTTGTAGGGGCATGTGCAGCGAACCATGAGGGCGCGTGCGTCTCTGTATTTCTGTACGAAGACTTTATAGAAGGTGGCGTAGTGGTCGTCTTTGACCCGGAAGCTGACAGACCCCATCAGCTCGTCGTGCTCCAGGAATTCCACGAAGCCGATGGCATGGATCTTCTTACCTCTGCGGATCACCTCATCGGTGCCGTTGTTGTATACAAACCGGAGCAGGTGTGATTGTGCCATGTGGTCAGTGGCCCCGCTGGACAGGTGATAAGTCCTGGCTTCCAAGCCTGACTGAGAAGGCTCAGAAATGGGCAATTGGCAAAACTAATGGAAAACAAGTGACTTCCAGATAGCTTGTGGAATGAAACAATCCTGAATGTGGCTGCTTGTTCGTTAGCCCCTGACAAGCTGTTCTCCACGATAGATCGGGAGTACGTCTGTCTGGTCGGGTGTGAGGCAATAGCGGATGTCTTTTTCAAGACCGTAACCCATGAGGCGTTGGTAATGGGAGGCCTGATTTTCGTGCATGAATTGGAAGAGGTCGGGGGCCGCCAGCCGGTAGAGGTTGCGGGCAAAATGGGAGGCATCGCAGTTGATATGGAAATGCTCGAAGATCCGGTCGATGACAGCCCCGGCGAAGAGGGTGTCTTCCATGTTCATCCGGTCTTTCCAGGCAGCGCATCCCAGGACGACCGGCCTATGCTGCTCTTGTACGTAGCGGCAGACTGCCGAGAGGTTTACGAAGGCGCCTGTGATGATCTCTTCTGCGCCGCTGTCCAGGGCCATGTGCAGGAGCTTGGTGCCGTTGGTCGTGGTGAGGACGAGCAGTCTTCCGCCAATGAAAGATTCTGGATATTCGAGGGGCGAATTGCCATAGGTGAGGCCCTCGGCTACTTTGCCATCTCTTTCCCCGGCGGTGATGCCTCCGAGTGCTTTCCCCAGCTCGATGCAGCGATGGACGGTGGCTACGGGCATGACAGCGGTGGCACCGTTGTGAAGGGCTGTTGCAATGGTAGAGGTGGCCCTTAACACGTCGATGATGACAACCAGGCAGCCCTGGAGGTCGTAGAGGTGTAGCAGGGCTGGCGAGAGGCAGGTATGGAGGCTTGGTTTTCCGGACTGCATCTGAAGAGGGCTGATCAGGGTTGTTGCACGAAGGGCAGTTTCACCACGTGGGCTTGCAAGGGACGGTCGCGCACGTCTATCCAGACGCTGGTGTCGAGGGTGGAAAACTCTGTCAGCACATAGCCCAGTCCGATGGCTTTGCCCAGTGTAGGCGACTGGGTACCGGAAGTGACGCGGCCGATCAGGTTTCCTTCAGCGTCCCGGATCTTGTAGTCGTGTCGGGGGATGCCTTTGTCGAGCATTTCGAACCCTACGAGGCGTTTTTCCGGACCATTGGACTTTTGCCTGGAAAGGTATTCGGAGGCGGTGAAGGGTTTGCTGAACCGGGTGATCCATCCCAGGCCGGCTTCGAGGGGGGTACTGAAGTCGTCGATGTCGTTCCCATAGAGGCAGTAGCCCATTTCGAGTCGGAGGGTATCGCGTGCGCCAAGGCCGATGGGCTTCAGGCCTTTTGGACTGCCTGCCTCGAGGATGGCGTTCCAGACCTGGTCGGCGGCCCCTTCTTTATCCTCGAAATATATCTCCACACCCCCTGCGCCGGTATAGCCGGTAGCGCTTACCAAGACGTTGTTGACACCGGCGAAGTGGCCTCTAGAGAAGGTATAGTAGGGGAGGTTGAGGATATCCATTTCAGTGAGTGGCTGCAGGATGCGGGTGGCCTGTGGCCCCTGTACGGCGAGCAGGCAGGTCTTGTCGGAGATGTCGTGCATGTCGACGCCGGCGTGGTTGTGTCGCAGGATCCATTCCCAGTCTTTGGCGATGTTGGAGGCATTGACCACGAGCATGTAGGCTTTGTCCTTTTCCAGGCAGTAGACGAGGAGGTCGTCGACGATGCCGCCGTTCTCGTTGGTGAGGCAGCTGTATTGGGCCTTGCCGTCGGTCAGTTTGGAGGCGTCGTTGGTGGTGACGCGCTGGATGAGGTCGAGGGCATGGGGTCCCTTGAGGATGAACTCGCCCATGTGGCTGACGTCGAAGATGCCGGCATTGTTCCGAACGGCGTGATGTTCGTCGTTGATACCGCTGTAGGAGATCGGCATGTGATAGCCGGCGAATTCGGCCATTTTCGCGCCGAGGGCGATGTGTTTCGCCGTGAACGGGGTTTGCTTCATGGTGTGTAGGGCAAGGCTGCAAAGGTAGGACTTGTGCGCCTAGGGCCAAGTCGGGCAACCCTCCATTCCCCACTGCTGAAGCCGTTCTCAAAACCTGGGGTAGATCTGAGAACCCCCCCCGGTTCTGAGGGTATGGGGTGGTTTTGAGAAGTGGGGGTGGTTCTCAAAACCTGGCGAGGATCTGAGAACCACCCCGGTTTTGTGGAGGGTTTGGGTTTTGGGTGTAGATGAGGGGTCAGGTCCCCGCTTCCCAATTGGAAGTTGCCGTGTTGATGAGGGTATCGCTGTCGGAGGTACGGATGCGGATGGAATCCTTGTCGAACTCGATGCCTTGTTCATTATATTCCTTTTCGATTCGGTCGCGCATTTCGTCGAGGACTTCCCTTCGGGTCTTGAACATTTTCTCAAGTCCGTCGGGTTGCATGATGTACCAGACGCCATGTCTCCAGAAGTAGTTCTCTGATCCGTAATCCTGTCGGAGTTGGATATGGATTCGGGATTCATCGCCATTGACGTCGAAGAATCCGAACCAGTCGACGTCTTCGTCGATTCGGATGGATTTGCCGACGGGTACTTGGAAGACGAGGATGACCTGTTGGTTATGGAAGCCGTCGGCCTTGGCGATGGGGAATCCTTTGGGTAGGCGAAGGATGCTGTCTTGCTGGGTGGTCTCGAATTGGATGGCATCGGCCCGATCTTCGGCCTGGGCGGAGCTGTTTCCCCTGGAGCGGCGGATGATCCGGAGGTGGTAGAGGCTGTCGGGGCTTCGGGTGATGCGGATGCGGATGGTGTTCAGCAGGAGGCTATCCTCGTTTTCGCTGAGCAGGGGGATCGCTTTTTCGTCGCCCTCGATCCAGGACATGGGGTAGAATTTCCCCGGTGTCGGTCCCAGTTCGACCCGCAGTCGTCCGCCGGTGGGTTGTTGAAGGGGTATGGTATTTTCGATCACACCGCTCCGGCTGAAGTCTTTGCTTTTGAGGGAGCCGAATGCGAAGAGGGATATCCAGCCGAGGGTCCAGAGGCCGGCGAAGATCCAGCCGAGGTAGTGGTGTCTGGATCTGACGCCCAGGATCCGTCGGATGATCCAGACGACGATGGCGACGACGGGGATGGCGAAGAAGAGCAGGAAGGTTCCACCGGCGGTGAGGTTCTGCCAGAACCCCTGGAGGAAGAAGTCGCTCAGCGGCATGACGACGGCGAAGGCGATGAGGAGTGCGACGAGTGTCATGAGGAGGGCGAAGGCGACGATACTGCCGATGAACAGGAAGAACACCTTGAAGAGGATGCCGATGGCGCGGCCGACGCTGTTGCCGATCCGGGAAGCCGTCGGCCCGACCTTTGCGGAAATGTTCTCGGCGCTATGTTCCAATTCCTTTCCCAACTGCTTCATGCGGGCTTCCACGTCTGGGGACAACTTCTTCGCTTTGTCTTTCAGTCCGCCTAGTTCTTCCTGTATGGTGTTCCGGATGCTTTCGAGGTCTATCTTCTCTCCGCGCATCTGGAGTTTTTCGGTGGCTGTGAGGGCCTCCGGGATGATGATCCAGAGGATGACATAGGCCAGGAAAAGGGTGCTGCTGAAGGGGATGGATATTGGGAACCAGGAGTCTGACAACATACCGGCGAACAGACCCAGTAGGAAGGGTGACAGGAAGAGGACCCTGGGTATCCATACGGCGATATTGAAGTAGGAGGCGAGTCCGGAGCAGACCCCGCCGATGAATTTCTGGTCCGTATTGCGGAACAGTCTTCTGCGGATATTGACGGTGAGGTCTTTGGCGGGGAGGACGATCCAGAGTATGAAATACAACAGGATACCGGTGCCGAAAAAGAAGGTGATGATGGCGAAGAGTATGCGGACGAGGATGGGGTCGATGCGGAGGTAGTGTGCGAGTCCGGAGCAGACGCCTCCAAGGACCTTGTCATTGTTATTCCGGTAAAAGGAGCCCCTTGGTTCTTCTCGGTCAGGCGGCGGGGTGTTGGGATTTCCCTCCCGGCTTGCGGTGATCCCGGGTTCTGAGGATGCGTCTTCCCTCTCGAAGTCCTCCGGTCTGCCGATCGAATCGATGACCTGTTGGAGGTCGGCCTCGGTGATGCAGCCTGCACCGGTCTTGCGCAGGCTTTCGGTGAAGAGTTCGGCGATGCGGTTTTCGATATCGTTGATGATCTCATCGCGGCCCTCTTCCTGGGCGAAGTGACGTCGCAGGCTTTCGGTGTAATTCCGGAGTTCCTCGTAGGCGGGTTCCTCGATGGGGATGACCCGTCCCTGGAAGTTGATATTGATGACCTTTTTCATGGCTCGGTGATGTTGATGTTTGCGGATTCCTCCGATCGGACTTCCTCCGTGCGGGTTTCGGTTGGCGTTGTGTCTGCTTCGGGTGGGGTCTTGGCGGTGATCTGATCGACGGCATCGGCCAGTTGTCGCCAGGTGGCTTCGAGTTCCCGGTAGAAGAGCAGGCCTTTTTCTGTCAGTCGGAAGTATTTCCTCGGGGGGCCTGAGAGGCTTTCGACCCATCGGTAGGAGAGTAGGTCGGCATTTTTCAGGCGGGTGAGCAGGGGGTAGAGGGTTCCCTCCAGGATGTGGAGTTCGGATTTCTTCATCTCCTCGATGATGTCGCTCGGGTAGGCTTCCGCCCGTTGGATGATGGAGAGGATGCAGAATTCCAGGACCCCCTTCCGCATTTGGCTCTGCGTGTTTTCGATGTTCATGGCGTTTGCGATGGGTTCATGGATCCGGAAAGTGCTTTCGGGTTGGGCCGGATCGATCGTCAGCCACTTGGGTCCCTCAGTTTTCCGTTGACCGGACAAAAGTAGGGAACATTTAGTACTATGCAAAACAAGGTAGCAAGTTTTTTTTAGTACTATTTTTCTTGTCCTCCTGCATGCGAACGTTGACTTTCACCCTTGGAGGGTGGGGGTACCCTTGGAGGGTGTTTGAGGGTACTAGGGAGATGGGGGATTTACCGGGGACGCTATCAGGAACGGGGCGTCCGTTTTTTCAGTCGGGCTCGTTGGTGGAGGTAGAGCCAGGTGGAAAAGACCCCGAGGAGGGGGTATGCGACGCAGAACAGGTAGAAGTTGACCTCATAATAGGAGAGATCTGTCAGGTTGGCCGCACTGATGCAGAAGTCGGTGCAGTACACATAGAGTCTGAGGATGAGGTCGTAGAGCCGGCTCATGAGTTACGGTCGAGTTTTCGAATGGATAATTCCATTTCCATGCTCCGGATGAGCATCCACAGGATGGCGGTTGGGATGATGATGACCAGAAATAGGATATTGGCCATCGTATAACTGCCCGTGGAGTCCAAGGCACCGATGATGGCACGATAAGGGATGTTGGTGAACCTCAACCATTGCTGGTCAATCCCGACATGGTTGTCCGTGCACCATTGTGTCTTTTCGTAGCATTCCCAGGTGCAATTCAACTTGGAAGCTTTCCCTGGATGGATGGTGGGGTGATGCTGATAAGCGTGGCCATGTCGTGGGATATTGGGTCTTGTTGACTCGTTGACCGCCACCATAATGCCGAAAAGTCCAGCATAGACGAGTAGGATCCAAAGGAATGTCTTCATCCGGTGTGGTGATTTTTACCTCTGCCGAACATCAAAGCGGATTCCAAGAATGATGCTGCTCGAACGGGGACCTCAATGCCCCAGCTGCCGGGGCATGCGAGGGATGAGGAGCAGTTCCTTCTGTCTTCCGCTGATATAACGGAAGCCTTGTCCGTCGAAGAAGCCGTCTTCTTCGAGCATGATGCGGATGGATTTCTTCCATTCGGGGATCTCGGAGGCCGCGTTGAGTTCGATGGAGTAGGCGGTGTTGGGGAAGACGGGGTAGTCGCCGCTGCCGGGGACGCCGCTCTGCTGGTCCCAGAGGCCGATGGTGGGTCCGGCCGCATGACCGTGGAGGCCCAGGGGATGGGTGTAGATGGTGGCGGGGATGCCTTCCTTGGCGGCCTGTTCGAGGGCGCCTTTGAGGATCTGGTTGCCGGTGCGACCGGTCTTGAATTGAGAGGTGAGGATGTCTTGCAGGCGGTTGCTGCGGGCGAGGGCTTTCCGGATGCTTTCGGGGGCGTCGGTTTCGCTGGGCCGGAGGAGGTAGGCGTGTTGTTGGATGTCGGTGTTGAGGCGGAGCCAGGTGATGCCGATATCGACGTGGAGGAGGTCGCCGGGGCGGATGAGGTCGTCTTTGGGGCGGTTGGAGAAATTGCGGAGGTGTTCGAAGTTGGTGGGGTCGTTGCGTTGGACGGAGACGGAGGTATGGAACCAGGTGGAGAGGCCCAGGTTTCGGATCTTTTCCCGGAACCACCAGACGAGGTCGTCGGTGGTGGTGATGCCTGGGGTGATGGCTTTTCCGGAGAAGCCTTCGTCGATGATGTCGTGGGTGATGTCGACGAGTTGGGTATAGACCTGCATTTCGCGTTCGGTGCGGGTCTCGAGCCAGGCGACGGCCAGGTTTTCGGCAGAGACGAGGCGGTTGCGGAGGTCCGGGGAGAGTTTTTGCAGGAGCAGGTCGTGGTGGGTATGGTCGAGTCCGTCGGCGTGGCCGAAGTCGCGGGAGGTGTTGATGCCGATCTTTTTGGGGTTTCGGGTGCGGATGATGTCGGCGAGGGCTTCCCATTGGTCGGGTTGTTTGTCGGGGTCCCAAGCCTTTGAGATGGCCTCTCCCACATTGTATCGGGCCACGGCGAGTTTCTCGAACTGGTTCTTTGCAGCGTCTCTATAGAATACGAGCATGGTGGTGCGCCGTGCGGAGAGCCAGGTGGCAGGGAGCATGGTCTTGAGGACGGGATCTTCGTTGTATTCGCGGGAAATGACGACCCACATGTCGATTCCGGTGCGGTCCATGAGTGTGGGCAGCAGGTGGTCCATCCGTTCCTTCAGGATCTCGTCCACGACGCGGGCTTCTTCCCTCAGGCTGAAGACCTGTGTGTAACTCGGCATGTTCAATAAGATGATGGCGGCGAATGTGGCGAGGGTTCTCATCCGTGTTGTTTCATCAAATATAGGGGAGCCTGCAGAGCTGGAAACGAGGAAACGGGAAGAACCATGCCGACATCTGATTTGTTGGAGGAACATGAATAAGGTCTATCACCTCACGCATTGCGGCACCTGCCAACGGATCATTCGGGATCTGGGGTTGGTGGGGAAAGGTTTTGCAATACAGGACATCAAGGTTCGTCCTATCCTTCCGGAGGAGCTGGACGGACTGGCCAGCATTATAGGCGGCTACGAGCCGCTCTTCAGCAGGCGGGCGATCCAGTACAAGACTCGAGGTCTGGCCGGTCAGTCATTGACCGAGGCAGACTATCGCCGGTATATCTTGGAAGATTACACCTTTCTGAAGCGGCCTGTGGTGGTTGTGGGAGATGGGGTCTTTGCCGGCAGTGAGCGGAAGACGCTGGAGGCCTTGCGGGCGGTCCTCTGAGCGTTGGGTCATCCGATGATGCGGATTTTGGCGTAGTTGAGCATGATCTTCTTTTCGCCGTTTTTCTCGAAGCGGATGGTGGCAATCGGGTTGTGGGCGGCCCCTTCCATCTTGACTACTTCTCCGAATCCGAATTTCTGATGCTCTATCCTTTGTCCGGCCTGCAGCTCACTGGTATCGCTGGCCTGGAAGTCCGGCGAGGGAGTGTGTTCGATCGAGGGGCTTGTGGAGGTTTTGGGCGGCATGTAGGCGGGCCTTGCGGGCTGCTCTGTATGGTTGCCGTTGCGGTAGGATTTTTTGAAGATGGGCTGGGTATTGCTTGGTTTGTTCCATCCACGCATGCGTTCGGAGGCGCTGGTTTGGTCAAAGCCGGTGCCTACGTTGCGCATGCCTCCGCCCGCGTAGCTCCGGTCGATGTATTCTTCTGGCAGTTCATCGATGAATCGGCTGGGCTCGTTTTGTACCACTTGGCCGAACTTGTAGCGGGTGTTGGCATAGGTGATCCATAGCCGTTGCTTGGCGCGGGTGATGACGACGTAGAATAGCCTCCTTTCTTCTTCGAGTTCTTCCCGGGTGTTGATGCTCATGGCGTTGGGGAAGAGCATCTCTTCGAGTCCGGCGGCGAACACACAGGAGAACTCGAGGCCTTTGGCTGCGTGGATGGTCATGAGTTTGACGGTGTCTGCCTGTTCGTCTTTCTCATCGGCGTCAGTGAGGAGCGTGATCTGTTGCAGGTAGGCGGCAAGGGTGACGTGCTCGAGTGCCTGTTGGCGGGCGGCCTCCTCGGATGTGGGAGCTAACAGGTCTGGCTGTGCTGTCGGCTCGTTGGTATCGCTATAGGCCGATGGGTCGAGGAGAACGCCGTCGGCATCTATCTGTGCCCTGTTTTCCTGGTCGTCTACCCACTCTTTGATGGAGTTGAGCAGTTCCTGAATGTTCTCATAGCGTTGGACACCTTCGGTGCTCTTGTCGTTGAACAGTTCGCGGACTATGTTCGTCTGCTTACCGACGTGCACGGCCACTTCATAGGCGTTCTTCTGTCCCAGCATGCTGGCGAAGCTGCGGATCATTGTTACGAACTGTTCGATGGCTTCGAGGGTGCCAGTGCGGAACCCGAAGCGGCCGGCCTGCGATAGCACTTCCCACATGGTGAGTTGCTGTTCGTTTGCTAGCAGGATGACTTTGTCGATCGTCGTCTTTCCAATCCCTCTGGCAGGGTAGTTGATGATGCGTTTGAGGGATTCCTCATCACGCGGGTTGAGGAGGATGCGCAGGTAGGCGACGAAGTCTTTGATCTCTCTGCGTTGATAGAAGCTGATGCCTCCGTACATCGTGTAGGGGATGTTCATCCGTCTTAGGGCTTCTTCGAAAGCGCGGCTTTGAGCGTTGGTGCGGTAGAGGATGGCGAAGTCCCGGTTGAAGCAATGGTTGCGAAGCTTTTGTTCCTGGATGGTGTCTGCGACAAATCGGCCTTCGTCGTTGTCGGTCAGGCTTCGCACCAGCCGGATTTTTTCTCCGGGTGCGTTCTCCGTCCACAGCTCCTTGGGTATTTGATGTTGGTTATGGCTGATGACTTGGTTGGCTGCTTCCAGGATATGGCGAGTACTGCGGTAGTTCTGCTCGAGTTTGACGAGGTGTACGTCTGTATAGTCTTGTTGAAATTGCAGGATGTTCTGGATGGTGGCTCCTCGGAACGAGTAGATGGATTGGGCATCGTCTCCCACAACGCAGACGTTTTCATGGGCGGCTCCGAGGAGTTTGATGATCTCGTATTGAGCAGGGTTGGTGTCTTGGTATTCGTCGATCAGGATATAGCGGAACTTATGCTGGTATTTGTGCAGACTGTCTGGGAAATTCCTTAGCAGGTCATAGAACTTTAGCAGTAGGTCGTCGAAGTCCATTGCGCCGTTTCGGAAGCAGCGTTGTACGTAGGCGCTGAATATCTGTCCGATGGCGGGCCGGTTGGCTCTTGCGTCTTCCTGCTGTAGGAAGGCATCAGCGGCATATTCTTCGGGGCCCACCAGCGAGTTCTTGGCATTGGAGATCCGGTTCAGTACGGCCGCGGGCTTGTAGTGCTTATCGTCGAGATTGAGTTCGTTGACTACCGTCTTCACAACACTCCTGGCATCGTCTGTATCATAGATGGTGAAGGCGGGGGGGTAGCCGATGCGTTGGGCTTCTCCCCGTAGGATGCGTGCGAACACAGAGTGAAAGGTGCCGATGTAGAGGCTGCGGGCTTCATGGTTGCCGAAGATGCCTTCCACCCGTTCTTTCATCTCCCGGGCAGCCTTGTTGGTGAAGGTTAGCGCCAGGATCCGGAACGGGTCTACGCCCTGCGACATAAGGTGAGCGATGCGGGTGGTAAGCACCTTGGTCTTGCCGCTGCCAGCTCCTGCGATGATCATGAGTGGGCCGTCCATGTGTAAGACGGCTTCCCGTTGTCGGTCGTTCAACCCCTTCAGATAATCCTGCATGCATGCAAGTTAGCATGAAAGCCTGACCCTTGCTGGGCATCTGTGCCGTACCATGGGAAGTCTCCCCTTTTCCGGCTGTAGGTACTACGCGGGGCGATGGTTGAGAGGGCTCGTAGAGTTACGATTAAAAATTGAGTACTAGTCAGATTGATCTCCGAGTCCGCCTATTGTTTTTTTGTATAAAATCCGATCCTATGCAACTTCTGATGTTCGTCGGCGACGAGCTCATCGAGTCGGTTCTATTGGACAAGGACCTCGTATCCAAGCCTGGCTATCTCGGCAATTACAAGCGCCGGCTGCAGACCAAATATCGCGACCTATACCTCAGTGGTAACCGTCCGGAATTTTATGTCGCCAATGATAGCACGAAAATCGTGCCTACGGAAAGCCTCATCCGGGGCTAGACTTGGCCATTTCGTGAAGGGCTATTTCATCCATTTTTACTGATTGCCAGCACGTTGACATTTGCTGGGCTTCCCCTCAGCTTGGTACATACCGTGGTTGAATATAGATCTACCCTGTGCTCCCGTCTTCCGTTTTTTGGGCGCTTCATTTTTTGTCGGAATACCCCCCTTTTCATCATCTACTTTGTATTCAGGGCATATGCGGGAATTGCAAGAGAAAAGGCTGAGGCGGATCCTGGATGCTGGATCCTGGACCGAGGAAGATATGGCCTGGTTCATCGATTCCTGGGAAAGGGATGCAGAAGGTTGGATGAGGGGAGTCTTACGCGAGTCGTTTGATGCTTCTATCGGCAACACCTTCTCTGAACAGCACATCGATGCCGAGGCCTTGCTACACAGGCTGCATCATCGTAAGGAGAGGCATTCTGTCCGGATGATGAAATCCAGGTGGTTGACGACGCTCGTCGCAGCCAGTCTGGTGCTGGGATTTTTGGGAGTGGCATACCTGTGGCAGTCTGGCCGCAAGGCAACCCTGCAACAGGAGACCATTCGGTTGCAGGGGGGCCTAGAGGACATTCTGCCCGGCACCGATCGGGCTTTATTAGTACTGCCTGGGGGCAGGACCCTGCCGTTAGACAGTTTGAAGAAGGGGTTCCTCGATGTGGGTGAAGGCTATCTGAACGTTCAATTACAGGACGAAGGGATCCGATATGCAGCATCCTCGGACATTCCACAGTCCCCTGATGCTACCATTCTTCATACGATGCTGACACCCAGAGGTGGGCAGTATAGACTGACCTTATCGGATGGTACGCATATCTGGTTGAACGCGACTTCTTCGATCCAATTTCCAGCCGTTTTCCCAAGGGGCGAACGCCGGGTTTCCATCACCGGGGAGGCCTATCTGGAAGTCGCCCGCGATGAGTCGAGGCCTTTTTGGGTGGATGTCGATGGCAGGGCGCTCGTCAAGGTCGTCGGTACCCGTTTCTATATAAACGCTTACCGTGACGAGCCTTCGCTTGATATCTCCCTTATTGAGGGGTCTGTGAAGGTAGGTCGCATGGCTGATGTTCAGATGGTGGGTATCAATCCTGGCCAACAGGCGAGGCTGTTCGAAGGGGGCGGACCGATGGTGTTCGACTTCGATGACGTGCAACGGCTGGTAGCCTGGAAGGACGGAAAGTTCCAATTCGGTGACGGGGTAGAGTTGTCAGTCGTACTGAGACAGTTGGAGCGATGGTATGATGTCGAGTTCCGCTATGATGTTGACGTGAGGGGCCATGTGGGAGGTTCTATTTCTCGAGATGTACCCCTCTCGCAAGTCTTGGAGTTGATCGGTCTGACAGGCGTCGCCCGGTTCAGCCGGGAGGGAAGGATCGTCAGGGTTTCCAAACCCCGATGACCATGCATCGAGCCTGAGAGAATGATCAGAAAAAAGCAAATATGGATGATATGTCTAAGTTGAATGCAACATCTTCAAAGTCACACGGCTCCCAGGCCCGCTTGCGGATCATGCGGCTGATCAGCGTGGCTACCCTGGCGGCCTGTATACACATCTCGACCTTTGCCCATGCACAGGTGACCTTGGCTGAGACCAACATCACGCTCCAGCGGGTGATCCGAAAGTTGCAATCTATGACAGGCTTTGACTTTCTCTACGATGCTGACCTAGTGGCACGTTCGGCACCCGTTACTGTCAGGGTGAAAGATGCCAGCCTGGATGTGGTGCTTACTCATTGCCTGAAGTCTTCTGGTTTCACCCATACGATCATCGGTCGGTCGGTCGTGATCCGGCCGGCCGTGGATCTATCCATCAGCTCCGACATCCCTCCAATACCACCCATGATCGTCCGAGGTAGGGTCGTCGATGAGGCTGGCGCCCCCCTCTCAGGTGTTACCGTCACAGTGAAAGGTAGTTCCACCGCCACCTCCACCACCGAGGCGGGGGATTTCGAACTCACGGTACCTTCCGAGGAGTCGGTATTAGTCTTGACTGCTGTCAACCTAGAGCGGATAGAGGTGGTTGTAAAGGGTAGGGCCTCCTTCGAGATCCAGATGCGGCCCCGTATTGTGTACGGCCAGGACGTGGTGATCCGGCCGGTGAACACCGGCTACCAGTCGCTCCCAAACGAACGGAGTGCCGGATCGGCTGCCAAACCCAACGAGGTCCTCATCCGCGACCGGGCCAACAGCACCAACATCATGCAGCGGCTGGACGGTCTCGTTCCGGGACTCACGGTGAGTTTCGCGCAAGGCGCTCGGGCGAGTTCAGGTAACCGCATGATGACCGGTGAAGGCAATGCCAACCAATACATCGTTCGGGGCATCGGCTCCGTCCAGGCCGACCGAGCTCCCTTGTTTGTTGTAAACGGGATCGTCATCGACGACATCTCGACACTGAACGCCAACGACGTAGAGGATGTGACGGTGCTGAAGGATGCTACGGCTGCATCGATTTGGGGCTCGCGTGCGGCCAACGGGGTGGTCGTCATCACCACTCGAAAGGGTACGGCGCGTCAGAAAATTCGTGTGCAATATGATGCATTCTACAATATGCAGGGTACACCGGAGTACGACTATTATCCTCGCATGTCGAGTGCCGACTTTATTCGTACAGCTGAACAGATATTCGACCCCGTCACCTTCCCTTGGGGTACGGTGAGTCAGTTCGGCACTACCACCTCCGGCTTGTCGGTGAGTCCACATGAGGTCATCCAGTACAATCGGTTCAGGAGACTGATATCCCCCCAGCGGGCGCAGCAGCAGTTGGACAGTCTTGCTGCCATCGACAACCGTTCACAGATGGGTGAGTATTTCTATCGAAGCCAATCTCTTTTCAACAATACGCTGTCGGTGAGTGGGGGTGGTAACGTGCATTCTTTCTATGGTTCTTTTTCGTACACCGGTAACCAGAGCGGGGTCCCGGGGGAACGAAATGGCGTATACACGATGAACCTGCGCAATGACTTCAACATCTCCCCACGTGTGCGTCTCTTTATCATCACCGACTTAAGCCGAACAGAGGGTTCGAGGAAGCGATCGGTATCCGTGGACAATCGATTTCTCCCCTATCAACTCTTCGCGGACCCGGTGACTGGTCGTCCAGCAGAGATGTCATACCTCAGCTACCTGGTGACGGATTCCGTCAAGCGGGTCTTTGAAAATCAAAGCCGCATCGACCTCAACTACCGACCCCTGGAAGAGCTTGACAGGGGGAAGACGGAGTCGGCCACGATGCAGACCCGTTTGACTGGTGGTGCATCCGTCCGGCTGCTGCGCGGACTTAGGTACGAGGGTAACTTTGGCTTTGGCACCACCGGCTCCAGCACCTCCAACTATGATGCAGAGGCCAGTTTCCCTGTGCGCAGTAACCTTGTGACCTTCACCAAGGCCGCGGTGGCCCCTTCGACGGTCCCTACCTACCTGTTGCCCCCGTTCGGAGGTCAGTACTCCACGACGGAACAGCAGGCCCGCAGCTGGACCGTCCGCAACCAGCTCGTCCTCGACACTTCCTTCGATGCGCGCCGGCACCAGCTGACCCTGCTGTTGGGGCAGGAGGCGCAGGAACGATTCAGTCGTTCGACGTCCAACACTGTCCTCGGCTATGACCCCTTGCTGCTGAACTATCAGAACGTCGACTTCTTCACGCTGGGATTGACGGGCGTGTCCAATCCCGTCGCCGCCCGCAACACGGGTAACAGGAGCCTTTATGCACAACCCGTCTTCTCACATACAGAGACCATGACGCGGGTATCCTCCTATTATTCCAATGCTGGATACACCTTCAGTCGGCGTTACAGCCTGAACGCCAGTTGGAGGAATGATGAGTCAAACCTCTTCGGGGTTGACAAGTCGGCCCAGCGGAAACCCGTATGGAGCATCGGCGGCAAATGGAACCTCGTGCAGGAAGCCTTTCTGAAGCGGTTCAACCGGATCGACATCCTAGCGCTGCGTCTGACCTACGGCATCACAGGCAATGCTCCCAGCCCAGGCTCAGCCACTTCGCAGGACGTACTTGTGGTCCGGTCCAGCAGCTTCGCACCGGGACCCGGCCTGGGGATCTCCACCTATGCCAACAAGGCCCTCACCTGGGAGCGGACGGAGAACTACAACCTGGGTCTCGACTTCGGCTTGCTGGGACGAAGGGTCACAGGTACGCTCGATCTGTACCGCCGGAACACGACCGACCTGATCGGTCAGCTTCCGATCAACTATCTCGCCGGCACGAGCAGCATTGTGGGGAATTTCGGAGACATGAATAACCGCGGCGTCGAACTTTCCATCAACACGCTGAACGTGGTGGACCGCGACTTCAGCTGGAATACCGTACTGAACCTGTCCTACAACCGCAACACCATCACCCGTCTGCAGCAGACCAGCTCCATCAACGACCTTGCCACCTTAGTGCAGCAGACCAAGTACTATGCTGGATATCCGGCCCTGTCGATCTTCGCCTACGACTGGGCGGGATTGGATGCGATGGGGGATCCACAGATTTTCCTTGCTGACGGATCGAAGTACAAGACCGCCACTACCACGAACATCCCTCTCGCGGCGGCCCGATACATGGGTTCCTTCCAGCCCCTGTGGAACGGGGGACTGCTGAACTTTATCCGCTATCGGAACTTCAACCTCTCGTCCAGTATCATCTTCAACCTCGGCCATCGGGGACGGAGAGACGTCAACGAAAAATATTCAGGACGCTTCACGCCTAACCGAGTAACCATCTCTCCGGGCAGCTCCCCTGAATTACAGACCGGCAACTTCCATTCTGACCTGCTGAAACGGTGGATGAAGCCTGGTGACGAACTCGTCACCGATGTGCCCGTCTACCTGACGACGAATACCGCCCGGCGCAACACGGCATACTATGTGTTCGGCAGCCAGCACGTGTATGACGCCTCCTTCATCAAACTGCGCGACATCACCGCTTCCATGGGCCTGCCGCAGGCGGTGAGCCGCAGACTGGGCGCGGAAGAGGTTAGGTTCCGGATACAGCTCTCCAACCTCATGCTGTGGAAGGCCAACCGTTTCGGCATCGACCCTGAGTTCCAGGTGACAGACATCAACTACACCCTCGGCAGAGTGCTACCTGTTGGACAGGGAGCATTAACCCTCGGCTTGAACGTACGATTCTAACCTTCATCGAACCCAACATCCAAGATATGCGCAAAATGACCCTTCGACACACCCTGTTGTTGGTTTTTTTCATCGGCATGGCATCCTGCAGAAAGGAGTTTCTAGAGGTGGTCCCTACCGGGCGGCTGATCGCAGAGAAGACCCTCGACTATGAACTGATGCTCAACAGTTCGGACCTGACCCTGTACAGTCTCGCCGGCTTTTATGCCATCCTCGGCGACGAGGTGGCCGCTCGGAACCCTTTCTTCGGCACGCGTCCGGTGAAAGACCAGCGCCTCTTTCGATACGAGAACGATGTTTACAATCCCGGGGAGGACCCGACGGAGCTCACGGCCGTCACCCGCACCCTTTACCTCGTCAACAAGATCATCAATGAAGTGATGGATTCTAAGGGCGGCACCGATGAGCAGAAGCGTGGGATCCGTGCTGAGGCGATGACCTGCCGGGCATGGGTTTATCTCCACTTCGCAAATCTGTACACCAAGCCCTACAATCCTTCCACGGCCGCCAGCGATCCGGGTTTCCCCATCATCCGGGAGGCGGATATCAACAAGACGCCCTATGTGCGCTCCACCCTCAAGGAGCTCTACGATTTCATCGTGGGCGACCTCACCGCTGCCGTCCCCGATCTGCCCGTGACCATCACCTCGCGGCATCGGGCCTCTCGGGTCGTGGCGAGTGCACTTCTGGCAAGGGCCTATCTCGCCATGGGGCGGCATGGAGAAGCCCTGATCGCCTCGGAGAACGCCATCGGCGCCCTTAGGGCAAATACGGGCATTGCCGCCCGGCTCTACGACTACAATATCGAGATGCTGACAGGTGGGGCACTCTTCTCCACCACCATGGCCACCACCGGTCCCGCCCAGCCGACCCTTCCCAACCACATCGAAAGCGTCTACGGGAAGCAGGACATCAACGGCACGGTGGGCAGTACCGTCAACCATTTCATCATCACGCCACAGGTGGCCAGCCTCTACGGGGCAGCCGACCTCAGAAGGCGGTATTACTCCAACACAGGTCTGACCTATCCTGTGGGTGCTCTACGGAGGCTTGGCCCCTCCATTCAACCTACGGGCATGAACGTCCCGGAGATCTATTTGATGAGGGCAGAGGGGCGCGTACGTTCCAATAACTTGTATGGAGCGGGGAGTGCTGCGGAAGACCTGCTGTTTCTGCGCCTCCGCCGCATGCCATCTGCCGCCGCCGCCGTGCCGGCCGGCATGACACAATCCCAGATGCTGCAATATGTGATGGATGAGCGACTGCGCGAACTCGCCTTTTCCGGTCTTCGCTGGTTCGATATGCGCAGAATGTCTGTTGACCCACAGTTCTCAGCGATCAACCGCTCCCATGTCCTCTACTTCGCTGACGGCAGCACGCAGAACTATCCCCTCCGGCCGGAGCGGCTCACGCTTCGCATACCCCCGCGCATCCTGAACGACAATCCGGGCATGCAAGACAATCCATAAATGGAACCCAACATCATCCCAACAACCTACCCATAACAAAGCCCCCATGAACGCGGACTCCATCTTCAAGCCATTCCTACTGGCAGCCCTTTTCAGTACCTCTCTTGTCCTGCAGGCACAACAACCGCCTCCCGGAGCTATGGCAGCGCGTGCCGACACGTCATCCCGCCCCGCCAGTCCCAACGCCAGACAGACGCCCGCTGGTCCTAGGCCCTTTGCGGAGGTCATCACGAAGAAGGCGGTGACCGACAAGGGCATGTTCACCGTGCACAAGGTGGACGATAAGTATTTCTTCGAACTGCCAGACAGCCTGATGATGCGAGAGATCTTGGTGGTGAACCGGGTCTCCAAAGCACCGGCCGGACTCCAGGGCTCGCCACTCAACTACGCCGGTGACCAGCTCAGCCAGAAGGTCGTGCGTTTCGAGAAGGGCCCTTCCAACAAGGTATTTCTGCGGACGATCTCCTATGCCGACTATACGCCTGACTCGACCTCGCCCATGTTCCGGTCGGTAAACAACTCAAATCTCCAACCCATCACCGCCAGTTTCGACATCCGGGCCTTCACCATGGATTCCGGGGCCTCTGTCATCGAGACCACGGAGCTGATCAATGGCGACAACGAGGTGTTCTATCTAGCCAACGGCCTGAAGACATCGGCCCGGATCGGCGCCCTACAGGCCGACAGGTCCTACGTCACTTCCGTGAAGTCATACCCCGTCAACGTCGAAGTCAAGGCAGTCAAGAGCTACGCCATGTCGCAGTCGCCCTCCGGAGGTGGACTGTCGGGCATTCTGGCCAATGCCGGCACCCCCCCCAACATCACCACAGAGCTGAACAGCTCCTGGCTGCTTCTGCCCAAGACGCCCATGCAGTCGCGCTACTTCGACCCGCGCGTGGGATATTTCGAGGTAGGGTATACCGACTACGACCTCAACCCCCAGGGCATCAAGGAGGTTTCCCTAATCAAGCGCTGGAGACTCGAACCCCGTCTGGCCGATATGGAAAAGTATCGCAAGGGGGAACTGGTGGAACCCGAGAAGCCCATTGTCTTCTATATCGACCCCACCACGCCCGAGAAGTGGATACCTTATCTGATCCAAGGGGTCAACGACTGGCAGAAGGCCTTCGAGAAGGCGGGCTTTCGCAATGCCATCCAGGCCAGGAGGGCTCCCTCCAAACAGGAGAATCCCGATTGGAGCCTGGAAGATGCCCGGCATTCAGCGATCGTCTACAAGCCGTCATCGACACCGAACGCCAGCGGACCCAGCATTGCAGACCCGCGCAGCGGGGAGATCATGGAAAGCCATATCAACTGGTACCACAACGTGATGCTCCTACTGCGCAACTGGTACTTTATACAGGCATCCCCCAACGACCCGGGTGCGAGGAAGATGGAGTTCGACGACGAACTGATGGGGCAGCTCATCCGCTTTGTATCGTCGCATGAAGTCGGACATACGCTCGGCCTGCGGCATAATTTCGGTGCCAGCGCCTCTGTGCCGGTGGAGAAGCTGCGCGACAAAGTCTGGGTGGAGACCAATGGCCATACACCCTCCATCATGGACTATGCTCGTTTCAACTATGTCGCACAACCCGAGGACGGCATCACCCGTGCGGGCATCTTCCCGCGGATCGGCCCCTATGACGAATGGGCCATCGAATGGGGCTATCGCCGATTCCCCGACTGGGGCGGCCCACGTCAGGAAAAGGCCCAACTCAACACCTGGGTCATCGACCGTCTCAAAGACAAGAGGCTCTGGTTCGGTGATGGCGAGACCTATCGGGACGACCCGAGGAACCTCACCGAGCAGGTTGGTGATGACGCGGTGAAGGGCAGCGTCTACGGCATCCAAAACCTGCAACGCATCATGCCCAAGCTGATCGAATGGACAAAAAAACCAGCCGAAGGGTACGAAGGACTGACCACGATGTACGGGGAACTCGTGCGCCAATTCGAAAGGTATAACGGCCACGTCATCGCCCGGATCGGTGGCCTGAGGCGCACCCCCCGGACCGTCGATGAATCAGGGCCCGTCTTTGAACCGGAGAGCCGCGTCGGTCAGAAAGAGGCCATACGGCACCTCAACCGCCATCTATTCCAGACACCGGCCTGGCTGCTCCATGCGGATGTCTTCCAACGGACAGGTAAAAACGGATTGGAGACGGTGGGAAGCCTCCAGGAAAGTGCGCTGCGGAGCATCCTAAAACGGCCAAGGCTGGATAACCTGGTCAAGGCGAACACCCTCTCCCGGCAGGCCGAGCCCTACCCGGTATACGAACTACTTGACGACCTAAAAGCGGGGATCTGGAACGAACTCACGACTTCGGCACCGATAGATGTGTACCGTCGTCAGTTGCAGCAGGTATACCTAGAGCGTCTGGATGCGATCATCAACTCGAAGCAGATCACCCCCACGGGAGACCTTGCTGTATTGGCGAGTTTACTCGCCAGCCAGGGTGACCCCGATGGAGTAGATGTCACCGCCTCTGTCCGGCACCACTTAAAGGCCCTGCAATCCGACGTAAGAAGGGCGGGGAAAACGGCAACCGACCGACTCACGCGCATCCATCTGGAGGACATGGACCGACGAATTACAAAATCCCTGAAGCCGGACGAAAAATAAGAGACCCATCAAAGAGCCCCATACCACACCGATAGGATGACGCTCTTGAAGGTTATCATATCGGTGTGTTCGCGGGTGAACCTGCGGATGGAATCCATTGCCCCGGAAAGATATTCCTTCACCGTATTTTTCGAGATCTCCATGATGCCTGCGGCTTCCTCGTAGGTCTTCCTCTGCAGCTTGCAGAGGAAGAAAGCTTGTCGCCGTCGGGCGGAGAGGCCGGCGACACCGTCTTCCACCAATGCCCATCGCTGCTCGAAAACGGTTGCGTAGGCTGTATGCTCCTTCCTGTCTCTGATTGCGTGCAATGCTCTCGCAGTGACTTGCTTTCGCTTCAGATTGTTTATGCAGCGGTTGTGGCAGGTGACGAACAACCAGCTGCCAATCGATTCCCTGTCCGCCAGCCTACCACGGCTTTGCCATAGGGATAGGAAGGTCTCTTGCACGATGTCTTCAGCATCGATCTTGTCTTTTAACAACATGCAAGCATTGCGGTAGACCGCTGGAAAGTAGAGGCGGTAGAGGTCGTCGAAGGCCTTTCTGTCGCCATTGGCCATCCGATCCAACAGCAAACTTTCCCTCCCAAGACCCTCCAAATCATTTGTATCGTTCATGGAGTGAATATAAGTATTTTAAAACATTCATTTCATCGCATGAAGACGTGAAAGATGTATAAGGTCATTAATTGAAAAGGATGGCACCCATTGCGACGCCTTCCAGTATCAATGTCTGATTGTCTGTGCAGCCGACTATCCTCAAATCTCTTGTCTGGCATGCCCCACTCTATAGTCCATCTTGAAGGATTATAACTAATTTTACTGCTGATAAACATTTCAGATGCACAAGAGCTTTGCTATTACATGGCTGCTGACCATTGCCTGCATGGCCAGTCTTCCGGTGGCCGCACAAGTGCAGCATCCCGTGAAGTGGGCATATATGGCCCGGCCGAAAGGCCCGGGCAAGTATGAGGTCGTCGCCAAGGCGACCCTGGAGAAAGGCTGGCATCTCTACTCGCAGACCACACCCGACGGAGGACCCATTCCTACTTCTTTCCGGTTCACCAAGAACCCGTTGGTAGACCTAACAGGTTCGGTCAAAGAGGTGGGGAAGCTAGAGAAGCACCATGAAAAGCTCTTCGGCGTCGACGTCCACCAGTTCTCGCGGGAGGTGTCATTTGTCCAGGTGGTCATGCTAAAAGGAAAGGTGAAGACCAATGTTAGCGGCTCGGTCGAATATATGCTGTGCAACGACAAAGAGTGCCTGCCGCCTACGACAAAAGACTTCTCGGTCGTGTTAAAGTAAGCCATCCCCATGAGGCCAATCTGTCTGCTGCTGGCCATCGTCCTGGCTGCAGCCTTTACCGCTGTAAAGGCCCAGGAAAAGGCCCCGCTGGCCTTTCGCTTCGCACAGGAGCGGTTGGACGACAGTATGGTCGTCCTGTCGATGCATGTCGGGATCGGCCCCCAGGCAAGACTGTATGCGCTGGCTTCCTCTCCCTCAGAGGCGTTGTATTCCGAGCTGATCTTCGACAGCCTCTCTGCCGTGCGCTTGAAGGGGGCTCCCAGGGTGACAGGCCCTCTGAGTCGGGAAAGGGATGCAGACCTGGACGCTGAGGTCTCCTTTCATACCGACTCTGTCGTATGGCAGCAGTCGGTCCGGGCCCTGCGCTCCGACAGTCTAGTCATCCGCGGTTCCCTGCGCTATATCTGCAAGACTGGCCCCTCTTTCGTCAACGGGGAGGAGTCTTTTCGTTTCAGCCTGCTGCCCGAGCCAGCCTCGCTGTCGGCCGGCAGCACCGCCTGGAGGGAAGCCTCGCTGTGGTGGGTCTTCTTCGCCGCCTTCGCTGGGGGGCTGCTAGCCCTGCTGACACCTTGCGTCTACTCGATGATCCCCGTGACGGTGAGTTTCTTCACCAATCGGAGCACCGACCGGGCTCAAGGCATCCGAAATGCGATGTACTACGCCGTCTCCATCGTGGGCATCTTTACACTGCTAGGCTTTCTGATCACCGTTGTCTTTGGCCCGGCTGCGCTGAATAACCTCGCTACCAACTGGCTCGCCAACCTATTTTTCTTTGTCCTATTCCTAGTGTTTGGCATCTCCTTCCTCGGTGCGTTCGACATCAACCTGCCGGCCTCCTGGATGAACCGCTCCGATGCAAGGGCGGGCACCACCAGTTTTGGGGGTATCTTTTTCATGGCTTTGACGCTGGTGTTGGTGTCATTCTCCTGCACCGGCCCGATCATTGGCAACCTGCTGGTGTTGGCTGCCCGCGGCAGCTATCTGGGTCCGCTGGTGGGTATGTTTGGCTTCTCTCTGGCACTGGCCTTGCCGTTTGCACTGTTCGCCTTCTTCCCAAGCAAACTGAACATCCTTGGCAAGGCGGGGGGATGGCTGAACGCGGTGAAGGTGTCGCTGGGATTCCTGGAGCTGGCGCTGGCCTTAAAATTCCTCTCGAATGCCGATTTGGTGAAGGGATGGCGGCTGTTGGACCGTGAGGTATTCCTTTCCCTCTGGATCGTCCTCTTCCTCCTTCTGGGCATCTATCTGCTGGGCAAGCTGAAGTTCCACCACGACGATGAGCTGCCGAAGAACGACTTCGGCCTGCCCTATCTAAGTGTGACACGCCTTTTCTTCGCCATCGCCTCGCTGTCGTTCGCGGCCTATATGGTCCCGGGTCTCTGGGGCGCCCCGCTGAAGGCCATAGGCGCCTTCCTGCCACCGATGGGCACACAAGACTATATCCTGTCGACCGCCCAGACCGGCAAGAGTATACCGCCATCCTCAAACGCTGGAGAGGCTGCGCTGCCACACCCGGTGAAGTATTACGAGCGCATGCGCATCTATGAGCCTGAGGTGGTACGCACCTATGGCATGACAACCTATTTCGACTACGAGGAGGCGTTGTCGGTGGCACGAAAGCTCAAAAAGCCACTGATGCTTGATTTCACCGGCATCAACTGCGTCAACTGCCGGAAGATGGAGGCAGAGGTATGGAGTGATCCAGAGGTGATGCGCCGCCTCAAAGAAGATTTTGTGATTGTCTCGTTGTATGTAGATGTACAGGACATTGAGCTTCCGGATGCGGAGCATTATTATTCTGAGGCCCTGGGCAAGAAGGTGATGACCTTAGGCGATAAGCATGCCGACATGCAGGTCACACGCTTCCAGGCCAACAGCCAGCCTTACTATTTCTTCCTCGACAACAAAGAGCAGTGGCTATTATCCGAGGGGTATGGATATGATCCTGATATTCTCCAGTTCATCCAGCTGCTGGATAGGGCGAAAGGCAGGTTTGTGCAGTAGATGTCCAATCGGCAGGTCTTCGACGCCGCTGCTGGCCTGCTGGGTGAGTAGATCGATCGGATGGCATGCATATGACCATGGACTGCTGAAGCCTTGGTCTTGGTGATGTGCCGACAAGGGGGCCTCTGCTCATTTTCCCTGTCCGTTTCGAAGTGCTATTCCGTTGCGCGTTCCATTGTGCTTTCCCTCTTCTATGGTGACTTTCCCATTGACGATGACATAGGGTATGCCGGCGGAGAACTGGTGCGGAGCTTCGAAGGTAGCGCGGTCTGACACTGTCTCGGGGTCGAAGACGACGATGTCTGCTTTGAAGCCTTCTTGTAGCAGTCCTCTTTCTTTGAGTCCGAACTTCTGTGCAGGCAGGGAAGTCATTCTCCGGATGGCTTCTTCGAAGCCGACCACCTGCTTTTCCCGCACGTAGCGGCCGAGTACCCGTGCATTGGTACCATAGCCGCGGGGGTGTGGCATGCCCCTTCCACTGCTGACGCCGCCGTCGGCGGCGGGCATGTTGAAGGGATATTTCATGAAGTGGACGACGTCGTCTTCGTTCATGGTGTGGTATACCATCTGGGCGTTGGCGACGGAGAGCATGTCGAGGATGGTCTCTGCTTCTGGGCGGGCGCCTTTCTTACGGCCTTTGCGGAGGTTGATTTGGCTGATGTTCAAGCCGTTAACGGTGGAGTCTGGTGCATAGTTGGCGACGACGGCATAGCTGTAGTCTTTGTTTTTGCCTTTTCGTAGGCTTTCGACCATGCCGTCGACGACGCGGCGGCGGGTGGCGGGGTCTTTGGTGTGGGCGCGCAGTGAGTCGAGTCCACCGTCGAGTGCCCAGTCGGGAACGGTGACGGCCAGGTTGGTGCTGCTGGCAGTATAAGGATATTGGTCGATGGTCACTTCGATGCCTTCGCGTCGGGCTGCCTGGACCTGTTCGAGCGTCTGTGTCGAGCGCCCCCAGTTGGAGCGGCCGGCCACTTTGAAGTGGGAGATCTGGACTGGGATGTAGGCCTGTCGGCCGATGGCAAGGGCTTCTTCGATCGCTTCGGTGACGCGCGTGCCTTCATTGCGCATGTGGGTGGCGTATACGCCGCCCTGGGGAGCTGCTATGCGCGCCAGTCCTACGATCTCGTCTTTCTTTGAGTACATGCCGGGCAGGTAGATGAGTCCGGTCGAGAGGCCGACGGCTCCTGCTTCCATGGCTTTGGCCATCAGTTCTTCCATGCGCTGCTGTTCTTCGGGTGTGGGCTGCCGGTCGCCTAGGCCCATGGCCATGCGTCGTATCGTATTGTGTCCGGCTAGGGAGGCTACATTGATGGATGTCCCGACGCTGTCGATTTTCTTCAGGAAGTCTCCGAGGTCGTCTGCCGAGTTGCCGCAGTTGCCTGTGACGACGGTGGTGACGCCGTCGTGGATGTAGTTGTCGGCCGTGGGCCTTTCGAAGATGCCTCCTTCGATATGGGCATGGACGTCTATGAAGCCTGGCACTACGAAGCGGTTGGCGGCATCGATGATGCGGATGGCGTTGCGGGGCAGTTGTCGGCCGATCTGCAGGATGCGTCCCTGGTGGACGGCGACGTCTGCATAGTACCAGTTATTGCCAGTGCCATCGATCACGCGTCCACGGGTGATCAGCAGGTCGGGTGTTACCTGGCCGCTGACGGACAGCGAGAGCAACCATGCGATGGCGGGTAGGGTCCTGTAGCGTCGGTTCATAAGGTTGAAAAGATACGAAGCTACACGGGAAGTTTAGCAAGGATTCAGGTCCCGGTCTTCTGTCTGTCTGGACACCCCAGCGGTGGAGGTCTTACCAGGGGCTGATCCACCGTCTATGCTTAAAGGAGATCTGGCGATCACATGATGGGTACAAGGAGGGCTTTTCTATTTTTGTAGAAATTCACGAATGCCCATCAGGATCTTCATCACTGGCGGAACCTTTGACAAGGAGTACAATGAGATCACGGGTCAATTGTACTTCAAGGATACGCATGTATCTGAGATGCTCTTCCTAGGCCGCAGCCGCCTCGACTTGCGCCTGGAGACGCTGATGATGATCGATAGCCTGGACATGACAGAGGCAGACCGCGCATCCATTGCTGCCCGATGCATGGCTGCAGAAGAAGACAGGATTCTGATCACCCATGGCACCGATACGATGGCGGAGACTGCGGGGGTACTCGCGTCGAGTATTGTCTCGAAGACGGTGGTGCTGACTGGAGCGATGGTACCGTACAAGTTCGGCAGCTCTGACGGTATGTTTAACCTAGGCAGCGCCTTGGCTTTTGTCCAGTCCCTCCCTCCGGGTGTGTATGTGGCTATGAACGGACAGTATTTTCATTGGGACAATGTTAAAAAAAACAAGCAGACCGGCGAGTTTGAAGAGCTCACCGGTCTGCCTTGAATGGGTCGGTCTGCCTGTCAGGCCTCAGGCTCCCGGCTTTTCCAGCAGCTTGAAGAACTGGTCGAGCTGCGGCAGGATGACGATGCGGGTTCTGCGGTTGGCCGACATACCTTCTTTTGAACTGTTGGAGGCGATGGGCTTATACTCTGAACGGGCAGCGGCGGCCATCTTGGCGGGGTCCATGTCATATTTCTTCTGTAGCATCCGTACGACGGTGGTTGCCCGCTTAGCACTCAGGTCCCAGTTGTCCACCAGCAGGCCCTTGGTAAACGGGGCATCGTCTGTATGACCTTCGACCATAAATTCGATGTCGGGTTGGTTTTTGAGCACGGCCGCTACTTTTCCCAAGATGTTGAGTGCGTTCGGTTCGGTGATCTCCCAGTTGCCGGACTTAAAGAGCAGCTTGTCGGAGATGTCGACATAGACGACGCCCTTGTCGATCTTGATGTTGATATCTGTATCGTCGACGTTGGCGAAAGCCCCTTTCAGATTTATGACCAGATTCATGTTGAGCGAGTCCTTTCTGGCCATCTGTTGCCGCAGGGTTTGGATATAGGTGTCTTTGGCGCCGATGTTGTCAAGCGACTTTCGGATGCTTTCTGCCTGGGCGGAGGAAATGACGGAGAGGTCCTGCAGCTGCCGGAGGGCCTGGTTATTATTTTGCTGGAGGAGGTTCATCTGTTCTTTCATGCTGGCTATGCGGGCTTCCAGCGTTGCCTTGTCCATCGACCTGGCCCTTTCCAGTTCTGCCTTGGCATCCCTGCATTCTCGCAGGTCTCGCTGGATGCCCGTGATGGATGTCTCGGCCTCCTTGAGTTTATTTTGGGCACTTTCGAATTTCTTAGTGCTGACACAGGAGAACAAAGTGGTGGCAATCATGACACTTAAAGAAAATTTGATCATTTTCATGAGGCTATATTTTTGTGATGTTAAAAGTAAATTATCATATCCAAATTTATTCATTATCAAGCGCAGGTCGGATTAAGTCTGCCCGGCGGCGGCGGTCATCTCGCTGTCGGGTCCTTTGACAGCTTTCCAGATGACTTCGCTGAATCCCAGGTCTGGGATCCGGTATTCTTTTGAGAAGTTAAACTGAAGGCTTTTTCTTGACCAGGCATTGTCGACGGTGTTCTTCACATTCAGGTGTACCCGGGCAGGCCTGGCCCTGGGGGAAGGGATCCTTTTCCTAGAAAACGAAATGAGCCAATCCTTCCGGCTGCGCGGCTTCTCTTGCCATAGGAGGCCGTATTTGATGGGTGGGCAGATAAATGCATTTAAATGCGTATTTTGGCATCACAACTGATGCTCATGAACAGACGTGACGCGTTGAACCAAGTGGCCCTCTTGCTGGGAGGCTCCGTCGTGGGGGGTGTCGCCTTCCTGGGAGGCTGCCGCCCCGGGGGGGAGAAAGCCGCCGGCCTTGTCTTCACTCCGCAACAGATCTCCTTCCTGGACGAGGTGGCAGAGACGATCCTCCCTGCTACGGATACGCCGGGTGCCAAGGCAGCCCGTGTCGGGGAGTTCATGAAGGTCATGGTCACTGATTGTTATGAGGAGAAGGACCAACAGATCTTCATGGCAGGCATCCCTACCATCGACGAGGCTTGCCGCAAAGCCCATGGCAAGGGCTTCATGGAAGCGACCCCTGCACAGAGGACGTCCCTGCTCACCACCCTCCATGAGGAGTGGAAAGCGTATAACAAAACCAAAAAACCCGAGGACCCGAACCATTATTTCGGCCTCATGAAGCAGCTCACCCTGCTGGGGTATTTCACCTCGGAGCTGGGCGCGACGCAAGCCTTGCGCTATGTGGCCATACCAGGCCGCTATGAGGGCTGCATCCCCTATAAAAAAGGCGACCGGGCCTGGGCGACCTAGAAGCCGCGCGCAGAAGACTCCTGATGCTACGCTTCCTCACCTGCACGATGCTGCTCTGGGCAGGCCTGTCGCTGCCAGGTTCTGCACAGTCGAAGGCGGAGCAGCAGATCCTGGGAATCCTGGACCGACAGACGGAGGCCTGGAACCGTGGCGATCTCTCAGGCTTCATGAACGGCTATTGGGAGAGCGATTCGCTGATGTATATTGGCAAGTCTGGCGTCACCTATGGGTATGCATCCACCCTGCAGCGCTATCAGCAGAACTATGGCGACACGTCGCGCATGGGCCGACTCACCTTCCGCATCCTGCATGTGAAGCGGCTTTCTCCCCGGTATTTCCTCGTAGTAGGCCAATGGTCGCTGCGCCGCAGTGCAGGCGACGTCGGCGGTCACTATACCTTGCTCTTCCGTCGGATGGCAGGGCAATGGGTGATTGTCTCCGACCACAGCAGCTGAAGGAAAACATGTACGGGCCGGGTGGAAGCATGAAACCCTGCCGCGTCGTGGAACGTCTAACCCAATACAAACCTTCCATATGTTACTACTGATCTTTGGAGTGGTCGTCTTGGCCGCAGCGCTGGCCATGGCGCAGAGCGAATCGCCGCCGGCGCTGCGTGTCCGTCCGGTGCTCCGCATCCTGGGCATTATATTAATTGGACTGGGCTTGCTGACATCCTGTGTCAAGCAGATCGATGCCGGCTTTGTGGGCGTGAAGGCGCTGTTTGGGAAGGTGCAGGATGATGTCCTGGCCAGCGGGCTGCATGTGATCAACCCTTTACTGGAGGTCCGGCAGATCGATGTGCGCACACAGAACTATACCATGAGCGGTATACATGATGAGGGGATCAAGTCGGGCGACGACGCCATCCGCGTGCTGACCTCCGATGGACTGGAGGTGACCATCGACCTCTCCGTGCTCTACCGCGTCGTGCCTGCGGAGTCGCCCCGGCTGCTTCGTGAGATCGGGATGGACTATGAAGACAAGATCGTGCGGCCCATCACTCGCACGCGGATACGCGACAACTCAGTCTATTATGAGGCGGTGGCCCTTTATTCCACAAAGCGGGATGAATTCCAGGACCGTATCTTCAAGACCATCGACCAGGACTTCAAGAAGCGGGGTCTTTTGCTGGAGAACCTACTGGTCCGAAACATCACTTTGCCCGCCTCTGTCAAGGCGGTAATCGAGCAGAAGATCAACGCGGAGCAGGATGCCCAGAAGATGCAGTTTGTCCTGCTCAAGGAACGGCAAGAGGCCGACCGCAAGCGTGTAGAGGCACAGGGCATCTCCGACTACCAGCGTATCATCAGCGAGAGCCTGACGGAGCGGCAGCTGCAGTATGAGCAGATACAGGCGATGAAAGAGTTGGCCAAGTCGCCCAATGCCAAGGTGGTTGTTATGCCTTCCAAGGGCGGGGTACCGCTAATCCTCGACGCGAAGCAGTGAGTCTGGATGCTGCTACGGATGTAGGGGATGGACTGTGGATGCCCGTGTCTGCAGCGCTAACCCGAAAATCCTGGTTTATACGTCTGCTTGTGCCGGCTGGCTTTTTTTCCTGCGACCTTTTGGTTTCACCAGTTCATAGGAGTGGTCGATCAATTCTTTGGCCAATGAAATGGGTATGCTGCCATCGAGGATGATGGTGTTCCAATGTGTCTTATTCATGTGGTAGCCTGGAAGGATAGAAGTATAACTTTCCCGGAGATCGAGTGCTCGTTCGGGGTCGCATTTGGCATTGAACTGCAGCGGCTGGCTGTCGAGCGGGATGAGCAGGAATATTTTCCCGGACACTTTGAAGACAATAACATCGGGTCCGAAGGGCAGTGTCTCCTCCACCTCGGGCTTAGCGAGGGCATGGTCGCGGATCAGGTCGATGGACATGATGGGAAATAGGCAATTCTTTCACCTGAGATCGGCCAAGGGGAATTTTATGAAAACCTTATAGTTGAGTTCGGTATCTTTGTCTTCAAAGAAGTCCATGATGGTTAGAAGTCTGACATCCGTCCTGTTCTTGCTGATCGGGCTACCTTTGACATCCTTCGTATGCCGGAAGGAGAATATCCCGCCCGAGCAAGTCTTCCAGGCCAAGGTGGCTGTGCTCGGCATCTGTGGCAATATCACGCTGTCGCTGTTGGATGGTGCCCTGGATCCGAGCCGATATAGAATGGAATGGAAGGATCCCAATACGGGCCTCACGCACCCCAATGCCTTCCGGCTTGAAAATCCTTGCTCCGTCGGGTTTCCTGCCGGTATCAAGGTCGGCGACGTCTTCCGCTTCCAGGTGACCGAGCCTACCGATGTAGACCGCAACTGCATGCAGTGCATGGCCTACTACCCGACACCCGACGTGGGTGCATCGATTCGGTATCTGGGTCCGGCAAATTAAAGGGGCTGCATCCGCGTGGCACCGTCTCGGGTGCCATGCCAGCACAGCTTATTCACCTCAGCTATGGACCGGGCTTGGTGATGACAAATCGGAACGTCTGCACTCGTCCGGCCCTGGAGGCGCGCAGCACATAGGTTCCCGCAGGCAGTTCAGATACTGGAAGGTCGGTTCGGGTATTCGTGATCGTGGTGTTACGGTATAGTCTTCCATCAGAGTTGTAGATCGACGCCTGGGTCTTCTGTCCGGTTTTCTGCGATACGGTCAGCCAACCATTTTGTAAGGTGACGTGGATGTCTTCGGTCTCTTTTTTCACGTTCGTCAGGGGGACCAGCGCATAGTAGTCTTTCAGCAGGCTGCTCAGGTCGAGGACTTCCATCTGGGCCGGGAAGGTGGTGACCTTCTCGCTGCCGATGACGATGCGGTTGTTGTTCAGAAATGCCACAGCCTCGGTCTGTGCTATGCCTTGCAGAATGACCCTGCGCTTATTGCCACCGAAGAAGGCGTTGCCGGTGAAGTCGTAGAGCAGGTAGGTGAATCGTTGCGCCGTGAGGGTGTAGCCGGTGAGCGTGATGACGCGTCGGTCGGGCAGGATATCGGCGCCGGTGATCAGGCCGTTCACATTCAGCGTTCCCAGTTTGGTAGCGACATGGGTGCCAGTTGTGCTGGGGAGTTCGTAAAGGGCTGTCTGGCTCCCGGTGTACTGCTTGGTGAAGAGATAGAGTTTGCCGTTGTATGCGACCATGGCCTCGCAGTCGAAATCGGTCGTATTCACTGGCACGGGCAAGGGATTCACGGACTGGTCGGGGTAGCGGAAGGAAATCACTTCGGGCATGACGTATACGTTGTTCGGAGTGGATGGAATGGCTGTTTTTGGGATCTTGTAGATTTTGAGGTCGGTACGGGCGCCGTTGACGTTATTGCCGAAGTCGCCGATGTACAGATGGGTGTCATCCTGTGCGATGTCTTCCCAGTCGATCTGTGGCAGATATTTCTGGTCCGTCCCCAGAAAGATCATTCTTCGAATGGTCCGACTGGAGGTGTCGGTGGCGAAGAGGCGGGATGGGAAGAACCTGCCGTTGTCGTTGTGGTGCCATAGCCATCCGTTCCAGTAGATCGTGCCTGAGTTTTCGTTGAGGGTGTCGGCGTGGAGGAACTTGAGTGTGGGCGTGAGGGTGATGGCATCGTAGGTGCAAGAGCCGTTGTTGGCCGTGGCGGTGGCGTTGAAATTGTTGGCGGCCCGGTCGGTGCATCCGGGGATGGGCTGTGCCTGCGATATGTCAGCATACAGACAAGTGGTACAAATGCAGATGATCAGCCTGATGAGCATGGAATCGCTTTATGAAGGCAAGATGGTGAAAAGATGTATTCCATCAGGTCTAACGGCATGATATGAAAAGTATTACGTATGTGTAGTGTGCCCTATTCAAATATCGAATAAAAATGCATGCTTCTTTATTCATTTTACGAATAAAACCCAAAGGTTTAAGGGTACAATTCATATAACTTTTAATTCTTAGACATGAGGCAATCTACGAGAATGCCTCTTCCTCCCATGGGCCATACGGGAGGCCAGTTGAAGAGCACGAACGACCCCCGTCTGAAGGTCGTCTCTGTGGTATGGGTGCCTGGCGGCGGTTTTTATACGCCGAACAACACGGCGGCCACGCAGCGCGGCATGGTGAGTGGCAGCATCAATACCAAGCCCACCGACTTCGACAGTTATTCGGTGCCTTCGCTGCTCTACATCGACAGAGGTTCGCCCATCATCACGATGGGTCCTGCCGAGGCCTATCTCCTCTTGTCAGAGGCTCAGAGTTGCTCACGAACGCCAGTCTTCGGCTGTCGGGCGACCATGAGTTGACGTTCATCGTGCCTTGTCCGCCGTAGAGATAGGCGATGACGCGCGGAGCGCCGCCTGCGACGGGCATGATGCGCAGCATGACCTTCTTGAAGGAGGGATGGGATGGCGGGTCGATGTCTGTCGGGAATGACACGAATGCGATCCATTTCCCGTCGGGGGAGATGTGCGGGAACCAGTTGTTGTACTCGTCGAAGGTGAGCTGTTCCTTGCCGGAACCGTCGGGGCGCATGCGCCAGAGCTGCATGGTGCCGGAAGCGTCGGCGTTGTAGTAGATCTGCTGTCCGTCGGGTGCGTATTCGGGTCCGTCGACATGCCCCTGGGTGTTGCGGGTGAGGTCGGTCTCCCTGCCGGTCTTCACATCGACCTGGTAGATATTGTAGATGGGCATGCCCTGGCGTTGTCCCACGACCAGTACCTGTCGGCCGTCGGGCGACCAGCCGTGCCAGTAGGAGGGAACGTTGTCGTTGACGCGTTTGGGCTCCCCGCCGGCGAGCGGCATGACATAGACGGCCGAGCCGGACTGTTTAGGTCCATCGAAATGGCTGCTGATCGCCAGCTGCTTTCCGTCGAAGGAGATGCCGTGGTCGTTGTTGTTCCGCGACACCGGGCCCGTGGGGAAGTAGGCAGGCTGACCTCCGGCGGTGTCGATGGTCAGCAGCCGCCCTTCCTGGTTGAAGAGTAGCCTGCTACCATCGGGCATCCAGTTGGGGGCTTCGAAGCGACGCGGGGATGCATGAAGGATGCGCCTTATCCCCGTCACCATATCGATGGTCTCGAGCCGCGAACCCATGAGGGGCTCTTTCTTGTCGAGCGTGCGGTTGACGACCGGGTCGGGATGATAGCGGTCGGGCACAGGCCTGTCGATGCGGAGGTTCCAGACATGACCGCTGTCGGCCCGAGTGATGTCTTGCGCCGACAGGAAGATGCCCACTGTAACGGAATCGGGCATATCGGCCAGGGTCGTTTCTCCAACGGTCTGCATGGGTTCTCCGGGCCTTGCGGAGCGCATGGTGAAGGTTTTCCCTTTGCGCTCCAGCTGCAGCGACTGCATGTCCATTTTCGAGATCATACGGCGATCCTGCGGTATGAGCAGGTAAGCGCCCTGCAGGCGTCTCCATTGCATGATGATGCGTCCATCTCCCTGTCGAAAGGCAGATAGCTGGGCCGCATCCTCGCGGAGCGATTCCCGAACCATCCAGCCCATGCGCTTCATGGTTTTCACGCCCGGGTCTGCGAAGGCGAAGTCGGCCGTCAGAATGAAGTCGCCCCCCATCTTTCGATGCACATACACGGCCTCCTCGCGGTTGAGGTCGGCATATTGACCGGCAGATCTGAGTTTCCAAGTTTGAAACAGTGTGTCAAAATCAGCTCTTCCCTTTATTTTCGGATAGCCTAGGTCAATCGTCGAGTGCAGTCCTGCCGCCGGATGTTGTGCATATGTTCGGAGGGAGAGGCAGGAGGTGACGATCAGGATCAGGTTTTTCATCGATATGGATGTGTCTTTCAGTCCAGCAGTACCGGTTGGATGATCGGCATCCAGATCTCGTAGCCCTTCCGGTTCATGTGCAGCCGGTCGGAGACATAGATCTCCGGTTTCATCGACCCGTCGGCGTTGAGCATGGGATTGTGCACATCGAGGAAACGCGTATGGCGCATCTTTCGTATGCGGGCCTCTATCAGACGGTTGGCTTCCCGCATCACCTGTAGCAGGGCCTCGCGCGATGGACTGGGCTTCAGCGAGAGAAAGACGACGGGCACACGGGGCAGGCGGCTGCGGATCAGCGACATGAGCCTTTGGAAGCGCTGCAGTACCGAGTCGGCCGTGATGCCTGACCCACCGGTGAGGTCGTTCTCCCCGCAATAGATGAAGATCTGCCGGGGATCGTATTTGAAGATGACGTCGTCGGCATATTGGATGAGATGAGGCAGGGATGAGCCACCGAAGGCACGGTTGAGGATGTGGCGACCGGGAAAGTCAGTGGAGACAGTCGTCCATTTCGTGAAGGAGGAACTTCCAATGAATAGGATGGGCTTTTCGGGTGGACGTGTGAGTGAGTCGACCCGACGGAAGGCTTCTACCTCCTTTATGAACGGCTGTGCTGAAGCGCTCATGATGAACAACAGCGGGCCGGCGATCGTCAGGACCAGGGAACGATTCGACATGAGCATGCTTTGGGTTGTGGGGAATGGACTGTTTCGTTTATCTTGCCTCCCTTCGATCGGGGATCTTTGAACAAAAGACCATTTATGAGGATGAAAGTATGGATTTCCCTCGCATGTATGTTCCTCCTGACCGCTGCGCAGGCGCAGACGCGGAAGGTGACGGGCACGGTGAGGGACGAGGGCGGCAGGGTGCTGTCCGGGGCGAGCGTGACGGCCAGGGGAGCTACGGGCCGTGCTGTGACGGATGCGAACGGCAGGTTCAGCATCGAGCTGGCTGCGACGGTGAAGCTGCTCGAGGTGAGTCATGTCGGCATGGGCATGGAACTCGTGGGACTGACTGAGAAGACCGACTATGCCATCACCCTGAAGCCATTGGTATCGACTCTGTCGGATGTCGTCGTGGTCGGTTATGGCACGGTGCGCAAGGGAGACCTGACAGGGGCTGTGCAACGCATCGACCGCGACGACCTGCTGCGCAACGATCCACTCAATATCCAACAGGCGCTCCAGGGGAAGATCGCAGGCGTGAACATCACCCAGAACGACGGCGCGCCGGGCGCGGGCCTCAGCATCCGCATCCGTGGGTCCAACTCATTCCTCGGTGGCACGGAGCCGCTGTATGTCATCGATGGTGTGCCGTTCAACAACTCCAACAGCGGCGGCACACCCTCTTCCATCGGCGGAGACGAGAAGCAGACGCTCAACATCCTGGCCTTCCTCGACCCGAATGAGATCGAGTCGGTGGACATTCTCAAAGATGCTTCCGCGACGGCCATCTATGGTTCACGGGGCGCCAATGGCGTGGTGCTGATCACGACGCGCCGCGGCAGGCCGGGCCGGGAAAAAGTCGAGCTGAACGTCAACATGGGCGTCTCGGAAGTATCGAGGCGACTCGACATGCTCCGGCCCTACGACTACGCACGCTTCCAGAACCTGTCCTATCAGAATGCCAACCTCTACGACGGCACCAGCTACACGCTGCCCTATACGCTTGACGAGCTTGATACGCTGAAGATGCAGGCCACTGACTGGCAGGAGGCCATCTTCCGAAGGGCCCTCACGCAGCAGTATTCGCTCAACGTATCCGGCTCGAACGAGAATGGCAGCCACAGCCTCGGCTTCAATTATCTGAATCAGGACGGCACTGTCATCAACTCCAACTACCGGAAGTTCGGTCTGACGATGAACCTGCACCGCAACCTCGGCAAGGTCGTCCGGATCGGCACGAGCACCGCCCTCTCCAACTCCGTCACCAACGGCGTCAAGACTGGCACCGATAAGTCGGACGCCGCCAGCGCCGGCGTTATCCGGGCCGCGCTCACCTATCCGACGACCATCCAGCGCGAGGAGGAGTTCGACGGTACAGGCGAGGGGTTCTTCATCACCAATCCTGTCATCTATTCACGCGACGTCCTCAACCGCGTGACGGGGTATAACATCTTCTCCTCCAACTATGCGGAGGCGACCTTCCTGCGGCATTTCAAGCTGCGGCAGAACCTCGGCTTCAATTATGGCGCCAACGACCGCGACCAGTACTATCCGCGCAGCGTCTTCGAAGGATTCAGCGTGCGGGGCTCGGCGTTGAAGTCGGACAACCTCTGGACCAGCATGGTCTCCGAGAGCATCCTCTCCTTCAACCGGAAGGCCGGCCGCCACAGCGTGAACGCCATGTCGGCCGCTACCTATGAGCGTACGGACGGCGGTTCCACCCGGGCTGAGGCCAAGGGATTCCCCAACGACATCCTGCGCAACGAGAACATGCAGGCAGCGGAGCAGATCCTTCCCGCCGTCACGAGTCGCTACCGGTCCACCCTCGTCTCTTTTCTGGCTCGTGCCAACTACGCCTACGACGATCGCTACCTGCTGACCGTCTCTTTCCGACAGGACGGTTCCAGCAAGTTTGGCCGCAACAACAAATGGTCAGGCTTCCCCTCGGCGGCGCTGGCCTGGAAGCTGCACAATGAGTCGTTCCTGAAGAATTTGGAGTCCGTCTCCAACCTCACGCTTCGTATGAGCTACGGAATGACCGGCAACCAAGGCATAGGATCCTATGCCTCGCTGGCGAAGCTGGCAGTGTATAACTATCCTTTCAACGGATCGCTGCAGACGGGTCTGGCTGATGACATATACGCCGGTCCCGCGAACGCCTCCCTACGCTGGGAGACGACACAGGCCTTCAACGCAGGCCTCGACCTGGGCATGGTGGGCGGACGCGTGAACGTCCATGTGGACGCTTACCGAAAGCACACCGAAGACCTCCTTCAGTACATCACCACGCCGGCCTCCACGGGCTTCCAGCGGCAACTGCGCAATTCTGGCTCCGTCGAGAACAAGGGCATCGAACTCGCCATCGACGCCGTGGTGGTGAAGAACGCGACACTCACCTGGAAGACGTTGTTCAACATCTCCTTTAACCGGAATCGGATACTTAGTCTGGGTGGCGATCTGAAGGAGCAATTCGCCAACAACATCTCCACGCGCGACGCCCCCTTCATCCAGGTCGCCGGAAGACCCATCGGCTCCATCTACGGTTATCGAGAGGACGGCTACTACGACAATGAAGCCGAGGTGCGCAGCAGCCCCATCTACTATAACCAGCCCCTGGCCATCATCCGCCGCATGGTCGGAGAGATCAAGTACCGAAACCTCGACGGCAACCCGAGTTCTATCTCGCTGACGGACCGCACGTTCATCGGGGATGTCAACCCCGACTTCATCTTTGGCTTCACCAACAACCTCAGCTTCGGTCGTTTCGATCTGAGTCTGTTCCTGCAAGGCGTGCAGGGTAACGATATTGTAAATATGAATACCGTCTGGAATGGAAACATCGGCACTTCGAAGAACGTGAGCGAGCAGGTGCTCGCCGGCGCATGGATGGCGGGCAGGGACAACAGCGCCGCCACTGCGCCCAAGCCCATCCGACAGTTCTGGCGCACCCTGCTGTTCTCGGAGCGTTTCATCGAGGATGGCAGTTTCGTGCGGGTCAAGAATCTCACCCTCGGGTACACACTGCCGCAGCGTTCCGTGAAGACCATCAGCAGTCTGCGGGTGGCGCTGGCGGTGAACAACCTCTACACCTTTACCAAGTACAGCGGATACGATCCCGAGGTGAACAGTTACGGCGATAATCCCGCTTTGTACGGTGTCGACCTTGGAGGCTATCCGAACAGCAGAAGTGTGAACCTCAGCCTGCGCTGCGGCTTCTGAGTCCATCCACCAAACCATTCCTCACCATGAACAAGATGATCCATATATACAGGTTCGCGGCCATCGCCTTTGCATCCCTGGGCCTCGCGTCCTGCGAGAAGGCATTGGAGGAGAAGCCGCTCTCCTTCCTGTCACCCGGGAACTTCTACAAGAGCGAGGGCGACGCCAGGATCGCGATCGCCGGCGTGTACAATGCACTGTATACCTACGACCTCTACCTGCAACCGATGTGGAACCTGACGGTGCTGGACGACGACCACGTCTCGGGTGCGGACTGGTTCCTGGGTACCACGGGGGCCGGAAACCCCCAGGGATACTGGGGTGTGAACGGTCCATGGGTCGGCTGTTACTCGATGATCGCACGGGCCAACACGGTGCTCGAGAACGTGGAGGCGATGACGGCCGGCATCGATGCCGATGTGAAGAAGCGCATCCTCGGGGAGGCCTACTATCTCCGGGGCTGGGCCTATTTCCAGCTCGTGCAGCTGTATGGCGGTGTGCCGATCCGGTTGAAGTCGCTCTCGGCCGATCCCAACGCCTCTGTACCACGCGCACCGGCGAAGGAGGTGTATGCCCAGATCGTGACCGATCTCAAAAAAGCCGAGGAGATGCTGTTTCCCTTCGGCCATGCCAAGGCGGGAGAGCCGGGGCATGCGACGAAGGGACTCGCGCGCGCCATGCTCGCGAAGACCTACCTCACGATGGCATCGGGCTCGCTGGCCTCGGGAAATGTCATCGTCCGGGGTGGCACCGACAACGGCAACTACACACATGCGAAGTCGGTCGTGGCCGGACTGGAGGGACTCGACAGCAAGGCCTATTTCCAGCTCGCGCGCGACAAGGCCAAGGAGCTCATTGACAGTCGCGAGTACGCGTTATTCCCCAACTGGAAGGATATATGGAGCAAGGCCGGCCGCAACAGGCAGGAGAACATGTGGCAGCTGCAGTCGATGGCGGGTACGCCCTTCGTCAACAACCTCAGCATCTACTTCTCGGCATACTCGACCTTTGGCCGCGGGGCCGTATGGTTCACCAACAACCACTTCCAGGGCTATGAGGATGCCGACAGGCGGGCATTGGACGGCGTCTCGCACAACTACTTCACCAACACGGGCACGCCGTACTACTACCCGTCCTGGCAGGCGGCACAGTACCGCACCGTGGGCGGCGTGACATACAACAACAACGGCACGACCGACAATCGGGCCTACACGATCAAGTTCGCCGATGTAAACGACCCGACTGTCGCCAACAGCGACGCCTTCTATCCACTGATGCGCTACGCCGAAGTGCCGCTGATCTATGCAGAAGCGGCCAACGAGGCCGCCGGCGGTCCCACGGCCGAGGCCTATGCACAGCTCAATGCCATCCGAACGAGGGCCCAGGCCACTCCGGCCCCTGCGGGCATGAACCTGGAGCAGTTCCGGAGCTATGTGCTGGCGGAGCGAGCCCGGGAGTTTGTCCTCGAAGGCGTGCGTCGATTTGACCTATGCCGTTGGGGGGTCTACCTGCCGGTGATGAACCGCATCTCCGCAGGGCAGAACAACATCTCCAAAGTGCGGGCCACCCGCAACCTGCTGCTGCCGATCCCACAGGCAGAACTCAACTCGAACCGCTCCATCACCGCCAACAACCCCGGCTGGTGAGTCCCCTCAAAACGATAGACATGCCACACAACGCATACTTCCCCACTGTTCGGTTCCTGATGGTGAAGGTCGCCACGATCTGCCTGTCCATCGGCTGTAAGAAGGAACAGACTCCCACGGGCAGCCTCGCTCCCTCCATCCAGTCGGTCGCCTATCTCGACAGCCGGTCGACCCCTTTGATATCGGCCAAGTATGGGGACTGGGTGATGATCAAAGGCACGAACCTAGCCACCACCTTCAAGGTTGACTTCAACAGCGTACTCAGTCCGGACTCCCTTTTCTATGCCGACGATACGTCCATCACCGTACGGATACCGCCTGTGCTGCCCGACCCGATCAACAACCCTATCACCGTGACGACGAAGTACGGCACCGCGACCTACAACTTCAAGATCCTCCAGCCGGCCCCTTTGATCATGAGCTTCGACCCGATGGCGGGACCTGCTGGCACGCCTGTGACCATCCGCGGCAATTATTTCCGCGGCGTCAGCGAGGTGAGGTTCGACAATACGGTGACGCCCATCATCTCGAGCACTTCGACGCAGATAGCGGTCAATGTACCCGCCGGTGTCATCTCCGCCTACATCTTCGTGTCGACGCCCGTCGGCACGGCGCGTTCGCCGCTGGCCTATGGCTTCCGCTATGCGATCTATGAGGACGCGCTCACGGCCACCTGGAGCAATACATCCTACAGTGCCACGGCCGTAGTCAACAACACGGCGAATCTGAAGCGCGGCACCAACTCAATCCGCGTGAACTACACGGCCGGCTTCGGTGCGCTGCGCCTGTCGAAGGCGAATCCAGCTCTGAGTACGACGGGCTACACGGCCCTCAAGTTCTCCGTCTTCGTACCCGCCGCCTCGGTGGGCAGGAAGGTCAAGGTCATGCTCAACGGCCAAACGGCCACGGGTGTGACGCTGACCTTCGCCGATGCGGGCTGGAACGATTATCAGATACCGCTCACCAGTCTCGGTGGATATGCCACTCTTACGTCGGTCACCATACAGGAGTTTAGCAGCTTGCTGCAGGAACTATACTTCGACGACATCGCGTTGTTCTGAACCTTTCAATGAAAGCAGTGAGGCGGGGTGTCTGGCGGACCGGGCACCCCGCTCTCATGGTCACTCGACCGAACTATGGCTTTGAATGATTGTTCATCCGGTGCCATGTTTGACACAGAAGCCTTTCCCTCCGATATCGACAGCATCCTGCAGCGGGTCGACGCCATCGACCCTGTCGGGTATGCCCGTTCCCGTAACTTCATCGATGGGGCCGTGACGCGCCTTTCGCCCTATATTTCCCGCGGTGTCATCTCCACACGCTTCGTGATGCAACGGATGCTGGAGATGGGTCATCGTCCCTATCGGATGCAAAAGTTCCTGCAGGAGTTGGCCTGGCGCGACTATTTCCAGCAGGTGGCGATGGCAAGGCCGGAATTGCTCGACCAAGACCTGCGCCGGCCACAACCGAGGGGAGAGCGGAGGGGTATTCCGATCGCATTGGCTGAGGGCAGGACCGGCATCGAAGGCATCGATGCGGCGGTGCAGGCCTTGTTGACCACGGGCTACATGCACAACCACTGTCGCATGTACACGGCCTCACTGGCCTGCAACCTGGGTCGCTGCCATTGGCGTCAGCCGGCCGATTGGATGTATCATCATCTGCTGGACGCCGACTTCGCCAGCAATGCCTGCAGCTGGCAGTGGGTCTCGGGCGCCTTCAGCGGCAAGCTCTACTTCGCCGACCAGGCCAATGTCAACCGCTACTGCCATACGGGTCAGCGGGGCAGCTTCCTCGACAGGTCCTATGCCGAGTTGGAAGAGATGGAGGTACCGGATCTGCTGCGGGAGACCATCCCTTTCGAGGCAACGACTGTGCTGCCTATGACAGATCCTCCCCACATCAGTTCCAGTCGGCCCGTGATCATCTACAACCTCTACAACCTCGACCCTTTCTGGCGGAAGCATGACGATGCCGAACGGGTGCTCCTGCTCGAGCCCTCGCATTTTCGCAAGCTGCCGGTGGGTGAACGGACCATCGGATTCATCCTCTCCCTCGCGGCCAATATCCCCGGGATAAGGGTCTTCACGGGGGAGTTTGACACCCTCTCATCCCTTGCGCCTGGATCGACATTCCATTTCCGCGAACATCCACTGTTCCGTCACTATCGGGGCGTCTGCGACCCCAGGGAATGGATGTTCCCGGACATCACCGGGTATCATCCGAGCTTCTTCAGCTTCTGGAAGAAGTCGGAACGAAGGTTGGGTCTCGGATGAAAACGATTGTCACATGCGAGA
The DNA here is from genome assembly GCA_016868815.1 of Bacteroidota bacterium. Classification (GTDB taxonomy): domain Bacteria; phylum Bacteroidota; class Bacteroidia; order Chitinophagales; family Chitinophagaceae; genus Pollutibacter. Next base: position 104,397 of record VGFQ01000004.1, read on the forward strand.
ACATATGCCAACCCCTTCATGGTGGATTCGACGCACACGAAGTGTATGTATTCGTTTCAACATGCTTTCTGCCAGCGCGGGTAGCATCGTCGTACTGCTTGTGTTGAACGTATTGGGATTAACCGCCTGCAGATCGCCTGGATTGCGCAATTCCGGCTCGGTTTCGGCTGTCTTGCGCGGTCCGACCCTGCTGGTGTTGGGCGTGGCGCAGGACGGTGGATATCCTCAGGCAGGCTGCGAGAAGTCCTGCTGCCGGGCGGTATGGGAGGGAAAGGATCCGCCGCAATCGGTCACATGCCTGGCGCTGATGGATCCTGCGGACGGATCGTACTGGTTGTTTGACGCCACCCCTGACATCGGCAGACAGATGCACAATGTCAGGGAACGGGACGCCACCTTCGGCCGACTGCCAAGGGGCATCTTCCTCACGCATGCGCACATCGGGCATTATGCGGGGCTGATGCATCTCGGGCGCGAGGCGATGGGCGCTCAAGCAGTGCCCGTACATGCCATGCCGCGCATGCGTGACTTCCTCAAACAAAACGGTCCTTGGAGCCAGCTGGTGTCCACCGAAAACATCATGCTGAGATCGTTGTCGGCAGACAGTGCCGTTGTGCTGAAGCCGGGACTCAAGGTGACACCCTTCCTGGTTCCGCACCGCGACGAGTACTCCGAGACGGTGGGCTATCGCATCGAGGGACCATCGAAGCGCATCTTCTTCATTCCCGACATCGATAAGTGGGAAAGATGGCAGCGGAGCATCACGGAAGTCATCCGCGGTTGTGACCTGGCGCTGGTGGACGGTACTTTCTTCGACGGGGCCGAACTGCCGGGCCGCGACATGCGGGAGATCCCACACCCATCGGTCTCCGAGAGCCTTTCGCTTTTCGGATCATTGCCCGACAGCTTGCGCCGGCGTGTCTGTTTTATTCATTTCAACCACACCAATCCATTGCTGAGGAAGGGGACACCCCAACGAAAGGCTTTAGAGGCCGCCGGCTTCCGCGTGGCGGAGGAGGGGATGTTGTTCGAACTCTGAACGTACAGGCCTACCTCGGCGGTCAATAGTTGACGACCTGCTCCTCGATGGTGGCAGGTATCTCCCGCCATTCATATACCTGGTTGCGGAGTTGTGGCTCGAACCCTGCCTCACAAATGGCATCCTGTATGGTGCGGTAGGTGAAGCGGTGTGGCGCTCCGGCCGCGCTGACGACGTTCTCCTCGATCATGATGCTGCCGAAGTCGTTGGCGCCCGCATGTAGGCATACCTGTGCGACCGCACGGCCCACCGTCAGCCAGGAAGCCTGGATATTGAGGATGTTGGGCAGCATGATGCGGCTGATGGCGATCATGCGGATGTACTCCTCGGGCGTGGTGAGGTTGTTGACGCCGCGGATGCGGGTGAGGAGGGTGTCGACATCCTGAAAGGTCCATGGGATGAAGGCCAGGAAGCCGTGGGCGGATGCGGGCTTCCGGCTCTGCACCTCCCGGATGCGGGCAAGGTGTTCGAACCGCTCCTCAAGAGTCTCGACATGACCGAACATCATGGTCGCCGACGTGGGGATGTGCAGCTGATGGGCCTCCGCCATGACGTCGAGCCATTCCTGGGCCCCGCACTTGCCGTTGCTGACGAGGCGGCGGACCCGGTCGACCAAGATCTCGGCACCCGCACCAGGGAGCGAGTCCATGCCGGCTTCCTGGAGCGCGGACAGCACTTCGCGGTGGGTCGACTTCTCGAGCTGGGTGATATGGGCGATTTCGGGGGGACCGAGCGCGTGCAGGCGGATGTCGGGGAATTCCGACTTGATCTGTCGGAAGAGGTCGGTGTAGAAAGAAAGTCCTAACCCAGGGTGATGCCCGCCCTGCAAGAGCAACTGGTCGCCGCCGTAGCGGATGGTCTCCGCGATCTTGACGCGGTAGGTGTCCATGTCTGTGATGTACGCCTCGGGGTGACCGGGGATGCGGTAGAAGTTGCAGAATTTACAGTTGGCGATGCAGACGTTGGTCGTGTTGACATTGCGGTCGATCTGCCAGGTGACCTTCCCATGGGGCACCTGGAGGCGACGCAGTTCATCGGCCACTTGCATCAGTTCCGCCAGGGGCGCCTCCCGGAAGAGGCTCACTCCCTCTTCGGCGCTCAGGAATTCGAAGTCGAGGGCCTTGCGGTAGAGATCGGGTCGGTTATGCATGTATTGAATGATCTAGGCTGATGGCAAAGGTAGGTTCGAATGGTGCGCTATCGGATAACAAAGGTCGGCCCCGCGGGGTTGTACGCCGGCGTAATTTTGTGATGCCGGGGCTAGTTGGATGAAACGCCCTTGCCTTCCATGAAAAGATATATCCTCACACTGTTGTGCTCCGCCATCCTCTTAGGGGTAGGATCTCGAGCCCAGGACAAGGCGGAAGAGGCGCCGTCGGTGCACATTGCCACGGTGCCGCTGCATGCGTTGACGGGGGGTGTTGTCTTCATCAGGGCTTGTGTGAATGATTATGCCGATACGCTCAACTTCCTGCTCGACACTGGCAGCGGCGGTATCTCGCTCGACTCTACCACCTGCGTCGAGTTCGGCATGCCGGTCGTGCCGACGGAGAAGACGATCCGGGGCATCGCCGGGGTCCGGAAGGTAGACTTCCTGTTCGGGGCCCGCTTAAAGATGCCCGGCCTCACCGTCGACAGCCTCGACTTTCACGTGAACGACTATGAGATCCTGACCTCGGTCTACGGCATCAAGGTAGATGGCATCATAGGGTATAGCTTTTTCAATCGCTATATCATCCGGCTCGACTACGACAATATGCTCATGGAGGTCCATACGCCCGGGGCGTACCGTTATCCAAAGGGCGGCCACCTCCTAAGGCCGCTGATGACAAGCCTGCCCATCCTGACGACGCGGTTTCGCGATGCAGACGATATGGAAGCCCGGTTTTATTTCGATACGGGTGCCGGACTGCCATTCCTTCTGTCGGAGTCTTATGCCCGCGACAGCGCCGTCCTGGCGCATAAGCGCAAGCAACCTTTGGTGACGCAGGCAGAGGGCGTCGGCGGGAAGATGACAATGAAGCTTACCACTGTAAAAGGAGTGCGTGTGGGACCCTACCGGTTTCGGAAGGTACCCACTTTCCTATTCGATGACAAGTATAATGTAACCTCGTATCCCTTCCTGGGTGGGCTTGTAGGAAACGAGATCTTGCACCGATTCAACACCGTGCTCAACTACCAGAAGCGTGAGATTCATCTCGTGCCGAATCATTTCCATCGCGTGCCGTTCGACTATGCCTACACCGGCCTCGGCATCTATTTCGTCCATCGGAAGGTGTTGGTGGAGGATGTGATCCCCTCTTCGCCTGCACAACAGGCGGGCTTCCTTGTCGGCGATATCATCGTAGGCATCAACAACGACTTCTCAAACAACATCACATCCTACAAGAACCTAATGCAGCATGCCGTGGGGCGGCTCCGCTTCGTAGTCTCCCGCAATGGAAAGCTGCTGATCCTTCGGATGCGTCCCGCCCGTATTTATTGATGCGGCTTCATGGTAATTATTTTCTCCATCCATTCGTTGCCTAGGTTTTCCCGATTTCGAAATACTACATTCCTTCTTTCGTAAATCCGTCCATTCTATCGAATGCAATTTTGCCGATTAAATAATGGATATGATGAAGGGGTTCTGGCTGCTAATGATGTTGGTCTATGTGTCTTCAAGTACATTGTCACAAGGGCAGGAAGACAGTCTCAGGGATGCTGAGGGTGGCAGGCCGCATGTCAAGTACCTCTCAGAGATCACGCTGGTGGGCAGGAACACCCGGTCAGACGTCCATTTCCTGCCAGAGGTCGTCGGCGCTTCGATCAACGCCGGGAAGAAAAACACGTTGATTGTGATGGAGAACGTCCATGGAAACATCGTAAATAATACGATGCGACAGGTGATGAGTAAGGTACCCGGTATCCATGTTTGGGAGAGCGATCCCAGCGGCATTCAGATCGGTATCGCCGCCCGGGGGCTGAGTCCCAACCGTAGTTGGGAGTTCAATATCCGCCAGAATGGCTACGATATCAGCAGCGACCCTTTCGGCTACCCGGAGGCCTATTACACCCCGCAGTTGAACTCGGTGCAGCGCATCCAGGTGGTACGCGGTTCGGCGAGCTTGCAGTACGGTCCGCAGTTCGGCGGACTGGTCAACTTCATCCTGAAGGACGGGTCGGAGGCGACGAAGCCCTTTCAATACGAGACGCAGCAGACCTTCGGTAGTTTCGGGCTGTTCAACACCTACCACGCAGTGGGTGGCCGCAAGGGTGGTGTCCACTACTACGCGTTCTGGGACCACCGTCGGGGTGATGGATACCGAGCCAACAGCAGTTTCGGCGTGAATACGGGCTTCGCCAGTCTGACATGGAAGCCCTCCGAGCAATGGAAGGCCCGACTGGAGCTGACCCATTTCGACTATCGCAGCAGGCAGCCGGGTGGCCTGACCGATGCACAGTTCGCCACCGAGCCGCGACAAAGTTTGCGCGACCGTGATTGGATGGGCGTCCGCTGGTCGATGGCTGCCTTGAGCTTCGACAGGTTGTTCGCGCCTAGCACCCGACTGAATCTGAAACTCTTCGGCTTGGAGGGGCTGCGCAACAGTACTGGATTCTTGCGAACGCCAGACATACGCGATAGTATTCACCCGCAGACGCTATCGCCTGCTCCCCGTCGCGTCGACAAAGACCGCTATCTGAATGCTGGCCTTGAAGCCAGGTTCCTGACGGATTACTCCATCGGTGATGTAAAGCATACGTTCTCGGCAGGTGTTCGTGGTTTCATCGGCGATACCTGGCGTCGCCAAAATGGCCGTGGAAACACGGGGTCCAGCTTTGACCTGTCCGTGTTAGGACTTCATCCGGTCTCTTTGAACTTTCTAACGCTTAACGCGGCCGTCTTTGCAGAGAATATCTTCCGCATCGGACACAACCTGCTCGTGGTGCCAGGTGTTCGATGGGAGAACCTTTCTAACCGCGTGGATGGAAGGATAGGATTTGTTGGGAGCCAAGAGATACCGGTACTTACGGGGACACGTACACGAAAATTTTTGCTTAGTGGCATTGGGTTCGAATATCATGTCGCTGCCACGGAGCTCTACGCCAATCTATCACAGGCCTACCGTCCAGTTTTGTTCGCGGAGCTGGCTGGTAATCCTACGACCGATGTCATAGACCCCGCCCTCCGGGATGCCAAAGGCTGGAACGCCGACCTTGGTTGGAGAGGGCGGGTGAAGGATTGGTTGTTTTTCGACCTGAGTATTTTCCATATGGCCTATCGCGGCCGGGTCGGTGTTCTTGCGCAGCAGCGTACGGACGAAAGCTTCTATAATCTGAGAACCAATGTTGGCGACAGTCGTAGCCGGGGTATTGAATGGCTGGTAGAATTCAGTCCGTTTAAACTTTTCAAGTCATCTTCTCTGAAGGGAGGCTTCACCCTTTTTCTTTCCTCCGCTCTTTTGGATGCCCGATATGACCATATGAGGTTGGTGTCTCGGACCCCGAATGGATTAGAAGAGAAAAGTCTGCGGGGTCGGCGTGTGGAGCATGCACCGGGCGCCATCCATCGGGCGGGCGCCACGTATGCGCGGACCAGATATTCCTTCACGCTGCAGTATAGTCATACAGGCCTGGCCTATAGTGATGCGGGTAATACGATAAACCCTCTGTCCAATGGTGTGACCGGTCCTATCCCTGCTTATGACATATTTGATCTGAGCGGAAGCTATCGATTCAACGAGCGTATCTCTGTTCGCGCGGGTGTCAACAACCTCTTCGACCGACGGTATTTCACGCGCAGGGCTGGCGGCTATCCAGGTCCGGGGATTTTGCCGGCGGAGTCCCGAAACATATTTTTGACGACGGCGGTGAAGCTGTGATGTTTCTCGCCAAGTCAGCGTACCCTATCACTTCACATTCATATTCATATTTTCAGCCCATTTACTCGGAAAAGGAACACGAGCACATGGACTACCGGATTAGTCAAGAGCGTGGCTGCCAGGCCCACATAATGCAAAGCCATGTTGACGGCTTCGAGCTTGGTATCACTCTCTCTAAGACAATGCGCGCGAACCGAGGAAGACCGACGAAGAGAAAGCAGAAAGACATGCCATCTCTTTGGATAATGTACATCGCATCCGACAGGCGATAGGTCCGACTCCCGAAGTGAATAGAATATCTTCCCTCGCATAGGAATCCCATAACTCTTAAATCCCGTCGTTTCGTCGGATATTTGCGGCATGATTCGATTCGACAGGTTTAACCTTTCAAATGGGCTGCCGGTGCTGGTCCATGAAGACCATAGTACGCCTATGGTTGTTGTCAACGTATTGTACAATGTAGGCGCGCGCGACGAGGACCCTGGGCGTACCGGTTTCGCCCATCTCTTTGAGCATCTCATGTTCGGCGGATCTGTAAACATCCCCGTCTACGATGACCCCATGCAGCGCGCGGGCGGCGAGAACAACGCCTACACCACCAATGACCTCACCAACTACTACTGCCAGCTGCCCGCCGAGAACCTCGAGACAGCCTTCTGGCTGGAGAGCGACCGCATGCTCAGCCTGGCCTTCAGCGAGAAGAGCCTCGACGTGCAGCGGAAAGTCGTTTGCGAGGAGTTTAAGGAGCATTACATCAACAAGCCCTATGGAGATGTATGGAAGCTGCTGCGAGACTTGGCCTACCGCGAGCATCCATATCGCTGGATGACGATCGGTCGTGAGCTCTCCCATATAGAGCAGGCTACGCTACCAGAGGTGAAGCGTTTTTTCCACAAGCACTATAATCCTGCCAACGCTATCCTCGTCGTGGCAGGACAGGTAAGGCTGGAGGAGGTCCGCGGACTGGCAGAAAAATGGTTTGGGGACCTTCCTTCTGGTGAGCGATATACTCGCAACCTGCCGCCTGAACCAGCACAGACAGCAGCGCGGAAAATGGAAGCAAGGGCTAAGGTACCCATCGACGCTTTCTACCGGACCTGGCATATGTCGGGCCGCCTAGACGACAGGTATCATGCTGCCGATTTGATGACAGACATGCTTGGCGGCGGCGGGTCCAGTCGCCTCTACCAAACGCTGGTGAAGGAGAAAAAACTTTTTAGCAGCATCGACTGCTACCATTTCGGGAGTCTCGACCCAGGCCTGGTGACCATCGAAGGCAAGCTTGTCAAAGGAGTGACTATGGCCAATGCGGAAGAGGCCGTCGAGGAGGAGCTGGAAAAGATGCGTCGCGCACCCGTGCCAGAGAAAGAGCTTCAGAAGGTCAAGAATAAGACAGAAAGCCTAATGGCATTTGAAGATATGAGTGTCATGAGCCGGGCCTCCAGCATTGCCATGTATGAGCTCCTTGGGGATGCGGACATGATGAATAGCGAGCTATCCCGCTATCAGGCGGTCACGGCTGAGGCCGTGCTGGAGGAATGCCGGCAGGTATTTCGGGACGAGAACAGCAGCACCTTGCACTACTTGGCTGAAGGCTAATGCACCATCGAAACGATATCATCCACCGCCTTTAACCAAAGCGATCCCTGCATCGATCGCGCTCGATTTCTACAGCTATAACCCGCTCATATGACATTCCGCTCCACGCCCCCTCCGATCAAAGACCCGGCAGACCTCCATCTGGAACTGCGGCCCTGCCAGCGGTTCTCCCTGGACAACGGACTGCAAGTCTATGCCATCGATGCCGGTGCGGAAGAGGTCTTGCAGGTAGACATCGTCTTCCAGGCTGGAAACAGCTATGAAGAAAAAAACGGTCTTGCACCTGCTGTGAACTTTCTGCTCAAGAACGGCACGCCCTCGCGTTCCGCTTTCGAGATCAACGAGTTTTTTGACTACCATGGCGCCTACCTGAATCGGAATTGCCACAATGAGACGGCGGATGTCGTCTTACACTGCCTGAACAAACATCTGCCTGAGCTGCTCCCGGTCATGTGCGAACTGCTGACGGAGGCCGAATTCCCTGCACAAGAGCTCGACATCTATCGGCAGAACATGAAGCAGCGGCTGGATGTGAACCTCCAGAAATGCGACTTTGTAGCCAACCGACTGATTGATGAATATCTCTGGGGCTTCGCGCATCCGTATGGACGGTACAGCACCCATGAGTCCTATGATGCCCTCGATCGGAACGCACTGCGGGTGTTCTATAACAAGCATTATGCCTGTGGGCATGCGACCCTCTTTGTGGCCGGCCTCCTCCCCAAAGACATCGAGGCACAACTCAACCGAAGTTTTGGCCAACTTCCCTTGCAGCGCAAACCCTTAGCACCCGCCGCGCATCCCACGCGCAGGGCCTCCGAGCGCCGCCATCGCATCATCAACCAGCCAGACGGGGTGCAGGGTGCAATCCGCATGGGCCGCTCCTTTCCAAACCGGCATCACCCCGACTATCCCGGCGCCATGGTGCTGAATGCCCTGTTCGGTGGATTCTTCGGCTCGCGATTGATGGAAAACATAAGAGAAGACAAGGGCTATACTTACGGCATTTATAGTTTCTTGCAGCATCACCTCACCGAGTCTGCCTGGATGGTGAGCACGGAGGCGGGCCGAGAAGTCTGCGAGGCTACCATCGAGGAGGTCTATCGGGAGATGCATCGGCTGCGGGAGGAGGAGATCCCGACCGATGAGCTACAGATGGTCCGTAACTACCTTATGGGCACCCTGCTGGGCGAACTCGACGGTCCTTTTCAAATCATAGGACGATGGAAGAACCTAGTCTTGAACGGCTTAGATGAAGGATTCTTCACGCGCACCATTGAGACCATCCGGAGTATTTCTGACGTTGAACTCAAGACACTGGCCAACCGCTACCTCCAGGAGGAGACCTTCTACGAACTATTGGTTATATAATGAAACACTCAGAGGGGCGTTCTAACAGGTCCTTTTTTCTGACCAATTCCAACTTCCTTGATTACCCGGAAACACATATAAAAGATAATCTTTGTTTTAAATCGAGCAGTGTCCAGATACACATTAGATAATATTCAGGTCTTTCTTCCCCTTAAATATTATATTTTCATTATTTGTGTCTCGGATCAATCTTATACATACACAAAAAATCATAGTTGACAGGTCTGGTTAGATTGAATTCATAGCCAATGATTCTTTTTTTCTTTTCGCACATCATAACATACATATGAAACTAAACAGAAAAAATATCCGGACATATTTCAACGATGTCAGCATATTGAACTTCCTACTCGCTCAAAAAAATCTTTTGCATGGATCAGTGCTTGATATAGGGTGTGGCCGGATGCGATATAAGGAGTACATCCTTTCCGCTGAAAATGTAACGCATTATCTAGGGCTTGACCTGGAAGAGGGGAAATACTCGTACTCAAACCAAGCCGATCTGTACTGGGATGGTATCACTATGCCATTGTCAGATGAATCCGTTGAAAGCGCAATCCTTTTTGAAGTATTGGAACATTGTGATGAGCCAATCATAGTGGCAAGTGAGGCATACAGGGTTTTGAAGCCAGGGGGCGTAATGTTATTTTCAACTCCCTTTCTATATCAGCTTCATGCCTATCCGTATGACTATCAAAGGTTGACTCCTTCAGGATTGAATCAACTTATGAAGAAGGCAGGATTTTCCAATACGAAGATTTTTCCAAGTGGTTCATGGGATACCGCACTTGGGCAAATGCTGAGCATATGGTTATCTTATAGACCCATGCCCTGGACCCTTAGGAAGATCCTCATAGCCATCTTTGTGCCCTTTTTTAAAGTGCTCATACACATTGACAAGAAAAGTGGTTACAGTGAATTTTCTGACAACTTCATCACGCCTGGTTTATTGGGGATTGCCATAAAGTGATATTGATTACAACTTCCGCCAGTAAATTGTGATGTTAGCAAACAAAGACAGTGGTAAGAAACTCCGAATGAGTTCCCACTCCGGCATTATTCATTTTATCCTTGTCTGATGCGTTTTCTGACAAGGCTTTTCTTCACCTGGCTGGCGGTAATCCTAGCTGCTGACTGGATCGACGGCGTGCATGTACGCGATTATATGACGGCGCTGGTTGCAGCGGCCGTCTTGTCGGGACTGAATGCGTTCGTCAAGCCCTTGCTGGTCTTTCTAACCCTTCCCATCACGCTCGTCACACTCGGCTTTTTCCTGCTGGCTCTGAATGCTGGAGTGGTCCTGATTGGGGCGAGATTGGTGGAGGGCTTTGAGGTCGAGGGTTTCTGGCCAGCGCTCTGGTTCAGCCTGCTTGTCTCTCTAGTGGTGACCCTGCTGGAGGACATAGACCGTCGTCTCCGCAAGGAATAGTCCCTGGCTTTTTTCACGTGTCGTTTCTTCCGATCTTTATCCGATGCCAGACTTCGACCGAAAAGGTCTGACGGATGAAGACCTTGTGGCCTTCTACCGCCAGCTGCTCCTCCCCCGGATGATTGAGGAGAAGATGCTGGTGTTGTTGCGGCAGGGCCGTGTCTCTAAATGGTTCAGCGGCATTGGCCAGGAGGCCATCTCTGTCGGAGCCACGTTGGCCCTGAGGCGCCATGAGTGGGTCATGCCTTTACATCGCAACCTCGGCGTCTTCACCGTGCGCGGGATGCCGCTTGAGAAGTTATTCCTGCAGTGGCAGGGTCACCGCGACGGTTATAGCAAGGGCAGGGAGCGCAGCTTTCATTTTGGCTCCCGCGAGCATCATATCTGCGGCATGATCTCGCACCTGGGCCCGCAGCTTGCTATTGCCGGTGGTACGGCCCTGGCCCATTCCCTGCGCCAGCAAGAGAGGGTCTCGCTGGCGTTCACAGGGGATGGCGGCACTTCGGAGGGCGATTTTCATGAAGCGCTCAACGTCGCCTCCGTTTGGGATCTTCCCGTCATTTTCGTCATTGAGAACAACGGATATGGGCTGAGTACGCCTGTGCAGGCGCAATACCGTTGCCAAAGCCTTATCGACCGCGCCCGGGGCTATGGCATGGAGGGCATCTGCATCGACGGGAACGACCTTCTCACCGTCTATGACACGGTGAGGGGGGTGCGCGACTACTGTCTTCGACACAAGCGCCCTTATCTGATCGAATGCATGACTTTCCGGATGCGGGGGCATGAAGAGGCCAGCGGCACCAAGTACGTCCCCCCAGAACTCCTGGAGGCCTGGGCCGCCCGAGACCCGGTACAGTCATACGAAAGATCTCTGCTGGAGGCGGGCATCCTGCAGGCGCAGCAGGTCGAGGCCATACGCGCTGAGATCGCGCATTATATTGAGCATAGTCTCCAGGCCGGACTGGCCTCCGCGCAGATGCATCCTACGGTGGAGGAAGAGCTGGCTGATGTCTATGCCCCGATGAGGGTGGCAGTGGTATCTGATCTCTCCGAGGCCCCGGGAGAAGGGGAAGCCGAACGTGAGACCCGTTTTGTAGATGCGATCCAGCAGGGGCTGGACCTGTCTATGAAGCGTCATCCGCAGCTTATCCTGATGGGGCAGGACATTGCCGACTATGGGGGTGTCTTTAAAGTCACCGAAGGCTTCTTGGCCAGCTATGGCCGGGATCGTGTCCGGAACACTCCGCTCTGCGAGAGCGCTATCCTCGGCATGGCCATGGGCCTGAGCCTGGAAGGGTATAAGTCGATGGTGGAGATGCAGTTTGCCGACTTCGTCACATCCGGCTTCAACCAGATCGTCAACAACCTCGCCAAGCTCCATTACCGTTGGGGGCAGCCAGCGGATGTGGTCATCCGCATGCCTACCGGTGCCGGTGTAGGCGCAGGCCCTTTCCATTCCCAAAGCAATGAGGCCTGGTTTGTCCATACGCCGGGGCTGAAGGTGGTCTATCCTTCCAACCCCCGGGATGCCAAAGGGCTGCTCATTGCTGCATGCAATGATCCCAACCCAGTCCTGTTCTTTGAACACAAGGCCCTCTACCGAAGCCTCTCGGGGCCCGTCCCATCCGGGTATTACGAGACGCCTATCGGAAAAGCGCAGTCTGTCTGTCAAGGGACGGATGTCAGCATCATCACCTATGGCGCCGGGGTGCATTGGGCGAATCAATTCGCCGACACGCATCCGGAGGTCTCTATCGATATCCTCGACCTTCGTAGCTTACTGCCGATGGACTATGACGCAATCCGGGAATCCGTGGCACGTACCGGCAAGGTGCTCGTGCTCCATGAGGACACCCTCGTGGGTGGCATCGGAGGCGAAGTGGCCGCCTGGGTGGCTGAGCATTGCTTCGAATGGCTGGACGCCCCCGTGAAGCGATGTGCAAGCCTGGACACCCCTGTCCCTTTTGCCCGCGAACTGGAGGAACTTTTTCTGGCTAAATCTCGCCTCGCAGAGGCCATCCATCAACTCCTATCTTACTAAATACTCTCCTTCACCGTATGAAAAATATTTTGCTGCTGCTAGGTTTGGTTTTTTCACTGCCTTCATGGTCACAGCCTGCTCCACTCAAAGACGCGCTGAAGCCGCATCTCTCCACGCTAGACCGCATCTGTGCAGCATACATTACGAAAAACTATATACCTGGGCTTTCGCTGGGGGTGATTTACGATGGCCGACTGGTGCATACAGTGAATGTAGGAAAGTCTGATGTGAGCCTCCGGGCGCCTGCCACCTCCTCCACTGTGTATCGCATCGCCAGTATGAGTAAGAGCTTCACGGCCATGGCCATCCTCCTGCTGCGGGAAGAAAAGAAGCTGAGCTTGGATGACCCGTTAGCCAAGTATTTCAAGGAGCTCAAGGGGTTGACGTATCCCACCAGAGATGCAGAGCCCATCACCCTCCGCCACTTGCTTACACATACGGCCGGGTTTCCGGAAGACAACCCCTGGGGCGACCGGCAATTGTCTGATTCCGACAAAGACTTCAGCGAGCTGCTGCGAAAAAAATTCTCTTTTTCGACCACCCCCGGAACGACCTATGAATACAGCAACCTCGGTTTTGCACTGCTCGGCCGGATCATCACCCAGGTGGCGAACATGCCCTACCAAGATTATATCCGTCAGCGGATTTGGAAGCCACTAAGGATGACAAGCACTTACTGGGAATATGAGAATGTGCCAGACATCCTCCTTGCCCATGGCTATCAGTACCTCGAGGGTCGCTGGCAGGAAGAGGCCCTGTTGCACGACCATCCGAAAGGTTCCTGGGGTGCCATGGGGGGCATGCTTTCTTCTGTGGAAGACATGGCTGCTTACCTTCAGTTCCATCTTTCTGCCTGGCCCCCGTCTGACTTGCAGGAGGCCAAACCCCTGCGCAGGAGTGCTGTACGGGAAATGCACCGTCCATCGAGCATGAATGGCCTACAGCCAAACTACATGTTGAATGGCAGGGCCTGCCCCATCGCCACAGGGTATGGCTATGGTCTGCGATGGACGCTAGACTGTGAAGGCAGGACCTATGTGGGACATAGCGGAGGGCTGCCGGGTTTCGGCAGCCACTGGATGGTGATGCCAGAGTATGGCCTCGGCATTGTCGCCTTGGCCAACCGCACCTATGCTCCGATGACTGCGTTGAATATGCAACTGCTGGACACCCTGGTTCGGCTGAGTGGTCTTATGCCCCGCCTGGTCCCTGTCACCCATATACTGGAGGATCGGAAGATGAAGCTGGGGGCTTTGATCGTTGACTGGAAGGGGGCAGAGGAATCCGGAATTTTTGCGGAGAATTTCTTCCTGGACTATCCCATCGAGCGCTTGCGGCGATTGTCGGCAGACCTCTTCGCACGAGTAGGTGCCGTCCGCAGCCTGGGCACGCTGGTGGCTGAGAATCGGCTTCGCGGCTCTTTCACCATCCTCTGCGAACAAGGCAGGCTGGAAGTGACGTTCACGATGTCTCCGGACAATCCCCCGCTGATCCAGTCCTGCCGCATCCGAGAACTATAGCGGTGCTGCCAGTAGGATCGTTTCCAATGCCTGCGTCAGCGCTTCAAAGCCTGTATAATAGTTGTTGGATAGCAGGATGAGTGTTTGATGGCGATCGGGGTATCTGCGGAACATTGTCCGATAGCCGGGATTGTCGCCATCGTGCCAGATGACCTGCTCGCCGGAGGCGCTGCGTTCCAGGAACCATCCGAATCCATAATCAGAGGACTTCCCATCGTTCAGCTTGGCAGGACGAAAAGCTTCTGCCAGCGTCTTTGCAGAGAGGTAGCGGCTGCTGTAGAGCGCCTCGTCCCAACGCAGCAGGTCCAAGGCGCGTGCACTTACGCGGCCGGGACCTTTGCGGTTGCCGAGCCAGACGGTATAGTCGAAAAAAGGGTAGGAGTCGGCGCGTACGAACCGTTTTTGGGATGCCACGAAGACGTGTCCTTTTGCGAAGTGCTGCATGCGGACCTTTTGTGCCAGCGAGCGGATGTCTGCGCCTTTCATCCGGGCTGGCAGGAAGATGCGGGTGCGGCAGAGGTCCAGAAAATCTTCGCCGGAGGCCTTCTCAGCGATGCTGGCCAGCAGCATATAGCCTGTGTTGCTGTATTCAAAGCGGGTACCGGGTGCGAACTGAGCTGGTGGCGGGAATTGTCTGAGGTATGCCAGGATCTCGGGATTGCCAGCCACGCGCGACTTATCCCAGTGCCTGTCCATCACAGCCTGATAGTCGGGGAGGCCGGAGGTATGGTTTAGCAGATGCCGGACGGTAATGCCTTTCCAGGGCAAGTCCAAGTATTGGGAGAGGGAGTCATCGAACTGCAGGCGACCTTCCTGCTGCAGCATGCCGATGATGGCGGCTGTGAATTGTTTGGAGACGGAAGCGAGTTCAAAGACATCCTTGCGCCGGACAGCATTTCGAAGGTTGAAGTCGCGGTAGCCATAAGCCTTGTGAAAGACGGCTTTTCCTTTGTCGGCCAGCAGCACGACGCCGCTGAAGCTGGGGTGTGCCGACAGGATGCTATCGGCCCGTTGCCGGAGGGGCGACTGTGCGGCGAGGCTGGCGGGCAGGCAGAGATAAAGGAGCAGTCGTTTCAAAGCCACATCTTTTAATAGATTTAGGATTAGGGAGTCCGGCTTCCACAAGTCTTCGCTGGCGGCTGTCCCGGTCGATAGCATGCTTCGGCGTTGCGCAAGACGTCGTCCCGATAGAATAGTACGTCTTTGAACCGAGCCTTCGTATACAGTTCTGCCTGGTCGGAGAAATGTGGCGAGGCGGGGTTGTTGCTGACGCCGCCTGCCAGTACAGACTTTGCACGGACCTTTGGACCAAACTCGACGGCGCATACGAAGCTGTTGCCGCTCACGCCATACCTCTTTTGGGTGCCCGGCATGGTGCGGCTCACATAGGCGGGCAGGCAGCCCCAGGTGGCGGAGGCGAACCCTACGGGTAGGCTTTGCTGGGCGTCGTCGTAGGTTTCAGGCATCTGGCCGGTGAGGCGTTGGTAACGGTTCACATCTCCCCAGGGCTTCTTCCACGTACCGAAGCGACGCTGCAGGTCGTCGACGACCGCCTGCAGGGCTGGCAGGAGCTCGCCCCGGCCGGCGGTGGCTGCGAAGCGGCGGGTGATGGACACCTGGTCCGACTCACCCTGCTCAATATAGACGCGTTGCAGGAGTGGGTTGAGGCGTTGCCCCCATTCTATGGCGAGGGTCGTAGCTACGGAGGATGGGCTGCAACGTATGTCCCAGCGTATCAGCGAGTCGATGGCTTCTCTAAGTGCCGGTGAGAGGGATGTGTCTGTTAGCGGTAGCTTTGTGAGTACCGGTATCAGGTTTTCAAAGGCGGCCAGACGGTTGTCATAGCCCGCTTCGATGAGTTGGTCGAGGGTGAGGCCATGAAGGTTGTCGAGGACCCGGACGGCGTTGATGCCGCGGAAGTTCTCTCCATCAGGTGCCATGTACGGGGGGTAGGACTTTCTATCGGGGCTGTGGATGCCTGCGGCGGTGAAGGGTGTGGAATTGCAGTTTTGTATCCATCCGTTGGCGGGGTTGTGCAGTTGTACCGTTTCTGTGGCGGCATGCAGGCCTTTCCATTCGGTGCGTGAGGTGGTGCCGTCGACTCGGCGGCCCCAGTCGAAGGCCGTGTCGCGCTGCGGCATATAGTTACCATGCCAATATGCGATGTTGCCCTTGTCGTCGGCGAAGACGGTGTTGTTGGAGGTATTGCCGCGCATGGCCATCACCTTTTGAAAGGCGGTATGACCGGCGGCCTTGGTGCGCAGCCAGCTCTGCTCCAGGCTGTTGCGCGCGCGGTTGTACGACCGTACTGTCAGCCAGGTCTCTGAATTTTCTAGGCCCATGACTGGCCCGTGGTGTGTATGATGCACGTCGAAGGTGCGTGCGCGGAGAGTGGCCCCCTCACGGTATCGGATGACGACTTGACGTGTTTGCATGGCCTTCAGGCGGCCATCGTAACGATAAAATATTTGACCGTCTTTCCGGACAATCTGCTCTGCGTAGACGTCCGCCACGTCGGCGTTGCTAGACGTATGCATCCACCCGCAGTGTTCGTTGAAGCCCTGGTAGATGAAGAACTGTCCCCAGGTGACGGCGCCATAGGCTTGCAGGCCCTGGCTACTGGTCATCTGCACTTCCGGCCGGAAATAAAAGGTCGTATGCGGGTTGATGTAGAGCATGGCATGGCCGGAGGCTGTACGGGAGGGGGCGATGGCGAACCCGTTAGAGCCGAGGGTTTCGCGGATGGCCTGTCGGTCGTCGAAGCGGGCCGCTGTGGCCTGCCCTTGATAGAATTCCATGACATCCTTTGGGCCCAGGTAGCCGGTGCTGATGGCGCCGATGCTGCCATCGGTCCAAAGCAGTGGGTGCCAGGGCTCAAAGCGTTGTAAGAGGATAGGCTTAACGTGGGGGTGAGTGTGCAGGTAGTAGTTCATCCCGTCGGCCCAGGCCTCAAGGAGTGCCTTGAGCCAGGGGGCTGCCGTCTGGTAGTCTGACAGTGCCTCAGTAGTGTCGATGAGCATGCGCACGTAGAGGTCATTCCAGAGGTCTGCTGCCCCGTTGACTTCGGCGAGGCGGCCCAGTTTTTCAATGTAGTTCATCTCGACACGGGGGAAGTCGTCTTCGCACTGTGCATAGATCAGTCCGAAGACAGCGTCGGCATCCGTCTGGCCATAGATATGCGGGATGCCCCATTTGTCGCGCATGATCTCTGTTCTGGCGGCATGGGCATCCCAGCGGGTGCGTTCTTTGTGGGAGAGGCCTTGGGCAGTGCATGGGCGAATGTCGGACGCTGTCAGGCTCAGCGACAGCAGTGTCCAGCGGAGGAAGCGTGTCATAGTATGGGGCTGGTGATTGGCGGTGATTTCGAAGATAGCCATTTGGCTCGCACGGCTTTAGTCTTCCCGTAAGATCTCGAGTGGCGGGCGGTTGACGACAAAGCGGCTGTTGGCCAATCCGATGCCGACGGTGAGGGCACAGACGGCGGTAAAGGCTTCTGCTGCGGCGAGGAGGTCGGGCCGGAAGGTCGTCTCGAAGACAAAATGTGCCAGGGTCCAGCTGCCGGCCATAGAGATGAGCACGCCGGCAAAGGCTGCCAGCCCGCCCAGGAACAGGTATTCCAGTCCGTTGATTGCCAGCACCTGCCGACGGTGTGCGCCCAGCGTCCGCAGCAATACACTCTCGCGCATGCGTTGGTAGCGGCTGATCATGACGGAGGCGATAAGCACGACGATGCCGGTACAGAGGCAGAACATCGCCATAAAGCGGATGACCATGCTAATTTTCTCGAGGAGGGTGTCTACCACGCTGAGGACGAGCCCCAGGTCGATCACTGAGATATTGGGGAAGTCTCGCACGACGGCCTGTTGGAAGGCTGCGGAGCGCGGGGCGTCGGGCACCCGCGTGACGAAGACATGGAACTGTGGAGCTTTCTCTAGTACGCCTACCGGGAATACCACAAAGAAGTTGGTCTGTACACGGTTCCACTCTACCTTTCGCAGGCTGCCGACCAGTGTCTGAAGGCGCATCCCCTGTACGTTGAAGGTGAGGGTGTCGCCGATGCGAATGTGGTTGCGGTCGGCCAGCTTCTTCTCTACTGAGACGTATATGGGTGCCTTCCCCCCTTCCCAACGCCCTGACCACGAGCCTTTGGCCACTTGCTCGGTAGGGGTGAGGGTGTCACGGAAGGTGACACGGTACTCTCGCGTGAAGATCCACCGTTGCATGTCGAGGGTGCTGTCCTGTGCCAAGGCTTCTGCGTCGATGTCGTTGACGGCTTCGAGTCGCACGGTGACGATCGGTACCGTACCCGTGGCGGGCAGGCCGTGGCTGCGGGCCAGTGCGAGCAGGGGTTCTCGCTGGGTGCTGCGAATATCGAATAGCACCATGTTGGGCTGGTTGCCGGAGGCAGAGAGGCTGACGCGCTCAAGCAGGATACCGCGGATGAAGATGATGGTGCAGATGAGGGCCGTCCCCAGCCCGACAGAAAGGATGATGACCGCCGTCTGGTTGTTGGGGCGGTAGAGGTTTGCCAGCCCTTGCCGCCAGACGTAGGGCCAGGCATTGGGGAAGAAGCGACGGACGGCACGCATCAGCCCGATGGCGGTTCCTGACAGCAGGAGGAAGGCTGCACCTACACCCAGGGTGAAGAAGACGGCCTTGTTCCAAGCCTTGAGCTGGAGGGCGGAGAAGCCGAGGATAAAGGCTGCGATGAGCAGGTATACCAGCCATCGAAGCTTGTCTTTCTGGGCAAGGTCCGAGCGGTCGACGCGGAGGGTGTGGAGGGGGGAGATGTTGCGGATGGAGACCAGCGGGGCCAAGGCAAACAGAATGGAGACGAGCAGACCCGTCAGCATCCCCTGACCGATGGAAGGCCATGAGATGCGCGACTGCACCTGTACGGGCAGGAAGTCTTTGAGCAAGAGGGGCATGCCCTGCTGCAGGGCTGTGCCAAGGCCGGCGCCGATGGCCGAGCCCAGCAGCCCGACCGTGGCTATCTGTATAAGCTGTATGAGGAAGGCTTGGAGAGCGGTGGCCCCCAGGCACCGCAGGACGGCGATGGTAGCGATCCGCTCTCGGATAAGGATATGGACGGCGCTGGCCACTCCAATGCAGCCAAGCAGCAGGGCGATAAACCCTACGAGTGAGAGAAAACGGGTGAGGTCACCGAAGGAGCGCGCGGTCTGTTCTTTTTGACTCTCAACGGTGTCGACGTCGAGAAGTTCTTTCTCAAAGCGGGGCTCCAGGCCTTTGACAAGTTCAGGGATGTCTGCCGTCTGGTCGAACTTGATGAATCGGCTCTGTCCGATGCGGCTTCCTTTTTGGTCTAGACCCGTGGCTGCCAGGTAGCGCATGGGGAAGTAGACCAGTGGTGCTACCGCTGCAGTGAGGCCTGTCTGTCCGGGGGCCGCGATGAGGGCTCCTTCGATCCGGAACCCCAGCGCTCCCAGCCGCAGGGTGTCCCCCACGTGGGCCTGGAAGCGTTCCAGCAGCGACTTATCGACCAGGGCCGCCTGGTGGTTCCGGAAGGAGGCGCCTGCTTCGGCAGGTTCCGTCTGGAGGCGGCCATAGTAGGGGAATTCGCCTTCGAGGGCCCGTACTTGCACGAGCCGGACATGTCCGCCTGCGGGGAAGTAGGCCATAGAGGGGAAGCTGCGCTGCGATGATTGCCGGTCGCCCAGCGAGTCCACCAGGCGCTGCATGTCTGGGGAGAGGTCGCGGTTGCTGTTGATGGCGATGTCAGCACCGATGAGTTCGGCTGCCTGCAGGTCTACTTCCCGCTGTAGGTTCTCTCCCAGGGAGTAGATGGATACGAGGGCGGCGATGCCTAGGATGATGGAGGATACGAACAGAAAAAGCCGAGAACGGTTGCGACGGCTTTCGCGCCAGGCCATTTTGAACAGCCAGGCGACAGGTGCACCCGGGCGGGGGTGGGAGGGGCTGTCAGAGTTCATGTCCTTGGGGGGATAGGCTGTTGGCAGTCTGGGGTGGTGCGTTCATCGGATAGGATCCTTCCGCCTTTAAGGCGAATGATCCGACCGGTGCGTGCCGCCAGCTCTACGTTGTGGGTAACGACGATCAGCGTCGTGCCAGCCTCTTGGTTCAGGGAGAACAGCAGTGCTTCGATGCGTGCGCTTGTCTCGGTGTCCAAGTTGCCTGTCGGCTCGTCCGCGAAGAGGATCCGAGGTTTGTTGGAGAAGGCCCTTGCCAGAGATACCCGTTGCTGTTCGCCGCCGCTGAGTTGGCTGGGGTAATGATGCACCCGTTCGGACAGCCCCACCTTGTCGAGCAGCTCCAGCGCCCGGTTCCATACCTGCCTCTCCCCTCGGAGCTCCATGGGTACCATGACGTTTTCCAGCGCCGTGAGGGTCGGCAGCAGTTGGAAGTTCTGGAAGATGAACCCTATGTAGAGATTGCGCACTCGGGCGCGGGCGTCTTCATCGAGCGTGTCGAGGCGCACGCCATTGAGTTCGATGCGGCCTTCCGTGGCGTTGTCGAGCCCAGCGCAGAGACCCAGCAGGGTCGTCTTGCCACTGCCGCTGGGGCCAACGACGGCCAGGGTCGAGCCTTCTTCGACGGTGAGGCTGACAGCATCTAATACGGTGAGGCGGTGGCCGGCGCTTTGATAGGTCTTGCTGACATGGTCTAGGGAAAGGATAGGGGGCATGGGAAGGCGCTTGTTGCAAGAATGCGCTGCGCGAAATTACCCGGAAAAGCGCCAATTTCGTTGTGGTGGTCAGGCTCAACTGCATTTCTCGTAAGGTTTGGACGGCCAGACTGGTCCTATTGCTGGCCTGCCTGCTGCCCCAGTGCACGCCTGCCTCTGACCGTGGAAACCGGGACAACGAAGGGTCAAAGCGGGAGGCTCACACCAGGGCCCCTTCCAAGCGACGCATCCTTTTCTTTGGCGACAGCCTGACGGCTGGCTATGGGCTGGAGAACCCTGCCGATGGGTTTGTCGCTCGGATTGCACAGCGGCTTGACTCATTGGGATGGGATTGGGAGGTGGTAAATGCCGGCCTCAGTGGAGAGACCAGTGCCGGAGGCGATGGCCGCATCGACTGGGTCCTGCAACAGCCAGTGGACCTGTTCATCCTCGAGCTGGGTGCCAACGACGGACTGCGGGGCATCCCGGTGGAAGAGACCGCCCAAAACCTGCAGTCGATCCTCGAAAAAGTCAGAAAAGCCTATCCACAGGCAACCTGTGTGATGGCAGGCATGGAAGCCCCGCCCAACATGGGGGCCGACTTCACCGGGCGCTTCCGGGCTCTCTTCCCCACGCTTGCCCGCAAGAACAACATGCCCCTGATCCCATTTCTGCTCGCAGGCGTGGCGGGCGAGCCAGCCCTCAACCAGCCGGATGGCATCCATCCGACAGCGGAAGGCCACCGCCTCGTGGCAGAGAACGTATGGCGAGTGCTGCGTCGGCTCCTGGCGCCTGCATAGGAAGGGCCAGCCAGGCCCCTCAGCGATGCTCGTTCGCTTTTAGCACCCGGAGGAAGTTACCGCCCAGTATTTTCCGTATCTCTTTGACGGAATAGCCGCGCTCCAGCAGGGCAGCTGTGATCTTGGGGAAGGCTTCCACCCCGTCAAGCCCCAAGGGCCCTGCCTCAATACCGTCAAAGTCAGATCCCAGCCCGACATGGTCGACGCCCACCAGTCGCACGATGTGGTCTAGATGATCCAGCAGCAGGCTAAGGGGAGGTCGGATGGCGTTGTAGTCCTCTCGGTGCTTTTCCGCCACCATCATCTGAGCGTAATCGGGCTGCATGCCTGCCCGGACGAGGCTGTCTGTCTCAGCCTTATAGCGCTGCGCCAGGGCCGCTGCCTTTTGATCGTAGGTGCTGTCGAGGAAGCCTGCATAGAAGTTTAGGTGAACGACCCCCTGGTTGCGGGCGATTGCGCGTATCTGGTCGTCTTTGAGGTTGCGGCGGTGTGGGCAGAGGGCATAGGCGGAACTATGCGAGGCGATGAGGGGCTTTCGCGTGATGGCCATCACATCCCAGAACGTACGTTCGCCATTGTGCGACACGTCTATCAGCATCCCCAGGTCGTTCATTCGCCGCACTATCTCACGGCCCAGAGGCGTTAGCCCCGCCTTTGCAGGTGGTATCCTGCCGGTGGTCTCATCGAGGGCTGAGCTGGCCCAGGAGGTAGAGTTGTTCCAGGTTAGCGTCAGGTAGCGGACGCCGCGGTCAAAAAGGGCTTGCAGGTTTTCAAGCCGGTCTTCGATCATATGCCCCCCTTCGACGCCTAGCATCGTCCCCAGCCGGCCGGACCGGAGGGCAGCGTGCAGTTCCCGGCTTGTGCGTACCCATTGCATCCGATCTGGGTTTCGCTGCACCCAGGCACGGACGGAGTCGATTTCTCGGTTGGCCCATGCAAAGGGCTTTGCCTGCTCCGGCCCGCAGAAGATGGAGAAAATCTGCACGTCGATACCCCCTGACTGCATGCGGGCCAGGTCAGAGTGGGTACTACCTAGCAGGTTGCCGTCAAATGGAAGGTTCTTGGCGATGCCGGCGCTGGGGAAGTCGTTGTGCGTATCTACCAGCACGGCCCGTTGATGGATGCGTGTGGGGGTTTGCCCGAGGCTGGTGACAGCGAGGAGGAGGAATGTCCAACAGCAGAGGTGTTTCATGCGTGCGGGTTGGGTATGTGTATTGTGTTCTATGGCCGCCAAGGTGAGCCTCAGAAGCGTTCTTTCCAAAAGTCAGGACCCGGCAATACTCCTTTCCGATACAGGCGAGACGCATCAAGGATGTACTGGTAGAACTGATATTCGGTGGTAAGGGCGGTGAACTCATAGGAGGGCCTGTAGACAAGCATGAAATGGTCCAGGTCTTCTCCTTCCAGGCCTGTGAGGTTTTTCACCAATTCCTTGTGGAAGCGGTGGCCTACGAATTTTTCGGCTTCTTCTGCAAGCAGGCGGTTTTGAAGGCTCGTCATGCTCTTCCGCCATCGGAAGCGGAATAGGTTGATGAGGCTGTTGGGGTCGATCCCAGCGCCGGCAATGCCTCCGCTGTTGATGCTGATGCCTTTCTCGAAGTTGAAGATCTTCTGGTAGCGGGCCCGGTTCTCGATCGAATCCTGGCGATAAGTTTTTTTGATGACGATGACTTCTTTGAGGGTCTTGTACTGGTCGGCGATCGTGACCTGCAGGGATATGTCAAAGCCTTCTGGATAGCGGATGTCCCGGACAGGGAAGCGGTTGGTGGAGCGTCCCCGAAAGGAGAAGGAGACGGAGTCGTGGCTGGAAACCGATATCCGGTACCGGCCCACCGAGTCGGTATAGGTGATCTGGCCCCCTGTGCTGGTCACGCGGACGGAGGAGATGACGATCATCCGAGTAGAGTCGTAGACGACGCCCTGCAACATCACTGGCTGCTGCGCGGACAGCTTTATGGAGAGGCATAGCAAGGCCAGGATCTGCTCTACGGCCATCCGTTTCGCCCAGAACATATGAGGCAATCTATTCCAACGGGTCCCAGCCATCTAGGGTTTGGTTGGATTTTAACAGGGTGTTTTGATTTCTAGATAGGCGTCGATCACCCGCGCGAAATGCTTATGCTCCAGGTCATGGATGCGGGCGGCAAGGTCCTCGGCGGTATCCCAGGGCTGCACATCCAGCCCCGCTTGGAACAAAGTCTTACCATGGTCATATTGTTCGTCCACCAGGTGGATGGTGATGCCGCTCTGACGTTCGCCGGCCCGTACGACCGCCGTGTGGACATGCATCCCGTACATCCCCTTGCCGCCGTAGGCCGGCAACAAGGCGGGATGGATGTTGAGGATGCGCTCCGGATAGGCATGAATGAGGATATGGGGGAGCTTCCAGAGGAAGCCTGCCAGCACTACGAGATCTATCCGTAACGGTTCGAAGTCTGGGAAGTGGCCGTCTTCATAAAAGAACCGCTGCCGCTCCAGCGCAATCACTGGGATCCCTGCCGCTGCAGCCACATCCAGCACCCCGGCCCCGGGACGGTTGCAGGCCACGCAGGCGACCCGTAGATGCACATGGTGCTCCACATAACGGATGATTTCTCTGGCATTAGAACCGGCCCCGGAGGCGAATATGGCGATGTTTCGGACAGACATGTCAGACGGGGCGTACCGGCGGCTTGCTGGGAAGGGTGACGTTGCGCTTGCGACCAGACATCCAGCGGAGGATCTTCTTTTCATAGGCCCAGAAGAAGGAGAGTTGCCCGAACAGCAGGGAGACCGCCAGGATGATGACCTGATAGCCGAAGACCAGAATCAACGCACGCAGGCCGATTTTCCAGAGCCAGTATGTATGCTCGTCAAACCCCACCCAGGAGGTGATCTGACGGGATATCCAGGCCGTCAGGGTGCCTGTCACCGCGAATGTGCAAAGGATCAAAAAAAACTGGAGGTTACTTTGCACCTTCCACTTGCGTTTTAGTCGCTCGAACATCATATTGTTAATCGCAAAAGTAGGTATTGGGCCTTTCTCTTTAGACAATAAACGAACCATCTGCCGCTGGGTTCAGGCACTTCGTCGTTTGTTTATTCGCAAAGTGGGTGAAGCGGCGGAAATATGTGACTTTCTGCGAATTTTTTTGCCATTCACGTTGATAGAATGTGAATTTCATGACATAATTTTGCACATCCGAAGCGCAGATTCGGTGACCTATCAATCGATTTGATTATGATGAGTTCTCGTTCCTTACCCAGGAATCTCTCCCGCCTCCTTTTGGTAACATTTTTTTTACTAACAGTTCCCACGGCCCTGAAGGCCCAGGATGGTAAGCAACTTTTTAATGCCAAGTGCGCCTCCTGCCATGCGGTGGACAAAAACCTGGTCGGGCCTGCCCTCAAGGGAGTGGAGGAGCGGTGGCCTGAGCGAGACAAGCTTTACGCCTGGATCAACAACAGTTCCGCTTTAATCAAGACGGGCTATCCCCGGGCGGTAGAGGTTTATAACCAGTTCAATAAGATTCAGATGGCGGCCTTCCCCGAGCTAAAGCCGGCCGACATCGACGCCATCCTTGCCTACATCGCCACGGCGGGTACGCCCAAGCCCTCTGAAAGCAGTACGTCCGGCGGTGCAGCCGTCTCCGAAGAAGACGATTCTGACAGCGGGCTACTTTATGGCATCCTGACGCTCACCTTGGCTGTTATAGCCCTCATCCTGCTGCAGGTCAACAGCAATCTGCGCAAGATGACCGACGAGAAGGGAAACGCCTCTACCCCAGAGCCCATCCCTTTTTGGAGAAACAAAGCGTATATCGCCCTGGCCGCCATCCTGTTGTTCATGGGCGGGGGCTACATCACCTTCCAGTCGGCTCAAGGCCTGGGACGGTCCAAGAACTACCAGCCGGAGCAGCCCATCTACTACTCACATACCGTGCATGCTGGCATCAATCAGATCAACTGCCTCTATTGCCATGGTGGTGCTCAGGAAAGCAAGCATGCAAACATCCCCTCGGTGAACGTCTGCATGAACTGTCATATGGCTATCAACGAATATGCCAAGGGTCCCAAGCTGTACCGTGAAGATGGTAAGGAGGTTGATGGTACGGCCGAAATCCGTAAGCTATATCAGTATGCCGGTTGGGATCCCGACGCCAAGATGTATACCGGCCAGGGCAAGCCCATCGAGTGGATTCGAATCCATAACCTGCCTGACCATGTCTACTTCAACCACGCCCAGCACGTGAAGGCCGGTAAGGTGCAGTGCCAGACCTGCCACGGGGAGATCCAGAAGATGGGTGAGGTCTACCAGGCCTCCGACCTCAGCATGGGATGGTGCATCAACTGCCACCGCGAGTCCAAGGTGCAGTTCACAGATAATAAATATTATAGCATCTACGAGAAATTCCACGAAGACATCAAGAACAAACGGATGGACAGCGTCACCGTCGAGAAGATCGGTGGGACCGAGTGCCAGAAATGCCATTATTAAAACACCTACCCCCGCCGGGCTCCCCTTGAGCCTAGCCCTGGAACATCCCCATCGAACATCACTTTTGATCTATGCAGCAAAAAAAGTACTGGCAGAACCTTGGTGAGTTGAAAGACAGCGAGGCCTACCAAGCCAGTCTGAACGACGAGTTTGCAGAGGAACTGCCCTATGAGGCCGGCACGGGCATGGCCGCCGCTACCGCCCCCCGCCGCGACTTCCTTAAATACCTCGGCTTCAGCACGGCAGCTGCCATGGCAGCTGCCAGCTGCGAGATGCCTGTCAAAAAGAGCATTCCCTATCTTAATAAGCCAGAGAATTTCATCCCTGGCGTACCCGACTATTATGCCAGCACCTGGGTGCAAGATGGTCTGGCCGTGCCCGTAGTGGTAAAAGTCCGCGATGGTCGCCCCATCAAAATAGAAGGCAATGAGCTCTCCTCCCTCACGGGTGGCGGGACCTCCGCGCCAGTACAGGCTTCGGTGCTCGACCTCTACGACATGGCCCGTCTGCGCTTTCCCCTGGCCGATGCCAAGGAAGTCACCAGCTTCGAAGCATTCGACAAGATGGTAGCAGGAGCCATGGCAGGACTGGGAAGTGCAAAGAAAGTGCTGCTGACGGCTACCATCCATTCACAGACGACGCTGGCCGTCATCTCTAAATTCCTGGCCAAGCATCCGGGCAGTGAGCATATTACCTACGACGTCCTCTCTGCCAGTGGCATCCTACTGGCCAACGAAGCCTGCTACGGCAAGCGGGCCATCCCTGCCTATCGCTTCGACCAGGCCCGTGTCATTGTCAGCCTAGGGGCCGACTTCCTCGGCACCTGGCTGAACCCAGTGGAATTCTCCCGGCAGTATGCTGCCGGCCGCCAGCTGGTGCCTTCGAAGCCTGCCATGAGCAAGCACATACAGTTTGAAGGCATGCTCAGCCTGACAGGTGCCAATGCCGACGACCGATATGTGCACCGACCCTCTGAGACAGGTGCAGTGGCCCTCTCCCTCTTTAATGCTCTCTCCGGCGCCCAGGAATCCAACCCACCAGCAGATGCCCGCCTTCGGAAAGGCATTGCGGTGGCGGCTGCTGCCCTGAAAGCAGCCCCGGGTGCCGCCCTGGTCGTCTGCGGAAGCAACGACCCCGACGTGCAGGTGCTGGTCAATGCCATCAACGAAGTGCTCGGAGCCAATGGTACAACGATCGACTGGTCGGCCCCACTGAACGTCCGGAAAGGCATGGATGCCGAAATGGCCCGCCTCATCCAGGAGATGAAGGAAGGTAACGTAGGCGCCCTCCTCGTCCATGGCGTGAACCCCGCCTACGACTGCTTTGATGCCAAAGGCTTCACCGACGGACTCCAAAAAGTCCCCCTCACCCTGTCGTTCAACGACCGGGTTGATGAGACGACGAAACACTGCAAATACGTCATCCCCGACCATCATTACCTCGAGAGCTGGGGAGATGCTGAAGCCCGGACGGGATACATCAGCTTCCAGCAGCCGACCATCGCCCCCCTCTTCAAGACCCGTGCCTTCCAGACCTCCCTGCTCCAATGGAGTGGAGAGAACGTGGAATATGGGGCTTTCGTACAATCCTATTGGAAGGAGAAGCTGGGTAGCCAGGAAGCATGGGATAAGGCCTTACAGGACGGGCTGATTGAGCCGGTCAGCCCTGCCGCCGGCAAGGCCTCCTTCAGTTCCTCCGAAGTGGTGCCCGCCGCCAACCGCATCGAATCAGCTAAGAAAGGCGGGAAGACAGAGCTAGTCCTATATGCTAAAGTATCTATTGGCAGCGGCAAGAGCGCCAACAACCCTTGGCTGCAGGAGATGCCCGACCCGATCACCAAGGCAACCTGGGATAATTATGCCATCATTTCATATGCTAAGGCCAAAGAACTGGGCATCTCGGTAGATGACAACTACGAAGTCGAAGTACAGAAGCCGATGATCCGCATCAAAGCATCCGGCCGCGAGCTCACCCTGCCAGTGCTGGCCATCCCCGGCATGCACCCCGATGTAATCGCGGTGGCTGTCGGTTATGGCAGAAGCGAACAGACAGGTAAGGCGGCTGCCGGCGTAGGTCAGAACGCGTATCCCTTGGTATCCTTTAATGGCAGAACATTCGACTACCAGGTCACCGACGTGGCCTGCGAAAAAACTGGTGACCAGTACCCGATCGCATATACGCAGACCCATAATCAGTACGAAGGGCGTAAAGACGTGGTCCGCGAATATGCACTCAGCGAGTTCAAGAGCCATCCTAAGTTGCTTCTGGAGCAACGGGAAAAGCTGGCAGAAGACTATGCCAAGAATAGCGGTGACTACCGCGCCGAAGGTACCCTATACCCCAACTACCCCTACCCGGGGCCCAAATGGGGGATGAGCATCGACCTCAACAGCTGTACCGGCTGTGGGGCCTGCACGGTGGCCTGTACGGCAGAGAACAACGTGGCCGTCGTCGGGAAGAGTGAGGTGCTGCGCAACCATGAGATGCACTGGCTGAGAATCGACCGTTATTTCGCCACCTACCGGGATGACTCGGGCAAGGACGATCTCGACAGCCTGAACGTCGTCTTCATGCCGATGATGTGCCAGCACTGCGACAATGCTCCTTGCGAGAACGTCTGCCCGGTGAATGCCACCAACCACAGCAGCGAAGGCTTCAACCAGATGACCTACAACCGCTGCATCGGCACCCGCTACTGCGCCAACAACTGCCCCTTCAAAGTCCGTCGCTTCAACTGGGCCGACTATACCGGGGCCGACAGCTTCCCCGACAACCAATCAGACGCCAAGCTAGACCCTGCCGTCTTCCAGATGAACGACGACCTGACGCGGATGGTCCTGAACCCCGACGTGACAGTCCGCTCTCGTGGGGTGATCGAAAAATGCTCCTTCTGCGTGCAGCGCCTGCAGGAAGGCAAGCTCAAAGCTAAAAAAGAGAACCGCCCGCTTGAGACCGGCCACGAGGGCAAATGGGATGTGCGGACCGCTTGTCAGCAGGCCTGTCCGACTCATGCCATTGTCTTCGGCAATGTCAACGACCCAAAGAGCCCGGTCTCCAAAGTGCGCGACGAAGATCAGACGACCCGTGTCTTCTATGCACTCGAGCAGCTGCATGTGCTGCCCAACGTGAGCTATCTGGCGAAAGTCCGCAACACCGACCGGCCCGTCGGCTTGTCAGTTGCCCATCCCGAAGGCGTCGGCGGCAACCATGCCGAAACCGCCCACTAACCCGATAAAGAACAAGCACGTCCTATAAACAACTGATACATGAGCTTGATCAAATATGAATCGCAGGTACGGGAGCCACTTATCGATGGGCACAAGACCTACCATGATGTCACCGAAGACATCTGTCATACCATCGAGGCAAAGCCCACCCGGCTGTGGTACATCGGATTCTATATTTCCGTCGCACTCTTGTTGTTCGGGGTTTATGCCGTATACCGCGAGGTTACCTATGGCATCGGCCAGTGGAACTTGGGGCGTACTGTGGGATGGGGATGGGACATCACCAACTTCGTATGGTGGGTCGGTATCGGCCATGCCGGCACCCTGATCTCAGCGATCCTGCTGCTGTTCCGCCAGCGCTGGCGGACGGGCGTAAACCGGGCGGCAGAAGCCATGACGATCTTCGCGGTGATGTGTGCTGGACAGTTTCCCATCTTCCATATGGGCCGCGTCTGGATGGCGTTCTTTACCCTCCCCTATCCTAACACCCGCGGACCCCTCTGGCCAAACTTCAACTCGCCATTGATGTGGGATGTGTTTGCGATTTCCACGTATTTCATCGTCTCGCTGTTGTTCTGGTACTCAGGACTGATCCCGGACCTGGCCACCATCCGCGACCGTGCCCGCACCAAGCTGCGCAAGCATCTCTACGGCATCGCCTCCTTTGGCTGGACAGGCAGTACCAAACATTGGCAGCGGCATGAAAGTCTCTCCCTCGTCCTGGCAGGCCTGTCGACTCCGCTAGTCTTGTCGGTCCACACCATTGTATCCTTCGACTTCGCCACTTCCATCGTTCCCGGCTGGCATACGACCATCTTCCCACCCTATTTCGTGGCCGGCGCCATCTTCTCCGGCTTTGCCATGGTACAGACCCTGATGCTGGTCATGCGGAAGGTGATGCGTCTGGAAGCCTATATCACGGTTAACCACATCGAGGTAATGAACAAGGTCATCGTTCTCACCGGTTCCATCGTCGGATGTGCCTACCTCACTGAACTCTTCATGGCCTGGTATAGCATGGTGCCCTATGAGCAGGATCATTTCTTCAAATATCGCATAGCAGGCCCCTATGGCTGGAGCTACTGGCTGATGATGACCTGCAACGTTATCTCTCCACAACTTTTCTGGTTTAAGAAACTACGGCGTAACATAGCCTTCACCTTTGTGATGAGCATTGTAGTGAACATAGGTATGTGGTTTGAGCGCTTCGTGATCATCGTTACGTCCGTGTACCGCGACTACCTCCCGTCGGCCTGGTCGATTTACTACCGTCCTTCCATCTGGGAGATTGGCTTCTACCTGGGTACCTTCGGCCTGTTCTTTACCTGCTTCTTTTTGTTCGCCAAATACTTCCCTGTCATAGCCATCGCCGAGATCAAGCATGTGCTCAAGACCTCGGGCCAGAGCTATAAAGAAAAGATGGGTGGTATGGAAAAGCTTTCGGCCCGGGCATTCCACGATAATGTCCACCATGGCGACGAGGAGCACGAAACCCACGTGAAAGTGGCCCACCATTGACAGTACTGTGAACAGAAAACTGAAACAACGACCGGATGGCACTTAAAAAATTTGCAGTAGGCTGCTTCGACGAGGAGGGTACTTTGTTCCATGCGGTGGCCCGCGTACGCGAAGCAGGCTATAAGATCCACGACGTCTACACACCCTTCCCCGTCCACGGGCTTGACAAGGCCATGGGTTTGCGGGACACCAGCCTGCACACGGCCGGTTTTATCTATGGCCTGACTGGCACGACGACGGCGGTGACCTTCATGAGTTGGGTGTTCACTAAAGACTGGCCCGTTAACATCGGCGGAAAGCCTCATTTTGCCCTGCCCGCCTGGATTCCGATCACCTTTGAGCTCACCGTCCTAATGGCCGCTGTGGGTATGGTGCTCACCTTCTGCTACATCTGTCAGCTGGCGCCTTTTGTCAAAAAACACCATTTCCACCCTCGCGCTACAGACGACCTGTTCGTGATGGTCATCGAATGCGGGGAGAAGACCGACAAGGTGGCTGTCAAAGCCCTGCTCACCGATCTGCATGCGACAGAGGTCAACACCCAGGTCGCGGAAGACGGCTGGTGGATCGGCCGGTACGACAAGGAGCAGAAGCTATATCATGAACCTATCGTAGCCTGAAACGAACTGAAATGCAGATGATGAACAGACGTATGATATACCCTTTCGCCCTCTTGCTGATCGCCGCAACCTTCGGCTGCAGCAGCGAAGTGAAGCGCAAGCCCGGAAGGGTCTATATGCCTGACATGGCCTACAGCCGTGCCTATGAGACCTATTCCAGCAACCCCGTCTTCGTCGATGGGCAGACCAACCGCCAGCCGGTGGCCGGCACGGTGAAGCGCGGCGCTGACTGGGTGTACCACCTGGCTAAAGATGCTGAAGGCGACACCTCTCATTACTTCGCCTCTCAGATGACGAAAAATCCCTTTCCCGCCCTGGACGACGGGCAGATGAAAGAGGCAGAACGCCTCTATCTCATCAACTGCGGTATTTGTCATGGGACCAAGCTGGATGGCAACGGACCGCTCTGGAAAGACGGAGACGGTCCCTATCCCGCCAAGCCCGCCGCCCTGGTCGGAGACGCCAAATACGAGTCTATGCCAGAAGGGCAGATGTTCTATTCCGTCACCTATGGCAAGAATCTCATGGGACCCTATGCCTCCCAGCTCGACACCAAGCAGCGCTGGATGGTGATAGCATATATCAAGGCCAAGCAGGGTAAAACAGCGCCTGCCGCAGCCACCGCCAACCCCTGACCTGAGATCGACATGCATGAACTGATTCAACTATGAGTGCGATGACCAATCAATATTTTGAGACGACGGCCGGCTACCGGAAATGGACCTTGTACCTCTTGGGCATAGGGACATTGGCGCTAGCACTGGGTTTCATATTCCTGGGGGTGAGCAGCGATGAGCATGCGCGGACCCGCTTCTGGGCCGTACTCCTACAGAACAGCACCTTCTTCTTGCTGGTCGTCAATGCCAGCATGTTCTTCATCTGCGTAACCACCTTGGCCATGGGAGGCTGGCAGATGAGTTTCCGGCGCGTGCCCGAAGCCATCTCGACCATAGTGCCTATCTTCTCAGTGCTGGCCCTACTCGTCTTCGTCGGCATCATCTTCGGACATCAACATCATATCTATCATTGGATCGACAAAGAGCACGTCGAGCACGACCCAGTGCTTAAGGGCAAGAGCGGCTTTCTGAACCCCACCTTCTTTTTGGGCTGGACCATCCTCACCCTGGTTGTATGGACCTGGGTAGGCCGAAAGATGCGACAGCTCTCACAACGCGCTGACAGTCCCTTCACGGATGAAGAAGCCAAAGGCTACATGTGGACCAATTCCGTTTGGGCTTCGGTCTTCACAGTATTCTTCGGCCTGACAGTGGCCTCTACGATCCCCTGGTTCTGGCTGATGAGCATCGATGCTCATTGGTACTCGACCATGTATAGCTGGTATACATTTGCTAGCACTTTCGTCTCAGGGATGGCCCTCATCGCGCTGTTCGTCATCTACCTCAAAAACCAGGATCGCCTAGAATATGTGACGGAAGAACATCTCCACGACCTAGGCAAATTCATGTTCGCCTTCAGTGTTTTCTGGACTTACCTCTGGTATTCTCAGTTCATGCTGATCTGGTATGCGAACATACCCGAGGAAACTATCTACTTCAAAGTCCGCTCGCAAGGGCCTTACCGCTTTATCTTCTATCTCAACCTAGTGATGAATTTCGTACTTCCCTTTCTGCTGCTGATCCGCCGCGGGGCGAAGCGCAACTACACCACAGTGGCATACCTCGCCGTATTGATCATCCTTGGCCATTGGATTGACTTCTACCAGATGGTCATGCCGGGCCCCCTTGGAGCAAATTACAGCCTGGGATGGTATGAGTTTGGTATCCTGGCTTTTTATGCCGGCCTGATCATGCATTTCGCTGGAAAGGCGCTCGCCAAGAGCCCTTTGCTGCCAGAGCATCACCCACTTGTGAAAGAGAGCCTCATTCACCATACATGAGACGGATGATTCAAAGCCCGGAAAACAATTTAGAAAACCAACTATAAGATAAACTATGACGCTAACGTTGATCGTAACAATAATGGCACTAGCATTCGTCGTGATTTTTCAGATTGCGAAGGCGAGTGAATATGTGATGGTGCTGAAGGGCGAGGAGAAGGGCTTCCAGCAGAGCAACCGCATCAATGCTTTTCTCTTCTTATCCTTCCTGGTTTTAGGCCTTGTCGCTGCCTGGTGGTGCAACGAACTCTTCTACCATAAGACGCTGTTCACGCAGCCCGCTGCCTCCGATCATGGCGAGAAGATCGACAAAATGATGTGGCTGACGCTGGCCGTAACAGGACTGGTGTTCTTCATTACCCAGATTCTGCTGTTCTGGTTTGCCTATAAATATCAGTACTCCGAGAAGCGCCGCGCCTATTTCTTTGCCCATAGCAACAAACTGGAGTTGATATGGACGGTAGTGCCCGCCATCTTCCTGACCATCCTCGTGGGCATGGGACTGTATTACTGGTTCGGCATCACTGGCCCAGCTCCAAAAGATGCCCAGCTGGTAGAGATCACCGGTAAGCAGTTCAACTGGATGATGCGCTACCCGGGCAAAGACGGAGTGCTTGGTCGTAAAAACTACCGCCTCACAGATGCCTCCAACGGCAATGCCCTAGGGGTCGACTGGGAGGATGGCAGCAGCCACGATGACATTGAGTCTACCGAGATGCACCTTGTCGTCGGCAATCCGGTTCAGCTGGTTATCAACGCACAGGATGTCATCCACGACGTTGGCCTGGTCCATTTCAGAATGAAGATGGATGCTGTGCCTGGCATTCCCACCACCATGTGGTTCACTCCAAAGTATACGACGGCACAGATGAAGGAGATTACCGGTAACAAAGACTTTGTCTACGAGATCTCCTGTGATCAAATCTGCGGAAGTGGCCATTACTCTATGCGGGGCATCATCATCGTCGAGACGCAGGCAGAATATGACCAGTGGATTTCTGGCATTAAGCCGCAGTACCGTACGGTCATGGAGTCGAAGGCCGCCCCCACTGCAGACTCCTTGCAGAATGCCAGCGCAGCCCTCCAACCGATGGCACAGGACCTCGCAAAAAAATAAATCTAACAGTCACAAGATACGGGATCCAAATACCCTAAACGAAGAGATATGAGTACCGAAATCACGCAACAAGCCCATGCAGCGACCATCCAGACGGATGTGCATGGCCATCATGAGGGAGACCATGGCCATCACCATGAGGAGTCCTTCATCTCGAAATACGTCTTCAGCCAGGACCATAAGATGATTGCTAAGCAGTTCCTGATCACAGGGATGATCTGGGGTATCATCGGCGGTCTCTTCTCTGTCCTCTTCCGATTGCAGCTGGGCTATCCTGACATGTCCTTCCCCTTCCTGGAGGATATGTTCGGAAAATGGGCTGCCGGGGGACGCATCTCCAATGAGTTCTACTATTCGCTCGTCACGATGCACGGCACTATCCTGGTGTTCTTCGTGCTCACGGCGGGCCTCAGCGGCACCTTCGCCAACTTTCTCATCCCCCTACAGGTGGGTGCGCGAGACATGGCCTCCCCCTTCCTGAACATGCTGAGCTACTGGTTTTTCTTCTTGGCCAGTTGCATCATGTTTGCCTCCCTGTTTCTGCAGACAGGCCCTGCCAGCGGTGGTTGGACTATCTACCCGCCCCTCAGTGCCCTGGGGCAGGCTTCTGAAGGTTCGAAGCTGGGCATGGACTTCTGGCTGATTTCGATGGCCATGTTCATTGTGTCTTCCCTCCTCGGCGGCCTCAACTACATCACGACCATTCTCAACATGCGCACCAAGGGTATGTCGATGACGAGGATGCCGCTGACCATCTGGGCGATCTTTTTCACGGCCGTTCTCGGAGTGCTCTCCTTCCCTGTGCTGTTGTCGGGCGCCATCCTGCTGCTGTTCGACCGAAACCTTGGTACGAGCTTCTACCTGTCGGAAATCGTTGTCAAGGGTGAGATTCTCCCAAATGAAGGCGGTAGCGCTATCCTCTTCCAGCATCTGTTCTGGTTCCTGGGGCATCCGGAAGTGTATATCATCTTGATGCCGGCTCTGGGGATGGTCTCTGAGATCCTCAGCGTAAACTCTCGCAAGCCCATCTTCGGCTACTTGGCCATGGTGGGTTCGCTGTTCGCGATTGCGATCTTGGCCTTCCTGGTATGGGCGCACCACATGTTTGTGACTGGCTTGAACCCATTTCTGGGCGCCTTCTTCGTCTTGTTGACGCTGCTCATCGCCGTGCCATCTGCCATCAAAGTCTTCAACTGGCTGACGACCATCTGGAGGGGGAACCTGCGCTTCACACCCGCCATGCTCTTCGCCATCGGCTTTGTGAGCCTTTTCATCTCTGGTGGCCTGACGGGCATCTTCCTGGGGAATTCCACCCTCGATATTCACCTGCATGATACCTACTTTGTCGTGGCGCATTTCCACATCGTGATGGGCGTGGCATCTATGTTTGGCATGTTTGCCGGCGTCTATCACTGGTATCCGAAGATGTACGGCCGCTATATGAACAATACACTGGCATATATCCATTTCTGGGTATCCCTAGCCGGGGCCTATCTGATCTTCTGGCCGATGCACTACTTCGGGTTGGCGGGTATGCCCCGTCGGTATACCGACTGGAGCAACTGGCAGTCGTTCAATATGTTTACCGATGCCAACCGCGTCATCAGCACGGTGGCCATGGTGGTCTTCGCCGTGCAGCTGCTGTTCATCTTCAACTTCTTCTATTCTATCTGGAAAGGCCGGAAGGTGACGACGCAGAACCCCTGGGGTGCCAATACGCTGGAGTGGACCGCCCCCATCCGTCCAGGCCACGGCAACTGGCCGGGAGAGATTCCGGAGGTACACCGCTGGGCCTACGACTACGGAAAGGATGGACGGGAGTTCGTCTCTCAGGTCGAGCCCGTGTCTGACAGTGAGTCCAAGCATTGATGCAACCCTCCTGCTGTCTGTCGACGGTGGAGCGGGGGCCCTATATGGATATTTGACATAAGGATGGAGAATGAAAGCGAAGGGCGGAAGCCCCGTACCGGCCTGTCGGCCAAGCTGAGGGATCTGGGTCAACTGATGAAGTTCACCCTCAGCTTCACGGTGGTTTTCTCATCAGTCGTCAGCTACCTGCTGGTGCCTTCGGTGACCTTTGACATCTCATCAGTTCTTTTACTTTTTGTAGCGGGCATGTTGGTGACGGGATCTGCCAACGCGATCAACCAGGTCGTGGAGAAGGATACTGATGCCATCATGAAGCGTACAGCGAATCGGCCGGTGGCATCGGGCCGCATGGGCGTCGATGAGGCCTGGACCTATGCCGCAGTGGCGGGGGTGCTGGGCATCTTTCTGATGGCAGTGCAATTCAACGGCCTATCGGCGGTCTTGTCAGCCCTCAGCCTGTTCCTGTACGCCTTTGTCTATACACCGCTGAAGAAGGTGCACTCCATCGCCGTGCTGGTCGGTGCTGTGCCCGGGGCGCTGCCCTGCCTGATCGGCTGGGTAGCCGGTGAAGACGGATTTTCCCTCGGAGGTTGGATCCTGTTCGCCCTTCAGTTCGTATGGCAGTTCCCGCATTTCTGGGCCATCGCGTGGGTGGTATATTCGGACTATGGCAGGGCAGGCTTCCGCCTCCTTCCATCGGCCGAAGGGCCCACCAA
Source organism: Bacteroidota bacterium (assembly GCA_016868815.1). Taxonomy (GTDB): domain Bacteria; phylum Bacteroidota; class Bacteroidia; order Chitinophagales; family Chitinophagaceae; genus Pollutibacter. The sequence goes on from VGFQ01000004.1 coordinate 141,145, forward strand.
ATACGCAGCTGTCCAGGCCGTGCTATACACCGTCCTCCTGATCCCCATCGGGGCCCTACCCTATGTCTTTGGGATGAGTGGAATGGTCAGTATGGTGGTAGTGGCCATGGCCAACTTCCTGTTGCTGGCACAATGCATCCGACTCTTCCGGCGGATGGATGTGGGTTCTGCACGGAGGGTGATGTTCGGCTCGTATCTCTACCTGCCGATCGTGCTGCTGGCCCTGTTGGCAGACAAGGCATCTTGACATCGATATAATATATTTGAAAAGACATGGCGAAAACGCTGGACGTACAGAGAGAAAGAATCCATCCTTACAAATTCACCATGTGGGTGGCCATCGGCAGCATCATCATGATGTTTGCGGGCCTCACCAGTGCCTATATCGTCAAGCGCAGCCAAGCCGGCTGGGTGATGATCGACATCCCCCCCGTATTCTGGTTCTCCACCGTCGTGATCCTTGCCTCCAGTGCAACGATACAAATGGCGGTGCGTGCTTCCAGGCAACGCGACATGCCTCATTACCGGCAGTGGATGGTGGTGACCGCTATTTTGGGTACGTTATTCATTCTCCTTCAGGTGAAGGGATTTATGGATTTACGCGCCGAAGACATCCGCCTCGTTGGTGCCGGTTCGAATGCATCGCATTCTTTCCTGCTGGCCATTGCAGGCTTGCACGGCCTGCATGTACTAGGCGGTGTTACAGCCTTGCTGATCATCGCCTGGAGGGTTGTGCGCAGTCGCACCCGTACCTATAGCAGCGTGCCTGCAGAAGTGGTATCAACCTACTGGCATTTCGTGGATGTGCTCTGGATATATCTGATCTTATTCTTCAATTGGATGAGGTAGCATCTTTGACCCGAATACAACATTAACCAAGACGATCGACATGTCAACAGCCTCAGTAGCACAGGTGGAAACCAAATGGTGGACCGGTGGGAAGAGCCCCTTCAACGTGGAATACGGCAAGCTCATGATGTGGTATTTCCTTATGAGCGACGCCTTCACCTTCGGTGCATTCCTGATCTCCTATGGCACGATACGGTTCAGCCAGAACTACTGGCCAGACCCCAACGAGGTTTTCAACGCATTCCCTTTTGCCGGGCATGCCAACCTGCCGCTGGCCTTCGTGAGTCTCATGACCTTCATCCTGATTGTGAGCTCCGTGACCATGGTGCTGGCCGTACATGCCGGGCACCACAACGATCGTAAGGGAGTCATCAAATGGATGATCTGGACGATCGTTGGGGGTGCCGCCTTTCTCGGCTGCCAGGCCTGGGAGTGGACGCACCTCATTACAGGCGACCATGCCGTGCTGCTCAATGGCAAGCTCGAGCATATCGGCACTACCGTTTCGCGTAATCCTTGGGGGGCGGCCATGCCCGGCATGATGCACGACGGGCATCCGGTCTCCACGACGGGCCCCGTAGCCTTTGGTGGGTATTTCTTCGGCATCACCGGCTTCCACGGCTTCCATGTCTTCTCAGGTGTCATCATCAACATCATCATGCTCATCATGACCATGAACGGCACCTTTGACCGTCGTGGTCACTACCTCATGATTGAGAAGGCTGGACTCTACTGGCATTTCGTAGATCTGGTCTGGGTCTTCGTATTTCTCTGCTTCTACCTCATCTGACCACTCCAATTCTGAAACAAAGTAATACCCTTCCCCATGGAGCATCAAAATCCTTCAGAAGTCACCTTTCACCACGAGCCCGGCGGCAAAGAGGTGGTGCAGAAGATCATAAAGACGACCGTCATCCTCTCCGTCATCACCCTCATAGAGCTGGCCCTTGGCTTCGGCATATATTTTCTCCATAAAACACCCGATCCCAGCGCAGCATTGATCTTGTTTATGAAAGGTGTGATCGTCATTCTCTCTCTGTTGAAAGCCTTTTATATCGTAGGGGTTTTCATGCACCTGGGCGATGAAATCCGCAACCTCATCATGACCATTGTAGTGCCTTTGCTGTTGTTCATCTGGTTTATCGCCGCCTTCCTCTGGGACGGCGACTCCTGGAAGATGCTGCGCAATACAGAAGGTCTTTCCAAGCCAGCTACTGAACAGTCCAAGCCACACCTCCCCGCCACCCAAGGCCATTGAGTGGACATATGATGTACGGAATGCACCATCGCAATGAACCGCGGTGGTGCATTTTTGTTTCTATCCTCAGCAGATGTCGTTACGCAAAGTCATAGCCATAGGCGTTGTGCTGGTCCTCCCGGTCACCAGCTATTGGATCGTAAACAGCCTCAGTAAGGGTGCTGTGCGGATGCCTCGCCGGTATTTCTATGACAGTGTCATGATGGCCACAACCGATGGCAAGACCCGGCCGGATACTCTATGGCATACAGTACGCCCTTTCCGGCTTACCAATCAGTTCGGCCGCGAGGTGTCGTTAGACGAATGGAAGGGAAGGATCATCATCGCTGATTTCATCTTCACCTCCTGCCCCACCGTCTGCCCCACCCTCACCCGCAACATGAAGCGGCTGCAGGATGCGTTCAAGAAGACGGACTCGCTGGTCCGATTCATCTCTTTCACGGTAGACCCGCTGCGTGACTCCTCACCCCGTATGAAAGCCTATGGCGACCGGTTTCGCGTCGACCACGACACCTGGTGGATGTTGACTGGTGAAAAGTCAGAGATCTACGACCTTGCACTCCATGAGTTCAAAGCCAATATAGCCCAGGTAGAAGGCGTTGACACCAATTTTATCCATACCGACAAGTTCTTCCTGCTGGATCGTGACCGCGTCGTGAGGGGTTGGTATAACGGTCTCGACAGTGTCCGGCTCGATGAGGTCATCCGCGACGTCGTGCTGCTGAATATGGAGCGGGACAAGAAAAAGAAACGGAATCTTTTCAGAAAATAGGCACTCACCCGAAATCTCGAAACATGCTCCCTCCCTCCATCCAGAAAAATGACCGGCTCGCACGTGCTGCCATCATAGCGGTCTCTGCCATCGTATTCATCGCTGTCGTATTATTGAAACAGGTGCAGGTGCCCGTAGACCCCTCTTTTGATGTGCACTTGTTTGCCCGCATCAATGCAGGAATCAACAGTCTAGTGTCGTTATTGCTGGTAGCCGGGCTGGTAGCTGTGAAGAGCGGCCGTTACCAGTTGCATAAGCGGCTGATGATCAGTGCTATTTTCTTGTCCGTACTCTTCCTGCTCTCTTATATCGCTCATCACCTCCTGGCAGGGGATACCCGCTATGGCGGGGAAGGAATGATTCGCTATCTCTATTTCTTCATCCTCGTCAGCCATATTTTTCTCGCGGCTGTCATCCTTCCCTTCATCCTATTTACCTCCTATAGGGCTCTGGTGGCAGAATGGCCTGCCCACCGCAAGATGGCGAAGGTCACCTGGCCAGTCTGGTTCTATGTGTCTGTGACGGGTGTACTGGTGTATTGGATGATCCGCCCTTACTATGCATAGGCCACTCAGAGCCCAAGCGCGATGGTTGGGTCCCAGAAATGCCGGGCAAAGTCAACCACCTGGTCTTCCCTGACTTCCACTCCTTCTGCCCGCAGCTGGACTTCCATGGGCTTGTCGGACGGGAAATGATGTTTGCCGCTGAGTAAACCCTGTCGGTTCACGACGCGCTGCGCAGGTACAGCAGGAAAGGCGTGGTGGCTGGCGTTCATGGCCCAGCCGACCATGCGGGCCGAGCGTCTGCTGCCAAGGTAAGCAGCGATGGCCCCGTAGGTAGTGACCCGACCGGCAGGCACTTGCCGGACGACATCGAAGACATCCTCGAAAAAGTCGGACGGTGCAGCATTGGCCAATGGCATCACCTGATTACCCTTCCCTTCGCTAGTTGTTTTTTTCTTGCGTGGCATTCTTTTTTTGACTTGCCTGGACGGCGGCCCGGACTTCCGCCAGTCGTGCTACCGGAACGTTGACATGGTCGTAGGGGCAGTTGAGGCATCCATTGCCACAGCATACTCCGTTTTCCAGGTGGTATTGGGCGGTGAGTACCATATATCCCATTTCATTGTAATAGAAATGCGTCCCTTCAATCAGTTTCCTCTTCATGGGAAGGTTATGATTTAGGTTTTTCAGGATGAACGGCTTGTCTGTGTCGCGGAGTGGTCTGGGCTTTGATGGGTTCAGCGAGCACCCATTCGTGCAGGTCGTCGTCCAGGGATGTCGGCAGGGCTCCCTGAAGTCGGAAACAGAGATAGTGGATGCGGTTACTACCGGAGATGTTGAGGCCCTCGTAATGGGTTCGGATCAGCAGTTCTTGCGAGGGTGCTGGCTCCGCGGCTAGGTCTGGGATGTCTATGAGGGTCTCGAGGCCATAGAGCCAGATGACGGTGCGGGTGAAGTCGTAGAGGTCGGGAGAGTCAGTCTTCACATGGATGAGGCCTGCGGAACGTAAGCACTGGGCATAGCGCCTCAGGAATGCCGGATGGGTGAGGCGTTTCCGATCGCGCGAGGCCCTAAGCTGTGGATCGGGGAAGGTGATCCATATCTCTGAGATTTCTCCCGGGGAGAAGTACGAATGTATCTGGTCGATCTGTGTCCGCAGGAAGGCCACATTGGGGAGACTTTCTTTCAGTGCCTGTCTGGCACCCACCCAGATGCGGTTTCCTTTGACGTCTGCTCCGATGAAGTTCCGCTCCGGGTACATCCTGGCCATCCCGACGGTGTACTCGCCTTTTCCGCAGGCCAGCTCGAGTGTGATGGGGTGGTTATGGCTGAAATGTCGGGCCCATTGCCCGGCCATGTCAGGCGGGTATTGAAGCACGTTGGGGAACGTGGCGACTTCAGCGAAGCGGACGAGTTTTTTTTGTCCCATGCGGGCAGCCTGTCTCACAGGCTAACATACAATAACAACATTAGGCGGTAGATGTTTCGTCCATTCGAAGAATGAGGCTTTGGCCTCTAATTGCCGATACTGCTTCAACAATCCTTTACAGCAATCGGCATTTCATCGGCCGCATTTCGTCTGGCAAGGGTCCTGACCCTCTATTCGGGATTTACAAGCCAGGCCTTTGAGTCATCGGCCCATGCGGTGGATTCCCACTGGTTCAAAGGTTCATTTTCCCTTACACAACCGTTGTCTCCACTTTATGCCGGCCTCAGCTGGCGTATACATTTGACGGGTAAGCGCCTGTAAGTGCTTACAGGGGGTGACACCCGTAGTCAACTTGTATTTATTAACCTTTTCAAACATTGCGTATGAGGACAGTGATCATGATGGCGGCATGGATGGCGATGGGATTCGTTGTCAACGCCGAAGAGCGGCAATCTCCCAATGAGAGGACTGCCTCCGTGGAGATGGTACGTGGGATTGAGCTTGAGGGGCCCTTGGAGGGTCGGGATGGGCAGGGCCACTGCTCCTTCACGGCCAGGGGTTCGGTGTCTGCGCCCGGCATCAACCTTGACTTTGCCTGTACGGCAACGGAAGAGACATGCAAGGAGGCTATTCAGAAGGCGATGGAATGTGCAAAGCTGACCGTGAGTATGATGAAGAGCCAATTTCGACATTAACAGCAACGGGCCATTGTCACCCCCCCTTTTCCTTCAACTTCTAAATGCTGCCCGAGATGTTCAAATGGTGGATCTTGGTCTTGGCTCCTGTCTGTCTCATTGGACAGGGAAAAGCCTCTCTACGATGGGAGGAAAGCCTGCAGGTGAGATATGAAACACGATACAATGCGTGGTTTGGTCGGGGGCGACATGACAGGGCTTATCAAGGACTGCTTTCCATTGCGGGATCTTGTTCTTATTTCTGTCTTGTGCCGATGCCGGATACTGCGCGCGAGGGAGCTTATGGCGAGCACGACGTCTTTATCGGAGCGGATACAGTCTGGCAGGTGTGGAAGAATCTGCAGACGGACAGCCTGGTGTTTGTTGACCTTTCCTTGTCCGGGGCGCCGACATCCTATGCGGACAGTGTACATCCGATGACCTGGAGGCTGTTGCCCGCACGAAAATGGCTCGAAGGGATGGAATGTTATCAGGCGGAGACATTTTTCCGGGGGCGCCACTATGTTGCGTGGTATGTCCCTGCGATTCCCTTGCCACAGGGGCCTTGGAAGCTCGGAGGGCTTCCTGGGTTGATTGTAGAAGCCTATGATGTCGAGCGAAACCTCGTCTTTCAACTCTTGTCGATACAAGGTGGGCTTTCGAATCCTCGCCATTGTGTGGGTGCTGGCCAGGGCATAGGCAGCTATGTCGACTATCAGCGGTATTGGCAGAATATGATCCGCCGGCTGAGGCGCTCGATGGCGGCACAGTCGGAAGCCGGATGCCTGAGTTGCCGGACAACATCAACGATGAAAGTCCACACCTGGGAAAGCATACCGGAATGAGGCATGGCCGCGTTCAAATGCGGTCTTGGCCTTCCTGCCTGATATGCCTGTTTTTGGGTCTAAGGTTTGGCCTGGCACAAGGAGCCGGAGGCGCCATATTGCACGGCTTCGTGCAGGACAGTACCGGCCGGCCAGTGGCTTTTGCCTCAGCCACCCTTTGGGACTGTGTCGGCGGCAAGGCGCTTGCCTTTTCACTCACAGGTCCCGATGGGCGATTTCAGATCCGTGGGATGGATACGATGCCCAGCGTCTTTCGGATGGTGCTCGAGCACCTGCAGATGCAGCGAGTCGACAGCCTCTGTCTTTGGCAGGGGAAAGAAAATCCACATACGGTTTTCATCTTCCGGATGCAGTATGCCCCGCGCATGCTGGAAGAGATTATCGTTCGTGCGAGGCCCCCTGCCATGATACAACATGGTGATACGTTGGTCTACGATGCAGCGCGCTTTGCTGACGGGCATAGTCGTAAGGTGGAGGACCTGCTGCGGCGCCTGCCGGGCTTTCAGGTGTCTTCGGATGGACGCATCCATGTCAACGGCAGGGAGGTAGATCGGATCCTGATTGATGGTGACGACCTGACGGAACGAAACTATCGGCTGCTCTCGCAACATCTGCAGGCAGCCATGGTGGACAAAGTAGAGGTCATCTCCGCTTATCAGCCGGACAGGCTGCTGGCACAGGTGGAGCGCTCCGACAACGTTGGCATCAACTTGCGCACCGACCATCGTGGAAGGGATCGTCTCACGCTGGACCTCTCCTCTTCGCTTGGCACATCGGGGCGGCATCGCTACGAAGCCCAGTCTGCCTGGTTGTCGGCAAAGGTGAAGTGGCTGAGCAGCTGGCAGGCTAATAATATCTCCAGCCAGTCAGGCATCCTGCCTACGGCAACGCTCAAAGCCACATCCGACGACATAGAAGAGGCTACCTCCTTTTCCTTCCCGCTGCAGACAGGCCGCATAGTCCTACCCTCGCTTGAGCGTGCCTATGTCCGAGACAGCCGGGATGCCTCTATGTTACAGGTGCTGTCGACCCGGGTGGGGAGATATGCCCGCCTTAGAGGGATGACTGCCCTTGGAGGCAGTAGCTGGCAAGCATTGTCTGTGGAGAGGGGTGAGTACAAGACGCCGGATGCGGGGGCATGGATGTTGCAGGCTGACCGGTCATTCCAAGAATCTCTCGCCAGGCAATCTGCGACCCTGGTATGGATACAGGACAGGGGAGCTAAGCACATCGGCTATTGGGCTTTGCAGGCAGGTAAGAACCAGGGTCAGGCCTCTATGTTCAACCGGCTGTCGGGTGCGGTGCATGACAGCGCCTTGGAGCGGATAGACAACCACGCCACCACTGTCCAATGGAAGACAGCACACACCTTCTCGTGGCGTAAAAACCAAGTCGCAAAGCTGCAGTATGTCTTCACGCAGCAACAGTCCTCACAAGCTTTTGCCGTGCTGACAGGCCGCTGGGGCCAAGCTTTCACCGGCAGCCCGCTGGGGTCCTTTTTTCAGCAGGGACTTGCCGGAGTCTTGCGCAGCCAAGAGGCAGACATCACGATTCATCGACGGGGCAGGAGGATGGATGGGAAATTGCGCTGGGATCTGCAGGCATTGACACATCGCTATACGGATCGGTTAGAGGGCGGCCTGCCGGTGCCGATGATGGCCCCTTTTATCCGAGCGGGGTCTACCCTGATTCGGCAGCAGCAGGCAGGCGTTTCGTATTGTTTTGAGGGGCCTCTCCGCCCCGGATGGGCGTTGGAGGGGGCTCTGGGCCTCGGCCCGGGGTTGATGATGATACAGCGGGCTGGCGATGAACTGCATGCAGCAGGCAGTCTATACCGCGCGCAATGCACAGTGCGTAAGGGATCGGCAGGAGGCCCTCAGCTATCGCTGCGGCTCGGCAGTTGGAAGGAGCTGCCGGCGCCGGAGCTTTTTCTGCCAGCATACCTCGACGGAGATGCTACGCTGCGGTCGCCGGCAGCAGCCATCGCCTTGGCAAACAGAAACAAGCTGGAGTTCGCATGTGCCCATCATGATTTGCCACGGGTAAGGTCGCTGGTTGGAACGATGACGGCAGGCTATGACCGGGGACTTTATGTGCCCTATGTCGAACGAAGGAAAGAGTATCTGCGTGTGACGCGGGTGCCAGCAGCACGGCAGTATGCTGCCCGCTTCCACCTGCATGCAGAGCGGTATGTGGATGCCATACGGATCAAATGGGTCAGCGACTGGTCTTGGATGGGCAGCCAAGCCGACGGGTGGCTCAATGGCATTGCTACGCGCCTGCGTTCCGCTCAGACTGCAGTGGACCAGAAGGCAGTGACAGCCTTAGAGGGATGGTTCCAGGTCGAAGGCGGCGGGAGGACTGCCAGGATGTGGAATGAGAGCCTCCCTGTCCGGGGCCAAGCAGTGCGCTACCAGCTATGGCAGCATCATGCGTATCTGAGGGTAAAAGCGGATTGGAAGGAGAAGGCCTTCCTTGCGGTTCGGTATGCCCGATGGCACTTGGCGCAAGGGGCATCTGTCGGGACGCTGGATCTTTTCGGGAGTGTAGTCTTTGGCAAGTCGTTGCGGTTAAGCCTTACCGGCCACAACCTGACGAACGTTTCCAAGATCTCGTTGCGGTCGATCGCCACCAATGAACAACAGGAAGTACAAAACAGCCTGGTCGGCAGATATCTTCTGCTCGGGGTTGTCTGGAGCCTCTAGTCCGCTATACTACCAGAAGCGGATGTACAGGGCTGCCAGCACCATCAGCACAGCCACCACCATCACCAGCACGCGGTTGCTGACGGCGAACATGCCTTTTTCGAATAAGAAGGCCTTTGGGTTCACTGCCGGCCCGGTAAGGCTGATGCCTACCATCAGGACGACCGTGAAGAAGAAGGACCAGCCCATGTTGATTAGGAAGGGAATCTCATAGGCGCCGCTTGCATTACGAAAGGCCGTGTAAAGGATGGTCTCATGCCCCAGCAGTGACACGGCGAAGCTGTTGAAGAAGAAGACGATGAGGAAGCCGGCGATGACGCCTGTCACGGCCGCGGCTCCGGTAGTACGCTTCCAGAACATGCCCAGGATGAAGGCGGCAAAGACGCCCGGGCTGATGAAGCCCGTGTATTTCTGGATGAAGGTGAAGCCACCCGCACCTCCGATGCCTAGGGTGTCGTTCCAGGTGAATACCACGGCCACCGCCATCGCCACGAGGATGACGATGCGGCCGATGCGGACGAGCTGGCGCTCATCGGCGTCGGGACTCACGTATTTTTTGAAGATGTCCAGGGTGAAGATGGTGGAGATGCTGTTGACTTTTCCGGCAAGGGATGCCACGATGGCGGCGGTGAGGGCTGCAATTGACAGGCCCTTGAGTCCGCTCGGCAGGAAGCTGAGGATGGCGGAGTAGGCCCCATCCTTTCCTCCAGCGAGCTGCGGCAGGTGCCCGTTCTGGTACAGCACGTAGGCTGCGATGCCGGGTACCATGACGATGAGGGGCATGACCAGCTTGATCATGGCGGCAAAGAGGATGCCGGTGCGGGCGGTCTGCAGGTCGGCGCCCAGGGCGCGTTGGGTGATGTATTGGTTGCAGCCCCAGTAGTTGATGTTGAGGATCCACTGTCCGGCGAAATACATGGTGATGCCGGGGAGGATGAGGTACTTGTCGACCTCGAGTTGCGGGGCGTCGGGGCCTGGCTTGTCGAGGATGAGATGGAAATGGTCTGGGGCTTGCTGCAGCAGGGTGCGGAAACCGTCGAGCACACCCGAGCCGGCACCGTATTTTTCGCTGACCAAGGACAGGGCCATGAAGGTCGTCGCCAGTCCGCCTACAATGAGCACGGCCACCTGGATGACATCGGTATAGCCGATCACCTTCATCCCTCCCAAGGTGATGATGAGTGCGAAGGCGGCCAGGGCGAGCATGAGGGTATGGAGATACTGGCCACCCATTAGTCCGTTGATGGCGACGGCGCCTAGGTACAGGATGGATGTCAGGTTCACAAATACGTAGAGGAAGAGCCAGAAGACGGCCATGATGAGCGCCACCGTCTCGTTATAGCGTCGGGTGAGGAACTGTGGCATGGTGAGGATGCCGTTCTTCAGGTAGATCGGCATGAACCAGATGGCGATGATGACAAGTCCGAAGGCCGCGATCCATTCATAGGCAGCCACTGCTGTGCCGACGAAGAACCCGTCGCCGCTCATCCCTATGAACTGTTCGGCCGAGATATTGGAGGCGATGAGCGAGGCGCCGATGGCCCACCAAGTGAGGGAGCCTTCGGCGAGGAAGAAGTCTTTGGTGTCGGTGATGGCCTTTCGCTTGCGGAGGTAGATCCAATAGCCGTAGCCGGCGACGAGGAGGAAGTAGAGGAGGAAGACGAGGATGTCGGTGGTGGAGAGGGCGTTCATGTATAGCAGTTGTGGGTTATCACCCGGTCTCCACGCCTTTTCCAAGGCCGGTCCGTTGAGACTTCAAAATAATAAAAACACACTACAGCTTACCTCCTTCCCTTTGCTCATACCAATCCCCTCAGTGGGTAAGGTGAAAACGTTTATCTGTCTGCAGCTATCATTTGCCGAGGTATTTCGCCAGGGTCTCTTCCAGTTCGCGCCCGTGGACGCCTTTTGCGACGATGACACCTTTCGGATCGATGAGGAAGTTGTCGGGGATGGGTTGCACGCCGAAAAGGTTTGCGAGGCTGCTCTCCCGCTTCAGGTCTGAGACATGCCGCCAGGGCAGGGCGTCCTCCCGGATGGCCTTCTTCCATCGAAGGCCGTCTTCATCGACAGAGATGCCGATGATTTCTAAACCCTTGTCTTTGTAGCTGGCATAGAGGGCCTTAAGTCCGGGGTTCTCCTGTCGGCAGGGCACGCACCAGCTGGCCCAGAAGTCGAGCAGCACGAATCGTCCGCGGAAGTCAGTGAGTCGGACGTCACGACCGGAAGTATCAGGGGCGTGGAAGTCGGCCGCTGGCTTTCCTACGAGGCTGCGGCGCTTGCCTTCGACCTTGACGCCGAGCCGTTGCATCAGCGCAGTGCCGCGTACTTCGGGGGAGAGGGCGGCATACAGCCGGTCGAGCCGTTCGAAGGGGATCCTGTCGGCCAACACCCAGAGGCAGGATGCTGAGGCGAAGGATCCGGGGTTTTCCCTGGCCCATGTCTCTCTGACCTGCAGGACAGAGGCTTGCAGCGAGTCCATACGGCGTGGAAGGTCTCGGTAGCTGTCAGTACCACTATCGGCTCGTGCCTTGAGTTCGTTCCTGAGCGACATGATCTGGTCGTACAATGGCTGCTCCAGGCTGCGGAGTCGTGTTTGCTCTTCATTGGCCCGGGTTCCACCGATGCGGACCCGGGCAGCGTCGGAGATATCGGCTGATACTTGAATGACGCCGGGTTCGACAAAAAGAGAGACATCGCCCATCCTCCGTTTGCCGGGCATGGACAGATAAGCCATGTCGATGTATGACGCATGACCACGAAATTGGAAGCTATCGGCTTTCACGAGGATGGCAAACCGCTGGAGTGAGCCTGCTCCATCCTGAAGGCTGAGCTGGAGGGTGTCGTCCCCCAGCCCTCGGATGGCGCCTTTGATCTCGAAGTTGAAGGGTTGCTGCGCCGACGCAGTGCATAGGCATGCGATGAGCCCAATGGACAGAAGAAATAATTTCATATTTATTTATATATTTAAATGAGCCTGTACCGATTTCCAATGTGCTCCATGAAAAGCTCTCGATATGAGTCTCCTCTGGGTAGCTCTTCTCCGGCGATGACGACGCTCTTGCGGGTCACCGTCTCTAAATGTCGCACGGCTACGATAAAGGAACGATATATCCTGAAGAAGCCGGCATCTTTCAGCATTTGTTCGAGGCTACGCATATTCTGGAGGGATAGTATCCTAGATGTGGGCAGGTGTATGCTCACATAGTTTCCGGTGCCTTCGAGGTAATGGATGTCATGTACTCTCACTTTCGTGATTCGGTATTCTGTCCGCACGAAAATAAATTCTTCTTCGAAGGGGTCACTGCTGTTGGCATCCATGCTGGCCGGCAGGTATTTGTTACGCAGTTTTTCAATCGCTTGACAAAAACGTACTCTGGAAAATAGTTTCAGCAGATAATCTGCCACGTTGAGATCGAAACCTTGAAGGGCATAGTCTGGATATGCGTTGGTGAGGATGACGTCTGTCTTCGCGTTGGCGTTCCGTCGAAGGAATTCGAGGCCATTCATCTGAGCCATCTGGATATCTAAGAATATCAGGCTGGTATGCTGGTGGCGGAGAAGCTATGCTTCGACTTGCAGGGGGTTGGTAAAGGTTCCCTGCAGGTCGAGGTCGGCCCTTAGTTTTCTCTTTCCAAATCAGAAATCTTGCGTTACGTCACGACTCTGTCCAAGATGAAACGGTATGCCATAGACAGGAGAGTGAACTGCAGACCTTTCAGTACCTCTGACCGCGCGATTTCACCAACCTTGAGTGATAGTATCACAAGCTCACTGCCGGAACGAGTGAAATATGTGTACATGTCTGGACTCTGCAGAACGTGGTTGTAATACCGAATGATCACATAGGCTGCCAGCGTGATACTGGTCATACCGATGTAGGCGGCCATCCTTTTTTGGTGCAGGTACGCAGGAATCAGCCATATGACATTCACATAGGAGAGCAGAAAATTTGACCAGCTGTCACGGGGGTAGAATGCATAAAGTTCTATCACTGATCTGGAAGAAGACCCCATGCTCATGTAGAGGGAGACCAGCCCGTACCAGACGCCCGCCCAGGCTGAAGAGCAGGCTCCTTCATCAGGATCTCATGAGGTCTTCCATGGCGATGCGGCGGGTGAAAGCCATGTCCGAATATATCCGTTTCTGGGTGAATCGCTTCCAGCCAAGGGTGTCTCCTCCCGCCAAAATCATTGATTCATGGGTCTTTGTACCTAATTCGCCAGGATAAATAGGCAATAATGTTTTATTTTTCGATATCCAATGACTTGGTGTGTATTTTATCGATTGAAACCAAAACTCTACGGGTATGAAAAAAGGACTTGGCCGTGCAATGTCATGGCTCATGGCGGCCTGCCTCGCGCTGCCGGCGACGGCCCAGCCGTCAAGGGTCATCACGGGGCGCGTGACCGATGAGGTACAGTCACCCCTCTCGAACGTGACGGTACAGGTCAAAGGCGGCGGCCAGACGGTCCGCACCGGTGCGGATGGCCGATTCTCGGTACAAGCCGGTGCCGGCGCACAGACCCTAGTATTCAGCTTTGTGGGCATGGAGACGGCCGAGCAGGCAGTCGCCGCCGGAGCCAATGCGGTGAATCTCGTCATGAAGCGTTCCGACGGATCGCTGCAGGAAGTGGTGGTCGTCTCCACTGGCTATCAGACGCTTCCCAAAGAGCGGGCCACAGGTTCCTTCGGGACCGTCAGCCGGGAGCAGCTCGACAAGCCCGCGACCAACATCGCCTCCCGCATCATCGGCACCAACGCCGGCGTGCAGGCGTTGCGCATGGATGAGGAGGGCAACCCCTTCTTCCAGATCCGCGGCCTCTCCACCCTCTATGCCAACCAGGAGCCGCTGGTGGTCGTCGACGGCTTCCCCATCCAGGGCACGTACAACGCCATCAACCCCAACGACGTCGAGTCGGTCACCATCCTCAAAGATGCCGCCGCCGCCTCCATCTGGGGCGCGCGCGCCGTCAACGGCGTCATCGTCGTGACCACCAAGAACGCCGGCAAGGGAACGCCCCTCAAGGTCGAGTTCTCGGCCTTCACGCGTGTTGGCTCGAAGATCGACCTCGACTACGCAAGGCCTCACGCCACGTCGGCAGAGACCGTCGACTATGAGCGACTGGCCTACAACAAATGGGGCGCACAACTCAATACCGGCATCCTCGCCAACCATGTAGCCTGGAACTGGACGCCCGCACAGCTGGCCCTCAACGAGGCCAACCTGGGCTTCATCTCCGCCTCGCAGCGCGACAAGACGCTCGACAGCCTCAAAGGACTCGACAACCGCGCCCAGATATCGGACCTGCTCCTGGCAAAGCCCGTCACCCAACAGTACAACCTCTCCCTCTTCAGCGCTACCCAGCGCATGAGTCAGTCACTCTCGCTGCTGATGGAGAAGAACCAGTCGAACTTCCGCGAAACCTTCAACGACCGGCAGATGATGAACTACCGGACCACGGCCTCCCTGGCGCGCTGGCTCGACCTGTCGCTGAATACGATGCTCCAGTACAACCGCTTCACCACGAACGGCAGCAGCCTCTCTGAGGTCACCAGCCTCTCTCCGTATGAGATGCTGGCCAATCCAGACGGATTGCTTACACAGACAACCCTGCGGTATTACCTTCCCCTCATCCGCCGTCAGGTGCCTGTCAACCTCTTCCCTTACAGCGACTGGAGCTACAACCCCGCCCGCGAGATCTACAGCCGCTCGCTCGTCAACACTGAACTCAACGGCCGCGTGCAGGCAGGCCTCACCCTCAAGCCGATGAAAGGACTCAACATCGAGTCACGCATCCAATACGAGAACTTCAACACCTTCACCCGGAACCTCTACAGGGAGAACAGCTTCATGGTGCGGCAGACCGTCAATCAGGCAGCGTTCTGGACGCCGGGCCTCCCGACCTCATTTACCACCACACCCATTGCCAACCTGCCCAAGGGATCCATCCTCGACCAAAGCCGTACCAACCTCACGGCCTGGAACTTCCGCAACCTCGTCAGCTTCAACCGCTCCTTTGGGAAGGACCATGACATCAGCGCCGTGGCAGGCACCGAACTGCAGAGCTCCGTCCTCCAGAGCTTCGGACAGCCGCGCACCTTCGGCTACAACGATGCCACCCTGCAGCTGGGCATCTTCCCCAACGGTCCGGGCGGCACCCCCTCCAACGGCAACCAGAACGGAACGGGTACACCCACCACCCTCACCATCCGGAACTGGCTAAACCAGACACAGACCTTCGGCTATACCAACTCCTTCGGCTACTCGACAGACCGCTTCTTCTCGGGCTTCGCCAACGCCGCCTATACGTATCGCGACAAATACACCCTCTCCGGCAGCTTCCGCTCCGATGCCTCCAACCTCATCACCGATGACCCGGCCTACCGCTACGCCCCCTTCTGGTCGGCCGGCGCCTCCTGGCAGGTATGGAAGGAGGACTTTATGAAAGGCGTTGACTTCGTCGACCGGCTCGCGCTCCGTGCCACCTACGGCTATAACGGCAACATCGACAAGAGCACCGCCTTCATGCCGCTCATCTCCCTCGGCGCCACGCCCAACGTACTCACTGGCGCCTTCACAGCCACCTTCTCCAGCCTCGGCAACCCGACGCTCCGCTGGGAGAAGACAGGCACCTCCAACATCGGCATCGACTACCGACTGTTCCGCGGGAAACTCTTCGGGAAGCTCGACCTCTACGACCGGAGGGGCCGCGACCTCATCGCGGTGATATCCATCCCCAACGTCAACGGCTCCTCCTCGCAGCGCCTCAACAACGCCGCCATGTCGAACCGCGGCATCGAGCTGGAAGTCGGTACCGAGGCGAGGATCGGCAAGAAGCTGCGCTGGAGCGGGAACCTCAACTTCTCATACAACCGCAACCGTATCACCGACCTGTTCATCGCGCAGTACGCATCCTCGAGCCTCGTGGCACGCAGCACCTCCTCCTATGTCGAGGGCTATAATGCCAACACGATGTGGATGTTCAAGTACACGGGCTTCAACGCGGCCGGACAGCCCACCGTGCTGGGGCCCCGCGCCACCAACTACGACTTGCAGACCTTCGTCCCGGGGGATGGCCGCGAATACCTGGAGAACAAGGGCACCCTGGTGGCGCCCATGACCTTCGGATTCCTCAACAGCTTCAGCTTCGGACAGCTCACCGTGTCTACCATCATCACGGGCAACCTCGGGCATGTCTTCCAGCGTCGCGGTTTCAACTATCCCGTCCAGTGGACCACCCTCCGCATGCTGCCCAACCGGTACGTGTCTGATGTCGTCTCCGGAAAGTCGGCCGACATCCTGACCCTGCCCACCAACCCCAATGAGCCCCGCTACTTCTTCTGGGACCGTTTCTACAACAACCTCTCCTATCTCTCCCAGAGCGCATCCTGGCTGCGTCTGCAGGAGGTCAACCTCAACTGGAGGCTGCCTGCCGCCTGGCTGGGCAAGGCAGGCTTCCGCAACGGATCTGTGTATGTACAGGGCAACGACCTCTTCATCCTACTGGCCAACCGCTACGGAGAAGACCCCATGTATCCGCTCGGCACCTTGAACCCGATGCCCAAGTTCACCTTCGGCTTCAAATGCGAACTCTAACCCCCAACTCCGAGAAACTATGTCACATATGAAACACATAACCATCACACGCCTGCTCGCCCTGCTGCTCGTGATGGCAGGCGCGACCTCCTGCGAGAAGTTCCTTGATGAGCGGCCCAGCAAGAACTCCTCCCTCCCCGTGGAGACGGTCGCACAACTCAACGCGCTGCTGGAGAACTTCAACATCTACTACGCCGACCAGAACCCGGGCTTCCTGCATACCGACGACTATGGACTGACAAAGGCGCTCTACGATGCCCGCCCCGCCGTCAACAACTTCGTCGCCAACCTCCTCCACGCGTTCTGGGACACCGAGAATATCCCCACTGCGACTTCGGGTGACCTCCTCTGGGGGAGTACCTCCGGCGAGTGGCGCGACGTCTTCTACGCGAATGCCGTGCTAGCAAACGTCGACAAGGTCGACGGAACCCCCGAGGAGAAGACCCGCATCAAGGCAGATGCACATCTCATCCGCGCCTACGCCTATTGGCAGATGGTCGAGACCTACTGCCTCCCCTACACCGACGCCCGCAAGGGCGAGCCCGGCTTGCCCATCAAACGCTCGCCCAGCTTCCAGGAGGATCTGAAGCGCGCCACCCTCGACGAGACCTTTCAGTTCCTTGAGGCCGACCTCAAAGAAGCCCTCAAGATCAACAAGCCCCTCGTCGTGGTCGGAAGGCCCCAGCACTGGCGCTCCAGCACCGCCGCTGCCAACGGATTCGCGGCACGGTACTACCTCAGCAGACATAATTATGCCGAGGCCCTCAAGTACGCAGACCTGGCCCTCTCTGAGTACAGTGTGCTGCAGGACTACAACGTCTCGACTGATATGCGCTACGGCAACAACCAGACCGTGGCCCTCAACGCAGGTACGCCCAACGCCTCTACCTTCACCATCCGCTATCCCTATACCCACAACAACCAGATCAACCTGGTCGATATGGTCAGCTGGAAGGAGTTTCTCTACTTCCGCATGCTTAACTACGGCTCCTGGTGGTACATCCCCAGCCAGGAGTTACTTGACTTGTACGACAAGACCAACGACCTCCGCTATGAGTACCACGTCGTGGAAGGATACTCTTACGACCGCGGCATGAACACTTCTCCCGCATACAACTATCCGGGTTATATCCATTTCTTCAAGGACCGCTTGCCCTCAGGTCCCACCACCGCCGAGATGTACCTCATCCGCGCCGAATGCCTCGCCCGCACCGGCAATGCCGCCGGCGCCATGACAGCCATCAACACCCTGCGCGCCAGGCGCATGAAGCCGGGTGCCTGGGTGAACCTCACCGCCAACTCCCCCGCCAACGCAGTGACCAAAGTGCTGCAGGAGCGCAGGCGGGAGATGCCCTTCGGCATGCGCTGGTACGACATCCGCCGGCTCAACCACAACAGCGACCCTTCCGATGACGTCATCATCACCAAGACCTTCTATCCGGTCAACCTGACGGGCGCCGTCACCAGCCAGCCCCCCGTGATCATCACCATCCCGAAGGACTCGCGTAAGTACGCCCTGCCGCTGCCTTTCGCCGACATCCTCTCCAGCCAGGGACAGCTGGAGCAGAACAAATACTGATCCCACCCTTTCCACTAGCATACCCGCATCCCTCCCCCCATGGAGGGAGGGATGCGGGACCAATGACCCGACATGAAACGATTGCCTGTCTTTCTCCTCCTCCTGTCCGCCCTCCGCCTCGACGCTCAATCGACACGTCCGACCCTGCGGACTGTCAATCCCGACAGCGTCGCCCACTGGGTCCGCCGCGTCGAGTCCTCTCCCGACAGCATTCAGTACCATACGGCCTACCTGCGTTCCATCGGCTGGGAGTCGGCGCTCTTCTGGCAGGCTGAACGCTACAAGTCGAAATTCGACAGCACCGAGGCGGCCATCCGCAGCCAGTACGAGACCTGGTCGCGCCGCTTTCCCAACAGCGCCACCGTGGCCCATGCCATCGGCACCGCCTACTATGAATGCGAGAGCCCCAAGGCCACGGCCTACCTCAAGCGCACTGTGGAACTCGACCCGCGCAACGCAGAGGCCTACCTGCAACTCGCCATCGATGCCGAACGCTGGGGCAACCGCAACGACGCCAAGGAATACATGCGCCTCGCCTCCGTGGCCGACACGAAGAATCCCGCCTATTCCTTCTACTACGCCATGTACTTCGACGAGGAGGACATGAACGTCTTCCAAACCCTCATCTACCAGCTCGCCGACCGATTCCCCGCCCACGAACGCGGTGCCCAGGGCCTCTACTGGCTGGGCTATAACATACGCGACAATGCCGGCAAGATCAACGTATGGGAGGACCTACGGAAACGCTACGACCCGCAGGCCTTCAGCTGGTCAGCCGGTGGCATGAGCCTGCTCTATCAGGCATACCTCGACGCCGACCGCTATGCAGACGCTGCTGCCCTCGCCAAGGCGATGTCCGTCAAGCCCGGATGGGACGACCGCATCGACCTCGCCCATCGCCTCTCCGAGGCCGACAGGCTACTGAAGGCGGGCAGCCATCGCGAAGCCTATCAGGCCATCACCGGCATCAAGAAGACCCGCAACACCGAGGCGGCCACCAAGGTGCCCATCCTGGAGGCCCGACTGGCCGACCTGTCCGGACATACCGACAGCGCTTACGCCAAACTCCTCCGCCTCCAGGCCAAGGCACCCACCGACGCGAGGCAGACGGCCATCGAAGCCTATGCCGCCAAACTCGGCAAAGCGGCCGGACAGGTCCAGTTCGACCTGAAAGCCATCCGCGCCGTGACCACCAAGCCCGCCTTTCCCTTCGACCTGCATACCTATTCCCGCAGTGCCAAGGGGCGCCTGGCCGACTACAAGGGCAAACCTGTCCTCCTCACCTTCTGGTTCCCGGGCTGCGGCCCCTGCCGAGCCGAATTCCCGCATTTCGAGAACGTCGTCAAGAAATTCCGCAAGTCCGAACTGGCCTACGTTGGCATCAACGTGCTGCCGATACAGGACGACTACGTGCTGCCGTTCATGAAGGGGACGGGCTACAGCTTCATACCCCTCCGCGCCACCAACGACTGGGCACAGGAGAAGTACGGCGTCCGAGGCCAACCCACCAACTTCCTGATTGACAAGGAGGGCAACATCGTCTTCGCCAACTTCCGGACGACGGCCGAGAACGAACGCACCCTCGAACTCATGATCCGCTCCCTGCTCTGAACCCTAGCGTATTCATTCCATAACGAACATCCTCCGTGTAGCCACCCTCGGCTGCCTCCTGCTTTCCGGGATCTTATGCCGCGCACAGCAAGGGATCTACCGCATCCGCGGCACTGTCGAAGGTCTCGACAGCCGCATGATGTACCTCATCATCCAGGACCCTGAAGCATCCGGCGGATACCGCCGCGACAGCATCCCCGTTCAGGATGGCCGCTTTCATCATACCGGCAGCATCAAGGCCTTCACCTATGTGACGCTCTCACCCAACATGGAACGCGTCGTCAAGCGCGTCGGTCGTGGCTATTATCCCGTTAAGTCATCCCTCTTCCAATTCTTCCTCTTCCCCGGGGCAGACGTCACCTTGTCCGGACGGATTACCGACAGGGTCGACGCCTATCCCTCCGGCAATCCCGCCAACCAGGACCTCGCTACCCTGTGTCGAAGCATCAATCCCTTGGTGAACCAATCTGTCAACTTCAGCGTCCGCATCGACAACCAGGAAGTGACCGACACCACGCTGATCACCCGGATGAAAGATACCATTGCGTCGCTGGATGCGCAGGTGATCGAGATGAAAAAGAACTTTCTCCAGGCAAACGCCAACTCCCCTGCCGCTGCCTGGCTGCTCTCCGATATGATGATCCGCACGCAGGTACAGCCCGAAGAAGCCATCACCGCCTTCCGGCAACTCGGCGGCAAACTGTCCGACAATCCCTACTACCGGGAAGTCGCCGGCCGTGTCGCCGGCATCGAGCAGACGCGTCCCGGCAAGACGGCGCCCGACATTGTCTCCCGCAACACACCCGACAGTTCTCTGTTCTCGTTGGCAGCCCTTAGAGGAAAGTTTGTCATCCTCGACTTCTGGGGCACCTGGTGCGGTCCCTGCATCGCCGGCATGTCCCGCATGAAGGAGATCCTCGACAAGCACCGGAGTCGGATGGAGATCGTAGGCATTGCGCAGGAGTCGGACGGCGGCGGCCGCTGGCGGAAATACCTCCATGACAAGCCCGAATATGGGTGGCACCATGTGCTGAATGTGAAGTCGGACGATATCATCGTGAAGTACAGCGTGGCGGGCTATCCCACCAAGATCATCCTGAGTCCGGAAGGAAAGATCCTCAGTAGATTTGTCGGGGAAGACGAAAACTTCTACACAAAGCTGGAGGCAGTACTGCAGTAAAGCATCCATGGGTGGTATGGATGAGGTCGTGTTTTTGACATAATACTATCGAAGACTCACAATATCTCCCACATGAGACCTCCACGTGCCCCCTATCTGCTATCGTCGGTACTTGTATCTTTTTTTCTATCTGTGTCCGTATTTGCCCAGCAAGCAAACAGAAACCCAGAAGCCAAGCCTCCCAGCCGCAACATTTTTCGGACCAACCTCACTTCCATGGCCTTCCGGAACTACGAGTTCCAATATGAGCGCATGATTGCCTGGCGTACTTCCCTGGGTCTGGCCTACCGAAGCATGCCTTCCGGTCCCATCCTCTTTAAGGATATGATCCTAAACTCGATGGACGATACCGGCAATCCCGGGGATGTCGACGCCCGCCAGGAGGTGGAGTCTATCCGGATGAAGAACTATGCCATCACCCCTGAGATCCGCTTCTATGCAGGCAAGAAGGGCTATGGCCATGGCTTCTACCTCTCGCTGTTCTTCCGACATGCCAGCTATACCATCAATAACATCTCCATAGACTATACGGACAATGCCGGTGCCAGCCAGACCGTCTCCCTTACCGGCATGCTCACCTCCAATACCGGTGGGTTGATGATCGGATCCCAGTGGATGATCGCCAGGCGGGTGGCATTTGACTGGTGGATCCTAGGACCGCATGTTGGTACCGCCAAAGGCACGCTGGCAGGCCGCAGCACCCAGGCTATGAACACCAACGACCAAAACAGCCTCCGGTCAGAACTTACAGAAGCTTTGAGCGGCCTCCCCTTCTTCGTCAACAACACCATCCATGTTAGCTCCAACAGTGCCAGCATATCCCTCCGCGGTCCCTGGGCGGGGCTTCGGGCAGGCTTCTCACTGGGCTTCCGGCTCTGAGGCGTCGACTACCGCAGGGGATGATCGATCGCCTTTCAACCCAACCACCAAGATGACCATGAGGAAATTTATTGTGCAGATTCTGAGCCTGCTGGCAGCTGGGATGTTGCTGCTGTCGCCTGGTGTCCGGTCACAGTCGCCGGCCATACACAGAGGCCGCGCCTCCCATGCCACCCCCATCCGCTTCTCGCTGAACGCTTTCTCGTTCAACGACCTCTTGCTGGCACGCAACAGCCGCGACAGTTTTCCTGTGTATACCATATCCAACCTGCTCGACTGGTGCGCGGGGCAGGACCTGGAGGCCATCGACATCACCGGCTATTACTTTCCCGGCTATCCGGCCGTACCCTCCGACGCATTCATTGAGCGCGTCCGGGAGAAGGCGAAAGCCTTGGGTCTCGCCATCAGCGGCACCGGCATCCGCAACAACTTCGCCTCGCCCGACCCGGCCGTCAGGAAGGCCGACGTGGAGTTGGCCAAACGCTGGATCGACGTCGCTGCAAAACTTGGCGCCCCCGTCCTGCGCCTCTTCACCGGCACCGTGCCCAAGGGCTACGAGGACCGCTGGCAGGAGGTCGCAGACTGGATGGTGCCCTGCTTCCGCGAATGTGCCGAATACGCCGCCACAAGAGGCGTAAGGATCGGCATCCAGAACCATGCCGACATGCTCTCGACGGCAGACCAGTGCCTGCGGCTCCTCAAGGCCGTCGACCATTCAGCGGTGGGACTGATCATTGACACGGGCAGCTTCACCACGGCCGACCCCTACGACGACATCGCCCGCACGGCGCACCTGGCCATCAACTGGCAGGTGAAGGTCTCCCTCCACGGCAAGCCACCCCGGAAGACGGACTATACAAAAGTGATGCGGATCCTCAAGGTCGCTGGCTACAAAGGATTTCTGCCGGTCGAGACGCTGGCGACGAAGGGCCTGCCCTACGATCCCTTCGCACTCGTGCCCGCAATGCTGCAGGAGATGGCAGCAGCGCGTAAGGTGGTATTTTAGTCACCCCGCAACCTGCAGCAGACGGACCCTCCTACTGCCATTCCGTAAGCTGGAAAGCGCTAACTTCCTCCTTTCCTCTTATGATCTCGATGTATGATGTACATGCGTAAATCCCTTCTGAGTATTGCCGTCGTATGGATGGCTGTCTTCTGCGCTACGCCGGCTACGTCTCAGACCGCATGGCTCGTGTCGGCCCTCGACGGACGCGATGTCTCGAAACTGCTCCTCCCCAAAGAACGCTGGGTGCGATACCCGGCCTATGCCGACAGGGCCGCATGGGACCGCCTCACCGCCACCCGCAAAGCGGACATCGTCAAAGCCGGAGAAGCTTACCTGAAGTATGAATGGAAGGTGGTCCGCGCCACCGACTATCTCGCCTTTGAACGCACAGGCAATCGTGTGCTGATGCAGGACCCCTTCGGTGCCAACAACAAGGCCGTCATGGCCCTGTTCCTCGCCGAACTCGCCGAGGGGAAGGGCCGTTTCCTCGACGCGCTCGTCGATGGCGTATGGCACACCTGCGAGATGAGCACCTGGGTGCTCTCGGCCCACCTGCCTGTACAGCGCAGCAAGCGCTCGCTGCCCGAGTTGGACGAGACGATCATTGATCTCACTTCCGGTGATCTCGGATCGATGATGTCGTGGGTACACCACTTTCTCGCCCCCGAGTTTGACCGCATCAACCCGGTGATCTCCAAACGCATCCGCAAGGAGGTGAAAGAACGCATCCTCGACCCGTACCTCGTTCGCAGCGACTACTGGTGGATGGCGCTGCAGGGAAGTCCCGACCAGATGGTCAACAACTGGAACCCCTGGTGCAACTTCAATGTGCTGGCCTGCTTCCTGCTGATGGAGCCGGACCCGGTACGCCGGGCAGAAGGCGTCCAAAAAACGATCGCCTCCACCGATCGCTTCATCCGCTACACCAAAGATGATGGCGCCTGCGAGGAAGGGCCTTCCTACTGGGGGAATGCCGCCGGCAAGCTCTACGACTACCTGCAGCTGCTGTCGTATGCCACCGGTGGCAGCATCGACATCTTTCAGCAACCCAAGATCCGACACATGGGCGAGTACATCGCCCGTTCCTATATCGGGGATGGCTGGGTGGTGAACTTCGCCGACGCCTCTGCCAAGGGAGGTGGCAACCCCGGTGTCATTCACCGATACGGCAAGGCCGTCGGCAGCGCTGAGATGATGGGATTCGCGGCCTGGCTTGAACGCCGAAAACCTTCGCGCGGGCATGAAGAGCGGGATGCCTTCCGTGCCCTGGAGTCCTTACAGTCGTACCACGATCTGGCTGCTACCAGCCCCGCCCTGCCCGCCATCAGATCTTCCTGGTACCCCCAGACGGAGTTCTGCTACATACGGGCCGGCGAGGCCTTCTTCGGCGCCAAGGGTGGCTACAACGCCGAGAGCCATAACCACAACGACGTCGGCACCTTCATCTACTACTTGAGGCAGAAGCCCCTCCTCGTCGATGCAGGCGTTGGAACCTACACACGCTTCACCTTCGGCCCCCAGCGCTACACCATCTGGACGATGCAGAGCGACTACCACAACCTGCCGCGCATCAACGGTGTCCCACAGAAAGATGGACGCACGTTCCGCTCCCGCGGCGCATCCTTCGATTCCGCGGCACAAAGCTTCAGCCTCGACATTGCCGGCGCCTATCCCTCGGAGGCCTCCATCCAGCAGTGGCAACGCCACTACAGCCTTTCCGAGGACGGGAGACTCGATATCCTGGAACGCTTCGAGCTGGATGCCGTCAAGGAGGCCAACCGACTGCAATTCCTTTCAGCCGTGCCGCCGGTAGAGGCATCACCGGGACGGATCGATCTGCATAACGGAGACGCTCACGCGAACATGGAGTACAATCCCAAACTCCTTTCCTTCACCTATGAGAAGGTCGACATCGACGACCCCCGCCTGTCGGACGCATGGGGCAAAGCCCTGTACCGCCTTATATTCACCGACAAGAAGCCAGCCAAAAAAGGCTCCTACCGAATCGCCATCCGCCCATCCTGAAAAAATTCAAATCTAAGCCTCATGATAAAAACGACCTGCATAGTCATCGCATCCCTCCTCTCCTTCCTTGCCCTGCAGGCACAGCCCCTCTCGGGAGAAGCCCTCAAGGCCAAACTCCGCAGCAACCTCGACCTGGCCGTGGGGCAGTACAAGCTGCTGCAGCGCAACGTGCCTGCTGACCGCATGCCGCAGAACTTCGACATCACCACGGGTACACTCAAGACCAGTGACATCACCTGGTGGTGCAGTGGCTTCTTCCCCGGCACCCTTTGGTATCTGTTCGAGTACAGCAAAGACAGGGAACTCCGCGGGATCGCCGAGGCACGCCTCCGGCAGATGGAGCCGATGAAGCACTACACCGGCAACCACGACCTCGGCTTCATGATGTACTGCTCCTTCGGCAACGCCTACCGCATCACGGGCAACCTCGCTTATAAGACGACCATCGACACATCCGCCCAATCGCTCGCCACGCGCTTCCGGCCGCAGATACAATCGATACAGTCGTGGGACTCCAGCAAGAACTTCCGCTGCGCCGTGATCGTCGACAACATGATGAATCTGGAGTTGCTGTTGTGGGCCGCCGCCAACGGCGGAAGCCCGCGTCTGCGAGAGATCGCCGTCACGCATGCCAACACCACCATTGAACGACATTTCCGTCCCGATAACGCCGCCTTCCATGTGCTCGACTATACCCTTGGAGAGGGTGGCCGACTGCTGCGCAAGACCACCTGGCAGGGCTTCTCCGACAGTTCCGCCTGGTCGCGCGGACAGGCATGGGCGTTGTACGGGTTCAGCAGTATGCACCGTCTGACAAAGGATGTTCGCTACCTCAACCAGGCTCGTAAGCTGGCTGCCTTCATCCTCAACCATCCCAGGCTCCCAAAGGATGGCATCCCCTATTGGGATTTCGATGCGCCCAACATTCCCAACACGCTCCGCGATGCATCTGCCGGTTCCATTCTGGCTTCGGCCTTCCTTGAGATGTCCGGACAGGTCAAGGGCAGCGAAGGCAACCGCTATCTGCATGCCGCCGAGAACATTCTTACCACTCTCTCCACCGACACCTATCTGGCAGCACCCGGCAGCAACGGAGGCTTCCTCCTCAAACATAGCGTCGGCGCCTTGCCCCTCAAAGGCGAGGTAGACGTAGCTCTTACGTACGCCGACTACTACTTCGTAGAGGCAATGATGCGCTATCTCGCACGATAGTGGATACCCATATCCACTATCGGCACCCAAGATCTTTGATCAACGGGTTCGAACAAGGGTGGTGTAAAGACAGGCCATCCCGGTTTCCTCGTGCCTCCGGGACTTCGTGCCAAGTGCGTCGGCCTACATAGTCAAGAAGCCCACAGGAACGATCCCATGGGCTTGTTGGTTGTTGGTAAAAACGGTTCGAATATCAGCCCGCTGCCAATGCCCGTACCTTCCCCAGGGCAGCACTGAGCTTGCGTGTCCAGTAGGCCATGCGCAAACGTTGCATGAAGCCAAGGCCTCGCAGCTTGAGGGTGGTGGCTCTTGCCGTCCGCACTACATCCTGCAGACTAACCTCATCACGCAGATAAGCAGTCAGCAGGTCAGGTTCGGGCCATAATACAAAGCGGGCACCATAGCAGTTCACCAGCAGCACTTTGGTCCCGTCCTTGCGGTAGTCATACAGGGCAAACCCACTCGTAATCGCACTGCGTGGCAGGCTGTTGGAGTAATGACTGGCAGGGCTGAAGTATACATAGTCTTTTAAGATGGCCATAGTTTGTGTTTTTTAGGTAATCGGATACGGGCGGATGCACCCATATTAAGAGACTACAAGGCTAAGAAATGGCTGCATCAAATTGTTTAATCTTTCTGATTGTTTTTCCACATTCCTCCAAAAAAATTGTGACACAAGGTTTCTCTGGCAGATTGAATAAAAAGCATGGCATAGCCGATAAAGAATAAAAATGATAAATCGATTTTCCCGATGGGATATGCCATAGAATGCCTATTTTAAATGTCGCAAGCAGCTAATTCTATAGTATGAGGTGCTGGTTTCATGGTCTTTGCACTTTCTTGCTCTTGCTGTGCTGGCGCACTGGCATAGCGGGCGACTTGCTTGGTGGCGTGGGCCGCGCCTCAATCGTTCCTTCCACGCCCATTTTTCTGTCCGGCTATGCCGTCCGGGAAAAGGTTTCGCAAGGGGTGGCTCATCCGATACAGGCGAAGGCCATGGTTATCCGTGCTGATGATGGCCAGCAGGTTGTCATCCTCACCACCGACCTCTTAGGGATCCCGCATCATCTGTCGGAGCGCGTAGCAGAACGGCTGATGGAGAAGCATGGCGTCCTCCGATCGCAGCTGATGCTCAACGCCTCGCACACGCATGCGGCACCGATGATATGGCCTTCGCTCAGCATCATCGCAGAATACAGCGGCGATGACCAACGGTTGGTGGTGCAGTACGGACTGCAGCTGGCAGAACGGATGGTGGAGGCCGTCGATGCAGCCTTTTCCAGCCTGCAGCCGGTGCGGCTCTCCATCGGTACTGACAGTGCCGGTTTTGCCTACAACCGCCGCCTGCCCAGTCCCGCAGGATTCATCAACAGCCAGAACACTGCGGGGCCGGTCGACCGCCAGGTGCCTGTATTGCGTATGGAGAGCCTGCAGGGACAGGTACTCGCTCTGCTGTTCGGATATGCCTGCCATAATACAACCTTGGGTGGCGACAATTACCAGATCTGTGGTGACTATGCCGGCTTCGCGCAGTCGTATATCGAAGAAGAACTGCACGGCAGTATAGCCTTGTTCATGACGGGTTGTGCGGGAGACCAGAATCCCTATCCACGTGGAACCATGGCCTTGGCCCGTCAGCACGGTCGATCTCTTGCCGATGCAGTGATGCGTGTTGTCAATCGTCCCATGACCCCCGTGGGCGCTGAAATACGCACGGCGCGGGAGGAGACAGCCCTGGCGTTGAGGCCTTATCCGACGGAGCGTTATTTGTCTGACCTGACGGGTGAGAATAAATATCTCCAGCGCCGTGCACGCCTCTACATGGAAGCATATAACAAAGGATGGGATATCGACACCTACCACTATCCTGTACAAGCCATCCGTCTTGGTCGCGAGTTCACCATCCTGGCGCTGGCGGGCGAGGTCGTAGTCGACTACTCTCTTCGCGCGAAGCGAGAATTCCCCGACGCAGGACTCTTCGTGGCCGGCTATTCGGGAGAAGTTATGTGCTATATCCCTTCTAAGCGCGTGCTGCTCGAAGGCGGCTATGAGGCCGAGGACAGCATGATCTACTACGGCATGCCCGGACCCTTCGACGAGCGCATCGAGGAGCAGGTCTTTGAGGCCATCAGAAAGGTGATGCGCCGCGTACGCCGTTGACGAAGGCCGGGGAAATTGAAAAGCATGGGAAAACATGACAATGCGTCCTTGAGTGCCGCAGCGCTCAGTCCCTGGCAGACGGCGGTGTCCATCGGCATCATCGGGCTGATGTTCTTCATCTTCGGCTTCGTCTCCTGGGCGAACGCAATCCTCATTCCTTATTTCAAGATCGCCTGCGAGCTGAACAACTTTCAGGCCTACCTGGTCACCTTCGCCTTCTACATTTCGTACTTCGTAATGTCGGTTCCATCCTCTTATATGCTTAAACGGATAGGCTTTCGGATGGGGATTATGACAGGCTTCTGGATCATGTCGGTCGGAGCGCTCATCTTCGTGCCGGCAGCCATGACGCGCACCTATGGCGTCTTTCTGATGGGACTTTTTACACTTGGGACGGGCCTCGCCATCTTACAGTCGGCAGCCAATCCCTACATCACAGTGTTGGGACCGAAAGACCGCGCCGCCCAGCGCATCAGCATCATGGGCATCTGTAACAAGGGGGCTGGTATCCTCGCCCCGTTGGCATTCGCCGCCGTCATCCTTCGGGCGACCGATACCGATCTCTTCAAACAATTGCCCTCCATGACGGGCGTTGCCCGTGCTGCTGCGCTCGACGCGTTCATCCGCCGCGTCATCACGCCCTACCTCTGCGTCAGCACCGTGCTCTTCGCCCTCGGACTCTTCATCCGCTTCTCTCCTCTGCCTGAGATCGATACTGAGCAGGAGACGGGCGAGATCGCTGCCGCTAACTCTGCCAAGACCAATATCTTCCAATTTCCGCACCTCATCCTCGGTGCCATTGCCATCTTCTTGCATGTCGGCAGCCAGGTCATCTCCATCGATACGGTCATCGGCTATGCCGGCTCCATGGGTATCGACTTGCTGGAGGCCAAGGTCTTCCCCTCCTACACGCTTACAGCCACCATCGTGGGATACGTCATGGGTATCCTGCTGATCCCGAGGTTTGTCAGCCAGACCCATGCCCTGCGATTCTGCACCCTGCTCGGGACGACGCTTACGCTGCTGATCGTAGGGACGGGTGGGACGGTCCGCATCCTGGGGCATACGGCTGACGTGTCGATCTGGTTCGTCGTGCTGCTCGGCCTTGCCAACTCGCTTATCTGGGCCGGCATTTGGCCGCTGGCACTCGACGGCCTAGGCCGCTTCACCAAGCTCGGAGCCTCTGTGATGATCATGGGCCTTTGTGGCAATGCTATCATGCCGCTGGTCTACGGCCATTATGCGGACTTGTACAATCTGAAGTCCGCCTACTGGGTGCTGCTGCCCTGCTACCTGTACCTCGTGTACTACGCGGTCCACGGGCACAGGGTGCGCAGTTGGCGGCGCTAGCTGGACCGACAGGAAAACGCTTATCCAATCAAAAAATACAACACATGTCGATGCGATACGACCGCAGGAAGTTCATCCAATCAGCCGCAGTGGTCGGCGCCGGCCTCGGGATGGGTGGACGACTCACTGCCTCTCCGAATACTGTCGGTTACACAAGAACTTTGACGGTCGAAGCCGGCCGTCGTATTGGGATCATCGGTCTAGATACCTCGCATGCGACGGCCTTCACGCAGGTGCTCAATGGACCTAAGGCCAGTGATGAGTACGCCGGCTACCGCGTGGTGGCCGCCTATCCGCAGGGGAGTTTAGACATCGTTTCCAGCGTCGAGCGCATTCCCGCCTACACCGAGCAAGTACGGAAGCAGGGTGTGGAGATCGTCGGTTCCGTGGCTGAGCTGCTGCAGCGTGTGGATGTCGTGCTCCTAGAGACGAATGACGGACGGAGGCATCTTGAGCAGGCGCTGCAGGTCTTCGAGACTGGCAAGCCTGTGTTCATCGACAAGCCTGTGGCGGCCTCGCTCCGGGATGCCGTGGCGATCTATGCCGCTGCAGAGAAGCGGGCAGTGCCTGTCTTTTCCTCCTCCTCGCTGCGCTATACGCCCAACGTGCAGGAGGCTGTTGCTGGCAAGGCAGGGAAAATCCTGGGGGTCGACGCCTGGAGTCCCATGAAGATCGAGAAGACCCATCCCGACCTCTTCTGGTATGGCATCCATGGGGTGGAGACGCTGTTTACACTGATGGGGATGGGCTGCCGCTCGGTGCGTCGTACCCGCACAGAGGAGGCAGAAGTCGTCACTGGCATCTGGGCCGACGGACGCATCGGCACGTTCCGCGGACTCTTGAAAGGGAAGCAGGATTACGGTGGTACCGTCTTCGGTGAGCACTCGATCCTGACCGTTGGCCCGCATGTCGGCTACGAGCCATTGTTGCGGCAGATTATCAGATTCTTCCAAAGCGGTAGGTCACCTGTTTCGGCCGTTGAGACAACGGAGATCTTCGCCTTTATGGAGGCGGCTGAAGAGAGCAAGCGCAGCGGTGGTAAAATGGTTGAACTCGAAAAGGTGCTTCGTAAGGCGGGAGGAAGAGGGTGAAAAGAACTTTTCGGAATGTATTGCTCGTTCTGAAGTCACTATCCGGCAGTGACTGTGGTTGTGGCCGGAGATACTGCCACATTGTAGACGGCAGTAGATGTTTTCTGTCGCGAAATTTGCTTTCGTCTCATCGAAGATTTCATCAAGTAAAGTACTGCTCCTGCAAGCCGAGACAAGTTTGCTAACAGATGGCTGCTCGTGGCTGGGGGTCGATATGGAGGGCTGCCGCCATCCGGCCCTTACCGGCCGTCCGTCGACAGGCGCAGGAAGTCATCCATCTGCAACGGGTCGACGGCGGGGTTGAATGGCCAATTCGCCTCGCTGCGAAGCAGATCCCGCCATCGCCGTCCGAGTGCTGTAGCGGAAGAGGCGTTGGGTAGTAGCACATAGATGGCGACCTCTGTGATGCGGTCGTTCAGCATCAGCCCGCCACCCGACGCAAGGGTGTAGGCCATTCGTCGAAGGCCGTCCACTTCCAACTTCCAGAGTTGCCAGGAATCGCTTACCCAATCGGGCACTTGGAAGCGGAGGGCTGCTGTTCGGTCGGGGGTAAAGACGAATGTCTTGCTGTCCAGATCGGCGCGGTAACGGAGGTCGAGGGCGAAGAGTAGGATACCATCAGGGGCAACGAAGGTCGACACATCCCAGTCGGGCCCTTCGGACGTCGCTAGACGCTTGTAATACCATTGAGCGCCTTGCAGGTAGAACGGTTCTAGGAGACGCACCTCCCGGCCGATGCGCTGCATGGGGGCGAGCAGTTCGGGGAACATCCTGAGGGATTTGTAGGATAGATTGAACCAGTAGAGGCTGGTGATGCCGCTGGCGAGGGCGTGGTAGGCCTGGCTACGGAGTTCGGATGCCGTTGGCGACCTGCGTCTTCGGCCGCCGTAGACCTCCCAACCTTCATGCGGCCCTTGCGACCAATATGCGATCGGCAAGGGCCTGTTGAGGGCTTTGAGCGATCGGGTCATCGTACCGATGGTTTCTAGGGGCGCCCCCCATCCGATGCGTTGCCCGTTCCATCTGTCGTAGGCCCGCCAGTCATCGGCAGAAGGGGCGCTGACACGATAGGCATCAAAGTGGGGGTAGTCGGACAGGCCGGCGTAGAACCGCCATATCCGCTCTTCGCTGTGGGTGAGGGTGGTGGGGATGCGGGCGGCCGCGTAGGGCAGTAGTTGCCGGCTGACAAGCTGCGGGTCGACGGGCCTTCCACCTCCGTACTGCGGTTCACCGAGGAATTCGATACCGTGAATGCGGGGCAGGAGGCTATCGCGGTCAAAGCGTTGCCAGGGCGTGAGGTGCCCGAAGTATTTGATGGGCCATTTTCGGAAGAGGCTGTCAACATCGCTGTAGCCGGGCTGGCCGGTGTAATGTGCGGTGTTGACGTAGAGGGATTGCAGGGTCTGTCGGAAGTGGGTGTTGATCAGGGCAGGCCGATTCTGAATGGCACCATTAGCCCAGCCGCCGCTGATATCAAAGGCTTCCTTGCGGAGCTTCATATAAGCCCATAATTCGATCCTTGCACCTTTGGCATCTGAGAGTCGCAGCTGGATGGCGGTGTTTACGGACCTGAAACGGTCTGACTGGAATTGCAGCAAACATCTACCCCGGGCGCGCAGCCGCCTATGAGATGGCAGCGTAAGGCTGGGTCGCAACGGCTGCCCGGGGAAAAGGAATTGCCAATCCCCTTCGGACTGTGGCTGCCAAAGGATCATGTCATCAACCTGCCATTCTGTATCTGAGTCATTCACTAGGTGCAGGGTGGCTTTCGAGGGCAGGAGGGCGTCCGCCGGACCGGTACAGGTTAGGGAGGCGATCCATGTGGATGGTGTCGTGTCGGCAAGGGTCGTGTCAAGGTCGGCTGTCTGCAGGTGAAAGCGCCCACCCCGCAGCCAGCAGGTATCCTTTCCGTTGAACTGCCAGACCATAAGCGCTCCGGTAGGGATGACGGACGGGAAGGATGTGTCCTGTTCGGGGAACCGGTACCAGGAGAGCCGGCCTTCGGCATGCCACTGGTCGGGTGAGATGCCATTGATGCGGGCGGAGCGGTTCCCGGCCATGGTCAAGGGATGGGTAGCTCGGTTCCGTATGAACAGCTGGTAGCGGGCCGACAGTTCCGCTCCGTGCGGGACTCGGTAACGCATCTCAGATTCGATGCTGTGTCCGACCCGGTGGAGCCCTTCTACGCGGAGGTTGGATTGTGTGTTTCCCTTGCTTGCCGTGGCCAGCATGATGGCCCATATCAGCAGGATTCGGCAGGGGTAGAGGCTCATATGTTAGAGAGAGAGATCAACGTACGAAATATACAGTTAATAAAATCTTCTATTTATTTCAATTGAAACTTTATAAAAAAAAGCTCATAAAAATTGTTTATCAATTTTTATGAGCTTTTCTATGTGCTGTAGGGGGAGGAGTCGAACCTCCACGAGGACGTTAGCCGCTGCACAAGATTGTAGAGGGTGCTACCCTCAACCTACTGGTGGTCAACCCCAGTCGGTCCGCACGTCTGCGGATCGGCGTTATGCAGTGTTTATCCGGGAATCCCCACCCTCGAGACAAGAGGGCATGTCTGCCAAGATTTCATCACCCCACAATGTAGAAGAACACGATGGCTTTAAGACATGGTAAAATTAGGCTAACTGCCAGATATCTTGCAAATATTTCAAGAATTATTTTTTAATTATAGAAAAATTATAATAATTTGCACTATATATTGGAATTAATTCAAAACAGATTTCCACAATGGCCGGAAAATTGAATCTTGACAAACTCGACCTCCAGATCATCCACGAGATGATGGAGGATGCAGGCATCTCCTACGCCGACCTGGGCAAGAAACTTTTCGTTTCGGGCGGCACCATCCACGTGCGCATCAAGAAACTGCAGGAACAGGGCGTGGTGAAAGGTACGAGACTTCATGTCGACCTCAAACAGCTGGGCTACGACATCACTGCCTTCGTCGGCATCTACCTCGAGAAGAGCTCGCTCTACGACCAGGTCGCCGAAGACCTCCGCAAGATCCCCGAGATCATCCGCATCAACTATACCACCGGCAACTACAGCATGTTCCTCGAAGTGGTGGCCCGCGACATCAACCAGCTCCGCAACGTCCTGCACGACCAGCTGCAGAAGATCAAAGGCATCGAGCGGACCGAGACGCTCATCTCCCTCTCCGAAAGCCTCAACCGCAACGTGCAGGTAGCCCTTTGAACCCCTGTACGGTGGCGCCCCTACAGAAGAAATTTCTCGGCTCTCTGCTGCTGCTGATCGTACTCAACGCGCTGGTGAAGCCTGCGTGGATCTTCGGCATTGACCGGAACGTCCAAAACATCACCGGCTTTGCAGAGTACGGGCGCTACTTTGCCATGCTGGGCTTCTGCCTGGTCTTTGGCGTACTGCTGGATCCTGGACTGAACATCTACCTCAACCGCCAAGCTGCCTTGCAGCCGTCGGACCGGGTGGCGCTGTTCTGGGATGTCCTCTATGCCAAGGGCTTTCTATTTGTATTGTATGGCGTCGTCGTTGGGGCTTTTGCCTGGGCCATGGGCATAGAAGACTTATCCTATCTTTTCCCCTTCGTCGTCTTGGTGATGTTGCTCTCGCTGCTTGGATTCCTTCGGGCCTATCTCTCCGCGGCGCAACAGTTTCAGCAGGATTCGGTGCTCTCGGTGATGGACAAGGGTATTGTCATCGTAGGGGTGGGGGCGATGGTCCTCTTTCCAGATCTCATCGGGCCGGTCACCATCCATCGATTTGTATGGTTCCAATCCCTTGCGATTTTCTGTTCCATTCTGTTGGCATGGGGCTTCATCCGGCGTGCTGTCCACGGTTTTGGCTTCCGCCTTTTTCGGGGTTTTCGTGGTGAGTTGTTCCGCTCCAGCCTTCCGTTTGCGCTGAATAATTTTCTCATGACACTCATTCTGCGTTCGGACGGCTTCCTGCTGGAACGCCTCCATCCCTCCGGCGCCTATGAGGCCGGCGTCTATGCCGCTGGCTTTCGGATTCTTGACGCTTTTAGCATGATCGGCTCGCTGGTCACCGGCTACCTCTTGTCGTACCTAGCGAGGCACTGGCCCGATAAGCTGCTGGTAGAACCTTCGATTGTCATCGCCCGCCGCGGTTTGATCTGCATGGCGATCCTTCTAGGGGTGGCCGGCAGCGTCATGCCCTCCTATTTTACAGACCTGCTTTACCATCGGTCTGATTCATCGTTGGTAGCCGTGATGTGGGCGATTTTACTGGCCCTGCCGGGTCTATCACTGGTGAGCATCTATGGTACGATACTGACGGCTGTCGGACATATTGGTACGTTCATCCGGATCAGCAGCAGCTTTGCCCTCACGTCGGTCGTACTCAACTACCTCCTCATCCCAACTTTGGGGGCCCTGGGTTGCGCCCTGGTGGCCGTTGGCGTAGAGACTGCCTATGCGATCGCACTGCTGATTGCATCGCGTCGGCTCACAGGCATCGGCCTGCATCCGGGGGAGGGCCTCGCCTATCTGTTTACAGGGCTGATGGGTTTTGGTGCCCTACGCATCTTTGTATATCTAGGTGCAAACCCGCTCTTTGCCATCGGGATGACAGGGGCCTGCATGGTCGGACTCTTCTATGCCATCCTGCGGATCCGCTTCCAATTGCCCGGTTGGGAGGAGGAAGGGAAACACTGAGCCGACCGGCGACAGATTGAAATGTCCTTTCTTCATTCGAGCCGCTTGTCCGACGTTCTCACCACTGAAACGCAACGCAAAGTCTTACGAGACCCGTAAGGGAGAGACTTGCACCTCTGTTTTTCGATTATCTTGCCCCTATGTCTATCATCCAAGAGCTCCTTCCTACCCTCCGTAAGCACATGCGTTTCCTTGCCGTGATGGTCGGACTGCCCACCTTTGTGGCCCTGCTGATCTGCCTATTGCTGCCGAAGGAATACCTTTCTAGGGTCAGCGTGCTCCCGGCAAACTCCCGGTTCAGTGATAAGTCGCGCTATACTGCTGAAGAGATCACCGAGCTGTACTCTGTCTTCAGCTCGGGCGATGATCTTGACCGGCTGTATGCCACGGCCCGCTCCTGGCCCGTCATGACGAAAATCATCGACAGCTTCGGCCTGGTCAAGCACTACCGCATCCGTAAGGATGACGAACGAGGCCGGGAGAATGCCCTGAAGATGTTTCGTAAAAACTGTGGCATCTTCAAGACTGAGTATGGAGAAATGCATATCAAAGTTTGGGACCGCAACCGACAGCTTGCCGCCGACATCGCCAATGCGATGGTTGCACAGACGGAGAAAGCCCACCAGGAGATGTACCGCGCTTATTATGCCACTAGCCTCCAAAAGCTAGAAAGGGCTTACGCAGCCTTGCAGTCCACTGAAGGTGATGTGCCGGGCGGCGACAGCACCGGCCTCCGCCGGCCGCCCCCCACCCATCAGCTCGACTATTACCGCCGCGCTATGACTGACCTCCGTATGGCGCTTTTGACGCCCCCCCCTGCGCTCGTCGTATTGGAGAAAGCCATCCCCTCGGTCAAAGCCGATAAACCGCAAGTCCTAGTCAACGTGCTGGCAACCTTTCTGATCAGCCTCTTCACCGGCCTTGCCATCGTCTTCCTGCTGCCCGTCTTTCGTAACAAAGCATAATTGCAGCCCTTCGTTCAAATACCCTGGTGGGACGACCCGCGGCGGCTAGCACC
Organism: Bacteroidota bacterium; assembly: GCA_016868815.1. GTDB lineage: Bacteria > Bacteroidota > Bacteroidia > Chitinophagales > Chitinophagaceae > Pollutibacter. The sequence continues at coordinate 177,558 of VGFQ01000004.1, forward strand.
TGCGGCCATGTTGCTCGGTGCGACCCTGGCCCTGCTTACACAGCAACAATTCTGGTTGGCTCTAGGGCCAGCGTTTTTACTGGTATGGCTCGGGGTGCACGACATCAGGGCCCTGTATTTCATCTTACTGGCCACCATCCCTTTTTCAGCCGAGGTGGAGTTGACTGCCTCCCTCGGCACCGATCTGCCAGACGAACCGTTGATGTGGCTCCTGACGCTGCTGCTAGGGGTTCACCTGCTGGTCTATGGTCGAGCCCAGCTGGCAAGGCCTATCGATCCGGCCATTTGCTTGACCCTGCTCTCCCACCTCGTATGGGTCGGATTCAGCAGCCTACTCTCCACCCACGTGCTCCTGTCGGCCAAGTTCATGGCCGCCAAGCTTTGGTATGTGGCAGCCTTCACGCTGGGCAGCTGGTATTGCCTGCGCGACCGTGCCGATCTGTACCGCGCTGCCAAGGTGCTGGCCACGTCGGTATGTGCCGCCACCCTCCTCGTACTTGCCAGGCATGCATCTATGGGCTTCTCCTTTGCCGATGCTAACCGAAGTGTAGAGCCGCTGTTTCGAAACCACGTCAACTACGCTGCCTTGTTGGTCTGCCTGTTGCCCATCCCCATCGCTGCCTGGCATGTCTGCCCCCCCATGCGGGGAAAGCTCCGATGGGTGCTCGGCATTGCAGCTGCCGGACTGCTGTTCAGCTACTCCCGTGGAGCTTGGCTGGCGGTAGGTATCGGTTGGATAACGGTCATCTCTACTCGAAAAAAAATGCTACACTGGGCTGCGCTTGGGGGTCTGATCGCCCTGCTGGCTGCCGCTGCATGGTTTTGGCAGGGCGACCGGTACCTGGAGTACAGCCCCAACTATAAGCTTACCATCTGGCACGACAACCTGGGCCAGCACATGAAGGCTACCTATCAGATGACGGATATTTCATCGATGGAGCGCTTCTACCGATGGATAGCAGCCGTTCGCATGCTCGACCAGCATATGCTCCATGGCTACGGACCCAACACATTCTATCATGAGTACCGGCCGTATACGGTGAGCAGCTTCCGTACCTATGTGAGCGATAATCCCGAGCGCTCCACTGTCCATAACTATTTCCTGCTCGTACTGGTGGAACAGGGCATCCCCGGACTTATCTTGTTCTGCCTCTTGCTGGCCGTGATGACACGTAGGGCCTATCAATGGTATCATGCAGCCCGCGACGCGTCGGAGCGGGTCCTGCCGGCCGTGATTCTGGCTGTGCTGGGGATGGTTTCGACGCTGAATATGCTGAGCGACCTCATCGAGACGGATAAGGTTGGCTCGCTGTTCTTCGTCTGTGCAGGTATTCTCTTACAACGGCCCTGGGAAAGCGTTGCTGACGAGTCTCCCCGTCGTGAAGTTGGTTCACCCAGTATCCCTTAAAAAATACCCTGCACCAAGTAGGGTTTTACAGAGCAAATGTTTGAATATGTCAGACTGTGCTACCTGCTCCTACCAGGAGTGCGACTAAGATTGCGACCCACATACCCCAACCGATCCAGGCAGAGCGGATGAAGCCTTTTTCGCGCTTCATCAGGTAGGCAATGAAAACTCCGTGGAGACCAAAGAGCAGCCCCAAGATGAAGCCGCCAAAATAGAATCCTCTCTCTCCTTTGACCAAAAGCTGTTGGAGTTCGACCGGTGCATCGCTCTGTAGGCCATTGTCTTGAGAGTCTCGCGTAAACCCCGGCGGGCGATCTGGAAGGAGAGGTGCTCCTCGATAAACTTAATGGCCCCGCACATCCAGTGCATCCCGTAGCCCGCTGCCGACAAGGTGGAAGGCCAGCACCAGCAACATGATGGCGAAGCCGGGCACCAAGGCCAGCATCGGCCGGCTGGTGATGATAAAATTATAGTTCTCTTTGATCATCAGGCCCCAGCTGGCCTGCGGCGATTGAACCCCTACACCTAAAAAGCTGAGTCCTGCCTCCATCACGATGGCGCTGGCAAAGTTGGAAGCCGCCAACACCATCACCGGCCCCATCACATTGGGGAGGATGTGTCGAATGATGATGCGCATATGCGAGTATCCCAGCGCCCTGGCAGCTTCGATGTATTCCATTTCCCGTATGGAGAGCACTTGCCCCCGGATGGTCCTGGCCACGTTCACCCAGAGGGTGAGCCCGACGGCGATGAACACCTGCCAGAACCCTTTTCCCAGCGCGAGGGTGATGCCAAACACCAGCAGCAGGGTAGGGATGCTCCAGACGACGTTGATGAACCAGGTCACCCACGCATCGGTACCCCCGCCAAAATAGCCGGCAACAGACCCAAGGGTGATGCCGATCAGTAAAGAGATCAGCACGGCAATGATGCCCACGCTGAGGCTCACGCGGGTGCCGATGAGCAGGCGACTCAGGATGTCCCGGCCGTATTTATCGGTCCCCAGCCAGTAACGGACTTCGACGATGCGGTATCGCGAGGCATCGTAGCGAATGGATTTTCTTTCTGTGACTTGTTCATCGAGGTACTGATCGAACCGGAGGCTGTCGCCCTGCTGCTGCCATGCAGTTATGGGCGTATAGGTCCAGCCGTCTCTCTCTCCGTCGAGGGTCCGGCGCCATGCATTGGCTTTTTCTGCCGGCTCTTCTTTTTGGATGGCAAGGAACCACTGACGGTGGCCGGGCGGCTTTCCGTTCAGTTCGATGATCATACGGTTGGCATGAGGGCTATAGTCGGGGGCCAGCCAATAGGCCAGGATGGCAAAGAGTAAGGCGGCCAGGATCAGGCAGAGGCCTACCAGGGCAGAGGGGTTCTTTCGGAACTGCCGCCAGGCGGTTCGTCGCTGGCTGTTAGCCGCTGGGCTCATGCTCCGAAAATACGTCATGGGTTGTTGGCCTGTCCTGCTCATCGGACACGCCGCCCCTTCCATTCATAGCTGCCGTTCTGGCCAAGCAGGCCTGCCAGCACCGTATACACGATATGGAAAGGCTGTGCCGGCAGGAACCCGCCCAACAGCGCCCGTCTGCTAAAAAAACCGGCCACTGGCCATAGGAAGGTCAGCTCTACCAAGGTCTTTCCCAGCAGCAGCCAGGCAGCCATCCTGGCCCATGCGTCGGAGAAGAGGATGCCTGCGATGGTCAGTGCCAGGAGGGCAGCATTCAGCAGCCATACCAGCAGCAGCACGAAGAAGAGGCCGCGCTCTTGATAGAACCTTGCCTTGCTGGCCCAGCGGATGCGCTGTTGGAGGAATGCCCGCCAAGAGTCGGCTCCGGGGGTGCTGACGATGGCTTCTGACGAGAGGCAGTAGCCGATCTGCATGCCGGGCTGCCGGGCGATCTTTTGCATGAGGAGCATATCGTCGCCAGAGGCGATACCGTCGATCCCTTCAAAGCCGCCGACTGCTTCAAATGCGGACTTGCGGTAGGCCAGGTTGGCTCCATTGCACAGGCCGTGGTAGCCGTTGCTGACGGCTGCCGCCGTGATGCCTTGTAGGGATAGGAAGTCGAGCTGCTGGAAGATGCCGAGGGGGCTGCTGTCTGTCTCGAAGCGGACGGGTGCGGCGATGAAGTCGGCCTGTTTGTGTTCGTAGAAACTCGCCATCGTCCGCATCCAACGCGTCTCCATGTGGCAGTCGGCATCTGTGACCAAGATCAAGTCGCCGCTTGCAGCGCGGATGCCTTCGGTGAGGGCCGCCTTCTTGCCTTGGCGGCCGGGGTCCAATTTGGAGAGTTCCACCAGTCTCACGCCGTTGGGGGCAAAGCCTCGGACTAGGGCGGCGGTATCGTCTGTCGAGTGGTCGTCGACGATGATGACTTCATAGAGTGCTTTGGGATAGTCTTGCGCCATGATGGCCCGCAGGCAATGGGGGATGGTAGCACTTTCGTTGCGGGCAGCGATCACCAGCGACAGGCGGGTGGATGGCCGATGGCCGGGGCTTGGCTGGAAAGGGGTGATCTGCTGCCAGGCAGCGCGATACCGAAGGATCAGCAGGGCGTAGAGCCCCCATAAAAAGACGGTGGCGGCAGGGAACAGCATCATAGCGAAGGTCTATCAATTTGTCGGAAGGGCCGGGAAGGCTTTGGCTAGCTGTTGAGCATGCTTGTCGCGCAATAGCAGGTGACCGGTCTCGAAGACCTGCAGCTCCACTTGTCCAGCGATGGGCTGCAGGAAGCGCTGACCGAGGGCCACGGGGCAGAGGCGGTCGTAGCGGCCAAAGATCAGTCGGACCGGTATCGGGTATTGTCGGATCAGGGCCTGCACCTGCCGGGGACTGGGCTGGAAGTATCGCAGCGTTGTCCATATACGGTAGACCCGCTCGCGCATCGGCACGTCTTGCAGATAGGAGAGGACGAAGCGGTGCTGGCTCTCGTTCATCATCTTGCACTGTCGGAGCAATGTGAGCAACGGGTACAGCCAGCCCGGGTTTGTCAATGAGCACCAGAGGATGCGGTCGCCTAACCAGGTATGGGTGAAAAAAAGATGTACCGGACTGGGGCGTAGCCCATCCGGCGCCACCAGCAGCAGGTGCGAGATGCGGTCCGGGATGCGTTGGAAGATGGAGAGTGCCACCTTGCCGCCCATGCTGTAGCCTAGCAGTCCAAAGGGGCCCTGCTGCAATTCGGGGCACTGCAGGAGCGCGTCGATGAGTGTATCGGGGGAGAGAGGGTTAGCCGTACTCCAAGAACTCTGACCATGGAAGGGCATGTCGGGTGCCAGGAGACAATGTCCAGGTAAAGCTTCTGCCAGGGCGGCAAAGCTGTCCCCGTCTTCCAGAAAGCCATGCAGGCAGAGCGTCACTGTCGGTCCCTCGCCAAACCTTCGGAGGGCAATGCCCCACCCTTCTCCCGGCAGTGTCCGAATCTCATCCATCTTTAAAGACGCTTGTTAAAATGTCTCCAGTCGCTTGGATTGTTTCTCAAAATTAGACTAATTTCGAAATTGGTTGCATAACTAACGATATGCCAAACAACCAATTTAGGCGAGGGGAGTTATACAGTTTTATCACGGGACTGGCATCGACGGCTCTGGCGCGGCGGCTGCAGAAGAATTTTAAGCAGAACGGGGTAGACATCACCATCGAGCAGTGGAGTGTGCTGTACCATCTGTGGAAGCACGATGGCATGAGTCAGCAGGAGCTTTGTGAAGCCTCGTACCGCGACAAGCCCAGCATCACCCGTTTGTTGGATAACCTGGAGCGGCAGGGGCTCGTGCAGCGAGTGCCTTCGAAAGACGACCGGCGCATGAAGCGTATCTTCCTCACCACGGCAGGCGCAGGCCTCCGAGACAGCACGATGGACCTGGCCAACAAAACGCTCAATGAGGCGTTGGAAGGGGTTCCTGCGAAGGAAATTGAACTCTGCAAGTCGGTCCTCCAACGAGTATATGATAATCTAACCTGACATAAATAAATATAAATATCACCCCCATGACAATAGCGATCAAGACGGCCACAACCCTGCGGGGTGCCGAGTGGATGATCAAAGAAAGCCAGCCAAAGGATACCTTCATCCCAGAAGATTTCACCGAAGAGCAGCGCATGGTGTTGCAGCTCTGCCACGACTTCCTCCAAGCAGAAGTGCACCCCATCATCGAGCGCATAGATGCCCTCGAGCCCGGGCTCATGTCTTCGCTGATGGATAAAGCCGGACAGCAGGGACTGCTGGGTGTCTCGATCCCAGAGGAGTACCAGGGGCTGGGGAAGGATTTCATCACCTCGACCATCGTCAACGAAGGACTGGGTGGTGGACATTCCTTCTCGGTGGCCGTAGCCGCCCATACCGGCATCGGCACCTTGCCTATCCTCTATTTCGGCACGGCGGAGCAGAAGGCGAAATATATTCCGAAGCTGGCCACCGGTGAATGGAAGGGGGCTTATGGCCTCACGGAGCCCAACAGCGGCAGTGACGCACTGAGTGCCAAGACCTCAGCCCGCCTAAGCGAAGATGGCCAGTATTATCTGCTCAACGGGCAGAAATGCTGGATCACCAATGGAGGCTTTGCCGATGTATACACCGTCTTTGCTAAGATCGACGGTATGCAGTTCACTGCATTCATTGTCGAACGCGGCATGGAAGGCTTCTCGCAGGGGCCGGAAGAAGACAAGATGGGCATCAAAGGGTCTTCCACGGTACAGCTCTATTTCCAGGATTGCAAAGTGCCTGTCTCAAATGTGTTAGGTGAAGTCGGCAAAGGGCATGTCATCGCATTTAACATCCTCAATATCGGTCGGCTCAAGCTCTGTGCCGCCACCCTCGGAGGTGGCAAGGCCACCTTAGACATTACCCTGCAATATGCCAACACGCGCGAACAATTCAAGCAGCGCATTGCCCAGTTCGGGGCGATACAACACAAGCTGGGGGAGATGGCGATCCGCACCTGGGTCAGCGAGTCAGCCCTCTACCGGACGGCCAAATGGGTCGAAGATAGAGAGCAGGAGCTCCTCGCCGCAGGCAAGCCTTTCCATGAAGCACTGTTGGGGGCGGCAGAAGAGTATGCTGTCGAGTGTGCCATCCTGAAAGTATATGGCAGTGAGCTGCTGGACTACCTAGTGGATGAAGGGGTACAAATACATGGCGGCAACGGCTTCAGCGCTGAATATCCGATTTCACGGGCTTACCGTGACAGCCGCATCAACCGCATCTATGAGGGGACCAATGAGATCAACCGGCTCCTTACGGTCGACATGATCCTGAAGCGGGCGATGAAAGGCCGGCTTGACTTGATGGGGCCTGCGATGGCCGTGCAGAAAGAGTTGATGTCGATCCCCGACTTCGGGGCCCAAGAGGAAGGCACGTTTGCTGCAGATCGGAAGCTGATCCTACATCTGAAGAAGGCCCTTCTCATGGTAGCAGGTGGGGCTGTGCAGAAACTCATGATGAAACTGGAGCAGGAGCAGGAGATCCTCCTGTGCCTAGCCGACATGGGCATCGAGATCTTCCATGCAGAAAGCGCCCTGCTGAGGGCTATGCGGCTCTGCGAAGAGAGAGGGGAGGCGGCCACTGCCCTCCAGATTGACATGGTCCGCTGCTATCTGTATGATGCGGCCGACAGGATCCACAAGTCTGGAAAAGATGCAATTAATGCCTTCGCTTCTGGCGATGAGCAGCGGATGATGCTGCTTGGGCTCAAGCGCTTCACCAAGGCGGAGCCTTTCAATACCAAGGATGCAAGGAGGAGGATTACAGCAAAGGTGACGGCCGATGGTTATGATGCCTTGTAACAGTTCAACTGTCAGATAAGTGCTGGAGGATCCTGACTGCGTACATCGAATACGGAGAAAGATCAGCATTACAGGATCAAATATTTTTCCTAGAAGAAGGCTCCTTCGTAGGCTTTGTAGGTTGGCTTGTGACAGGTTTTGTGGCATCCATCTGCAATGCCTGGCAGGTGCCATCATCGACCTGCTGATTGTCGGGGTCGTAGCCTTTGTCTAAAGTAAGGCCGATAGCCATGCTGATGGCCCATAGTGTGATCAGGATTTCAAAATACAAGAAGTTCCACCGGGCGGTGGCACATACACTGACGGAAGGCATCCGCGACTGGCTCAAAAGCCTTTGATAGCCATATGCTGCGGAGATCGATACATCCGCAGAAAAGTCTGGTAGCCGTTCTGTACCTTCATCCACCCTTATTTGTAACAACCATGTTCATCCATCACGTATTTTTTTGGCTGAAGCATCCGGCCCGCGCGGAAGATCTGCTCCAACTGCAGGAAGGCCTGCAGCGCCTGTCAAGCATTTCGTCTATACGGACCCAACACATCGGCCGACCAGCCTCTACTCATCGGGATGTGATCGATGCCAGCTACTCGTTGTCCTGGCTGACTACCTTTGACACGGCCGCGGATGAGGCCTCGTACCAGCAAGATCCCTTACATCTTGAATTTGTCGCCACCTGTGCCTATCTCTGGGAAAAAGTGGTTGTCTATGATTCCGTTGATGCCTGATTGCCTCCAAAAACGCTCGACAGATGGCGATCTCTGAAAGTCGCAGCCGGGCTGCGATGGGCTTCATTCTGGTGACTGTTCTGGTGGATGTTATCGGACTGGGCATCATCATTCCCGTCTTGCCGGGATTGATCAAGGAGCTGGTCCGGGCGGATATCTCTACGGCCTCTTCCTATGGCGGCTGGCTGATGTTCTCTTATGCAGTGATGCAGTTTCTGTGTGCGCCCGTCTTAGGAAACCTGAGTGACCAGTATGGTCGGCGGCCGATATTACTTTTTTCACTCTTTGGCTTCGGGCTTGACTACATCCTACTCGCCTTCGCACCATCTATTGGATGGATTTTTTTGGGACGCATCCTGGCCGGCATCACGGGGGCCAGTTTCACTACGGCTTCGGCTTATGTGGCAGACGTGAGCCTGCCCGACAAGCGGGCCCAGCACTTCGGGCTTATCGGGGCGATGTTTGGATTGGGCTTTATTATCGGTCCGGTGGCCGGCGGCATGCTGGGCCAGTTTGGTACGCGCGTTCCCTTCATGGCTTCTGCATTGCTGACGCTCTTGAACTGGATGTATGGGTATTTCGTCCTGCCAGAGTCGCTACCTCCCCAGCGGCGAAGGTTGTTTTCCTGGTCGAGGGCGAACCCTTTTGGCGCACTTCGACATCTGCGTCGCTATCCGGCGGTGTGGGGCCTTATTTTATCGCTGACGTTTGTCTATATCGGAGCCCATGCAGTGCAGACGACCTGGAGCTATTACAACATTGGAAAATTCGGTTGGGATGAGCGTATGGTGGGCTATTCGCTGGCCTTTGTCGGGTTGATGATCGCTGCAGTCCAGGGCGGACTTATACGGCTGGTGATCCCCCGTCTGGGGCAGAAGCGGAGTATGTTCCTGGGGCTCTTGCTATTCACGACGGGTATGGTCCTCTATGCATTTGCCACGCAAGGGTGGATGATGTTTCTCTTCTCTTTTGTGTATTGCCTGGGCGGCATCGCTGGCCCTTCCATCCAGGGCATCATCTCATCGCAGGTACCAGCCGACGAGCAGGGGGAACTACAGGGCTCGCTGACCAGCCTCATGAGTGCGACTACCATCGTGGGCCCGCTGCTGATGACATCCCTCTATGCCTATTTCACCCGCCCTTCTGCCCCAATTTTTTTTCCAGGGGCGCCTTTTCTCATGGGGGCCATCTTCTTTCTCACCGGATCGCTGCTGGCCTTGCGCAGCCTCCGGAAGGTTTGCCTGCCTGGAGGACATCCACAAACAATGTAACAAGGTATTAACGCCAAACGCTGGGAATTACCATTTATTCTCTTATCTTTGTCCCGATCATTTGAGCTAAGTACGTGCATTACATGTGTCAGAATTTAACTGCTAAGATTAGCCTGCTAAAATTCAGTCCTCAGTAATCTGTGTTTGGACTCAAGCATTTATCATCCATCAATTGTTTTTCATGAACATTTATGTGTCCAACCTCAGCTACAATGTGCAGGATGAGGACCTGAGAGGCTTCTTCGAAGAGTACGGTGAAGTCTCCTCCGCCAAAGTCATCATGGACAAATTCACGAACAAGAGCCGTGGATTCGGCTTCGTGGAGATGTCCGACAATGAGTCAGCCCAGAAAGCCATCCGTGAGCTCGACGGTGCAACCGTCGAAGGGCGTGCCATCAAAGTAAGTGAAGCCAGGCCCCGCGAAGAGCGCAGTGGTGGCGGCGGCAACTTCGGCGGCGGTGGCGGCGGCAATCGTCGCCCTTACGGCGGCGGCGGCGGTGGCAACCGTTGGTAGTCTGTAGATCAGCACCGAACGTTAAAGCAACCATGCCATTGACAAGGGATGAGGGAAGCCTCATCCCTTTTTATTTTATGAGCCCGCCCTCGCGAGGATCGTATTCGATTTCTCAGATGGCTTGGATTGTTTACATTTGGGTACTGAATTGATTTGTGTATGTCCGAACAAGCTCTTGCCCCCACCCCTTTGACTGCTAAAGATTTCCAGACCGACCAGGAAGTGCGCTGGTGCCCTGGTTGTGGGGATTACTCTATCCTTGCACAGGTCCAGAAGGTGATGCCCACGCTAGGCATTCCCCGTGAGAACATCGTCATTGTTTCCGGGATCGGCTGTTCGAGCCGTTTTCCTTACTACATGGAGACGTATGGGATGCACTCCATCCATGGGCGTGCCACCGCCATCGCTAGCGGCCTCAAGGCCAGTAGGCCAGAGCTCAGCGTGTGGATTGTCACAGGCGACGGGGATGGGCTCAGCATTGGTGGCAACCATACAATCCATCTGTTGCGCCGGAATTTCGACGTCAACATCATGCTCTTCAACAACCAAATCTATGGTTTGACGAAGGGGCAGTATTCCCCGACCTCGGAGACCAATAAAGTCACCAAGTCCACACCCTTCGGAAGCATCGACCATCCCTTCAACCCTCTGGCACTGGCCATGGGGGCCGATGCGACGTTCATTGCCCGGAGCATGGACAGGGATCCCAAGCACCTGCAGGAGATGCTTCTCCGCAGCTATCGTCATAAAGGCTGCTCATTCCTGGAGATCTACCAGAACTGCAATATCTTCAACGATGGAGCCTTTGAAATCTTTACCGAGAAGACTTCCAAGGCGCAAGAGACGCTATTCTTGGAGCAAAACAAGCCGCTGGTCTTCGGGGCAGCCCGCGATAAGGCCATCCGGCTGGACGGTTTCCACCCCGTAGTCGTCCAACTTGGCGAAGATGTCAGTGCCGATGACTGCTGGATCCACGATGAACATGACTTCTACAAAGCGCAGATCCTAGTACGCATGTTCGACGACCCCAAGCGCGACAACCACTTGCCCCGGCCTTTCGGTGTCTTTTACCAGACAGAGAGGCCCTGCTATGAGGATATGATGGCCGCTCAAATTGAAGATGTTATTGCCAAGCGGGGGATGGGTGACCTCAACAAGCTCATCCGCGGCAACGAGGTCTGGACTATTCAATAAATACAGCCCAGCATAGCTGCACCTTGCCTGCAGGCTGCTGCGCTCCGTGTAGCAGCCTGTTTGCGTAAAGGGGATAAAAAGAAAGCCAGCGATAGACATCGCCGGCTTGTGCTTACCTCTGAAACCACAAAAAAGAAATATGCCTGCCCGACAAGCGGGGGAAGGCGATGGTTTGGGATACATGCGCCTGCATGCATCCATTGTTTTGACAGCATCAGGAATCCCTTAGAGGGTACCTAAGATGTCCAGGACATTGCGGGGAATCAGAGAGGAAGGAAATTGTATGGGATATCGGGTCACGGATGGGGTCTGCTAGGAGGCAGTACCTAAGTCTCTGTAGTAAAAATAGAGAGGATCTTCGATTTTCCAAATATTTCCGCATATAAAGTTGATCGGTTCACCATCATACAATCCCGCATCTTAAAATTGCATCCCTGTACTCGCCATTGGTTGTTACTTGTAACGGCTGTACATCCATGCGGGTGGACATGTAGAGGCTTTTCCTGTTGACTGTCTATGCTGATCCACTTACATCCCAACAACCCGCAACCGCGGCTGGTCCGCCGGATTGTTGACTGTCTGAGCATGGGCGGCGTGATCATCTACCCCACCGATACTGTCTACGGCTTTGGATGTGATATTTTCCAGCCAAAGGCGGTAGAGCGGATCTGCCGACTGAAGCAGGTTGATCCAGCCAAGGCACAGCTTTCGTTCATCTGCGATGGGCTCAGCGACCTCAGTCGGTATACTAAGAGCATCCAGACGCCTGTCTATCGCATCCTTCGAAGCCACCTGCCGGGACCATATACCTTCATCCTGCCAGCCAGCCGGGAAGTTCCCCGCATCCTTAAAAGCCGGCGCGATACCATTGGCCTGCGCATACCCGACCATGCCATCGCCATGACCATCCTCCGGGAGCTCGGACACCCGTTGCTGAGTTCTTCCCTCCCCGGTGAGATGGTGGAGGAATACACCGATCCTGCCGCCATCTATGAGCGGTTTGGCCGTCAAGTCGACATGGTGGTAGATGGGGGGATTGGAGGGATGAGGTATTCTACCGTCGTAGATCTGACCGGCGATGAGCCCCGCCTGCTGCGGCAGGGAGTAGGAGAATTTACAGCCTGAAAGTATCCGGGAAGTTGGGTAATTGCTACTGGCCGTCCGTCGCACGGTCCCATCGAAAGGAGCGGCGGTGCAAGGATGTAAGTCCGTGAACAGCGATGGCCTCCCGGTGCTGCCGGGTGGGGTATCCTTTATTCTTATCCCATCCATAGACAGGATGTTGGACATGGGCGCTTTCCATATATGCATCGCGGGTGGTCTTGGCCAACACACTGGCAGCTGCGATGGAAGCATAGGTGGCATCGCCCTGGACGACAGTGAGGTGTGGGATCCAGGGATAGGGCTGAAATCGGTTGCCATCCACCAGGATGTGCTCAGGGCGGAGGCAGAGTTGGTCGAGGGCCAGGTGCATGGCCCGGATGGAGGCTTGCAGGATGTTGATGCGGTCGATTTCTTCCGCTTCGACCTGCGCGACTCCATAGGCGAGGGCTTGCTGGCAAATGACCGCACGCATTTGTGCTCGTGTAGCCTCGCTCATCTGTTTGGAGTCGTTCAGCAGGGGGTGGTAGAAGTCGGTCGGCAGGATGACGGCAGCGGCAAACACGGGCCCTGCCAGGCAGCCTCTGCCTGCCTCGTCGCAGCCTGCCTCTGGGATGATCGGTTGGTGGCAGGGACGTAGCATGTTCCGAAAATATGATAAAATCGACTGCCGGGAGGAGGGCAAGCCGATCTGTGGTACCTTTGCGGCATGACAAACGGCACTAAGGGTACAGACCGCAGCCTTCGTCCGGTGGTGGGCTGGCTTTGGACAGGCGTAGCAATGATCATGGTGCAGGTATTGTTGGGGGGGATCACCCGGCTCACGGGCTCAGGGCTCTCCATCACGGAATGGCAGCCCATTCTCGGTGCCTTGCCGCCGATGAGCGAGGCAGATTGGCAGTCTGCCTTTGAGAAATACCGGCAGATTGGTCAATATCGGTATATCAACTTCGACTTCAATCTTTCCGACTTCAAGTTCATATACTTTTGGGAGTGGTTTCATCGCCTCTGGGCCCGCCTCATCGGGCTTGTCTTCCTGATCCCTTTCTGCTGGTTTCTATGGCGGGGCATGTTGCGCCGGGAATGGGTCATTCCGCTCACCGTGCTCTTTGGTCTCGGCATCCTGCAGGGCGCCATCGGATGGATCATGGTGCAGAGCGGTTTGAATGAAGACGATGTGCGGGTCAGCCATATCCGGCTTGCCGTGCATTTTATGGCCGCCATGGGACTGCTGGCCTATACCTTTTGGTTTGCGCTGCGGCTTTCCCTGCCTACAGTGGCCTATGTACGCTCGGAAGGGCTCAGAAGGCTGACCTTGGCCGTAGTGGCCGTATTGTGCGTGCAGCTGGTGTATGGTGCTTTCATGGCAGGCCTCAAGGCAGGCGCCTTTGCACCTACCTGGCCTACCATCAACCAGCAGTGGTGGCCCAGCGGCATGGGGGGAGGGCAGGATGGACTTTTGTCGTCGCACAATCCCTTGGCCGTCCAGTTCATCCACCGGGGGCTGGGCTATCTGGTGGGACTGCTCGTGCTCATTTGGTATGTCCGTGCTCGCCGTGCTGCCTCGACAGACCTGTTTCGTAGTTATGCCTCCCTGCCGGTCGGGTTGGTGATGGCACAGATCCTCTTAGGCATCTTCAGCGTGTTGTACTCCGACCAATCCCGTCCGCTCCTCTGGCTGGGGACTGCCCATCAGTTCACTGCCATGCTGCTGCTGCTGTCTTTGTTGTGCATGCTCCACCTCTTGTCCAAACGGCTGGCTGACCATTGAGTCGCCACGCTCTTTCCCTTTTCTCATCCTGAAGGCGTTTGAGCATGCTGTAGTGTAAATGGATCATGTGTTGACTTGGTGGGATGATACTATCTTGACCTGGGCGTGGGTCAGCAACTTACATCCTCTTTCTTCGTTTCTTCGTGTCGGCATGAGACTTTTGATGTCATCGGTCCCTCCAGCCCTGCGTCAGCAATGGCTGCAATATGCAGTGGCCCCAAGGCCCATCGGGCTTGTTTGCACGGTGGATGAGGAAGGGCATCCCAACCTCAGCCCTTTTTCTTTCTTCAACCTATTCTCGACGGAGCCTCCGGTGCTGGTTTTTTCTCCTGCCCGACGTCTGCGCGACCAAACGGTGAAGCATACATTGTCGAATGTGCTGGCCGTACCCGAATGCGTCGTGCATATCGTCGACACGTCTATGGTACGGCAGGCCTCCCTGTCGAGCTGCGAATATCCCGCCGGCGTGGATGAGGCTCTCATGGCGGGCTTCACACATATCCCCTCGGAATGCGTCCGTCCACCCCGTATCGCGGAGAGCCCGGTACAGATGGAATGCAGGGTGACCGAAGTGAAGTCGCTGGGCGAGCAGGGAGGTGCGGGGAACCTGGTCATCTGCGAGGTGTTGATGCTGCATGTCTCCGATGAGATCCTGAACCCCTCCGGCACCATGATCGATCCGCATCGGCTACAGCAGGTAGCAAGACTGGGGGGTGACTGGTACTGTCGGGTCGATGCGCATAGCCTCTTCGAAGTGGAAAAGCCCAATCAGAAACTGGGCATAGGTTTTCCGGGCTTGCCTGAAGACATTCGCCACAGTCCTATCCTGACAGGCGACCAGCTGGCCAGGCTTGCCAATGTCGAGGCCATGCCGGAGGTACTCACTGGCTTCGAAGACGCCCGGGTGCGGCATATCATCCAGTACTTCGCGCACACACCGGAAGAGATGGAACGAGAGCTTCATCGACATGCTGCCTCCCTGCTGGACGCGGGATCCCTGCAGGAAGCCTGGCAGGTACTGCTCGTGGCTTCCCATATTTAAGGATTACTTTTGCACGAAACTTACCTGCACGCATGCAGCTGCCCCACCTCAGCGAACAGGAGGCCATCCGCAGGGAGAAGCTTGACCGCCTCCGCGACATCGGAATAGATCCCTATCCTGCTCCCCTCTATCCTGTCAATATTACCTCTTCGGATATACGCAATCGTTATGTGGCTGGCGTCAACGAGGGAGACTTTACCGATGTGTGCCTCGCTGGCCGTATCATGAGCATCCGAGACATGGGTAAAGCCAGCTTTGCCGAGCTGCAGGATGCTGCGGGCCGCATCCAGGTATATGTCCGCCGCGATGATATCTGCCCAGGGGAGGATAAGTCGCTCTACGACACCGTGTGGAAGCATTTGTCCGACATGGGTGATATCTTCGGGGTATGCGGGCATGTCTTCACCACCAAGACGGGTGAGATATCCGTGCATGTACGCGAGCTCACCCTGCTTGCCAAGTCGCTCAAGCCCCTGCCCGTCGTCAAGGAAAAGGAGGGAGAGACTTTTGATGCGGTCACCGACCCTGAATTCCGTTATCGCCAGCGCTATGCAGACCTGATCGTGAACCCTCAGGTCAAAGACACCTTCCTGAAGCGCTCCCGGTTCATACAGTCTATCCGCCACTTCCTCGACGCCAGAGGTGCGCTGGAAGTGGATACCCCTGTGCTGCAAAGCATTCCCGGTGGTGCAACTGCCCGGCCTTTCATTACACACCATAACGCGCTGGATATTCCCATGTATATGCGCATCGCCAACGAACTATACCTGAAGCGGCTGCTGGTGGGTGGGTTCGACTGGGTCTATGAGTTTTCACGCAACTTCCGCAACGAGGGGATGGATAGGACCCACAATCCCGAGTTCACAGTTCTTGAATTTTATGTCGCCTACAAAGACTATCTCTGGATGATGGAGACGACGGAGCAGCTCCTAGAGCAGGCTGCCATCGCCGTCAACGGCACCTCCCAGGTGGAAGTTGGCGAAAAGGTTATCGACCTCAAAGCGCCCTACCGCCGTGTCACCATGCAGGAGGCCATCCTCGAGCACACAGGCATCGACATCACGGGGATGGATGAGTCCGGCCTGCGCGATGCCTGTGGCAGACTCGGCATCCCCGTCGCCTCCTCCATGGGGAAAGGAAAGCTCATCGATCAGATCTTTAGCGAGGCCTGCGAGGCGCATTTCATACAGCCTACCTTTATCACGGACTATCCCGTCGAGATGAGCCCGCTGACCAAGCGCCATCGCTTCAAGCCAGGGCTCGTCGAACGCTTCGAGCTGATGATCAACGGCAAGGAGGTCGCCAACGCCTATACCGAGCTCAATGATCCGCTGGAGCAGCGTGATCGGTTCGAAGAGCAGGCCCGGCTGATGGAGAGGGGGGATGATGAGGCCATGTTCATCGACCACGACTTCTTACGGGCCCTCGAGTACGGCATGCCGCCCACTTCCGGCATCGGCTTCGGCATCGACCGCCTCTGCATGCTCCTGACGGGCCAGCCCTCCATACAGGATGTCTTGCTGTTTCCGATGATGCGGCCCGAGAATCCTGCCTAGGCATCCCCGGGAGCTTGCCAACGCTGGGGTGCGGCTTCTGTGAAATAGAGACCCTATGAAGGTAAAAGCAGTTTCCTATCAGATTGCTGAAGGCATCGACCTCAGGGCCTTTCGCAAAGGCTTCCCCGCCGAGCCTGCCCATGAGGAGGCTGACGAGCTCTTTTATACGGTGGACGAAGACCGCCACCTGTCGGTCTTGCAGTATGGCCTCGTCTCCTTCCTCAACTACGATGATGTGCGGGCAGCCGAGCTCCTCCGATTCATGATCCCGTACTGCAAGCATTTGCTGGAGCCCAGGCTGAGTTAGGAGATCCTCATCGACACCAACTCTACTCGGTTCCGCTTCGGCTTCAATAACATCAGAGATCACAACTGGAGAGACGGAAGTGCTGCGAATCATCATGCTCAACGTCGCACAGTCTGTCGCTCTCGACTATTACTCACAACAGACGGCTGCCTTGCTGGAAGAGACCAACCATCACACGCAAGTGCTGGAGCGGAAGGGTCGGCTCGACCTGTCGGGATCCAAGATGATCCGATACATCGGCCGGACGCTTAATCTGAAGAACTGGATCTCTGAAAATCTCTACATCTTTGACTCACCGGACATCACCTAGGAGAATGAGACGCGCAACCGGGTCGACGTCGGCCTGAAGACGACGTTCGACCTGCAGGTACGTTTCCGGAACATCCGCGATGAACTAGAGATTGTGAAGGAGAATCTGGGCCTCTTCAAAGACCTTGTCCAGCACCGCAAGAGCCTCACCCTCGAGTGGATTGTGATCATCCTTATCCTTGTGGAGGTATTGAACCTCTTGTTTGAGAAGTTGCTTTGAAGGGCCGTACGCCAACAGCTTCAGCCTCTCTTGCGTGCCTTGGCCAGCAGACTCATCTCTTGTGCTTCCCTTTCCATGGTGTTCCGGAGGATGCCCAGCCCCTGGATCTCCAGTTCCACGACATCGCCTTCCTGCAGCCATTGTTCTGCTGCCGAGGAGTTGTCGAGGCGTTTGGTGCCGTTCAGCTCGAGGAAGCAACCGGTGCCGACGGTCCCGCTGCCGATCACATCTCCGGGGAACAGGTTCACGCCGTACGACGCACGTTCGATCAGTTCGGCAAAGGTCCAGTCCATATCGGAGAGACGGCCTTCGCTGACGGCCACTCCATTTACGCGGGCGGCCATGTGGAGGTTCCATGACTGCCCCGCATGTCCTTCTTTGGCGGGGGTTTCAAAAGGCTCGAGTTCGTCGAGGGTGACGAGCCAGGGCCCGAGGGCGGTAGCGAAGTCCTTACCTTTAGCAGGCCCCAGGCTGAGCAGCATCTCTTCCATCTGCAGGGTGCGGGCGCTCAGGTCGTTCATGATCATGAGGCCTCCGATGTAGTTGTCTGCTTCTCCAGCGGGAATGTTGCGGCCTTGTTTGCAGATGACGATGGCGGCTTCCAACTCGAAGTCGAGCCGTTCAAAGTGGTCGGGCATGCAGGCGACCGGCCCGGGACCGATGATGCCGTGGTGGTTGGTGAAATAGAAGACCGGGAATTGGTCAAACTCTGGGATCATGGGCACGCCCCGGTTGCGGCGGGCGCTGGCTACATGCTGGCGGAAGGCATAGCCGTCGCGACAGCTGGTGGGGAAGGGCACGGGCGCCAGCAGGAGGGATGGGTCTGGCGTATGGCCAGAAGTGGCGTTGGTGCGTTTCTCCTGGATGGCCTGCACGCAGGAACGGGCGATGGGGTAGTAGTCGTCCCAAAAGTTTAGGAACATCCCCATCGTGGTGGGCAGCTCCGGGTGAAGCTTGTCCGTGTCATAGCAGATGCCGTCGACGAGGACGGCGAGCTGGTCGTGGCCGTCCCGCAGGTAGGAGAGCAATTTCATCAGTTACCGTTTCTTTCTGAGATAGTCAGCCGGGCCTCACCAACGCTCTTCTTCCGGGATGTCGGTCCTTTGGGTGCGGGTGGCTTCGCGGCTGCGTTGTTTTTCTTTCTGACGTTCTAGGATGAGGTGGGCGATAATTCGTCCAGCCTCAGCCTGCCGGTGTTTGCGGAGCATCTCTTTCAACCGCTGTTCGGGGATGTCGAGGCGGTAGAGCATGGCAATGAGCCGCTGGAAGTCCTCTACGATGAGTCGGTCGACCTCCCGGGCCAGGGCTTCCAACAGTTCTTCTTCGGAGGCGCGGGGCTGCGGGTGATGCATAATGGTGTAAAGATCAAGATAATTCCGAACTTGAGCGAAGAGCTGTGTTAGCATGTTCCATACCTATCACATGGGAGAGTCGGAGGATCGTATTTGGAAGCCCGATGCGCTTTTGTTGCGCGAGTCGGGAATGACGCGATTTCTGGGGTGGCTGCAGGAACAGAGGGGACTCGTCTTTGCTGACTATGAAGCCCTCTGGCAATGGTCTGTGGCAGATCCTGCCGTCTTTTGGGCGGCTTTGGCTGATTTTTTCGAGCTTCATTTCCACCACCCGCCTACCAGCATCCTCCATCTTCCTGAGGAAGGCATGGTGGCTGCGCGCTGGTTTGAGGGGGCCACGCTGAGTTATGCGGAACATGTGTTCCGTCGCCGGACGGATGCCTGGCCGGCCATCCTGTACCGTACGGAGGCTACGCCCATCCGCAGTCTCTCCTGGCAGGAGCTCGAGCAGCAGGTAGCCTCGGTAGCTGCCTGGCTGCGGTCTGTCGGCGTGGGGCCCGGCGACCGTGTGGCATCGGCGCTGCCCAATATCCCCGAGGCGGTGGTGGCCTTCCTGGCTGCCAACAGCCTCGGCGCTGTCTGGAGCAGCTGTGCCCCGGAATTCGGCTACGACAGCTTGCTGGACCGCTTTGGGCAGATCGAGCCGACTGTCTTGTTCGCATCGGATGGCTATGGCTATCAGGGCCGGGAGTACCACCGGGCAGGACTTTGGACTACCCTTGCGGCGGAGATCCCATCCATACGCCACGTGGTGCTCGCCTCCTTCATCTTTCCGGAGACGACCGTGCCCGGCACCATCCCCTGGAAGAAGGTTTTGTCGGTAGAGGGCGGCCCTTTGCAATTTGTGGCCGTCCCGTTTGACCATCCCTTATGGATACTCTACTCTTCCGGCACAACGGGCCATCCCAAGGCGATGGTGCATCGGACTGGCGGCTGCCTGTTGGAGCACCTAAAGGCCTTGGTCCTGCACCAAGACGTCCGTCCGGGCGAGCGCTATAGTTGGTATTCTACGACCGGCTGGATGATGTGGAACTATTCTCTTTCATCGTTGCTGGCCGGCGCTACGTTACTGCTATATGACGGCTCGCCTACCTACCCGGGCCCGGACGCTCTCTGGCGCTTTGCCCGGCAGGCGGAGGCTTCGCATGTCGGCACGAGTGCCGCCTACCTGCTGGCCTGCATGAAGGCGGGGCTTCGCTTCGATGAAGATGCTTTTCCGATGTTGCGCAGCCTCGGCTCCACCGGCTCTCCCCTGCCGCCAGAGGCCTATGAGTGGGTCTATCAGTCGGTGAAGCGAGACCTTTGGCTCCAGTCGATCAGCGGCGGGACGGATGTCTGCACCGCGTTCGTCGGGCCTTCACCTCTGCTGCCGGTACATCATGGCCGCATGCAATGCCGACTGCTGGGCTGCGACCTGGAGGCGTATGATGAGCAGGGGCTACCGGTGCGCGACCGCCTAGGAGAGATGGTCATCCGCCAGCCCATGCCCAGCATGCCCCTGCAGTTCTGGAACGACCCAGGCCATGCCCGTTACCGATCGAGTTATTTTGAGCATTTCCCGGGTGTCTGGACGCATGGCGACTGGGTGGAGATATCAGCGGCCGATGGTTCGTTGGCCATCCAGGGCCGGTCCGATGCCACGCTGAACCGGGGTGGCGTGCGGATTGGCACAGCCGAGGTATATCGGGTGGTAGAGTCCATGCTTGAGGTGAAGGATAGTCTCGTGGTTGGCATCGAGCGACCCGACGGGGCATACCATATCCTTCTTTTTGTGGTCCTAACAGCGGCAGGAAAGGCGCACAGTACCTGGGAGGAGAAGGTCCGGCTGAAGCTGCGTCTGCATGCCAGTCCACGCCACGTGCCCGATGTCTTGTTTGAAGTGCCGGAGATCCCGTATACCCTCAATGGGAAAAAGATGGAGATGCCTGTCAAGCGTATTTTCCTGGGGGCTGCGCCTGAAGCGGTGGCCCATCGAGATACAATGAAGAACCCGTTGGCGCTGGAGGCCTTTGTCGGGCTAGCTGCCGCCTGGCGGGAGGCGTCCGCCAAAGGGTAACGACGCATCGGCTGTCGGCTTCTTTAGTAGCCTTCTTCTGCCCCCAGTCCAAAGAGAGCATAGTCGTAGCGTACGGGGTCTTTCGGGTTCATCCGGCGGAGCGCATAGGTAAGTTCGAGGGCGGCCTGCCAATCCGTCTGTGTCCGCTGCAGGAGTCCGAAGCGGCGGGCGGTGCGTGCTACATGCACATCAATCGGGCAGACAAGCTGTGCCGGTCGGATGCGTCCCCACAGGCCGAAGTCGACCCCATGTTTGTCTTTTCGGACCATCCAGCGGAGGAACATGTTGAGGCGTTTGCAGGAGGATCCCCGTTCGGGACTGGGGAGGTGTTTACGGGTCCTTTCGGGATGCTCGGGCAGGGAGAAAAAATAGCGGTGAAAGCCTGCCAGGGCTCGGCTGGTATCGGCGTCTTTCGGTCGCATCCAGTTGGCGAAGGCTGACTCAAGGCTGGGAGGGCTTGCGAAGCCTGCCGGCAGAGGGCCCGGTTGTAGCAGGCCGGTATAGTGATGGTGCAGGAAGGAAACAAAATAGAGCAGGTCTGTATCCTGGAAGGTACGGTGTCGGAAGCCTAGGAGGTTTTTGAGGTCGGAGTCCTGATGACGGCTGATGAAATCGAAAGGGGCATTGTCCATGCGTTGCAGCAGCTCCGTCGACTTCTGGATGATGGTCTTGCGATTGCCCCAGGCAAAGACGGCGGCGAAGAAGCCTGCAATCTCGATGTCTGCGCGAAGGGTGAAGCGATGTGGGATGCAGACGGGGTCTTTTTCGAGGAATTCCGGCTGGTTGTAGCGTTGGACTCGTTCATCCAGGAAGGCCTGGAGGTAGGGTAGGCGGTTGGAGGAGTGCGGGCGTGTTGGGATGGGGGTTGGTTTAGGATGCGACTGCCTGCAGTCCGGGGGTGACGGGATAGCCTTTCCCGATCCAGTCGTTCATGCTTCCGGCATAGTTCTTCAAGTTGCGGAAGCCAGCCTTGGCGAGGAGGGAATGGCCGATCGTCGCCCGGTCGCCTCCCTGGCAGAGTAAGATGACCTGTCCATCTCGCCGAACGTCTGCGAGGTGATTTGGGAGGGTGCCTACAAAGAGATGTTCGGCACCGTGGATATGGCCCGACCTGTATTCTGTGGCGCCCCTCAGGTCGACGACCTGCACGTCGGGCTGCCCGGCGCGCTGCCGTACGGTTTCCGCATCGATGATGTCGACGGTGTCGAGGGTGCCGCCCTGGGAGACGTAGTCGTCAGTAGAGGGCAGGTAGCCGAGGATGTTGTCGAGACCTATACGCATCAGCTTGCGCGTTAGGTCGTCGAGGGTGGCGGGGTCTGCTAGCAGCATGAAAGGTTTGTCATAGTCCAGAAACCAGCCGGCCCAGGTGGCGAAGGCGTTGTTGCCTTGTATGTTCAGGCTTCCCGGGATATGGCCTGTGGCGAATGCGGCCTTTGGCCGAGTATCAATGAGGACCATGCCATTCGAAAGGGCGGTCATGGCTTCTGCCGGTGGGAGGCGTCGGAGGGCAGGAACGGAGGGCAGGAGGGGCCTGTCCACTTTGTTCAACTGCTTCATCATCGCAAAATAGCGGGGTGGCTCAGGCTGGTCTTCCAGCAGGTAGCGGACAAAGCCGGCCTTATCG